>NZ_JBLYIE010000046.1:0-35989 GCF_048537125.1 Paenarthrobacter sp. PPS72 | reverse complement strand
AATAGGACTTACTCATCTAGTCGCCACGTGCCCCAAAGACAATCTCGTCCCAGCTCGGGATACTGGACCGTTTGGGGCGGGAGGGCTGGCGTTCCGCGGGGGCATCAGCTTCCTTGCCCACGACGGGGTCGCTATGGTCCTCCGCCGGGGTCTCGTCCCGAGGGGCCTCGTTGCCGGATGATGCAACGGAACCGCCCTCTGCCCGGGGTTGCCCGCTGCCGCTGCCGCCCAGGAGTTCGTCAAGCCCCGCAGGTTTGCGCCCGGCAAGGGAAGTCACAGGCCGAAGCGGGCTTGCTACCACCGTTATTTCACGTGTGTCTGTGCTGACGCCGTCGTGGAGCCTTAGTGAGTCGTCGCCGTCGTCGTCCTGTGGCTCAAAGTGCCGCGGAGCCAGGCTCAGCCGCGACAACATCGATGGGCGTCCGTCTTTGCGTGAAGGCTCGTCGACGGCGGGAGCCGCTGGCTCCACGTCCAAGCCGGCGTTGTGATCGGCCTCTTCGATTTCCTCGCCCGGCCGCGGGTGCGCTGCAGGAACATTGCTCAGCAAGACAGCCAAAGCATCATCGCCGTCTTCGTCCACGCCGAGGCGTTGGCCACGCCGCGAGCGGAGCATTTCGAGGAGGCTGTCTGATTCTTTGGCAGAGGCACGTGCTGCTGTCTCGGCATCGGTCTCGAAGTCGAACGGCCTATCCGAGACGGCAGCAAGCCGCCTGGCGGGGACGGGGCCGTCCAGAGGCTCCAGTTCGCTGAGTTGCTGGGCCCAACGGTTGGCGTTATGAAGCGACTTGCGCTGCGGACTGAATGTCCACATGGCGGGCGGTTCTTCGCCGATGCTTCCGTGGGCGCCGGGGAGAGTATCAAAGCGTGCGACGACGATCCAGGTACCGTCCGGGCGCCGCCAAGAGTCCCAATCCACTGTGGAGGAATCAATACCGTGTGCTGAAAGCCGGTAGTCAACCATCTCGCCCAGAGTGGCCGGGTTGTCACCGAAAGCCGAGCGGTAGATGTCGTGCCCGGGCGCAGGGGAGGCGACTTCGATGTTTCGGGCCTGCCGCACTACGTACTCACGCTCAGCAAGCACAGGGCCCTCGTAGCGTTGGACATTGGCCAGGGGGAGGCCGGACAGTTCGGCGACCTCCGTGGCCGTGGCTCCGCTGCGGATCCGGGCCTGGATATCGCGGGGCGACATGGCAATTGCCGTGTTGGAGGCGCGTGCGGCCACCTGGGCAGGGGTGCGGCTCGCCGCGGCCCTTAAGGCTTCGTCGATCGGAAGCTGGAACATCGCACCACCGGGGCCGCTCAAGAGCAGATGCCCGCCGTCGTCGTGGACGCCTACCAGTCGTAGATCCTGCATAACACCCTCCACCACATGGCATAACTGACATTCGAAACTCTGCCACCCGCGGAGGCCTTTTCCTACTAGGACAAAGGGCGTGCCGTGCAATTTCCAAGGAAAAGGGGGCCTATGGACATTTCAGGCACGGGGGAGGACAATCTGGCCGAGATCGGGCACAAATCCGGGGCGTCCGGCGTTTGCACCCTTAAGCCGGAGGCAGGAAAGTTCCTGCACTCCGGTTTCCAACCAGGAACAGGTATGGAGGACGACGAAGGACCATGGCCACGGATTACGATGCCCCTCGAAAGACCGAGGAAGACGTCAGCGAGGATTCACTGGAAGAGCTGAAGACGCGCCAGTCGGGGAAGCAGTCCGCAGCGGTGGACGTCGATGAGACGGATCTTGCTGACGGCTTTGAGTTGCCGGGCGCGGACCTCTCCGGGGAGGAGCTCCTCATCCAGGTGATGCCACCCCAGCCTGACGAATTCACATGCTTTAACTGTTTCCTGGTTAAGCACAGGTCACAGATAGCTGCGGAACGGGGCGGACACCAGTACTGCACTGAGTGTGAAAGCTAGGAGCTCTAGCTTCGTGGCGTTGTAAGTGCTGAAACGAGCTCGTCAGGCCGGCGGGAGGACGCCAACCAGTAGGGGGTCCGGTCTGCCGGGTCCGTGATCTCAATCCTGACCACCGCGTCGATCCACCCGCGGAAGCACATATAAGCGAGTCCGTTCAGGCGGGGGCCACGTTCAGCGGTGGCTTCGGCTTTCTTGAATGCTTGAACAGAGCCTATGAATTTGCGGTCGATGCTCGCCCGTCCCACCGTGACCGTGTCAGCGGTGACAGTGATGGTGGGCGTCGAGAGCACCAACATGATGACCATGATGGCCAGCAGAACCAAGGCGGCGATGATGCCGGCGGCCGCGCTGATGGGGCCAAACATGAGGACGCCTGCCGCTGAGAGGCCAACAACCACAACCCAGATCCACACGGACGGCCACAGCTTCTCGGTGTACAGGATCTCCAAAGACGAGTTTCGGGCAGGCATGGGGGAAGACTGGTCAGGCGTAGGCATGAGACCAGCTTATCGGGCCTTGGCTGCGGGCGTCGCCCCCTGGCCCGGTTGGACCTGGCTTGACCGGCAGGGGAGGATCAGCTCCAAGTAGAATGGACCATTGTGAGCAACGAGACCGCAGTATTCAGTACAGACGCCACGTCCGCAGTCGCGGGCAGCAGCGAAACCACAAGAGCGTACGGCGCACCCACTCTGGAGGTGCAGCTGAAAATGCTCGATGCCGGGTTGGAAGTCCCGTCCTACGCGCACCCCGGCGATGCGGGCGCCGATCTCCGCGCCCGGGAGGATGTGCACCTCGCTCCCGGGGAACGGAAACTCGTTCCAACCGGTGTCTCGATTGCGCTTCCGGACGGATTCGTGGCACTGATCCACCCCCGCTCCGGACTGGCCACCAAGCACGGACTCACGGTGGTCAATGCTCCCGGCACTGTGGACGCGGGCTACCGCGGCGAAATCGCAGTCACGCTTCTGAACACCGACCAAAAAAGTGCCATCGACCTCAAGCGCGGCGATAGAATTGCACAAATGGTGATTCAGCGCGTCGAATACGCGCAGTTCGTGACCGTTGACCAACTGTCCGATTCCGTTCGGGGTACCGGCGGCTTCGGGTCCACGGGTGGTTTCAATGGACCGAAGGCCTGAGAAACTACTGAACCTGGCGTGAGCAGCACGCCAACGCTTGACGCATTTGCGCGGTTTAGCGAGGTTTAGCGTGGTTGCGGTTTACTTGGGGATAGACCACTACTAAGGAGAAAACCCAATGCTTTTTGGGCGCGGCAAGAAGTCCAAGGACGAGCGGTCGGAAACCGCCGGTACCGTCGATGAGTCCGGTGCCGAGGCACTGATTTCCGAACCAGGGGGGGCTGGCGCAACCGGTGACTTTCGCCTCGGTAAAGGTCCTTTGGATATAGACGAGATCGAGAGCCGCGATGGCTATGTTGACCTCGGTGCACTGCTGATCGCGCCGGCCGAAGGCCTCCAGTTGCGGCTTGAAGTGGAGGAAGCCACCCAACGCGTGGTCGCAGTCACCATGGACCTCAACGGTTCCAGCCTGCAGCTCCAGGCGTTTGCGGCGCCCCGTTCCGAAGGTCTTTGGGACGAAATCCGCGAACAGATCAACCAGTCCGTGGCGAGCCAGGGCGGAGAAACCGAAGAGGTGGCCGGGGCGTTCGGGACGGAACTGGTGGCCAAACTGCCCGCTGAGGCGGCTGACGGCAGCCGAGGTTTCCGTGCCGCCCGCTTCATGGGCGTGGATGGACCTCGCTGGTTCCTCCGGGGAGTCCTTGGTGGGCGGGCTGCCTTGGAGCGTGATGCCGCCGCCGGACTGGAGGATCTCTTCCGCAAGGTCGTGGTGGTCCGTGGCGAGAATCCCATGCCTCCCCGCGAACTGCTGCAGCTGCGGCTACCCAAGGATGCTGCGGTCCCGGGGCAGGCGGGCGCTACCCAAGGTACCGTTCCCCCGGAGGAGCCCGCAATGCAGCAGCCGGAGCGAGGGCCGGAGATTACCCAGATTGGTTGATTCCTCCGGGCACGGCGGAATATCCGGTCGGAGGCCTGGGCAGGGAGTTCGTGATCTTCCTGCGCGGGGCAGGGCTGCATGTACCGGTTTCATCGAATCCGTGACCCATCAGCCGCCCAGCGAGCAGCCGTTCTTCTCGGCTGTGGTGGTAGATACCCTGCGCCCCGGGGATCAGCGCCCCGCCGGGGGAGCCGGGAAGCCCTATGACCGCCTTCGCGTCATCTGGCTGGGCAGGACTCGGGTTCCCGGTATTGAAGCCGGAGTGGAACTTCGCTTGAACGGCATGGTGACCCAGGTTGACGGCCTTCCGGCCATGTTCAATCCCAGATACGAAATACTTTCCCGTCAGGAGCACCTATGACCGTGGCCAACGGATCAGAACCGAAGGACACAGGGCGCCCGACGCCCCCTGAGGATGAAGTTTCGCTGCCCGGCGCGGCCAAGCCCGGCGCCGCACGGCCCGGCGCCGCACGGCCCGGCGCGGCCGGACCCGGTCCGGATAAACCCAGTGTCTCGGACCTTGCCGCCGGTTATGCCGAAAAGGCCGGACTCCACAGGAACAGTGCGGGGCACGTGGACATGCTGAAGACAGCAGGCGGTGCCCAAGGTATCGCCGAGAGCATCCTTCCCGGACTGGTCTTCCTGGTGACGTTTACCGTCACCCGCGATCTCACAATCTCCCTTATCGCAGCGCTGGCTGCTGCCGCCATCTTCACCGTGGTGCGCCTGATCCAACGGCGCCCCTTGACGCAGGCGTTGGCCGGCGTGGTGGGTGTCGGCATTTCCGCTTGGTTGGCCAATACCACCGGTAAGGCTGAGGACTTCTACGTCCTTGGGTTCTTCACCAACATCGCCTACATCGCCGGCATGGTTCTTTCCATAGTGCTCAAGTGGCCGGTTGCGGGGCTGCTGTTTGGCTTCGTTCGCAATGAAGGCCTTGAGTGGCGGAAGGATGCCGAGCGGCTCCGCGCCTACAGCTTGGGTACCTGGATCGTGGTGGCGGTGCTCGGCCTCCGCCTGGTGGTTCAGGTGCCGTTGTACTTCATGGGAGAGCCCGGGCTGACAGCCTTGGCTACCACCAGGCTGCTGATGGGCGCTCCACTGTACATCCTGGGCCTCTGGGTGGCCTGGCTGGTCACCAAGCCTGGTGTTCAGGAGGCCGCATCTCAGCCGTCGAAGCCGTCGTCCTCAGCTGATTGATCGGCTGCCTCGGCGGCATCGCCACGGGGTTCCTGGCCGTCGTCGGAACCGGGCGACAACAGCGCCCTTAGGCCGTCCTCCGCTGCAATGGTGGTGACGAAGAAGAGTTCGTCACCGCCGTCCAGGACGTCATCACGTGTGGGGGTGATGGGTGCGTGGTCGCGCAGGATGGCAACCAACGTCGCGTCATCCGGCCAGTCGATACCGCCCACCGTGCTGCCAATGACGTGCGAATCGTGCGGAACGGTGAACTCCACGATCGAGGCCACCCCTGTCTGAAGGGTCAGCAAACGCACGATGTCGCCGATTTCAACAGCCTCTTCCACGAGGGCTGTCATGAGCTGCGGGGTGTTGACGGCAACGTCCACCCCCCAGGAGTCATTGAACATCCAGTCGTTCTTGGGGTTGTTGACGCGCCCTACGGTGCGCCCCACACCGAACTCTGTCTTGGCGAGCAGCGATACCACCAGATTTACCTTGTCGTCACCTGTGGCGGAAACCACGACGTCGGCATCCTCAAGTTTGGCGTCCTGCAGCGTGCTGAGTTCGCAGGCATCGCCCACCAGCCAACGGGCACCTCGAAGCCCGCTGCGTCCAATGACTTCGGGTTTCAGGTCGATAAGGAGAATTTCGTGTTTGTGGGCCAGCAGCTCACGCGCAATGGACGAGCCGACGCTGCCTGCGCCAACAATGACAACTTTCACTAAGACTCCTTGGCGGGTGCTTTGGCGAGAATCCGGCTGATCTCGGACGTTCTGTCCAGGCTGACCATCGCGTGGACGGTATCACCCTCCTGGTATGCGGTGCCGGCTTGGGGCAACAGGCCTTCGCCAAACCTGGTGAGGTAAGCAATGCGGATGCCGGCTGCGGACTCGATGGAGTCCATGCTGTGTCCGATCCAATCCTCGTGCAGATCCACTTCGGCCAGCACCAGACGCCCTGACGGCTCGCGATAGTCGCCGGCGAGATGCTGCTCGGGCAGTATGCGCCGAAGTACCTGGTCAGCGCTCCAGCGAACGGCTGCCACCGTGGGGATGCCGAGCCGCTGGTAGATTTCGGCGCGGCCGGGATCGTAGATGCGTGCCACCACGTGGGCAACATGGAATGTCTCGCGGGCTACGCGCGTGGCAAGGATGTTCGAATTGTCACCGCTGGAAACGGCGGCAAAGGCGTAGGCCTCTTCCACTCCGGCTTGCTTCAGGGTGTCCCGATCAAACCCGACTCCGGTGACTTTGCGCCCCGTGAAGGTATTGCGGAGCCGGCGGAAGGCCCGCTCGTCCTGGTCGATGATGGCCACCGAGTGGCCGGCATCCTCCAAAGTGTGTGCCAGGGTTGCGCCAACACGGCCGCAACCCATGATCACGAAGTGAGCCACCGTGTCTCCTTATGTGTGTTGTCCATCCCGCTCGGTACGACTTTACCGGTGCACCGCGGGTAAGCCCGCGACAACCGTCATGACATCCCTGGTGATTCAGAGTAGCTTTGCGGAGTGCTGACAATTTTGAATGCCGCGAAGCGGGTGTTGGTGGGGCGTCCGGTCAGGAACGACCGCCTGTCCCACACCTTGTTGCCCAAACGCATCGCTTTGCCGATCTTCGCCTCGGATGCCCTGTCCTCAGTGGCTTATGCCCCGGACGAAATCCTGCTGACGCTCGCCCTTGCAGGAGTGAGCGCCGTGGCCTTCTCCCCGCTCGTGGGCCTCGCTGTCATGGTGGTGTTGCTCACAGTAGTGGCCTCCTACCGTCAGAACGTGCACGCGTATCCGTCCGGCGGAGGCGACTACGAGATCGCCAACGTCAACCTCGGCAAGTACGCCGGGCTCACTGTCGCCTCCGCCTTGCTGGTGGATTACGTACTGACAGTGGCTGTTTCCATGTCATCAGCAGCAACCTATCTGACCACCGCCATCCCGGCATTGCATGGCCAGCAGGCACTGATTGCCACTATCGGCGTGATTATCCTGGCTCTGGTCAATCTCCGCGGAGTCAAGGAAGCGGGGACGCTGTTTGCCGTCCCGACGTACATCTTCATGGCCTCCATCCTTGGCATGACTGCTGTGGGCATATTCCAAGCAGCCACCGGAACGTTGGGGGAGGCTCCGTCCGCCAACTTCACCATCGTCCCTGAGCCTGGATTCGATGAGGGCCTGGTAGGGCTGGCAGGGGCCTTCCTGCTTCTGCGTGCCTTTTCATCTGGCGCGGCCGCGCTGACCGGTGTCGAAGCAATCAGCAACGGGGTGCCGAATTTCAAGAAGCCGAAGAGCAAGAACGCGGCCACCACGTTGCTGCTGCTCGGGGTCATCGCGGCATCCATGCTGGCAGGCATCCTCTACCTGGCCAACGCCACCAAGGTGCACATCGTGCTGGATCCGGCGCGCGAGTTCCTGGTGGACGGCAAGCCGCTGCCCGAGGGATATATCCAGACTCCTGCCATCAGCCAGATTGCCGACACCATTTTCGGGTCCGGCTCCGTACTTTTCTACGTCGTTGTTGCGGCCACGGGCGTCATCCTGGTATTCGCTTCCAACACGGCATTCAACGGCTTCCCCGTGCTGGGTTCGATCCTCGCCCAGGACGGATACTTGCCACGACAACTCCGCACGCGCGGCGACAGGCTCGCGTTCAGCAATGGCGTCCTGGCGCTGGCAGCCGGGGCGCTGGTCCTGATTCTCGCGTTCAACGCAGATGTCACCAAGCTGATCCAGCTGTACATTGTGGGCGTCTTCATCTCTTTCACGGCCAGCCAGCTTGGCATGATCCGGCACTGGGGCCGCGAACTGAAACTCGCCCGGGACAAAGCTGTCCGCCGGCGCATCATCAAGTCGCGGACCATCAATATGCTGGGCTTCGGGATGACGGCTTTGGTCCTTGTCATTGTCCTCATCACCAAGTTCGAACAGGGCGCCTGGATAGCGCTGCTCGCCATGTTTGTTCTCTTCCTCATCATGTGGAGCATCCGTGCCCACTATGACAATGTGGCCAGGGAGTTGGCCGTGGATGAGGATTCCTCGCCCCGCGCACTTCCCACCAGGGTCCACGCGGTTCTCCTTGTTTCGCACGTGCGTAAGCCGGTCCTTCGGGCTCTGGCCTACGCAAGGGCGTCCAGGCCGTCACGCTTGGACGCCGTCACTGTGGACATCAGCCCGGACGAGACAGCGCAGACCGTCCGGGATTGGGAGAAGCTTGAGATTCCCATTCCCCTGACCGTTTTGGCCAGTCCCTACCGTGAAACCGTCACGCCCATCATGGACTACATCAAGAACATGCGCCGCGACTCACCGCGGGACCTGATCGTGGTGTACATCCCCGAATATGTGGTGGGCAAATGGTGGGAGCAGCTGGTCCACAACCAAACAGCACTCAGAATCAAGACAAGGCTCCATTTCGAACCCGGAGTCATGGTTGCCAGCGTTCCGTGGCAGCTGAAGTCGTCCGAAGAAGCAAAGGCACTGCAGGATACCCAATGACCCCCCACAACAATTCCCAGAACGCAGAATACGGCGACGGCCAGGGCGTGCCCGGCACCGAGCTGGTGGTGGGCGTTGGCCCCATCGCCCACGGAGGGCACTTCGTCGCCCGGCACGAAGGGCGCGTCATCTTCGTCAGGCATGCCATCCCGGGAGAGAAGGTCCGTATCCGGTTGACCGACTCCGGTGACTCGTCGCGCTTCTGGAGGGCCGACGTCGTCGAGGTCTTGGAGGCCTCGCCGGACCGCGTTCCGCATTTTTGGAAGCAGGCCGATTCGCTGGGCTCATGGAGCCGCGGTACTCCGCCGGTGGGCGGCGCCGAGCTCGGACATATTTCCTTGCAGCGGCAACGGGCGTTGAAGGCCGAAGTGTTGGCCGAACAACTCAAGCGGCTCGCCGGCCTGGACCTGGCCACCGAGGTGGAAGCTGTTGGAGACAATCACGACGACGGACTCGGCTGGCGCACGCGCGCCAGCTTCACGGTGACCCCCAAAGGCCGGTTGGGCATGCATGCCCACCGCTCTGACGTAGTGCTTCCCGTCAAGGAAATGCCGTTGGCGGTTGCGGGCCTCAACGAGCTGAAGCTTTGGGACCTTGACTTGTCCGGCATCGCCCGTGTGGAAGTCGCGGTGCCTGCCAACGGTTCGCGGGCCCTGATCCTGCTGGCCCCGGAAGAATCCACGAGTCCCAAGAGATTGCACAGCATCGTCTCGCAGTTGCCGCATGACGTGTCGGTTGCGAGCTTCGATCCGGGCAAGGGCGAGGTTCTGCAGCTAAGGGGGAGGACCTGGGTGCAGGAAACGGCAGCCAGCCACGAGTACCGGGTCACCGGCGAGGGTTTCTGGCAGATCCACAAGGACGCCCCGGAGACGCTGGTGAACGCTGTGACGGGCTATCTCTCCAAGGGCGGGTACTTACAGCCCGGCGCCGCAGTCGCGGACCTGTACGCCGGTGCCGGCCTGTTTACGGCACCGTTGGCGGACGCCGTCGGAGTGACCGGTTCGGTGCTTTCCGTGGAAGGCGCGCCGGGAACCAGCCGTGATGCCCGCAAGAACCTGCATGGTGAAGCCCAAGTCGAAATCGTGCAAGGACGTGTTGAGCGGGTCCTGCATCAACGCGCCCGCAGCTTCGACTCTTTGGTACTGGATCCACCACGCGCCGGAGCGGGCAAGGCCGTGGTCAAGCAATTGATGGCCACCGGACCGCGTGCAATCGCCTATGTGTCGTGTGATCCGGCATCCTTCGCGCGTGATCTGGGTTACTTCCATCAAGGTGGTTGGCGACTCGAGTCGCTGCGGGCCTTCGATCTGTACCCGAACACCCATCACTTGGAAACGGTAGGGCTGATCGTCCCCGCTGCCTAGCCGCCAGCCGCCCGACTGCCATGGTGCAGAAGGAGGAACCTGCAGTTTCGATCGCGGCGCCTGATCAGTGACGCAACGCCGGAGTATGCCACTACGATGGCAGCAGTAGCCCCGGACCGCAGAGATCATCGCCGCGGAGCGGGGTGACCAAGAGAGATGCCGCCCGGCTAAGTAAGGTGCGCCTAACTGGCTAGCGGCCAACCACGCGACAAAGATGAAACTGTTGCGAGAGGAGTCCTGCCATGAGCACTGTGGACAGCTTCGGTTCCAAAGGCGTACTGAATGTAGCCGGCACCGACTATGAAATTTTCCGGTTGAACTCCGTAGAGGGCGCAGACAGCCTTCCGTTCAGCCTTAAGGTATTGCTTGAAAACCTCCTGCGGACTGAGGATGGCGCCAATATTACGGCTGACCATGTCCGCGCCCTGGCCGGTTGGGATCCCAATGCGGAGCCCGACACGGAAATCCAGTTCACCCCCGCCCGAGTCATCATGCAGGACTTCACTGGCGTTCCCTGCGTCGTTGACCTGGCTACCATGCGTGAAGCCGTCAAGGAGCTCGGCGGTGACCCCAAGCGCGTCAACCCGTTGGCGCCTGCAGAAATGGTCATCGACCACTCCGTCCAGATCGACGCCTTCGGAAACTCGGGCGCGCTGGAGCGCAACATGGAGATCGAATACCAGCGCAACGGTGAGCGCTACCAGTTCCTTCGCTGGGGCCAGACCGCCTTTGATGACTTCAAGGTAGTTCCCCCGGGAACCGGCATCGTCCACCAGGTCAACATCGAGTACCTGGCACGCACCGTCATGACCCGCGAGGTAGACGGCGTTGTCCGGGCCTACCCCGACACCTGTGTTGGCACCGACTCGCACACCACCATGGTCAACGGCCTGGGCATCCTGGGTTGGGGCGTTGGCGGTATCGAAGCCGAAGCTGCAATGCTCGGCCAGCCCGTCTCCATGCTGATTCCCCGCGTTGTGGGCTTCAAGCTCAAGGGCAGCATCCCCGCTGGCGCTACCGCTACTGACGTGGTGCTCACCATCACCGAAATGCTGCGCAAGCACGGTGTTGTTGGCAAGTTCGTTGAGTTCTACGGTGAAGGCGTGGCCGCTGTGCCGCTGGCCAACCGCGCCACCATCGGTAACATGAGCCCGGAATTCGGTTCCACGGCTGCCATGTTCCCGATCGATGACGTCACTTTGGACTACCTGCGCCTGACCGGCCGTTCCGAGGCAAATGTTGCCCTCGTGGAGGCCTACAGCAAGGAACAGGGCCTCTGGCACGATCCCTCCCGCGAACTGCGCTTCTCCGAGTTCCTCGAGCTGGACCTGTCCACGGTAGTTCCTTCCATCTCAGGCCCGAAGCGTCCGCAGGACCGCATCGAGCTCACGGATGCCAAGGAACAGTTCCGCAAGGACATCCACAACTACGTCGCCATCGAAGACGGCAGCGTAGACGAGGCACTGGACGAATCCTTCCCGGCTTCGGACGCGCCCTCCTTCACGCACGCTGATTCACACACCACGGAGACCGACCGCGTTTACTCGGCCGCCAACGGTGCGAACGGCCGCCCGTCTTCACCGGTCAAGGTCACCACTGCCGATGGCCGCGAGTTCGAGCTTGACCACGGCGCAGTGTCGATCGCTTCGATCACGTCCTGCACCAACACGTCCAACCCGTCGGTCATGCTGGCTGCGGCCCTGCTTGCACGCAACGCCGTGGACAAGGGCCTGACCTCCAAGCCGTGGGTCAAGACATCCGTTGCCCCCGGCTCGAAGGTCGTCACGGACTACTACGAAAAGTCCGGTCTGACCCCTTACCTTGAGAAGCTTGGCTTCTACATCGTGGGTTACGGCTGTGCCACCTGCATTGGTAACTCCGGCCCTCTTGAGCCGGAAATCTCCGAGGCAATCCAGGCCAACGATCTCTCGGTCACCGCAGTTCTCTCCGGTAACCGCAACTTCGAAGGCCGTATTAACCCGGACGTGAAGATGAACTACCTGGCTTCCCCGCCATTGGTCATCGCTTACGCCCTGGCCGGCTCCATGGACTTCGACTTTGACACCGATGCCCTGGGCACTGACTCCGAGGGCAACGAGGTCTTCCTGAAGGACATCTGGCCGAACCCCACCGAGGTGCAGGAAGTCATCGACTCCTCCATCGACGAGGCCATGTTCGCCAAGGGTTACGAGGGCGTCTTCGACGGCGACGATCGCTGGAAGGCACTCGACACCCCGGCCGGTGACACCTTCGCTTGGGCCGAAGACTCCACGTACGTGCGGAAGCCCCCGTACTTCGAGGGTATGAAGGCCCAGCCGGATCCCGTCAAGGACATCTCGGGCGCCCGCGTGCTCCTGAAGCTTGGTGATTCCGTCACCACGGACCACATCTCCCCGGCAGGTTCCTTCAAGTCGGACACCCCTGCGGGCCAGTACCTCCTGGCCAACGGTGTGGAGCGCAAGGACTTCAACTCCTACGGTTCACGCCGTGGCAACCACGAAGTCATGATCCGCGGTACGTTTGCCAACATCCGCATCAAGAACCAGCTCCTGGACAACGTTGAAGGTGGCTTCACCCGCGACTTCAGCCAGGAGGGTGCTCCGCAGGCTTACGTTTACGACGCAGCCCAGAACTACCAGGCAGCAGGAACGCCGCTGGTTGTCCTGGCAGGCAAGGAATATGGTTCCGGTTCGTCCCGTGACTGGGCAGCCAAGGGTACGGCGCTCCTGGGCGTCAAGGCCGTTATTGCTGAAAGCTACGAGCGCATCCACCGCTCCAACCTCATCGGCATGGGCGTTCTTCCGTTGCAGTTCCCTGCCGGAGAGTCCGCAGCAACCTTGGGCCTGACCGGTACGGAAACCTTCGCAGTGGAGGGAGTCACCGAGCTCAACAACGGCACTACGCCGAAGACGCTCAAGGTGACCGCCACGGCCGAAGATGGAACTGCTAAGTCCTTCGACGCTGTCCTGCGCATCGATACCCCGGGTGAAGCGGACTACTACCGCAACGGTGGCATCCTGCAGTACGTTCTGCGCCAGATCTCGGCATAATGAACCGGCTGGTTTCCAGCTGATTCACAACCGTTCAGCCCCGGCTGGTCGTCCGACCAGCCGGGGCTGTTGGCGTCCCGGGAGCTTGCCGGGCGCGTCCAGGAAGAACAATCCCGGGGCTCGAATGCGTAGCGCAACGCGGGGGCCCGGGCACGCGCTAGAGTTAACAAGCACGTCATTCACCCTAAGGAGGGCCGTTGGGACTTTTGGAAACCGTCAAGGATCCACGGGACCTGGCCAAACTGTCCGGCACCGAGCTGGAACAACTGGCCGGCGAAATCAGGGAATTCCTGATCACCAACGTAGCCGCAACGGGTGGACACCTTGGTCCCAACCTGGGCGTTGTTGAACTCACGCTCGCTGTCCACCGGAATTTCGAATCCCCGCGGGATAGCGTCGTCTTCGATACCGGGCATCAGTCCTATGTGCACAAGCTGCTCACGGGACGCCAGGACTTCACTACGCTTCGCCAGCAAGGAGGCCTGTCGGGCTATCCGGACCGCGCCGAGTCCGAGCACGACATCGTGGAAAGTTCCCATGCTTCGTCCTCCCTGTCCTGGGCAGACGGCATCTCGCGCGCCCGGCAGTTGACCGGCGAGGGGGACAGGTACGTCGTGGCCGTAGTTGGCGATGGCGCGCTGACCGGCGGCATGGCATGGGAGGCCATCAACAACATTGCTGCCGACAAACGGCGTCGCGTGGTGATCGTTGTCAATGACAACGGGCGCTCCTACGCTCCCACTGTTGGCGGTTTTGCCGATTACCTTGCATCATTGCGTCCTACCATCGACTCCCTTCGCACCACTCCCGCCTATGAGCGGATGCTGGACTGGTGGAAGAAGAGGCTCCAGGACGGCGGCCCGGCCGGTCAGTTCACCTATAAGAGCCTGCACGCCATGAAGAAGGGCATCAAGGATTGGTGGGCCCCGCAGGGTATGTTCGAGGACCTGGGCATGAAGTACATAGGCCCTGTGGACGGTCATAACCTTCAAGCCATGGAGCATGCGCTCAACACCGCCAAGGCTTACGGTGGACCCGTCATTGTGCACGCCATGACGGAAAAGGGCCATGGTTATGCTCCGGCCCTGGCCAACGAAGCAGACCAGTTCCATGCCGTAGGCATCATTGACCCTGAAACAGGGGAGCCCACGGAAATGCCGGGTGCCAGGTCCTGGACCTCGGTGTTCGCCGAAGAAATCGCGGATATCGCCGACGAGCGCCCGGACATCGTGGGAATCACAGGCGCCATGCTCATCCCTGTGGGCTTGCACAAGTTTGCTGAACGCCATCCGGAGCGGGTGATTGACGTCGGCATTGCGGAACAGCATGCGCTGACCTCCGCGGCAGGTATGGCCTTCGGCGGCCTCCACCCGGTGGTTGCCGTTTACGCGACCTTCCTGAACCGGGCCTTTGACCAGCTCCTCATGGACGTGGCCCTGCACAAGGCCGGTGTCACGATCGTGCTGGACCGTGCGGGCGTCACGGGTCCGGATGGGCCCAGCCACCACGGAATGTGGGACATGGCGATGGTCCAAATCGTCCCCGGACTTCATCTGGCGGCTCCCCGCGATGCCACCCGTCTCCGGGAAGAACTGCGTGAGGCTGTCGCCATCAACGATGCCCCTACTGTGGTGCGGTTCTCCAAGGGCAGTGTCGGATCCGAAATCGAGGCTATTGAGCGCCTCCACGACGGCGTGGACATCCTCACCCGGCGCCCGGAGGGCTCCACCGAAAACGATGTCCTGATTGTCAGCGTCGGCGCCATGTCCGAACTCGCACTCGATGTCGCTACCCGTTTGGGCGCCCAAGGCATCAGTTCCACGGTGGTGGACCCGCGCTGGGTCCTTCCCGTCCGGAAATCGATCATCGCGCTTGCCGCCCGTCACCGGCTGGTGATCTGCATCGAAGACGGCGTTCGGGCAGGTGGCGTGGGCTCCCGTATACGGCAGGAGATGCGGGCCGCCGGCGTGGATACGGCCTTGAACGAAGTTGGCCTTCCCGTAGAGTTCCTGGTGCACGGTTCCCGCAGCCAGGTCCTGGAACGCGTAGGACTCACCGCTCAGAAGATAACCCACGACGTCGTAGCCCAGGTTTTGGGGACAAAAGTCCCCTTTGCCAGGCCCCTCCCGGGCCAGGAACACCCCACCACCGGCAGCCTGCCAACCCTGTGACGGACCAGCGCGTGCCGGGCGCATTGCAGCCCGGCGACCTCGTGGTGTCGAGGAACAGGAAGTGGGACGGCAAAGCCCACTGGGTGGTGCCCGGCCGCTACTTGGGTGAGGACATTCACGGTTGGTCGATATTTCAAGGGGCCGGAGAGTTTTGCGCACGCCCTGGCGCGGCTTTCTATACGGCCTCTGACGCCGTCCTGCTGGTCCCTCGGGCCGGTGAGTTTGTGGCCACGTTCTATGACGACAGCTATCCGGGTGACTTCAGGATCTACATTGACCTGGCCACGGGCCACGACTGGAATGCCCTCAAACCCGGTGTCACCGAGTTCCACATGATCGACATGGACCTGGATGTCATCCGGTCCACCCTGCATGGGGTGTTCGTGGACGATGAAGATGAATTTGAGCATCATCGGATGGCCATGGGCTATCCGCAACAAACGGTGGACGCTATTCGCGCAGAGTGCGCAGCACTCCTTGAGGCAGTGGACACCATGAGAGCACCTTTCGACGTCAATGGAGCCACCAGCACCAGCGCCGAGTGGTTCAGGAAAGGACGAGCATGAGCGGCATCATCCGCGCGTACAAACGCGACGACGAAGGAGTACTTCACTTCCGGGAGGCTTGGTACGACGACGAAGACCAGCAGTTCGTGGTCAACCATGGTGTAGTGGGCCACCAAAGCAAGACGGACGAAGCGGATGTCGATGACGAATCCGCTGTGGATGGCCTGATGGCTGCTTTCGCTGCCCAATGCGAGGAAGACGGTTACGCCGAAATTCCCGAGTCCGAACAGTTCTGGGTAGTGGCCCAGATTGCCTTGAAAACCAAGGATGGCACAGAACGGGACCGGCATCTTGAGCGGAAGGCCAAAGCCGCACTCACTGGTGAGCTTGCGTGGCGTGGCTTGGGCATTGTAGACCGTTCGGAGATCGGCAACGGCCATCTGAACATCTTCTGCCTCTGCCCGGACGTCAACAAGGCAGTGAATGCCATCAAGATCTGTGTCCGTGGTGAGGATCTGGACTTCACCAAGCTCACGGTGGCAGCGGCGCCGCACAGCGACCCCACGGCATTCCGCGTGAAGCACTCGCCCAAGCAGGGTGTGGGCTTTACTCTCTAAGTAGCACCCAACGCATCAGGAGGGATCTCCATGTCGTCCAAGAGCAACTGGCCCGGACATACGCCGCTGCCAAAAGGTCTCGCCGCGCCGGCTAAGCGGGCCTTGGCCCATGAGGGCATAGAGACGCTGGAACAGTTGGCCGAGTTCGGCGAGGTGGAACTTTCCAAGCTCCATGGCATGGGACCGGTCGCGCTGGCGCAACTTGAGGACGCCATGGAGGAATCCGGGATCTCTTACGGGACCCATTAGCGGCGTGGCGTTTGTTGCCTTGGGTGACCACCTGTGCCTGGCGTCCCGTATAGGCTGAATTCATGACTGAATACCGACGCCTTGGCCATTCCGGACTGACCGTCTCAGCTGTAGGGCTGGGCTGCAACAACCTGGGCCGGGCCAGTACCCCCACGGAGTCCCAGGAAGGCACGGACGCTGTTGTCCACGCTGCGATTGATGCCGGGGTAACCTTTTTCGACGTCGCCGATGTCTATGGTCGTGAGCCCGGCCTGAGCGAAGTGATGCTGGGCAAGGCGCTCAAGGGCCGCCGCGATGACGTGGTCATCGGCACCAAATTTGGTATGGACATGCGCGGAGTCAACGGCAACGACTTCGATGCCCGGGGATCCCGCAGGTACATCGTAAAAGCCGTCGAAGCCTCCCTCCGCCGCCTGGATACCGACTGGATCGACCTCTACCAGTTCCACACTCCGGACCCGCGGACTCCCATCGAGGAAACCCTTGCAGCGTTGGGTGACCTGGTGTCCAGCGGGAAGGTGCGCTACATCGGCCATTCGAACTTCGCCGGGTGGCAGATCGCCGAGGCTGAGTATGTTGCACGACAATCACCAGCAGGTGGCGTCCGCTTCATCTCGACGCAGAACCACTACAACCTCCTGGACCGGCGCGCCGAACTCGAAGTTCTTCCCGCCGCAGGAGCGTTCTCCTTGGGAGTCCTGCCGTACTTCCCCTTGGCCAACGGGTTGCTCACCGGCAAGTACTCTGCGGGGAAAGCTCCGCAGGGCTCGCGGTTGAGCCACACCCGCACCAACCTGGTCCACGACGCCGACTGGGAACAGCTTGGCCGATTCGGCCAGTTCGCCAAGGAGCGTGACATCAGCGAGCTTCAGTTGGCTTTCTCCTGGTTGGCCGCGCAGCCGGGCGTCAGCAGCGTCATCGCCGGTGCCACGCGCCCGGAGCAGATCCGCGAGAATGCCGAAGCCGTGTGCTGGGTTCCCACGCAGGAGGACCGCGGGGAATTGGATGAGATCTTTCCACGGGCACCGAAAGTTGCGCTCTTCTAGTCAGCACACAAGAAGGCGGGCCGTGGCCGGAGCAATTGCTCCGGCCACGGCCCACCTTTTTACGTGCACTCAGGGCTAGGCAGGTGCGGATGCAACGCCAGGGGCGAGGAAGCGTTTGCCGTTAACCCGCTCGGAGGCGCCAACCCGGTCCAAGTACGGAGTAATACCGCCCAGGAACATAGGCCACCCGGCGCCCATGATGACGCAAAGGTCGATGTCTTCCGGACCGGCCACGACGCCCTCTTGGAGCATCAGCCCGATCTCCTCGGCCAGGGCATCCTGGGTTCGCCGAAGGACTTCCTCACCGGTGGACGGGGTGTTGCCGAAGGACATGATGGCCAGCGTTTCTGCCGGGATGACAGGAGTCCCGTCAGGACCGGGCACCCAGAGGCTCTTCACGCCGTTGTCGATGAGTTTCTGCAGGTTCTGCGAGACGGGGAACCGGTCGCCGAACGCCGCGTGCAGGGACTCCTGGACATGTTGGGCGACAGGCAGGCCAACCATGGCGCTCAAGGTGAACGGCGACATCGGCAGTCCCATGGGACGCAGGGCACTGTCTGCCACCTCCGCCGGAGTTCCTTCGTCGAAGGCTGCGATGACTTCACCCATGAGGCGGAGCAGGATGCGGTTGACCACGAAGGCCGCAGCATCCTTGACCAGAACGGCAGTCTTCTTAAGTCCCTTGGCCAGTTCGAATGCTGTAGCCAGGACGGCGTCATCCGTTTTTGGTGCCCGAACGATCTCCAAGAGCGGCATGACGGCCACGGGGTTGAAGAAGTGGAAGCCCACGAGCCGTTCGGGGTGCTTCAAATCTTCGGCCATGGCGATGACTGACAAGGAGGACGTGTTCGTCGCCAGGATGCACTCGGGAGAAACGATCTCTTCAACCTCGGCGAAGACTTGCTTCTTGACGTGCAGTTCTTCGAAAACTGCTTCGATGACGAAGTCGGCGTCGGCGAAGGCTTCTTTGGAAACCGAACCCGTAATGAGTGCTTTGGTCCTGTTGGCGGAGTCCTGATTGATGCGCTTCTTCGCTTGCATCTTGTCGATTTCGGCGTGGACGTACGCGACACCCTTGTCCACCCGTGCCTGATCGATGTCCGTCATCACCACGGGGACTTTCAGCTGCCTGGCGAACAGCAGTGCCAGCTGGCTGGCCATGAGCCCTGCGCCCACTACACCGATCTTGGTGACCGGGCGGGCCAGCTTGCGGTCAGGGGCGCCTGCGGGCCGTTTGGAGCGCTTCTGCACGAGGTCCAGGAACGCGTAAACAGTGGAACGGAATTCGTCGGTCTGCATGAGTCCTGCGAGGGTCCCGCACTCGAGTTCAGCGGACTCGGCTTGGGTCATGGTGCGGTTGGCTTCCATGACGTCCAGGACCTTTGCCGGGGCAGGGGAAGCGTTGGACGTCTTGGACTCCACGAAGGCCCGTCCTGCGGTGACGGCCGCTGCCCATCGGCCCGAAACTGCTTCGTCGGCGGGGTCGACGGAGTTCTTTCTCTCAGGCGTTACATCGCCGGAAATGACCCGTGCAGCCCACGCGAGCGACTGCTCCACGAAGTCGGCCGGCTCGAACATGGCATCAGCCACGCCGAGCTCGAACGCCTGCGGCCCAGTGAGCGTCCGGTTGTTGCTGAGGGGATTCTCGATCATCACCTTGACGGCGTTCTCGGGGCCGATGAGGCGCGGAAGGATGTAGACGCCACCCCAACCCGGTATCAGGCCGATGAAAGCTTCAGGGAGGGCCAGGGCACCGGCGCCCGTGGAGACGGTCCTGTACGTGGACTGCAGGGCGATCTCCAGCCCGCCGCCCAGGGCAAGGCCGTTGATGAAGGCGAAGCTCGGAACGCCCAGATCCGCCAGGGTGCTGTAAACGGCGTGGCCAAGCTGTGCCATCCAGAGCCCATGCTCGCGTTCCTTCAGTGTTTTCACCGCCGACAGGTCTGCACCTGCCACCAGGAAGTAGGGCTTTCCCGTGACGCCGACTCCAACAATTTCTCCCCGGGAGGCGCGCTCCTTGAGCTTTCCCAAAACACCGCCGAGTTCAACCAGCGTGTTGGGGCCCAGAGTCGTGGGCTTGGAGTGGTCCAGGCCGTTGTCCAAGGTGATCAGTGCGAAGGTCCCGGCCCCGCCAGGCAGCTGGATGTCCTGCACATAGGAGTGGGTGATGACTTCGTCAGGAAAAAGTGCGGCGAGCTTCTGGAATTCGGCGGCGCTCATGCGGCGGCTCCTTCGATGGTGGCTGTGATGTCCTGGTCAGCGGTAAACGATTCGTAGGCGGCATGGTGCGGGTTCTCCCAGATCACCGTGGCGCCCATGCCCAAACCGATGCACATGGTAGTAATGCCGTAGCGAACCGAATGATCTTCCTCGAACTGTCGCGCAAGCTGGTTCATGAGCCGGACTCCGGAGGAAGCAAGGGGATGTCCGACGGCGATCGCCCCGCCATAGCGGTTGACCCTGGGATCGTCATCGGCGATTCCGAAGTGGTCCAGGAAGCTGAGGACCTGGACGGCGAAGGCTTCGTTGATCTCGAAGAGGCCGATGTCTTCGATGCCCAGGCCCGCGTTCTTGAGTGCCTTCTCAGTAGCGGGTACGGGACCGATGCCCATGACCTCGGGTTCGACGCCGGCGAAAGCGTAGGAGACGAGGCGCATCTTGACGGTGAGGCCCAGTTCTTCTGCGGCTTCTGCTGAAGCGAGAACCGCGGCGGTGGCGCCGTCGTTCAATCCTGCGGCGTTGCCCGCGGTCACGCGACCATGGGCGCGGAAGGGGGTACGCAGTTCGGCGAGGTCAGCAACTGTGGTGCCGGGCCGCGGCGGTTCGTCTGTGGTGTGCAGCGCCCATCCCTGGCCCGGCTTCATCGTAGCTACCGGCACGAGGTCATGCTGGATCTGTTCCTTGGAGTACGCGGTGGCGAGCTTGGCCTGCGAGGCCGCTGCGTAGGAGTCCGTGCGGTCCTTGGTGATCGCAGGGAAGCGGTCATGCAGGTTCTCGGCCGTGTTGCCCATGTTCAACGCTGCGGGGTCCACCAGTCGCTCGGACATGAACCGCGGATTGGGATCGGCGCCTGCGCCCATGGGGTGGTTGCCCATGTGCTCCACACCGCCTGCGATGACGACGTCGTAGGCGCCGAAGCCGATGCCGCTCGCCGTCGTCGTGACTGCCGTCATGGCGCCCGCGCACATCCGGTCGATGGCGAAGCCGGGTACGGTGCGGGGGAGTCCGGCCAGCAGAGCCGCTGTGCGGCCGATGGTGAGGCCCTGGTCCCCGGTTTGGGTGGTGGCAGCAATGGCGACCTCGTCGATCCGGTCTGCGGGCAGTGAGGGGTTCCTCCGCATCAGTTCGCGGATGCACTTCACCACGAGGTCATCGGCGCGGGTGCCCGCATAGATGCCTTTTTCGCCGGCCTTGCCGAAGGGTGTGCGGACACCGTCCACGAACACGACGTCGCGGACGTTCCTCTGAGCACTGCGTGATGGACTCATGTAATAACTCCTCGTTGAGACATGGCGCCGAATCCCGCATTGGGGGACCTTCGGCTGGCATTTATGCAATGTTACTCGTGGGTAACTTAGCTGGCAAGGCCCGGGACGCGTGCGGTGTCCTTGCTCCCGGAGACGCGAAAGGCCTGCCACCGCGAACCATGGTTCGGGTGACAGGCCTCAACGTAGGCGGATTTAGCCGACACTGCTGGAAGATTGCGTGTCCTTGGACGCTGGGGCTTCCTTCGCCTTTGACTCTTTGGCGGGAAGTGGAGCCGGATTCAAGGACGCTTCGGTGAGTATCGGAGCGGCGAAGGAGATCTGCCACTCACGAGCACCAAGGGATCGCAGCTCTGCGGCAACGGACTCCAGGGAAACATCAGCCGGAGGCCGCCAGGCAACCCGGCGCAAGTAATCCGGCGTCAGGAGGTTCTCCACCGGAAGCTTCAGTTCATCGGCCTTTGCCTGCAGGGCCGGCCTGGCGGTTGCAAGGCGTGCTGCAGCCTCAGGATCCCGGTCAGCCCAGACACGGGGAGGCGGGGGCGCGTTGGTGGGTAGATGCAGCGGTGGGAGATCCGCCACGGTCCGGGCACTGGTGATGCAGCGAAGCCAGCGCGGGGCCTCCCTCTGCGCCGATCGGCCATGGAAGCCTTTGGTGGCCAGTAGCTGGGGCACCGTGGTAGGCATGGCTTTGGCTGCGGCCACCAAGGCTGAGTCGGGGATGAGCCGGCCGGGCGCTACGTCGCGTTTGCGTGCCAGCTGGTCCCGCTCCAGCCACAGTTCGCGTACGGCTGCCAGCTGGCGGCGGTCCCGTATCTGGTGGAGGCCGGAGGTCTTCCGCCAGGGTTCTACACGCGGAGCAGGGAGTCCCGCGGCGAGAATGCCTGCAAACTCCTGTTCAGCGTATTCAAGCTTGCCGTCCGCCTCCAGCAGCTCCATGAGTTCCTCGCGCAGTTCGGCGAGGACTTCGACGTCAAGGGCCGCATAACGCAACCAGGGTTCCGGCAAGGGGCGAGTGGACCAGTCGGCCGCGGAGTGTTCTTTCGCGAGGCCGAATCCCAGGAGTTGTTCAATGACGGCGGCAAGGCCCACCCGGGGGAGTCCGGCGAGGCGGGCAGCAAGTTCGGTATCAAAGAGTTTGTCCGGCCACATGCCGAGCTCCGAGAGACAGGGAAGGTCCTGTGATGCCGCGTGAAGGATCCATTCGACGCCGCGAAGGGCGTCGTTGATGATGTCCAGGTTGTCGAAGGGCTCGGGGTCGATCAGCCAGGTTCCGGCACCTTCGCGCCGGATCTGTACGAGAAAAGCCCGCTGTCCGTAGCGGAAGCCGGACGCGCGTTCTGCGTCGACTCCTGCCGGTCCTGTTCCGGCGGCGATGGCGGCTGCGCAACGCTCCAGACCTGCGTGGGTATCGATGACCAGTGGTACGCCCTCGCGGGGAGTGTCGAGATCGATGATTTCAGGGACGTGGCTGTCGAAGCCGTCTACCTTGATGTGGGTGGTGGGATCAGCAACCGGGTCGCCGGCCGTGGTGTTTTCCGGATATTCAGGGGTCATGGTGGCTTAAGCTTACCGATTCCGGCCGCAACGGCGGTTTGCCCGGCCACTATGGGTACTGGCCGCCGCAATCTTCACAGTCAATTAAGCCTCCTGTTGGGTAATCCGGTGACGCCAGGCGGCAGGGGTGGCAGGCCGGCGAAGGTACAGACCATGTCGGACCAAGCCTCGAGGTGGGCTTGGACGTCCCGGCTTGCCGGAGTCCAGGACGCGCGGAGTTCAATGTCTATGGTGTCCGGACGTTCAGCCAGGGTGCCGAAGCTTTCGGAAAGGATCCTCGTGGCCGTGCCACCGGCGGCACGATAGGGCGCGGCATGGTTCTCCAGGGCGTCCACGAGCCAGGTCCAGGCAACGGAGCCGAGCATGGAGTCGTTCCCCATCTCGGCGTCCATTTGCGCCCGGATGTAGGTGACGATTCGGAACTCCCCTTCCCAGACGGCGGAACCGTCGGGGTCATAGAGGAGGATAAAGCGGCCCGTGGCCAGTTCGTCGTCCTCTTCACTTGAGGCAGTATTGCCTTGGTTCGCGGCGAAGGCTTTGGCCGCAGGTCCGTGGACCGGAACCTGGCGGGTTGCCGCGGTGGGGCTGAAAACTTCAGCTCCCAAGGCAACTGCGTAGGGAGCCAAGCGGGCAGGAGCGGGGATTTCGTCCAGCCGCAGTTCGCTGCGGCATTGTGCTTTACGTAGCGATCCCAAGGCGAAGAGAAATTCCGAGGGAACCTGTGCGAGGGCGTTCACCATCGCAGATTATGCGTCCGGGGCAGCGAATCTGTGCAGGCTCGCCGCCCCGGGTTGCATGTGTTATGCGTTAGGCCAGTTCGCGCTTAATCGCCGCCACGAAGGTATCGATGTCTTCCTCCGTGGTGTCGAACGAACACATCCACCGCACCTCGCGGCGGGCGGCATCCCAGTCGTAGAAGGCGAAGGATTTGCGCAGCTTGTCCGCCACGCCTTCGGGAAGGATGGCGAAGACGCCGTTGGACTGGGTTGCCTGCGTCGGCTCGACGCCATCGATTCCTTCAACTGCCGATCTCAGGCGGGCGGCCATGGCGTTGGCGTGGGCGGCGGAACGCAGCCACAGGCCATCCTCAAGCAAGGCAATGAACTGTGCCGAGATGAAGCGCATTTTCGAAGCGAGTTGCATGTTCATCTTGCGGAGGAACTTCAGGCCGTCAGCTGCCTGCGGGTTCAGGGCCACCACCACTTCACCAAAAAGAAGGCCATTTTTGGTGCCGCCGAAGGACAGGATGTCCACGCCGGCGTCGCGGGTGAATGCGCGGAGGGGAACGTCCAGGTGGGCGGCGGCGTTCGCCAGCCGGGCGCCGTCCATGTGGAGCTTCATGCCCTTGGCATGGGCGTGGTCGGCGATGGCCCGCACTTCCTCCGGCGTATAGCAGGTGCCGAGCTCGGTGGTTTGGGTGATGGAAACCACCAGCGGCTGGGCTCGGTGCTCATCACCCCAGCCCCAGGCCTCCCGGTCGATCAGCTCGGGGGTGAGTTTCCCGTCCTCGGTGGGAACCTGCAGGAGCTTGATGCCGCCCACCCGCTCCGGTGCGCCGTTCTCATCCATATTGATGTGTGCTGTGGACGCGCAGATCACCGCTCCCCACCGGGGGAGAAGGGATTGCAGTGCAAGGACGTTGGCGCCAGTGCCGTTGAAGACCGGGAAGGTCTCGATGCCAGACCCGAATTGCTGCTCCAGTACTTCCTGCAGCCGTGCTGTGTAGACATCCTCACCGTAGGACACCTGGTGCCCGCCGTTGGCGGTGGCCAAGGCTGCGAGGATCTCCGGGTGCACGCCGGAATAGTTGTCTGATGCAAAGCCCCGCACCGCAGGGTTATGCAGTTGACCGGCGTCCGGGGTCGCCGTGGCGCTGTGGATCGCCTCTGTTGTGCTCGTCACTTGTTCATTCACGCTTTCAAGTCTATTTGGCCGTCAGGTTTCTATTTGGCCAGCAGGATGCGCTGGCCGTTGAGGGCGGCGGCCGGTTGTTCAAAGAGTCCGACGGCGGCAGCTGCCAATTCTTCGACGTCCGTGAAGCCTGGGAATCGCCTTTCGGGATGCGCCTCCCGCATGGCTGGATCCACGAGGGCTTTGACCACGAAAATCACTGCCGCGCTGTGTTGTTGGGTACTGCCCTGTTCGATACTGCTCTGTTCGGTACTGCCCTGCTCGGTGGGCGCATCCTTTTTTCCGGCGCTGCCGGATTGCGCCCGATGGAAACCGTCGGCTACTGCGAGGGTCCAGGCCTCCGCAGCCGCTTTTGCAGCCGCGTAGCTGGCGGCGGCAGCCGTTGGAGCAGCTGCGGCGGTTGAGGACACCATGGCAAACCGGCCTTGGGGAGATGCTTCAACCTGGCTGTAGAAGACCCTGGACACGTTGCGGAGCGTGGTGAGGGCGCTACGTTCCATGGAGTCCCAGTCCTCATCCGTTTGGTCTTCAATGCCCTTGGCGCCCCGCCAACCGCCCACCAAGTGGATCACGCCGTCGATGCCCTCGATGCCGAGGGCGCGGACGGTGGCTGCAAGTTCCCGTACCGAATCCAGGCTGGCGAGATCCGATACCAGGGGTGTTGCCCCATAGCCCGCATCAGACGCGGCTGCTTTGATCCGGACATCGTCCGAACCCACAGTGAGCACCTTGTGACCGGCGGCCCCCAACGCACGTGTCACGGCGATGCCCGAAGCGCTGCTTCCGCCGGTCACAAGGATTGTCAGTGTGGTCATCAGGCCGCCGTCGAGCCCGTGATGCCTGTGGTGGACTCGATGACCGGGCGCATCTTCTTCTCCAGTGCTTCGTAGAACATGGACAAGGGGAACTCGTCGTCCAGCACTTGGTCTGTGAGGCCGCGGGGCGGACCGTCCAAAGGCAGGGCCTCAGGGCCCTTGGCCCAAACCGATGCCGGGTGGGGAGTCACAGTGCTCGAGATGAGCTCGTATGCGGCAAGCCAGTGGGCAGCCTTCGGGCGGTCGATCGAGCGCCAGTACAACTCTTCGATTTTGGCGCCGAGTTCCACCACAACCGAGGCAGCTTCGTCCCAGTCGATGGAGAGCTTGCTGTCCGTCCAGTGGAGCACGTGGTGCTGGTGCATCCATGCAAACAGGAGCTGGCCGCCCAGCCCGTCGTAGTTGCGGACGCGGCTTCCGGTGATAGCGAAACGGAAGATCCGGTCAAAGATCACGGCGTACTGGACGAGCTTTGCGTGCTTGCGGGCATCGGGATCAGCTTCTTCGTCTTTTTCAATGCGTACGGACTCGCGGAACGCGGTCAGGTCGCAACGCAGTTCCTCCAGCGAGTACAGGAAGAACGGCATGCGCTGCTTGATCATGAAGGGGTCGAAGGGAAGGTCTCCGCGCATGTGGGTGCGGTCGTGGATCAGGTCCCACATGACAAAGGTGCGTTGGGTCAGTTCCTGGTCCTCGATCAGTTGTGCTGCGTCCTCAGGAAGTTCCAATGACGTAGTTGCGGCGGCTGCCTTGAGGACGCGGCGGAACCGGGCGGCTTCGCGGTCGGCGAAGATGGCACCCCACGTGAAGGTGGGAGTCTCGCGGACGGCCACCGTCTCGGGGAAGAGCACGGCCGAGTTGGTGTCGTAACCCGGAGTGAAATCCACGAAGCGGATGGGGACGAAAAGCTTATTGGAGTACTCGCCGGCTTCAAGGCCGCCGATGAACTCCGGCCAAATAACCTCAATCAGGACAGCTTCGACCAGCCGGTTGGTGCTGCCGTTCTGCGTGTACATGGGGAAAACCACCAGGTGCTGGAGGCCGTCGATGCGCTGCTCCTGGGGCTGGAACGCCTGGAGGGAATCCAGGAAGTCCGGCACGCCGAAACCATTGTGGACCCACCGGTCGAAGTCTTCCACAAGGAGTTCCAGGTAGCGGGCGTCGTGGGGGAAATGCGGTGCCAGGGCGGTGATGGCGTCGGTCACGGTGCCAACCAATCGGGCCGCTTCGGTGTGAGCAGCAGAATCGGTGATGGAACCGTCCTGTTCCTGATGTGCTTGCAGGGCGGTGGCTGCAGCTTTCAGGGACATCCACTCGGCGTTGTCAGCGGTGACTCGCGGGAGGACGGCGGTGGTGATGGTGGTCATGGAGCTCGGCCTTTCGAAGTAAGTGATTGCTTCTGGGCCGAGCGTAGCAAGCAAAAAGCTTTGCTAATCCAAGAATGCCCTGAGCGTAAGAAACTCTTGGTCATTCAATGGTTGCAGAAGGGTTGAGGTTCAGCCCCGCCATATGAAGAGCCCACTTTGCAAGGAACGCTCACGTAGCAACGGAGTAACGGGCAGGCCGGCCTAACACCGGCCTGCCCGAGTGCCTAACTCTCTTCCGCGGTCACCAGACGCAGCGAAACGGAGTTAATGCAAAACCGCTGGTCTGTAGGCGTGCCATAGCCCTCGCCCTCGAACACGTGCCCCAAGTGGGAATCGCAATTGGCGCAGCGGACTTCCACGCGATCCATTCCCATGGTGCGGTCATGAAGATACCGGACCGTGCCTTCAGCCAGCGGTGCCCAGAACGACGGCCAACCACAATGGGAATCGAACTTCTCCCGGCTCGTGAACAACCGGCTGCCGCAGGCGCGACACTGATAGACGCCTTCCGTGTGGGTGTCCCAGTACTCGCCTGTGTACGGCCGCTCGGTTCCCGCCTGCCGAAGCACGCGGTATTCCTCCGGCGTTAGCTCTTCGCGCCACTGGGCATCGCTCTTTTCCACTGGCACGGAAGTTGTGTTGCTGCTGTTGTCAGGAGTGTTCATATCCATTGCAACGCTCACGAGTCGCCGATAAATCCCGAACCCGCGTACAGGTGCAGGACCGGCAGCCCCAGCTGATCCTGTGCTTTATTGGCCCAGTCAGTATGGAAGGTGTCCGCAATGGCATGTGGCCGGGTAATCACCACAGCCTGGGCTGCATCCACTGCCCGGACCTTCGCCACCAAGCCGGCCACGGCACCGCCGTCGACGACTTCCCCCGTGACGCCTCCACCCAAACCAGCCAACGCCGCCAACGATGCAGCCAGCGTCTCTGAGGCCTCCGCGCGCTCTGTCTCCGGGTCAGGATGCTGTGCAGTGAGCTCCCGGAAAGCCTTGGCGATATCAAGCAACGACAAATTCTCCAGGAAATCCACCAGGAGGTGTCGTTCAGTATTGGCGGGAACCAGAACAATAAGGGGCGCATCACCGCCGTCGAGCAGTTTGGCGATGTTAACGCGGTCGTCGGGGCCGAGGGGCTCTTCAGTCAGGATGACGATGGGATCACTCATGGCTACAGCGTAGTCCCGGCGAACCGCAGACCGCAGGCTTTTGCGCCTTGATTCGTGCGTCAACCTTCGCGCGTCAATGCGCCGCGCGGACCACGCCTGCACCAGTCACCGTCGGAGAACAGCAACAATGGAACCATGGCATCGACTACCCCGCCAGCGAGCGACGCTGCAGACACCAAACTCTCCCTCCGCACCAAATGGGCCATCGCCGGCTTCCTGGCGGGCGGCACGGTGGCCGGCCTGGTAGGGGCAGGGTCCTCGGCGCTCGCCGTCTATTTTGCCCGCCGCGTCATCACCCCTGCCGCCCGGCACGAGGACCAGGAGGTCCTTGCCGTGATCCAGGGTGACAAGGGACCGCAGGTAATCCTGGCGGCCACCCCTGACAGCATTATCGACGGCGTCTTCAGCCTCTTCTTCTCCGGTGGAAAGGGACACGCAAGGATTGGCCGAATAGTTTCCTATTCGCCTGCGGAACAAACTGTGCTCCGCGAGGTTGAGGAAGTCTACAGCGGCAATCTATCGGAGGCGCGTCGAGCATGGTGGAGCGGAGCAACTTACCCTGATCCCGCCGCCATTGGCCTTGCGGCCGAGGACGTGGACATAGAGATCGACGGCGGGAAGGCACCTGCTTGGCTGATCCGCGCCGAAGCATCGGCCGCGGCGCCTGTCTGGGCCATCATGGTCCATGGTCGCGGAGCCACGCGGCTGGAAGGTCTTCGCGCCGTCCGCACAGCACGCGGGCTTGGAATGGACAGCCTGCTGATCTCCTACCGCAACGACGGACTGGCCCCCTCCGCGCCGGATGGGCGCTACGGCTTGGGGTCCACGGAATGGCGCGATGTTGAGGCGGCGATCGAATACGCTCTGGACCAGGGTGCCCAGGAAATAGTCTTGTTCGGCTGGTCCATGGGAGGAGCAATCAGCCTCCAAACAGCGGACCTGTCCAAGCACCGCCACGTCATCAGGGCCTTGGTGCTCGATGCCCCCGTCATCAACTGGGTCAATGTCATGGCCCACCACGCCGAGATGAACAGAATTCCCTACAACGTGGGCCGATACGGGCAAATGATGTTGAGCCATCCGCTGGGGCGCAGGTTGACCGGACTATCTGCGCCAGTGGACCTGAAGGCAATGGACTGGGAAACGCGTGCCGTTGAGCTGCGAACCCCCACCCTGCTGATTCACAGCGTGGATGACGACTACGTGCCCTTCGGGCCCTCAGCCAGTCTCGCTGAAAAGAACCCTGAGATGGTGACGTTCGAGCCGTTCGACGGCGCCCGGCATACCAAAGAGTGGAATGTAGATCCCGAACGGTGGGAGCGACTGGTCCGCGCGTGGCTGCAGAAGCAACTGGCTCCACGGAACAACCCTGGACAAGCTGGTGCCCCCGCGGTTCAGCAAGGTTGACAGTGCAGCAGGGATGACAGTGCAGCAGGGATGACAGCGAAGCAGGGTTGGAAGCCTTGGGCGGTTGGGGTCAGCCCTTGATGCTTGATGCTGTGCCGATGGGAGCCGTCTTGGCCTCCGTGAGCCGGATGAGGTCGGCCGGAGCGAGTTCGATGTCCAGTCCACGGCGACCTCCGGAGACAAGGACGGTAGCGAAGTCCAAGGCCGACACGTCAAGGACTGTGGGGGAGGTCTGCCGCTGCCCCAGCGGGGATATTCCTCCCAGCACATATCCCGTGCGCCGTTCAGCGGCCTTGGGATCTGCCATGGCGGCCTTCTTGGCCCCGAGGGCGGCGGCAACGGACTTCAGGTCGAGGTTCCCGGACACCGGGACGATAGCCACTGCCAAGCGGCCTTCCACCTCCACCATGAGGGTCTTGAAAACCCGTTCGGGCTCGATGCCAAGGACTTCAGCGGCCTCCAGGCCATAACTTGCCGTCCCCGGATCGTGGACGTAGGGGTGCAGCACGAAGGGAACGCCGGCCGCTGCAAGTACTGCAGTAGCCGGCGTTCCTTGTGAAGCCGTCTTCTTGGCCATGCGCTGTGCTTGTGCCCTTCAGTTTTTCAAACGGTCAGTGTTCCAGCCGGCTGGCGGCTGCGACTTTCCGTTTGATACGGCCGAGCATGGCGGTCATTCCCCGCATGCGCAGGGGAGTGATGGCCCTGGTAAGGCCAAGCAACTCCGGCATATCGTCGGGCACGGCAAGGATCTCCTCAGCGGTCAAACCATCCAGGCCCTCGTGCAGGACCCCGGCGAAGCCCCGGGTTGTAGGGGCCTCCTGGGGAGCTTTGAAGAAGAGCCGGTAGGCGCGGGCGCCGCCGTCGGAATTTTTCTCGGACTCAATAGTGAGAAACAACGGCGACTGGCACTCCACAACCTGTTCCAGCAGTTCGGGGTGGTCCTTCAAGCGCTCCGGAAGCTCCGGCAAACCCCTGGAGAACTCAAGCAGGAGTTGCAGGCGGTCAGGCTCCGTCAGTGCCTGGAAGTCATCGACGATTTCCGCCAGCGCGGTGGGCAAAGTGTTCGTACTCATCACATCCAGCTTACGCACTTCAGGAGTCAATGCATCCTGTGTGGCCGAACACTACGGATGCCTTTGCGCCTGTTCTAGTTGCTGACGAGGGAGGCAGGAACAGAGCCGCGTTCGGCACCCTTGACGATGGGGACCCGCACGGCATTGCCCCACTCGGTCCAGGAGCCGTCGTAATTGCGGACGGTGTCGAAGCCCAGCAGGTACTTCAGCGCGAACCAGGTGTGGCTGGAACGTTCGCCGATGCGGCAGTACGCAACCACGTCATCGCCGGGCTCCAGGCCGGCCTCGCCCAGATACAAAGCTTCGAGCTCTTCGCGGCTCCGGTAGGTGCCGTCTTCAGCCGCGGCACGTGCCCACGGGATGGATGCGGCGGTAGGAATGTGGCCGCCACGCAAGGCGCCCTCTTCCGGGTAGGCCGGCATGTGCGTGCGCTGTCCCGTGTATTCCTCAGGAGAGCGGACATCGATGAGGGGGTTGCCCAGGTGCGCCAGCACGTCTTCCTTGAAGGCGCGGATGGGAGCATCGTTGCGCTCCACCTCCGGGTAATCGCCCACTGCAGGCTGTGAGGCGTCGGTGGTCAACTCGCGTCCTTCTGCGATCCACTTGTCGCGACCGCCATCGAGGAGGCGGACATCCTCGTGGCCGAACAGCGTGAAGACCCACAGTGCGTAGGCAGCCCACCAGTTGGACTTGTCACCGTAGATGACCACGGTGCTGTCGCGGGAGATGCCCTTGGAGGCCGCCAGGGCAGCAAAAGCGGCACCATCGACGTAGTCGCGGGTGACCTCGTCATTCAGGTCGGTGTGCCAGTCGATCTTGACGGCGCCCGGGATGTGGCCGGTCTCATAGAGAAGAACGTCTTCGTCGGACTCAACAACCACAAGCTTGCCGTCGGCGATGGCGCCGTCTGCAAGGGCTGCCGCGAGCCACTCAGTGGACACAAGGCGTTCAGGGTTCGCATACGATGCGAACTTTTCGTTCTGTTCAACTGGGTAGGACATGGTGATGGCCTTTCACTGACAACGGTCGGAGCCAGGCCGTGGAAGGTGGTTCAAGTGCCGGCCGGGCGTGCTCCAACACTAACCACGGGCAGCGAGGAATGCTTCCCTGCGGTCATACGGTGAAACATGGGCTTGGTCACGTGACGGTTTCCGAGTGTCCGATGCCGGTATTCTTGCTGGGGACCTAAAACCGAAGGAACGGACCACCGTGGTAAAGATCGAACAACTGGCTGCCCGCACACCGGCAGTCTCCGTGGAGGAACTCCTCAAGGGTTTCTACCCGTCTCCGCGATTCGGAGAGGTATCGTTCGACAGTTACCGGCCGGATCCTTCCCAGCCGAGCCAGGCAAACGCCGTCAAGCTTCTCTCCGGATTCGCCGATGGCGTGGGATCCGATGACGGTGGCGGTCTGTTCAAGAAGTTGTTCGCCAAGAAGGCGCCGGCAACGAGGGCTGGAATCTACCTCGATGGAGGCTTTGGCGTGGGCAAGACCCACCTCCTGGCTTCGCTCTGGCACAGGTCACCGGGGCCCAAAGCCTTCGGTACGTTTGTGGAATACACCAACCTCGTGGGCGCGCTGTCCTTCCGAAAGACCGTGGAAGCCCTGAGCAGCTACAAGCTGGTGTGCATCGACGAATTCGAACTTGATGATCCGGGCGACACCGTGCTCATGTCACGGCTCATGCGTGAACTCGCCGACGCCGGTGTAAAGCTCGCCGCCACGTCCAACACCCTGCCCGGTTCCTTGGGCGAAGGGCGCTTCGCTGCGGTGGACTTCCAGCGTGAAATACAGGTCCTCGCGGACCAGTTCGACGTCGTCAGGATCGACGGCGAGGACTTCCGCCACCGAGGTTTGCCCGCAGCTCCCGCGCCGCTCAAGACCGAAGAGCTCAAGCACCGCATGCGTGCTGAATTCGACGGGAAGACCGTGGCTGTGGATGATTTCCGCACTCTCGTCAACCACCTGGCGGCCGTCCACCCCAGCCGTTACAGGCAGCTCATTTCGGGCGTGGAAGCCGTGGTGTGGAGCGACGTTGAGACCATCACCGAGCAGGCTGTGGCCCTTCGCTTCGTGGTTCTGGCGGACCGGCTTTATGACAAAGATGTGCCGATCCTGGCCAGCGGCGTGCCTTTCGATCAGCTCTTTACCGAAGAGATGATGACCGGTGGCTACATGAAGAAGTACTTCCGCGCTGTGTCCAGGCTGACGGCCCTGGCGCGCGAGGCCCAAAACCACGAGCCTGCCTGATTCGGGTTTCCTGCCAGCCTTAGGCCTGCTGAAGCGGCTCCCGGCTCTTCAGTATCCACCGAACCAGGATGCCGCCTGCCAGCGCCCAGAAAGCTGCGCCGACGCCGGCGAAGCTCAGGCCTGATGCTGCCAGCAGGAAGGTGATGCAGGCGGGAATACGCTCCTCGGCCACCGCCAGTGCAGAGGAGATGGAGGAGGCCAGCGTCCCCAGCAGCGCGAGCCCGGCCACGGCCTCGAGAAGTCCGGACGGGGCTGCCGCCACCAAGGTGACCAGCGCTGCCGAGACAGCGGCCAGGATCAGGTAGGCAAAACCTGAGACTAAGGCCGCGATCCAGCGCCTGCCATGGTCCTTGCCCGCCTCCTCACCCGCGGCCAATGCTGCGCTGAGTGCAGCCAGGTTTATCGCGTGGCCTCCAAACGGTGCTCCCGCAATGGTTCCAGCTCCGGTTACCAGCATCGAAGGGCGCCAGGGGGTGGTGTACCCGAATGACTTCAGGACCGCGACGCCGGGAATGTTCTGCGACGCCATGGTGACGATGAACAACGGCAGTGCCAGCCCCACCGCTGCCTCCAAAGTGAAGGCGGGGGTGGTCCACTCCAGCCTCGGCAGGAGATTGCCCGCTGGGATGGTAACGCCGTTGGACACAACGTGGATCCCTATGACGGCCAACGCGACCAGCAGTGATGCCGGAACCGACCAACGCGGTGCGAACTTCATCAGGACCACCCAGCACAGCACCACCGGTGCGATGAACAGGGGAGCCGATCCCAGTGATTTGAAGGGCGCAAGGCACAAGGGGAGGAGCACTCCGGCGAGCATCGCCTATGCCAGTGCCGTGGGTATCTTTGCCATGATGCTTCCCAGGACGGGAAGCAGGCCCGTCAGGACGATCAGCACCCCGACGATCAGGAAGGCCCCGACGGCGGCCGGCCAGCCGCCGTCGACCATTCCAGCGGAGGCGAGCAGCGCCGCCCCCGGGGTAGACCACGCGAGTGTCACAGGCATCCGGGTCCGCCATGACAACCACAGGATGCCCAGACCAAAGGTGAGGGTGAGTGCCAGCAGGCCGCTGGATGCCTGTGCCTGATTCGCCCCCACAGCCTTCAAACCTGCAAGGACAACAGCGAATGACGAGGTGAAACCCACAAGGGCGGTGACAATACCTGCCGTGATGGGCGGGCCCGGCGTGTCCTTGGCGGCGCGGTTTTGAACGGCACGGGTGGAAGCTGAAGGCATAACGTCCAAGGTACCTGACGCAACCGGCACGCCGGTCCGGCAGGATACCCGTTAAACGCCAAGGGCACCGGTGGCGCCTCGCGGCGGGACCGGTGCCCCCTTGACGTATCTGGTACGGCGGCTCAGGCAGCTACGGCTGCTTCGGCTCATCCGTGACGGGAGCCTGTTCAGGCTGACCGTCGTTCTTGGCCACGAAGTCGGAGGCGGCATTCTGGACTTTGTCGACGTGGCCGGCGTACTTGCCGCCCGTCTTCTGGTCCACAAAATCCCCGGCCTTGTCGATGCCATTCTTGATGGCTTCTTCGTTGCCTTGAATGAGACCCTGAGCCTTGCCCTTCAGGTCGTCAATTAAACCCACGGGCACCTCCCTTCCATCACGGAGCCAGTTCGCTCCTCCGCGTCCGACCCTAACACCAGTTCTCCACCGGTGCCAAGGGTTCTTCGTCAGGCCTGTGGACAACTACGCCGAGGGCTTACTTTCGACCTTGTGCCGCGGACTGTCCGGGTTCATGAGGGAGTGCCTGCGTCCGTAAGCGAAGTAGATGATCAGGCCGATGACCAGCCAGGCCCCGAACCGCACCCAGGTTTCCCAGTGGAGCTGGACCATCAGGAAAGCCGATGCCAGGACACCGAACGCGGGGACAACCGGCATGAACGGCAAACGGAACGTCCGCGGAGCGTTGGGCTTGGTGTAGCGGAAAACGATCACTGAAATGCAGACCACCACGAAGGCAGCCAGAATGCCGATGTTGGTGAGGTCGGCAACTTCCTTGATGGGGAAGACGCCGGCGAGAAACGCTGAGGCGACGCCTGCGATCCAGGTGACGCGCTGCGGAGTGCCGTGCCGGTCAGTCTTGGCAAACCAGCCCGGGAGAAGGCCGTCGCGGCTCATGGAGAACCACACTCGGGTAACGCCCAGGAGGAAGGTGAGCATCACTGTGAGGATGGACAGGACCGCGAACACCGAAATGATGGTGGCAATGACGGGCAAGCCGACGCCGGTGAATGCGGAAGCGAAGCCGGCAGTGGGGTCTATGTCCTTGTAGTTCTGCATGCCCGTGAGCACCAGTGTCGCGGCAACGTAAAGCAGCATGGCCACGATGAGGGACAGGATGATGGCCTTGGGCATGTGCTTCTTGCCATCCTTCGCTTCTTCGGCCGCGGTGCTCATGGCGTCATAGCCGAAGACGGCGAAGAAGACGGTCGCGGCACCGGCCAGCACGGGTCCGAAACCGCTGGGCATGAACGGGTTGTAGTTCTCGGTGTTGATGTAGAAAATGCCCAAGCCGATGATGAACAGGATCAGGATGACCTTGATGGCGACTGCTACGAGTTCAAACCGCCCGAACGCCTTTGTACCGCGGCTCAGGATCCAGGTGACCAGGAGGCAGACGACGATGGCGGGCAGGTTGATGATGCCGCCCTTGCCCTCATCAGCGGTTGACGTCATCCACGTGGGCATGTGAATGCCGATGCCGGAAAGGAAAGCATCGAAGTAGCCGGAAATGCCGATGGCCACCACAGCCACGATCGCGATGTATTCAAGCAGGAGATCCCAGCCGATGAACCAGCCGATGATCTCTCCCAAGGCCACATAGCCGTAGGTGTAGGCAGATCCGGCACGGGGGATCATGCCGGCAAATTCTGCGTAGGACAAGGCTGCTGCGCCGGAAGCGAGGCCGGCGATCAGGAACGAGATGAGCACTGCAGGGCCAACGCCCGGGTTGCTCTCGCTGCCATGGGCTACCAGGCCGGCGAGCGAGAAGATGCCGACGCCGATAATTCCGCCGACGCCTATGGCGGTCAGTTGCCAGAGGCCAAGGCTCTTAAAAAGTCCGCTGTGTTTGTTTTCTTCCTCGATATCGTCGATGGGCTTGCGCCGCAGGACGGACTTGGAAGCCGTCAGTTGGTTCATGGGGGTACTCCTGCCGGTTGGCGTGGAACGGTGATGAGCTCGCAGTGCATTATGCGAGCCGAATCACATTAGATAAAGCGACTTCTTCTGAGGGGTATCGGTTACTTCCATTAATGAATCGAGTATTGGCCGAATCCGGACATAAAAAAAGCAGCTCCGGAGAGCTGCCTTTTTATTTTGGAGCGGACGACGAGATTCGAAC
>NZ_JBLYIE010000045.1:0-5568 GCF_048537125.1 Paenarthrobacter sp. PPS72 | reverse complement strand
CAACCACCACCACACACCCCAACGAACATAAACACGCCCAAGAACAGTGCCGGGTACGGGTTCGGTTACACCCAGGGTGCGGGCGTGTGTTGCGGAGTAAGTACGGGCACGACGGCTGATGCGCGAGCCAACTCGCAGGAGGGCGCCGGGGTGTTGCCTGCTGCCTGCGTTCACGTGTGGCCGCCGCTACAGGCGTTTCATGTGCCACCGGCCGCTGCTGGGTTCATGTCTTACCGAACGGTCGGATCTACCGAACGGTGGGCCAACCTGTGTACGACTCCGCCAAATACGCCTTGGCATGCTCGGACGTAACCACGGAGTGAAGTTCACCGAGCTGGCGGGCGCGGTCGAAGTCGTCGGCTCCCGGCACGGTGTGCAGCATGGACGTCATCCAGTACGAAAAGTGCTGGGCCTTCCACACGCGGTCCAGGGCGCGGTCACTATACGAATCGAGCAGTGCAGTGGAGCCATTGGAGTAGAAGGAATCCAGGCCTTCGAAGAGCACCTTGACGTCATGAATGGCGAGGTTGAGGCCCTTGGCGCCGGTGGGCGGAACCGTGTGTGCTGCGTCGCCGGCCAGGAAGAGGTTTCCGTGGCGCATGGGGGTGTGCACGAAGCTGCGGAACGGCAGGACCATCTTTTCCAGGACTGGCCCCTCTTTGAGCTCGAACCCGTTGCCGTTGACGCGTTTGCGGAACTCGGTCCAAATGCGTTCGTCGTCCCAGTCGGCCACGTTTTCCTTGGGGTCACACTGGAAGTACATCCGCTGAACGGTTTCGGTGCGCTGGCTGATGAGCGCGAAGCCGTTCTCCGAGTTGGCATAGATGAGTTCGTCGGCACTGCGCGGCGCTTCTGCGAGAATGCCGAACCATGCGAACGGGTACTCGTGGAAATACCATTTGCGGTTGGCTTCGGGGATTTGGAAGCGGCAGTGGCTGCGTGAGCCATCGGCACCCACCAGGAAGTCCGCCTGAATTTCGTACTCCTGGCCCTCGGCGTCGGTGAACCAGACTTTGGGCTTGCCTTCGAGGTCGTGCACCGTGGTGTCCGTGACGCTGTACCGGACGTCGCCGCCGTCGGCCTCCCGCTTTGCTGCCAAGTCCATGAAAACGTCTGTTTGCGGATACAGCCACACGGATTCGCCCACGAGCTCCTTGAAGTTGATCCGATGGCTTTCACCGTTGAAGCGCAGCTCGATCCCGTCATGCCGGTCGCCTTCGCGCAGCACCCGGTCCGAGACGCCGGAATCGACCAGCAGATTCACGGTTCCGTGTTCCAGAATTCCGGCGCGGACAGTCTCCTGGATTTCCTTGCGGCTGCGGATTTCCACCACCACGGATTCGATCCCCTGCTTGGCGAGCAGGTGGGAGAGCATCAGTCCGGCAGGGCCAGCTCCCATGATGGCGACTTGAGTGGCAATGGGTGTACGTGTCATGGTGTTCCTCGCTTCGTTGCGGATCCCGGCTTGCTCGGAAGCGGGATGAATCTGAAATCAGTGTGACCCGCTGCGGGTGATCAGCGTTACATTGATTCCGTTGAACGGAAGCCGAAACTAATCACCCAGCTGGCGTCCGATCCCGCGGGCCGCTGTTTGAAGGGCAGGCACCAGCGCCTGCAACCGCATTTCGGCAAGGGGTACCACCACTCCGAGCGCCGCCACAGTGCGACGCTTACCGTCGATCACCGGCACGGCGATCCCCCACGTGTCCGGGTCCACCACCCCTGCCAACTGCGCGTACCCCTGTTGGGCCGCTTCAGCCAGGAGTTGGCGCACGACGTCGGCCGGCACCTTTCCGGACGGATCTGCGAACTGGCCGAGGTACTCCGCCTGCAACTCACGCGGCTGGTGTGACATCAGGGCCAACCCTGCGGAGGAAATGTGGACCGGCATTCGCCCGGCTATCCGGGCCCGGTTGGCCACCGATCCCCGACGTGATAGCCGCTCGACAAAAAGTGCTTCCCACCCGTCGAGCACAGCAAGGTTCACATTCTGATTAAGAACCTGCTGTATGTCCTCCATGAAGGGCATGGATGCCTGCCGAAGGACAAGCGTGGGCGAATTTCGGTTGACGAGCTCCCACAGACGCAGCCCGAGTCGAACAGTGCCACCAACGCCCAGATCCAACAGCCCATGTTCGGAAAGCTGCCGGACCAACCGATGGGCTGATGACAGCGGAAGTCCGGCCCTATCCGCCAATTCGCTCAATTGAAGAGAGGTCACCCCTTCAGGAAAAGCCTCGATAACCCGAACCACGCGGTCCACCACGGAATCGCCCGATGCTGAGTTGGCCACGATGCACTCCTACTTTCTCCGGCACTGGTTTCTCCGGTACTGGTTTTGTGCCACTGGTTTTGCACCATTGGCTTCTCTCCAGCACCGCGGTTCTTGAGCACTGCTTCTGGCCGTGGCTTCTTGGTAAATAGACGGGACGTCCAGGGTGCCGGCTTCCATTCAATGGTAGAACGTGTGCCGGGCAACATAGTGCGGTGATACAACTCTCATAACTGACCGATCGGCCGTTCTGCCGTCGGGACCACCAACCTGAGAAGTACCGAGGACGCTATGCCAACGATGTCATCTGCCCGCCGCTCCCAATGGCCTGTTTGGCTCTGTTGGCTGGCTATGGTCCTGGACGGCTTCGACCTGGTGGTCCTGGGCACGGTCATTCCAACACTCATCAAGACCGGGGAACTCGGCTTCGACGCCGTCGGAGCCACTTTCGCTGCCACAATTTCCTTGGTGGGGGTGGGCCTCGGCGCTCTCTTTATCGCGCCGCTCTCGGACAGGTTCGGACGCCGGAAACTACTGATTGCCTGCGTGGCCAGCTTCTCGCTGTTCACCATAGGAGTCGCTTTCGCCCCGAACGTCGCCGTCTTCTCGCTGCTGCGCATGCTGGCAGGGCTTGGGCTGGGCGCCTGCCTCCCCGCGGCTTTGGCGTACATCAACGACTACGCACCAGCCGGATCGGCCGGCAAGTCCACCACCCGGACCATGACCGGCTATCACGTTGGCGCTGTCGCCACGGCGCTGCTGGCGATTTTCATCGTTCCGAACTGGCGGCTGATGTTCATAATCGGTGGTGTCGCGGGGCTGCTGCTCCTGCCCTTCCTGTGGGCAAAGTTGCCGGAATCGCTCGCCGAAGCAGCCGCCGCCAAGACCGGCTCGGCGAAGACCGGCCCGGCAAAAGTTGGCCCGGCAAAAGTTGGCCCTGCCAAGACCAGCGAACTGGAGGCGAGCGAACTGGAGGCGAGCGAACCCTCGAACGCGACAACCGCCGTCGGGCATTCAAACAGCGGGCAATCAAGCAGCCGGAATGCAACCAGCGGGGATCAAACCAGCCGGCAACCTAACAGCGCCAAGCCAAAGACCGGCTTCCGCGACCTCCTGCAGAAACCGTACCCGCTGGTTGCAGTGGGTATTGGCATCGCTTCGTTCATGGGTCTGCTGCTGGTTTACGGCCTGAACACGTGGCTGCCGCAGCTGATGGCCGCGGCCGGCTACCCCGTCAGCACGGGCCTGACATTGCTGCTGGTCCTGAACCTCGGTGCCGTCGCGGGCCTTTTCGCTGCCGGAATCCTGGCTGACAAGCACGGGACCAAGAAGATCGTGCTGATGTGGTTCGGGTTTTCGGCGGTCTTCCTGGCCGTTCTGAGCGTCAAGATCCAGAACGAGTTCCTGCTCAACGCGGCCGTATTTGTCACCGGCGTTTTTGTTTTCAGCTCCCAGGTGCTGGTCTATGCATGGGTCAGCCAACTGTTCCCGCCCCGGCTCCGCGGAACCGCGCTGGGCTTCGCCGCAGGAGTGGGCCGGTTGGGTGCGATCGTTGGACCTGCCGTGACGGGAACCCTGGTCGCCGCGAACATCGCCTACCCTGCAGGCTTCTACGTATTCGCTGCAGCAGGCTTGTTGGCTGTGGCCGCGCTGTTCCTTGTCCCGCAGGAGGTCAAGACCGCAGAGGCCAGCGTGCCTGTAAACCGCTGAACCTAGCTTGGGCTCCAAACCTACGGGTGAGTCCGGGACCCTGGGCGGAGCGACTCCCGAGCCTGCCCCAGCAGCTGTGGTCCGGCAGCGTAACAGCGGTCCGTAGTCTTCTGGAGAGCCGGAAATGCCAGGGCTGCGGAGTCGAAGTGGTCTTCCCGGATCATCAGTTCGATGGCCCGGCACTGATCCTCAGTCTCCAGGGCTCCGACCATGGCCGAGGAAATCTTCAGACTCAGGATGGCGTCCATGCTCGCATTGACGTCGTGCCCGCACAGGCCGCTGGAAATGCTGTGAACCCGCTCCGGCAGCATGGACAAGTAGGTGGAGAGAAAACGGAGCGCTGGTGTTGAGTCTCCCAACTCATCAGCCAGCGCTTGCAGCCTGCACGGTTCGAGGGCTATTGCCTGCGGCGTGGGGCCCGGGTCCTCACTCACCGCTTGCTGCCTGGGGCGATGCGACGCCTTCCGGCGTTGACTTGTTGGGGTCTTTGCTCCAGATGGAGGCGAGCATTCCGATGACCAGGATGGTGGGTGCGCCGTACATGAGGATGTTCATGACGATGGGTTCGCGGAGGGCGCGGATGGCGTTGCCCACGTAGGGGATGGTGGCGATCTGCTTGTCCACGGTTTTGCCTTGGAGGGTCGCGATCCAGGGGTCGATTCCGTTGTTGGCGTCGCCTTTGGTTTGGACTGCGACGCCGCCGTCGGCGGTGGTGGTGATCTCGGTGACGCGGTGGGTTTCCACGCGCTGGTCTTCGACGGGGATGTGGTAGGTGATGACGTCGCCCACTTTGATGTCCGTGACGGGCGTGGGAATGGTGACGACGACGTCCCCGGGGTTGATCAGCGGGGCCATGGAGCCGGTGAGCATGGTTGAGGTCTGGTAGCCCAGGAACCGGGGTCCGATTGCCAGGAAGAGGAACACTATGGCGGCGAGGATCAGCATGCCCGCGCCGATGCCCTTGGCTACCTTGCCGGCAACCCGGCGGACGGCGCCCGGCTTGCCGCTGGCTACGGATGTGGCGGCAACGTCCGTTGGAATCACGACGGCGTCGGGCCGGGTTCCGGAGGCGGGCGTCGCTGTTTTCGCCCGGGCAGCTGGCGCCACGTTTTCGAGAGCCTGCTCAATTTCGATTTCGAGGACCCGCTCGGTTTCGAGGGCTTGCTCGATTTCGAGGACCCGCTCGTTTTCGAGGACCCGCTCGTTTTCGAGGACCTGCTCGGTTTCGCTTTCGAGAGCCTGCTCAATTTCGATTTCGACAGCCGCCTCGCCGGAACGCCGGCCATGAACTGCGGGTTCGTTGATGCTGATGATGGTGCTCATTGACTGGCGTTCCTTTCGTGGTTGGCGGCTTTACCGGCGGACCTGATCGGGCAGGGGGGCGCCCGACCAGGCCCGGCGGGGCTGTTGTTGTTGCGCTTTATTTGGTGGTTTCGGTGCGTTGGGTGCCGGTGAAGGCGAAGGCGATGGTGGAGGTGGCGCCTTGGAAGTCGTTGTTCGCGGTGGTGGGGAACGCGGTGGTGACTTTGAGGTTGTCGGTTTTGGCCGAGGTCAGGGCGGTGAGGTTGTTCAGGACCTTGTTCGCG
>NZ_JBLYIE010000044.1:0-11827 GCF_048537125.1 Paenarthrobacter sp. PPS72 | reverse complement strand
GCCATACCCACCTCCTCTGGGTAGCCACGACCCTACAACGGCCGTGGAACTGAGCCCGGTAACAACATAAGGACAGCAGCCAAAAAACGTCGTAGACACACAGGACCGGGCACGGCGGAGCTCTGCGACGTCGGGACCGGGCCCAACAGCCGGCCACGGAGCGAAGCGGAGTGGACGCCCAAAAGGGTGCGAGCCCTGCGAGCATGCTTCTCCGTGGTCCCGCGGGGGATCCGCCCAGGTCAATCCCGGCCCGGGCTTGCCGCACGCACCAGGTGAGTGGTGCCGGCCCTTGGCGGGAACGGCGGTCCGCCGCCGGCAACCACCCACAAGAGCCGGCCACCTGCGGCGGACCGCCCGCCCACACTAGGCGAACGGCCCACCCTCCGGTCTACTCGCGGCGGTCGTGGAGCGGGATGGCTCCGTACTGTCCGGCTGCGCGTCGGAATCGTGAGTCGCTGCTGAAGATGACGCGGGGCCACGTTCCACTGCCTATGACATAGCCGGGCGCACGCTGACAACAACAGACGCAACAGGTGCCGTGACCGGGTTCACCTACGACGACCTGGACCGCATTCTGGAAAAATCGGTCACGCCCGCCGGTGGCACGGCCATGGTCCTGGAACGGTCCGTTTACGACACTGACACGGCCAAAGGCAAAGGCCAGCTCTCCTCCAGCACCCGCTACAACGCTCCCGGATTGGGTCAACCAGTTGTGACCGCCGTTTCCGGGTACAACGCCGCGTACCAGCCCAGCACCACAACAGTCACTCTCCCGTCAGAGCTGGGCGCATATGCCGGTACCTACGCCACGACGCGCTTGTTCACCAGCACGGGGCAAATCCGGCAGGAGAAGCTACCCGTCGTCGGGGCGATGCCCGCCGAGACTCTCACCTATGCCTATGACGACTTCGACAATCAAGGGTCTCTGTGGAACGAGAAATCCGACAGGTACGCCGCCAGCACCCAGCGCTCCCACCTGGACAGGATCACTTCCTTCCAACAGTTCGACAACAACACGACCGGGACCGGCAACACCACAGGTACCAACGAGAACTTCTTCACCTGGGCCGCCACCACCGGCAGGCTAACCGACCAATGGTCAACCAACATCACCCGCAACGTTATCTCCGACCTGGGCAAAACCCGGTACACCTATAACCAGGCCGGCAAGATCACTGCCCGGGAACTGGCCTTCACCAGCCGCCCATCTACTGCCACGGACTATCAGTGCTACACCTACGATCACGCCTCACGTCTGGCTGCTGTCTGGACACCCGCACCGTCAGCTAGCACGAACTGTGCTTCCGCGCCCAGCTCCGCCTCGACCAATGTCCCAGGGCTCGGCGGGGCCGCACCATATGCGCAGACCTACACCTACACCCAGGCGGGCGACAGGTCACAAGTCAAACGCTTCGACGCCACAGGTGCCCTCGCGGTCACCGAAAACTACACCTACCCTGCCGCCGGAGCGGCAGGACCACACCGGGTCCAGCAAATCGTCTCCACCCCCGCAATCGGCACACCAACCACCCAAGCATTCACTTGGGATGCAGCAGGACGCCTGACGGACCGCGCTGACCAAACCCTCACCTACACCCTCGACGGGCGACTGGACACCACCACCGGTGTTAGCAAAGTACCTGCCAACCCGAACCCCGGGGCAGGAACCGGCACACCCGCCTCGGTCACCCCGGCAGTGGCCAGCACCGCAGGGAAACGCTATTACGATTCCGCAGGAAACCTGGTCGGCATCAAAGACGGAACAGGCACCACGGTAACGCTCGGCACGGTAACGGCACACACAAGCTCCGCCACCACACCGGTCAGCACCGCGACCTGCACCTACTCCTTCGCCGGAAAAAATGTGGCACAACGCACCGCCACAGCCGCCGGAACCAAACTGACGTTCATCGTCGGCGACACCGTCAACACCACCCAAACCATGACCATGCCCACCACCGGCACCGGACCGATCACCACACTCACCCGCTACACCGACCCCGTCGGACTCGCCAGACGAGCCAACGCAACAGGAACAGCCAACAACACCTACTCAGCCGCACCAGGGACAACCGCCGGTGCCGGCTCCAACGCCGCCAATCCCGGAGGATTTGGCGCAGCGAACGGCTACATCTCAGGGCTCGACGACACCGTCAGCACCCTCACCCACCTCGGAGCCCGAGAACTCGACCCCGTCACCGGAATCTTTACAGCCCCCGACCCCATACTCAACACCGAAGACCAACGCGGCTTCACCCCGTACACCTACGCCTTCGGCAACGTCATCAACGCTTCAGACCCCTCCGGGCTACAAATCATTCGAGCGGAAACCATTGATGGGTCAGCCAGCGCTCCCTGTGGCTGTTACAAGAACGCAAGAGAAGAACAAAACAACCCAGGACGGGTGGCAAGTCCTGCCGTGCCACTTGTACGGTCTGTTCCAGCGCCACCACCGGGCAACCTGTGGGACGACGCCGACATGGGCGCCATCGGCGGATTCCCCAGCATGCAACAAGCCGACAAGACAGGCATCCGGTTCACTGCCGAAGGCATCGGAACAGCGGTTGGAGTCGTTGCAGGCATCGGCATCTGCTTTTTCACCGCACTCATCGGCTGCATAGCAGGTGGAACGGTGGTAGGGGCAGCCCTCTCTACCGGGGGCTGGGCTATTGACAAGGACGGAGACTTCACCCCAGAAGAACTCGCGCTTCACGCAGGAACAGATCTTGCTGTGGGAGCAATCGGGGGTAAGATCCCAGGCGTATCCGGCGCAATCAAAGGCGCAACCGGATCAACCGTTTTGAGAACGGCGGAAGAAGCGGCAGATGCGGCTCTAGCCGCAGGACGTACAGGTGGGGCGGCCGCAGAATTGCATGTCGCCGGTCAAGTAATAACGGATGTATCCACCGGTGGAGCAAAACGAGTTCTCAACCCGCTAGTGCAAGAAGCAGTGGATGCTGTACCGAAGAAGCTGCAAATGGGTTGGCATGGCGCGTGCGCTGAGCTGGGCTGCCTCAGCCAGGCCGTGGACGCCAACCTTGACCTCAACAACAGCTGGATTCGCGCGGTTGCTATCGGCGGTTCGAGACCTGGCCACGGCCTACCAAAGGTCGTATGCTCCGGATGTAGGAATGTGATGGACCAGTTTGGGGTGAGATATTGAAAAATGTGGAGATTTTGGCAGCCGCTGAAGCGATATCAAGTGCGGAAGGTATAGATGAGTGGCGCGGCCTGATGAAGCTGCTGCTTCAGCATCTGTCAGTTCTACCTATTCCCCCGGAGATCCAATCTCCTCTGCGGACTGCTGAGGCGTATTGGAGCGGCAGTAGCGCCGTCAACGCTGATGATTTAGAACAGGCTAAGTCCAAGACTTGGGAATACTTAGACAGTTTCCCCAGAGGCGCTGACCTGGAGACGCGGGAAGGAAGAATTGCCCGTGCCCTTCTGTGCGTCACCGAACCAGACGGAGACTTAGAGGCACAGTCAATGACAGCGGACTGGTTTGCCGCCATGATCTGGAATGAGTCTTAAAGCCTTCACTATCAGGCAAATTAACGTGAAGACCTGAGGCTTAAACCCCTAAATGACCTTGGGTGGGTTACCCTTCGCGGGGAGATCCACCCAAGTTGTTTTTGGTTGCTCTGATAAAGACCTGGGTTGACGATGTCCAGTAAATGTAGCCATCCCATTTGGGTTCGGCGCAGATCCCGCCCGGGAGGGCATTGGGTCCGGGGAACGTCTTGACGAGTTTCGCCAGGGCAACAGCAACCGGTGGTTGCAGTGCCCGCGGGATGGACTCGCTCATGGGATCCCGTTCTGTTCGTGCCGCTACGTGCGGCCGGCCATAGGAGTGGCGTCCGGTTACAACTCCACGGGGTGCTCAACAGCGAACCGCACGGGGGACTCGCCCTTGATCAGGTTCTCCGGTTCGGGATTCATGACAGACATGGTGATCTGATCGATGAAGTATTCAATATCCGCTTCGGGGACATCATCGCGGGGTTCCATGGGGCCGGGACGGCCAACTTCGAAACCGGTGATCTCGTCGTACTCTTCCACGCACATCTGCAGGGTTTCCTGAACTGCGTTCGCGAAACCCTCGGCCGTCTCCGGATCCAGGAAGCCCTGGATCTCCAACGCAGCGGTCTTGTCCTCGTTCTGGACGTTCACTTTAAAACCAAGCATGCTGCTCCTTTGGGTGTCGCCCTGTCTAGTAGCGCTGCTGGTCCGGGCGGCGCATAATCTGGACCGCGCTTCCGAGGCAGACCGCGCCGGAACACATCAGGATTGCGGCGGAGGCAATGAGATACCAGGTGCCGCCGGTGGTCAAGGCACAGTAGAGGCCGTACACAAGGAAGCCAGTCCCCAAAAGCGCCCAGATCAGCGCTGCTTTCTTCTTGTCCATGGCCCCAGCCTAGAGGATCAAGAACAGAACGGACCTTCGCTGCGCTGCGGCCTGTAAAAGCCTCTTTTTGCCTTACATGTGGCTGGGTTGTTCTCCGTACAAGGCCACTGATCGTAGCCGTCCGGGGGCCCGACCCGTCAACCCACGCAACCGGGCAATCCCACGCGGTCGCTGCGCTCCCTTATTTCGCGGGATTCCCCGGTCACTCTTCGGGGTTGACGGCCCACCCTCGACCGGCTGCGACGTGGGGGCCTCGCACGGCGGGGCAGAAAGGAGGTGGCTACATGAGCATCGACGAAGCAATCAAGCTCGTGACTTCGGTCGTGAGCTTGATAACAGCTGTCATCGCTCTACTCTCCACGCGGAACGCGCGCTTAAAGAGCAAACGCTCCCGAGCTGGAACTCGGAAGCGTAAGCGGAACGCAAGGAGGTAGTAGTCACACAATCCGGTGGTCGTGACCGCTTAGGTTGCGGCCACCGGGCTCCTTTCTCAGGATATGGCCAACTCAACGATAAGGAAACCCTCATGGAACCACTGACCATCGTTAACTTCGTTCTCTCGCTCACAGCACTGGGAGCCTCGATCATGGCGTACCGCGCCAACACCAAGATCCGCAACGACGAAGGAAGCTAACCGGATCCGAGGGCGGGTCCGCCAATTCCGGCGGCCCGCTCTATCGGGCCGGCCCGTCATGCCCCTGGGAGGGTTGCTCTTCGAAGTGAGTCTCCCTGATGAGCGCGGTGATGGTCCGTATGGTCGGGGGGTCATCTTGCCAGCGACTCCCGTCGCGGGGGCACGCGCTGAGACTCTTTTACCCCGACCTCGGCGGCGAGCTCCAGCAATTCGGCGCGCGCAGCGTCGAGGTCCGCCAGTTGTTCCGCTGTTAGGGGCACCCGCTCGATGGGCGCGGCCGCCATTGACGCTGGCGGAGGCTCGAGGCCAACAGACAAGCTGCGCCTGTTTAGGAAGTTTCGTAATCCCACTGCCGACCTCTCCTTCTGACATAAGTGTCCCGCCTGGGATTGGGGGAAACCAGGCGAGACAGGTTCACCGTACCAACCCAGTCTGACAATGCGCGGGGAGAAGCATGCTCGCGGGGCTCGCACCCTTTTGGGCGTCCTCTCCGCTTCGCTCCGTGGCCGGCTGTTGGGCCCGGTCCCGACGTCGCAGAGCTCCGCCGTGCCCGGTTGTCAACGGCAACTTAGAAATGACCGGTGGCGGCAGGTCGCTTTGCCCGTTGGCGGCAGGTGATTGACCGGTCGCGGCAAGTATTTTTGGACAGGGTCAGGCGTCCCGGGCGTGGGGTTTCGGGGCGCCTGACCGGGGTTAGTGCATAGGGCGGGTTCCTTTCCCGTTTTGGGCTTGCATGAGTCTGACTGACTCGCCGCTGGTTTGGCAGAGGTGGGCGTGGTGGAGGAGTCGGTCCACGGTCGCGGTGGCGATGGTTTTGGGCATGAGCTCATCGAACCCGGAGGGGTGGATGTTCGAGCTGATCGCCAGTGAGCGTTTCTCGTAGGAGGCCTCGACGACGCGGTAGAAGCCTTCGGCTGCGTCGGCGGAGACCGGCAGAAGGCCGATGTCATCGATCTATGCGGATATCCGCCGCATAGATCGATCTATGCCGAGCCCGCGACTATGCCGAGGCTGGTGCCAGTCTGGGCTGGTGTGCAGAATCCAGTAGGGTCGCAGGTCGGCATAGTTACAGGCTCTCGAGGAACGCGAGGACTTTGTCTGTTGGGTGGTATCGGGCAGGGCTCGCGGATGCCGGCGTGGTCAGAGCGAGGGCTTTCTCCTTGATAAGGATGTCGGCATGGACGTACGCGTCGGTGGACCGGACTCCGGCGTGGCCGAGCCAGAGGGCGATCACCGACGTGTCGACCCCGGCTTGGAGCAAGGTCATCGCGCAGCTGTGACGAAACACGTGAGGGTGGAGTTTCTTGCCCAATAGGGATGGACATGTTCGGGCAGCGGTCGCTGCGTGCGTGCTGATCCGCAACGCTACGGCGTCGCGGGAGAGCCGCCGCCCGGTCCGGGTCGGGAACACTGGCTCGTGTGGTTGGCCGGCTCGTTCGGCCAGCCAGGAACGCAGCAGTCCCTCGACGGGAGTGGTGAGTGGAACGGCGCGTTGTTTGCGTCCTTTGCCTTCGCAGCGGACGTTCGCGCCGCTGCCCAGCGTGACATCTGCGCAGTTCAGGCCCGTGAGCTCGGAGACCCGCAGACCCGTCTGGATGGCGAGGAGCATCAGGGCCCTGTCACGCCGGCCCTCCCATCTGGACTGATCCGGGGCCGCGACGATGGCGTCGATCTCGGGCGGGGTCAGGAACGTCACGGTGCGCTTGTCGAACCGCTTCGGCGGGATGGCGAGAACACGCTGGATCAGCAGCGCATGCTCCGGATGACGTAACGCGGCGTAGGAGAACAGTGAGCGGATTGCTGTCAGGCGGACGTTGCGGGTCCTGATGCTGTTGTTTCGCGTGGTCTCCAGATGATTGAGGAATCCTGAGATCATGGTCGCGTCCATGTCGGCCCAGTCCAGTTGGGAAGGCAATTTGCCGGTCCGTGTGTGGATGAACTCCAGGAGCAGCTTCAAGGCGTCCCGGTAGGCGGCGATGGTCCGCGGGCTGGCTTGGCGCTGTTGGGTGAGCCGGTCGGTGAAGAACATCTGCAGGGTCGGTGCAATTAGCGTCATGATCGCACCGCCGTCCAGCGGGTATTTTGGCGTGCCGCGGCCAGGGCCAGCAATTCCGGCGCAGCCGAAAGATACCAATAGGTCGTTGCCGGTTCACGGTGGCCCAGGTAGGTCGATAGCCATGGAAGTTTCGCCTGCACGTCCTCGCCGGTGCGATACCAGCTGAGCAGGGTGCGGACCGCGAAAGTGTGCCGTAGATCGTGCAGCCTGGGCGCCGAGGGTGCCCCGGCCCCGACCCCTGCGGCATCAACCAGTTGCCGGAATGTCTGGCAAACGACCGCGTAGCAGAGGCGTCTGTGCGTCTGGGACACGAAGAAGCTTGGCTCCTCTGGGCGGGGTTCGAGCTCGTCGCGGAGTAAGGCGTATGCGTTCAGTGCCTGCATGGCAGTGCTGTGAAGTGGAACCAGCCGGGATTTTCCGAACTTGGACTCGCGGATCACCAGCAGGCCCTCGGACCAGTCGATGTCGCTGCGGTCCAGCGTGATTGCCTCGCCGATCCGCAGACCACTCGCAGCCAGCAGCCCGATCAAAGTCTCGTAGGTCGCGGCCCGCAGGGGCGATCGGATCAAGATCCGGGCCTGGCCCATCAGAGCTTCGATGTCGGCTGTGGAGTAGATGAACGGTCGGCGCCATCTTTGCCGGACCGGCATCAGACCCAGCGGCGGGATCTCCGTGCCGGGGTAAATGCCGGCCAGATAGCGGGCGAAACCGCGGGCAGCCATCATCCGCCGCGGCCCCACGGTCGTCGGCTGGCCTGTGGGCGATTGCTGCGCCCAGTCCAGTGCCGCTTCTATGGTCACCGTAGATGCTTCGTGGGCGTCCAGATAAGCTACGAAGCCTGGCAGCAGCCACCGGGCCTCGGCCATTTCATGTCCGAGCGAACGACGCAGTTGCAGGTAATCCGCGAGATTCTGCTCCAACGCACTCACCGCACGACCCCCGGCCACGGCTGGGCAACCTGGCGCAGCGCGAGCAGATCAACCTTGGCATAGAGGGCGGTCGTGGCCAGGTCCTGATGGCGCAGGACCTGGCTGATCGCCATCAGGCCAGCGCCTCTGCGGAGGAGTTCACCGGCCAGCGCGTGCCTCAGTCCGTGCGGTCCGACGTTGGGCAGGCCCGCTCGTTTGCACGCCCGCTCGACAACATCGCCGACCAGATCAGCTCGGATCGGTCCGCGAGGTGCCCGGCAGGTCAGGAAAACATGGTTGGCATCCGCAGGATTCCGGCCAGAGGAGAGGTATGCGACCAGCGCTTCGCCGACCTCTGACGGCAACGGCAACCGGTCTTGGCGGCGCGCTTTGCCGCGGACCATGAGTTCCCCGGACCGCCAATCCACATCACGCAGTTCCATGCGTGCGACCTCGATGGACCGTAAGCCCAGCCGCGACACCAGCATCACTATCGCGAAGTCCCTGACACCGACCAGCGTGCTGCGGTCAAAGCTGTCGAGCAGAAGCTGCACATCCTCCGCGGACGTCCCCGCCGGCGGAAGAGTCGCGAAGCGCCATCCACCCACCGCCGGAACCGACGCACCCAGAGTCAACCCAGTGAGGCCCTGCAGATAGAGGAAACGCAGGACCGAACGCAGCTCGGCCACCCGGCCCTTCGCCGACCCGGCCGATACCCGGGCGAATTCCCGGAGCAGGAACGCATTGATGTCCTTCCCGGTCAGAGCCTCCGGGGCGAACATCCCACCGACAGAAGACTCCTGAAGGAAACGCCGGGCAGTGTTCTCGTAACGAAGCACAGTGCTCAGCGCCAAGCCACGCTCCTGGACCATCCACGATCGGTACGAGGCCAGGAGCGCACCCAACGGCGTCACCAAAGGCGCTCTTTCGGGGACGGCGCCCGCCTCCCGCAGGTAGCTCATCAGGGGAACCATGGCGCGCGGACCCGGGCTCCTGCTCCGGCCAACCCTTCGCCGTTCAGATTGGAACGCCGCCACGCGTTCCTCGTTCAGATCCTCCACTCCCAGCCCCTCGCCAGAAAGCCAGAGACCGACCTGGCCCAAGTCCTTCAACATGTTCCGGACCGTGCCCGGCGTGTAACCCCGCTGCGTCAACCACCCTCGGTAACCCTCGACATGCGGCCACAACTGGCCAGCTTTCCTTCTCGTTCCAGACACTGCGCTTCGCCTCCTTCACGGAAGCACGGTTGCTCCCATGAACAGGCTCCTCCCCGAGAAACTATGCCGACACGCCGAAGATCACCTCTTCGTGAAATCAAGCCCCACCTGCCCGCGTTCAAAGGCAGCACCGGTTTCCTCGGCATAGTCGCGGGCTCGGCATAGATCGATGCAGATCAGGTCCACGTTGGTGGCACGGGTGATGGCCTTGTTGACGCTGTCATCGATGCGGTGCCGTCGCACGAGTGCGCCGAGGTCTTCCATGCTGAGCCAGGACACGGACATGCCCTGATCGATGGCCTGCTGGCCGAGGGCTTCCAGGAGCAGGGTTTTGCCGGTGCCGGAGGGCCCGCAGGCAATTAGGTTCTCCCGCCGACGCACCCATTCCAAGGTCCGCAGGAACGACGTTGTCGCTGCCGGGAGGGTGGAGAGGGCTTCGTCCCATACATCGAAGGTCTTCCCGGTGGGGAATCCGGCACGTTTACGCCGGGTGGCCAGCATCGAGGCGTTCCGGCCGGTGGCTTCGGCTTCGAGCAGGACCCGGACGACTTCAGTGGGGTCCCAGCGTTGGGCTTTCGCGGTGGCCAGGACGTCGGCGACCACGGCGCGGGCGTGTGGCATCCGGGTCGTGCGCATCAGCGCGATCACGTTCTCTACCGCCGTATCGGCCAGGGGCGGGGTCATGGTGTTAGCGCTCATCGATGGCTCCTTCAAAATCTTCATCACTGGTTGTGGCAGGGGTGGTGCCGAAGTTCGCCCAGCCGCTGGTGCCCTGGCTCAACCACCGGCCTTGGTCAGTGACGGTGTGGGTGGTGCTGGTTGTGTGGCTTGTTGCGTTGCCGGTGTTGACGATGGAGAGCAGGTCCTCGTGGGTGAAGCGCTGGTGCACCGCGGCCGCGCCCAGGCCCTTGTCGACTTCGTCGGCGCCGAGGACCTTCGCGAGAGTGACGGCGCGTTCCATTTTGTGCCGGATCTTCTGAGTGCCGGCGGCGGCGGCTTCCTTGAGCCAGAGCGCGGCGCCGGCGCCGAGGGCCAGGAACTCCTCCTCTGCCTTGTTGCCTGGTCGGATCACCCGCTCCAGAGCGCCGGCAGGGGCGGGCGGAAAGTGGGTATCGATGATCGCCGGGATGCCGGGGCGGGTGAGCTTATGCCGGGCGACCTCGACCGGGCCGGAGTCCCCGACATGGACGATGACCACCTCGGCGTCGGTCCCGCGGACCCACACCATCTGACCCATTAAGGTATGCGGGACAGAGTACCGGCACTGCTGAAAGGTGATCATCGGCGTGTTCGGCGGGACTTGGCGGGTGTGGCCGAAGCTCGCCGTCACAGGTGTCGCCGGAACCGGGTGCAACCTCGGGCGTTCGAGAACCCGGAGCATGTCCTTCGGGATCTCCAGCGTGGCCCGATGCACCCTCGAATTCACTTCCTCCATAAACACCTCGCACGCTGCTTCGAGCTCGGCGAACGAGCCGTATTCCGGCAGCACGTTCGTATCCTGCGGGACCAAGTCGGCTTTGGCGATCTTGACCGCGTTCTCCGCCCCGCCCTTCGAGGCCGGGTCCGCCGGCAGGCAGGTCTGCAGCGAGGTTGAGTAATGCCTGCTAAACGCCACGATCTGGTGATTGCGGACCGGAATTCCGGCGACGTGCTCAACGGTTACGGTCTTCTCGTTATCGGTCAAAATGTAGGTGGGGACCCCGCCGATCAGACGGAACGTCCGATCGAGGGCGGCGAACACGCTCGGCATGGTCTTATCCCGCAACGCGATCACGATCCGGAACCGGGAGAACGCCAGCCAGGCCACGAACAGCACGGTCTTCACTCCGTCAACGACGGGCCCGTCACCGTAGTCATACTGCAACCACAGACCCGGCTCCGGTGTCCAAGGACGGTGCACACGCACGTTCCGGGCCCGGTATTTCGCCTTCAATTCGGCCAGCGTGGTCCTGGTAGTCCGCTCACACCCGGTGAACCCCAAAGCCCGGAGCTTCTCATGCACCACGTCGCCCCGGATCTTCCCGCGGGACTGCTCCACCCAGGACATCATCTGAGGCAGGAACGGGTCAGTCATCCGGCCGCGTCGCCGGGCCACCGGAGCCTGCGCACCATCCTGCCGGGCCTTCACATAAGAACGCACCGTGTTATGCGATACGCCGCAGATCTTCGCAGCATCCCGGTACGACCGGGTCAAATCGTAAGCAGCTAAAATTTCCATGAACTCTCCTGGAGACTTCACAACGAGCCCCTTCCTTCCCCACAACGGTGAAATACAGACGATTGGCATCGCCATTTCACCGCGGAAGGAAGGGGCTCTCCCCGTAACGACACGAGGGATGGACAAGAGGAATCCCAACACGCCAAACCACACCGTGGCTGCAGCTGTCCAAAAATGCTTGCCGCCGCTGGTCAAAACCACTGCAGCGAACGGTCAACCAGATTTTCCGTCTCCGGTCAGTTTAAAGTTGCCGCTTACACCCGGTCCTGTGTGTCTACGACGTTTTTTGGCTGCTGTCCTTATGTTGTTACCGGGCTCAGTTCCACGGCCGTTGTAGGGTCGTGGCTACCCAGAGGAGGTGGGTATGGCTTTGGTTGCTGTGCTTGACG
>NZ_JBLYIE010000043.1:1687-2128 GCF_048537125.1 Paenarthrobacter sp. PPS72 | reverse complement strand
CGTTGACCTACACGTGGCCGGGCACCCCCGGCGAACTGCTCCCGGGTCAGACGGTGACTGCTACGGCAACGTATGCGATCACGCAGGCTGATATCGACGCCGGCCATGTTGCCAACAGCGCCACCACCACGGGCACCCCGCCCGTTGGTCCTCCGGTGACGCCTCCTCCGGGAACAACGGATACTCCGTTGACGCCGGCTCCGGCTATGGAGTTCAACAAGTCCGCTGACAGCTCGGCTGTTCAGTCGCCGTCGAGTGTTGGCGACCGGATCACCTACACCTTCACCTCCAAGAACACGGGCAACGTGACCCTGACCAACGTTTCCATCACGGATCCGTTGGCTGGCCTCTCCGCGCTGGCTTACACGTGGCCGGGAACGCCGGGAGAGCTGCTCCCGGGTCAGACGGTGACTGCTACTGCAACGTATGCCATCACCCAGG
>NZ_JBLYIE010000043.1:0-1579 GCF_048537125.1 Paenarthrobacter sp. PPS72 | reverse complement strand
GCCAACAGCGCCACCACCACCGGCACGCCGCCGGTTGGTCCTCCGGTAACGCCTCCTCCGGGAAACACGGATACCCCGCTGACCCCGGCTCCGGCCATGGAGTTCATCAAATCGGCCGACGCTTCCGGTATTCAGAACCCGTCTGTTGTGGGCGATAGCATCGTCTACACCTTCACGTCGAAGAACACCGGCAACGTGACACTGACCAATGTTTCCATCACGGATCCGCTGGCCGGCCTCTCGGCACTGACGTATACCTGGCCGGGCGCTGCAGGAGTTCTGTTGCCCGGTGAAACGGTGACAGCTACGGCAACCTATGCCATCACCCAGGCGGATATCGACGCCGGTCACGTCGCCAACTCGGCCACGACCACGGGCACTCCTCCTACCGGTCCGCCGGTAACGCCGCCGCCGGGAACCACGGATACTCCGTTGACCCCGGCTCCGGCCATGGAGTTCAGCAAGTCCGCGGATGCTTCCGGTATTCAGGACCCGTCTGCCGTGGGCGATCGCATCGTCTACACCTTCACGGCCAAGAACACCGGCAACGTGACGCTGACCAATGTGGCCATCACGGATCCGTTGGCTGGGTTGTCCGCGCTGGCTTACACCTGGCCGGGTACTCCGGGCGAGCTGCTTCCAGGCCAAACGGTGACAGCTTCGGCAGCCTATGGCATCACTCAGGCTGATATCGATGCCGGCCATGTGGCCAACAGCGCCACGACTACCGGCACTCCTCCTACCGGTCCTCCGGTAACGCCTCCTCCGGGAACCACGGACACTCCGTTGACCCCGGGTCCGGCCATGGAGTTCACCAAGTCCTCTGATGCTTCCGAGGTTCAGAGCCCGTCCGTCGTCGGTGACCAGATCACCTACACGTTCACGGCCAAGAACACCGGCAACGTGACACTGACCAACGTATCCATCACGGATCCGCTGGCTGGTTTGTCCGCGCTGACGTACGTCTGGCCTGGCGCTGCAGGAACGCTGCTGCCTGGTGAAACTGTCATTGCTACCGCAACGTATGCAATCACCCAGGCCGACATCAACGCCGGCCATGTGGTGAATGAGGCGACCTCCACGGGTACTCCTCCCACCGGTCCTGCGGTAACGCCACCTCCGGCAACGACGGACACCCCGTTGACGCCGGCTCCGGCAATGCAGTTCACCAAGACCGCTGATACGTCGGCTGTCCAGGATCCTTCAATGGCTGGTGACGTCATCACGTACACCTTCACGGCGAAGAACACCGGAAACGTGGACCTCACCAACGTGTCCATCACGGATCCGCTGGCCGGATTGTCCGCCCTGAGCTACGACTGGCCGGGCACCCCCGGCCAATTGCTCCCGGGTCAGACGGTCACGGCGTCGGCTACTTACGCCATTACCCAGGCGGATATCGACGCCGGGCACATCGCCAACGCGGCCACCACTACCGGCACGCCGCCGGTTGGTCCTCCTGTAACGCCTCCTCCGGGAACGACGGATACCCCGTTGACCCCGAAGCCGGCGATGGAGTTCAACAAGTCCGCAGACGACTCGGCTGTCCAGGATCCTTCCAAGGTTGGCGATGTCATCA
>NZ_JBLYIE010000042.1:0-27897 GCF_048537125.1 Paenarthrobacter sp. PPS72 | reverse complement strand
CATCAACGCCGAGTGCGTCCACTCCTTCGAGGCGGTCCGTCGCTGCGATCCGCAGGGATGCTTCCACCCTGACGGCGTCCCAGACGGTGTGCCAGGAAACGCCGAGTTGGTGGGCCAGAGCGGAAACGGAGGTGTCGAAACACTGCAGCGCGTCGGTCGCCCATCTGGCGGCCCTGGCGGTGAGTTTCGCGCGTGATCCTGCCAGCGGGTGTTCTTCGGTGAACGTCGTTCTCGGGCAGTCCGGGTCCGGGCACCGCCAGACACGCTTGGCCCACAGCAGCCGCACCGGCCTGCCAAAACACGGAATGTCATGAAGCCGGACCCGCCGGCGGCCATGGCCCACGGCAACAACGCCGCAGTGCGGACAACCGGTGGCATCTTCTCCGGTCTCGACGCCCAGAATCAGGCCGGTCCGGGTTGCCGTGACGGAGTTGACGTGGATGCCCTCAACACCGAGTAGCGCATCAGCGCGAGTGCACCAGCGGCCATCGGAACAGGACATAGAGTTAGTCATGTCAGGGTCTCTTTTGGGTGTTGGTTTGCTTGGTCGCAACCAATTCAAAGAGGCCCTGACCTCTTTCCCGCCGCGACACGCCGCACCGCAAACGGCCAACCCCAAGACGGCACTTTCAGGCCGCCCTAACCATGCTCATCTGCGAAGGGCCGATTTACAGCCGACTGGAGCCCTTACGATGCCGTCCGTTCCCACGTTCACCAAAGACAAGCAAGCACAAATGAGCCGCCAAGAGGAAGACATTCGCAAGTACAACGGCGATGCCTATACCGACGACCCCCAATGATGGAACGGCCACGTAAGCCACAAGGACAAGTACGAGAATTCGACCCAACGAGGAAACAAATAGAGCGAACGTATGGCTTCGGACCAAAATAATTGTTCCCGTGATCTGCAGAAATGCACTAAGCGCAAATGATGTCGCCAACAGGATTCCGGCAAGAATCGATACATCGTAGTCGTCGGGAGTAATCCATCGAACCACAGCAAGCCCGGCTAGTCCTAGCAGCGGCCAAGCAATTAGGACAGGCGTGAGCCTCGCTAGTGCCATCGGCCAGCCCTTCGTAGAACCTTGGGCGTAGCGGTTGAGAGCATGCTGGCCGACAGCGACGTTTAGGCTGCCCAACGCAAGCATAGGACGCCTGACAACCTGGTACTCAGCAGCCGTCCGCAACCCGCCCAGCGCCGTCAGCAAAGTATCAACAGCGCCACCAAACGCGTTGACGGCTTGGTATGCGGCTAAGCTACCCAGGTGCTTCCACGACTGTCCTAAGTACAGCTGCTTCAACTCCTTCGTCAATGGCAGATCCATCCGAAGCCGATCGATGAAATCCCGAATGAGACTGGGTAGCGCTGCCGCTAAGGATGCCACCCCGCTGAGAATCATAAGTAAGTTCCCTGACGGAGCCTCAGGCAACAAGAAGCATCCGGCAGAAACCAGGAGGTAGACAAGGCAGTTGAATAGTTGCAGGCGCAGTAGTGACTCGGGGGGTCCATAAACTCGAGTGCTCACACATAGGGCATAAGCGCCTTGCCCAGTCAGCATCACAAAAACACCGATGGTCATTGCAGGGTCCGCAATAAAGGCCATAAGCGACGTAAGTAGTCCCACTATGACTACAACCCCGAAACGCGACAGGTTTAAGAAATTGACCGAACCATGTGTAAGTGGCGAAATAGTTGATAGATCCTGATGACCCTGGGCAATTCTTTGCGCAGAGATCCCATCGATGAATTGTATAAAAATAGCAACAATCCCTCCCCACAAGGCAAAAAGGCCAAGGGAATCAGGAGGGGATACCAATGAAAATACCAAGAATAGAACATATGTCGAGCCAGTGGAGGCCAGAATACCGACAGCATACGGTGCAGCTCGAACCCTGAACAACCGGGATAACCACTTAGCCACGCAATAGACTTCCTGATAGAGTTTTCGTCGATTCGATCCCATTCAGCGCTGAAGGTTTAATACTCGGAACCTGGAGGATGACGACGACGATGATAGCCGTGGAAAGCATGCCTCCGCTCGGATAGTTCAAGATAAGAGGAACCTCAGTCAGGCATTGCAGTACAAGCACGCACCACAACACAAGCTGACGCGGATCATGAGCTGACACTGCCCACGCCCCGATTGAAGCCAAGAGCAAAACAGTTGCGGTCGCCAGCGGCCATCCACCGGTCACATAGTCCATGATTACTTGATTGTGAGCGTGAAACCATGGCACAAACTTGCCAGCTCCTAGCGTTTCAAATAGCCCAGTACCCAAGCCTGTGAACCGATCAAAGTCTAAACTCAATGCCCACTGCCAAGTACCGGAGCGACCCGTAAACAATTGCGGATCCAGCCTAGAACCCATTGTCAACACTAAAATCATGGGCACAAAGAGTGAGATAAGCCCCAGTACCAAGACGGCTAGGCGCGCAGCCCGCGCTCGGACAAGCCAAGCCGCAAGTCCGATACATGCTGCGGCCAACGACGTCAGGGACATCGCTGCCAGCACAACACAAACTGAAAGTACTAGGTCGAATTTGCGCCATTTAGTTGCACCAAGCGCCAAAAGCAAGGTTGCCACAGCAACAAGGCCTGTCATGTTGGCATGACCAAAGACACCTCGGAGTCGCCCGTCCAAGACAAATAGACTGCGCTCGTCCACCGCGAGCGCCTGAGCGCCACCTAGCAGTGTGGCTACGCTGGCTATCAAACCAGCACGGAGCAAGGTGGCGATTAGCTCCAACGTGAAGAATTGGGCACTCATGAGTATGGCTATGAAGACTAGGTGCGTGATCAACCAGTTTCTGTTGTCGCCCGGAAAGTCCACATCTGGAGAGATGAATGGAATTAAAGCCGACACCGCCAGCATGAGAACTGGTATCCAAGGCTGTTTGTGACGGCTCATGCCTTCAGTAACCGCTGTGAGAACTGATGCAAATAATAAGGCAACGCCGCAGACAAACAACCCGAAGCTCAGAGATCCCACGGCCGCCAGCTGGGGAAACGACACCAAGAACCCGGGGAGACATCCAGCAACGAATACAGCGACAAGCCCCGACTGGGCCAAGCGCGCGGGAATCCTGTGCTTAGCGACTACATTTTCCATCGGTCGACTCGCCAGGTCACCCATCAGTACGCACGGAGGAGAGCACGTCCAAGCCTCGCTGGCGTACTGACTCGAGAATGGTCATGTCCGGCCGTTCTGGTTTCGGCAAAGTCGCACATGGACCAGTCAAGCCGACTGTTGGAATTCCAAGCTCCGATACAACCTCAAACTTGTGATGGTATGCAAAAGCCAACGTCGGAACGCCTAGCACGGACCCAAGGATTGCTGCGTGTAAGCGCCCGGCATAGACATGCGAGGCATTCCGAAATAGGGCGGCAGCATCCTCGATCGTTGCTGGCCTTGCAAGCGTGCAAGGCAGTCCAGCCCAATAGTCACTGTCGCTGACGCGTCCGATGACTTGATCGAACTCCACGAACACAATGCGCTGTGTCTGTGATATTTGTGCCGCTAGGTCACGAATCGTTGAAGCGTACCATTCTTCGGTCAACCACGGCCTGGTCAAAGCCCAGTGAGGCGAGTAGCCAGGGAACGAGAACACGACGTAATCACTGTCCCGCCCGGAATATTGTCCACCGCCGAGGAACCTTTGGTCCAAAAGCGCTACATCACATCCGACCATGGCCGAATAGGGTTTTGGAACGTGGCCTAGGTCCGCAAAGGTCCGGACGCCTAGCTTCCCCCCGAAGGCCAAAAAGAGTGTGTCCATCTGTTCCGACTGTTCGGCACTGAGATTTAGGAATGGACCAATTCCCAAACCAACGCCTGAAATAGCATCGAGTTGTCCTCGGACGTGCCTGGACCATGCGCGCAGAGTTCTCGAGGACGGTCGGTCGGAGGCTATCCAGCCTCCGCCCCACAGGACTAGCTCCCCTCTAACGGATTCCCCCGCGACCGTTTGCAGCCGGTGTTTTCCAAGCCGCAATGGGTTAAAGCTACGTTTCTCATGAACTCCCACTGCACGGGAGAAGTACTGCTGACTGACCTCAGCAATCCAGTCATCCCCCAAATTTCCTTTGCCGTTCCACGAGTAACATTGCGTTGAGCGTTGTTGATTAGTTTTCAAAATATTCCCAGACTAAGTGATAGCTCGATATAAAGACTCCCATTCCTCGGCTATTCGCATGGGATCTCTTGCTGCCAATATCTCTTTGCGAAGCGACGGGTCGACCTTGAACCTACCGTGGGCAGGCTCCGAGAGGTACAGGGAGAGAAATTCACTCAATTGAGCCCTTGACGCAAAGATCCCCGGGTGGCCCTTCAAGACTTTAACGTGAGCCGGAATATCACTCACTAATACCGACAGATCATATTGCATTGCCTCAATGAGCGTGAGGGGTTCACCTTCAAAAGAACTAGCGGATACGTACAGATCATTTGGCGCGACACTGCTCCACGGATTCCTCTGGTGCCCAAGAAAGCTTACTTTGAGATCCAGCTCTTCGGCTAAAGTTTGCAGGCTCTCCATATTTGGTCCCGCACCTACGATCAGTATTTCGCCGTTCCAGGATGACAAACGAGCAGCCCGGAGTACCTCATCGATCCTCTTACTTTCAATGACACGACCGATTACAACCAAGCGACCGCCGCTGTCCGGACTCGCAGCCAAAACTCCAAGCTTGCCCGACGGATTCAATATCACGCGGGCACGCTCCTGCTTGGCTGCCGAATTGAAGCAACTCACGTAAACGGCACCGAATCCCTGGAGCGCATTTCGAATAAGCCAGCCGAGCGGAGCCCTTACTCCAGACCACGACTTCATGGAGTGATCAGTAACCACAATGCTGAACTTCTGACCTATGGTCAAGAGGCGAGCTATGAGGCCAACTATTTCAGGAGCTTCACAGTGGAGATGTACTACGTCGGGGCGAGAGGCGCGAATAGTCGAAGCCAGGCGTCTTGCTGCAACAAGGAGTCGAAGCGGCCCCCGAACGGGCTTGGAAGTTAGCGTCTTGTCCGGTTGGCTATCCTCCCCTGGCCAAGCGGGATCAATGGCATAGCGGTCGACAAGCACACTTCTGCTGGCTAGGGGACCAACGATACGCGCGACGCTACGCTCCGCTCCACCACCATCCAATCTGATCAAAAGAGTTAGCACTCTAAGCTGGCCCATGAGCTCTCCTTACCTCAAGATCCCGAAGTACGGTTTGAACCTTCTGTCCCCAGGTCTGGCTACGAGCGAATGCCAAGGCGTTCTGTGAAGCCTTTCTGTACTCGGAAGGGGAAAATTGGAAGTTTGCAACTACGTCGGCCAAGTCCTCTTGGAGACGTGCTATTGAACTGAAATTCTCGGGGCCGAAGGCAACAGAGTCAGGCACCAAACTAGCAACTCCTTGATGCCGCACACACAGTGAAGGCAACCCTCTAGCGGCGGCTTCGACAACGGCCGGACATGATGAATCACGCATGCTTGTAAACACTAAGAAATGACTTCTATCGTAGTAGTCAAAGGTCTGCTCCCAAGGAATACGTCCTGAGAACTCAACAAACCCAGACAGCTCGAGGTCTTTTACCTTACGTTCAAGAGTCGGTCGTTCCGGTCCATCTCCGATGAGCGTTAGTCGTGCCGGTATTCCCCTCTTGTGCAACGACGACAACAAGCCAATAGCAACATCTGCTCTTTTGGAAGCCACCATGCGACCGAGCCACACGAGTTCGACAGGGTCGCCCAACTTGTCGTTCGTTGCCGCGGCTATCCGCTCAGGCTGGATTCCGTCTGCCAACATCTGCTTTGCCGAGGTAATACCTAGTGAACGAACGAAAGCCAGAGTTGCAGAGTTTGTTGCCAACGTTAGCGTTGGATCTTTGTGCATGATGAAGTCAATTCGCCTCATCAGCCAACCGAAGGGAAAAGAGAGTGCGCGGACGGACTCGTGTATCCGATTATGAGGCAGTAGCCCAGAAAATTTTGCCATTTGACCGCCGCCAAGGGGACCCCAAACGGTAGTCAGGGGATGCCGTACCTTGAGGAATGAAGGACGGATGCGAACTGACCCCCAGCTGACGTGATGCACTGCCGTAACTCGGCTTCCATTTTCATCAAGCCACCTACGGCATTCACCAAGCCAGCGATTGATGTACTGCGCGACGATCAAGAGTTCTCGCGGTGACTGGGGAGCACGGGCCTTTCCGCTTCCTCCTAAAAACACAACCTCTATGCCGGCGTCGCGCCAAGCCTTAACATGGTCTTGCGAAGAATCGCTACCGCTTGTAAGAACAGTGACGCGATGCCCAGCGTCGACGTAGGCCTTGCCCCAGTTCCACGCCAGCCCTGCCTCGGTACCAGCCCCAGGAATAGCCTCGAATGCCGTAAGTACTATCATCGTTCCATTCCCTGCAGTAAGTAGTCCGCCACCGTTGCAACATTCTCGTCCCATGATGGTGCGTTCAAGCACTTTCTGCCATTCATCTCTAGGTCATCTAGCCAAGCATTGATCTCATTGACGCTTAGATTATCGCGGAAGGGCAGAACCATTCTCGGATCGTATGAAATCCCGTTCAAGGCATCTTGTGTCGCGATTACGGGGATGCCGAAGGAAAGTGGCTCGAGGACTTTGTTTTTTACACCACTCCCCGACTTCGTAAGCGCGAGCGCACAGCTTACTCCAGAATAAGCTGATTCAATCTCATCAACCCACCCAACAATGTTTGCATCACTTAGACCTGATGGAACTTTCGCAAGATTCGGCCCTACCACATTAAGCGCCTTGTCCAGTTCACAGCCCGGGCCTCTCGAATACCATTCATCTACTTGGTCAAGCATTTGAAGGTTTGGGGGGTAAGACCAATCCCCGACAACCACCATTGGGCCCTTGCGCGACCATTCCACTGGTGCAGACTGGACTTCGACGGGACTTCCGTTTGGCACTACGAAGCGCGTCGCATTTTGAGCTAGATATTTTGCGTCAGACTCCAAATCTAAATCTGAAATATAGGAGACTGAGTCGGCACGTCGGCTCACGTATAGAAGGGCGAAGCGCGCCAACATGACTTTTAGGATCTTAACTGCCTTGGAACGTATCCCCGTGCCCGCACCCTGGCCTGCATCCGCCAAACGGACCCAACTGTCGCACACGTCAACGTGTATTCTCCCGTGGGTTCGACTCCGCATTCTTGAAATTACGGCAACAGCAACCGGAAGCCCCTCCAGGAAGATTGCATCATAATCCGAACGTAAATCCGCAAGCCGCTGACCGTCGACCATTTCTGACCGGCTGGCACTAAGAACTTCAGCGGGGAATCGCCGCCGGCGCAGCATAGTCACCATATCTGGCTGTGAGCCCCTATTGCTCAGTGCCTGGACTATTCCGTCTCTTCGGATGATGGCCCCAAGAGCATGCGACTTCTCGAATCCCTGGTGAACAATGAGCACTCTCATTTGACACCACTCAGAATGAGATCGGCACATCGAGCGATGTTACGACTTCTCAGAACCTCTTCGGCTTGATCCCAGTATGTGGCTCGACTCAACCACAGGGAAGTCAGCGCTTCCTTAACCTCAGAGACGGCTGTTTCCTCATTGGCTTGGGGGATCCAACCGCCGTTAAGCTCATGAATCAGAAAGTCTTCGGGTCCGTTGGCGGCCGTAGATACGACTGGAACACCGCTTTGCAAAGCCTCCAAGTGAGCAAGACCTAGCGATTCCGCCTCAGAAGTACTCAAGAAGACATCTATGTCGGTCCACAGGCGGCTAACATCTCCACCAACGCGCAGGTCAATATGGGAAAACGTCAACAGATAGTCCAACAGCTCCTGCTCGGCCTCGGATGCCGGTCTAGGCACCACGAGCGCAGCACGGACGCCTAGCGAGGCAGTTACGCGAGCAAACATAGGCAATCTCTTTATGGGATCAAGCCGAGCCACGCTGCCCAACGTCAAATTGCGAAGATTTTCCGGATCTAGGAACTCCAGCGAGTTCTCCGGACGAGAAGACCAAACGCCCGGGCCCAACGGCAGGATTGGTACATCTCCAGTCAGTCCCTTAGAGACTGCGTCTATGGCCACAGACTTGCTCACCACGAAGGTTGTAGCTCGCACAAGCCTTATGATCCTGGCCCTTATGGGACTGAATTGCCACGCACCGTGCCCGACAAAGGCGACTTTCCGGAGTCCATCCAAGGCAATAGCCTGCCAAAGTGAGCGAAAATCGTTGGCAACAAGCAAGTCGTAGGACGCCCTTGACCTACGGGAAACTAATTCGCCACAAGTCGCCCGAAGGGCCAGCTCGCTCTCGGGTTCAACACGCCAAGTCACATCGATCCCCCTGGCGTGCAGCTCCATTCCAAGATCATGGAGAAAGACTTCGCCGCCACCCCAGACGAGCTCACGAGAAGACAAACTAACTCTCAAAATTCCCCCTTCACCTTCTCTACATGAAACTCTGATGCCTCATCCGCCGAGAAACCCAGTGGGCATAATCGACGTCATCACGCCGCATCCTCACCAAAATTTCGAGCCGAACCTGTCTCTCGAAAGTAGCTACGACAGATTACTGCGGCGGATACGTTCCCGAGGAAAGGTGTTCGATGAAGTTGTATTCGCATCAATAAGACCGTCAAAACTGTCAGTGCCCATAGGATCCGTTGGAGGGGTGGAGCTTCCGCGAACTGCAACCCCAGGACGTGTGCCGGTTGGACTTTCCGGGCTCTCTCGGTTGGCGTATGAATATGCATACGCGTCGGCGCCCTTGAGCGGGATCCGGTTCAAGATCACACCCAACACGTCTGCCTCGACCAGGCGCAGCGCTTGCAGTGAACGTTCCAGTTCATTCCTCTTGATCCTGTGCGCGCCAACGACCAGGATTACGCCACCGACGTGTTGGGCAAGTACCGTCGCGTCCGTGACAGGGAGAACTGGGGGTGTATCAATGACAACAACATCAAAGGCACCTTCCAAAGCCACAATTAGTTGCTGCATCTCCTGAGATCCAAGCAATTCACTCGGATTCGGCGGGATGCGGCCCGAAGTAAGCACGTATAAGTCGTCATCGCCCCATTTATGTAACAGGTCTCCCACGGTCATCTCACCCAAGAGTGCGGTGGTCAAACCTACGTTTCGGTCCAGTCCCAAATATTGATTGACCGAAGGACGCCTGAGATCAGCATCTACCAGACACACCTTTTGCCCAGCTTGAGCCAGTGAAATGGCCAGGTTGGTGGCAGTGGTGCTCTTGCCCTCCCCAGGCAATGATGAAGTCACGATGACCGACCTCGACTTGCCTGCCACGTTGGCGAATTGCAGGTTAGTTCGCATCTGCCGGAAGGACTCCGCTCTCGGGCTTTGCGGCGATGTCTGCGTTAGGAGCGGGCTCTTGGGCACATCTGCACTGAATGCAACGCCGCCAAGCAGCGGCAAGTCGGTCACAGACCGGAGATCTAGCTCGCCCCGGACGCGGTTGTCCAGGCTGGAGCGGACAATAGCTGCTCCTACTCCGAGAACCAAACCCAAGACGAATCCCAGCGCGATATTCATACGAGTGTTCGGGGCGGTCGGCGAAGCCGACGATTTAGCGGGTGTAATTACCGACAGGCTGACCGGCGACGTTCCACCTGTTTTTGGCTTCTCCAACGAATCCACGGCCCCGATGAGACTATTTGCGATGGCCTGAGCCAAGGCTGCTGCCTGGACAGGTGATCGGTCTTCAACAGAGATATCGATAAGGACAGTATTGAGCTCGTTTGTGGCCGTTACACGAGACGCAAGTTCCTCGGGAGAAGTGTTTAGCCCCAAGGAATCAATTGCTGGCTGAAGCACCACCGGCGACTGAACGGTTTTTACGTACGATTGAACACGTGCCTGGCTGAAAGAGTTTCCTTGCTGCAGTTCCAGCACTGACCCAGAATTCTGGATAGCCACAAACAGTTGCGTTCGCGATGTATAAGTCGGCGTCGTTAGCATCGCAGCACCAGCTCCAACCAAAGTTCCCGCGAGCACCATGGCCGCAATCAGAACCCAGTTCCGCCTTAGAATCCGAATATAGTCGTGAAGATCCAAACCTAGGTCCCCCTGTGTTGAAGATGGCGAAAGGCATGCTGAAGGGCTCGCCGAGCCAAGAGCCTTTCCAAGTGTACCCGGACACGCGTTCCGGCTAGATTCCAGGTAGGCGCACCGCTTCTAAGGTGTTCCTTTATGGCGTCCGATTAAGGATCGGGTGCGCCCAAGGCCTAATCTCTAGTTGCTACTCAAATCATTAGATGTCGGCGGCCCAGCGTAACCATAGGGATTCGAGCTTTGCCACCGCCAGTGGTCCTGACACATCCGGTCCAGATCACGGCGAGCAGACCAACCTAAGTCGGCCAAGGCTCCCGAGGGGTCCGCGTAGCTCACAGCAACATCTCCAGGACGTCGCGGAGCAAATTCATGCGCAATGGGATGTCCAGCAGCGGCACTGAAAGCTTCAATTACATCCAGGACTGAAGACCCGCGTCCGGTACCGAGATTCCAGCGGAAGTCCCCCGTGTGGGATTCCAAGTAGCCCAAGGCCGCAATGTGTCCTGCTGCAAGATCCATGACGTGAATGTAATCGCGGATACCTGTACCGTCCGGCGTCGGGTAGTCATTTCCGTAAACAAAGACCTTGTCGCGTCGACCAACGGCGACCTGAGCCACAAACGGCAGTAGATTGTTGGGGGTCCCCTGCGGATCCTCACCTATTTGTCCGGATTCGTGCGCGCCGACCGGATTGAAATAGCGCAAGATCGCGATGCTCCAGCGGGGGTCCGAGGCCCGGAGGTCTGACAGGATGTCCTCTATCTGCTCCTTCGTGCGCCCGTAAGGGTTAGTGGCATCCAACGGCGACTTCTCAACGAGCGGGACGTCACTGGAGTCGCCATAGACCGTCGCGGACGAACTAAAAACCAGTCTCCGCAGCCCGGCCTTCTCCATGCTTTCAAGCAAATTGAGCGTCCCGACAACGTTGTTCCGGTAGTATCGTATTGGTTTAGCAACAGACTCCCCAACTGCTTTCAAGCCCGCAAAATGTATCACGGCATCGAAACCACCTTCATCAAACACTTGATCGATTGCGTCGCCGTCGAGGAGGTCGCCTTCTCGAAAATCAACCACCCGGCCTGTCAACTCCTGCACTCGGCGGAGAGAATGCACCGTGGAGTTCGACAGATTGTCGTATACCACCACTTCATGGCCGTCTTCAAGCAGGCACAGCGTGGTGTGTGATCCTATGTAGCCAGCGCCGCCAGTAACAAAAACTTTCATGGCACGAGTGTAGGTGCAGAAAAGCTGATTTTGCGCGGAAAGAGCGCCGTGGGTGAAGTTTTTGGTCAGAGTTCATGCTCGTGATATTTAGTCAGGGCCACGCGAACCGATCATCAAGCTTTGCCCCCTCCACGCTGAACCAGTCTTAGCGCATACTTGTCAGCAACCACCTCGCCAAAACCTGGTGTATGACTCCATAGGCAGCTTCTCTACCGCCGTTGCGGTCAACAACTGTGCTGTGAAATTTCGAATCGGTCTTTGGCTATGATTGTGATCGATACGCTGACTGGTGAGGATAATTCGGTCAGAGCTTGCATGGCATGGACTGTTAGTCGGGCACGCAACTGGCGGTTGAGTCCAGCTGTGATATCCCGACACACCGCCGAGCATTTTAAACATTCATGGGGGAATCTTGCTGAATCAAACCGGCTGGCGGAGTCGACTTGAGCACATCCTCAGGGTGACGGATGCTTTCGTCGTCATTTGGGCGGTCGCAGGAGCCTATGCAATTCGCTTCGGATTCGATGACCTAGCGCGAGCACGCTCGCAGGACACCGACTACCTATGGCTCTCGATCGCTTTGGCAATCGTTTGGTGGCTCATGCTCGAACTGTGGGGAACACGGGAACATCGGATACTCGGATCCGGATCAGAAGAGTACAAGCGTGTTCTGGCTACTTCAGCTTGGTTGTTTGGCTTCGTGGCCGTGATTTCTTATGCGTTGAAGTTTGAAACGGCCCGGGGGTTTGTAGGCTTAGCTTTCCCTGTTGGGACGTTAGGACTTGTCATTGCTCGCTGGCTGGTTCGACAGCATCTGGCAGTCGACAGAAGGAAGGGCAAGAGGTCTTCGCGGGTTCTCATTGTCGGAGGACCGCATGCAAGCGCCCATTTGATCAACTCCTTAAGGCGAGAGCCGGGCGCAGGCTACTTTCCAGTGGCCGCACATCTCCCAGGGGCGAACTCCGGGTTGCACCGCGTGACTGAGTTAGGGGTTATTGTCACTGGCTGCGAAACAGGCGTGGAAGCTCTCCTAGGGGCGATCCAGGACACCGGAGTCGATGCCGTTGTAATTTCCGAGGGCGTACACATGCATCCCGAAGAGCTTAGGTCGTTGGGGTGGGAACTTGCAGCCCGGGACATAGGGATGATTTTGGCTCCAGCACTAACAGACGTGGCCGGTCCTCGGATACATACCCAACCAGTCGCTGGACTGCCTCTAATCCATGTTTCGACTCCCAAATTGACTGGGGGCAAGCGCGTAGCAAAACGCACTTTCGATGTGACAATTGCAGGGTCACTGCTGATAGCGCTAGCCCCAGTATTCCTAGCTTTAGCCTTCCTGGTTAAGTCAACCAGCCCCGGCCCTATTTTCTATCGGCAGGAACGTGTCGGGCTCCGCGGCACAACCTTCCATATGCTCAAGTTCCGTTCGATGAGACAAAATGCTGATGCTGAGTTGCAGGCCCTCCTCCAAGCTCAAGGCTCGGCAGGGCGCCCCCTGTTCAAAGTGCAAGACGACCCAAGAATCACTCCTATAGGGCATTTCCTGAGGAAGTACTCCTTGGACGAACTGCCACAGCTCTTGAACGTCATAGGGGGAAGCATGAGCTTGGTAGGCCCGAGACCACAACGCGAGGGCGAAGTTGCACTCTACGACGACGCTGCACATCGTCGACTTTATGTCAGCCCAGGAATGAGTGGCTTGTGGCAGGTCAGCGGACGATCCAATCTAAGTTGGGACGAGAGCATTAGGCTCGACCTCTACTATGTAGAGAACTGGTCACTCATGGGTGATGTGCTGATTCTCGCTAAGACCTTCAAAGCCGTATTCGCTAGCACTGGCGCTGTGTAAGGCCATACTGACTCAACTGCGACATCCATCACAAGACAAACGCAAGCGCCCTTTCGAATGCTGTCAGAGCTGACTCAGCCTGCTATAAACCATCAACCAAGCGTTGGGATGCTCCTCGACTGGCAGTAGCGAGTATGCAACCTAAACAGATTCTTTGAGAAGAGAATATGGCCACTACAACACCCGATCATTCCAAGAAGTCAGTCCGTGGGTTGCAATACCAAAAACGGAGGACCCGCCGGCGAATCATCATGTGGACAGCATGGACCGCTCTTGTCATATTGATCGTTGTCTCGGCAATCGCTTGGTTGGGCTTCAAGGCCACGACAATACGCGCTGAACTTCGGGCGTCTACTGTTTTGATACCCGAGTTGAAAGCAGCCATCGCATCTGAGGATGCAGCGGGGGCCACGCGAATTGTCGATGACTTGATGCGGCACACTAGCGAGGCACGCGAAGCAACGGAGGATCCGCTGTGGAAGATCGCCTCGGCGCTACCAGGGGTGGGTGAGAACTTCCAGGCAGCCAGTGTGATCGCCACATCTGCGGACGACGCTGCACGATTAGGCGCCGCTCCGTTGGTTGGTGTCTTCCAGTCACTGGACTGGAAGACTTTCACGCCGTCGCCTGAGGGTATCGATTTGGCTCCGTTGAAAGCTGCTGCGCCTAAGGTCCAGGCAGCCGCCCATGCAGTTCATGAGTCATCGCAACGCCTCAATACTCTCGACGCCGATTCTCTAATGCCCGAAATTTCCCGACCACTGGTCGAAGCTAGAAACCAACTTGGGTTGTTGAGCGAAAGCTTGGATTCGGCGGCAAGCACTGCTTCCTTAGCTCCTGACATGATGGGCTCCAGCACTCCGCGGCGCTACCTACTTCTTATGCAGAATAACGCCGAATCTCGAGCAACGGGCGGAATTCCCGGCGCATTGGCCGTTCTCAACGTAGATAAGGGCAGCCTTACACTTGAGGCTCAGACAAGCGCCACCGCTCTAGGTGCATTCATTCCTCCTGTGGCTATTGACTCTGAACAGCAAGCGATATATTCCAACCGAATTGGCAAGTTCATGCAAGACGTCAATCTGACGCCTGACTTCCCAACCACTGCAAGCACAGCTCAAGCAATGTGGGAGAGGAGCACTGGGGAGCGTCTAGACGGAGTACTCTCGCTGGACCCAGTAGCTCTGAGCTTCATTTTGGATGCCACGGGCCCGATCCAGATCGAAGATCCAACTATTCGGCAGATCGGGAGCAACCTGCCATCACAGCTAACAGCCATGAACGTCGTCCAGACGCTGCTGTCAGATGCCTACGCCAAAATTGAGGAACCCGAGCTCCAGGACATCTACTTCGCCGGGGCGGCAAAAGAGATCTTCGCCGCCGTTTCCTCGAAGAACACCGACCCGAAGAAGCTTCTGGATGCCATTGCGAGGGGCGTGGACGAACGTCGCATACTCCTCTGGTCCGCTTCCACGAACGAACAAAGGACTATTAGCCAGTACTCACTTGGCGGCCTGACGTCAGGGAGCACCATCTCCCCTACCCAGTTCGGCGTCTACTTCAATGACGGCACTGGAGCCAAAATGGACTTTTGGGTAAAACGGACCGTTCAGGTTGCTAGAGACTGCACACGCGACGGGTACCGAGAAGTGACCCTTCGGGTGACGAGTACCAACACAGCACCGAACGATGCTGCCGCAGCACTTCCGTCGTATGTCACTGGCGGTGGCGCATTTGGGGTTCCATCCGGGTCCGTGCAGACAAATGTCGTCGCTTATGGCCCTTTCCAGTCGGATATTGACACAGTTGTCAAGGATGGGCTCAAGATTCCCTTCGCTGCACAGCGTCATAATCAACGTCCTGTTGGTACGTCGACGATCCGCCTGGCACCTGGACAAAGTACGTCTCTTGAGTTCAATTTCGGTCACATAGTCCAGGATTCTGCGCCTGACATAGCTGTCACGCCCACCACACAACCCGTCAAGGATGTGATCCAAACCACAACCCCCTCATCATGTGAACGATGAGGGGCGCATGCGTTAATGCTTTGTAACGGGTGTGGATTTTCTTTGCCGATGACGCGCAATGAATGATAAGTTCTACGTGGGCAGCACACTGGGATTTCACTTACGGGTTTCGTAGGGTCTCGGAAATCTCCAACACCACGTCGTACCACTAAAGGTCTCAGGGGGGACACACATGAGGAAATCTCTTGCAGCGCTTACGCTCGCAGGCTCCATCGCACTTCTCGGCGCAGTTCCGGCCGTAGCAAATAACGCCAATTACCCGGCGCCGAACACCACCGTAGCTGTTTCCGATGCCTCCGTGGCCCCGGGTGAACCATTTGTCTTCAGCGGCACTGGCTTTACTCCCGGTGAGGGCATCACCATTACCGTGACGCCGACGAATACGCCGGCTGCAAGTGGCGGCAGCGTTTCTGCTGGCAGCCTCTCTGTCTCGGCACGCATTCCACTGGCTCCGTCTAGCATCGCGGCGGTCGCTGATGGCAACGGCGCATTCTCCGCTTCGATTGTCATCAATGAACCTGGCGTCTACGCGATAACGGCTACTGGTAACTCCTCCGGCGTCACTGTAGGTCCCGTAACCGTCGTCGTCGGAGGTGCGGCCCTCTCCAACACGGGAGGCAACACCGGGACCGGAACCAATGTGGCGAACACTGGTGTACCGCTAGCCAACACCGGTGCTGACTCTAGCCTGATCCTGTGGTCCCTCGTGGGCGCAGGCGCACTGGCAGCTGGCACGGCATCCGTCGTGGTGGCTCGACGTCGCGCAAAGATCACAGAGGTTTCTGCCTAAATTCGGGCCTGAAACCACCTGAGGGTGGATTGCTAACAGAACTTCTCGTTGGCAATCCGCCCTCTTCCTTTTGTTTCCGCAGGGCAGTCGCCTGTGGTATTCATATGAACTATGGGGCGACATTGGAGAAGGCGTAGGTGGCATTGGGATTTGAGTGTTCCCACATTACGGAGAGCGCATCTACCCTTGGACTTTCCTCGGTACGTACTACTGGGGTTACTGGCTGCAGCAGCCGTAAGCATCAGCGCCTTGGCTATGATGCGAACCTCTTGACGGCTCGCTTACACAAGCCGCTCGCGTGGCGTCTAGGCTTGATTGCCTACGTCCTAAGCTTGGCAACCGTCGGATACTGGCCAAGCCCCGTGGACGAACTAATTCATGGAACTCTCGACGCAATGCTCATGTATCTGCATGGGAACGGCATACCGGGATGGTTTGATTACCGCTTCGTTGAGGCCTCGGCCAATGTGATTCTGTTTGTTCCATTTGGCGTTCTCACAGCTATGGCCTTGCCGCGGAAAACTTGGCAGCAACTTGCCGGAATCGGGCTAATAGCATCATTATGCTTGGAAGTGGGCCAACTTGTATTCATCACAGCTCGCTTTCCGACTGCTATGGATGTTGTCACAAATACGGCAGGTGCTGTAATTGGACTAGCCTTCGCGCGGCTCGTCACTCCACGAGAATTTCAAGGGCAAGCAGAAGTGAAAAATCCGCTTCAGCCTTAGGAGCACAACCGGTGCTCGTCTGTGCATGCTTGGAGGGCTCCGACGAGAGTCTGCCCTGCCACGAGCCCTTGGAGTCAACGGCCAGTCGCTGCCCCAAGTACCCTCCCTACGGGGAGCACAAGATATTCACCGACGGATATTAAAGGGATCCAGCAGCCCACTATGTCCGTGCGTCCGTGAATGAGTAGCCTAGTCGTTTTCGTGAACGCGACCACGGGCCGCGCATGTCAGGAGCAATGAGTACCTGTATTGGTGGAAGAAGGTCAATCAAGCGATCGAGCCTTTGCCAAGATTCACCCAGGCGTGCGAAAGCAGCTGTCGCTTAACCCTGTCGTCATCGGCTATCCGTTCCCGGCGTTCTTGAAAAAAGAAAAGGTCGTTCCCCTGCTCTAGGCGACAGCACTGAGCTCGGAGCTCAGGGTCCCACACTCCGCCAACAAGTCCTTCCCCGCTATACCGCTGATCCATTACCTAAGGAGTTCGCGCAAATTTCAAAGTCTCACAGGAAACAATATGCGGATTTTTGGAAGTAGCCTTAGGATATTCTTGGCGGCACGCCTCCCTACAAAATGTTGCCCAAACAGAGGCGTGCCGCTGCCCCATCTAACCTTGTTCACACTGGTGCCGGCCCAAAATCACCGTACAAGATTCGGAATTCAGCTCGTTGAAGGGACAGGAGATCTCTTGCCGTATGTAGACATCAACCCTCACAAAACAGGACCCAAGTGGCCCGCTTACGTCGGGGTTGCGATACTTCTCGTCGCAACCGTTGCAATGGTTATTCTGGCGCTAGCAACCCACTAGACGCGAAGCCTCTGAAACAGCCCGCGATCCCCTCAAACCTCTGAGTGTGGAGGCCCCCGTCAGGGGCTGGCATCGCGGTACAGTTGGTGCCGCTTGCGGTCTGTGGATGATGCCGATCGAGCCACTCTAGGATCCGATTTGTTATCCCGGACCACTAACTGGAGCCGCGGCCGGATCTCCTGTGGGAAAACTGAACCAGCTCAAGATCGAGGCGTGTCTTGATGTTGCCATCTCCAGGTAGTAAGCCAACCACGCAGGGGAGCACCTCCGTGACTGCCACCGGCGACGTAAGTGTCCGGAGCGTGGCAGTCAGGCCACTCCCAATTACACAAACCATCGTCCCTTCTTAGGCTGCTGATCGCTGATGTTAGTGATGCCCTAGTTCATCTCTGGTAGACCACGGAAAAGCACACTCAATTGTTCGAGACGCCTTCATGTCCTGACCTCATGTCGTTCCTAAGCCCTTCCGCGTTATAGACTCCAGCGTGAGTCATAGAATGGGGGCACAATGAACCTTGCCCGTAGCCGCCTACAGATTGTGGACTATTTTCGCTTCGCCGCCGCGTTAATGGTTGTCGCCTACCATTACCTTTTTGCTGGAATAGCAAACGGAAAAGTTGACTCTATCTCACACTCCGGGGCTGTTGTCATTGCGAAATATGGGTACCTTGGGGTCGACTTTTTCTTCTTGGTGAGTGGCTTCGTAATTGCTGCCTCCGCAACCGGAAAAACCGCTAGGCAGTTTGCGGTGGGAAGGGCACAGCGCCTGTACCCAGCATTCTGGGTGGGCATGCTATTGACTGCTGCTGTCGCAGCATTTCTAGGTGACGACGAGATGTCTGTCACGGCAACTCAAGTGCTGGCGAACCTGACAATGATGCCAGAGTACTTCGGCCAAGGGCCTGTCGATGGCGTCTACTGGACGTTGATGCTAGAACTGAAGTTCTACGCCTTGGTGTTCGTGCTGGTCCTGCTCCGGCAAGCCCCACGCCTTAGCGTGTACATGTCTATCTGGGCGCTAGCCATGGCCGCACTGACTTTCGTCGCGCCTGATACTGCTGATGGCGGCACATTTACCGGTGGTTACTACCTGCTGTTTGCGGCTGGCGCAATTATCTCAGCTGTCCGAACCGAGGGCTGGAATCCTCTGAAAGCTGTAAGCCTTATAAGTGCGTATGTGGCAGTCATTCCTGCCGAGCTTCGTCGCGCCGCAAAGATCGAGTCTGACTGGGCTCCGGGACTCTCGCAAGCCTTCGTCCTGATTCTCGTGACAGTGTTTTTTGGACTGCTAATGCTCACCCTTAACCGCCAAGTGTCTGAGCTGCAATTGCCCGCAGCGCGGACGGTGGGGGCACTCACGTACCCCGTTTACCTTCTCCATGCCCATATTGGATACATGGTGCTAGACCGCTTTGCCAACGATGAAACGAAATGGTCGTATTATGCGGCGTTACTCTTCGTTGTGTTGGCCTTCTCATACTTCATTAACGAGGTAGTAGAGGTCTCCGGCAGAAAATACTGGAAGCTGTTATTTGAGAGTACGCTGGGGTCCGCTGTCCAACTGCTCAACTCGGCAAGTGGCCGCATCCGTAAGCCAGTACGGCGGACACCCGCTGCATAATGGGCGAGGCAGCGCATAAATCTCGCCCAATGATCTGTCGACTGAGGACTCCATGAACATCCCAAGTCGAGCGGGGCTGTGCTGGTGCACGTTATGAGGGAGAACCACACTGGCTGCTTCCTGACTGCACGGATAAGTGAAATCCCGTAATTCGTTTGTAATTGGCGGCTCCCTCTTTAGTGGCCGCCAATTTTCCGGTGGCACAATCAGACACACCGCAGGGTTTACGGGCGTTTGAACAACTCCCCAAGAAAATCTCGTCACATCCCCCGCCACTCGCTCCGGACACTCCCAGAGCACCAGGTGACCGGTCCCCCCGTAGATCTGCAATCGTGCACCCTTGATGCGGCCAGCCAAGGTTTCTTGGTGCTGCCGCGGCACCAAGTGATCGTGGGCACCCCAGAGCATAAGTGTGGGGAGATATCGCCCGTTTCCGTCGGTGGAACGGCCTCGTAATAACCTTGCAGTGAAGCCTTCCAAATTGAGGCTGGCATAGCGAGACCGTCCCTTACCCGGTCTTCGACGTAAGAGGCCGGCACGGGGTGCAGCAATCTGTACCAAGACAAAGACTCCCGAACCCAGTTCTCTGGGACCGGATCTTTTAGCCGCTCGACTTCGTCTGCAAATGGTGGCTTCTCATGCAGGCTCAGGGGTGCGCCTACCAACGTCAGGGATGCAACAAGATCCGGATGCGTGACAGCGAGTTGCTGTGCAACATAACCTCCGCTGGACGAACCTAGGACGTGCGCCCGTTTGATGCCCAAGGCCTCCAACACGGCAACTACGTCATCAACAAGTTCGGAAAGCGCGTAGCCGTTCTCTGGTTTATCCGCCGCCCCATGACCTCGCAAATCAGGGGCTACAATCACAAACCCAGGCAGCGCGGCAATGAGACGATCGAAACTCCGCCGGGATTCACCCCACGCATGCAAAAGCAGCAGTGGCGCGTCGACGTCGTCGGCTGTTTGCTCAAGGTTCCCTTGCACGAAACAGGGCACCCTGATCCCGGTGCTCAAAGAGACGGTCATGACCCCGGACTCCATGACCCCAGCGTACGCTCGCGGCCTGTCGGTTGTGCAGCACCAGCTCCTTGGCGCTAGAGAGTGCGCAGAAAAGCCCTGATGTCGTCGGCGAGCAGGGCTGGTTCCTCGTGTGGGGCGAAATGCCCGCCTCGTGGCATGAGCGTGTAACGGGTGACGTTGTACGTTCTCTCCGCCCAACTCCGCGGTGGAGTTGCCAGGTCATGGGGAAACAGCGCTACAGCTGTGGGAACCTCCACGCGATCGACGCGAGTAGTAAAGCCGGCCGCGAATTCGTAGTACGGGCGGAACGAGGTGCCTATTGAGTTGGTGAACCAGTAAACAGAGGCAAGCGTTGCAAGGTAGGTATCACTGAAGCGGTTGGAGACATCTCCCCCGCAGTCACTCCAAGCCCGATGCTTCTCCAGAATCCACGACAACAGACCACCCGGCGAATCAGACAACGCCGGAGCCAGGGTAAGAGGCCGGGTCTGCTGCTGGTGCTCATACGCACCCTCCTCAGCCACCCAGGACTCGACTCTCTTCAAGTGCTCGCGCTCCTCCTGGGTAAGCGTTGCAACGTCAAACTCACGGGGTGCCGCTACCGCTAGAAGGTGAATGCCCGCGACGGCTTCCGGGTGCGCCTGCGCGAGCCGGGACGTAATCCCGGCACCAAGATCACCACCATGAGCTGCATACCGGGCGAACCCCAGATGGTCGGTCATCAACCGATGCCACAGTTCATGCGTTTCGTCATTCATGCTTGGGCGCTGAGGAGAAAACGGCAACCCTGGAAGAGCCGGAACGATCACTGTGACGGCGGAAGCAGGATTACCTCCGAACTGGGACGGTGTGGCTAGCCGACGAGCAAGGTCCACTAGTTCCAAGGCAGTGCTCGGCCAGCCATTGGTCAGCACGATGGGGAGGCCACCGGACACTTCCGCGTCAAAACGGAGGTAGGCAACAGGTGTACCGTCCAGGTCAGCGGTGTACCAGGGCAGCGCCTCAATCAGAGCCTGCTGCGCGTCCCATTCGAAGTCGTCAGCCCAGAATCTGACCAGGCGCCGGAGCTCAGTAAGGTCAGTGCCCGCCTCCCACCCCGTAGATGGGCCGAGCGGAGAGGGCCAGCTTTCGGGCCATCGAGTGTCCCGGAGTCTGCGTCGTAGATCCTCAATATCTCCCCTGCTCACGTCGATGATACGAGCATCAGCCACGGGCACTCCATTCACGTTGTAAGAGGTCTTCAACCCCTCAAGTGTCACATGCCGATGTTGCTCCATCGGCTGGCGGGAAGGGCCGTACTGCGCTCTTCACCAGCAGCGTCTGGTGTCGTCAGCCCTACCTTCAGCGCCGCCGTCGTACGCTTTATCGCCACCCCGCCTCCCACTCCCTAACCCCATCAGCGATCTCCCCCGCGTGCGTGTGGTGGAGGTAGTGCTCGCCGGGGAGGGGCACCACTGTGCCGTTGGTGACGCTCGCGGCCTGGCGGTGGTGCAGCTCGAGCCACTCCGGGGTCTGTTTGTTCTCGGCGACCACGAACAGCAGCAGCGGCAGCTCCTTCGGGAAGCCCGTGCCCAGCGCGCGCTCGAAGTTGCTCTTGATGTGGCCCATCTCGTTGAGGTAGGTGGGTGAAAGGGAGTTCTTGTTGCTGAGCATCTGCATCTGTTCACGGGCATGGTCGGTGTAATCGGAAAGGTCGCTGGCGGCGGAAGCAGCGGTCATCAGCCGGAGCAGGCCGAGGTTCTTCGCTGCGGACATCAGGCCCATGGGGAACTGCGTGTCCATGCCCGGCTGTCCGGGGACGCTCGTATCGATGCCGACGCACGCCGTCACCTCCTCCGGGTAGCGGGTGGCGTATTCGATGCCGTAAAGGCCGGCGATGGAGTGACCCATCAGCGTGTAGCGGCTGATGTCCAGCGCCTCGAGTGCCCCGTGAACCTCCTGCACGATGTTCTCCGTGGTCCGCTCCTTGTCCGTGCCATCGCTCAGGCCGTAACCGAAGGGCTCCACCACAATCACCCGATGGTCCGTGGCAAGGTCCTTGACTAGCGGCCCGAAATCCAGGACGGGCGACGACGTACCAAAACCTGGCAGAAGCACCACGTTCTCCGGCCCTGCTCCTGTGACCAGGACGTTCATGTTGCCGCCGTCAACGGCCACCCTCTGCCCGTAGGACTCGATCCTGTGGCTCTCCCCCTCAGTCGCCACAGCATTCACCACGCTGGTGGTCGCCAAGCCGACCGCCAGCACCGCACCAACCGCAGTGACCCCCACGAGCAACTTCCTAAGGAACCTCTTCAACCGCGCCTCTCCCAGAGCACACCCTGCGCCCCCGGTATCCAGCCTCGCTTGCTACGGCGCTGAGCGCGTCACCCCCAGGTGTTCACTTGCGTACTACTTTCGCCGTACATCCGGATCATCCTCAGGATGAAGCGGCCCGCCCTGACCCCGGGCTCGGCTGAGAATTGGAGCCGCTCACACAGTGAGGTCGCGGTGCCTCAGCAGATAGCAAGCGATTCCGGCTCCGACCAGAGCAATGCCAGTCATGGTGAGAGCGGCTCCGGGGTCGAACGCTTCCACCGGCATCGCCGCTGTGTGGCGGAACGGGCTGAGGTCCTGAAGCCAAGCAGGCAGCTGCATCAGCTCGCCGAACTCCCCAAGGATCAGCCCTATGGCCAGGAAGCCCCACCCCACGTCGATACTCTTCCGCGGAATAGTCGCGAATGCCACCGCAGCTACGGCGACGAATACGACGGCGGCCGGTACGTGAGCCAGCGCGGCACCTACCAGCAGTCCCGGCGGCCCGCTTCCAACCCCGGAAAGGGCAAGCCCCACGGTAGCTGCGGACCCGGCAACCAACGCGACTGTCAACGCCGAAGCAGCGGCAACCAGCAGGTTCGCGGCGAGCCAACGCGCCGAGGAACGTGGCGTGGCAAGAAGTAGCTCGGCCCGTCCCTCGGCTTCTTCGGCACGGAGCCTCATCACAACCTGGATCCCGGCCGCCGCAGCGATCACCCCTCCGAGACCGAGCAACGCGGTGGTGAAAACATCGATGAGTTCTCCGCCACCCCCAGGGATCAGCCGGAGGATCAGCTCCCGGAGTGACTGATTGTCACCGATGATGTTGCTGACCACCGGTCCCAGGCCGCCGGCTATGCTGCCAAGCAGCGCCGCGAAGACACACCAACCCAGCAGGATGAACCGCTGTTGGCGTAACGCCAAACCCACAAGCGAAACACCCCCGACGGCGGCCCGGTCCCGTCCAGCGCGGTCGGCCAGAAGGCTCTCCCCCAAGTCCCTCCGACTCCGGAACGCGACTACAGCCAAAGCCAGGACCAAACTCAAAACAGTCAATAGCACCAGCGGCGTTGGATCGGCCGCCGAGAAAGGCCTGGAACGTTGACTCCAGCCGATGGGCGAGAGCCACGAGAACCACCCGCTGGTTACGTGAGTCAGGTCAGCGGACGGGGTACCAAAGGCATCGCCGATGCCGCGCGTGAAATAGGCTGCACCCACCAAGGCAGCAGCTGCACCGTTGGCTGCCCTCCCTGTTGGCATGATCTGCGCAACCACTGCGCTAACAGCCACAAAGAACACCCCAACAGCACCCACGGCGGCGCCTGCAGTGAAAGCCCCGGTTGCTGGCAGACCCGCGGCCACGAAACCCACTGACACGCACAATGCCAAGACTAGATTCGCAATGCCGCCCAAGATCAGGGTGGCCGTCAAGGGTGCGGCACGGCGGACCGGGACGGAACCAATAAGTTCGGCCCGGCCAAGTTCTTCATCGGTGCGCGTGTGCCGGATCACCAGAAACGTGCTCATCAGCCCTGCCAGGACAGCGGTGAAGGCATAGCCCTGGAAGAACACCACCGCTCCTATTCCGGTCCCGTCCGGCAGTCCACGGATGAACAGGAATGCCGGGCTTGCTCCGGCCACGGTGATAATCGCAACTCTGGACGCTTCGTCGGCGAATTCAGTGGCCACAGCGTTGGAAATAATGAACCCAAGGAATGCGATCCCCAGAATCCAGGCTGGCAGCAGGGCTTTCTCCATGCGCGCCTGGGCCAGGAGCAGTGCAGCGGTGCCGGACATCAGCGAACCTGGCTCTTCTGGTTTTCGAGGCTGTAGTGGCTCAGGAAGAGAGACTCCAGCGACGGCGGGGATACGGTTAACCCGGTGATCCCGGCAACTGCGATTGCCTCCAGCACAGGGGCAAGATCTGCCGGTTCAACATCGAACTCAACAACGTCTCCCGTTGTGCTGACATCCTGCGCTTCGGGCAAGGCGGCCAACAATGCAGCGTCGGCTGCCTGAATACGGAAATGAGTGAGCTTCAAATGGCGCAGCTGCGCGAGTGTCCCTGATTCCACAGCACGTCCGGCCCGGATGATGGTCACCCTTTCACAGAGCTGCTCAACCTCGCTGAGGATGTGGCTGGAAAGCAGCACCGTGGCCCCATCTGTTGTGACCCGCTGGACGTGCCGGCGGAACACGGACTCCATAACAGGATCCAAACCGGCGCTGGGTTCATCCAGCAGATACAGGCGGGCCGGACGAGCGAACGCCGCGATCAACGCCACCTTCTGGCGGTTTCCCTTCGAATAGGTCCTGGCCTTGCGCCGCGGGTCCAACTCGAACTCCTCAATCAGGTCACGACGCAGCTGTTGGTCGGCTCCGCCGCGGAGCGCGGTGAGAAGATCGATGATTTCCCCTCCGGACAGATTCGGCCACAAGCTCACGTCCCCAGGAACATAAGCGACTTCCCGGTGGGCACCAACCGGGTCCTGCCATGGATCCAAGCCGAAAACCCGTGCGGACCCAGAGCTCGGCCGCATTAGGCCCAAAAGGATACGCAGTGTGGTTGATTTTCCTGCCCCGTTGGGTCCAAGGAAGCCATGAACTTCGCCTTCAACGACCCGTAAATCCAGTCCATCCAAGGCACGGGTCCTGCTGAACTTTTTGGTGAGCTGCACAGCTTCAATGACGGATTCTGATGGTGATGGCATAGCGGGTCCTGTCCCTCGGTCCAAACGACCGAAGCGGATGCCAGGGCCGTTCCGCGGGCGTAACACCCAGCGGGCCGACCAGGCTTCCCGGCTCTCCGAATCACCAGCCTACGTCTGCCGGGTCCCGCCGGGAAGAGGCGCGTACGAATCGCAGCAGCACGAAGACCAGATCCGGACTCTGAGTTGGACGATCCCGTCCAGGCCCGCTTTTAGGGGCACTGTCTAAGCAGATTCCTTCGGGGTTAGGTGTCAATACAGTTAGGCCGCGGGGCCGGACAACTGTATTTGGGTACCTTGTCCGGCCCCGGCCTGCGGTTCGTACAACCGCCAACTATTGGGGGTTTATTGGTGGTCGTTCGTGAGCCGCTGAGTTCAGTAAAGCCCGTTGGATACGGTCTGAGCACGAGTAGTCGGTACTCGTCTTTCAGGCTTATCCGATAGCCCGCTACTTGCTGTTCGGGCTCTTTTCCGTGATTTTTCGCACCTTGGATGTCGTCCCACTTTGCCGACGCCGGTGTGGATACAATTCGCTCATGCAGGCTCTGGTTCTGATGGGCTTTGTCCTGGCGACGGCCGTGATGTGGGTAGGAGTCATCATGACGATGCTCATTGGGCTGCACCGGGCTGAACACCGTGGTGACCGGGAAGCTCCGGAGCTAGCACAGGAGATGGCCCGGGAGAAAAGCGAGGCGCCCCTGAGAGGGCGCCCCTAACGCTTCGAAGCCATGCCTGGCTAGTCACCCGATAATCGGCCGCTCTTCGGGCAGCTGGAACAATCTCGGCCGGGAGGCCAAGGCGATGGCTGAGGCAACCGTGATGGTTCCGATTCGGCCGGTGAACATCAGGGCCATCAGTACCCATTCGGCAGTGGGCGGCAGGTTGTACGTAATCCCTGTACTCAGGCCTACTGTTCCGAACGCGGAGATGGTTTCAAACAGCACTTTCTCCAGGCTGTAGTCGGTGGTCATGAGGAGCAGCAGTGTCCCAAGGATGACGGCTCCAACGCCAAGCAGTGCGACGGTGAGGGCTTGGCGTTGGGTGGAGGAACTGATGGAACGGTGCGCAATGGTAACCTGCTCGCGACCACGGATCTCGTTCCAAATGGCGAAGCCCAGAACCAGGAACGTGGTGATCTTGATACCACCAGCCGTTCCTGCGCTGCCTCCGCCGATGAACATCAGCACATTAGTAATCATCAGTGTTTCCGGGGTTGCCACCCCGTAGTCGATGCTGTTGAAACCTGCCGTTCGAGGGAACACGCCGCCCGCCAAGGAGCCCAAGATCTTCCCTCCAAAGCTCAACGGCCCGAGGGTCTCCGCGCGGTTCCACTCGAAGGCAGCGAACAGGACTGTGCCCAGTGCAAGCAACAGCAGCGAACCAAAGATGGTCAGACGGAGGTGAATGGTCCAGTTCTTGAACTTGGGACGTTCCCTGAACAATTGGATGATGACCGGGAACCCGAGCCCTCCCGCAACGATTGCGGCGCAGATGGGGACGATGATCCAAGGGTCGTCCGCGAAGCTGATCAGGTTATCGCTATACAGCGCAAAACCGGCGTTGTTGAACGCGGAGACGGCGTGAAAGACGCCGTGCCATAGCGCCGTACCGGGGTTGTCGTCATACGCGATCCAGAAGCGTACCGTCAGGATGAGTGCCGTGATGGCCTCAAAGACAGCCATGATTTTCAGAACCCGGAACAGTACGGACTTAACATCTCCGAAGTTCAAGGTGTGGGTTTCGGATTGCGCCACGAGTTGCCCGCGGAGGCCGATTGTCTTCCTAACGAACAAGGCCAGCAGGGTTGCCAAGGACATAATCCCGAACCCTCCCACCTGAATGAGTCCCAGGATCACCACGTGCCCGAACGGGGTCCAGTAGGTGGCCGTATCCACAGTGATGAGACCGGTGACGCAGACTGCTGAGACGGCGGTGAAGAACGCCGTGGTGACCACATCCCCGCCCTCGCCGGTCCTCGATATTGGCAGCATCAAAATTCCGGCACCGAGGACGATCACGGCCAGGAACGCCAAAGGCACCAACCGGACAGGGTGTAGCAGCGCCGCCTTGAAACGTCCACCCTCGTGCTCAATGGCCTGCAACACCGGGCGCCTACGGATCATGGGGCGTTCTGCCGTGGGCAGTTTTTCCGGGGCACGCGTCATCTGACCTGTACCCAAGGATGTTCGAACAACTGGATCCCTTTCCGGACAGCTCTTTACCTTCAGAGCTCTTGCCGAAAATAGCACCGATATAGAGGCGCCAGCGGGGAAACGGAGATTTCTTGACGAATCCTTAACGCCGGCCATCACTACACGGTAGTCACAGCCACGGATTGGCAGCCTGCACTTCATGAGGCTGTGGAGCGACCGTTGCAGTGATGATCCTGCTCATCACCGAGCAGCAGCTCCTCACAGAGGTGCAGGGATCCGCCTACGCGAAGGAAGCCAATTACTCCCTTTCCTTCTCAGCCGCAGCCCTCAGGTCTGCCGCGAACTGCGTAAAGCTGGCATCAAAGGACGGAATCTTCGAGGCGAAGAGTGGAAAGATCGGACTACCGATTTTCTCGGTCATCTCAAACCGTGACCGGCCGTCGTTGGTCTCCGTGATGGTGTACACCCGGGTACCCATGGCATCACCCCAGGCGAGCTTGTTAGGCGCCTGAAACTCCTTGACTTTGAGCTGGAAAGTGCGGCTGGGATCCAAGGTGGAGACCAACTCAATTTTCGATCCCGGGGCGATTTCAGGCTCTTCAGAATTGAGGGTG
>NZ_JBLYIE010000041.1:0-92660 GCF_048537125.1 Paenarthrobacter sp. PPS72 | reverse complement strand
CGTGTTCACAAACTCGGCTTAACACTCTCCGCCTTACTTTAAAAGCTCCCGCGCCCGGCACAGCAATAGGACTTACTCATCTAGTCTGCACGGCCGTTTTTGTCCGGGGTCAACAACGGATTTTTTTAGTGCCGCTGGCATGATGGAAACCGAGCCCACGGAATTTGGATGAAGTGAACAAGAGGAGCACGTATGGGAACGCTGGATAACAAGACTGCCATTGTCACGGGGTCTTCCCGCGGAATCGGCGCAGAAGTTGCCAAGATCCTCGCAGGTGAGGGTGCCGCCGTCGTGGTTAACTACCGCCAGAAGGCGCCTCGCGCCAACAAGGTAGTGGCCGGGATCCAGGAAGCAGGCGGACGCGCAGCCGCAGTAGGCGCTGACCTCACTACCGATGAGGGTGTTCACGCATTGGCAAGCACCGCCATGGAAGAGTTCGGCTCGCTGGACATCCTGGTGCTCAACGCCTCCGGCGGTATGGAGTCGGGCATGGAGGAAGGGTATGCGCTCAAGCTGAACCGCGACGCCCAGGTCAACATGCTCAATGCAGCCGTACCGCTGATGCCCGAGGGCTCCCGCGTGGTCTTCGTCACCAGCCATCAGGCGCACTTCGTGGAAACCGTACCGACCATGCCCGAGTACGAACCCGTGGCCAAGAGCAAGCGCGCCGGCGAGGACGCCTTGCGCGCACTCCTGCCCAACCTTGCTGACAAGGGCATCTCCCTTGTGGTCGTATCGGGCGACATGATCGAAGGCACAGTAACAGCCACCTTGCTCGACCGCTCCAACCCGGGAGCCATCGAAGCCCGTCGCGCAGAAGCCGGCAAACTGTACTCCGTGGAGGAGTTCGCAGCCGAGGTCGCCAAAATGGTGACCGCCGACGTCGAATCCGGCCACACCGAGTACGTGGGCGGCGCCGACTACTTCAACAAGTCAACCGAGTAGCCCGCACATTAACGTAACAGCGGTCCGGGACACGTGTCCCGGGCCGCTGGTGTTTAAGCCTCCCAAAGCTTTCAAGAATGACAGTTTCATAAATTATTGAGCTTTTTGCGTCACGAATTGGCAAATGTTGTTTTGCTCTTTTTACTTTGCATTAAGTGATTCCATCTGATTGACTCTCCAAGGCGCCCTCATCCTTGGCTGCAAGCAGGCCGCATAAATCCGGATCGCGGTTGACTCCCCAGGGCGGCTATTGTCCCTTTGCTTTAGGAGCTTTCTTTGGACCTGTTATTGCACGCTGATGATATTCATGCTTCGTATGATCATCGGCGAATCCTTAAAGGCGTCGGACTTTCAGTACAACGGGGCGAGATACTGGGGCTGATCGGAACCAACGGCGCGGGAAAGACCACCCTGATGGGCGTACTGGCAGGATCCCATAAACACGACGCCGGACTGATGACGCTGGCTGGAGAAAAGTATGGTCCGGACTCAATCGAGGAGGCACAAGCCTGCGGTGTCGGGCTCATTCCACAGAACTTCCGGATCGACCCCGAGCTGACCATTGCAAGCGCCATTTTTCGCGGCACGTTCCAAGCCGGCAAGCCCCACCATGAGCTCCGCGACCAGGCAAGCAAGTTGATTCGCGACATCGGCATCAGCTTGAATCCGGACATGTTGGTGGGAACGTTGATTCGCGCCGAGCAAGCCCTTGTGGAAGTCCTGAGAATGGTGGCCGAAGAAGCCCAGCTGGTCATCATGGACGAAGTTGCCGCCTCGCTGCCGGATCATGATGTGGCTGTCCTGCATCAGGTGTTACGAATGCTGGTCAGGCAAGGACGCGCCATCATCTACATCACGCACCGTCTGGATGAGGTCCGATCCATTGCGCACCGTATCGCGATTCTCAGGGACGGACGGGTTCACAAAATACTGGAAGCCAGCCATACCGACGTCGATGAACTTGCCTTCCTCCTGCTTCAGCAGGAACTTGAGGGCAGCGCCAGACCTACAAACCCCGCCGGGGGAGAAGAAGCCCTGCGGGTGGTGAACCTCAGCGTGGAGCAAAGGGTCCGGGAGGTTACCTTCAACGTGTCCAAGGGAGAGATCTTTGGCCTGGTTGGAACGCATCGCTCAGGTGTCTACGAGTTGGTCGAAGCCCTTGCCGGAGTGCGCCCCAATACGTCGGGGCATATCCTCATGCATGGCCAACCGGTGCAGATCCGGAATGTCCAGGATGCCTTGAGATTGAAAATCGGCTACCTGTCCGATGCCGCCGACAACGGTGAGGCAACAGGCAGCATCGTGGAGGGCCTACAGGGTAGTGCTGAAACGCGCGAGGCAAACCTGGAGGACGAGATTTCCCAACTCAGAGGAGTAGCTGAAGTAGTTCGACAAATGAGCATCAGCACCACGAACATCCACGGCGACATCACCACCCTTTCCGGGGGTGACCGGCAGAAGGTGCAACTCGCCAAATGGATGGCAACCGACTGTGATGTGTTGATCCTCAGCCATCCGAGCCGGGGCATTGACATCGGCGCTAAAGAGGCCGTTTATAGGATGCTCAATGAGCTCAGCCAGACGGGGGTAGCCACGATTCTCTTGTCCTCTGACTTGTCCGAACTGATCAGCTGGTGCCACCGGGTGGGAGTGATGCGCGATGGCGAACTTGTCACTATCGAGGCCAACGCCAACACCAATGAGGATGTGCTGGTTCATCACATGCTGGGCGTGAAGTTTGAATCCGGCGGCGGCGATGCCCGCCGGGCAAGAAACTGACGCAGTAACTTGGCGTGAAACAACAGTTCTTGGAGCGGAACGAGGCTCCAGGGCGAAACAGCAAAGGGACGGTAGCGCGTTGCGCCACCGTCCCTTTGCTTTCGTCGTGGGAGATCAGATGGTGATGTCCTTGGCGAGGTTCTTGAGCTTGTGCCTGGCCAGCGCCAGGTTCGCGTAGGTGCGGTCGAGAACAAGGTAGACGAAGAGGCCCCTGGAACCGCTTGAATTCAGGACGTTGATGAGGTGGTACTGGGTGCCGAGCGTAATGAGGATGTCTTCAATATCGCTTTCGAGGCTTAGGTCCGCCATGGTGCGCAGCTTTGCACTCACCACATTTGAGTTACCCGCAGCAGCAACGCCGAGGTCGAAACCCGGGCTTCCGCCTTGTGCCAGGGCCATTCCGCTCGAATAGTCCACCACAGCCGCGCCTGTTGCTCCTTCGATGGCCAGCAGTTGCTTTATGGCTTCATCAAGTGTGCTCATGTTGGGTTGTTCCTGTTCTGTTGTGTAATTGGCGGTGTTCGCGAAGTAGGCAGCCCGGGACGCTTCCCCGTGGTCATCAGCGCGGAGAATTTCATCGAATGGCGTTAATTGTTCGTCCGGCGCGACTGGATCGTAGTCAGTCGATTCGACTCCTTCGACGCGCTTCCACCATTTCCATGTGCGCTCCGAACGGTTCACTTCCTGCCCCCGCACTTTCGTCATCCCGGTTTGCCGCCTACCTTGCGGAGTTATTGATAAGAGTCCTCACTTTACACAAACTTCGCCGCATCAATGCAAAACAATGGCCACAATCGGATAAGCGCCTATTTAGCCGGGGAATTAGTTTCAGTTTGATAAATTGTTGATTATTCTGCGTCACGAAAACACTTTTGCTGTTTCGTTATGGCCGTCGATCTTCACGAAGATGCCAGGGCGCTCGATGGCATGCCGAAGCGCCGGTGGAAAGATTCCACCGGCGCCTGTGGTGCAACGTGAAGCGGCGTCCCGCTGGCGATGCCCTGACTTCAGACGTTTGCGATGTGCCGAACGGCGTCAAGGTAAGGCATGGTGATCACAGCGTCGGCTACTGCGCGCACAGCTGGCTTGGCGTTATAAGCGACTCCAATGCCTGCAGCGCCGAGCATGTCCAGATCATTGGCGCCGTCGCCCACAGCAATGGTGTGCTCCATGCCGATGGCTTCCGCAGCCGCCCACTCGCGCAAATACTTCTCCTTGGCTGCCCGATCGATAACCGGGCCGAGCACCTTACCGGTCAGCGCGCCGTCGACGATTTCAAGCTCATTGGCAATCCAATAATCCAGGCGCAGTTCATCAGCAATGGGACCCAGGATTTGGTTGAACCCTCCGGATACAACAGCAACCACGTGGCCTGCTTCCTTGAACGCGGCTACCAGTTCCGCCGCCCCAAGGCTAAGGCGCACCTCTTTGCGAACAGAATCGACGACGTCGGCGGGCAGGCCGGCGAGAACAGCAACCCGGGCATGCAGGCTCTGGGCGAAGTCCAACTCGCCCCGCATGGCAGCCTCGGTGACGGCGGCGACTTCCTCGCGCTTTCCGGCGTGGGCTGCCAACAATTCGATGACCTCTTGCTGGATCAATGTTGAATCAACATCCATGATGAGGAGTTTGCGCGATGCTTGGCGCAAGCCCTCCGGAACTATGGCTGTATCCACACCGGCGCTGGCAGCTTCAGTTACCTGACGACGCATCGTGGCAAGGTCAGCCGCGGTTTCCGCACCCACAGTAAGAGCCGCCGTATAGACGCCAAAGCGCTCATCGCCAGCGTGTGATTCCGACGACACTGCAACACCAGCGCCTGCAAGCACCTTCCGCACATCCTCGAGGGATTCTGGGGTCAAATTCGTGCCATAGCTGACTGCAGCCAAGTTCAAAGTCATGGCCTCAATCCTACTGAGGGCGCTACGTCCATCCGAATTCGTTTCAGCTGATAAACGAGTACAAACGCCAGTTAGCAGTCATATGCATTTTTGTCCTAGTGTCTACTGCTATGAGTGATGTTCTGGAATTGGCTTCCGTCAGCGTTGTCCGAGGCAAGAAGACCCTGCTGGACAAGATCGACTGGGAAGTCAATGAGGGCGAACGCTGGGTCATCCTGGGACCAAACGGCGCCGGCAAGACCACCCTTCTCCAGATAGCCGCGGCCCGCCTGCACCCCAGCAGTGGCAAGGCTGGCATCCTCGATGAAACCCTGGGGCGCGTTGATGTCTTTGAACTCCGCCCCCGCATCGGCCTGTCTTCGGCAGCACTCGCTACCCAGATCCCCGAGCACGAGAACGTCCTGAACGTCGTGGTCACCGCGGCCTACGGCGTCACCGGACGTTGGCGTGAGGGATACGAACGCGACGACGAACGCCGTGCCTTCGGGTTACTCAACGATTGGGGGATGGGCCCCTTGTTGAACCGCACGTTTGCCACGTTGTCCGAGGGTGAGCGCAAGCGTGTCCAGATTGCCCGGGCGCTGATGACCGATCCCGAATTGCTTCTCCTGGACGAACCCGCAGCCGGGCTTGACCTGGGTGGGCGCGAAGAACTGGTCCACAAGCTTGGCGAGCTCGCCAGCGACGAAGCAGCTCCGGCGATGGTCCTTGTCACTCATCACCTTGAGGAAGTGCCTCCCGGATTCACGCACGCCATGCTGCTCCGCGAAGGCGGAGTGGTGGCTGCAGGCCCTATCAAGGAAGTCCTCACCGACGAGCACCTCAGCAACACCTTTGGGCTGGCCTTGGACGTTTCGGAAAACGCCGGCCGCTACACCGCCACCGCCCGCCGCTAGGCCGGGGACGTAGTCAAGATGGAGATCCTTAGCGGCATCCTGGTCTTTTTCGCGGGCTTGTGGGCCGGCACCATCAACGCGGTGGTTGGTTCCGGCACGCTGGTGACCTTCCCCGTACTCATTGCCCTTGGCATCACCCCGGTGGTCGCTTCCATGAGCAACGCGATGGGATTGGTAGCCGGCACGGCTGCGGGAGCCTGGGGTTACCGCCGCGAATTGGCAGGCCGTGGCAGGCAACTCCTGAAACTCCTGCCCGCCTCCTTGCTGGGCGGTATCACAGGGGCGTGGCTGCTGCTGCATCTGCCGGAGAAAGTCTTCCATTATGTAGCCCCCGTCCTGCTGGTCCTTGCCCTCCTCATGGTGCTATTCCAGCCCAAACTGCAGGCATGGGTACGCAGCAGGGAAGAAAATCCGGAGCACGCCATCCGGGACCGCAGCCACGGTGTCCTGCTGGTGGTTCTTGTGTATCTGGCCGGTGTTTACGGCGGATACTTCGTTGCTGCGCAGGGAATACTCCTGGTGGGCATCCTCGGGGTATTCCTCACCGGAACCATGCAGAACGCCAACGCCATGAAGAACTTCCTGGTACTGGGCGTCAACATGGTTGCGGCAATTTCTTACCTGATCTTCGCCTTCGACCGCATCAACTGGCTGGTAGTCCTGCTCATCGCAGTCAGCTCCACCGTGGGCGGCCTGATCGGTTCAAAGGTAGGCCGAAAGCTATCCCCACGGGTTCTGCGGGCAGTGATCTTCGCCCTCGGAATCGTGGCCCTGGGCTTCATGATCGCCAACCTGCTGAAATAATCAGCCGGTGACGTTCCATTATCTTGAGTCCGCCAACGATCCCCGCGTGACGGACTACACCACGCTGACCGATGTACACCTCAGGAAGCTGCGCGAGCCCCGGGAGGGTATGTACATCGCAGAATCCTCCAAGGTCCTGCGCCGCGCTCTGGCTGCGGGCCATCAACCTCGTTCGTTTTTCCTTGCCGAGAAGTGGCTGGAAGACCTTGACGACGTTTTCCAGGCGTATCCTGACGTTCCGGTCTTCATTGGCAAGGCATCCTTGCTGGAAGAAATCACGGGATTCCACCTGCACCGCGGCGCCATGGCTGCAATGCACCGGCCGGGGCCCGTCCCGTTGGTGGATCTCCTGGCGAACGCGCAGCGAATCGCCGTACTGGAGGACATCGTGGACCACACCAATGTGGGGGCCATCTTCCGCTCTGCCGCAGCCCTTGGAGTGGACGCGGTGCTGGTGTCTCCCCGATGCGGGGATCCTCTGTACAGGCGTAGTGTTCGCGTCAGTATGGGCACCGTTTTCCAGGTTCCCTGGGCCCGGCTGAAGAGCTGGCCGGACGACCTCTCCCAGCTGAAGGAGCAGGGCTTCACAGTGGCGGCCATGGAGTTGACCGATGATGCCGTGGCTCTCGACGTCCTCGCAGCAAGGGAGATCCCCAAGTTGGCCCTGGTGCTCGGAACAGAAGGTGCGGGCATGAGCGATCAGACGTTGGACGCCGTGGACCTCGCCGTCAAGATTCCCATGCGTGCAGGCGTGGACTCACTCAACGTCGCAGCCGCCTCGGCCGTGGCATTTTGGGAACTCCGCCCGCATGGCTGAGCGCAGTTCGTGCAGCATGGCCGTTTCCGCTATCATTGGTTGTTGGCCCGGCAGCTGGAATGTTCGCATTGCAGCAAAGGTCCACCTCCATTCATACCTGGCAGCTGGCAAAATCCAGTTGCGTGAACAAAAGGTCCCATTATGAAGTCTGATATCCACCCGAAGTACGAAGCTGTTGTTTTCAACGACCTGGCTTCCGGTACGCAGTTCCTGACCAAGTCCACCGTGTCTTCTTCGAAGACCATCGAGTGGGAAGACGGAAACACCTACCCGGTTATCGACGTCGAAATCTCTTCGGAGTCCCACCCGTTCTACACGGGCAAGCAGCGCATCATGGACTCCGCTGGCCGCGTCGAGCGCTTCAACGCTCGCTTCAAGGGCTTCGGCGGCAAGAAGTAACCCACTTCACCCCTAGGCTTTTCAAGGCCCGTATTGCTGGATTACCGGCAATGCGGGCTTTTGCGTTTTCCGGCAAGATGGACACCATGAATTCCCAGCTCACACCTGAAACAGAACCCAACGACGCCGACACCCGCCTTCACGGCGAATACAAGGTCCCGGGCGGCAAACTTGTGGTGGTGGACCTGGAGGTGGCCGACGGGCGATTTTCCAAGGTTTCGGTGAGCGGCGACTTTTTCCTGGAGCCCGATGAAGCCCTTGAGGACATTAACAGGGCACTGACGGGACTCCCGGAGAGCTCGACAGCGGCAGACATTGCCGGAGCCGTTACTGCCGGCCTCCCGGAAAGCGCGGTTCTGTTCGGTTTCTCTGCCGAGGCGGTGGCCGTAACAGTCCGCCGTGCGCTCTCGAAGGCGACGGGCTGGGCGGACCACCAATGGGAACTCATCCCGCCTTCGGTACTGCCCACCCAGATGAACGTGGCCTTGGACGAAGTCCTCACGGAGGAAGTTGGGGCGGGGAAGCGCAACCCCACCTTGCGGTTCTGGGACTGGGAAGAACCATCCGTTGTCATTGGCAGCTTCCAGTCGATGCGGAACGAGGTGGATGCGGAAGGCGTTTCCAGGCACGGCATCACGGTGGTGCGACGCATCAGTGGTGGTGGCACCATGTTCATGGAAGCCGGAAACTGCATCACCTATTCGCTGTACCTGCCGCAGACGCTGGTGGATGGAATCAGCTTCGCCGACTCCTACGCGTTCCTGGACGCCTGGGTCATGGCCGCACTGGAGAAGCTGGGCATCACCGCCTTCTACGTGCCCCTGAATGACATCGCCACCGATCAGGGCAAAATCGGGGGCGCAGCACAGAAGCGACTGGCCAACGGAGGGATGCTCCATCACGTCACCATGAGCTACGACATCGACGCCGACAAAATGGTTGAAGTCCTTCGCATCGGCAAGGAAAAGCTCTCGGACAAGGGAACACGGAGCGCAAAAAAGCGCGTAGACCCGCTGCGCCGCCAAACAGGTCTTCCGAGGTCTGCCATCATTCAGGCCATGCAGGATGTGTTCACCGAACGCTACGGTGCCGTGGAAACCCGGCTCACCGAAAGCGAACTGGACGAAGCTACGAAGCGTGTGGACGCAAAGTTCGGCACGGAGGCATGGTTGAACCGGGTGCCCTAGGTCTGTTCGATCAGCCGGCGGCTTGTGCCGTCAGCGCCCTCAGCAGGTGGCTCCGTTGCTCGATGACGATACGACGCAAGGCACGGGGGGCGCCGGTGTGGTCACGAAGCCAGTGGTCGGAACGCACCAGGACCGGGTGATCGGCAGGCCGCGTGCCTTCTGGCAGGTTTTGGGTTCCCGGGAAGAGTCCTCGAACAATCCTGCCCGCGATTTCAATGCTGCGTTCGGACCACACGCGCTCAAGGCACTCGAAGTAGGGCTCGACGTAGCGTTCCAGAAGGTCTCCGGGAGCGGTAGCGAAGCCCGCTATCGTGGCGCTGAGGATCTCGTTGGAAAGTCCGGTGCCGTTGACGGTGGAATCCCAGGCAGCTGCCTTGACTGATGGGGCCGGTCGGGCTGCTGAGGCCAGGGCGTGGCCTTCTTTACCCGATGCTGTCGTATCCGCCTCGAGCTCCCGGTCCAGCTCGGCGAGGGTCGCTTGTCCATGGGCTGCCAGCGCCTGCCACAGGCTCCAGCGCAGCTCAGCATCCACCGCCAGGCCCTCCACCACGGTGCTGCCGTCCAGGAGTGCCCTGACAAGGATCAGCTGGCTGTCTCCGTGCCGGGAAACCTCTGCCAGGGTCCTGGCCCAGGCAAGTTGCTGGTCAGAGCCGGGAGCAGCAACCCTCAACTGCTCAGCGGCCACGCACAGGAAGTCCTTGCGCACATCCTCACGGGTTCCCACAGGGATGTATCGTTCAATGGCACTTGCAGCATTGCCCAGCACGTTGAGCAGGACCCCGATGCCCGTCTCGGACGGGCCGAACTGTTCGACGGCGGCCACGTAGCGGGCCGCTGGAGTAACGCCGTCCCGGGCCGAATCCCACAGTGCGGTCCAGCAGAGGGCGCGTGCCATGGCGTCCGGGATCTTATCCAGTGATGTCCGGACAGTGTGTTCAGATGCCGGATCCAGCCGTACTTTGACGTAGCTCAAGTCCTCGTCATTAACCAGCAACAGCGCTGGCCGGCGCTTTCCGTTCAATGCAGGCACCAACGTGCTTGGCCCGGTGACGTCCACGTCGATGCTTTCAGTCCTCACCAGGGCACCGGTGGAGTCGGTGTCATACAAGCCCAGCCTCATGCGGTGCGGACGGAGTTCCTGGTGGCCGGTCAGGGGATCGATGGCCTCTTGTTGGAGTGTCACTGCGCCGAACACTCCACCGTCCTCGACGATCTCCGCGGCAACGGTGGAGATACCGGATGTCTGCAACCATTGGCGTGCCCAGTCGGCAAGGTCCCTCCCGGAGGCTGCGCTGAGCGCCTGGAGGAGGTCCTGAAGGGACGTGTTACCGAATTCGTGATCACGAAAATACTGGCGGGAACCCGCGATGAAAGCATCAAAACCGACGTATGCGACCAACTGCTTCAAGACCGAGGCACCCTTGGCGTAGGTGATGCCGTCAAAGTTTTGCTTGGCGGCCTCAAGGTCCGGGATGTCCGCCACAATGGGGTGCGTTGTGGGCAGCTGGTCCTGTACATAGGCCCACGCTTTGCGCTTGCTGGCGAAATTCACCCACGCGGTGTCCCAGCCCGTTGCACGGTCCACACCAAGGGTTCCCATGTAGTCGGCGAAAGACTCTTTGAGCCAGAGGTCATCCCACCAGTTCATGGTCACGAGGTCACCGAACCACATGTGGGCCATCTCGTGCATCAGCGTATTGGCACGGGCCTGGTACTGGGCATCGGTAGCGCGGGAAGCATACACATACTTCTCCGTGAAGGTCACCAGCCCGGGGTTTTCCATGGCTCCGAGGTTGTATTCGGGCACGAACGCCTGATCATACTTACCCCACGGATACGGGTAGTCGAAGAGGTCATTGAAGAATGCCAGCCCACTTTTGGTCAGCCGGAACAGCTCGTTGGCGTCGAATGAGTCCGCCAAGGACGCGCGGCAGTAAAGTGCCAGCGGGACCTCAAGGCGGGTGTCGTCGTCGAGCGTTGCTCCCCAGTGATCCGTAGCCTTGAAGTAGGGACCGGCGAGGACTGTGGTGATGTACGTGGACATGCGTTTGGTGGTGGCAAAATCCCACCGGGCAGCAGCGGGATCACCCTGCACCGGCGCGCGTGCCTCTTCAACCCCATTGGACGCGACTTCCCAGCCGGCGGGAGCAATCACGTGGAAGGTAAATTCGGCCTTGAGGTCCGGCTGCTCAAAATTGGCGAAGACGCGACGACTATCCGCAGGCTCATATTGCGTGTAGAGGTAGCACTGGCCATCGGCGGGATCCACAAAGCGGTGCATGCCTTCCCCGGAACGGCTGTACAGCGCGGTCCCGCTCACAGTGACGGTGTTCTCCGCGGCGAGGCTCTGCAGGATGATCCTGTCGCGATCAACAACTGACTCCACGTCAAGCGTCCGGCCATTCAACATCACCGACTCGACGCCGCTGCTGATGAAATCCAGGAAGGTGGCAGAGCCGGGTTCGGCGGAGAAGGTGATGGTGCTGATGCTCGGGTATCCGGCGACGCCGGGATCTGCCGCGTCGCGGACATCGAGGGTGACGTCGTAACTGTGGGTAGTGATCAGGGCTGAACGGGTAGCGGCTTCATCGCGCGAGAGATTGTGATTCGACACACAGCTATCTAATCATGATCAAGGCGGCCCCCAGGCCCAGTAATGCGATGAGCAGCCAGGAGCCCAACGCCACCAGCATTGCGCGACCTCCCGTATGAATCAGGGTCCGCACACGTACCGCAGACCCCAGCCCGAACAGCGCCGTCGCCAACAGGATGTCCTGAACAGCTACCGCAATTTCCAGTCCCGTCGGAGGCACCCAGCCCAGGGAGCGAACCGCCACCATGGAGAGGAAACCAACAACGAACAGCGGGACAACCGGCGGGAATCGCGCGTCCGCGCCATCAGCTGCATCGCCGGTCCCGTTGGCGCGTTTCCTCACATGGACGATTCGTTGATGCACCCCGGCGGCTGCCGCAACAGGTGCCAGAAGGACCACACGGGTCAACTTCACGACGACGGCGATTGCCAGCGCTGAAGTACCTGCGGTTTGCGCCGTGGCCACCACCTGGCCAACGTCGTGCACTGAGGCCCCCGTCCATGCTCCGAACTGTTCGGGACTGAGGTCCAAGGGGTGCATAAGGAGTGGCAGTACGCCAATGGCAAGGGTGCCGCACAATGTCACCAGTGCCACGGGGAGCACTGTGTCTTGGTGTTTGATACGGCGCACGGCTGCCATCGCACCGATGGCGGAGGCTCCACAGATGGAAAAGCCCGTGGCGATCAGCAGTGCAGCCTCGCCGGGCAGGCGCAGCAGGCGCGCCAACCCATAGGTTCCCGCGAAGCTCACCAGGACAACGCCGCCGATCAGGAGCAAAGACAACCACCCCAGGCCAAGGACGTCACCAATGCTGACTTTGAGTCCCAAGAGCACGATTCCGGCACGCATGAGGTGCTTTCCCGCTAAGTCCAGGCCTGGCCGCGCGCGCCCCGCTGTCAGGACTGCCGTGCCCGGTATATTGGCTGAGAGCAGGCCCAGGGCAACAGCGAGTGTCATGGCCGGGACCGCCGGAACCACGGTGTGGATCGCGAAGGCAAAACCCGTCGCGGCGATGCTCAGGACCAACCCGGGCCCCAGCCGGGACAGCTGGGGCGCAAGACTGTTGAAGGGCATTCCTCAACCCTGCCGGATGGGGCCAGGAAAGACGAACCGGGAGTACCCGGAAACCGCGACACAAACAGCGCGAAATGCGCCCGACTCAAAAAGGTGATTACCTGAATCCCATGTCTGACCTATTTCAGGATTACTCCGAGGCCGCCGCCCGCAGCGGCGCCTACGACGAGATGTTTGCCCAAGGCCACGTTGCCAGAAGATCCTATGGTCAGGTTTCAGGGGCTCTCCGCGAGCTTTCCCTGGCGGATGTCACCGCCCGTGCCGACTCCATGGCACGAACCTTCCTGGACCGTGGCGTAACGTTCGACTATGCGGGGGAGGAGCGGCCGTTTCCCCTGGACATTGTCCCTCGGGTCATCCCCGCCGATGAGTGGGACGTACTGGAGCGCGGCGTTGCACAGCGGGTCAAGGCCCTGGAAGCATTCCTGAACGACGTCTACGGGCGGATGGCAGTAGTCACGGATGGTGTAATTCCCCGGCAGCTCGTGACCACCAGCGCACACTTCCACCGCGCGGTGCATGGTTTCGAGCCATCGGGTGGCGTTCGCGTGCACGTGTCAGGTATCGACGTCGTTCGAGATGCAGCCGGGACCTTCCGCGTGCTCGAGGACAACGTCCGCGTACCCTCGGGAGTCAGCTACGTCCTGGAGAACCGGCGAGCCATGGCAAAAGGTTTGCCCGAGGCTTTCGGCCAGCAGCACATCAGGCCTGTGGAGGAGTACCCCCGCCGGCTCCTCTCCGCACTTCGAAAAACCGCTCCCGCAGGAGTGGACGATCCCACCGTGGTGGTCTTGACGCCGGGTGTCTTCAATAGTGCCTACTTCGAACACACCCTCCTTGCAGGTCTCATGGGCGTGGAGCTGGTGGAAGGCCGCGACCTCATCTGCCGCGGAAACCGCGTGTACATGCGGACCACTGCCGGGGAACAGCGCGTGGACGTCATCTATAAGCGCATCGATGACGACTTCCTGGACCCACTGCAGTTCAGGTCTGATTCCATGCTCGGTTGCCCGGGACTGGTCAATGCCGCCCGTGCCGGGGGAGTGACCATAGCCAACGCTGTAGGCAACGGCGTAGCCGACGATAAGCTCGTGTACAGTTACGTCCCTGACCTGATCCGGTACTACCTCCACGAAGAGCCGATCATCGCCAACGTCGACACTTTCCGGCTAGAGGAAAAGGAAGCCAGGGAGCATGTTCTTGACCGCCTCGACGAACTGGTGGTCAAGCCCGTGGACGGCTCAGGCGGTAAAGGATTGGTCATTGGGCCCGACGCCACAAAGGACGAACTCGAGGCCCTGCGTAAACGCGTCATCGCTGACCCCCGCGGATGGATCGCACAGCCTGTCTTGCAGCTCTCCACGGTACCCACGCTCTCCGGCGACAAATTTGGTCCCCGCCACGTGGATCTGCGTCCTTTTGCAGTCAACGACGGCGACGACGTCTGGGTCCTGCCCGGTGGCCTCACCAGGGTGGCACTCAAGGAGGGGTCTTTGATAGTGAACTCCAGTCAAGGCGGCGGTTCCAAGGACACCTGGGTCTTGGCAAACTCTCCGCAGTTGCCGGCTGAGATCATCCCCCGCCAATCCGTCACGCTTCGTGAGCAGGTTTCCGTATGGCCGGTGGAAAGCAACTGGCGGGACCGCCAAACGGAGCAGCAGCAGTGAACGTGCTCCACCAACACTTGAACTTCGATTTGCATCACGCGAAGGAGGCAGTTCCATGCTGAGCCGCATTGCTGAGTCACTCTTCTGGATCGGACGCTACGTAGAGCGTGCCGACGGTACTTCCAGGATTTTGGATGTGCACCTTGAGCGCTTGAACCACCTCCCCCTTGAGGAACAGCGAAGTGTCGCCCGTGAGCTCCTTGCCGTCATGGGCGCCAAGCCGCAGGGTGAAGAGTTCGGCCTCCCCGAACTCCTGCACGCCTTGGCCTACGACAAACACAGCGCGTCATCCATTGCAGGTTCCTTAGGTGCAGCCCGCGAGAATGCCCGACGAGCACGCGAAACTGTCTCCCAGTCCCTCTGGGAAAGCCTCAACACCACCTATTACGGCCTCAACCAGCATCGCAAGGACGTCGTAGGAACCTACCGTTTCTGTAACTGGGTTTTGGAGCGGACCGCCATGGTCCGCGGCCTCGCGGATACTACGGTCAGCCATGACGAGAGCTGGTTGTTCATGGTGCTTGGCCGCTCCTTGGAACGGGCCGATATGACTGCCCGGATGTTATCGACGCGCGACGTTCAGTCCGCTGGAATGTCATGGGTCAATATGCTCCGGTGTGCCGGTGCCTATGAGTCCTTCATCCGAACCCGCAGGGCAGCGTTCGGAGACCAGCACGCGGCAGAGTTCCTCCTGTTGGACAGGTTGTTCCCGCGTTCGATTGTCTATGCGTTGCGGGATGCCGATGAGTGCCTCGCCAAGTTGGATCCGTCGGCCCAGCGCGTGGGATTCATTAACGACGCCCGGCGGATTGTTGGCCAGGCGCGGACATTCCTTGAGTTCCACCGCACGGACGACCTCATGTCCGAACTGCCTGAACACATGGAACGTGTGCAGAAGGCCGTGACACAGGCCTCGGACGCAATTTCGCGCAAGTACTTCAATCAGGCTGACGAGCATGCCTGGGTGGGAGAAGTTTCATGACCCGGCTGAGCATCGTTCACAAGACTGCCTACAAGTACAACCGCCGCGTGACCTTGTCCTACAACGAGGCCCGGATGACTCCGCTGACCGACGGCCAGCAAGTTGTCCTTGAGGCCTCGCTGAAGGTCTCACCCAACCAAGCGTCCGTCAGTAACTATCGCGACTATTGGGGAACGCGGGTCACTGCCTTCGATATGCAGATGCCGCATGAGAGCCTTGAGGTCCTCGCCACGGCCACCGTTGAAGTGCACCGCACCGAACGGGTGGCAACCGAGGACGACATCGTGGGATGGGACGTCATTGCTTCTGAGAAGGTACAGGACGAATTCAGCGACTGGTTGCCCCAATCCCGGCTTAGCGGGCCCGGTGAGGAAGTTCTGGAGATCGTTCCGGACATCGTCAAGGGAAAGAATCCTCATGAAGCTGCGCTTGCCGTCTTCGCGTGGATGGCCGGTGAGATGACCTACATGAAGGGCACCACCGGGGTCACCACCAATGCCGAACAGGCGTGGTCCCAGCGTCAGGGCGTGTGCCAAGACCTGGCCCACCTGGCAATCGGTGCCTTGCGTTGCAGCGGGATTCCTGCGCGCTACGTGTCGGGGTACATCCATCCCCGCTCTTCGGCGGATATCGGCGAAACAGTAGCCGGCCAATCGCACGCCTGGCTCGAATGGTGGGACGGCGAATGGCGTAGTTGGGACCCCACCAACCACAAGCCGGCAGGGGACTACCACGTCACGGTGGCCCGGGGCCGTGACTATCGCGACGTTCCCCCGCTGAAGGGCATCCTGTCCGGTGGAGGCGGTTCGGGGCTCTCCGTTTCGGTGGAGATCACCCGCCTCGCATAGTATTTTTTGCACAGATAAGGCCCTCAAGAGCAGCTCTTAAGGGCCTTATCTGTACTCAAACCCGGGGAGTTATTACCAGGGGGAGGGCTTGTAGTCCTTCAGGAAGACGCCGTACTGGTCCTCGCCCTTCTCACCCATCACGATGGGATCGTAGACGCGCGCGGCTCCGTCCACCAAGTCCAGCGGTGCATGGAATCCTTCTTCCATGAGACGGACCTTGGTGTAGTGTGGCCGCTCGTCGGTGATCCATCCGGTGTCCACCGCGGTCATCAGGATGCCATCGGAATCCAGCATTTCCTGGGCGCTGGTCCGGGTCATCATGTTCAGCGCAGCCTTGGCCATATTGGTGTGAGGGTGCCCGGGGCCCTTGTAGGCTCGGGAGAACTGCCCCTCCATGGCCGAGACATTGACTATGTATTTCCTGTTGGCTGTAGACCTCTTCATGGCATCGCGAAGGCGGCTTACCAGCAGGAAGGGTGCAGTGACGTTGCACAGCTGGACTTCGAGCATCTCCAAAGGATCCACTTCGTCCACCACCTGCGTCCAGCTGTTGATCGTGGCGAGGTCCGGAACCAGGCCCCCGGCGTCGATTGCCGTTCCCGACTCAATCCGCTCCAGTGATGCCGATCCGGTGGAGAGCGCCAAGGATGTGATCGCATCGCCGGCCAGGACCGGGTGTTCGGTGACGCTGCTGGCGAGTGCGAGCGGGTGCTTGTCATGTGCATGCCCGAACGTCACCAGCTCGGGTCCACCATTGGCGGCTTCGAGGGCCGCAGGCAAAGGCTCGTCTTCGGCGTCGACCAAGGGCTTGTACGCGTTGCCGGAGCGCCGCACGGTTTGGGCTGCGTTGTTGATGATGATGTCCAGCGGGCCGGCCTCGTTGAGCGAGTCCGTCAAAGCCATGACTTGTGCCGGGTCACGAAGATCAATGCCAACGATCCGGAGCCTGTGAAGCCAGTCGCCGCTGTCCTCCATGGCCGCGAATCGACGCGCGGCGTCCTTGGGGAAGCGGGTGGTGATGGTGGTATGGGCACCATCCCTCAGTAGGCGCAACGCAATGTACATGCCGATTTTGGCGCGTCCACCGGTCAATAACGCCCTGCGTCCCGTGAGATCGGTGCGGGCATCGCGCTTGCTGTGGCTGTAGGCCGCGCATTCCGGACATAGTTGGTGGTAAAAAGCGTCTACCTGTGTGTAGTGCTTTTTGCAGATGTAGCAGGGACGCGAGCGGATGAGATGGCCTGCGATCTCTCCCGTGGCAGAGGGGGCCAGCTTGTTGCCGCGGGTTTCGTCGTCAATGCGGTCCGGAGCGGCTGTAGCAGTCAGGGCAATGACGGCCCGGTCCGCCTCGGCGATAGAGTCGCGTTTGGTGACCCGGCGGTGGCGTTTGACGGCTTTGAACATCTTGCCGGTGGCACGGCGGACTGCAACATAGTCCGGGTGCTCTTCGTCATAGACGTGGATCGTGGTCAGAACCTTGAGGCAGGCCTGGATCTCTTCAGGCGTCAGATCGGTGGAGCTCATTGACCTGATTTTACAGCCTTGGGAGCCAGTGGCCTGCCTCGGGTTCTGTCTTCGTCAGTTTGGTACTCGCCTGTTAGTGAGCAGCACCCTGGGCCGCAGCATCCGCCACGCGTGACTGGATGCCTGCTGCTACCTTTTCGGCGGAGTCACGGATGTCGGGGTCGTCATGGGTGGCTGCCTTGACAGCCTCCGGCAATCCACGGCGGTGTTGTGCGGACAAGGCGAGCTCTGCCTCACCGGGCTCGGGAACAACCTGGCCTTTCGCCAGCACGGTGATGCCTGATTCGGTGACCTTGTAGCCCCGCGCCTTATCCAGGGCAGGGTCCAAGCCGATAGCCGCGCCAGCGGGGACCTTGACGTTCTTGTCCAGGATTGCCCGCTTGATGACGGCACCTTCGCCAACGCGGACCTTATCCATCAAGACAGAGTCCTGGACCCGGCTGCCGGCTGCCACGTAGGCGTCGTTGGAGAGCACGGAACCTTCAACGATGCCACCGGAAACCACCACTCCGCTGGCAACAATGGAATCAAGGGCCGTTCCTACTGTGTTGTTCTCGCCGCGGACAAACTTTGCAGGGGGCGAGATGCTTTGTCGCGTGTAGATCGGCCACTCGGAGTTGTAGAGGTTGAAGATCGGCACGGGCGAGATGAGGTCCATGTGTGCGTCGTAGAAGGAGTCGATTGTACCGACGTCGCGCCAGTAGGTCCGGTCGCGGTCGGTGGCTCCGGGGATGTCATTGAGCGTGAAGTCGTAAACGCCGGCTTCGCCTTGGTCCACGAAGTAGGGAATGATGTCCCCGCCCATGTCGTGCTTGGTATCCAGTCTTTCCGCATCCACGTGCAGAGCCTCAACAAGAGCGTCCGCGTTGAAGACGTAGTTCCCCATGGAAGCCAGGAACTGCGTGGGATCCGCTGCCAGCCCGGGGGTGCTGGCCGGCTTTTCCACGAAGGCGGCAATCTTTTGGGGATCGTTCTGGTCAACCTCGATCACGCCGAACTGGTTGGCCATGTTCAGGGGCTGCCGCACTGCAGCAACCGTCGCTTTGGCGCCACTGGCTATGTGCTGCTCCACCATCTGGGAGAAATCCATGCGGTACACGTGGTCAGCGCCGACCACTACCACAATGTCCGGGGCGTCGTCGTGGATGAGGTTCAGCGATTGATAAATTGCGTTGGCACTGCCAAGGAACCAACTCTTGCCCACGCGCTGCTGCGCGGGAACAGACGCCACATACCGGCCCAACTGCGTAGACATACGCCAGGTTTCCGAGATGTGCCGGTCAAGACTATGTGATTTGTACTGCGTCAGCACGACGATTTTCAAATATCCCGAATTGACGAGATTGGATAGTGCAAAGTCAATTAGCCTGTAGCCGCCTGCGAACGGAACCGCGGGCTTGGCCCGATCCGCCGTCAGCGGCATCAGTCGATTGCCTTCTCCGCCTGCCAATACGATTGCCAGAACTTTCTTCAACGCCATGGTCACAGCTCCCCGTACGTCTTCGTATCCCCCAAAAGTCCGATTTTCCGGACTCTTTCACACTAGAACACATACGCCGGAACGACTACGTTGGTTAGCGTGCGAATAGACATTGTGACTAAAGAATTCCCTCCGGAAATTTATGGCGGTGCCGGTGTCCACGTTGCCGAGCTCAGCCGGGTGCTGGCAAAGCACGTCGACCTTCATGTTCGGGCGTTCGGCGCGCCCCGTGATGCGGACTATCATGGGGCTTCCGTGGCGTCGTACGCCACGCCCGAAGACCTCGGCGATGCCAACGCCGCCATCCAAACCCTCGGCGTGGACCTGAGGATAGTTCCGGACATTGCGGGAGCGGACCTTGTCCACTCGCACACCTGGTACGCCAACATGGCCGGCCACCTTGCGTCGCTGCTGCACGGCATTCCGCACGTGCTTAGCGCCCACAGCCTTGAGCCCTTGCGACCGTGGAAGGCTGAGCAGCTTGGCGGCGGCTATGCGTTGTCCTCCTGGGCGGAGAAGACGGCATATGAGGCAGCAGCCGCGATTATCGCCGTCTCCGATGGCATGCGCCAGGACATCCTCCGCAGCTACCCTGACGTGGATCCGGATAAGGTTCGCGTGGTTCACAACGGCATCGATGTTTCCCTGTGGGAACGCGATGAAGAGGATGACGCTATCCGGGCGCTGGGCATCGACCCCTCCAAGCCCAGTGTGGTCTTCGTGGGACGTAACACGCGCCAGAAGGGGGTGCCTTATCTTCTCCGGGCGGCCTCCAGCCTGCCTGATGATGTCCAGTTGGTCTTGTGCCTCGGAGCCGCAGACACTCCCGAGCTCGCTGCCGAAACTGCCCGCCTCATTGAGGAACTGCAGGCAAAGCGCGACGGCGTCATCCTCATCGAGCGGATGCTGCCCCGAAGGGAGCTTATCCAGGTCCTCAGCCACGCCACGGCGTTTGCCTGCCCTTCAATTTACGAGCCCCTTGGCATCGTCAATCTCGAAGCAATGGCATGCGGTGCCGCAGTGGTGGCCAGTGCCACCGGTGGCATCCCTGAGGTGGTTCAGCATGGAGAAACCGGGCTCCTCGTCCAACTGGAACAAGTCACCGACGGAACGGGGACACCTTTGGACCCGGAGAAGTTCGTCAGTGACTTCGCTGCAGCCTTGAACGAAGTAGTGGCCGATCCCTCACGTGCCCGTGAGATGGGAATCGCCGGACGTCGCCGGGCAGAGGAACACTTCTCCTGGGAGTCCATCACCGAAACAACGCTCGAGGTCTACCGGTCAGTCCTGCGCTGATTTCCTGCCTCCAACAGCAGGCCAAACGACGACGGCGCCGCCCCCTTGGCAGGGACGGCGCCGTCGCTGTTTCAACAGTTCCGCAAGTGTTCACCCCACGGCGGCAAAGCTCTGCTAACGGGCTTTGGAGGCCTTGAGCGCCAGGAGCGTTTTCTCGTCCGCCGGCGCGCTGCCGTTGGCCCGCTGTCCTCGGAAGTGCTCACGGGCTTCATCCTGCCGGGTAGCTTCAGCACCGGTTGCAATGGCGGCCCGCAGGTGCTCCGGACCGTAACCAAAAGCGTCCACAAGGTCCACCGCATGCGGGCGGATCTTGACCAGCAGGCGGTTGATGTAGGTACCAACGGTCCGGCCGCGCTGCATCGAAAGCCTTCCATTCATGAGGTACCAGGAGAGGTGCTTCTCAATCAGGGACAGTCCGAACAAGTCGCGCAGCCACGTCAGCACGCGTTTGGTTCCATCATCCGTAACGTGTGTCAGCGCCTCGGTGAAAGCTTCCCATTGGAGAAGTTCCGCGTGAGCCTGAGCCGCTTCAATGAGTTCATGCTGGTGTTGGTTGAACAGGGCTGCGGCCTGGTGCTGGGGAAGTTTGTTGGCGCCCTTCAACGCGGCACCGACCTCGGCGACCATTGACTGGACACGGTCAGCCAAGAGGGTGCGCTGGCCTTCCTCGTCCCTCAAAGCCAGAGCCGCCTTCTGTACCGAGCCTGTATCGGCCACGAACTGGGCAACCTGCCGGAGGCCAGTCCGGTGCAGGGCCACGCCGGCAGCCTGGTCCACCACGTATCGGGCAAGCACGCCGAAATCGGCGCTGCGGAATTCCTTGGCGTAGTCCGCCAAGAGTCGCTTGGCAACCAGTTGCAGCAGGACGGTGTTGTCGCCTTCGAACGTGACATATACGTCGAGGTCTGCGCGCAGCGAAGCAAAGCGGTTTTCGATCAGGAAGCCAGCGCCGCCGCATGCCTCGCGGCACTCCTGCAACGTGTCCAGGGCATGCCAGGTGCTCAGGGGCTTGAGGGCGGCAGCCAGCGTTTCCAGGTCCTGGCGGTCGGCATCGGTGTCGTGGGCACCGGAGAAGACGTCGTCGAACTTTTGCAGGAGTTGCTCGTGGGCGAAGCTGGCCGCGTAGGTGGTTGCCAGCCTGGTGAACAAACGCCGCTGGTGCCGCTGGTAGTCCAACAGGACCTCTTCATCGGTGCTGGACGAGGCATTGAACTGGCGGCGCTCAGTGGCGTACTGGATAGCCGTCTTGAGTGCCACCTTGCTGGCAGCTACTGCCGCACCATCGAGGGAAACGCGTCCCTGGACCAAGGTACCGAGCATCGTGAAGAAGCGGCGTCCCGGGCTCTCAATGGTGGAGGAGTAGGTGCCGTCCACAGCAACGTCGCCGTAACGGTTCAGGAGGTTGGTGCGGGGGATGCGTACGTCCGTGAAGTGCAAACGGCCGTTGTCGATGCCGTTGAGTCCGCCCTTGATGCCGTCATCCTCACCGCCGATGCCCGGAAGGAACTCCTTGGTGGCCGGGTCACGGAGTTCCACATAGAAAGCGTGGACACCGTGGTTGACGTTCTTGGTGATCAGCTGGGCAAACACCACGGCGGCGAGGCCGTCATTGGCTGCATTGCCGATGTAGTCCTTCCATGCTGCCCGGAAGGGAGTATTGATAACGAATTCCTGGCTGGCTTCGTCGTACGTCGCCGTGGTGGCAATGCTGGCAACATCCGAACCGTGGCCCGTCTCAGTCATGGCGAAACAGCCGGGAATTTCGAGGCTCATGATGCCGGGGAGCCACTTATCCTGATGTTCCACTGTGCCAAGGTGCATCACTGCTGAGCCGAACAGGCCCCACTGGACGCCGGCCTTGATCTGGAGGGACGGGTCGGCGGTAACGATCTCTTCGAAGCCGGCGATGTTGCCGCCGTGATCGTCGGAGCCGCCAAGCCGGGTGGGGAAGGCCCGGTGGACGGTGTTGTTGTCCACCAGGAACTTCAGTTGCTCGAACACCCGGGCCCGGTGTTCAGTATGGTGCAGGCCTTCGATCTTCTGCACTGCCGGGTTACCTGCGACCTTGCGGGCCTCGTGGCGGATGTGGGCCCATTTTCCAAGAAGTTGCTCCCCAAGGGCGGCGACGTCAACCACGGGCTCGGCGCCACTGGTGGCGGCGTCTTCGCGGCCTGAGGGTTGTTGGGCGGATGAGGCCCTGTCCACTACTTCAGTCATGTTGCTTCCTTCTTTGGTTCCGACAACTGATGAGTCATTGCTGATGTCAGGTGGTGCTTTTGAGCTCAGGGGCAATGCCGAGGCACAGCCAATCCGTGATGCGGCCGGCCATGGTCGCCTGATCGGGCCTTGTGCTGCCGGCAGGGCTTCCCAGCCACATTTCTCCGGCATTCCTGACGAGCCCTATAGCGGCGGTGGGCCAGTACACGATGACCGCTTCTTTTTCTTCGCCGAGGTACTCCCGCATGGGAGTTGCGATCATGTCCGTGATCTGCTCGAAGAAATTTCCCAGGGCGCCGGAGGCCGCTATGGCGTCCTGGGCAGAAGCTTCCCCGGGAGTGAGCCGGGTGATGAAGGCGTAGACGTTGGGGCTGGATTCGGCCATCTGCAAGTATGCGGAGACCATGGCAAACAGGCCCTCGCGCGGGGTTTGCGCCGATTGGGCGGCCTCCTGCATGCGGCGCTGCATTTGCCCCAGCACCACTTCCCCCATTGATTGCTGAAGACCTGCTTTGTCGCCGAAGTAGCGGTAAAAGACCGACTTCGAGGTTCCTGCGGCTCCGGCGATGTCCTCCATGGAGGCGTCACTTCCAAGCCTGTGGACGGCCTTCCGGGCGGCTTTGATGAGTTCGCGCCGGCGCTCCTCACGATGGGTCTGCCAGCGGGCCGCGCGTCCATCGACCACGGCTTCACCCTCCATGGCGATGACGTCTTCAACAGCAACCTGTGCCGAGCCTGCGGCGCCGGCGGATTCTTCGTGGCGAGTGTTCACGATACCCAGCGTATCAGGTACGCTGGGTATCAGTAACTGGCATTGATCGAAGGAGACAAGCATGGCTACAGCAGACGTGACCACGGACGGACCCCTGGAATCGGCCAACGTCCCTCAATCGACACGCTCGGCGGTCATCGTGGGCGGCAACCGCATCCCGTTCGCTCGGACCGGTGGCGTTTATGTAAAGTCCTCCAACCAGGACATGCTGACCGCAGCGCTGGAGGGGCTCATCGCCAGGTTCGGGCTCCAGGACGAACGCCTTGGAGAAGTCGCGGCGGGTGCCGTACTTAAGCATTCAAGGGACTTCAATCTCACCCGGGAAGCCGTCCTCGGGTCTGCACTGTCTCCTGAAACTCCCGCATACGATCTCCAACAAGCCTGCGCAACAGGCTTGGAGACCGTCCTTGGGTTGTCCAACAAGATCAAGTTGGGGCAGATCGATTCAGGGATTGCCGGTGGGGTGGACTCGGCATCGGATGCCCCGATCGCCGTCAGTGAGGGCCTCCGGGAAATTCTGCTGGACCTCAACCGGGCCAAGACCACTGTTCAAAAGCTGAAGGTCGTCGGCCGGATCCGCCCCAAGGATCTGGCCCCGGATGCCCCCAACACGGGGGAACCCCGCACCGGGCTGTCCATGGGTGAACATCAGGCCCTCACTACTGCGCAGTGGAAAATCTCCCGTGAAGCGCAGGACGAGCTTGCTTTCAACAGCCACCGCAACTTGGCTGCCGCGTACGAGCGGGGCTTCTTTGATGACCTCCTCACCCCTTACCGAGGGCTCAACCGCGATTCCAACCTGCGCGCAGACACCACGCTGGAGAAGCTCTCCACCCTCAAGCCCGTGTTTGGTAAAAACCTCGGTTCGGAGGCGACCATGACCGCGGGCAACTCCACGCCTCTGACCGACGGCGCATCCGCTGTCCTGCTGGCAAGCGAGGAATGGGCGGACGCGCGTGGCCTTCCCAAGCTCGCCACAGTCCTGGACGGTGAAGCTGCCGCCGTGGACTTCGTGCACGGCAAGGACGGCTTGCTCATGGCACCGGTCTTCGCGGTTCCTCGCTTGTTGGCACGTCACGGCCTCACTTTCGAGGACATCGACTTCTTCGAAATTCACGAGGCCTTTGCCGGAACCGTCCTCAGTACCTTGGCTGCCTGGGAAGACGAAGAGTTTGGCAAGACGCGTTTGGGCCTTGACGGTGCGTTGGGAAAGGTGGACCGTGCAAAGCTCAACGTCAATGGATCGTCGTTGGCTGCCGGCCACCCCTTTGCAGCAACAGGTGGCAGGATCGTGGCATCACTTGCGAAAATGCTGCATGAGAAGGGCACCGTTGACGGCCGCCCGGCGCGTGGCTTGATCTCCGTGTGCGCCGCCGGCGGCCAAGGTGTCGTTGCGATTCTGGAAGCAGCCTAGGGGGAGCGCGATGACAGACAAGTACACACAGCTCGTGAGCCAGGGACTGGGGAAGGACGTGGCCAGGAAGCTCGGCCTGCCGCAGCCCGTAGTACTTCGGCGCCACCAACCTGGCGCCCCCCTCATTTCCGGCCCGGTCTTGGTCAGTGGCGACAGCGCGGGGGCAGACGACATTGCCACCACCATGCTCGGTTGGGGTTTGGACGTCCGTCGCAATGCACTCCCCAAGGAGAAACTTGGGGCAATCATTCTGGTGCTTGATGCGGTCCAGCACCCCGAGGACCTGGGAAAATCTGTCCTTGCCGCAGGCGCGTCACTTCGGGACCTCTCACCTAACGGCCGGGTCATTACGATTTCCCGGACACCCCAGTCAGCACGGACCCCTGCCTCCGCTGCCGCGCGGCAGGGCATCGATGGGTTGTTGCGGTCCCTTGCCAAGGAGCTACGGGCGGGTGCCACGGCCAACGGCATTCTCCTGGATGACCAGCTGGCGACCACCAGTCCATCCGCGCTGGGCGCCCTGCGGTTCTTCCTCTCTGGCCGCTCCGCTTATGTGGACGGACAGTTCCTGACCGTCCGCTCAGCCTCAGGCAGCCTGCCAAATGACGCCGATAAACCCCTCGCGGGGAAAGTGGCAGTGGTTACCGGCGCCGCGCGGGGTATAGGTGCTGCCATAGCTCGAACGCTGCACCGCGACGGGGCCAAAATCGTGGCAGTAGACATCCCGGCGGCCGGGGATCATCTGGCAGCTGTAGCCAATGAAGTCCACGGGACTGCCCTGCAGCTCGATATCAGCCGGGACGACGCCGGACACCGCATCATCGAACACGCAGTGGAACGCCATGGACGGCTCGACATCGTGGTTCACAACGCGGGTATTACCCGCGACAGGCTTCTTGCCAACATGGATGAGGGCCGGTGGCAGTCAGTTATCGCCGTCAACATCGCAGCTCAACTGAGAATCAACGAAGCACTTTTGGCGTCGGAGCATTTCAAGGAGTCGCCTCGCATTGTGTCAGTCGCGTCAACAAGTGGCATCGCCGGAAACAGGGGCCAGACCAATTACGGCGCATCCAAGGGTGGCGTTATAGGCATGGTGAGGTCAACGGCGGCGCTGGTTGAACCTTTCGGTGGGACCATCAACGCAGTAGCTCCGGGATTCATTGAAACCGAGATGACGGCCAAGATGCCCTTCGCGATCCGTGAGGCGGCCCGCAGGCTCAACTCGCTCAAGCAGGGCGGCCAGCCCCAGGATGTGGCCGAAGCCATCGCGTTCCTTTCCAGTGATGCTGCCGGCGGGATCTCCGGTGAGGTACTGCGCGTGTGCGGGCAACAACTGGTGGGAGCATGAATCATCCCCAGCCCGTTGTCCTTGGCGAGCTGCCTTCGCTCTCCAAGTTGTATGTCAATGCCGCAGCCGCAGCCGCCCGTCGAAGGGTCTTGGGAGCATCAACCGGAAAGAAGCGTCTTCCTGCCGTCAGCCACGAAGTCAGGGGAGTGCGGGCCGACGTCGAAAATCTGACTGCCTACCAACATTTGGTAGGCGAAACTGCCAGCGATACGCTCCCTGCGGGTTACGTTCATGCCCTGGCGTTTCCCGTTTCCATGAGCGTCATGAATCGCGAAGACTTTCCGCTGCCGCTTCTTGGCATGATCCATCTGAAGAACCGCATTGAACAGCTGGCCCCCCTGCAGTTCACCCAGGACCTGAACATCCGTTCCTGGTCGGAGAACCTTGCCGGACATAGAGCCGGAACACAGGTGGACGTCGTGGCTGAGGTCCGCTCCGGAGCCAGTGATGATTTGATGTGGCGCGGCGTCTCGACGTACCTTGCCAAAGGTGTCTTCCTGCCTGGTATCGACAAGCCGGGCAGTGCGAACGGAGCCTCTGCGGCAGGGGACTTTGTCCCACCAAATCCCACTGCGCTCTGGCAGCTGAATCTGGACACCGGCCGCAGCTACGCCGCCGTTTCCGGCGATTTCAATCCAATTCACCTGAGTGTCCTGTCAGCCAAGGCCCTGGGGCTTCGGGGATCCATTGCCCACGGCATGTACTTGGCCTCGCGGGCACTGGCTGACGTGGGATCGGTGAAGTCGGACTCGTTCACTTGGGATGTCACCTTCGAAGCCCCGGTGTTCCTACCTGCGCGTGTTGCCTTGGATATCACCACGGTCCAGGCGCATGCGGGCACGTGGGAACGCTCTGAATACGTAGCCTGGAATCCACGCAGCGGCCGGCGGCACTTTGCCGGGACGGTTGCCCACTTGGCCTGACAGTCACGTCAAGCCTTCAACGGTGGCGGTCGCCCCTGAGGCGACCGCCACCGTCGTGGTTCTTACGGCGCTTGCGTCAGGCTGCGGGGCAAACAAAACAAGGCCCGAAATCCGTGGATTCCAGGCCTTGCGATTGTGCGCGGAGGGGGACTTGAACCCCCACCCCCTTTCGAGGACTAGCACCTCAAGCTAGCGCGTCTGCCATTCCGCCACCCGCGCAGGTGGTGTTCAGATGGGCTGTTTTGCACCTTGCGGTGTTTCACTTTCCTCCGAAGCAGCGAGAAAAACTCTAACACGGTTTCAGGTCGCTGAAAAATCGACCCGTATGAGGGCGCCTTGGCGGCCCTTGGCGCGTGTGGAATCCACACATTCCGGACGTCTGCCACCACTGGTGGGTAGGCTGATGGAACACGGGACGGAAACGCTGGAAAACCGCAGCGCGTCACCGGAACCTGCAGCCCAGCCACGCAAGGAGAGTTTCCATGTCTGTCATCCGCCCCGAAGACGAAGTTGTCCGGATCTGCCAGGAGCTGATCCGCATCGACTCCTCCAACTTTGGAGATGACTCGGGGCCAGGGGAGCGTGCGGCAGCGGAATACACGGCCGGACTGATCACCGAAGTCGGCCTGGAAGCCGAGATCTTCGAGTCGGCCCCCGGCCGCGCCAACGTAGTAACCCGCATGGCCGGAGAAGACCCCTCGGCGGACGCCCTGGTGGTACACGGACACCTCGATGTTGTACCTGCCCTCAAGGACCAGTGGAGCGTGGACCCGTTCAGCGGCGAACTGAAGGACGGTTTGGTCTGGGGTCGCGGCGCCGTGGACATGAAGGACATGGACGCCATGATCCTTTCAGTCATGCGCAACTTTGCCCGAACCGGACGCAAGCCCAAGCGCGACATCATTTTCGCTTTCTTCGCGGATGAGGAAGCCGGTGGCACCTACGGGGCCAGGTACGCGGTGGAGCACCGGCGCGAGCTCTTTGACGGCGCCACGGAAGCCATCTCCGAAGTTGGTGGATTCTCAGCCACGATCGGCGGACAACGGACCTACCTGCTGCAGACTGCCGAGAAGGGCTTGTCATGGTTGCGGCTGGTAGCTCATGGCCGGGCAGGCCACGGTTCCCAGATCAATACCGACAATGCCGTCACGCGGCTTGCCGCCGCTGTGACAAGGATCGGCGAACACAAGTGGCCTGTGGAATTGACGCCAACCACCCGACAGTTCCTTGACGGCGTCACCGAGCTCACCGGCGTCGAGTTCGACGCCGATAACCCTGACATCCTCCTGAAGGAACTTGGTACCGTAGCCAGGTTCGTCGGTGCCACACTTCAGAACACCTCCAATCCCACGTATCTGCGCTCCGGCTACAAGCACAACGTCATCCCCGAATCGGCCGAGGCGTTCGTGGACTGCCGAACACTGCCGGGACAGCAGGAGCTGGTGTTTGAGACCATCAAGGAACTCGCCGGAGATGGCATCGAGATCAGCTACGTCAACAAGGATGTTTCCTTGGAGGTGCCGTTCGCAGGGAACTTGGTGGACTCCATGATCGATGCCCTGCACTCCGAAGACCCGGGCGCCAAGGTCCTCCCGTACACGCTGTCCGGAGGCACGGACAATAAGTCGTTGAGCAAGATCGGTATCACCGGCTACGGTTTCGCTCCTCTGATGCTTCCCGATGAACTGGACTTCACGGGAATGTTCCATGGCGTTGACGAGCGCGTGCCGGCCGAGTCCCTCCAGTTTGGCGCCCGGGTCCTTAACACCCTGCTCAGTAACTACTAAAGGCTCAGCAACTAAAGGCTCAGCAACTAAAGGCTCAGTAACTAAAGGCTCAGTAACTAAAGGCTCAGTAACTAAAAGCACGCATCAGAAGGATCGCCATGACTGCCGAAGAAATTCTTCCCGACGAACTGCTCGAACGGCTGCGTGGTCGCGCTGCGGGCTACGACCAAAACAACCAGTTCTTTCATGAAGACCTGGAAGAGTTGGCAGCGGCCGGTTATCTCAAGCTGTTCGTATCGGAGGCCGACGGCGGGTTCGGGCTTGGGCTCGAATCGGTGGCGGCGCTGCAGCAGCGTCTCGCCACGGCTGCCCCGGCCACGGCGCTTGCGGTGAATATGCACCTGGTCTGGACCGGCGTCGCGCAGGTCCTGACCGCCCGCGGGGACAGCTCGCTGGATTTTGTGTTGAAGGAGGCGGGGGAGGGGGAGGTCTTCGCTTTCGGCATCTCCGAGGCCGGCAACGATTCCATGCTGTTCGATTCCGGAACAGTAGCCGAACCCCTACCTGACGGGAGCTACCGGTTCTCGGGCCGCAAGATCTTCACCAGCCTCTCGCGCGGCTGGACCCGGCTGGGAACTTTCGGTAAGGATGCCGGCGCCAGGGACGGCGAAGGTGAGCTCGTCTTTGGCTTTCTTCGCCGCGATGAGCCGGGCCATGAGACCCTGAGCGACTGGGACACTCTGGGTATGCGTGCAAGCGCGTCCAACACCACCCTCCTGCATGGAGCCGTGATTCCCTCCGAACGGATCTTCCGCAAACTACCCGTGGGACCGAACAAGGACCTGCTGATCTTCGCGATCTTTGCCTGCTTCGAGACGTTGTTGGCTGCTGTGTACACAGGAGTGGCCGAACGTGCGTTCACCCTTGGGGTGGCGAACGTGAAGCGTCGGGTGTCGGCGAAGCACGGTGGGCGGAGTTATGCACAGGATCCTGACATCCGCTGGAAGGTGGCAGACGCCGCCCTGGCCATGGACGGGATCTCACCGCAAATCTCTTCCCTGGCGCGTGATGTGGACAACCTGGTGGACCACGGAGCCCAGTGGTTCCCCAAACTCGTGGGACTCAAGTCCCGTGCCACGGAGAACGCACGCCACGTAGTGGACTTGTCCATCCGTGTCACGGGAGGATCCAGTTACTTCCGCGGGTCCGAGATGGAGCGGCTTTACCGGGACGTACTGGCGGGCATCTTCCATCCGTCCAACGATGAATCCGCCCACAACACTGTTGCGAACGCATGGTTGGGCCCCTTGGAGGGCTAGCAGCTTGTTGTGGTGCCGGACTCAGACGGTTCGCTGCACGGAATAGACTTTGCGGCGCAGCCAGAAGCGTCGCCCGCCTCCGAGGTAGAGCACGCTGCGCTCCAGTTCCCACTTGCCGTATTCGGAATGCTCGGCGAGCCTGCGGCGGGCTTCCGGCAGCGAATCCTCAGGTCCCACCGTCAGTACGAGGTACTCGTACTGACGTGCGTAGTCTCGTTGGCGCTCCACGGAGCTGCCCGGAAATTGTTCTCTCATCCCTCTCCATTTTCATCCTTTTCCGGCTAACGTGAAGTCATGAGCATCGATCCGCGTGTCGCGCTTCAATCACTGACCGCCGCCCTGGAAGAACATCTGGCTGCCGCCTCTGCGCGTCGGGGTGAAGGTGACCCCAACGTCGAAGCGGCCTTTTTCGCCGTGGCGGATGCCTTCGAGGTCTATGAAGATGCACTCTACGAGTCTTACTCCGAGGTTACTCCGCTCCAGGTTTTCGATGACGAGGACGAAGAAGACGACGAGGTACTGGATGAAGACCTGGAGATCGTAGAGGACTGATTGCCCTGATGAACCGGCCACCCTTGGGTGGCCGGTTTTCTTGTGTCTTCTTCCGGCAGCTTTTGTCCCGGTTCCCACCCGGATTTCCGCAGTTATGCCCGTCCTGTGCGGGAAGAAAACACGTAGTGCCGCCATTGCCGGCTAGGTACTCGCACGTAGGCCTGATGGGTAATCCTGCGCAAACTTGAGTACCGACTACTGGTGCGCCCCCTCACAGCCGCCGCTTCACTGATAAGTAGGCAATGGCAGGTCTGCAAAGAAGGCTGACATGGTGAAAGTTCCAGTCTTGCGTACGGGCAAGGTAGCGGCACCCAACGGTGCGGACCATGCCTTCGCGGGTTCAGTCTTTCCCGCAAAAACTGCCATCGCCGACGTCAATCCGCCGATGTCTCCCTGGATTGACAAGTCCGTTGCTGCACAACGGACTGAAAAGGCGGGACTGGCGGCACCGAGCTCCGAGGTCACCCTGGACTTCGTGCCGCCAGTCACCCGCAGGACCCCACGCGTCAGTTTTTCCCGCAGGGGCAGCCGTGACTGGACACACTCGCTGACCAGTGGCCTCCGTATGTCGGACACCATCCTGGTGGCTACCGCCGTGTTCGCCGGCTTTGTCCTGAACACCGACGGATTGTCATTGTCGGTGGACAGCCCCAGGTACGCAGGCCACCTGGTGATGGCATTGATACTTGGTTTGGTTTGGTTGGGTTCGCTGGAGGTCTATCGGACCCGGGATCCCAAAGTCCTTGGCGTAGGTCCCGAAGAGTACAAGCGGGTCCTGTCGGCCAGTTTTCGCGTCTTCGGCTTCCTGGGCATCGTCGCGGTGGTTTTCCGGCTTGATGCGGTCAGCTCATTCGTGCTTGTCTCCTTGCCGCTTGGCTTGATGGCACTCACCGGGAGCCGGTGGAGCTTCCGCCGGTGGTTGAGTCACGAAAAGTCCCGTGGGCGGTGCCTTTCCCGGGCGATCGTTGTCGGTGAACCGCAGGACGTGAGGTACGTGATCAAGCAGATCAACCGAAAGTCCGGTACCGCCTACGACATCCTCGGAGCATGCCTTCCCGGCGCCCGTCGTGGTGCGGTCCTGAAGGTGGACCATCTCCGCGTGCCTGTCCTGTCCTCGATCTACGGTATCTCCCACACCGTGCGGCAAACAGGCGCCAACGCGGTGATCGTGGCCGGCCCCTTGCCTGGCGGAAACCAGTTCATCCAGGAGCTCGGGTGGCGGCTGGAAGAGAACTCAGCGGAACTTGTGCTCGCGGCCGCCCTGACCAATGTTGCCGGCCCGCGCATCCACTGGCGGCCGGTCGAAGGTCTTCCTCTGATGCACGTAGACATTCCGCACTACTCCGGGGGCAAGCACACGCTCAAGCGCTTGATGGACATTACGGTCTCGGCCTTGGCGTTGGTGATTCTGTCGCCGGTACTGCTGCTCCTGGCTGCGATAGTTCATCGCGACAGCCCCGGCCCCGTACTCTTCCGGCAGGAGAGGGTCGGCCGAAGGGGCACTACCTTCCACATGCTGAAGTTCCGTTCCATGGTGGTGGACGCAGATTCCCGGTTGGAGGAACTAAGTACCCAGGATGAGGGCGCGGGCGTCCTCTTCAAAATCCGTGGCGACCCCCGCATCACAGGGTGCGGCCGCTGGATGCGCAAATACTCCTTGGATGAACTTCCCCAGTTCTGGAACGTCCTGGTGGGCAACATGAGCCTTGTGGGGCCCCGACCACCGTTGGCCCGGGAAGTCAGCGGATACGAACGCCACACGCATCGTCGGCTGCTCATCAAGCCCGGTATCACGGGCCTGTGGCAGATCAACGGGCGATCGGACCTGCCATGGGATGAAGCCGTCCGCCTGGACCTCTACTACGTCGAGAACTGGTCCATAGCGGGCGATTTGATGATTATGTGGCGGACCTTCAAAGCTATGGTCCAACCGTCCGGAGCCTATTAGCCAATAGCTGAAACAAACCAAGCGGATCGCGCTGTCACAACAGAAGCAGAGTGGGAAATGACCATACGAACCATTCCATCAGGACAACTGAACGGCCACGGACTACAGCCCAGGCTCCGTATCGCGGTGGTGGGGGCAGGGTACTGGGGCCCCAATCTCGCCCGGAACCTCAAAGCCAGCCCCGACTGGGATCTCGTTGCCATCTGCGACCTCGACGTCGAACGCGGCCTACGGCTCGCAGAGACGGTGGGTGGGGTGGCCGTCGTCGAGTCCTTGGACGAGCTGCTGGACACGTACAACCTGGACGCCATAGCAGTGGCGACCCCGGCGCACACCCACCACGGAGTGGTGATGACAGCACTGCGCGCAGGCACGCATGTCCTGGTGGAGAAGCCGTTGGCTGACAGTCGGGCCAAAGGGTTGGAGATGGTGGAAGAAGCAAAGGCCAGGGGATTGGTCCTGATGGCAGACCATACATACTGCTTCACTCCGGCGGTGCTCAAGATTCAGGAACTGGTAGCCAGTGGCGCGCTGGGTGAGATCTTGTATGTGGATTCGGTACGCATCAATCTTGGACTCGTCCAGCCGGACGTCAACGTCTTCTGGGATCTGGCTCCGCACGACCTTTCCATCCTGGACTTTGTCCTCCCCGGAGGCCTGCACCCTACGGAAATTTCCGCCCACGGCGCGGATCCCTTGGGAACCGGCAGGGACTGCGTCGGACACCTCACCTTCGGGCTTCCCAACGACGCCATGGTTCATATCCACGTCAATTGGCTCAGCCCAACCAAGATCCGGCAAATGATCATAGGAGGGTCAAAGAGGACGCTGGTCTGGGACGACCTCAACCCCCAGCAGCGGCTCAGCGTGTACGACCGAGGGGTCAGCCTGGAGCATCAACCCAGGACCGCGGCAGACAAACGAACCTCCGCCATCTCCTACCGCTTGGGTGACACATGGTCGCCGGCTTTGCAGGAACGCGAACCCCTGGGCCAAGTGGTGGGTGAGCTTGCCTCGTCCATCCGCAATCGGACAACGCCACGGACCAGTGGCGAGTCCGGGCTCCGCGTCCTGTCCGTGCTCGAAGCCGTCACCCAAAGCCTGGGTACTGACGGACAATCAACAATCGTCGCCGGGAATGAAATCTCACTCCAGGTTGCGCGGTGAAAGAGCTTCCAGGGGCACGGGTCCTGGTTACCGGAGGTGCCGGCACCATCGGGTCCACACTGGTTGACCAACTGCTCGACGCCGGTGCGGCGCACGTAGACGTACTGGATAACCTCGTCCGGGGCCGCCGTGAAAACCTCGACGAAGCCCTCCGGACTAATAGGGTGAGCCTGATCGAGGGCGATCTGCGGGACCGCGACCTCGTCCATGACCTTACCCGCGGCAAGGACCTCGTTTTCCACCAGGCCGCCATCCGCATCACCCAGTGCGCGGAGGAACCACGCCTGGCGCTCGAAGTATTGGTTGATGGGACCTTCAACGTCTACGAGGCAGCTGCGGAACACAAGGTGGAAAAGCTCATCTCCGCATCGAGTGCCTCCGTTTACGGCATGGCGGAGGAATTTCCCACCAAGGAAAGCCACCACCACCATAACAACGACACCTTCTATGGCGCCGCGAAGTCCTTCAACGAGGGAATGGCAAGGAGCTTTCGTGCCATGTCAGGCCTGAATTTCGTGCTGCTGAGGTACTTCAACGTCTATGGACCCCGCATGGACGTGCATGGCCTCTATACCGAAGTCCTGGTTCGTTGGATGGAGCGGATCGTTGATGGCGAGCCTCCACTGATTTTCGGTAATGGACAGCAGACCATGGACTTCATCCATACCGCGGACGTCGCCAGGGCCAATGTCCTTGCTGCCATCAGCAATGTACGCGAAGGCGTCTACAACGTCGCCAGTGGCAAAGAGACCAGCCTGGCTGAAATGGCACAGACGTTGCTGAGGGTCATGGAGTCAGCTCTTCACCTGGAGCATGGCCCTGAGCGTGCTGTCAACGGAGTTGCCCGCCGCCTCGCGGACATCACGGCAGCACGCGAGGACCTGGGCTTCGAAGCAGCTGTTGGATTGGAAGACGGATTGCGCTCGCTTGTTTCCTGGTGGCGACCCCTCAGGGCGGAGATTGCTGCAGGTCGATCCGAACGTCGCCCCGCTCCGGCAGTCGGTGTGCGATGACCATTTCCGAGACCCGGCTGGGCCGCATAGACGTCATGAAGCCCTGGCTCGGCGAAGAGGAAGCCCAGGCTGTGGCTGAGGTCATTGCCTCCGGCTGGGTGGCCCAAGGTCCCAAAGTCCGGCAATTTGAGGATGCCTTCGCGTCAGAGCAACGTGCTGGTTTCGCGGTCGCGACGTCGAGTTGCACCTCGGCGCTCCACTTAGCCCTCGCAGTGGCCGGTGTCTCGGCCGGTGACGACGTCGTGGTTCCATCATTGTCCTTCATTGCCACCGCCAACGCGGCAACGTACGTGGGCGCGCGGCCGGTCTTCGCCGACGTCGACGTCCTTACAGGCTGCGTCACTGCAGAAACCATCGAGGCCGCCCTGACTCCGGCTACTACGGCGGTCATCGCCGTGGACCAGGCCGGAGTCCCTGTTGACCTGGAACCCATTCGGGCCCTCTGCGATCCCCTCGGCATTACGGTGGTGGAAGACGCCGCCTGTGCCATTGGCTCCAGGTACCGTGGACAGCCGGTTGGTTTCAACGCCGAGTTGGCTGCCTGGTCCTTCCACCCACGCAAGATCCTCACCACAGGCGAGGGCGGCATGATCACCACACCACGCCAGGACTACAGTGACAGGGCACGACGCCTCCGCGAACACTCCATGAGTGTTTCAGCCGCAGACCGCCATGCCAGCCTGCTCGCCCCCGCGGAGGAGTACCTCGAGGTCGGGTTCAACTACCGCATGACCGACCTTCAGGCCGCCGTCGGAATCGTCCAACTTGGCCGCCTCAGTGCCGCCGTCCACCGGCGCCGCGAACTTGCCGCTACCTACGCAAACGCCTTTGCAGGAGTGGAAGGACTTCGCCTGGTGGGCGATCCGACGTACGGCCTCAGCAACTTCCAGTCGTGCTGGCTGGAGGTCGGTGAGGCGTTCCCGCTGGAACGGGACGCGCTCATGGCGCGTTTAGCCGCCGACGGTATCTCAGCCCGCCGCGGGATCATGGCTGCGCACCGGCAGCCTGCATACGCAGGCGCGGACACCGGCTCCGCCAAGCTGGATGCCACGGAGTGGTTGACGGATCACACGCTGATATTGCCCCTCTACCACCAATTGGCACTGCGCGATCAGGTTCGTGTCATCGATTCCGTGTTACGTGCGGCGGGAACGCCATGAGCGAGCTACTCCTCATCGCGGCAAGCGGCCTCGCCCGGGAGGTGCTTGCCATGGTCCGCAGCAGCGGGCCCTTCGACGTCATTGGGATTCTCGACGACGACGAAGACAAGCTCGGGCGCGTGGTGGACGGCGCCCATGTCCTCGGTCCCGTCCGGGAAGCAATGAACTACCCCCATGCACTGCTGCTGATCTGCATTGGATCCGGCAGCGGAAGGGAAAGTGTCGTGATGCGGCTCCGCGCATTGGGCCTGGCTGAAGACCGCTACGCCACCGCGATCGATCCGTCCGTGCATGTTCCCGAAGGCTGCATGATTGGGCGGGGAAGCATCCTCCTCGCCCACGTGAGCATGACCGCGTCGGTGACCATCGGCAACCACGTTGTGGCAATGCCCGGGGTTACGTTCACCCATGACGACGTCACCGGCGACTACGCGACGTTCGCCTCCGGAGTGTCGCTCGGCGGCAACGTCCACGTGGGCCGGGCCGCCTACATCGGCATGAATGCCAGCATCCGCGAGCGCCTGACCATCGGCGCGAAAGCCATCATCGGCATGGGCGCCGCTGTCCTTGCCGACGTCCCCGAAGACGAAACCTGGGCCGGTGTACCGGCCAGGGTGATCCGGCGGGGAAACACTCCGGAACTGGAGGGCATCCTGTGAAGCTCCTGGTATATCCCCACGAGTTGGCCATGGGTGGCAGCCAAATCAATGCCATAGAGCTGGCAGCCGCAGTCCGTGATAGCGGCCACGAGGTGGTGGTGTTCGCTACACCTGGTGTCTTGTTGGACAGGGTTGCGGAATTGGGACTTGACTTCATCGAAGCTCCTGTCAGGAGGCACGGTGTGGACCCGGCAACGGTACGGCGGCTTAATCGAGCTGTTAGCCGACGGAGAATCGACATCATCCACAGTTACGAATGGGCTCCTTCCTTAGACGCGTTCTTCGGGCCGGGTTTGGCGCTCGGTACCCCACTGGTGATGACGGTACTGTCGATGGACGTTCCCCGCTTTCTGCCAAAGACGGTTCCACTGATCGTCGGCACCAAAGGTTTGGCGGAGGAGCAGTCCGCGATTCGGCCGGTGGTGCACCTCATGGAACCGCCTGTGGACATTGACTTCAACAAGTCCCGCGGGATGCTCGCAGCCCGGCGGCAGCTGGGGATTGGGGAAAGAGAGCGGGTTGTCGCCGTGGTGGGCCGGCTCACCACCGACCTGGGCAAAGTCCAAGGTGTCCTTGCCGCCATTGGCGTCATGAATAGCTTGGCGGAGAACTTTCCGGTCCTGCTGCTTGTCGCTGGTGACGGGCCAGGCCTCCGTGATGTCCGGTCGTCCGCGAACGCAGTAAATGCTCACCACGGAAAAGTGGTGATCCGGGTCGAAGGGCTGGTCCGGGATCCGCGGCATATTTACGATGCTGCAGACGTAGTCCTCGGCATGGGCAGCTCTGCATTGCGTGCTATGTCATTTGGCAAACCGGTCATCGTGCAGGGAACTGACGGATTCTGGAGCCTGTGCACCCCGGGGAATACGTCACGGTTCCTGCAGGATGGCTGGTACGGAACGGGGAAACAAGAGGACCTGTTGGGTGCCCTTTCACGCCTCCTGGTCGACGAGCAGATGAGGATGGCATTGGGTGCCCACGGAAGGAAGCTGGTAGTAGAAAACTTCAGTTTGAACTCTGCCGCCCGTCGCTTACTGGGCGTCTATGAAAAGGCGGATTACCGTCGGCGGCCGGCCCAAATCGTTGGTGACTACCTGCGAACAGGCTTTGAGGTAGCAAAGTTCCGTGCATCCATTAAGCGGCAAGCCTTATTGCTGGCCGCCTCATCAGTCGGGCCCGCCCAATGACACAGACGCACCCTGAACTCGGCATGCAAGTCAAGCAAGGACTGGCCTGGAGCAGCGTCAGCAACCTCGTCCTGCGTCTGGGGAGCCTCGCTGTTGGCATAGCCTTGGCGCGGCTCCTTAGCCCCGAGCAGTTTGGAGTATTCGCCGTTGCTCTTACCGTGCAGACGGTATTGATGACCATGGCAGATCTTGGCATGAGCGCGGACCTGATCCGTTCCGAGGAACCCGAACGGAAAGCACCCACGGTTGCCACGCTGGGCCTGATTGCCGGAGCAACCCTTGCAGGTGCCATGGCCTTCTCAGCCCAAGGTACCGCGGAGCTCCTCGGCAGTCCTGCAGCCGGCCCAGTCATTGCCGTTATGTCCTGCTCGCTCTTTCTGGCCGGGGCGGGTGTCGTACCCTACGCATCGTTGCAACGCACTTTTGCGCAGCGCAAACTCTTCATCGTCGCGCTGGTTGATTTCACGGTTGGAACGGCCCTGGTCCTCCTCCTGATCATGCTTGGGTGGGGCGTCATGGCGCTTGCTGTCGGGCGCCTTATATCCCAAGCAGTGTCCCTGCTGGTGCAATTCCAGCTGGCCGGCACGCCTTTTCGCCTAGGATTCCACAAATCCTTGGCCCCGGCAATAATCTCGTTCGGCTTCCCGGTGGCAGGCGCCAACCTCTTGTCGTGGGCCCTTTTGAACGTGGACAACGTGGCTATATCCCGGCTCGCAGGTCCGGTGGCTTTGGGGTACTACTTTTTGGCCTTCAATATTTCTACCTGGCCAATGAGTGCACTTGGTCAAGTGGTCCGTTCCGTTGCACTGCCGGCATTCGCCAGGATTTCCAGCGGCAGGCGAAAGGGGAGCTTTGCAACGTTGCTGGGACCCGTGTGGGCCATAGCTTTGCTCGCCGGAGTCATGCTCGCCCTCCTTGCTGCCCCGCTCGTCGAAGTGATCTACGGGGATCGCTGGCTGCCAGCGGCCACGGTACTGGTTTGGCTCGGATTGTTCAGTTCATTACGCGTGGGTTTCGATCTCGCTGCCTCATACCTTCTTGCCCATGGCGCGGCAAGGGCAACCTTGTTCGTTCAGGTCGCCTGGATTGCCACGCTCATTCCAGCACTGGCCCTTGGCGTGCCCCTTGGAGGCATCGTAGGGGCAGGCGCGGCCCATCTGGCCGTCGCGTTGGTTGTCGTAGCACCTGCCTACGCAATTGCACTACACCGAAATGGATCGGACTTACGTTCGGCACTCCACAGCTTGTGGCCGCCGTTCATCGCTGCTGTGCCCGCTTCTGCAGCAGCTGCGGTGACCTCGCTGACATTCGAGGCTCCTGTCGCGGCGCTCTTCGCCGGGGCCGCAGTAGGGGCTGGGACATACTCACTGCTGCTGTGGCGTTGGTTTTCGCTGCGCCTGGGCGAAGTGCGTGCAATGCTGGCCGACGCCGAAGAAGGGCCAGCAAACGGAACGGGTACGCCCGGTCCGCCATCGGTCCCCATGAAGATCACGTGTCGTCCCCACCACCCTCCTTCGGAGGGAGCCACGGTGACAGTGATCATAACGTGCTTCAACTATGGCCGGTTCCTTCGCCAAGCCGTAGAGAGTGCACTCGCCCAAGACGGCGTCACGGTGGAAGTCATCGTCGTTGATGACGCCTCTACCGACGACAGCATCGCCGTTGCCCAAGAACTGGCAGCAAGCTCCCACCAGGTCCGGATACTGCGCCATACAAGTAATCAAGGCCCAGTGACCTCGTTCAACGATGGTGCCGTACTTGCACGAGGCGAGTTTATGGTCAGGCTTGATGCCGACGACGTTCTGACACCAGGATCCCTGCAACGCGCGGTAAACGTTGCACGTGCATATCCCTCTGTGGGCCTGGTGTACGGGCATCCCCTCCATTTCACGACCAGCGAGCTTCCGAGACCGCGGCTCACCACTAAGGCATGGACCGTGTGGCCCGGTCGGGAATGGCTCGAAGACAGGTGCCGGAATGGATTGAATGTCATCACCTCACCTGAGGCATTCATCCGACGATCTGTCCTCCAAACCATCGGCTACCAGGCACATCTCAAGCACACGCACGACATGGAGCTGTGGCTCAGGATCGCTGCCTTTGCCGATGTCGCCTATATACATGGTCCCGATCAGGCATGGCACCGTGAACATGCGGAGAGCCTATCGTCCATGGGGATCGACGAGCTGGAGGATCTCAAAGCCCGGCGATTGGCGTTCGACGAATTGTTCTCAGGCCCTGCAGCAGCTCTTCCCGAGGCGCCCGACTTCAAAGCCAAGGCCCATCGGGCCCTGGCGAACGATGCCCTCGCCCGGGCTTCCCACGAATACGACCGGGGGAGGGGGAGAGCTCACAAGTCCGAGGCCCTGGCAGCGCTCGCCGATGAACTCGTCGATGACCCCGAAGGGCTGGAGGTTTGGAACAAATATGCCAGGCGCCGTGCGTTGGGGCCAGCGCTGGCAAGCCAGCCCCTACGGTCAGGGCCCGCACGCCTGGCTGGCAGGATCCGGCACGAGCTGCAGATGCGGAGGTGGCATAACAGTGGTGTTTTTTAGCCCTCGAAGCGGTCCCGTCAGCGGGTCGCTCGCCGTAGTTACGCCCAGCTACGGACCCGATCTGGAACTCTGCAAGGACCTGAACCGCTCGGTTTTGGCGATGACAGCGGTGGATGTTGTTCACCACATTGTCGTGCCACGGAACGACCGGGGGGACTTCGAAAACCTAGCTGGACCACGGACCCAAATTCACGATGCACGGGAATACCTGCCAAGGACGTTCGTCCACATCCCGTGGCTCAACATGTGGATCAATGCCACACGGCCCTGGCCCCCGATTCGTGGCTGGATTTATCAGCAGATCATCAAACTGGCCGTCTGCGCGTCCCTTGACACCGATGGGGTGTTGCTTCTGGATTCGGACAGCGTACTGGTTCGGCCCACAACCTTGGACGCTTTCAGCGTAGAAGGTGAGGTTTGCATGTATCGAAAGCCACGGGGTGTTGACCACACGCTTCCTGGTCACAGGCAATGGCACATTTCCGGGCGCAAGCTACTGGGATTCCAGACGCCGCCTGCGGACGGCGATCTGACCGACTATATTTGCTGGCCGTGCCTATGGGAACCGCGAGTCGTCCGAGACTTATTGCTCCATATCGAGCGGGCCACCGGATTGGCTTGGCCGACGGCTGTAGGGAGTCAGCTTCACTTCTCCGAGATGATGCTCTACGGCATCTTTGTGGATGAAGTCCTGGGCGGCAAACGGGCGTCCACCACCATGCAGGGCACCGTCCACTCCGCGGAAGCAGCGCTGAGCGGGACTGAGATCCAAGAGTTGCTCCGTTCCGGACCGCAAGACGCCCTTGCTGTCATGCTGTCCGCAAAAGCCCACATTCCGTTGGAAACAAGACGGCGTGAGCTCAAGGAGTTCACAGACTACATCGACAAAACGGACAGGACGTCACAGCCATGAGAACCGGCACCCCTACAGTGCTCCATGCCCTATCCCGGCTCAGGCGCGACGGTTGGACCGGCCTCGGCATGCAGGCTCTACGGAAAGGTGCACGTGCAGCCATCGAAAAGTGGGGCCTTTCTGAACCTGATTTCCCCCTTCGCGAGGAAGACATCACGGATCCCGCCGGACTCGAACAGAACCACCGGTCCTCAGGCAAGACCGGCCCTCTGGTGATCGGCTGGGTATGTACCCCGCCCGGGCCTGGATCGGGAGGCCACACGACCTTCTTCAGGATGGTGAAGGCAATGGAAGACAGCGGACATCGCTGCATTTTATTCCTCTACGATCGCAACGACGATGATGTCTCACGGCACGAATCGCTCGTCCGCCGGCATTGGCCCATGTTGCGCGCAGAGATTCGCAGCGCCACTCGGGGCATGGACGGAGTGGATGCCCTCGTCGCGAGTTCCTGGTCATCGGCGCATGTCCTCGCAGCCCGTTCGCCACAAAACGTCCACCGTTTCTACTTCATTCAGGATTATGAACCCTACTTCTACCCACGCGGTGCCCTTTATGCCTTGGCAGAGGACAGCTATCGGTTCGGGCTCACCACCATAGCGCTGGGCGGCATGATCGGCGCGGTCCTAAAAACCGAACTGGGTCAACTTCCGGTTGCCACGGTTCCCTTTGGCTGCGACACGGAAACCTATCACCTGATTCAAGACGGGCATCCGCGAACGGGGGTGGTCTTCTACGCAAAGAAGAGGGTGGACAGACGTGGATACCTCATGGGCAAGATGGCCCTCGAGGAATTCCACACACTCATGCCCGACCAGGAGATTCATGTTTACGGCGATACCGTCTCCGGCTGGAACATACCTGTCACAAATCACGGGAACCTACCACCGCGGCAGCTCAACGTACTGTACAACCGCACCATAGCAGGGCTCACGATTTCCTTCACCAACGTTTCATTGGTCCCTGGTGAGCTCTTGGCAGCCGGCAACGTCCCCGTGCTCAACGAGTCCTCGTTTTCCGCGCAAGTGCTCAGCGACCCAGACGCTGTCTGGGCACCTGCATCGCCCGGCAGGCTCGCCTTGGCGCTCGCGGCGACAGTCAGCGAGCCTGACATTGAGAAACGGGCGCAGCGAATCGCTCAGCGCTCGCGCCAAGACTGGTCGTCTTCCCAAGCAGCGTTCACTTCCGTTGTGGAATCCGCGTGCGCTCATCGGCAGGAATGGGAATTGACATGACAAGCAGAAGGCCGTTGCATGTTTTCCTGAAAAGGCCAGCTGCCCGGTTTGAGGATCTGGACCTGAACCTGAAGAGCAACAACCATGTTGGTTTGCTGCTGAGAATGGCGGCTTTCGGAGTTTTTTTCTTCCCGTCCAACATGGTGGTAAAGCCGTTGGGGGCCATCGGGACCGTGCCGCTGCTCCTTGCTTTACTTATTCTGGCTGTGTGGCTGTGCTCCGTGCTGTTCGGCCTGCAGAACCCCCTCAGTACACCTCATCCCGGGCGGATCGGGCTGGTCCTGCTGTGGGTAGGGACATGCGTCTCCTACGCGGCACTGTATTCAGGGTATACAGGCGGTAGTTCCGTAACAGCGCGGGCAGCCGCGGACCGCTGGCTCATCTTGCTTCTTGCGAGCGCGGGCATCATTCTCGTCACAGCCGAGGCTGTCCGGACGCTCAACGATGCGATGTCCTTGTCGCGGGCAATCCTCGCTGGAGCGTTCTTTTGCTGCGTTGTGGCCGTCATCCAGTTCTTCTTCAGGGTTAACCCCATGGAGTGGATGCAGGCGGCAATGCCCGGTTTCACGGACAACGGAGGAAACACACCTTTCCAGATGCGCGGTTTCATGATGCGCGTATCCGGCAGCACCTTTCATTCCATTGAGTTGGCCGTGATTTGTTCTATGTTGCTGCCGCTCTCCATCTGGAGGGGAATTTATGACACAAGAGGACGAAAGTGGCTGCATTGGACTGGAACGTCCCTCTTGGTCTTTGCCATAGCATCCACGGTATCCCGCTCCGGGATTCTTGGATTGGCTACAGGCCTTCTTGTGTTCATACCCTTCCTGCCAAGAATCGCCCGCCGTTGGGCTTTGGTCGCGGCGCCCGCCGTAATTGCGGTTCTGTTCCTGGGGGTTCCGGGGCTGGTCGGTACCCTGACGGCATCGTTTACTGCAGGCGAAGATGATCCCTCAATTACGACGCGAACCAATAACTATCCGCGGGTGACTGCCATGTTTGCCGAGCACCCGTTCTTTGGTGTAGGTCCAGGCAACTACATGCCCACCAATGCCATTTACATCCTGGACAACCAGTATTTGAACTCCACTGTAACCATTGGTGTGGTGGGGCTGATTGGCTTGATTGCATACCTGGCAATACCCGGTCTTTCAAGCCTCCTCGCGGCCAAGGCATCACGCATTCCAGCACTCCGCTGCTTTGCGGCTGCCACATCCGCGGCCGGCCTCATCGCCGCTGTCTGCTCCTTGACGTTCGATTCAATGTCTTTCCCCGTCTTTGCCTTGACGTATCCCTTTTTCGTTGGATTGGCGGGAGCGGCATGGATCATGGTTCGACGAGAACTGGAGCTCCGAAAAGAAGTGCCATCAAGAATTGGCAATGGCCCGGTGCCGGCGGGATCTGCACCCAAAAACCCCGAGGGGGAGACATGGATCCAATAGCAGTAATCAAGACCTTATGGCACCACAAAGTATTTGTTCTGCCAGTCTTCTTTCTAACAGCTTTCGCAGCCGTTTATATGTACTCCTATGCCCCCCGCTCGTATGAGGCCATGACGACTTATGCAATCGTGAATCCCAAGATTCCTTCCTCGCAGGAGATCGAGAAGGACCCGGAACTTGGTTTACTTAATACCGACAACCCCTATCTGCGCTCAGCAGATTCATCCCTGATAACCCAAGTCATCACCACAAGGCTGAATGATTCATCCACCAGCACTGCCCTGAATAATGCCGGCTTGAGCACGGACTATAAAGTCGAGCGACCGTCGGCGGCGTTCCTGGTGGAAATAAGTGCCGTTTCAGAGACCGAGGACGTCGCGCTGAATACTGTCCGCACGCTCGGAACACGGCTCGAACAGGAGCTGCGTACCATTCAGACAATCAATGGCGCCTCGGACCAATACTTGTTCACCTCGCTGGTGGTCGCTGTGCCGGATAAAGCGACTGAACAGTTCTCGAGTCGTTTGCGTTCGCTGATTGTTGTCGTGGTAGCAGGGCTAGTACTCACACTGGGGGCAGTCTCGGTGGCACGTTCCGTGGAAGCTGCACGAGCGCGCGCACGAAGTGAGCGCCCGTCGTCCGAGCCCGTCCCGAGGAGGAGCAAGCACTATGGAAGCGAAATTCCGGACCCTAAAAATGGGCAACCTCCTGCCCTCCGCGAAGGAGCGGTTTCGGGACTGGAGACTCTAGTGGAAATTGACCTCCCCTCCGCGGAAAAGGAGCTCCTGCTGCGTCGTGCCCCTCTACGGGAAGCCGCCAATGGGGATGCGGCCAACAAAGTGGCGTCAAAAAGAAGCACTGTTTGACCCAACTAGCCCGTGGCACTGCAACGAAGGCACGACCCCGGCGAAGAAAGGTGGACCATGACTCGTTTCGGCTACTTCGTGCCCGAGTTCCCAGGACAAACTCATGGATTCTTTTGGCGTGAGCTACGCGCACTTAGGCGTTTGGGCCTTGAGCCGGAACCCGTCTCGACCCGCCCGCCCGTACATCCGGCCCTACCGCCTGAATGGGCACGCAATGAACTGGCGGCAACCTACTATTTGACGCCACCTCGGGTAACAACCTTCCTGGGAGGCAGCGCAAGAACCCTTCGCGCCCTTGCCGGCGGGAAGCTGCCTGCCATCGCTCGAAGCGCCTCACCTCCTCGCCATGCAGGCGAACCGGGTAATTCAGGTTCCCGCCTCCACGTTGCAAGGGCGATTGCCCTGTTGTGGGCCGGTGGGGAACTGGCGCGGCACTCAGAAGCCCGTGGTTGGGACCACATCCATGTGCACTCATGTGCCGACGCCGCACAAGTCGCTCTCTTCGCGCATGCGCTCTCCGGCATTTCCTATAGTCTGACGCTCCACGGCCCGCTCAGCGACTATGGGCCCAATCAGTTCCGCAAGTGGCAGAACGCCGATTTCTCCGTTGTCATTACTGAGCCGCTCATGGCCGAAGTGAGGGACGCCCTGGGCGGCCACTTGCCTGACGAATTACGGGTGGCGCCCATGGGCGTGGAGCTTGACTCCTTCTCAAGGTTGACACCTTACGAACCATGGCCAGGCATGGGCGAAGCCCGAATTTTCTGCTGCGGGCGGCTAAATCCCAGCAAAGGTCACTTCGATTTGCTCGAGGCCGTCAAGATCGTTCTAAGTTCCGGCGTTGATGTACGCCTGACTTTGGCCGGTGAGGATGAGCATGGTGGGGATGGCTTTCGTTTGGAGCTTGAGCGTCGCATCCGCGGGCTTGGCCTGGAAAACCATGTACGGCTATTGGGTGCCGTCCCGGAAAGCAGAGTACGGGACGAACTCGCTGTTGCTCACCTTTTTACGCTGGCCAGCCATTCAGAACCCTTGGGAGTCGCCATCATGGAAGCCATGGCCATGGGAGTACCTGTGCTGGCGACGTCCGCAGGCGGTGTCCCGGAGCTGGTGGTGCCCAATGTGAGCGGGGTCTTGGTGGAACCAGGCAACCCCGCGCGGCTTGCAGAGGCAATGATTGCCCTCCTTCGCGATCCCGGCACAGCAACGTCACTTGCTGAACAAGGCCGCTCCCGGATGGCACAAGCTTTCGATGTCCGCACCAGTGCGCTCGTGCTGGCAGAACTGATGGAATCGAGAAGCCGGAGAGGCACAGCATGAAGCCACAAACTGCATGGACCCTGGGAGTAGTTGCCTTGGCAAGCATCATCGTCGCTGTTGCCTCCGTTGGTGGTGGCGTGCCGCCTTCCCCGCCCGGGGCCGGACCAACCGGGGTCGGGCCGCTGCAAAGCACCGCTGCGGCGCCTGTGGTGCTTCGCCAAGTCGACGGGGGCCCCGCCTACTACGACAAGTTCAAGAATGGCCTCCCCGGAGATTCCTCGTATTTTCCTGTCGGTGTCTGGCTCGAGAGTGTTTTGGACAAGGGCAACCTGAGCATGGATGCCGAAGCTGGTATCAACACTTACGTTGAGCTGACGGCCAACTCAAACGTCCAACTAATTCATGAGTCCGGGATGTTCGCAATACCTTCCTTCCCACACGATGCCGCCGCAGGATACACACTCAGCGATGAGGTGGACATGTGGGCCGGCCCCGGCGATGCTCGGTGGACCGGCAATTATCCTGGCCAAGGACCCGTTTGCGCACCGGACGGCACGCCCTGTGGGTACACAATCCAAAAAGAGCGGCGCGCTCTCGCACCCCAAGGAACCATGCTCTACGCAAACTATGGCAAGGGAGTCACCTTCTGGGAATCTGACACGGTAGCCGGCAAATTCATCAACGGTCTCCAGGATGTGGTCTCTGCCGACAACTACTGGTTCACCGATCCCAATATCTGCGGAAAGGGCGAGGGCGGGGCCATTGTGGGCTATACCAGGGAACTGACCAGCGAGGAATGCCGGTTGGCAGCCAACTACGGATGGACCATAGAACGGCTGCGCAAACTTCAGGACCCCTCAGCGATGATTCCGGTCTGGGCGTTCATTGAAAATGGCCACCCATCAGGCGACGTAGACAACACTAAAACGATCACGGGCCCCGAGCTCCGCGCCGCCGCATGGAGCAGTCTCATCCACGGAGCCCGCGGGATCATCTACTTCAACCACAACTTCGGCGGCCCCTGCGTAACCCAACACGTCATAAGGGACTGCGGCAAAGACATAGTCCCCACGCTGACTACAGTGAACAAGCAAATCAAGGACCTCGCCCCTGTCCTCAATGCCCCCTTCCTCGACGGCGCCACCACAGCCACCGGCCCTGTGGACCTCAGCACGAAACTCCACAACGGCAAGGTCTACGTCTTCGCGGGAGCAAACAAGAACACCGGTGGAACCGCAACCTTTACGCTGAAATGCGGCGGAAGCACCGCCGTCGTCATCGACGAAAACCGCACCATCCCCATAGTGGACGGAACCTTCACAGATACCTTCGTCGACGGCAACGCAGTCCACCTCTACAGCATCGAAGGCGGCAGCAGCTGCGGCTACTGACTAACGGCTGCTGTCGTCCCGCTCCCAAGCGGCCACCATGGTGCGTGACACCCCCGGACGACGGCGGCCCGCACCAGCGAAGACCACATAAACGGCGGCGTCGAACGCCGTCAACGGCCCCCGGACCGAGGCAAGCAACTCACGCACAGTGCGTCCAACAGAAGCTCCTCCCGAAACGCGATCCTGCTGCGCGTTGCCCCGATACGTGCGCCGAAGAACGGACAACAAGGCCCGGCATGTCCGTGGTGTCCGGACGACCACGGGTTCGGTAGCCAGCACTGCCTTCTCGTCGGCGGAAAAGAGACGGTCCACATAATAGTCATCACCGGTAAGGGCAGGAAAAGTCCCCAGACGCTCATGCCCTGAAAAACTCAGTGCATACGCCCCTGCACCCCAAAGCCTCTGGGCGTTGCCCGGTATGCGGGTCCGTGCACGGTAATAGGCCTTTACCAAAGCGGAAGCGCCCTGGGTGTCATATCGAAAAGCAGGACGGGCTGCCAACAGGGAGGTACCTTCCAGAGCAGCAAAGACCGCACGAAGGGCGGCGGCGCTGACCTCAATATCAGCGTCCAGGTAGAGGCGCGGCCAACGCTGCGTGGCCCGGTCGGCAGCGTTCAATGCCGCAGTCTTGGATGCCTCCGAGACCTGGACCACATGAACACCCATGCACCGGGACGCAATATCGGCAGTCTCATCCACGCACCCGTTACAGGCCACAACGACATCAACCGTGCCCCACTCGATGACCTCCCTTAGCGCCCCTAGCGTCCTGCCGATAACCCCGGCCTCATTATGCGCCGGAATGATGACTGCACCGGAGGGATGGGACCCGGTCATGGCACGGAGACAGTCGAGCTACGCGTAGCGTGGGGCAGCGTCACCCAACGACGCCGACTCAAAACCGCCAACGCCGCCTCCCGATGACCAGGCTTGTTGATCCGGGCAACCTCCGCGGCCAGCACAACACCCCGGAAGGTCAGCGCCCGGCCACGCCCAAGATACTTGGCCGCATAGCGGACCCGGTTGACCGACATCAAAGCAGTCAACTGCGGCGACGTGCCCGACCCCCCACGCTCATGCGACATTCTGGCACCCGGCTCAAACCAGATGGAAAAGCCGGAATTCCTCAACCTGTGGCAGAAGTCGGTTTCTTCCGAATATAGAAAGAACTGCTCATCCCAGGCACCCACCGCCCTGGCTGCCTCAGCACTGATCAGGAGCGCCGCACCCGTCGCCCAATCAACCCGATGCCCGTGCAGATAACTCTCAGGATCAAAGTCCATCTCCGACAACCACCCAGGTCTGGCCTGCAGATGACTTCCCAACGCCGCGTCACCCAGCGCTCGCAGAACACCGGGTTCCCGGCGCAGCGATGGGTAGACACTGCCGTCGTCGTCCAGAAGGACCGGCACCACCATCCCGGCACCCTGGTGGTTCATACGCTTGAGCATGGCGGACACTGCGCCAGGTTGCACCCGCAGATCCGGGTTCAGGACCAAATAGCTTCCAGCATCCCCGGCTACGGACAACGCTGCGTTGATGCCGCCTGCATACCCGAGGTTTCCTCCCGTTCGAACCACTGTGATGTCGGGATGCAGTGAAAGTTCAAGAAGCGTGCTGTCATCGGGGGAGTTGTCAGCCACCACCACTTTGATGGAAACAGCCTCCGCCTCTTCCCGGAGGCTGTCGACCAGGGGCCCGACGTCGTCCGCGTTGTTGTAAGTGACTACAACGACGGCGACATCGGCCCTCTCGGCAAGCGCGACGAATGATCCCGGAGCCCGGCTGGGCGCAGGCTCCGGGACGGAGCTGGCTTCGATGGCCACAGCCCTTGCCAGGGCACTGCTGGCGGCCGCGTCACGGCTGCTTGCCGTACGTAATTTCACGTAGGCCTCCGGCCCTTCCACCAAGTAGCGGCGGGCCAACCGGCGCGGCTCAAGCATGAGGCGCCAAGCCCATTCGAGGCTATGCGCGCTGGCCCAAGCGGGGGCGCGGCGGACGTGACCGGCCAGGAAGTCCACCACGGCACCGAAGGCCAGCAAGACCTTGGCGCCGGTCAAGTGACCGTATTCGGATATCCACAATTCCTGACGGGGTTTTCCCAAACCCACCACCAACACATCCGGGGCAGCCTCCCGAATCTCGTCGGCGAGCTTGCGGGAAGCTGCGGTGTCGCCCAGCGTGGACCTGGCAGGAGCCCACCATCCCACCACCTTCAGTTCAGGCCGCTCCGCTGCGAACCGCCTCGAGATCAGTTCCTGGGTTTCCTCCGAACCGCCCAGGAAACCAAGGCGCAGTCCCCGCAGAGTTGCGCCATCCAATAGGGGATGAATAAGGTCGCTGCCCGCGAGACGGGGCCATGACTTCGAGGTGAGGCGCGTAGCTTCAGTGGCCAAGGGCGCTCCATCGATCAACGTCAGCCATTCAACCGGCCCCGGCGGGTCCAAAGTGCCCATCCAGCGGCTTCCGGCTCCGAAATGCCTGACGTGGTCCAAATTCGCGGAGCAAACGCCCAAGGGTGGCCCCTCCATGGAACTGGCACGGTCCAGGATTTCCCGAAGCGCAGCGTCGGCGTCCATGAGTTTGACCGGAACCCCACCCAGGCTCACCCAAGGCGCTTCGGACGCGGGCACCTCGGAGCCAACCACACGTGCAGGAGGCTGAAGGCGGAGGGCGCCGGCGGCAACACCGCGTCGCTGGTCAAGGTGGGGGACGGCCCTGTGGAGGAGATCTCCGGCGGGCACAATTTTCGGTAGCAGCATTCTCGGCTCCAGCTCAAGGCATCACCATGTGGCCGACGACCCGAGGCTGCTGCACTGCCTGGATCGTCGGTGGCGGACCTTTGCCGCCGTGTCAACATGTTCACTTGAGTTGTCTCCCGGCCTCCTGCAAGAGGCTGCCGTAGGGCTACTTTAGGACGTTTAGCCGGTCTCCGCTAGAGTTCCAGGCCTCTGAGGTACTCAGCCAGGCGTGGAGTTGCCGCGGGCGGGTCAAAACCGGTGGCGCGGATCCTGGACAGGTCAAGGACACTGCTAGGTGGTCTCGGAGCAGTGTTGGGCTTCGCGTATTCTGCGGTCCTGACGGGTTGTACAAGAAGTGGATCAACACCATAAAAGCCGTAGATGTCGCGGGCTACCTCATACCAGGACTGCGCTTCACCGCTGTTGCTGAGGTTGTACGTCCCATAGGGCGCCCTGCTTCGGAGCAGGTGACGAATGCCCGCAGCGATGTCGGACGCGAAGCTCAACCGTCCCCGTTGGTCATCCACCACTGATGGTGAGGCCCCCTTGACGGCCAGTGTAGCCATGGTTCGAACAAAGTTCTTTCCGGCGCCCACCACCCAGCTGGTCCGCACAATGTAATGCCGGGGCACTGTGCCGGCGGCAAGGTCGCCCGCGGCCTTGCTCTGGCCATAGACCCCCAGGGGACTGGGAAGCTCATCTTCGAAGTGAACTTCTGCTGTGCCGTCGAAAACGTAGTCGCTGGATACATGGACCAATGTCAGTGAATGCTCGACGGCGGCGCGCGCCAAGCGCGAAACGGCAGCTGCGTTGATGCTCCAGGCGGCTGCACGGCCTTCCGGAGATTCGGCGGCATCCACTGCGGTGAACGCGGCCGCGTTGATGATCGTGGAGTAATCGCGCCAGTTGCGTGCCCGGTAGGACGCGTCAGCGGCGATGTCGAACTGCGTGCGATCGGCGAACTCCACCATCGGGTCGCCCGCGAAGGCACTCCGGAGGGCTGTACCCAGCTGGCCGTCCGCTCCAAGGACCAGCGTCCTCCGTCCCCGCATGGGAACAACGTCAGCCAACCGCGGATGCTTCCTGTCCTGTGCAGAGAGTATGGACTTCTCAAGGGGGATCGGCCACCGCACGGCTACGCCTTCATCGGCGAGGTTGAGGAACGTGTACTCCTTCTGTGCCGCCGCGCTCCAGTGATCATTGACCAGGTACGTGTACGCCGTGTCGTCATCCAGCGTTTGGAATGCGTTGCCCACGCCACGGGGGACGAAAACGGCGTCCTGGGGCGTCAGTTCTGCGGTAAACAGTGTTCCGAAAGTCGGGCCCTCGCGCAGGTCGACCCATGCGCCGAAGATCCGGCCGGAGGCCAAGGAAACGAACTTGTCCCAGGGTTCAGCATGAATGCCCCGCACAGTTCCGCGGGCTGCGTTGAAGGAGATGTTGTTCTGTACCGGACCGAAGTCGGGCAGCCCGGCATCCAGCATCTTGGTCCTATGCCAGTTCTCCTTGAACCAACCCCTGCCATCCCCGTGGACAGGCAGCTCAAACAGCAGCAGACCAGGGATGGAGGTGGTCTTTGAGCGCAGCTGCCGTCCCGGTTCCACGCTTAGTGCCCTTGACCGGCGTATTTGGACTCCGTGGCTTCCTTTTGCGGACGCCACCAGCTTTCGTTGTCCCTGTACCACTGCACTGTGTCAGCCAGCCCGGCGTCGAAGTCCGAATAGCGCGGCGTCCAACCGAGCTCGCGTCGAAGCTTGCTTGAATCGATGGCATAACGGAGGTCGTGACCGGGCCGGTCGGTTACCAGGTCATAGGCATCGCGGGCCTGCCCAACAAGGGAAAGCAACATCTCCACTACCTCGCGGTTGGAGCGTTCGCCGTCGGCGCCGATCAGGTAGGTTTCGCCCAAGCGACCACCCTCCAATATGGCCAGGACTGCGGAAGAATGGTCCTCCACATGGATCCAGTCGCGGACGTTCCGTCCGTTGCCATAAAGGCGTGGACGGAAACCGTCAAGGATGTTGGTGATTTGCCGCGGAATGAACTTTTCCACATGTTGGTAAGGCCCGTAGTTGTTGGAACAATTACTGATGGTCGCCTTGAGGCCAAATGAGCGAACCCAGGCGCGCACCAACATGTCAGAGCCCGCTTTCGTGGCGGAATACGGACTTGTGGGACGGTAAACGGAATTCTCCGTGAACCGGTGGGGATCATCCAAGGCGAGGTCTCCATAGACCTCGTCCGTGGAAATGTGATGGAAGCGTGTTCCGCATTTTCGTGCAGCTTCGATCAGGGTGAACGTACCCAGCAGGTTCGTGTCCAGGAAAGGCCGGGGTTCCTCCAACGAATTGTCGTTGTGCGACTCGGCAGCAAAGTGGACAACCGCGTCCACCGAAGATGTCAATACGTCCACCACGGCACTATCGCAAATGTCACCCTCGACAAACTCAAAACGGTCAGCGGGTAGTCCCGACAGCGATTCAATGTTGCCCGCATAAGTCAGTTTGTCCAAGACAGTGACATGGAGACGGGTGTGCTCCATGATGAAGTGAACGAAATTGCATCCGATGAATCCGGCCCCGCCGGTGACAAGGATTCTCTGCATGGCCATAGCGTAACCGTCGAATACGGCGATGCGCAGCGGGAGAGGACAGCTAAATGCGAGGAATTATTCTGGCCGGCGGAACAGGATCCCGGCTCCATCCCATTACGCTCGGAATAAGCAAGCAGTTGGTGCCTGTTTTCGACAAACCGATGATTTATTACCCGCTGTGCACCCTGATGCTGGCTGGCATCCGCGACATCCTGGTCATCACCACCCCCGGCGATTCCGCACAGTTTCGGCGGCTCCTTGGTGATGGTTCCCAGTTCGGCATAAACCTAAGTCACGCAGAACAGCCCACCCCCGACGGCCTCGCCCAAGCCTTCATTCTGGGGGAGCGGCATATCGGTGGCGGCAAGGTGGCTCTGATCCTGGGGGATAACATTTTCAACGGTCCCGGCATGGGCAACCAGCTACGCCACTATGCCGATGTGGACGGCGGTGCAATCTTCGGATACTGGGTCAAGGACCCGTCCGCCTACGGCGTGGTGGAATTCGACGACGACGGGATGGCCGTCTCCATCGAAGAAAAGCCTGTAGCTCCCAGGAGCAACTATGCAGTTCCCGGGCTCTACTTTTATGACAACAACGTGGTTGCCATGGCCAAGGACCTGGAACCGTCTCCGCGGGGGGAGCTGGAGATCACCGATATCAACAGAAAATACATGGAGCTTGGTCGACTGCATGTGCAGAAGTTCCCGCGGGGGACCGCTTGGCTGGACACGGGCACATTCAGCGACCTGAACGATGCGTCAAACTATGTTCGCACCACTGAAAACCGGCAGGGGTTGAAAATCGGTGCCCCGGAGGAGGTCGCCTGGCGAATGGGTTACCTCAGCGATGATGAGCTCCGCCAGCAGGCTTCCAAGTTGGCTAAGAGCGGCTATGGCAGCTACCTGTTGGACATCCTGGACCGCCGATGAGCGAACTACGCTGCTGAAACGTCCTCCAGGGCTCGCGCAATCTCAGCCGGCAGAACCGTCAATTGAGCGTCCAGGAGTTCCTTGAGCTGAACGGCGTTCCTGGGGCCAATGATGGTAGTCGCGACACCCGGCCGGGAAAGCAACCAGCTGAGGGACACGTCCATAGGTGTCCGGCCCAGTCCGCGGGCTGCCATTGCCACAGCCTCCACCACACGGGATGCCTTCGACTCGAGATACGGCTCGATGTAACCAGCCAAGCGACCCTGCGCGGCACGGGAGTCGGCAGGGATTTGGCCACGGTATTTGCCGCTGAGTACTCCACGGCCCAAAGGCGCCCATGCCATCAGCCCCAGCCCGGCGTCTTCGACTGCAGGGATGAGTTCTTCCTCGGCTTTGCGTTGAACCAGGGAGTATTCGGACTGGTTGGCCACGAGAGTGAAGCCGGCCACGGCCGCTGCCTTGGCCGTCTGCCAGCCGTTGTAATTGGAGATACCTACGTAGCGGGCCCGTCCGCTTCGCTGGGCCAGTTCCAACGCTGAAAGAGTCTCGTCCAAGGGGACGTTCGGATCCCACTCGTGGGCGAACCATATATCGATGTAGTCGGTGCCGAGCCTGGCGAGGCTGGCATCAAGAGCTGACAGCATCGCCCCTCGGGAAGCGTTGACGCTGCGCCTGGAGTCCGAGGACGACACGCCGGCCTTAGTGGAAATCACAATCTCGGAGCGGGCCACCACATCGCCCAGCATGGATCCCAACATAGCCTCAGCCCGGCCTTGCGCGTAAGACGCTGCCGTGTCCACGACGGTACCGCCGGCGGCAACGAATCCGCGGAGTAGTTCGGCAGCGTCGTGCTCGTCTGTCTCCTGGGCCCAGGACATGGTTCCAAGGGACAAAGAAGACACACGGAATCCACTGTTTCCGACATAACGCTGCTGCATAGAAGTTAGCTTACGGGGAGTTAGAGGACTTCATGACGTAGGGTCTATTCACGTGAACTGGATAGAAGCTGCCTTGCTGGGCCTGGTGCAGGGCCTCACCGAATTCCTCCCGATTTCCTCGAGCGCGCACCTGCGGATTGTTGGCTCATTCCTTCCGAATGCCGCAGACCCCGGTGCTGCCTTCACGGCCATTACGCAGTTGGGAACTGAAACCGCCGTAATCGTCTATTTCTGGCGTGACATTGTGAGGATCGTCCGGGCGTGGTTCGGCTCCCTCACGGGCAAGGTGGAACGCAACAATCCGGATGCCCGCATGGGGTGGCTGGTCATCCTGGGCAGCCTGCCCATCATCGTCCTGGGCTTGTTGTTCCAAGACCAGATCGAGTCGGTGTTGCGCAGCATGTGGATCGTTGCCACCATGCTGATTGTGTTCGGCATGATCCTTGCTGTTGCCGATGCCATTGGCCGGCAGGAGAGGGATCTCACGCAACTGACCTACAAGCACGGCATCCTCTACGGCTTCGCGCAGGCCATGGCCTTGATCCCCGGTGTCTCACGTTCCGGCGGCACCATCACAGCCGGCCTCCTCATGGGGTACACCCGTGAAGCAGCAGCCCGATACTCCTTCCTGCTCGCCATACCAGCTGTGTTCGGCAGTGGTCTTTATCAGCTCTACAAAACAGTGACGAACGAAGGCCTTGCCGGTCCCTACGGTCTTCCGGAGACTGCGCTGGCCACGGTGATCGCTTTCGTGGTGGGTTACATCATCATTGGCTGGTTCCTCAAGTTCGTCTCCACCCGCAGCTACCGGCTCTTCGTTTGGTATCGGATCCTGCTGGGCTTGGCCTTGTATGTCCTGCTCGGTTTCAATGTCATCAGTGCCTAGCACTAAGGTTGAGTCGTGAAATCGTGGACCTCCCGCCCTGTTCCTGAGCTGCCCGGCAGCCTGCCGCAACTACGGCTGTATGACACAGCCCTGGGCCGTGTGGTGGACGTTGAGAGACAGCCGGAGCAATCGATGTACGTCTGCGGCATCACTCCGTATGACGCTACGCACATGGGGCATGCAGCCAGTTATGTGGCCTTCGACCTCCTGAACCGCGCCTGGCGGGACGCCGGCGTCCGTGTGTCGTACGTCCAGAACGTCACGGATATAGATGATCCCCTCCTGGAGCGTGCCACAGCCACTGGCGTGGACTGGCGCGAACTGGCCCAGAGCCAGATCGAGCTGTTCCAGACAGACATGGACGCGTTGAACGTCCTCGCTCCAAACCACTACATCGGCGCTGTCGAGGCCATCCCGGACATCGTGCCCGCCATCGAGCAGCTTATTGCGGACGGTGTGGCCTATCGCGTTGACGGCTCCGAGGGCGAACCCGACGGCGATGTCTACTACGACGTCGAGACGGCCGGCAAACGCTCAGACGCCACCGATGCCTGGACGCTGGGTGACATCTCAGGTCTGGGTGAAAAGGAAATGCTGGAGCTTTTCGCTGAGCGCGGTGGCGACCCCGCGAGACCGGGTAAGCGCCATGCCCTGGATCCCTTGCTGTGGCGCGTCGCACGTGACGGCGAACCCAGCTGGCCCGGAGCTACCTTGGGTGATGGCCGGCCAGGCTGGCATATCGAATGTACGGTGATCGCTCAGAAGTACCTTCCGGCCCCCTTCACTGTTCAGGGTGGCGGCTCGGATCTGGTTTTCCCGCATCATGAAATGGGAGCCGGCCACGCCTATTCCTTGTCCGGCGTCCCGCTCGCCCGCCACTATTCGCACGCTGGCATGGTGGGGTTGGACGGCGAGAAAATGAGCAAGTCCAAGGGCAACCTGGTTCTTGTCTCAAAGCTGCGTGCTGCCGGTGAAGAACCTGCGGCCATCCGCCTTGCCATCCTTGCCCACCACTACCGATCGGACTGGTCCTGGACCGATCCGGAATTTGCCGAAGCCAAGGAGCGGCTCACGCGGTGGCGTGCCGCCTTGAATCATGCACCTGCTGGATCCTCTGCAGCCCTGATAACAGCCATGCGTCACGAACTCGCCAATGACCTCAACGCTCCCGGCGCGATTGCCGCCGTCGACGCCTGGGCTGAGAAAGCTGTTCGCTCCGGTGCGGAGAAGTCAGCGCATGACACGGCCCTCGTTACCGACGCCATCGATGCCTTGCTTGGGGTTGAGCTCTAAGCCACCCGCAAAAACCAGCAACGGCCCTGACACGATGTCAGGGCCGTTGCTGTTCTCGCCGACGCTAAGCCAAGCGACGACTCTAGGGACGTTCTTTGCCGCGGCGCTTTAGGTACCGCTCAAACTCGCGGGCAATGGACTCGCCGGACGCCTCCGGCAGATCCGCTGTGTCCTTTGCTTCTTCCAGTTGCCGAACATAGGCTGCGATCTCAGGGTCCTCTGTTGCGAGCTCATCCACGCCGCGCTCCCAAGCCTCCGATTCTTCAGCCAATGCCTGGCTGTCCAAGGGAACTTGCAGCAAATCCTCGATCTTGTGCAGGATGGCGAGCTGCGCCTTGGGGGATGGCGGCTGGGCGACGTAGTGCGGAACTGCCGCCCACAGGGAGACCGTCGGCAGCCCCGCCAGCATGGCGAACTCTGCCAGCACGCCCACGATGCCCACTGGTCCTTCGTACTGTGACGCCTCCAGGTTCAGGCGCTCCCGCAGGGAACTGTCCTCCGTGGTGGTGCTGACCGGAATCGGACGGCTGTGAGGCACATCGGCGAGTAGCGCGCCCACCAAAATCACCGAGTCCACCTTGAGTGCTTCTGCATGGACAAGTAATTCGGTGGTGTACGCGCGCCAGCGGTACGAAGGTTCAGTGCCCAGGACGAGGACCACGTCCACGTTGCTGTCCGGAACTTCAGCCTTGTAAATCCGCGTTGACGGCCATTTCACCTTACGGGCGCCCGAGGATGTACGCCTTACTGTGGGCCGCGTGAACTGGAAGTCGTAGTACTCCTCGGCGTCCACAGTGGCAACCTTCTTGCCGCCCCAAAGCTTGTTCAAGTAGTGCAGCGCATCGCTGGCGGCCTCACCGGCGTCATTCCAACCCTCAAACGCGGCGAGCATTACGGTGACACGCTGGCCGTCCGCCGGTTCCTTAAGGAAACGCTCGGGCTCCGCAGTGATGTCCTGTCCTTCGGGGGTCCCGTCAACACTGTTCATCCACTCACCCTACGTCCAAGACCCTTGTGGATGCATGGCATTTCACGCCGAAGCGTGTCCGGTATTCGCGCACAGCGGAACAGGCGAACGGCCGCCCGCAATGTTCCACGTAGACTGGAAACCATGCATTCGTTACCCAGCCAGCCCCTCCTCAAAGCCGTGCTCTGGGATATGGATGGCACACTCGTGGACACCGAGCCCTACTGGATAGCCGCCGAGCGCGCGTTGGTGGAATCCCATGGCGGCACCTGGTCCCATCAGCAGGCCATGCAATTGGTGGGTCAGTCGTTACTCCACTCCGCAGCTGTCCTGCAGGCCGCAGGCGTCAGGCTTGAGGCGCGTGAAATCGTGGACACCCTGAGTGCACAAGTCATCGAACGGGTCCGCAAAGAAGTGCCGTGGCGCCCCGGCGCCCGCGAACTACTGGACGAACTCCACACGGAAGGCATCCGCTGCGCCCTCGTGACCATGTCCGAAGGCCCCCTCGCTGGCGTTGTGGTGGAGAGCCTTCCCAAACCCTACTTCGAGTTCATGGTGACCGGCGATACGGTGACCAACGGGAAGCCGCACCCGGAGGCCTACCTCACCGCCGTGGAACGGCTCCGGGTTGAGGACCCGTCCGTAACGATTGACCACTGTGTTGCCTTGGAGGACTCCGTCCCAGGTGCCACAGCCGCCATCGCGTCAGGCGTGGTCACGGTAGGAATTCCCCATCAGGTACCCCTCCCGGAAGACCCTCGAATGATCATGTGGCCCACTCTGGTGGGTCGTACCATACCGGATCTCCAGCAGCTTGTGGCGGACCGCTTCGCCGCAGCAAACCTGCTTGAAGGGGCCAGCTAGGTGAGCAGTCCCTCCACACCGCATCACTCACACAGCAAAAAGCGGGACGGCATTCCTCTGGGACGAATCGCCGGTATACCCGTTTATCTGGCATATTCATGGTTTGTCATCGCAGCCTTTACCGTGTTCGTTTACGGCCCGGTACTGATGGACTACATGCCCTATCTGCATAACTGGGCATACTTGGTGGCTCTGTGCATTGCCCTGTTGCTCGCCATTTCTGTGCTGATCCATGAACTTGCGCACGCGCTCAGTGCAAAAGCCTTCAAATGGCCCACCGAAAAGATCGTGCTCAATCTTTGGGGCGGACATACGCAATTCGAGAACTTCACGGCTTCGCCGGGCAGGTCGGTCCTTGTCGCCTTGGCCGGCCCCATTTCCAACTTCGTCGTAGCCGCGGTCATGTGGGCTGTAATGTCCGCCGACCTGCTCACCGGGGTAGCAGCCACCCTGGGCGACATCCTGATGCGGGCAAACCTCCTGATCGGCATCTTCAACATTCTTCCGGGGATGCCACTGGATGGTGGCCGATTGGTGGAGTCGGCTGTATGGAAAGCGACCGGCAGCCAGGACAAGGGCACCATCGCCGCAGGATGGTCGGGACGGGTCATCGTCGTAGTGCTGGTCATTTGGTTTATCGGCCTGCCACTGATCAGCGGCGCATGGCCGGATCTCACCTTTGTTGTGATCACCGTCCTCGTGTGTGGTTTCCTCTGGATGGGCGCCTCGAGTTCCATCCATCACGCGAAGCTCCGCAGCCGTCTCTACCTCGTGAGCGCCGCCGGCCTGGCAGAGCCTGCAGTGGGCGTACCGAATTCGGCCACAGTGGCAGACGTCCTGGACATTTCACCGGCCGGAAGTCCCGCCGTCGTGATTTGCGGTCCGGACGGCAAACCTCAGGGAGTGGTGGATCACGGCGCAACGCTCGGTGTGCCCGCCGCAGCTGCGACGACGACGCCCGTTACCGCGGTGGCGCACGCCCTGGCCGCCGGAGCCTACGTCCCTGAATGGTCCAAGGGTCAGGAATTGATCCAGTACCTGGCTCGCCTGGAGGGCGGCGAATACGCTGTGGTTGACCACAACGGAATCGTCACCGGGCTTCTTCGCCAGCAGGCCGTAGTGACGGCCATAACAGGTAAGGAAGCACGCAGGAGCGGGCGCGCCTGACTGCCTTGCCGGTAGAGTTGCATGCCTGCGGTTATACAAAAGAGACCCAGCGATTTTTTGGCGCCCACCAGCCGGTCACACATTGCGGCCCAGCCGTACAGGAGCGAGGAACACCACATGAGCAGCGAAACCGCCGCCCCCGCAGCAAGCACAGGCACTGAAGAGCCAGCCACCGGACCGGCCGTTCAGCCCACCGGTGCTGCACGACGCCGCGGGCCGTTCCGTGTGGGCGAACGGGTCCAGCTCACAGACGAGCGCGGGCGCATGAACACCATCACCTTGGAAGTGGGCGGTGCTTTCCATACACACCGCGGCTTCCTGAACCATGATGAAATCATCGGCAAGGTGGATGGCTCGGTGGTCAGCAACAACGTGGGCCAGCAGTACCAGACGTTGCGGCCGCTGCTCTCTGACTTCGTTCTTTCCATGCCTCGTGGTGCGGCAGTGGTTTATCCCAAGGATGCCGGCCAGATTGTCACCATGGCGGATATCTTCCCGGGCGCACGGGTTGTGGAAGCCGGAGTGGGCTCCGGAGCCCTCTCCATCTCTCTGCTGCGCGCAGTCGGCGACGGCGGCTACCTCCACTCCTTCGAGCGCCGCGAAGAGTTCGCGGACATTGCCAGGGGAAACGTTGAGACTATCTTCGGTGGCCCCCATCCCGCATGGCAGATCTCCCTGGGTGATTTCCAGGAAGAGGTAGTCAAGGCCGAGGCCCCGGGTTCGGTAGACCGGGTGGTGCTGGACATGCTCGCTCCATGGGAGTGCTTGGACGCTGTTGCCACTGTCCTGGCGCCCGGCGGCGTCTGGATCAACTACGTGGCAACCGTCACGCAATTGTCCCGCACCGCCGAAGCAATCCGTGCTGATGGCCGATTCACAGAGCCGGATGCTTGGGAGTCGATGGTTCGCGGCTGGCACCTTGAAGGCCTTGCGGTCCGGCCGGACCACCGGATGGTGGCCCACACCGGATTCCTGCTGGTTACCCGGCGTCTCGCCGATGGCGTCACCGGAATCTCGGTGAAGCGTCGGCCTTCCAAGACCGAATTCAGCGAGGAAGACCTCAATGCGTGGACCCCCGCAGCAGTGGGGGAGCGCTCCGTGTCTGACAAGAAACTGCGTCGTGCAGCACGTGATGCAATCGCCGGGACCAACGTTCAGGATGATCCTTCAGTCACAAACTGACAAAGGTCACAATAGGGTTCGCATTCCGAATGTCACCAAGCACCCTGAGCTTTTCGGGACTAAGGTCTTGTTAAGCGCAGGAAGGGGCTGATGAATCGTGGATACGTCAAACAACGACCTTGGACGGCCGACGCCGGAAGATGCAAACGACGCAGCGGAGAATACGGCAAGCCGGGGGCTTGGCGCTGTTCAACCGCCGGAGACCTCGAGTGAACTGACTGTTGCGGAACGGCAGATCAACATCCTTCGGGACAAGCTTCGCCACATCGACCGCCAGTTGGCAGCCGCAACCCAGAACAACAGCAAACTTGTCAGCATGCTGGAAACGGCGAAGGCTGAAATTCTTCGCTTGAAGGGCGCCCTGGAGCAGGAGGGCCAGCCTCCTTACAGCTTCGGTACCGTGGTGCAGATCAACCCACGGAAGCAGCCGGCCGCCGGCAGCTCAGGGCAGGCCGCCACCGAAGAGTCCGTGGATATTTTCAATGCCGGCCGGAAAATGCGTGTGGGTGTCAGCCCGCTCGTGAACCTCAACCAGCTCGCCGTCGGACAGGAAGTCCTGCTCAACGAGGCACTGCTGGTGGTGGCAGGACTCGGCTACGAACGTGCCGGCGAACTGGTCACCCTCAAGGAAAGGCTGGGCAGGGACCGGGCGCTTGTGGTTGGCCGCGCCGACGAAGAGCGCGTGGTCCGGTTGTCCGGGGCACTCCAAAGCGTTCATCTGAAAGTGGGCGATGCGTTGTCGCTCGATTCACGGACGGGCTACGCACTGGAAAAAGTCCCTCGCGCAGAGGTGGAGAACCTCGTACTGGAAGAAGTCCCGGACATCACTTACCAGGATATCGGTGGCCTTGGCCCGCAGATTGAACAGATCCGCGACGCCGTGGAGCTGCCATTCCTCCATCCGGACCTCTACCGCGAGCACGGGCTGAAGGCCCCCAAAGGCATTTTGCTTTACGGACCTCCGGGTTGCGGCAAGACCCTCATTGCCAAAGCAGTGGCGAATTCCCTCGCTGCACGGGCTGCTGAACGAGCCGGCAATACCGATCTCAAGAGCTACTTCCTGAACATCAAGGGTCCCGAGCTCCTGGACAAGTACGTGGGTGAGACCGAACGGCATATCCGCCTGATCTTCTCCCGTGCCCGTGAGAAAGCCTCGGATGGCAGCCCCGTGGTGGTCTTTTTCGACGAAATGGACTCTCTGTTCCGCACCCGGGGTACAGGTGTCTCGTCCGACGTCGAAACCACCATCGTTCCGCAGCTGCTCAGTGAGATCGATGGCGTGGAGCGCTTGGATAACGTGATCGTCATTGGTGCCTCGAACCGTGAGGACATGATCGATCCCGCCATCCTTCGCCCCGGCCGCCTCGACGTGAAGGTCAAGATTCAACGACCCGACGCCGAAGCCGCGGCCGATATCTTCGCGAAGTACATCACCACCGACCTGCCTTTCCACCCCCAGGATTTGGCGGAGTATGGCGGCGACGTTCAGGCCACAGTGGATGCCATGGTCCAGCGCACGGTGGAGGCCATGTACTCCACTGAGAAGTCCAACGAGTACCTCGAAGTTACCTACGCCAACGGCGATACAGAGATGCTGTACTTCAAGGACTTCAACTCCGGCGCCGTGGTCCAGAACGTCGTGGACCGCGCCAAGAAATACGCCATCAAGGATTTGCTGACCACCCAACAAAAGGGTCTTCGGATCGATCACCTGCTTCGGGCCGTTGTGGATGAATTCCGCGAGCACGAGGACATGCCGAACACCACCAACCCGGATGACTGGGCGAGGATTTCGGGCAAGAAGGGCGAAAGGATCACCTACATCCGAACCATCGTTCAGGGCAAGGCAGGGCAGGAGCCTGGAAAGTCCATCGAAACCACCGCCAACACGGGTCAATACCTGTGACAGCAAAGCCCGAGGGTTCACCCGCAGAGAAGCTTCCCGCAGGCGGCGCCATGCGCGTCATGGGCTCGGAAACTGAATATGGGATCCATGCGCCGTCAGCGCCGGGAGCCAACGCCACCATGATGTCCGCCAGAATCATCCAGGCGTACGCAACCGTCACCCGGCAACGGGCAGCCGGCGGGGCGGAGACGCGGTGGGATTACACGGACGAGGAACCGCTGCACGATGCCCGGGGTTGGACGGTGGATAGGGCAGCGGCAGATCCCAGCCAGTTGACGGACCAGCCGCCAGTGCTCGACGCCGAAGCTGTCGCACTGGCCTATGGCCGCCAGGAATTGGAACTCGACGGCGCGGACGAATCCGGTTCCCTGCTGATGAACATGGTCCTCGGCAATGGCGCCCGCCTTTACGTTGACCATGCGCATCCTGAGTACTCCAGCCCCGAGGTCACCAACCCACGCGATGCCGTGGCATGGGATGCCGCCGGTGACCTGGTGGCATTGGCCACCGTCCGGAAGGTCGCCTCCGATACCGCGCTTCCGCCGATCAACCTCTACAAGAACAACACCGATAACAAGTCCGTGTCCTACGGCTCGCATGAGAACTACCTCATGCCGCGGTCGGTGCCGTTCGGGGACATCATCCGTGGATTGACTCCTTTCTTCGTCTCGCGCCAAGTCATCTGCGGTGCGGGGAGGGTTGGGATAGGGCAGGACAGCTCAACGCCCGGCTATCAGATCAGTCAACGGGCGGACTTCTTCGAAGCAGAGGTGGGCCTGGAGACAACCATCCGGCGCCCCATCATCAACACGAGGGACGAGCCTCATGCTACGGCGGACAAGTACCGCCGCCTCCACGTGATTATTGGGGACGCCAACCTCAGCCAAGCCTCCAATTTCCTGAAGTTCGGAACCACGGCCATGGTCCTGAGCCTCATTGAGGCAGGACAGGCGCCGAGGATCGAGATCCACGAGCCGGTGCAGGCGCTCCAAGCCGTCAGCCACGACACCACATTGGCCGTCACGGTCAGGCTTCTGGACGGAAGGCGGGTGACCGCCCTCGATCTTCAGTGGATGTATTACGAGGCGGCCGCCAAGCTGGCCCAGGAGACCGGGGTGGCGGATTCAGTGACCGGAGACGGTCATACCCACCAGGTCCTGTCTCACTGGGAATCCACCCTGACAACTCTCGGCACCGATCCTGATGCTGCTGCCTCGTCGGTGGAGTGGGTGGCCAAGAAATCCCTGTTGGAAGGTTACCGAAACCGCGACGGATTGGCGTGGGACGACGCCAGGCTCGGCTTGGTGGATCTTCAGTGGTCCGACATTCGGCCCGAGAAAGGCCTCTACTACAGGATGCTCTCAAGGGACCGGATGAGGCGCATCGTCGACGACGGCGACATCACCCGGGCGGTAACCGAACCGCCGTCGGATACGCGCGCGTACTTCCGCGGCCGGTGCGTTTCCAGGTTTGGCAAGGATGTTGTTGGTGCCAGTTGGGACTCGGTGATCTTCGATGTTCCGGGGCTGGGGAAACTGCAGCGGGTGCCTACACGAGAGCCCTTGAGGGGTACGCAAGCGCTAACCGGCGCCCTCTTTGACCGCCACACGGACGCCGCCACATTCTTGGCCGAATTGTTGGGTCAGGCCCCGCCACCGGCCAGGAGTTGAGGGTTGCACGCCGCAGGAACATTCGTGCTTGGCCAAAGCCATCCGCAGCACCGGTCAGCGTGGCAATATGGCATTAGGAAGTCTCCGTTTTCAGGAGACTGACAGTAGGGAGAAGAAAATGGCAGCACAGGAGCAACAGCAACCGCAGTCACGGGAAACCGAGACCGAAGTGGACGTACCGGAAGCACCACCGGCGGCCCCGGAGGCGCAGGCCTCGGACGCGACGCAGGGTGTGGATGACCTCCTCGACGAAATTGACGGCGTTCTCGAATCCAACGCCGAAGAGTTCGTCAGGGCGTTTGTCCAAAAGGGCGGCCAGTAGGCGGACCCGCCAGAGGATGTACTGCCCGGTCGGCGTGAGGCCGCCGGGCATCGGAATGCAGAGTCGAAGGAGTGCAGCAATGCAGGACCCATCAACCGGCCCCCTGGCCACCCAGGCAACGTCTTCTTTCACGGAGCATCTTCAACGCTCGCGTCCCGAACTCCTTCCGTTCAATCAATCGTTACCCGCCGGCACGGTCCCGTCCTCCCCGCATGCCACCACCATCGTGGCTTTGACCTACGCCGGGGGCGTGCTGATGGCCGGGGATCGCCGGGCCACCATGGGAAACATCATCGCCAGCCGGCACATCGAGAAGGTTTTTCCGGCTGACGAGTACTCGGTCCTGGGCATCGCCGGGACCGCGGGCTTGGCAATCGACATCACACGGCTTTTCCAAGTCGAGTTGGAGCACTACGAAAAGATAGAGGGCACCCTCCTCAGCCTCGTGGGCAAGGCCAACCGCTTGGGCGCCATGATTCGCGGAAACCTGCCCATGGCTATGCAGGGGATGGCGGTCATTCCATTGTTTGCAGGCTTCGACCACGTCTCCGGTGTGGGCCGATTGTTCTCCTATGACGTCACGGGCGGCCGTTACGAAGAGCAGGAGCATCATTCCGTTGGTTCCGGTTCCGTGTTCGCGCGCGGGGCCCTGAAGAAACTGTGGAAGCCGAACTTGTCTGAAGAGAGCGCCGTGGCAGTTGCCGTAGAGGCGCTCTATGACGCCGCGGACGACGACTCCGCCACGGGCGGCCCTGACCCCGTCCGTCAACTGTGGCCGGTGGTGTATACCGTAAACCGCTCCGGCAACCGTCGAGTCCCTGAACGGGACCTGGCCGCGATAGCCGGTGCCATCGTTGAATCGCGCGCTGCCGCCGGACGGGAGGCCTGAACATGACCCAGCAGTTCTACGTCTCTCCCGAGCAGCTGATGAAGGACCGTGCGGATTTCGCACGGAAGGGCATCGCACGCGGACGTTCCGTAGTGGTCATCAGCTGCGCTGATGGCATCGCGCTGATCGCCGAAAACCCTTCACCTTCCTTGCACAAGATCGGCGAAATCTACGACAAAATCGCTTTCGCAGCGGTGGGCAAGTACAACGAATTTGAAAGCCTTAGGCAAGCCGGGGTTCGGTACGCCGACGTCCGCGGATACTCCTATGATCGCGAGGACGTGACCGCGCGCGGCCTTGCCAGCGTTTACGCGCAGAGCCTTGGAGCGGTGTTCACGGCCGAGCAGAAGCCGTTCGAGGTGGAGTTGGCCGTGGCCGAGGTCGGCTCCACGCAGGAGCAGGACCACCTGTACCGGCTGACCTTCGATGGATCCATTGCCGATGAGAACGGCTTCGTGGTCATGGGCGGGCTTGCGGATCAAATTTCCGACGTCGTCAGCGGGGCTTGGGAGGCGGAGCTCAGTTTGGCGGGGGCCATGCGGTTGGCACTGCATGCCTTGGCCACCAACAAGGAAGTCGAAGAACTGCCCGCTACCGCCGTTGAAGCCGCGGTGCTGTACCGCGCCTCGGAGAGCAACCGCGGATCCCGCAGGGCGTTCCGGCGGCTGTTGCCGGATGACATGACCCGGTTGCTCACAGAGGAGAGCTGAGATGGATAAACGGATATTTGGCATCGAGACGGAATTCGGAATCTCCTACTCCAGTCCGGATTCACGTCCGTTGGCTCCTGAGGAAGTTGCCCGGTACCTGTTCCGCAAAGTGGTCAGTTGGGGCAGGTCTTCCAACGTTTTCCTTACCAACGGTTCACGGCTGTACCTTGATGTGGGCTCCCACCCTGAGTACGCCACGGCCGAGTGCGACGACCTCGCCCAACTCATCGCCCACGACAGGGCAGGCGAGCTCATCCTGGACGACCTCGTGGACGAGGCACAGGCAAGGCTCGCGGCGGAGGGCTTCAATGGCACCGTTTACCTTTTCAAGAACAACACGGATTCGGCGGGGAACTCCTACGGCAGCCACGAGAACTACCTCATACCGCGTCGAGGAGAGTTTTCCCGCCTTGCCGAGATACTGATTCCGTTCCTGGTCACCCGGCAGCTGATCGCCGGCGCCGGCAAGGTATTGAAGACCCCGCATGGTGCCACCTTCGCTTTCTCCCAGCGCGCCGACCATATCTGGGAAGGCGTGTCGTCGGCGACTACCCGCTCCAGGCCCATCATCAACACCCGGGACGAGCCCCACGCGGACGCAGAGTTCTACCGCCGCCTCCACGTGATCGTGGGCGACTCCAACATGTCGGAAACCTCCGCCCTGCTCAAGGTAGGCACCGTTGACCTCATCCTCCGCATGATCGAGGCCGGCGTGATCATGCGTGACATGCGCATGGAGAACCCCATCCGCAGCATCCGCGAAATTTCCCACGACCTCACTGGGCGGGCACTGGTCCGCCTGGCGAACGGACGGCAACTCACCGCACTTGATATCCAGCGTGAGTACCTCAACAAGGTCACGGACTTCGTGGCCACGAACGGTGCGCACAACGCCCACGTACCTCTCATCCTGGACTTGTGGGAGCGGACCCTGAATGCGATCGAGAGCGGCGACACCAGCACCATCGACACCGAAGTGGATTGGGCCATCAAGAAGAAGCTCATGGACGGCTACATGCGCCGCCATGACCTCAGCCTGGATTCACCGCGCATTGCCCAACTGGACCTCACTTACCACGACATCTCCCGGAAGCGCGGCATCTTTTTCCTCTTGCAGGCGCGCGGCGCAGCACGCAGGCTGGTCACCGAAACAGAGGTCAAGGACGCCGTGGACGCACCGCCCCAGACGACCCGCGCCAAGCTGCGGGGAGACTTCGTACGGAGAGCGCAGGAGCTTGGCCGCGACTACACCGTGGACTGGGTGCACCTGAAACTCAACGACCGCGCGCACCAAACGATCCTCTGCAAAGATCCGTTCCGGAGCGTCGACGAACGTGTTGATGCCTTGCTGGACTCCATGGGGTGACGGGCTTTTAAGCTGGCTCCCAGCTTCGCGGGCTATTCTGGATAGTGGTCTCTTCCCGAGATCCACCCTGCTTGGATGCGCTACGCGCCTTTCCGAGTGTCCCTTTGCCCCGACGAAAGTGTCTTTTTGTGCGCCGACTCCTAGCAATTCTCCTCCCCGCCCTGCTGCTCATTACCGCCTGCGGTGGGGAAAGCACTCCGGCCGCCGAGCCCACCAGCAAATCAGTGGGTGACGTCTCCAAGCTCGACTCCCTGAAGGTGACGGACAACGGCAATGACAAAGCCCCGGGCATCGAATTTTCCAAGCCCCTGGCTGTGACCGGACCCACCGTCAAGGTTGTCAGCGAAGGTGACGGAGACCCCGTCAAGATGGGTCAAATCGCAGACCTCGTCTTCGTCGCAGTAGATGGCACCGATGGCAAGACGCTTGAGGACGGTTACACGCAGGGACCCCAGCCTATCGAGCTCTCCGAGCAGATGAAGACCGGCAATGAACTGATCTTCGACGCCATCATCGGCGCCAAAGTAGGAAGCCATGTAGCTATTGCCGCTCCAGGCAACTCCTCAGCCACGGCACCTGCATCCACCCAACTGGTGGTCTTCAAGATCGCCTCCGCCAAGGACGCCCCCGGTCTGTTGAGCAAGGAAGAGACCGATCAGCTGGATAAAGACGGCAAGCTTCCCAAGGTGACCTTTGATGACAAGGGCGTACCTTCTGTGGAGATCCCCAAGACCGACGTTCCTGCCGGCCTTTCGGTCAGGGTGCTCTCCGAGGGCTCCGGCGAGGAGCTGAAAAACTCTGACACGATCGATGCAAACTACACCGGCTGGCGCTGGGAAGACAGCACCAAGTTCGACTCCAGCTATGACCGCGGAAAGGCCGCTACGTTTGGCCTGAACCAGGTCATCAAGGGCTGGACGCTTGGCCTCACTGGACAGAAGGTGGGATCTAAGGTTCTCCTGACCATCCCCACGGATCTCGCCTATGGTGCAAACGCCGCTGCCCAGGGTAAACCTGCGGGCCCGCTGGTCTTCGTCGTGGAGATCACCGGCAAGAAGTAAGACCCCGCCCGGGTTCTCGCTAAGCTGGTTCCTGAAAATCCCTTCGTCCCCCTCACTAAGGAGCAACCATGTCATTCGGTCAGCGTGACTTCGACCGCACCAAGCCTGAAATCGACTTCCCGGAAGGCGATGTCCCCACGGATCTCGTGATCACGGACCTGATTGAGGGCTCCGGCCCCGAGGCCAAGGTCGGCGACACCGTGTCCACCCACTACGTGGGCGTTGCCTGGTCCACGGGCGAGGAATTCGACGCTTCCTGGGGTCGCGGCGCTCCGCTCGACTTCCGCGTCGGCGTCGGCCAGGTCATCCAGGGCTGGGACCAGGGCCTGCTGGGCATGAAGGTGGGCGGCCGCCGCCGCCTGGAGATCCCCTCGGAACTCGCCTACGGCTCACGTGGCGCAGGTGCAGCAATCCAGCCCAACGAGGCCTTGATCTTCGTTGTCGACCTCGTGGCTGTGCGCTAGGACTTCTGCTTCCCACAAGGCGCGTTACCATCCGTTTTTACTGGTTGGTGACGCGCCTTGCCGCTTTCACGCTGGTTTTTAGTAACGTAGCAAGCGTGTCCGCATCCCGCACTGAACGTCTCCTGAACCTTCTCCTGGCTTTGCTCAATACCAAAGTTGGCCTTTCCCGTGCCGTGCTGCGCGAAAAGGTTTATCACGATTCAGCCGAGAGTGACGTCGCCTTTGGGCGGATGTTCGAGCGCGACAAAGTGGATCTCAAGCAGTTTGGCTTCGAGATCGAGACCTTGATGGATCCCCGCAGTTTCGGCGCAGACGATCCCGCCTCGACGCGTTACCGTATCGGCAAGGACTCCAACCGGCTTCCTGACGTGAGCTTGACGCCTGCGGAGAGCACGGTGCTGTTGCTCGCTGCACAGCTGTGGGAACGCGCTGCGCTGGGAACGGCAGCGGCCAACGCCGTCCGTAAGCTGCAGGCCGCAGGAGGCTTCATCGAGGTGGACCTCCCCGCGGGGGTTCAGCCCCGGATCAAACCTGCAGGACAAGCCTTCGACGACGTCGTTACGGCTATGCACGGGAGGAATCCGGTCCGCTTCGGCTACCTGGCGGTCAGTACAGGACGGGAAGAAGTCCGCGAAGTGGAGCCGTGGGGACTGGGCAGCCGCTTCGGTCAGTGGTACCTCGTGGGTTTTGACCGGGGGAGGGGCGCCAAAAGACTCTTCAGGCTCTCGCGTATGACCACCGCGGTCAGCGTCGTCACCACAAGCAGCTTCCAACCACCCGAAGGTTTCAACGCCCGGGCAGAGCTGGACGCCCTCAATGAACTTCCCCTCCAACAGGCAACCCTGGACGTGGACAAGGGCAAGTTGCTTGCCTTGCGCAAAAGGGCCGTCTCCGTCGAAGCATCCCCGGAGGAGCGCCAACGCGACCGCGTAACGGTGGACTTCCGGGATCCCGAGCAACTGGCCGAGGAGTTGGCATCCTACGGCCCCCACGTCAAAGTGGCGGGCCCCGCAGAACTACGCGCCGCCGTCGTACGCCGGCTCAAAGCTGCCGCAGACTTTGATGACGTACCGCTTGTGCCCATTGAATTTCCTGAAGCCGGGCGCGCTGTCCGGGCACGAAAGCGCACGTCCGAAGACCAACTGGCCAGGATGCTGCAACTGGTTCCGTTCCTGGTCCACCACCAGGGCCTGCACATCCAACAGGTGGCTGATCACTTTGGCATCAGCCGCAAGGCGCTGATCGATGACCTCAAGATCCTCATCTGTTCAGGCCTGCCCGAGGGCTACCCGGACGACCTATTGGACATCCAGTGGGAGAACGATCACGTGTACATCTCCGAACATCTCGATTTGAATCGTCCGGTACGTTTCAGCGAAGACGAAGCCGCAGCGTTGCTGACTGGCCTGGCCATGCTTGGGGACCTGCCGGCGCTGGCCGGAATGGCGGAAGATGAGTCCGGAAACGCACTGGAATCGGTCACCATCAAGCTGACAGGTGCTGCCGGGCAGGCTGCACGACTGGCGGGTTCAGTGTCCGGCCAGTCGGTAGCGCCTGAACAATCCCAGGCCTTTGCAGCCATTACTCAAGCGATCCGGGAGGGCCGGCAGTTGCGGCTCAGTTACTTCTCGCTGCAACGCGATGAAGTGACTGAGCGTGACGTGGACCCCTTGAGGCTCTACTCGCTGGATAATACCTGGTACTTCGAGGCGTACTGCCACAGTAAGGCGGGAATCAGGAACTTCCGACTGGACAGGGTAGAGACATTGGCGCCCAACGGCCGGGCTGTGTCCACAGCGGCAACTGCCGGGCAGGATTTTCCTGCCCGGTTGTTCACGCCCAGCGATGATGACGTGCTGGTGGTCCTCCAACTGACCCGTCAGGGCGCGGGACTGGCTGACGACTACTACGCCGAGCGAACCGCCCGGTTGTCCGACGGCGGCCTGCTCGCCGAAGTGCGGTTTGGTGACCCAGGGTGGCTGCCGATGTTCGTTTCACAGCATGGGGGTTCTGTTCGGATTTTGGATCCCCGGGACCTGCGAGAGGAAACCCGTGCATGGGTTGACGCGGCGATCGGGCAGTATGGCTCACCTTCCGGCACCAAGGCTGGCTAGACTACTCAAATGCCTTGGTGGTTCTGGATCCTGTTATGGATCGCGCTCATAGCCCTTTCGTTGCTCCTTCATCTGACATTGGGCTACCGCCTGTACCGGAAATTCATGTCAACTGTTCATGAACTGGGTGCCGCAAGTAAACGCTTCAGCAACCTTGCTCCTGGCCCGGAAACCTCCGACCTTGAACCTGCCGGACTCCGACCCGAACCGGGGTCCGCAATTTTTGCCTCGCCGGAGCAGATGCGTCATGATTACCTGACGGCCAATGCCTTCCGTCAGGAAGTTCGTCGTCAACGGCGCGTCAAGCGCAAGGCAGAACGGGGCCAACCCCAATCCCTGCACGACATTGAATTCAGATAGACGTAGGATGTATCCAAAAGGAAAGGACCTCCCCACATGAGGCTCGAAGGCTGGCATCTCATCATCATCATCGTCCTGGCTCTGGTGCTCTTCGCAGCGCCGAAGCTGCCGTCCATGGCGCGCAGCATTGGGCAGTCGATGCGTATTTTCAAGTCCGAAGTCCGGGAGATGAAGAAGGACGGTTCTTCCGAAGCCAAGGACTCCCAGGACGCTTCCGACCCCGTCGAAGGCAAGGTCGTAGGCCACCCCAACGTCAAGGCCAACAACAACGGCGAGACTGACGTACCGCCCTCCAACCGCGTCTAAAGAGAAGTGGTAGAGACGAAGGGGCGCAAGGCCAACCCCGAAGCCCGGATGGCGCTCCTGGACCACCTTAAGGAGCTGCGAAACCGGCTCTTCAAGGCTGCAATCGGCGTCATCGTGGGGACAGTGGCGGGTTTCATTGTTTATCAGCCTCTTCTGGAAGCCCTGATTAAGCCGATCAAGGACCTCAACGAAAAAGAGGGACGCGCTGCCACGCTGAACTTCGACGGCGTCGCCAGCTCGTTCGACCTCATGGTGCAGGTGTCCGTCTTTCTCGGCGTCATCATCTCCTGCCCCGTCTGGATCTACCAATTGTGGGCGTTCATCGTCCCGGGTCTCCACAAAAAGGAGCGACGCCTGGCTTTGGCCTTTGTGGCAGCCGCTGTCCCTTTGTTCATCGGAGGCGTTCTGCTTGCGTGGCTCGTGCTGCCCAACGCTGTCCGGGTCCTGACAGACTTCACTCCCATAGGTGCCTCAAACTTCATCACCGCTCAGGTGTACCTGGCATTCGTCCTCCGGCTCCTGTTGGCCTTCGGTATCGCCTTCCTGGTCCCTGTGGTGCTGGTGGGATTGAACCTGGCTGGAATCGTGAAGGGCAAACAGCTCATCAAGAGTTGGCGAATCACCATCTTCCTGGTGTGCTTGTTCGCTGCGATGGCCGCTCCGGGCGCTGACGCCATGAGCATGTTCTACCTGGCAGCCCCCATGTTGCTCCTGTTCTTCGCAGCCATCGGTGTCTGTGTCCTGAATGACCGGCGTCGTGAACGCCGAGCCATCAAGAAGGCAGCAGAGACCGAAGCCACTGCCGACATCGCAACCCCGGCCACTGATCTGGAGAATCTCTAGACCTTGGGCCACTAGGCTTGATGCATGTCTTCCTTTTCCGGGTCTTCATCGCCATCAGACCGTTACCAGGCGGCAGCACAGCGGGCTGCTGAGTCGAAAACCTACCTCGGCGCATTCTCCCGGTCCCTGGAGTTTGAACTGGACGACTTCCAACGAGAGGCGTGCCGGTCCCTCCAGGAGGGACGCGGCGTTCTGGTGGCTGCCCCCACCGGCGCAGGCAAAACAATCGTTGGAGAGTTCGCGATCTTCCTGGCTTTGGAACGCGGACTGAAGGCCTTCTACACCACTCCCATCAAGGCCTTGAGCAACCAGAAATACTCGGAGTTGGCAGCGAAGTACGGGGCCGCGAACGTTGGCTTGCTGACAGGGGACACCACCATCAACGGCGATGCTCCCGTAGTGGTAATGACCACCGAAGTTCTTCGGAACATGCTTTACGCCGATTCGGAAACCCTCGGCGATCTGGGGTTTGTGGTGATGGACGAAGTCCATTACCTGGCCGACCGCTTCCGCGGTGCCGTGTGGGAAGAGGTGATCATCCACCTGCCCAGCGAAGTGCAGGTTGCCTCTCTGAGCGCCACGGTTTCCAACGCGGAAGAATTCGGCGCTTGGCTGGATACCGTACGGGGCGATACGGACGTCATCGTTTCCGAACATCGTCCCGTGCCGCTGTGGCAGCACGTCATGGTGGGTCGGGAGATAGTTGATCTCTTTGCCGGCGACACCACCTTTGACGAAATTGCACCGCAGGCGCCCGGCATGCAGGAAACCGAAGCGCCGGAACTTTCCGAAGCCGATGAGGTGGTGTCAGAGCCGGCGAGCACTGAGCGGCCAAAAGTCGCTGCCAAGCGTGCGTCCGCCGGTACAGTTCGCCAGGCGGTCACTGGTCCCGAGTTCGAAGTGAATCCTGATCTGTTGGCAATGGCGCGTTCCGAGAGCCGGATGAACATGAGCGGCCGATTTGGCCATGGTGGCCGCAGCCGTCGGCGCCAGGACCGCTATCGCGATGAGCGGCAGCAGTCCGAACAGCGCAGTCCCGTGCGAAAAGCGAGCCGCCCCCAAGTCGTTGAGAGCCTCCGGCGCCAGGACCTCCTGCCTGCCATCACGTTCATCTTCTCCAGGGCCGGCTGTGACGCAGCCGTAGCCCAGTGTGCAGCATCAGGACTTTGGCTGACCAGTGAGCGAGAACAGCAGATCATTGCCCAGCGCGTGGACGAGGCAAGCCACGAGATTCCGGCGGATGACCTCGACGTCCTCGGATTCTGGGGCTGGCGCGACGGACTCATCAGGGGCTTCGCTGCCCACCACGCAGGCATGCTTCCTACGTTCAAGGAAGTAGTGGAAAAGCTCTTTGCCGACGGCTTGGTCAAGGCAGTCTTCGCCACCGAAACGCTGGCTCTGGGCGTCAATATGCCCGCACGCTGTGTTGTTCTCGAAAAGCTGGAAAAGTTCAATGGTGAGGCGCACGTCAACATCACGGCGGGGGAGTACACCCAACTCACAGGTCGGGCCGGACGGCGTGGCATCGACGTTGAAGGCCATGCCGTCGTGCTGTGGCAGCCTGGAACCGATCCGGCTGCCGTGGCAGGCCTGGCCTCGCGCCGCACTTACCCCCTGAACTCCAGTTTCAGGCCCACGTACAACATGAGCATCAACCTGATTGCCCAGTTCGGGCGGGTCCGTGCCCGTGAAATTCTTGAGTCCTCGTTTGCCCAATTCCAGGCGGACCGATCCGTCGTGGGCCTTGCCCGGCAAGTTCGGGGACGTGAAGAGTCGCTGGCAGGCTACGCCAAATCCATGCAGTGCCACTTGGGCGACTTCACCGAGTACGCAAAACTCCGGCGTGAACTCAGTGATGCCGAGAATTTTGCCGCCCGGGACCATCAGCGCGCCCGTAAATCGCATGTGGCGGATTCCCTGGCACGCCTGATCCCCGGCGACGTCATCAGCATCTACAGCGGCCGTCTCGCGGGACACGCCGTTGTGCTGGAGGTGGACCGCAATGCCCGCGAGCCAAGGCCGTCCGTACTCACCTCTGACAACCAACTGCGACGCATTGGCGTCCACGACCTCGACGGTCCGGTGTCTCCGGTGACGCGCATCCGTATTCCGAAGTCCTTCAATGCAAAGGTTCCCAAATCCCGTAGGGATCTCGCTTCGTCCATGCAGCACGCCATCAGTGAGGACGCACCGCACAGCCGCCGTAACAGCAGGCACGAAGATTTCGGCCTCGGGGCCCGCCTGCCTGATCAAGAGAAGAAGATCGCGGATCTTCGGCGAGCCCTCAGGGCTCACCCGTGCCATGGCTGCAGCGAACGGGAGGATCATGCCCGGTGGTCGGAGCGCTGGTGGAAGCTGCGCAGGGAAACCGACGGCTTGGTCCGGCAGATCCAAAGCAGGACGAACACCATCGCCAAGACTTTTGACCGCGTCTGCGATGTCCTTTCCGTTTACGGTTACTTGGAGACCTCCGACGCCGGGCATGTCACCATCAGCACCGACGGGCAGCGGCTTCGCCGGATCTATGGTGAGAAGGACCTGCTCATTTCCCAAACAGTTCGGCGCGGTGCCATCAACGACCTCGACGCCGCCGAACTCGCATCGCTTGCAAGCACCCTGGTTTACCAAGCCAAACGCGAAGACCGCGGGCTGCGGCCCCGGATGCCCAGCATTGCACTGGAATCAGCCGTGGACATCGTCATCCGCGAATGGTCCCAACTGGAAGATACCGAGGAACGCAATAGGCTCCCGCTGACGGGCGAACCGGAACTTGGGCTCATGTGGCCCATGTACAAATGGGCCAAGGGCCGGCATCTTCAGGACGTGCTCAGCGGGACCGACCTCGCTGCCGGCGACTTTGTCCGCTGGGCCAAGCAAGTGGTGGATCTCCTTGACCAGCTGGCGAAGATCCCGCAACTGGACCCCCGCTTGGCCCGCATTTGCCGCGAGTCCATCGATTTGGTTCGCCGAGGCGTGGTGGCCTACTCCACGGTGGCTTAACGCGCCCCTTTACTCATTGACAGTTTTCAACGCTCGAGGAGCACAACGCATGAATCAGCCAGGCGTGCCAGCCGGCCAAGACCGCCCCACGAAGGACCGTAAGGTCACGATGTACCGCAACGGTTCGATCTATACCGCCGCGGATCCCTTTGCGACCGCCATGGTGGTGGACGGCGATACCGTAGCCTGGGTCGGTTCAGAGCAGGCGGCCACCTCCATCGCTGACTCGTCCATGGACATCATGGACCTCCGCGGAGCCCTCCTGGCGCCGGGGTTCGTGGACTCCCATGCACACCTGACGGAGACAGGCTTGGCCCTGTCGGGACTGCAGCTCACGGCGGTGCGCTCGGCCAAGGAACTGCTCGACGCCGTTTCCTCCGCCAGCGGCACAGGCACGGTCCTGGGCCATGGTTGGGATGAAACCACGTGGCACGATCCCACACTGCCCACGCTGGAAGAAATCGAAAGGGCCTCTGCCGGGCGACCCGTCTATCTGTCACGCATCGATGTCCACTCTGCCCTGGTTTCCTCCTCATTGGTTGCGGCCGCAGATTTGGATGGGCTTGATGGTTTCTCCGGGGAAGCCCGCGTTGTACGTGCGGCACATACTGCCGCCCGGCTGACAGCAAGGAAGTTCCCGGAGGCCGAACGGCGCGGATACCAGAAATTGGCACTGGAGGAAGCCGCTGCCAACGGCTACGTCGCCTTGGCGGAAATGGCTGCACCGCACATTGGCGGGCCCGAGGACCTGAGGGCAGCCACGTCGTGGAACGACAACTGGAACCAGCCGGAGGTGCTTCCCTACTGGGGCGGGTTGGCCACCTCGGCGGAGCATGCCCAAGCCATTCTCGACGGTTTGGGTACGAGGGTCCTGGGCCTCGCCGGTGACCTTAACATTGATGGTTCCATCGGTTCCCGCACAGCAGCCCTCCTGGACGACTACTCCGATGCTCCGGGACAACGCGGCAGCCTGTTTCTGTCCGTGGATGACGCGGCCAAACACCTCGTGGCCACCTCCCTCATCGGTGTCCAGGCCGGCTTCCACGTTATAGGTGACGCCGGGTTGGGGGCAGTGCTGGATGCGCTCGACGCGGCGGCTTCAGAGGTAGGGGAGCAGCGTATCCGGGCAGCCGGCCATCGGCTTGAGCACGTGGAAATGGCTGATCAGGCCGCCATCGACCAGCTGGCGAAGTACTCGGTGTCGGTCAGTGTTCAGCCTGCTTTTGACGCCGCGTGGGGTGCAGCGGGTGGTGTTTACGAGCAGCGCTTGGGCGGCCGCCATAAAACGATGAACCCCTTCGCTTCCTTCTACGCAAGCGGCGTTCCCGTTGCTTTCGGCAGTGACAGCCCGGTGACGCCTCTCCGCCCATGGTCGAGCGTTCGAGCCTGCCTGGAACACAGCAATCCCGAGCAAAGAATCTCGGCGCGTGCCGCATTCCTGGGCCACACCCGCGCGGGATGGCGCGCAACGAGAAACCGAAACCCCCTGATGGGCCAGTTGGTCCCTGGCGCGCCAGCCAGTTTCGCTGTCTGGGAAGTGGACGAACTGATGGTCCAGGTCGCTGATAGCCGCGTACAGTCGTGGAGCACTGATCCGCGGGCGCGGACACCCCTCTTGCCGGCCTTGGATACCGGGAGTGACCCCCGCTGCTTGCAAACAGTGCGGGAGGGACACGAGTTGTTCGCCCACGAGTCTTTGAGAGTGTAGAACACACCGTTCACCTGCCCCTGTGTGTCCGGCACCACAGGCGCCCATTGAATCCTTGTCGACGTCCTATAATGGAGAGTTGCGCCAGAACGCCAGCCGCGAGGCTGCTCCGGCACACTGACCGCTCCATCAAGGAAAGGCCTCTTCTTGCGTGTCCTGACGATCATTCCCACCTACAACGAGCTGGAATCGCTCCCCGTGACATTGGGACGGCTGCGCGCAGCAGTACCTGAATCCGATGTCCTGGTGGTCGACGACAACAGCCCTGACGGCACGGGAAAGCTTGCCGATGGTTTCGCGGCAGAAGACAGCCAAGTGCACGTTCTGCACCGCAAGGGCAAGGAAGGCCTTGGAGCCGCCTACATCGCCGGCTTCAAGTGGGGACTGGCCGCAGGCTATGACGTCCTGGTTGAAATGGACGCCGACGGTTCCCATAAGCCGGAACAGCTGCCGCTTCTCCTCGACGCCGTGAAGGACGGGGCAGACCTCGCCATGGGCTCACGGTGGGTTCCGGGTGGCAGCGTAGTTAACTGGCCGCTTTACCGCCAGGCAATCTCCCGCATCGGGAGCACCTACGCCCGGATCATGTTGGGCGTCAAGATCAAGGACGTCACCGGGGGCTACCGCGCCTTCCGCCGAAGCACTTTGGAGGCCCTCAACCTGGACGAGGTCGAGTCGGTGGGCTACGGCTTCCAGGTTGACCTTGCGTGGCGGGTGGCGAAGCTTGGCCTCCGCATTGAAGAACGGCCCATCACCTTTGTTGAGCGCGAGCTCGGGGCATCCAAGATGAGCGGCAACATTGTGGTGGAAGCCATGATCAACGTCACCAAATGGGGACTCGCAGCACGTTGGGAAAAGCTCACCCGCAAGTCGCCTGCTGTGGCCAAGTAGCACATACTCCCAGCCAGTAACTCCGCACTTTCGGCACACAGAAAGGCCGGGCCCGATTCCCAGGGGGAACCGGACCCGGCCTTTTGAGTCGAAGGCCGACTATGCGGAGCGGCGCTCTCCACGGCGCTCACGCAGGATGTTCAAACGATCCTCAAGGATCTGCTCCAGCTCGGGAAGGCTGCGGCGTTCCAGGAGCATGTCCCAGTGGGTGCGGACGGCTTTCTCGTTGGCGTCCACAGGTCGCTCGCCATCAACCAGCAGTGCTTCCTTGCCGGTCTTGGAAACCCAAACGGGGGGAATTTCGGCTTCGGAGGAGAAGGTCACGAAGACCTGCTCGCCGTCCTCGCAACGGTACTCGACCCGCTGGCGCGGTGCCGGTTCAACGCCGGATTCTGTTTCCATGCTTTGGGCGCCAAGACGCATACCCCGCAGGCTGCGATCGCTCATGATTACTCCCTCTGTCTGTTCGCGGAGCAGGAACTCCGCGCTAGCCGTAAGCCGTTTTCACGATCCTTACGGACTACTTCTGCACACCTTGCATCACTAATTGCAACGCCTGGCCAAGCTTTAATGTTCCATCCACGCTGAACCAGCCGGACAAATATCCCATTATACGCGGATCAATGGCCACTACTCAAAAAGGCCCACAAACGACGAGCGGCCAGCCTGACCGGCTGACCGCTCGCGGACCCTGCAGATGGTGGATTATTCAGCTGGCCGCGGCTGCGGGGCTGCTCCCGCCGGCTCTGAAGTCTTTGGCGCTTCGCTGTTCCCGAAGAGGCCGACGGGGGAGTCCCCGTTGTTGCCTCCAAGGGCGCCGCCGATGCCCTTGAGTGCTTCGCCGACTTCGCTCGGAATGATCCAGAGCTTGTTCGAGCTTCCCTCAGCGATCTTGGGAAGTGTCTGCAGGTACTGGTATGCAAGGAGCTTCTGGTCCGGGTTGCCCTTGTGGATGGCGTCGAAGACCTTCTGGATGGCCTGGGCTTCACCGTCAGCCCTCAGGATGGCCGCTTTCGCGTCACCTTCAGCCGCAAGGATGGCAGCCTGTCGCTGGCCCTCGGCGGTGAGAATTTGCGATTGCTTGGTGCCTTCAGCAGTAAGGATGGCTGCACGACGGTCCCGCTCTGCGCGCATCTGCTTCTCCATGGAGTCCTGGATGGAGTGGGGCGGATCAATCGCCTTCAGCTCCACGCGGGACACGCGGATGCCCCAGCGGCCCGTCGCTTCGTCCAAGACACCACGCAGCTGGCCATTGATCTGGTCGCGGGATGTGAGGGCTTCTTCGAGGTTGAGCCCGCCCACTACGTTTCGAAGCGTGGTGGTGGTCAACTGCTCCACGGCTTGGATGTAGTTGGCGATCTCGTACGTGGCAGCCCGGGGATCGGTGACTTGGAAGTAGACAACGGTGTCAATCGAAACCACCAGGTTGTCCTCGGTGATGACAGGCTGAGGCGGGAAGGACACCACCTGTTCGCGCAAGTCGAGAAGCGGCAGCAGCCGGTCGACGAACGGGATCAGGATGGTGAGTCCCGGGTTGAGCGTCCGCTGGTACTTGCCGAGTCGTTCAACGACGCCGGCACGCGCCTGCGGGATGATCCTTACCGAGCGGACCAACACGATGATGACAAAAATGACGAGAACAACCAGCACGATTGCTGCTGCTGTTCCTCCTAAGCCGTCCATACATCTCCTTCATTCCCCAATTGCGTGGCTTGATGCGGCTGGACCCGGGCAGGCTGCCCGGGTCGGCAACCGCTGTAATTCAAGGGCGCTCCTTAGCGCGGGCTGTTCTCGGCGGTCGAGGCAACTACCGCCGTCGCGCCGTCGATCCTGGTGACCTGGACCGTTGAACCGGCGTCAAGGACACCGGCGGTGCTGCGGGCGCTCCAAACGTCTCCGCCGATCTTGACCAGTCCACTGGTTCCGCTCACGGCCTCAATGACGAGGGCGGATTGACCGATGAGTCGGTCGATATTGCTGCGCTGTTCTGCCGGCCCTTTATGCAGATGCTTCATGGCGACGGGACGGACAAAAACAATCATGAGGAGGGAGACCACGGAGAAGATCACGATTTGGAGCCAGAAATCGGCCCCCGCGAAGTCGGCGATCAACCCGGCCAGGGCTCCGCCGCCCAGCATGATGAAGAAGAGGTCGAGGGTCAGCATCTCCACCACCGCGAACGCGAGGAAGACCGTGAGCCAGAGGGCCCACCAATTCTCGCCGAGCCATTCAAACATCATTTCCCCCTTGGTCCCGGATCCCGCGAGCGGGATCACAGTCACTGTTCCTCCATCCTAGCCCGACGTTTCATTCCACGTCAGGACGGGGCGGATTCACTCCTCAGGACACGGTGAATTCACTGATCCGGAACTTCGCTGTGGCAGCCACAGGACCATCCAAGATGGCCAATTCTCCAATCTGCAGATGGTGCCCGGCCGGACCCATGAAGGCAAGGTCTGCTACCTCGGGTCCGCTCAGCGCCAAGGGAAGATCAAGGTTTTGGCTTCTCCCTGAAACGAAATGACCCCGCATGGAGTCCGCAAGCCGCTCTTCTTTGGCCTCCTCAATGTTGAGCATGCCTGTCCGCGCTGCGATCTCAGCGAGGTGGCCGGGCCTGGGCGTGACCACGATCAGTGAGCCTCCCGGTCGAAGCACCCGGCCGAACTCGGCGGGGTTTCGCGGGGCAAAGACCACCATGACCACGTCCGCAGTGTTGTCCGCCATGGGCAAGGGGCGCCAAATGTCCCACACAAGGTTGACGGCATCCGGATTGAGCCGGGCAGCCCGTCTGAGGGCGAATTTGGATATGTCCACCCCGATTCCCCTCGCCCCGGACCTCTCAAGGACTGCCTTCAGGTAATGGCCGGTACCGGTACCGGCGTCGAGGACCAGTGCGTCGGGGCCTTGCAGCGATCGGCGTTGCAGCGATCGTGCGGCTGCCTGGGCAACAGCCTCGGCGAGGCCGGAGTAGTGTCCGGCCTCCAAGAACCTGTGTCGAGCGGCCACCATCTCTGCCGAGTCGGATTCGAAGACGGTGCCTTTCCCTGTAAGGAAGTTGAAATAGCCTTGTTTTGCCGCGTCGAACAGGTGCCCGGCCATACAGGCGAGAGTCCGCTGCCGGCCCTCCGTGAGGTGGAACGCCCCTTGGCAAACAGGACAGCGGAGGGCAGCAACGGCTTCGGACAACATGGCTCCAATCCTACGGCGGGCGGAGTGTCAGGTGCCTGGTGCGCACCGGCCGGGCTAGGCTCACCAACGTGAAACCCGAGCAACTGCACCTGCTGAACTCCGTGTCCGCCCCGGCAATCCACCCCGATGGCAGCAAGGCGGTGGTATCTGTCACGAGGCCGGATTTTGCTGCTGACAACTACGTTGGTCAGCTGTGGAGTGTTCCTTTGGACACCAGCAAGCATCCGCGGCGCATCACGCGCGGCTTCCGCGACAGTTTCCCGGCGTTCTCTCCCGACGGCCTGGTCCTGGCATTCCTCAGGAATGACCCGGAGGGTAAAGCACAACTGTTCGTCGTGGAGGCCGCAGGCGGCGAACCACAGCGGATCACGGATCAGCACACCGGCGTGGGTGGATTCGTCTGGGCCCCGGACTCCCACCGCATCGCCTTCGAGGCCCGTGTGCCGGAACAGGGCCGTTACGGCACAGTGGACGGGGTCACCTCGGGTGGAGAAGACCCCCGGCTCATCACGGCCAACCAATACAGGATGAACGGCCTCGGATATACCGCCGACCAGCGTCAGCAGTTGTTCGTCGTTGAAGTTCCGGAGTTGGGTGGCGAACCGGTAGTTGTTCCGCGAGGGAGGGCCTCCCACGAACAGCCCACGCGGGAGGTTACGGGGGTTCCTGCTGCAAAGCAGGTCACCTTCGGCGACTCCGACCACGAGTCGCCGTGCTTTTCAGCTGACGGCACCCACCTCTACTTCATTGCCGCCCTCCATGAAGGACACGACCACGACCTCGTCACCAGCGTTTACAGGATCGGCGCCGACGGCGGCCAGCCGACCGTCGTCGAACCTTCCAACAAGAAGCTGCAGACCGTCACGTCCGTGCGGGTCTCCACGAATGGCAGTTGGCTGTTTTACGTTGCCCAGGACCTGGGTGACACCGGAAAGGATTTTGTGGCCAGGAATGCCGTCCTGCATGTCATGCCCGTTTCCGGGGGAGAAGCAGTGGCCCTGACGGACGTGGAACATTTGGATGTGGCTGGACCGCTGGAACCCAGCGGTCCCACCAGCATGCTGGTGCTCAACACGGCGTTGGGAACTGTCGAACTGCTGGACGTCACGGCGGAAGGCGCCATCACACCACTGGTTCACGGCGCCCGTGTAGTTATCGGGGCAGCCGTGGCCGCCAACGGTGAAACCGCAGTGAGTTTCTCTGATGCTTCTACCGTGGGTGATGTGGCATCACTGGAACGGGGAGAGATCCGACTTCTGACGGATTTCTCCGCCGCCTTGCGTAACAACTCACGGGTCACGGAACCAGTGGACTTCCAAACCGGGTCCACCGACGGGCATCTCGTTCACGGCTGGGTGGTATTGCCTGATGGCCCGGGACCGCACCCTGTTCTGCTCACCATTCACGGCGGCCCGTTCTCCCAGTACACGGGTGCATTCTTCGACGAAGCGCAGGTATATGCTGCCGCCGGGTACGCGGTGGTGATGTGCAATCCACGCGGGTCTTCCGGTTACAGTCAAGCCCACGGACGCGCCATCAAGGAACGCATGGGAACCCTGGATATGCAGGACGTCCTTGCGTTCCTGGACGCGGCACTGTCCTCGTTCGATACCTTGGATGAAGACCGTGTGGGGATCATGGGAGGTTCCTATGGTGGCTACCTGACCGCGTGGACCATTGCCCACGATCACAGGTTCAAGGGGGCTGTTGTGGAGCGAGGCTTCCTGGACCCGGTCAGCTTTGCGGGTTCGGCAGATATCGGTTGGTTCTTCGGGGCCGAATACACCGGTGGAACCCGGGAACAAAGGGAAGCCCAAAGTCCCATGGCGGTAGTCTCGCGTGTGGATACACCTACCCTGGTGATTCACAGTGAGAACGATCTACGGTGCCCCATCGAACAGGGTCAACGCTACTACGCCCACCTGAAGGCCCAGGGCGTTGAGACTTCGTTGCTGATTTTCCCCGGGGAGGACCACGAGTTGTCACGCTCCGGAACGCCTACCCACCGGAGGCAGCGCTTCGAGTACATTCTCCGCTGGTGGGCACAGCACCTTCCAACGGAAGGCAATCGCTTGGAGGACTAGGTTCTCTTGTCCGGATTCGGCGTCAGCGAAGGAATCCAAGGGCCCGGCGGGCCTCGTCAATTTCCGGAGCGAACCACCGGGCGGAGTGCTCAGCATTGCTGGACAGTGACCGCAGTTCGGCCCGGTCCAGGTACAGGACGCCATGGAGGTGGTCCGTTTCGTGCTGCACTATGCGGGACTGCCAACCCGAGAACCACTCTTCCACGGGCTCGCCTGCGGGATTGGTGTAGCGCAACTCTATATTCCTGTGACGTGTCACCACCGCTTGGTATCCGCTCACGGACAGGCAGCCTTCATAGAACGCGGCAGCCTCAGTTCCGAGTGGGCGGTACTCCGGGTTAATCATGGCGAAGAATTCAAGCTGTTCCCTGTGCCGGACCGAGGCCGACTCCGGATCCACCTCATATTTGTCCTCCAGGACGGCCAGTTGCAAGGGAATGCCCAGCTGTGGGGCGGCCAGTCCAACACCCGGGGCGTCCAGCATGACGTCCCTCATCCGCTCAATGAAAGCCGCCAACTCGGCATCGTCAATCTGGCCGTCGTACGGGGCCGCCAACTGGCGCAACACGGGGTGCCCGGCTTGCACGATCGGCGGGAGTCCTTCTGCATCAAGCAACCGACGGACAGCGTCACGTATTCGGGTTGGGTTGTAGTCCGTGGCAGGGCTCGTGGCCTCAGGATGAGGTTGGTGCGTCATACAGTGAGCCTAACGCGATCAGGGCATTCGTGAGCGTGGGCTAGGCTCGATAAATGATCGATTCCACGCCTTTGGATTGTGTACTTGGGTTTGTTCGAACAGTTGAAGCCGGCGGTGGGGCTGCTGAACTACGGCCCTTCCTTGCCGACGACTTCCAGCTGACGGAGTGGCCGCACGCCTTGTCCAAAACAGGCTCCATCCGCAACCTGGCCGAGACCCTGACCGGCGCCGACCATAGCAAGGACATCGTTTCCGATCAGCGATTTGAAATAGTCCGCTCAACGAGCCAGGACAACCGGGTGGTGCTGGAGATGAATTGGTCGGCCACCCTGCTTCTTGACCTTCCGCACTGGGACCGCGGCGATACCATCAGGGCCAGGAGCACAGCTGTCTTCGAGCTGCGGGACGGGCTGATCATCAGCCAGGACACCTACGACTGCTACTACACGACGCCGGAATAGCCAACGTCCCGGCATGTCTAACGCATGGTGAAGCGCCGCTCTACCAAACCTGCTACAACCGGAAGTTCCAAGGCACGGGCAAATAGCCTGTTCCTGGCATCCATGGCCGCAGGTGGCAGTGGTCGTCCCAGCGCCATGTTGAGCCCGGCCTGCCTGGAAGCCCGGAGCGCCGATTTCCGGCGTGTTCTTTCGAAGCTCTCCAGCGCACGCCCCACATCAGCTCCCCTCAACGAGGCATCCACAATGGGGGCCAGTGCAGCGGCGTCCAACCAGCCAAGGTTCATGCCCTGCCCGCCGATAGGGCTGATCTCGTGGGCGGCGTCCCCCAGCAACACCACTCTGCCGTGAACCATGCGCTGAGCCAGCCGGGATTGCACTTCGAAAGCGCTAAGCATCGTATTGCCGGCCACATCCAGCGCCTCACCGGTCCTGGCGGTGACCAAGTCAGCCAACCCCTCCGCCGTCGGGTCCTTGAGCCGTGCGCCCAGCCTGACGACCCATCTGCGGACACCTCCGGGCAGGGGAAAGGACTCCACAATTCCTTCTGGTTCCAAGTACAAGACGGCGTCGGAGCCATGCCGGGTGTTATCCGGAAAATCGCCCATGATGTAGCAGTCCGGATAGCTGCGGGATGGTGCCCCGGGCAGGAAGTGCCGGCGGATGGTTGAATGCGCTCCGTCGGCGGCGATGACCAAACGGGCCGCCACCTCCAGGCCTCCGCCAGGTGTGTCGGCGCGGACACGTAAGGTAGGACCGGCGTCGTTGATCTTCCGGACATCAACACCCCGCAAGATCGCCCCGCGGTCCAGACCAAGCACCGCCCGCTCCAGGACTTCCTCAGTGACCGTCTGCGGAACCGCAAGGATATAGGGAAAGGCAACGTCGCCGTCGAAAGCGAGCTCGGCCACGCGTTGCTGCCGGCTGTAAGCCACGCCCCGTTTGATATGGACTCCGGCAGTTGTCAGTTGCTCGGCAACTCCAGCACGTGCCAGTTCCGCCAACGCCGGTGGGTGGATTCCGATGGCACGCGAACGGTTGCTCCTGCAGTTCCGGCGTTCGAGGATGCGGACGCGATGCCCCCGCTGAAGCAACAGGAGCCCCATGAACAGGCCAACAGGACCGGCGCCAACTATCACGACGTCAGGCACGATCCTCCAGGTGTTGTTCGACATCAAGCTTGGGACGCCCGCGAACCCGCCCTTCATGCACAAGGAGATGGTGCCATGGTCCGTTTCGCTCCACTGACCAAGAGGCCGGAACAGCAGCTCTCAGTTCCGCCGCAGTGTAGCTGCGCCTGATGGACGTCAAACCATCCCCGCAGATATACGACCCCACGCCCAGGGGCCAAAAGCCCGCCATGAACAGCAGGTAAGCGGTGCTGCTGCGATTGAGGTCGTTATGGAGGCAAAGCCTTCGGCTCAGCGCCTCCGAATCGTGGAGGACCGCTGCAAGTTGCCCGGGGTCCAGGTGATGGAGGATATGGTTGGAGATGACGACGTCGAACTTCCGGCCTTCTGCGACGAGTTCGGAACTGTGCGCCTTTCGGTAGCTGACGCCCTCCACGCGAGTGGCCCGGGATGCGAAGGCGAAAGCCCTGTCGTCCGGGTCGATGGCGGTCACACTCAGCCGAAAACCATCGCGCCCGGCCCATAGCGCAAGGCTCCGTGCCACATCGCCGCTGCCACATCCGATGTCCAACAACGACACCGTACGGTTGGCTGCCAACAGCGGGCGCAGTCTCTGGAGATAGGTGCTGTGCCATCGCGATAACAATCTGTTCACCACCGGAAAGCGGGCGTAGGTCCTGTTGAGGCGCCCGGGATCACAGTCGGCCCGGTCCATCTCCTCGACTGCCTGCACATCTCTCTCTCGGAGGAAGCCCCAAGGACTCACAGGGCAGGGGAGACCAGTGTAAAGAGTCCAGTCTCCACCGTTAGCCCCGGCCCGAACGCCATGGAGCAAATGCGCTCCTCACGTTCACTTGCCGGCCGCTCCAGCATGTGCTTCAGGACGAACAACACAGTAGCGCTGCTCATGTTCCCATAGTCCCTCAGTGTCTCCCGCGCCGGAACCAATTGCTCCGGGGTAAGTTCCAACTTGGACTCCACCTTGTCCAGGATGCTGCGGCCTCCGGGATGTATGGCCCAGTGGGTGATGTCGCGGTAGGGGAGTCCCGCCAGAGAAGTCTCCTTGGCGAGAAGCGGCTCCAGTGCACCAGTGATGTGTTCCTCAATAATGTGCGGGACGTACGATCCCAGCACCATTTCGAATCCTTCGTCGCCTATGTTCCAGGCCATGGCTTCTTCGCCCACAGGCGTCAGGACGGTCTCAAAGTGGTCCAGTCGGATGGCCGGCTCCGGCCCTTGCAGCTCCCGGGCGGTCACGACGGCGGCCGCTGCGCCGTCCCCGAAAATGGCCGATCCCATGATCGTGTCGGGGTCGTTCGAGGTCCGCACGTGCAAGGAGCAGAGTTCAACGCAGATCACCAGGACCACCGCTGTTGGGTCAGCGACACAGAACTGTTTGGCAGCCTTGAGGGCAGGGAAAGCTGCATAACAGCCCATGAATCCGAGGTGGTACCGCTGCACCGAGGGGTTGAGTCCCAAGGCCCTGACCACCTTGTAATCCGGACCTGGGTTGAAGAATCCTGTGCAGGACACGGTGATGACATGCGTGATGTCGTCCAGGTCGATTCCGGATGCCTGCGCCACTGCAGCCTTGCCTGCCTCCACGAACAACTTGGTGGCCTCCGTCGCGAAGATCTCGTTCCTGACCTTTGTGCTCGGGCTCAGGACCCGATTGGTGTCGGGATCAAAAAATTGCGGATTTTCGGGATGTGCATCAAGGCTAAGCTCCGCTACGGCGGTGTAGCGGGTGTCTATTGCTGCTGAGTCGAAACAAGTATTGACCAGTCGCGTGCCCAGCCGTGTTAGTCCGGGCTGGGATGCGAAAACGTCACGGGCCTGCTGCTGGACGAGTATGGTCTGCGGAACGGCGGTTTCAAGGGACCTCATGTATACCGGCATGCTTCATTCTTAGCGAGTAAACCTAGGAAGACAATGGCAGAATCAAACGTACTGACCGTTGCCGGTCAGTACGAGCAAGGCGACGCCGACGGGGGACTGTTGGGCAGCGCCGCCTAACAGATGGAGAAATCATGACTGTCGACACGAGCAGGGACACGCAATCTTCGGGGTCCCATGTTGCGGATACCCACGACTTAATCCGGGTGCAGGGTGCACGTGAAAACAACTTGAAAGACATCAGCATCGAGATCCCGAAGCGCCGGCTCACGGTCTTCACCGGTGTCTCCGGCTCCGGGAAGAGCTCCCTGGTCTTCGCAACCATCGCCGCAGAGTCGCAGCGCATGATCAACGAAACGTACAGCGCCTTTGTGCAGGGCTTCATGCCATCCCTTGCCAGGCCCGACGTCGACGTGCTGGAAGGCCTGACGACGGCGATCATCGTGGACCAGGAGCGGATGGGCTCCAACCCGCGTTCGACCGTTGGTACCGCCACGGATGCCAATGCCATGCTGCGGATCTTGTTCAGCCGCCTTGGCCAGCCGCACATCGGGTCGCCAAATGCCTACTCCTTCAATGTGCCCACGGTAAAAGCCAGTGGCGCCATCACTGTGGAGCGCGGTGAAGGCAAAACCAAGACCGAGAAAGCCACCTTCAACCGGCTGGGCGGCATGTGTTCCCGTTGTGAGGGCATGGGCTCGGTCAACGACTTTGATCTCACGGCTCTTTATGACGACACTAAATCCCTCAGCGAAGGCGCCCTCACCATCCCCGGCTATACGATGGACGGCTGGTACGGACGCATCTTCAGCGGCTCAGGGTTCTTCAACATGGACAAGCCGATTTCCAAGTTCACCAAGAAGGAACTCCACGACCTCCTTTACCGTGAGCCCACCAAGATCAAGGTTGAGGGCATCAACCTCACGTACGAAGGCGTGATCCCCAAGATTCAGAAGTCTATGCTCAGCAAGGACGTGGACGCCCTGCAGCCACACATCCGCGCTTTCGTGGAACGGGCCATTACCTTCACCACGTGCCCGGAGTGCGACGGCACCAGGCTGAGCCCGGAGGCGAGGTCCTCCAAAATCAACGGAAAGAGCATCGCGGACGTCTGTACCATGCAGATCAGTGACCTCGCCGACTGGGTTCGCGAACTGGATGAGCCCTCCGTAGCCCCCTTGCTCAAAGGCCTCCAGCATCTCTTGGATTCATTCGCCGGAATCGGATTGGGTTACCTCTCCCTTGATCGGCCCGCCGGCACGTTGTCCGGGGGAGAGGCCCAACGGACAAAGATGATCCGGCACTTGGGGTCTTCCCTCACTGACATCACCTACGTTTTTGACGAGCCCACCATTGGCCTGCACCCCCATGACATCGAACGCATGAACCAGCTGTTGCTACAGCTTCGGGACAAAGGCAACACAGTGCTGGTGGTGGAACACAAGCCGGAAACCATCGCGATCGCTGACCACGTGGTTGACCTGGGACCCGGCGCCGGTACCGGCGGGGGAACAGTGTGTTTCGAGGGGGACCTTGAGGGTCTGCGGGGGAGCGACACCATCACCGGACGCCACCTGGATGATCGGGCGTCCATCAAGGACAAAGTCCGGTCCGCCTCCGGTCACATGGAAATCCGGAATGCCTCAACAAACAATCTCAAGAACGTCGACGTCGACATCCCCCTTGGGGTTCTCTGCGTCCTTACCGGTGTGGCCGGCTCAGGCAAGAGCTCTTTGATACATGGTTCCGTGGCCAAGCGTGATGGCGTCCTGGTGATGGATCAAGGCGCTATCCGGGGATCCCGTAGAAGCAACCCGGCCACCTACACCGGGCTCCTGGAACCCATCCGCAAGGCGTTTGCCAAGGCCAACGGCGTCAAGCCCGCACTCTTCAGCTCCAACTCGGAGGGCGCATGCCCAACGTGCAATGGAGCGGGTGTCATCTACACGGATCTCGGCGTAATGGCCACTGTCGAATCACCCTGTGAAGAGTGTGAGGGAAAGCGCTTCCAGGCTTCAGTGCTGGAGTACCGGCTGGGGGACCGGAATATTGCAGAAGTGCTTGCAATGTCTGTCGATGAAGCTGAAGTCTTCTTCAGTGCGGGCGAAGCGCGGACCCCCGCCGCCCACAAGATTCTCGATCGCCTTGGCGACGTCGGACTGGGCTACCTGACGCTCGGTCAGCCCCTCACCACATTGTCCGGCGGTGAGCGGCAACGGCTCAAGTTGGCGACGCAGATGTCCGAAAAGGGAGATATTTACATTCTCGACGAGCCGACAACCGGCCTGCACCTGGCGGACGTCCAGAACCTGTTGGGCATGCTGGATCGCTTGGTTGAGTCCGGAAAATCCGTGATCGTGATCGAACACCACCAAGCCGTAATGGCACATGCCGACTGGATCATCGACCTTGGACCAGGTGCCGGACACGACGGCGGCAAGATCGTTTTCGCTGGAACACCGGCTGAGCTCGTGGCCGGAAAGGCCACGTTGACGGGCAAACACTTGGCGGCGTACGTCTCTCAATAGCAAGCCGCGTTGTTGTGGCCGATCCAATGGCCACAACAACCCCATACGACCTCGCTCCCAAACTGGCATGCGCGGGTGTTCATGGGCCGGGAGTAGCTGACATGGAGGATACTGCTGCAGTGTGCGAGTCATGAAGCTGCAGCATCCAGTCGGGCCCAGCGCGGACCTGAGTCTGCTCCTCACCGATCCGTGCGATAATCCAGCTCCTCCGCCGGCGGAGCCCCAGGATTAAGTTCAGCCAGCGGGGCTGTCTGTCTGGACCGGATTGCGCCAGTAGTAGTAGGTGGTCAAATCGGCGGCATACGTCCCTCCGTAGTCGACTCCCTTCCGAGGCTGCTGCATATCGTCGGTTGCGGGGTCGAGGGGACGCCAATCGAGATCGCGGACGTATCCGAATTGCTCGGGGTTGGTGAGCGGCCGTTCCCAAACGGGAGGATGGGCATACTCGTGCTGGCATTCGATGAGGGGTGCGTTGGCTCCTCCCGTTGTCGGGAATCGCAACTGCGAGACGTCGTCCTCCCAGCCACAAACCGGGCAGATCTCATACGCCCCGGGTTGCTCGTCAAAGACGAGATATCCGCAACACGGGCAAGGAAAGGGGGGAGCGTCCGACATCTAGCCAGTGTGGCATGCTCCTGCACCAGCCGACTTTCATTCGACGGCATTCATCGAACCGGAGGTGCGGTGACAGGTTAGCCCCCGCGGACCGCGGCGATGTATTGCGTGTAGGCGGCGGCCGAGTCGGTCGCGTGGCGTTCGATGGTCGTGGGGGAGTAGCCGAGGGTTTCGGCGATGATGGCAACGGGTGCGAGTTTGGTGAGTTCGTGAAGTGTTCCCAGCCGTGCGGCGCGGGTGCTGAACAGCGTGCTGAGGCGCGTTGTGAGGTATCCGGGGTTGATGTGTCGCCCAGGCGAGGATCCGCGGAATACCCACCTGGTATTGGGGTGTGAGGCGGTCAGGTCATGCTTTGGGTTTGCGGCGAGTTCGCGCCACGGCTGGGCCAAAGGCTCCGGCAGGGCGATCTGGATCGACCCGAGCTGGATGGTGACCAGTTCTTCGGTGATGGTCACGTCGTCCCAGGTTAGCCGTGCGATGTTTTCAGCCTGTTGTCCGAAGACGAGGACGAGGATCGCGGCGGCCCTGTCACGTGCTTCGAGTTCGTCGGCGTCGATGACTCGTTTGAGTGCTTCGTCCTGCCCGGGCTTGGCGAGTCTTGGGCTGGTGCCGCGGCGGTGCGGAACGATGGTGAGACCGGCTGGGGCGACTTTGGCCTTAGTGGCCCATTTGAGAAAGCGCTCCGCGATGCGCCGGGTTGTTGGCCCTTCGGCTTGCCATACGTCGAGGTGAGATTGTTGCAGGTCAGGCAGTTTGATGTCATATCCGGTGAGCCAGTTGAGCAGGTCGATGGCCACGGTGACTTCCTGTTTGGCGCGTAGGAAGTGCCTCGGGCTACTTCGTCCATGTGGTTCATCCGTCGTTGGTGGTGCCATCGGTGTAGCGGCGGATCACCTCACGGTTCTGCGGGTCACTCACTCGTTCGAGGGTTTCAGCCGCCCAGCTGTCGTAGCGGATCCGGAGTTCGTCGCGTTGGGGGAGGACCCCGTGTTCTGTGAGGAGTCCGCGGACGTAGTCGCGGGTGCGTGAGTCGGGGCAGTTCGTCGAAGGTTTCGTGGGTGATCTTTGGTGCGACCGCGAGATTGCGGAGGAACAAGGTGACGTGCTTTTGGCGGATCCAGGTCATGCCGCTGTTGGCCCGTTTCATGGACTTCAGCGCGGCCGCCAGCGGGATCAGATCGTTGGCGATGGCTCCCGTGGCCGGGTCGGTGAGCAGGTCATCTACGACATTGCCGAGGACGCAGGTCCAGCAGCGCCCGCCGCTGTGGAGTTCGTCCTCGGCTCCGCAGGTCTCGCAGTCGATGTTGAGTCGGATGCCTGAGCATCGACGGCACGCGGGTTGGTTATCGATGAGGCCGGGCAGGACGCCTTCGTGTCCGCAGGCGCAGATGCCGCGGGTGCGTTTGGCTTGCTGGTAGCAGTAGCCGCAGACTCCGCCGTCGGGCCATCGTGCGACGGTTTGGTGGTGCTGGCCGCAGCGGTTGCAGGGGACCGGCCAGCGGATGGGGTCCCCTGGTTTGCGTGGCTTACTCACCGTCCTCAGGCGTGACGAGGCGGATGCGCTTGGCTATGGTGAGTTCTCGCACCCACTTCTACTCCCGTTGTTTGACTGGCAGCGGGACGTGT
>NZ_JBLYIE010000040.1:0-26693 GCF_048537125.1 Paenarthrobacter sp. PPS72 | reverse complement strand
TGGACGCCTCAAACAGGTCCTGCCTGCCGGCACAGGCTGAGCAGGCACTCTTCCTGTCCCGACGATCAGCCACATCACCGGAAGTGGAACCGGCGCCACCCCGAAGCGACCCAAAGGGCCACACCCGACCGCCCGAAAACAGAAAACAACCGCAAATCAACAGCGAAAACAAACCCGCGACTGTTCCCACCCGTCATGAAAAATCGAGGCTAGTTGAGACACTTCGGCACACCGGTGCACGGATCGAAGAAGTCCTCGAGTTGGTGCACATGAGCATCCAGCCTTACAAGGTTCCAACGACGGGGGAGAACCTACCACTGCTGCACTTTGCTCCGAGCAAGACCGATACCGAGCGTTTGATGGTGGCGGGTCCCGAGCTCGTGCACGTCCTCTACCGAGTGCTTTCTCGTATCACCAAAGACACTGGCAATGCACCTCTGACACAGCGATGGGACTCAGCCGAGAAAGTGCTGAGCTCACCTCTTCCGCATCTGTTCGTCCGCCGCCGTGGGACCGGACCGCCAACGGTGATGACAACTGCCACCGTTTCCACCCTGCTCAATGACTTGGCAGGACGCGCCCGTATCAAGGTCAGTGGTGCCGAGGTGAGGTTCACCCCGCACGATTTCCGTCGCATCTTCGCGACCGAGGCACTAGCCAGCGGCCTGCCTCCACATATCGTGCAGGTGCTGATGGGGCACGCCAGCCTGGCGACAACGCAGGGATACGCAGCGATCTATCCCAGAGACGTCATCCGGCACCACCGCACCCTCATCGAAAAGCGGCGGGTCATCCGGCCCACCGAAGAATACCGCGAACCCACCGCCGCCGAATGGGACGAATTCGAAGCCCACTTCGTTCAACGCAAACTCAGCCTGGGCAGCTGCGGCCGAGCCTACGGCACAGGTTGCCAACATGAACACGCCTGCCTCCGCTGCGCCCTTCTCCGTCCGGATCCTAGCCAGATCAGCCGGCTCCAAGACATCGTCGATAACCTCGAAGAACGCATCACCGAAGCCGAACAACAGGGCTGGGTCGGCGACGCCGAGGGACTGCGGGTCACGCTGAACAGCGCCGAAATGAAACTAGCCCAGATGTTCAGGCTGCAGAGTCACCAAACGCCCGGGACCGTCGACTTAGGAATCCCATTGGTGGGGCGGCCGAACCGACACGCCAGTCCTTCCCCTAAGCCGAATAGTCAGATGAGTTGAACATACCTATGGCATGAGCAAACCGAGATGCGAGAACCTACGTTCATGGTGCTGTCCGCTCTGGCTCAAGGGCCGCAACACGGATACGCACTTCTCGCCGAGACTAAAAGACTCTCCGATGGTCGAGTGGCCCTGCAATCAGGAACCCTGTATGCCTCTTTGGATCGGCTACGAGAAGAAGGGCTCGTCATCGTGGTCCGTGAAGAAGTCGTGGGAAGCTCGACGCGAACGTTCGCCTGGCCAAAGCCAGCCTTCAACTCCGTCCGGCCGGAGGTCTGGCATGAGCGAAACACTTGGCGTGCACCTTCTGTCGGGAGACCCAGTACGGTCCCAAGCCGTCCTGTGCAGGTATCCTCCATTCTCTGTGACCCATTCGATGAATTCCGTGGCCCGGTTTTGCCAGTGACGGTCGGCATTGAGCGGGATCCCGTCCAGCCAACCCAATCAGGGAAGGCGGCATTGATCGCTTGAGCGGATTCCTTGGCAACCAGTACCGGTCACGCTCAGCTCAACAGCGGCGAAATGCAACTCGTCCAGATGTTCAAATACAGAGCCAATAAAGGCAAAATCGTCGACCTGGCAGCTCCACAAATGAGGAGCAGGGAATGAGTAAACGACGTCAATGCAGCTGTGGGAATTATTGATAAGCACTGGACTCAACTGGGAAACTGCGGTAGCTTGCAGGGACGCACACATTGACACGGTCCGTGGGGAACCGGTGTGGCGTCTTTGGGGGATTCCAATGTCGAAAAAATTCTTGCCGCATTGAGCGTATCTGCGGTTCTAGCGACTTCTTTCATGGCACTTTCACCCGTGAGCCCAGCTCATGCAGCCTACACCTGTAACCAAACCCAAGGCGGTGCTGGGACTTATTCGTGGGGCCGCAACGACAGGGACGGTTGGGGCGGGAGCTGTGGAGCCATGGCTTGGATTTCGCGTCTAGTGGACGGACAGGTCAAAACATACACAGACGTCTCTTGGAAATGGAACAGTGCCCTTTCCGACGTCACGGCATCCAATGGGTACGCATATGGACGCGGATGCGAATTCCTGAATTAAATTGGTCCGATTATGTCCATCAACCACGATCCCAAGGCACTACAGAATCCGATGCATGTGAGAGTCGCAGCGGCGTTTAGGATCGTTGAGTTATCCGATTTTGAGGCTCGCGTCTTGAGTAAGGGTTACGTCAGTCGTGAAGATTATGATGAGGCGTATCTTCTCTATGCGGAAAAGATGACTGCTGCTGGTTTCCGTGTAGAACATCTTTTGAATAGTCAGGGTTACTATGTTCCGAACTTTTCATCCGCTGCCAGAGATGCATTAGTCGCAAAAGGTGATCCGGCTGAGGAGGTAGCAAAATTTGAGTCTGAGCAGTGGACAACCATTCAAAACTGCGAACTCGGCACCTTCAGGCTTGTTAACGCGATCTTTCACGAGCAGTCTCAGCCTAGCGGTCAGTTCGACTCATGAAAATGACTCATAGCCACAAAGGGCGTGCACTAAATGTCCGTTGCTCATAAATTGCGTGTGCAGAAGCTGCTGGGAGCCTCGGTGTTGCTGGTGACCAGCTTATTTCTAGCTAGTTGCGCTGAACAAGAAACCGCAGCAGTCGATCATGGGTGGGCAGCTGACATTGACGCTGCAAAGAATCGAGCGACGTCCCAGTTTGAGAAGGAGGTGCTCTCAGATGGAGTAGTCACTCGTGCTGAAAAGGAAGAGTCAATGCAACGCTGGATTTCCTGTATGACTGACCGCGGGCACACGGCAACGGTTGAACTTGATGACAACGGCAATGAAGTAACGGTTACCACGGCGTCTATAGAGGGCTCCGCGCAGGTGAACGCTGACAGCACTCGATGTGCGGAAGGCACGATTAAGATCATCCCTGGCCTTTACGAGGCCATGCAGCAGAATCCAGAAAACCGCGACTACGACGAGCTATATGCGGAATGTCTCGTTCGACACGGTGTCGTCGAACCTCCCTTTAGCGCAAAAGACTTTTCCGATGCGCTGAAGAACTCTCAATCCGGACAAGCTACACCGGCTTTGAACTTCGATGACCCTGTTCTTCGCAGGTGCCTGTCCGCTCCAGATCAGTAACTCGAGCATGCCGAGGTGAATGTTTCCACGGACAATCCTGGTTCTTGAAAGGAGGATAGTTGCCTAAACAGGCCGGAAAGGTATTTTTTCGAAGTTCTCGGATCAACCCGCCAAGTCTGCTGGTTCTCGCCTCCATTGCGTTCATCGCATGCGGCGTAATTGCAGTGTCCCTTCTTTTTCCGGAACCTACGCCAAGCTCGGCGCTGAGCACTGCTGGTCCTCGTGCGATTGCCATCTCGCCTTCGTCTTTTGATGATGCACGTACAGTGAAGCTGAAGGTAGCAGCCCGTGATGGAGCCACGCTGGCAGTGTCGGCCCCGGGCGTCGTCACGGCCATCGTCTGCGCGCCGGGCCACGACTGGACGTCAGCGAGTAGCCCACTCTCCATCAACGAGTCACCAAAGCTGGCTATCTTCACTCAGAGTCCGCTGTGGCGTGATCTGTTTGGCGGAGAGAGGGGTGCCGATGTCGCTGCGCTCCAAAGGTTTATGGCGGAGGCTGGCTATAATTCGCCAACCACTGGTGTATTCGATCAGGCATCAAGAATAACTTGGCGGCATGTTCTGGAAGCAAACGGCATTTCCACTACCAATGGTGCGCTGCTGCTCAGTGACCTCATATTTCTCCCTGCCACGCAAGTGAAAATCGGGAGTTGTCTGCTCCGGCTTGGGGGATCCGCCGCACCTGGCGCGCCCATTGCCGAGCTGCAATCCAGTATTGCCTCGGTAGCCGTGGACTCTAGTCCTTCGGGACTAATTTCTGGGCCGCGCACGCTCACAATTGGGGAGACCACAGTGCCCGTGGGAGATCAAGGGACCGTAATCTCCCCTGAAGCGTTAGCGCAGTTGTCCAGCGAACCAGCCGTTGCTTCGAAGGTCGGGACACCGGCTTCGGAACTTACCGGCGTCTATCGGCTAGAGACGCCTCTGACAGTTTATTGGGTGCCGCCCTCTGTCTTGGTCAACGTTCAAGTCGCCACGGCTTGTCTCGTCGGCGGTGACAACAGCGGCTATCCAATCAGTATTATCTCCTCAAGTCTCGGAAACACGGCGGTGACTTTTACAGGTATAATCCCGCCACCGGCTGAGGCCGCCCTTGACCCGGATGACGCAATTTCGTGCGGTTAGGTGCAGCGAACCTTGGTCACCAATTCCCGGGACGTCCACCTCTATTCACGGGCCTGAACTTCAGCGTCAGCCCGGGGGAGCTCGTCGGACTCGTAGGCCCTTCGGGTTCCGGCAAGAGCACGCTACTTTCACTCCTTGCCGGCTTCGAAGCACCGAGATATGGAAGCGTGCTCCGTGAAGGCATCAACCGAGTTGGTTGGGTTTTCCAGAACCCTGTAGGGGTTCCGCGGCGCAGCGCACTTGACCACGTTGTGTATCCACTGCTGACGCAAGGAACAAAGCGAACCGATGCAGAGATTTTGGCACGGGAGCTGCTGAAGACTTTCGGGCTTGTCGATCAAGCCGAGACGCCGTTTAGCCAACTCTCCGGAGGCGAAGCGCAACGACTTATGCTTGCCCGAGCGGTCGCGAGCCCCTTCGACGCCCTTCTGGTTGATGAACCAACCGCGCAGCTCGACCCTCTAAGCGCCGGGACAGTCATTGATGTCGTACGCGGTCTTTCGTCCTCCGGAAGGATCACGTTGATCGCAAGCCACGACCCCAGCAACATGCACTCTACGACCTGTACGAGAGTTACTTTCAAGGTGTCTACAACACTCTGTCAAAGCTCGCGGCAGTTACGGTTGTCTTCCCTGACGTGTTCCCCGGCATGCCTGTGCGCAGCATGGAAAGATTTCTGAAGCGGTTGCGGGAAGTTCCCCACATTACCGCCGCGTGCGACGAGTTGGAGCGGGCACGGAAGTACCGAACACAGCTGGATCACCCTGCCGGCGCACCTGGGCCCGCCGCCACGTCCGTCTGATCTCCCAGACTCCTGATGCGCTCGAGGATCTCCGATCCTTCAGAAGCGGTTGCCTTCAAGGCATCCACATGAGGTTTCGCCAACTCCCCGAAATCTTCGCGCTGCCGCTTCAACCAATTGCCGAATTCCGTGGTCCGTTCAGTCTGCGCCGTTCTGAAAATCTCATCATGACTAGTCACCGCATCTTCAAGAATCCGCAAACTCGTCAGGGGGCAAGAATCCAGCGATCTCCATCGGGTCAGTCTGCCAGTTCACCGTAGGCGAAACCAGCCCTTGGAGCCGCGCCATCACGGGGAATTCCAGGCCGTAAGAATCAAAGTTGAGCGTACTTCACTCAACTTTGGATTGACTTCTATCTGAGGCTGAGTACAGTTGAGTGCAGAACGCTCAACTAGCCGATTGTTGAGTGGGCTCCCGGCAGTGAAACCGCCCAGCGGACCGCTGTCAGGTGCAATCTCCAACATCGGCCATTGAAAGGAAACAAGATATGTCACGTGCAGTAGGTATCGACCTCGGAACCACCAACTCCGTGGTCTCTGTTCTCGAAGGTGGCGAGCCCACCGTTATCGCCAACGCAGAAGGCGGCCGCACCACGCCGTCCGTCGTTGCATTCTCCAAGTCCGGCGAAGTCCTGGTCGGCGAAATCGCCAAGCGCCAGGCCGTCAACAACATCGACCGCACCATCGCTTCGGTCAAGCGCCACATGGGCACCGACTGGAACGTCGCCGTCGATGACAAGAAGTACACGCCGCAGGAAATTTCCGCGCGTATCCTCATGAAGCTCAAGAACGACGCCGAGAGCTACCTGGGTGAAAAGGTCACCGACGCCGTGATCACCGTTCCGGCATACTTCAACGACGCCGAGCGCCAGTCCACCAAGGAAGCCGGCGAGATCGCAGGCCTCAACGTCCTCCGCATTGTCAACGAGCCCACCGCGGCTGCACTGGCTTATGGCCTGGACAAGGGCAAGGAAGACGAACTCATCCTGGTCTTCGACCTCGGTGGCGGAACCTTCGACGTCTCCCTCCTCGAGGTTGGCAAGGACGAAGACAACTTCTCCACCATTCAGGTCCGCGCAACCGCCGGTGACAACCGCCTCGGTGGCGACGACTGGGACAACCGCGTTGTCGAGTGGCTCCTGAGCCAGCTCAAGGTCAAGGGCATCGACCTCTCCAAGGACAAGATCGCCCTCCAGCGTCTCCGTGAAGCCGCAGAGCAGGCCAAGAAGGAACTGTCCTCCTCCACCAGCACCAACATCTCCCTCCAGTACCTCTCCGTCACCCCCGACGGCCCGGTCCACCTGGACGAGCAGCTGACCCGTGCCAAGTTCCAGGACCTCACCAAGGACCTGCTGGACCGCACCAAGAAGCCGTTCCAGGACGTCATCGCTGAAGCCGGCATCAAGGTTTCGGACATCGATCACATCGTCCTCGTCGGTGGCTCCACCCGTATGCCTGCTGTCTCCGAGCTCGTCAAGGAACTCGCCGGCGGCAAGGAGCCCAACAAGGGCGTCAACCCGGACGAGGTTGTGGCCGTTGGTGCCGCGCTGCAGGCCGGCGTCCTGAAGGGCGAGCGCAAGGACGTCCTCCTCATTGACGTCACCCCGCTGTCCCTCGGCATCGAAACCAAGGGTGGCGTCATGACGCACCTCATCGAGCGCAACACCGCTATCCCCACCAAGCGTTCCGAGACCTTCACCACCGCTGATGACAACCAGCCGTCCGTGGCCATCCAGGTCTTCCAGGGCGAGCGTGAATTCACCCGCGACAACAAGCCGCTGGGCACGTTCGAACTGACCGGCATCGCTCCGGCACCGCGTGGCGTTCCGCAGGTCGAGGTCACCTTCGACATCGACGCCAACGGCATCGTCCACGTGTCCGCCAAGGACAAGGGCACCGGCAAGGAACAGTCCATGACCATTACCGGTGGCACGGCACTCTCCAAGGACGACATCGACCGCATGGTCCGTGAAGCCGAGGAGCACGCTGCCGAGGACAAGGCCCGCCGCGAAGCTACGGACACCCGTAACTCCGCAGAGCAGCTCGCCTACTCGGTGGACAAGCTGATCGCCGACAACGACGACAAGCTGCCCGAAGAGGTAAAGACTGAGGTCAAGGCCGACGTCGACGCCCTCAAGTCCGCGCTGGAAGGCACCGACGACGCCGCTGTGAAGACTGCGTTCGAGAAGCTGCAGGCTTCCCAGACGAAGCTCGGCGAAGCCATCTACTCGCAGGCTGCCGCAGCTGACGCTCCGGGTGCCGGTGCAGAAGGCGCTCCGGCCGGTGACAAGGCTGACGAGGACATCGTGGACGCCGAAATCATCGACGAAGACGAAGCGAAGAAGTAGCCATGCCTCACCACGGCAACGAAGCAGAGCACACAGAAGGCAACGAGCCGCGCAAGCCTGTGATCAGGGACAACCGCAAGGTTGACCCGGAGACCGGCGAAGCACGTCAGCCTGAAAGCGAAGCTGCGGCTCCCACCGAAGGCAACGCCGCTCCCACGGACGGCGACGCCCTCTCCCAGGCTGAGGAAATCCTCAACGGGGTAGAGGTGCCGGCCGAGGAATCGGTAGCCTCCGGTGCCGCGGCGGAAGCCCAGGCAGCGGAGCTCCGTAACGACCTCCTCCGCCTTCAGGCTGAGTACGTCAACTACCGCAAGCGCGTCGAACGCGACCGCGCCGTAGCAGGAGAGATGGCCGTCATCGGCGTCCTGAACTCCCTGCTCCCGGTGCTGGACGACGTCGACGCCGCCCGCCAGCACGGTGACCTCGAAGACGGCCCCTTCGCCGCCATCGCCACCAAGCTGGAGAACGCGCTGAAGACGTACGGACTGGAACGCATCGCAGATACCGGAGTCGAATTCGACCCCACCATCCACGAGGCACTCATCCAGCAGCCCGGCGAAGACATCGAGGTTGACACGGTCAGCCAGGTGCTGCGCTCCGGATACCGCTCAGGTGAGCGTGTCCTGCGTGCAGCCCAGGTCATCGTCGCGGTTCCGGCCTAGTCTCACCTGGTCGCTACACCGGATATGGGGCGGTGCCCGCTCCGCGGTGCCATCCACACCGCCGCCCCATATCCGGTTTCGCGCCCGCTGTAAGCTCGCCTGAAGCGAGTTGACTGTGGCCGTACGCTTTATTGATTTGAAAGGAAACGCTCTTGGCCAGCCAGGACTGGGTTGAAAAGGATTTTTACGCGATCCTTGGTATTGCCAAGGACGCGTCCGACGCGGATATCAAGAAGGCTTACCGCAAGCTAGCGCGGGAGCATCACCCTGATACGAACTCGGGGGATACTGCCGCGGAGAAGAAGTTCAAGGACATTTCCGAGGCTTACTCGGTGCTGTCCAACCCTGAGGATCGGCAACAGTACGACGCCATCCGCGCCATGGGTGGTGCCCGCTTCGCTCCAGGTGCTGGGGCAGGCCGAGGCAGCGCCGGAGCCAACGGTGGGTTCGAGGACCTGTTCGGCGGCTTGTTCGGCGGCGGGCCGGGTGCTCGCCAGCCAGCCGGCGGAGGTCTTCCCCCCGAGTTCGCCGACCTCTTCGGCGGTGGCTTTGGCGGTGCAGGCCAGACCGGGTTCCAGCGGGCCCCGCAGAAAGGCTCGGATCGGACGGCAACCACGTCCATCTCCTTTGCCGGATCCATCAAGGGCACCACGGTGAGCCTGCGCGAAAGCAATGGCAACGTGATCGACGTCAAGATTCCCGCCGGCATCAAGGACGGGCAGAAAGTTCGCCAGCGCGGCAAGGGCAACGTTGGCCCGGCCGGCAACGGCGACCTCATCATCACGGTGAGCGTGAAGCCCCACGACTTTTTCCAGCGCGATGGAGACAACATCCGCATTCACGTGCCCGTCACGTTCGCGGAAGCTGCGCTCGGCGCCACCATTGAAGTCCCAACGCTCGACGGCGACACCGTCAAGGTGCGCGTCCCGGCCGGCACACCCTCGGGCCGCACCCTCCGGGTCAAGGGGCGCGGCGTGAAAACGTCCAAGGCGACCGGCGACCTGCTGGTGACCATCGACGTCGCGGTTCCCCAAAACCTGAACAAGGAAGCGGAGGAAGCCGTGAAGGCGTTCGCCGCCGCTACCACCGACGCCAACCCGCGTCACGACCTGGCCGCAAAGGCCCGGTTGTAAGGAGGCGGTCATGGCAATCGACGTCAACCAGCCGATCTTCGTCATCTCCGTAGCTGCGGAGCTTGCCGACATGCATCCGCAGACGTTGCGCCAGTACGACCGCTTGGGCATCGTCTCGCCCAGTCGTGCGCCGGGCAAGTCCCGCCGTTACTCGCAAAACGACGTCAATAAGCTGCGGGAGGTCCAGCGCCTCTCGCAGTCCGGCGTCTCCCTCGAGGGCATCAGGCGAATCCTCGAGCTCGAAAACCAAGTGACTGCGCTGCAGTACCGCGTGACGGAACTGCAGGAAGAACTGTCCCGCCGCCGCTCGCCGGTGGATGCGCGCATCTTTGCCGCGGGCGCGGCAGGCGACGTCGTCAGCCTGGCCCGAGGGCAGCGGCCCCGGGCGAGGTCGCAGGCTGTTGTGGTGTGGAGGCCGCGGTCGGGGGAGAACCTGTAACCGGAGTTCCTACGGCAGGGTCCTGTCCCAGCTGACCACCACGTGGGCAGCACCCTGGTCGGTCCGCTCCACGTTGACCACAATCTGCGACTCCCTGGCTCCCATGTCCCGGATCTGCTGCTTGTAGTCCTCCACGTGTTCCAGCAACGACTCTTCAGTCCATTCGCCCGGCCGCATCCGTGTCGAGATTTCGACAGGCTCTTCGGGGACAAGAATTTCCGCCGGTTGTGCCACATGGGGCTGGGAAGCATCGGAAGCCGGAGCTTCTACCCGCGATGCGCCCGTGGACTCGCGACGGCGGCCCTTGGCAGGCTGCGGTTCGCCCGGAGGGACGAGCATCCGAAAAGCGAACGTGCCGCCGGCTATGCCGGCAACGAGCCCGGCAGCGATAAGCCAGATGGCCCGCCTTGGTCCGCGCCGTTTCGGAACAACTTCAGTAGTGATCACTGCCTGCGTGGCGATTCGTCGTGCCATGGGGTGTTCAACTTTCCTGTCGGCGGGTGGGTCCGTGCTCTTGGTGCCTCAGAATCCTGCCATACCATCGTAAGCATGCTTAGGACCGTTGGTAAGTCGCTCAACGGTCTACACCGCGATGCTCTTGGCCCCCGGCCTTCAAAAGGGACGGGGGCCAAGCGGTGTCCCACTACCTCAGCCAGCCAACTGTTGCAGCGCGAACTCGACATCGACGTCGTCATCCATCTGCTTGACGATCCGCCCCGTCTCGTCCACGTCCTTGTATCCGGCGTGGCTGCGGGTTTCGGCGGACTCACCCAGCAAGGCTGCGTTGGACCGCTGATATAGCTCAAGCCACACAACACCGGGCACGGGGAGTCCGTTCAGGTGAGCGTCGGTAACGCGCTGACTGCGGGCGGCCAGTCGGGCTGCTGTTTCAGAAACATCAGCGGGCGATGACCTGACAATAGCTTCGGAACCGGCCGTGACGGTGACCGAGATCCGGCTCGAGTCCAGCTCCGGAACGGAATTCAGGGCTTGTAAGAGCTCAGGTGCGGTTACGTTGCCAATCCTCATCTCCACTGTTCGGCGTTCCAGAACGATGTCCCGCAATGCAGGAATCAGGAGCGCTGACAAGCGGCCCGCACCATCAACAACAACGGTAGGTCCGGTTTCGTCGAAACGCACCGATTCGCTGGGAAGGCTAAGGGGGTGGGTATGGATCATTTGCAGGAGGCCGAGTCCGTGCACTTCGGCAGCCAAGAGGGCATCGCGGGCCGCGGGTACTTCTCCAGGCAGAGCGCCGGATGCCACTAGCAGGCGCTCCAGGATGAGCCGGCATTCGCGTACGGACATTGCTGCATTGCCGGGTGGGGGTGTCAGTTTGGAATCGCTCATTGTTTAATCCTCGGGTTCAGCGGGGAACAGCCAGTCCTGGCCGGTTCCGTTGGCGATTTCTGCGGGTGTGGGGGCACCGTGGAACAGGACCCCCACAACGCCGACGGGCCCGTCTTCCTTGGTCTTGTCCAGCCCGTAGAAGGCGCTGTTGAAGAGGCGGATGATGTGGGCTGGGTTGAAGTGTTCGTCCCGGGTGTTTGCCTGGACGGTGTGGTAGCTGGTCTCCCGCAGGGCGAGCAGGCGTTCAATCGTGGCGCGGTACTCAGGGAACTGGCGCGAAACGGATCCTGCAGTCCGGGCCGGGTCCATGTCGCGGAGAAGGGGTACCAATTGCTGCAGCTTTTGCGGCAGATCCAGCGTCATGTCGTCGAAAACGGCCGGAAGGTCCTTGAGGGGTCCGCGGCGGGGCTCTTCAGCATTTGCGGATTTGTACCAGGCGAAATGAAGCGCTGACGGATCATCGAGGTCCACCGCCGTTGCCCACGCGTAGTCCCTGGCGATGATGTCCAGGAGTTCACGGACCGGTGTGGCGGGCGATGCCGGGGCGTGCTCCTCCACGGTGATCAGGCTGGACATATTCTCCGGCGTCGGCAGCAGTTCCATCAGCAGTGCGCTCAGGATTTCTTGTGTTTCGGAGGTGAAGACTGTGGACTCCTGGTAGAGGGCATCCAACAAGTGTGAGGGTTCTCCTGCGGTTTCCCTCAGCCGGGCCAGCTGTGTCCGGAGTTGGGCCAGCTCCGAACTGACCAATTCCGCGGCCGGCTGATACGTGTAGCGCATCCGGTCCTTGGCTTTGTAGCTCGCGGCGCGTTCCAACAGCGAGTCCAGCCGGTCCACTTCCGGTGCATCCGCGGCCAGTACCAGACTCCTGGCTTGGGCCAGTGCAGACTCCCGCAGCGTGATCCAACGATCCACCATCCGGGGGTGGTTCTTGGCGAACAGCACCAGGCCGAGTCCGGAAGCGTTGCCAAGACCAAGAAAACGACGGAACTCATGGCTGAGCACAACAGCTGACCGGCTCTGCGCTGCTGCCATGTGTTCTGCGAGATCAAGGCTGAATTCGCGCATGAGGTATGAGGTCAACATCTGGGCGTGATAGGGCGTCCGCAGTGGGTGATCGGACTCGTAGGCAGCGAAGGATCGGGTGCCGAAGGTCCCGTTGCCGTCCAAGCCGGTGTTGCGCATGAGGTAGCAAACAGCACCCAGCACCCTTGCAGGGGGTTGTTCACCGCGCGACAACGACTCAACAGTGAGGTCGAAGGCCCGCATGCTCCGGTTGGCCCTGCACCAGATCAACGTTCCCGGCGCGGCCCGTCCCCCATAAAGTTTGGGCAGCTCCCGCTTGGTGTGTTCAATGCGTTCGTCGCCGGCCGCACCCTCAATGAGTGCGCCCATCATGTCCCAATGGCTGCCGATGATCCGGTCAGTTCGTTCCACGCCTTCTTTGGGTGCGTTGGAGAACACCACGAATTCAAAGGACCAGTCTTCATTGACGGCCACGTGATAGCGGGCATTTCCTTGGCCGGAGGCATCGATGTCGAACTCTGCGCGGGAGATAACCCAGCGCTCCTGGACCATTTTGGTGACCAGCGTTCGGCTGGCGCTGAAGCGCGTAGGCTGCAGCGCGCCCAGCGCATCGGGTGTCATGACGACCCCCGGATCCCTCAGTTGCATCATTCCTGCTCCATTCAATGGCTTTTTGGTGTGCCCGGATGTGCGGGCCAGATCTCGAGCGTATGTCTACGCATACGTGACAGTGTTCAGCATACACATACACGAAATCCAGCGATAGAGCTGATTTCCGCGAAAATCTCTGTTTAAGAAACTTGAGTCTTGTATCTGTGTCGCAGCGCACGTATGCTCCTGACAAATGGAAAATACATCAGCCCTCGAAGACCAGTCCGCTCAGAAGTCCGCAACCCGGACACTTAGCTCAGCCAGCCGTGCCCTCGGCCTCCTGGAGGCAATCGCGGAGCACCGCCGACCCGTCAAGCCACCCACGTTGTCGCGTCAACTGGGCTGGTCGAGGGCTACGTTGCACCAGCACCTGGTTACCTTCGTGAACGCAGGATGGCTGGAACAACTTGAGGACGGCTCCTACCGACTGTCCATGAGGGCAAGCCGCGTGGGCAGGGCAGCCATGGAGCAGTCCAGCATCGGCGAGCGGGTCCTGCCGCTCATGCGCCAACTCACCGAAGCCACCAGGGAATCAACATTCCTTGCGGTTCTCGATGGCGATGCTGCCCATATTGTCGAGCGGATGGAACCGCGCCGACGGATCCGTGCGGACATCAGCGCAGAAATGAGCTGGGTCCTGGATGACAGTGCTTCGGGACGGGTCCTGATGGCCTTCGCGGATCCAGCCGTTGTCGACGAACTCCGGGCGACCGGTGCAAAACTCCCAACACAAACCGAGCTGGCACGCGTCCGCCGCAACGGCTATGCCGTTTCAGCACGCGAGCCTGACGACGAAGACATGATCACCGCCGTCGCCGTCCCTTTGATGGACGATCGCGGCTACTGCGTTGCCGCGCTCGGGGTCCTTGGACCCGAGGAGCGCTTGGACATCGAGGACGTCGCCCGCAGGCTCCAAGCCGGCGCTGACAACCTCCATGCGCTGTGGCATCCAGCCAACTAGTACAAGCCAGAGGAACTACCACACAATGAAAACACCCGACAATATCTACGTCGACGGGATGGAAAGCGGCAGCTTCACGTCCGAGACCCTCAGGACTATCCGGTCCGGGGACGTCGACTGCATTACGGTCACGTGCGGTTTTTGGGATGACGCCGTGGAGTCCATGGACTCCATTGCACGATGGCGTGAGCTCATCGAGGAAAACAGCGACGTGGCGGGTATCGCCCGGAATGCCGATGACATCCGGCGGTTGAGGTCCGAGAACCGCACCGCAGTGCTGCTGGGCTTCCAGAACACGTCCTCATTGCAAGGCCGCATCCGCTTTGTTCGGTTGTTCGCTGAACTTGGCGTCCGTGTCTTCCAGCTGACTTACAACAACCAGAACGACGTCGGCTCCAGTTGCTATGAACCCGGCGATGCAGGGCTGACGAGGTTCGGCTACGAGGTGGTGGACGAACTGAACAGGAACGGCATCTTGGTGGACCTGTCGCATGTGGGGGAGCGGACGTGCAAAGACGCAATCGCCGCTTCCTCCAAGCCGGTGGCCATCACGCACGCGAATGCAGCGAGCCTCTATGCGCATCCCCGCAACGTATCGGACAGCACCATCAAGGAATTGGCGGCACGCGGCGGTGTCATTGGCTGCGCCCTGTACCCCAACCTGGCCGGCCCGGATTACAGCAAGTCCCTGAATGCCTGGTGCGAGATGGTCCTCAAAACCGCGGACATTGCCGGAATCGAGCACGTGGGCATCGGTTCGGACCTGGGCGGCGGCACTACGGAAGCGGACCTGGCGTGGATGCGGCAGGGCCGGTGGACTCTCCGGGAAAACTACGGTGCCGCGTCGGCATCATCCCCGGGGGACGAGGATCCGCAATGGTTCACATCCATGGAGTCATTTGCCGGCATTGCTGACGGTTTGGCCGGACGCGGACTCAACTCCTCCGAAGTCTCCGCCGTCATGGGCGGCAACTGGATGCGTCTTTACAGCGAGGTCATGGCATGAGCGCTATATCAACCACCAAACCGGCAGGCACTACCGTGCCCCGCAAGGTCATCCCGCTTCGCCGTCCAGGCCGCATTATTTCCGCCATCATCATCCTGGTCCTGGTAGCACAAGGCATTCTTGTCCTCTTCACCAACCCCAACTTCGAATGGGACGTTGTAGCCAGCTACATCTTCGCCCCTCCCATCATGCAGGGCCTTTGGCTGACACTCTGGCTGACAGTAGTTGCCATGGTGCTCGGCATTGCACTCGGGGTGGTGCTTGCGATCATGCGGTTATCGTCCAACCCCGTGGCCTCCTACACCGCTTGGGCCTTCGTCTGGTTCTTCCGTGGAACCCCGCTGCTGGTGCAGTTGGTGTTCTGGTACAACCTCGCCGTACTGTTCCCGGCCATCAACCTGGGAATACCGTTCGGAGGGCCGGTTTTCGCCAGCCTTGACGCCAACAAGATCATCACGCCGATTGTTGCCAGCTTGTTGGGCCTGGTGCTCAACGAAGCGGCCTACATGGCCGAAATTGTCCGCTCCGGCATCACAGCCGTGGACAAGGGCCAAGTGGAAGCAGCAAGTGCGCTGGGCATGAACCGGGCAAAAACCCTTCGCCGGATCATCCTTCCCCAGGCATCCCGGGTGATGATCCCTCCTGCAGGGAATGAAACCATCACCATGCTCAAGAGCACATCATTGGTGAGCGTGGTGGCCGTGGCGGACCTGATGTACCAGGTCAACCTCATATCCGCCCAAACGTTCCAGACCATCCCGCTGCTGATCGTGGCCAGCCTCTGGTACCTCCTGGCAACCTCGGTGTTGTCGCTGGGACAGTCACGCTTGGAGCGCAAGTTTGGCCGCAGCGATCAGCAGATCGTCGGTCAAGGAAACAAACTCACGCAGCTGTTCAACACGCGACGTCTCTTGAAGGCAGGCAACCGATGAACGCTCTCCCCATGGTCCAGGTCAGGGATGTCCACAAGCACTACGGCGACTTCCACGTCCTCAATGGCATCAACCTTGCACTTAACGCAGGTGAGGTCATGTGCGTGGTGGGACCCTCCGGTTCCGGTAAGTCCACCATGCTTCGCTGCATCAACCACCTGGAGAAGATCGACGCCGGTACCATCCACGTAGATGGCGAACTGGTGGGATACCGCGAGCGCAACGGCAACCTTCACGAGATGAAGGACAAGGACGTGTGCCGGCAGCGCGCCGACGTCGGAATGGTCTTTCAGAAGTTCAACCTGTTCGCCCACATGACCGCCCTCGAAAACATCATGGAAGCACCCATGCAGGTACGGGGCAGGAAGCGGACCGACGTCCGCACCGAAGCTTTGGAGCTGTTGGAGCGCGTCGGCTTGGGCAACAAGGCCGGTAACTACCCGGGCCAGCTCTCCGGCGGTCAGCAGCAGCGCGTCGCGATTGCCCGGGCCTTGGCTATGCGGCCCAATGTGATGCTTTTTGATGAACCCACCTCTGCGTTGGATCCCGAGTTGGTGGGCGAAGTTTTGGACGTCATGCGGGAGTTGGCGGCATCCGGAATGACCATGGCAGTTGTCACTCATGAGATGGCGTTCGCCAAGGAAGTAGGCAACTCCCTGGTCTTTATGGACGGTGGTGCCGTCATTGAAAGCGGCAATCCACGCGACGTTTTGAATAATCCGCAACACCCACGAACACAGGCTTTTCTTTCCAAAGTCCTCTGACAGGACCACACCGCATTTCCCCCCACCCTAGAAGGAAGATCATGAAAGCCATTCCCCAGCCCCGTCATGCCCTGAAGAAGCCAATGGCGGCAGCTTCAGCCCTCCTGGCCATCGGTCTGCTGTCAGCTTGCGGCAACGGCGCCGCAACTCCGGCGGCCAATTCCGAAGTGAAGGCCAATGCAGAGATCCAGGCGCTGCTTCCGGAGGAACTCAAGAAGGGCGGCACCATCGAGATCGCCGTCGACTCCGCCTACCCTCCCATGGACTTTATGGAGGGTGAGAAGATGGTGGGCATTGAACCTGAGATGTGGGCCGCTGCCGGTGAGCTTATGGGTGTCACCATCAAGCCCACCACCGTGGCGTTCGACGCGATCGTTCCCGCCCTCCAGTCGCAGCGTTATCAAGCAAGTTTCGCTGGTTTCTGGATTACCGAGGAGCGCACCAAGGCAGTAGACATGGTGTCCTTCTTCCAGAGCGGCTCGCAGTACTTGGTCCGCAGTGATGACAGCAAAGGGGCCATCGACAGCTTCGCCGATCTCTGTGGTCGATCAGTAGCCCTCCAGAGCGGTTCCTACGAAATGACCTACGCCGAAGATGCCGGCAAGGAATGCGCCGCGGCCGGTAAACCGACTGTCGAGATCCAAGGGTACAAGACACAGGACCAAGCAACCCTTGCCGTCACCAGCGGACGTGCCGACGCCACCGGCATGGGCGCAGAAGTAGCCGGTTATGTGGCCCAGCAGTCCAAGGGAAAGCTCAAGACCGCAGGCAAGGTCTTTCACACCGTTGAAGGTGGCATCGCCTTGCCCAAGGGCAGCAAGCTTTCACCCGCTTTCCAGGCCGCCTTCAACAAGCTGATCGCCGACGGCAAGTACAACGAGATCTTCGCCAAGTGGGGCCTCGAAAGTGCCAAGATCACCGAATCCAAAGCGCACACCAGCTGATGAGTGTGGTACACAAGACGGCCACATTCATTGCCGAACCCGGGGCGGACCCGGAAACCGCATTGTATTCAGATACCGCTACGGCTGGCGGGGTTGTCTGGACCACCCAGATTCCCACAGGGCCCGATGGCAGCATTCCCGATGGCATTGAGGCGCAGTCCAGACAAGTGCTGGATAACCTGCGCTCCGCTCTTGAACGGGCCGGAACCAGCCTGGATCACGTGCTCCACATGACCATCTACTTCACCGATATGGCCGAACGGGCTGCCTTCAACGACCTCTATCGTGAGTACTTCCCGGCACCGCGTCCGGTCCGATGCGCCCTCGGGGTCAGTCAGCTTGGCATCGCGGGCATGAAGGTGGAATTGACCGCGACGGCGGCCCTCGCCGGTGCAAACTGACGCACCTCAGCGGCCGGTTGTTCGCGGGGGAGCCGCATCCCGCCGTCGAACGCTCAACGCTCGATGGTGGGACGCATCGCTTCTTGAGGGAGACAGCGACGCCCTTGTGGCTAGAACGCCGCAACGGGACGATAATGAAGGCATAGCACGGCAAGCAGCGCTCGTGCGGATGTTCTGAGCATCGCCGCAGATTGCGGCCCTGTTCGTGTGGTGAGGAATTCCGATGTCGTTGTCGGATGAAGAACGCAGGAGCTTGGAAGAGCTGGAGCGGGATCTCGCTGCAACGGATCCCGACCTCGCGTTTGAGCTGAAGTCGGGCCGCCCGCGTGGGGCGATAGCCCGGACGGTTTTCGGCGCCTCGGCAGTCTTGCTCGGCTTTGTCATGGTCATCGTCGGCATCGCCACCCAGCTGATCATTCTGGGCGTGCTTGGTTTCCTGCTGGCCAGTGGCGGGGCTTACTGGCTCTTTGCCGGGGCATCGCTACGTAGGCGTATAGAACGGCACGACGACGACCCGGCACCTTAGCGGGTCCGGGATCGCGACGAGAGCCTAGGGAACCGTTGAGACCCTAGGGAACCCTTGAGAGCCTAGGGAACCGGGGGCACCGGTGGCTGGATCGGGGCTTCAGGCTGCTTTACCGGCTCAGGTTCGCCCGGTGGCATCATCATGCGCCAAGCGAACACTGCGCCCGCGCCCACTACGGCGGCAGCAATGGCCGTGAACCATACGGCCCGGCCGGAACTACGCGGGGTGGTTTTTCGGCTGAGAGCCTGGGTGGTCCTCTGGACAGCCCTGGCCGCAGTACGCCGGGCTTCCTTGGCCGCCTTCTTGTTTCCCGTCAGTGTGAGCATGACTCCGTGGACCACAGACGGTACGTCGGCGTGGTTGATCCGGGTCAAAGCCCACCTCACCACCGCATCTGTCTGTGCGGTCCGTCCTTCTGTTGCGTGCGTTACCCATTCACGTGCAACATCCTGGGCTGCTGGAATGATGGTTTGCGCTTTGTACATGATGAACCCCTCACGTAGTTTTACGGCGTCGTTGCCAGCCTACGCCGGAGCACCTGTGACCAACAGATGCCCGGCATTGATGGTCAGTTCCGAACTACCGACGCCAGTTCCACCGGCTCCTCCAGCCCTGCCCATTGACCGTTGAGAATGAGCTCCCCGTGAAGCTCCTGCGCTGCTGCGGTGCCGGCCGAAGTATCTGCTGCTACATCCAGGACCCGGGCAACTTTCAACCGCAGCTCACCAGCATCGATGATGGTCACGCCGCTACCCGATACCGGCGCCGAGGCACTCAAAGCGGGAACTCCGCCGTCGAGCGTTCCACTGCCCTTGACCGTGACGGTGCTCGGCCGCGGCTCGGGCTCGCCGTCGACGATCAGTTCTGCCTCTTTTTGGCCGGTCAGAATAGCCGTGGCGAGCGCCTTGACGTAGATGGGATCGGCGCAGGCGTCGTACACCCAGCGCTTGCCGAGGACGGAGTGGTCCATGGTTCCCACCAGCCACTCCTCAGCGCCGGCCAGTTCGTAACCGCGGTACGTGAGGGGAACTTGGTAGAAGCGCTCCCCGGCGGTGACAACATGCGTCTCGAGGCCCACCTGACCTGCGGGATCGTCAAAACGGTAGGCGCCGATGAGCTCCGGGGTGCCGTCCTGGATGAACCAGGGCTGCTTCGGGAGGTAGTCAGCGATGAGTTCGAGCTTGGACGGGGACAGGGTTGCCTTGTGAATGATCGCCATGCTCCCCAGCCTAGGGCAGGGGAAGTGAGTCCCACGCTGGCCCAAATCTAGCGCTTGGGCAGAGGGTTTTTCGGCGCTAGGAGCGCGAACCCGTTGTCACTGAACCTCGGGCCGCGCCCACCATCCCCTCGACCGCGCGGGCCAGGTGTGTACCGCGATCGTTGACGCCGTCCCAGCGGACCAGGGCCTGGGCGTTGAGCCCGTCCACCATGCCCAGGATCTGCCACGCGACGGCGGCGGCATCGGAAACGTTGAATACTCCAGAGGCATTCCCGTCCTCCACAACCCCCTGGAAGACCTTCTGCCAGGCATCCATTTGCTCGCGGACGGATGCGGCCAGGGTTTCGTTTCGGCGTCCCAATGTCCACGCTTCCACCCAGATAGCGGTGACATCGAGACGGCTGTTGTCCAAGAGCGTCTCCACCAGCAGGCCCAGGCGTTCGGATGGTTCGGGGCGCTGGCTGAGCAGGTCTGCGATCTCTTGTGTTTCCGCCGCCGCGATGGTGGCGAAGGTGCTTGAGACGAGCGCGTCCATATTGGGCTGGTAGTGCGCCACAAGCCCGGAAGCAACCCCCACCCGGGCGGCTACGTTGCGCAAGGTGAGTGCCGTCAGGCCGGCTTCGAGTGCTATCTCGCGGGCGGCCTCGGTGATTTCTGCGGCGCGCTCTGCCGGGGACTTACGGACTGCGCGCTTCTGTGGAGTGCTTGACATCAAGGACCAGTCTAGATTACCTTTTCAACATTGTTGATCGTGCGATCAACAAGAGATTGCACTAAAGACGAAGGAGTCCCCATGGCTTGGAAAATGCCGGCCGAAACCGCACCGCATGAGCGCACTTGGATGGCGTTTCCCCGCACCGGCCTGACACTGGGCGACGACGCTGCCTCCGCCCAAGAAGCGTATGCCGCCTGGACCGCCGTCGCCCATGCAGTGGCCGAATTCGAACCCGTCACCATGGTGGTGGACCCGGGCGAGCGCGAACGCGCTGCCCGCATGCTGGGTAGTGGCATCGAGCAGATCGAGGCGCCGTTGGACGAGTTCTGGATGCGCGACGTCGGACCCACCTTCGTACTGGATGACGAACGTCCCGATGTGCTTGGCGCAGTGGATTGGATCTTCAACGGCTGGGGTGCGCCCGCTTGGTCTGAATGGCAGAAGAGTGCCGGGATGGCCCGTTTCGTGGCAGAAAAGGCCGGTGCCGAATTGGTCAGCTCGCTGCTGGTTAATGAAGGCGGCGCCATCCATGTGGACGGCGAAGGAACGGTGCTGGTAACGGAAACGGTGCAGTTGGATCCGGGCCGGAATCCCTACGCGGACAAGGTGGCGGTCGAGGCTGAACTGGCCCGCACCATTGGTGCCACCAAGGTCATCTGGGTTCCCCGCGGCCTGACCCGCGACTATGAGGACCTGGGCACCCGCGGCCATATCGACATGGTGGCCACCCTCCCCACGCCCGGCCGCATCCTCCTGCACTCCCAGACCAACCCGGAGCACCCTGACTACGAAGTCAGCCGCACACTTCACTCGTTCCTGGAAACCCAGACTGACGCAGCAGGCAAGCCTTTCGAGATTGTTCCTCTGCCCGCGCCGGAAACGCTGCGCGACGAAGACGGCTTCGTGGACTGGAGCTACGTCAACCATCTCGTGGTCAACGGCGGCGTCATCGCTTGCGGCTATGGAGAAGAACGGGCCGATTCACTCGCCGCTGAGATCCTGGCCGAGGCCTACCCGGGCCGGCGGGTTGTCAACGTGGACGCCCGGCCTATCCTCGCCCGCGGCGGCGGTATTCACTGCATCACCCAGCAGCAGCCTCGTCTTGGCCAAGCACAGTCCGCAGGAGGCGCGGCGTAATGGCTCATTTCGACGTTGTTGAAGCTTCCATCGCGCAGCTTCGCGATGCTCTGGAAGCAGGAGAGGTGACCAGCGAACAGCTCACCCAGGCGTACCTTGACCGCATTGAGGCGTATGACCGCAACGGCATCAAGCTCAACGCAGTGGTGGTCATGAACCCCGATGCTTTGGCGGATGCCCGGGCCTCGGATGCCCGCCGCGCCCAAGGCTCGCTGCTCGGGCCGCTGGACGGCATCCCCTACACGGCCAAGGACAGCTACTTGGCCAAGGGACTCACTGCGGCGGCCGGATCGCCTGCCTTTGAGCACCTTATGGCGCAGCGCGATGCGTTCACCATCGAGCGGCTCCGGGATGCCGGTGCGGTGCTGATAGGCCTGACCAACATGCCGCCGATGGCCAATGGCGGCATGCAGCGCGGCGTCTATGGCCGTGCCGAAAGCCCATATAACGCGGATTTCCTGACGGCTGCGTTCGGTTCCGGTTCCTCGAACGGTTCCGGCACTGCGACGGCGGCCAGCTTTGCCGCCTTCGGTCTGGGCGAGGAGACCTGGTCGAGTGGCCGCGCACCGGCGTCGAACAATGCTTTGTGTGCGTACACGCCCTCCCGCGGCGTCATCTCCGTGCGCGGCAACTGGCCACTGGTCCCCACCATGGACGTGGTGGTCCCGCACACACGGACAATGGCTGACATGTTGGAACTGTTGGACGTAATCGTTGCCGACGACGCAGAAGCACGCGGCGACTTCTGGCGCGCGCAGCCCTGGATTCAGATCCCGAAGTCGTCCGAGGTCCGCCCGGAGTCCTACCTGACGCTTGCCGTGGAAGACGCCGACGCCGGAAGGCTGGTTTTGCGTGGCAAGCGCTTCGGCGTGCCGCGCATGTACATCAACGCCGATCCGGACGCCGGAACCAGCTCAGAGCCGGGCATCGGTGGGCCTACAGGGCAACGCATCGAAACGCGGGCCTCCGTGATCGAACTCTGGGAGGCTGCAAAGCGCGACCTTGAAGCTGCCGGGGCCGAGGTTGTTTTGGTTGACTTCCCTGTGGTCTCAAACTATGAAGGCGACCGCCCCGGCGCACCCACCATCGCCACCCGCGGCCTTGTCACGCCTGCATTCCTGAAGCGTGAAATAGAGGACCTCTCAGCCTGGGCGTGGGACGACTTCCTGCGTGCCAACGGCGATCCCGCCCTCAACCGGCTTGCCGATGTGGATGGCGAAGCGATTTTCCCGCACCCCAAGGGCGCCCTTGCAGACCGCTACACGGGATTCGACGACCATATCTCCGCCTATCCGCGCCAGGTTCGCGAGTACGGTGTATCCCGCTTCACCGAGATCCCGGAGCTGGAGGGCGGAGTACGCGGCCTCGAAGAGACCCGACGCCTGGACCTTGAGGAGTGGATGGACGGACTCGGATTGGATGCCGTCGTGTTCCCGGCAGTCGCGGACGTGGGTCCTGCCGACATGGACGCAAACCCTGCCTCTGCGGACCTCGGCTGGCGCAACGGCGTGTGGGTGGCCAACGGCAACCTGGTCCCGAGGCATCTGGGCATCCCCACCGTTACGGTACCGATGGGAACCATGGCTGATATCGGCATGCCCGTGGGCCTCACCATCGCTGGCCGCGCCTACGATGACACGGCACTACTGAAGCTGGCCGCAGCCTTCGAAGCCACTGGTTCACGCCGGACGGTGCCACCCCGTACGCCGGCACTGTAGCGAAGTCGACGCCGGATTCGATAACGGGCAAGCCGGGCCGAATGCGTGATGGGCCCCTGCTCTGATTACAATCAAAGGGACGTCGACCACTGAGGGAATCATGAAGAAACTCACCACTGTCCTGATTGCTGCCGGGCTCATCGCCTCGGCATCCGCCTGTTCCGCCCAGCAGCAGCTGACCACCAAGGAAACGTGCGACCGCGTGGGCGTCGCCGCAGCCGGCATCCCCCAGAACCCGAGCCAGACCGCCACCATCCGCGTGGCCAACGCCATCCGACCCATCGAACAGGTGGCTTCCACGGACATGAAGCCGGTTGTCACCGCCATCCTGGAATACCTGGACGAGCAAGCCAAGGAAAGCCCGGACGAAGCAAAGCTGGGCGAGCTCGGAGCTGCTTACCAGGAAGCCGGAACGAAGTACGGCGAGCTCTGCCGCGGCTAATGACGCCCGCGCTGAAGACGCAGTCGCCGAAGACGTAAGGAAGGGGCCGGTTGAAGAACCGGCCCTTTCCTATCCCGCAAACCATCTCTCACATCCCTCGGGCTTGAGCGGGACCGTCTATCACTTCCCAGCACTTAAATCTGAACCCTCTCCCATTCTCCTTAAAGGGGTGAGAGAGGGCTGGTGGGAAGGGCGTGGGAAGTGAGAGAGGGTTACTTTTTGTCGGAACCAAGATCAGGCTCGACGACGAGACTCAACTCGCGCGTCGCGCTTTCCGTGGTGTCGAACGTGTCCAAGAAAAGTCCTAACAGTATTACGCGGAGCGCAGCACGGCGTGGAAGGCGTACGAGGCGTTGCTCCAGATCACGAACAGCAACGGCGCCGGCGCCAGCGCGATGCCCAGGACCGGCTGCACCACGGCGGCGGAAACGATGATCCCCAGCAGGATCAGCATGGCCAGGCTCAGGTACCAGCGCTGAACAGCCAAATACAGCGAGGCCTTGAGGACGCTTTTCAGCCGCGCCTCGGGAAGAAGTACGACGCCGGCAATCGCCGTGACGGTCAGGGTCACCCCCGCGGCGGCTGCTACCACGATCAGCGGTACCAGAAGGGCCGCGCCGGGGATGGCTGCGGCATTGTTTTGGATGACGACCAGGTCCACGCCAAGGAACATCAGCATGGCCACCGCACCCAGGCCGAGCAGTGCGGCTTTGACGAAACTGCGCTTGTATCCCCGAAGGAACGCGGCAACCGGCTTGACCGCGCCGCCGTCGTCGTTCAATGCCTTGAAGGCAGCGAAGATGCCGGCGAGGGAGGGCGCAATGGTGACCGAGAGTGCCAGGAAGAACGGCCACGCAGCGGCGGGGTCGGCCACCAGCGAGAGGCTGAGGACCAGCGGGGCGTTGGCCACGGCGAGCAGTGCGTTTCCGGCCAGGAAGGTGTAGATGATACCGAAAATGCTTCCGAAGGTCTCGAATCCAAGCCCTGCCCAGCGGCGCCTGCGCGGCGCTCCCATGGCAGTCATCCCTTCATTCCGCTCGTCGCGATGCCTTGGATAAAGTAGCGCTGGCCGATCAGGAAGATGATGAGGATGGGGATCACGGAGATCACCGAGCCGGTCATGATCATGGCGTATTCGGCGTCGAACTGGCCAACGAAGGACCGCAGGCCCAACTGGACGGTCCAGAGCCGGTTGGACGTGAGGTAGATGAAGGGGCCCATGTAGTCGTTCCAGGTGTTCACGAACGTGAGCAGCGCCAGGCTGGCGAGGGCCGGCTTGGACAGCGGCAGGATCACGCGGGCCCAGATGCCATACTCGCTGAGGCCGTCAATGCGGGCGGCTTCGCAGAGTTCGTCCGGGATGGTCATGTAGTACTGGCGCATCAGGAACACACCGAACGCACCGAACGCCTGGAGCAGGATGAGGGCGTTGAAGCTGTTGGTCAGGCCAAGGTTCTGCATCATGATGTACTGCGGCACCATGTACGCCTGCCACGGAACGGCGATGGTGCCGATGTAGGCCAGGAACAGCACGTCGCGGCCCGGAAAACGGACCTTGGAGAAACCGTAGGCAGCCAGCGAGCCCGTGAGAACCTGCAGGCAGGTGATGATCACGGCCAGGTACAGCGAGTTCTGCAGGTAGCCCATCATGGGAATGCGGGTCCAAATGTCCGTGTAATTGCTCCACACGAACTCCTGCGGAATCCACTGGATGGGGACGGTGAGTACCTGGTTGTTTTCCTTCAATGACGAGGAAAGCATCCAGATGAACGGCACCATAAGCGCCACCACCAGCACCACCAGCACACCGTAGATCAAAATGTTCGCGGTCCGCTTCTTCTGCTCGCGCGGGGAGCGCTTGCGGTCCGTACGACGACGGTCTTCGGCAGTAGGTGCGCCGTTCGGCAGCAGGGCTGCGTCCGTCACATGAGTGGCTTTGAGGTCTTCGGCCATGTTGGTCATCAGCGTTCCCTCCGCTGTTGGATCTTGAACTGCAGGACGGTGACCGTCAGCACGATGATGAACAGGACCAGCGAGATGGCCGAGGAGTAGCCGAACTTACCTTCGCCGATGCCCTCCTGGTAAATGAGCTGGGACAGCACCGTGGTGGACCGTCCCGGGCCACCGTTGGTCATGACCACAATGAGGTCGAACACCTTGAAGCTGGAGACCGTCAGCATGACCACCACAAAGAACGTGGTTGGACGCAGGGACGGAATGGTGACGTTCCAGAAACGCTGCCAGGCGCTGGCACCGTCAACCTCGGCGGCTTCGTAGAGTTCTGTGGGGATCGCCTGCAGGCCGGCCAAGTACAGGACCATGTAGTAGCCCATGTCCCGCCACACGCTGGTGATGATCACTGCCGGCATGGCCCAATCAGAGCTGGAGGTCCAGCCCGGCGGGTTGGCTATGCCGATGGCGCCGAGGAACTGGTTGATGGGCCCGCTGTCCGGGCTGAACAGCATGTTCCATACGACGGCGACAGCCACCAGCGAGGTGATGTACGGGAAGAAGATAGCTACCCGGAAGAAGCCGATTCCCTTGAGCTTGCGGTTCAGCAGCATCGCCAGGATGAGGGCCAGTGCCATGGTGAGCGGCACGTGGCCCAATGCGTAGACCAAGGTGTTCCGCAGGGCGATCCAGAAGGAGTCGGAGGCGAACATGCGCTGGAAGTTGGCCAGGCCAACCCACTTGGGAGCGCTGAATGAGGTCCATTCCATGAAGGAGAGCGCAAAAGCGGCCACGACTGGAATGAGGGTGAAGGCCAGGAAGCCAAGGAAGTTCGGAAGAATGAACGTCCAGCCGATCAGCGTGTTACGCCGGGCCTGCTTCCTGTTGCCGCGGCTGTGCACGGGGGCAGGCGCCTGGGTGATTGTTTCTGTAGTCATGATGACCGCTCCCGGGGCGGGGGCGTTCCTCCATTTCAGGATCCGGAGAGTTCAGGTCCGGGTTCCGGTGCCGCGGGTCTTGGGGGTGGGGCCGGAAACAAGGAGAGATTCTTTTCCTTTTTTTCCTTTTCCCCCCTTCCCTCCTTCCCCCCCCCCCCCCCCACAAAACCCCCCCCCCCCTGGCGGGGG
>NZ_JBLYIE010000039.1:0-66171 GCF_048537125.1 Paenarthrobacter sp. PPS72 | reverse complement strand
GCTAATTGGTGACGCCGCTGAGATCTCGCTCCTGGACAGTTCCGAGGGTGAGGTCTGCACCGTGCAGCGGGACGATCTCATTTTGGTGGCCGAATTTCGCGACTGGATCTACCCCGGGCTGCGCCCTGACGGAACAGTGGAGCGAGGCGGGGATAGGCCTTTCCACACAGTCATCAATGGCGAGAACTTTCATGTGCTCGAACAGCTGACTTTCACTCACGAAGAGGCTGTGGACGTGATCTACATTGATCCGCCTTACAACACAGGCGCCCGTGACTGGAAGTACAACAACGACTACGTCGAGGGCGATGACCTTTACCGGCATTCGAAATGGCTTGCGTTCATGGAGCGACGGCTCAAGCTGGCCAAGCGACTCCTCAAGCCCGAAAACTCTGTTCTGATCGTGACAATCGATGAGAAGGAATACTTGAGGCTCGGGCTGCTGCTGGAGCAGACGTTCGACGATGCACGTATCCAGATGATCTCTACCGTCATTAACCCCAAGGGAGTTTCGCGCGGCGATTCCTTCCGCCGCTCCGACGAGTACATCTTCTTCGTGATGCTGGGCGCGGCCGCCCCACAAAGGTTGGAACTTGGTGGGGAGTGGGGGTCGGGAAGCTTTGGCAATAGCGACACTGCAGCGAGCGACGACAATACCGAGCCCGCTTGGAGCTCCATGATGCGTCGCGGGTCGAACTCAGCTCGTGCGGATCGGCCGGGCCTCTTTTATCCAATCTATGTCGATCCTGCCACTGGCCGAATCGAGCAGGTCGGAGCACCCCTCAGCGCTGATAAGCACGAGGCCCCGGAAGTTCCTGGCCTCATCACTACTTTGCCACTGCGTCGGAATGGGTCAGAAGGCCGATGGCAGATAGGTCCAGAAGAACTCAGGTCCCGTCTCTCCCAGGGACGGGTGCGAATTGGCCGGAAAACCGCCTACGGCTACGTGATTAATTACCTCTCGGATGGGGCATATGCCGAGGTGTTGTCCGGCAGGTTTGAGATCAAGGGCCGAGCGGAAGACGGATCGATTCTAGCGACCAGAGTAGGTGTGCAATCTCGAGCTCAGGTTCCTTTCACTCAGTGGCGCACACCTTCGCACAATGCCTCTGAGTATGGCTCCACTCTTCTGACAGCATTCCTCCCCGGCAGGAAGTTTCCGTTCCCGAAGAGCCTTCATGCGGTCGAGGATGCACTCAGGCTCTTTGTCAGCGACAAGCCCGAAGCAGTTGTGCTCGACTTCTTTGCCGGCTCCGGAACCACTGCCCATGCTTTGATGCGGCTAAACCGGCAGGATGGCGGCAGCCGGCAATGCATTTCCGTGACGAACAACGAGGTTTCAGCTGAGGAGCAAGCACGGTTACGCAGGGAGAAACTGCGTCCAGGCGACGCCCGGTGGGAGCAATGGGGCATATGTGACTACATCACGAAGCCCAGAATTCTCGCAGCGATTACGGGTCGCACTCCAGATGGAGAGCCGATCAAGGGCGACTACAAGTTTGTCGATGAGTTTTCGATGGCTGACGGCTTCAACGAAAACGCCGCATTCTTCACACTCACTTACGAGTCACTGTGGCAGGTCAGCACTGACCGCGCGTTTGCGGCAATTGCTCCGATGCTTTGGCTGCGTGCTGGCGCAAGGGGGAGATGCATAGACGATCTCTCGCCAGGGTGGGCGGTTGCCGAGGCCTACGGCATCATCAAAGACCTTGACCGGTCAACCGAATTCATAGCTGCGCTTCAGCCCCAGGAGAGCCTCAGGATCGTCTTCATCGTTACGAACGACGAGGGCCGCTACCAGCAGATCGCAAACGAGATCCCCGGTGTTGAAACCGTCCGTCTTTATGAGGATTACCTCCGGAACTGCGAAAGCAATGGTGACTTCTAATGCGCTTCACTCTCAAGGACTACCAGGTGGACGCTGTCGGGGACACCTTGGCAGAGCTGACCGATGCACGCGAGTTCTACCACGGCGCGCGGAAGCGGGTTTCGTCGGTAGCACTCACAGCCACGACTGGTGCCGGCAAAACGGTGATGGCGGCAGGGGTTATTGAAGCGCTTTTTTGGGGGAGCGAGGACTTCGAAACCGTCCCTGATCCAGGTGCGGTCGTATTGTGGTTCAGCGACGATCCCTCATTGAACCAGCAGACCAGGTATCGCCTGGAGCAAGCTTCTGACCGACTCCGCAACCGGCTGGTCACGGTCGAACATCCGTTTAGATACCGGAAGCTGCAGCCCGGGCATGTGTACTTCCTCAATACCTCTAAGCTGTCACGGAATAGTCTGCTGGTACGGGGTCACGATGCTGCTGACGCCCTGCCGGGCATGGAATCAAACCCGGACACTGTGCCATTCACGTTTTGGGACACGCTGCGAAACACCATTGAGGATGAGAGCACCACGCTGTACATGGTGCTTGATGAGGCTCACCGAGGTATGGGACGGAGGGCATCATCTGACACGCCTACTATCGTGAAGCGTCTCATCAACGGTCACGGCTCCGTTCCGCCTGTTCCGATCGTTTGGGGTATCTCTGCGACGGTAAAGCGGTTCGAGGACTCCATGAGTGCTGCCGAAGTGCAGGACAACCGGGTGCATCTTCGGACCATTACCGTGGATCCTGTTCGGATTCAGGAGTCGGGGCTCCTCAAAGATGACATCGTCCTCGACTTCCCCGCAGAGACGGGAGACTTTAACACCGTTCTCCTGCGGCGCGGCGTTCGTAAGGTGAAGGAGATGTCGGCGGCCTGGGCGGCATACGCCGCCGCACAAAATGACCATGACCCCATTGCGCCCCTACTGGTTTTGCAAGTGCCGAACAAGCCTTCACCGACAGAGGTGGCCTCTGCCATTGATGTCATCCGGCATGAATGGCCCGAGATCGGCTCCGAGGCGTTCGCGCACGTCTTTGGTGAACATACTGCTCAAACTTTCGGTGCGCACAACGTCCCCTACATCTCACCGGAACGAGTGCAGGACGCTGCCTATATTCGGGTGATATTGGCTAAGGATGCCATCAGCACAGGTTGGGACTGTCCGCGTGCAGAGGTAATGGTTTCCTTCCGTCCAGCCGAGGATGAAACACACATCACCCAGCTTTTGGGCCGGATGATACGTACCCCTCTCGCGCGTCGAGTTGAGGGTGACGACGTCCTAAACAGTGTCGAGTGCATCCTTCCACGGTTTAACAAAGCCACGGCCAGCCGCGTGCTTGAGCAGATCATGGGCAATGACCTCAGCGAAACCGGAACTGGAACCGGTCAGCGTGTTCTGATCGACCCGCAGCTCATGAGGCCGAACGAAAGGGTTCCTGATTCGGTGTGGGCGCTGTTCGCCGAACTCCCTGCCGAAACGTTGCCCCGTAAGCATGCGAACCCAATGAAGCGCCTGACCTCTCTGGCTCATGCGCTGGCGGCGGATGGCTTGGTGCCGGAGGCGGGGCGGATAGCTCATGAGCGCCTGCACGGGGTCCTCAACGGGCTGTCTGCGCAGTACCGGAACGAGCTCGAGAAAGCCGAGTCGGACGTGCGGACTGTAGCCGGCGGCACTGTCCGCGGACACGCGCGCTACGGTCTAAGGGCCGACGAAACCTGGACTGAGGCGGCGGATGACCGCGCCATCCAGGAAGCATTCCGTCATGCCACACGAACAGTGACCCCAGACATCGCGCGCACCTACGTAGACCACCTTGCAGCAGACGCCGAGGACGAGGATGTTCTCCGTGACGCTCACGTACGCGTGGCAGGGCTCGCGATGCTGCCGCAGACCCGGCCATCGCTGGATGCGGCTGCCGATCTGCTCTCGTCGGAGTGGTTGGGCAAGCACCGCGTAGCCATCAAGACGCTGTCGGAGTCCCGTCAAAGCTTGTATGCGGAGATTACGGCCATGAGCACGGACCCTCAGCTGATTTCCATGGCGTTGCCCAAAAACCGACAGGAGGAAACGCGCCGGGCCGTGGGCGACGCAACCCAGATACTCGACCAGCGCCCGCTCCACCTGCTCTCGGACGAAGATGGCATGTTCCCAGTAGGGAAACTTAACCCCGACGAGATTCAGGTGCTCGATACCGAAATTCAACGCGGCGACCTACTCGCCTGGTATCGCAACCCTACCGGCGGCCGCGACTCGATGAGCATCGCCTATCAGGACGTCCACGGAGCCTGGAGGACACTCAGACCCGACTTCCTCTTCTTTGTCACCACTAGTCACGGTGTACGAGCCAGCATCGTCGATCCTCATGGGTCGTGGCTACCCGATGCACTGCCCAAGCTACGGGGCCTAGCGCGATTCGCAGAGGTCTACGGCGAGAGTTTTCATCGCATCGAGTCAATTTCTCGCATAGATGGAGAACTGCGTGTCCTCGACTTCACCTTGCCGGAAATACGGAAAATTGTCTTGGATGCGATAGATGCAGACTCTGCCTACCGCGAGTCTGCTGTGGCGTACTGATCTTAAGAGCACCGCAATATGCGGCGGGACGGACTGAGCATGGACCCCAAGTACCTTGAAGCACTTTTCGCTAAGTACCCCGAGCGGCTGACGCCTCAGCACCTCGAAGAACTCTTCGGGCTATCCCGAAACACTGTGTACCGGTGGCTCCAAAACGGAGTGATTCCTGCTTACCAGGTCGAGAAGACGTGGTTGATTGCCAGAGATCAGGTCAAGGATTGGGTCTGGGAAAACCGGAACACACTTAGGACGGGTCAGGCGCCGGAAGTGATCGAGGACCAGGCCCAGAGCGAAGCGGCTGAGCAGCTGTAAGGATGGCACATACAGAGTTGTCGGGACGGAATGGTTCCCAAAGAACGGAAGGCTAGAACGTGAGTGTCGATCCCCAGCGGATATCCCCTGAAGATCTCCGCACGCTGGTCACCGAAATACGTAACGGGAGCTCCCGGCGGAGCGGTTCGGAACCTGATCTTCGGGGTACACCGTGGGATCCTGCCGTAGCTGAACCGGACATGTCTTGGGACGATATCAGGGCGCAGATAGCGCGAGAACAGTTGGAAGTAGACGAAAAGTTGCGCTCGAAGGAGCCCATCTTCGTCATCACCGCAAGTGGATCTCGACGGGTTCACCTCGCCGAATGCTTTCATGTCCGGCATGTCCTTGACCGGAAGCAGGCCTGGGCACATGTGCTCAATGGCGACGGGGAACTAACGCTAAATCACCTGTCGCTGGTCTACGCTCAGCCACACATCCTCAGCAGGACGGAAGTAGAACAGCTAAATAGCTATGTCGCGTGCCAGGTTTGCTCTCCCACTCTGGACCACCAGCAAAAGCTTTGGAGATTCAACCCCAAACCCATGTTGGCAGTGAATCTAGGCCCAAAGCACATCGGACGGAATGTCACCACGCCTGAGGGCAAGGCGCTGGGGCAGCTGATAAGCCATCAGCGGATTGTCGCCGCTGGTGGCATCCGAAGCATCACTACAACGACTACCGGCAGCTTCGAAGGCGATGGGAATGAGAAGTACGTCGTTGCTCCTGCGGAAGCGTAACTGAGGCGATAAGCCGCTTACCCTTCCTTGGGCGCCGGCCCATCCGGCAATCCTTGAGCCGCTTCCTGCGTGACGCCCCTGATCGTGGCAGCAATCGCCCGAATCGCTTCAGGGTCCTCGCCCCAATGCCGCCCGTTTCGGCTGCAAGCACGAAGGGACGTCACATTGGACTCGCTAAGGGCCAGGTTGAGTTCAACCAATGCACCGTCTAGGTCTGCCTGCTCTGCAAGCGACAGCGGCGCAGGCTCAGCCGCGGCTACGGTGCCTGCCAAGGGCTCACCTCGAGTGCCCCGCTTGTTCAGTAGGTTCCAAAATCCCATGAGTCGGCCCTTCGTCGGAAAAATCATCCCACCAGGGAATATGGGGGCAAGACCGTGGCGGGACACTGCCACCGTACCAAGTTCGCTGGCGCCAGGTCAGCGCAGCCGGAATTCGTCACCGCGATGGACAGCTTCCGCCCAAGCACTCACGGTCACATCCGGTACAACGAACCTGATTGCTTCTGCCTCTCGCCTGATGGCCGCCGTGATCTGACGGATTGGCTGACCCTCAAGTGCGGCGATCTTCGCGTTCATCCGGGCCAAATCCAGCAAAGTCCTATCTCGATCCATGTCCATCCCTTTCGGTTTGTTCTGATGTGCCAATACGAACGTAGGTCTGGACTTCAAAAATGTGGGGGAGGGCTGCCGGGTTGCGCCGGCAGGTGACCAAGGTGCTCGCGGGCGAGCACTGTTGGGCGTCCTCTCCGCTTCGCTCCGTGGCCGGCTGTTGGGTGCTGCCGGTCCGTCGCAGAGCTCCGGCCCGTCATCACCTGTTGCTTACAAGCATTTTTGTGGCTGTCCTGCGGATCATACGGTTCCGCTCCGGCTCAAGCTCCTGACCCCTTCGTTCCTCAGGGGCCCTGCGGCGCCGGAATTCTTCGACGGCGCTCCTGCGTCGCTTATTTCCTTTCGAAGATTTCCAGCACCTTGCCCTGGCGGGAGGAGACGCCTCCGTCGGCCCCGTAGAGCACTACGTGCCAGCAACAAAAAAGCAACTGGGGGAGAGGGGAGCTGGCCGGTCACCTAAGCCGCCCGACCCACCCACCATTTCGGCAAAGAATGGAGCACCACCACATGAACGCAGTCATCAAGATGACCGTGACCACCGTTGATACCGAGGAAACCATCCACGATGTTCCGGTGCTCGTGGATTACCACATGAACGACGGATACGACTGGATGGACGTAATCGGTGAACACGGCTGGGCCGTGATCCCCAGTTGGGGCTGTGACGGCTGGGACTTGGGCCAGTGGCCTTACGTCATGGTCGCCGGGATCCGCACCGCCGACGAGATCGGCAACCTGTTCGGCATGGCCACCTACTGTGAGGGCGACGTGAGGACCACGTTTTACCGGACCAAGGCCGCTTTTTGGACCGCGATAAGTGAGCAGGCGTTCTTCCACTGGAAGAACGGACAGGCCCAAGGCCCCGACGACCTGCCAGAGGCAGCCGCCGAGATGCCCAGTCGGTACCGGATTCCCTGCAATCTCTCCGCCGCCGCCTAACCACCACCCAAACCGGTGCCCCGCCTACGGGCGGGGCACCCCTCCCACCTCAAATGAGTATTTGAGTAAAAACTCATGATTGCAATCGTTGAAGGACAAACCGTGAACACCTGCACAGCATTGATCATCCCAGCCAACCTGGCCGAGCCGGCACGCGTCGAACCCATCAACGCCGGTTTAGACAACCTGCAAACCCTTGTGGCCGGAAACATCGAAGCCGTCACCGTCGATGACTGGCACTTCTACCTGAATGAAGAAGGCAAGATCATGCAGCTTGCACCGAACCGCCGCGCCGCCCAGCTGGTGCTGGAAGAAACCGGCGTTCTGGCAGACGTGTACTGCGGTGACGTCGTTGTCTTGGGCGAAACCGCTGACGGCGACGAAGCAGACGTCCCCGAACATCTGATTGACACCGCGCAACAGCTTTTCGGACTCCACCAAACCACCGCCTAGACAGGCTGCGGGCCGTTCGCCTTTGTGGGCGGGCGGTCCGCCGCAGGTGGCCGCCTGGGTGGGTGGTTGCCGGCGCCGGACCGCCGTTCCCGCGTCAGGGCCGGCGCTGGTCACCTGGTGCGTGCGACAAGCCCACGCTTACGGTGATTTGGGCGCAGAGGAGGGGTCGGGGAAAGGGTACTCGGGCGAGCACTGTTGGGCGTCCTCTCCGCTTCGCTCCGTGGCCGGCTGTTGGGTGCTGCCGGTCCGTCGCAGAGCTCCGGCCCGTCATCACCTGTTGCTTACAAGCATTTTTGTGGCTGTCCTGCGGATCATACGGTTCCGCTCCGGCTCAAGCTCCTGACCCCTTCGTTCCTCAGGGGCCCTGCGGCGCCGGAATTCTTCGACGGCGCTCCTGCGTCGCTTATTTCCTTTCGAAGATTTCCAGCACCTTGCCCTGGCGGGAGGAGACGCCTCCGTCGGCCCCGTAGAGCACTACGTGCCAGCAACAAAAAAGCAACTGGGGGAGAGGGGAGCTGGCCGGTCACCTAAGCCGCCCCACTCACCCACCATTTCGGCAAAGAATGGAAGAACACCATGAACGCAGCACCCACACTGGAAATGCTCGACCCCACGACTTTGACTGTGGATATCAACGTCCGCAAAGACGCCGCCCTGACCGCTGACTTCATTGCCAGCGTCAAAGAACACGGCGTGATGGAACCCGTGATCGCGCACCGCAAGGACGACGGCACGGTGCATGTGCTGATGGGACAGCGCCGCACCCGCGCCGCCGTCGAAGCCCAGCGCCCTGAAATCCCGGTGATGATCATCGAGTCCCCGGAAGAGGCCGAACGGATCGTGACGCAGGTCGTGGAAAACATCCAGCGCGCCGAACTGACCGAAGCGGACGAGGCAGACGCCTACCACCAGCTATCCCTGATCGGTGTTTCGGCGGCATCGATCGCCAAGAGGACCGGACGGAAAAAGGCCGCCGTCGAGGGTGCGTTGAAGGCCAAGGCATCCGAGGCCGGGACCGCCGCCCTGGACCGGGGATGGAGCATCGAAACCGCTCTGATCATGGCCGAGTTTGAACAGGACGAAGCCGCGACGGCCGACCTTGAATCAGTTCTCATCGACGACCCCGACCAGCTGCTCCACGTCGCCCAGCGGTTGCGGGACCAGCGCGAAAGCGCCGCAGCCCTCGCCGCGCTGATCGCCGAACTCGAAGCCCAGGGTAAGACGACCGTGGAGGACGCCGGACACTACTCCGACGACGAGAACCTCTACGTCACCGCCGCCAAAAGGGAGGACGGGGAACCGGCCACCGAGGAGGACGCGAACGCCGTCCTGATCACCACGGACTACCGTGGCCAGCACCGAACCCACTCAGTTATCGCAGGCTGGAAGGACATGGGTTTCGTCCCGAAGTACGAACGCTACGACGGCGGCAGCAACGTCCAGAAAGGCCCGATGACCGAGGAACAGAAGGCCGACCGGAAAACCCTGATCGCCAATAACAGAGCGGCCGAGTCGGCCACCATCGTAAGGCGTGAGTTTGTCCGGAACCTGTTGGCGAAGAAGCAGGCGCCGAAGGGCTGGCAGCACTTCACCGCGTATGCGCTCACGCACCACCCTGCAACGGTCAGCGGCTATGACGGGAAGGTGGCCGCTGAGATGGTTGGAGCGAAGTCCGACGAGTCGGACCGGTGGGGATGGAACCCGCTGCGGGATCACGTAGCCGCGTCCACGGCCCGGCCTGAGTTCTCTTTGATCGCACTGGTGTGCGCCGGGTATGAGAAGACGATTGCAAAGGACTCATGGCGGTCCCCGTCACAAACGCACCGGGACTACCTGAACCAGTTGGTCGTGTGGGGATACACCGCAAGTGAGACCGAGCAAATGATTATCGACAGCGGCAAGCCAGCCGAAGAAACCGAAGCGGCATAAGACCCCTTGCCGGGCGGAACCCCCACCGCCCGGCAAGCCCCTGCACTACCCACCACAGGCAGAACCATGAACCTCCCGCAGGGCGGGCGGTCCGCCGCCCATGACGAACCAAGTTGCCACTCACCAGCGGCGGACCGCCATAAACGCGCCCACCCATCCTGAAAGTAAGTGCCGCGACTTCACGACAGTCCAACAACTTGTTCAGTTGTAATCATGCGTATGGCTTCAGCTAAGCTGAAGCCATAGATTTCCTTTTTTGCCGAAGGACACGAAGGGCCGGCTAACAAGCCGGCCCTTCGTGTTTAAGTCCGTCTTTCAAGAAAGTGGACCCTGCGCCGTTCCTGGTTGTGGTGATCCCCGCCAGTAGCTCGCTGGGAGCCCCCCTGTGCCTAAGAAGCCGGCCACACGGCCCCGGTTCCTGTGCCCTCCCACTCGCGGCCCGCACGGTAGATATGTGTCGTCCCGGCCGAAAAAGTCCCAACCGAGACGGTAGGGGAGACGGCAACGCCCAGGCCTGGACCATGGGAAACTTCGCCGGTATTTTCCCGCCCCTTATGGATGGAGGCTGTGCACGGCCACCGCTCGCGAAGGGCAAGGTGTGGAAGGTTGGTGACGTGGTGGTTGTGTGCAGCCGGTTCGGTGGGTCCTGTCGTCCACATGTGTGCGGGGCAAGCCCGGAGGAAATAGCTTGCGCCGTGCACATGCGGGCGAGGGGTGACGCTACCAGTTTTCGCTGGTTGTCCCGATCAGTTCCTTCTCACGTGCGGCATCATTAGCAGGCCTTGACTGGCGCGTCGTCCTAGTGCCCTTGGGACGCCCGCCGGCCTTCCTGGACGGTGCGTCCAACCCGAAGCCCCGCAGGTCAGATTCGGTCCAGTCGGCCCTGAGGGCTGCCTGGTAGTCCTTGGCATACTTCTGCTCTGCGGCTGTGAGCAACTGCACAGCTTCTTGCAGTTCAACGCTGCTGGCAGCAGCGGTCTTCACTGCATTGACTCTTGCGTCCCTGACGGCATCAATTTTCGCGGCCGCCTTTGCGGCAATGTTGTCGATATCCATGCGGACAGCCTAGTGGCTGAACGTGGCACCAGAAGCAAGGTTTTCCGGCGAGTTGCACAATTGGTGCCAAAACAGCCCAACGAAACCATGCGGAGCAAGCTATACATTTACACGGGTGTAAATGGTGTGTCGCTCACGGACCCTGCCGGGTTGGTGGGCGACACTGGCTTGTGGGTCCCCGGATATCGGGGTCGCTGCGCTAGGCCTTTTGGGAGGGGGATTGGAATGCCGGAAGAAGAAGGAAATACTGGCCGTCCGAACCTGTCCCGGCGGCGCCGGGCGAACAGTCCGGCCGGGTCGAAGAAGCGCCGTGACGTGTGGGTCACGGCGGAGGAAGAAGCAGCGCTCGTTGCCCGTGCCGAGCGGGAGAAAGTGACGGTCCCGAACCTGTTGGTGTCGACCGCTCTGGCGGAGGGTACTGATTCGCCGACGGAGCGGCGGGCCATCGGTGCCGAGTTGATGCAGTTGCATAACTTGTTGGCGCGTTCGTCGAACAACATCAACCAGCTCGCACGTCAGGCGAACGCGACGGGGGAGTTCCCCGTTGAGGCCCGTGAAGCGTTGAAGCATATCCGGTCGGTGGCGATGCGCATTGACCGGGCTATTGAGGGGTTGATGTGAGCGAATGATCCCGAACATCACCCGCGGTTCGCGGATGGCCGGCCTGATGGTTTATCTGGCCTCGACGGATACGGACAAGACGAAGAACGCGCACACCGACCCGCACTTGGTGGCCGGGGACGCGGCGGTCATGGCGTGGTACGACGACGGGGTCCTGGACCATGAGGATGCGGTCGCGATCGCGAAGCATTTGGATCAGCCACGGAAACTGTTCAGCGTTGAGGTCAGGGTCAAAGATTTTGGTTGGGATGCGGCGAAGAAGGAACGCGTTCACGTCGGGTACAAGGACGCGTCCGTGTGGCATTGCTCGCTGAGTTTGCGCGCCGAAGAGGGCGCCCTGACGGACCAGCAGTGGGGCGACATCGCCAACGACTTTGTCGACGCGATGGGCTTCACCGCGGCCAGCGGAAAAGCGCAGTGCCGGTGGGCGGCGATCAACCACGGCACGAGTGAGAACGGCAACCACCACATCCACATCGCCGTGTCCCTGGTTCGGGAAGACGGCACCAAAGCCTCCACCCACGGGGACTACAAACGAGCCCAGCAGACCTGCCGTGAGCTGGAGGTCAAGTACGGCCTCGAGCAACTGTCGGCCGTGTACGCGACCCGTGGTTATGACCGGGCCGAGAAGGCCACCGCTACCCGGGATGAGCGGGAGATGCATAGGGCGTCTTTGGCGCGGAAGGTCCGTGCCAGTGCCAGCGCCTCGGCCACCGAGGGGGAGTTCGTCCGCCGCGCCCGGGACACGGGCATGTTGCTCCGTCCGCGGTATGCGAAGAACACCACGGATGTCATCGTTGGGTACTCCGTTGCCGAACGGCCCAGGCCGGGGGAGCGGCCCATCTGGTTTGGTGGCGGCACACTCGCATCCGACCTGACACTGGGTGCGCTGCGGCAAGGTTGGATGGACTCGCCGCACGCCGCGAGTGAGGCCGCGGCCGAGTGGAACGCCGCGGCACGCAACAAGCGCACCGTCACCAGGACCGGACCCGAGAGGGCAACGCCGTCGCCGCAGGTGTGGGTGGAATACACCCGCAACGCGACCGCCCTGGCGGAGCAACTGCGCTCGGTCCCGCTAGATGATCACGCGACCTGGGCGAAAGCTGCGCGGGACGTTTCCGGGGCGTTCGCTGCGTGGTCCCACCGTCTCGAGCCCACGCCCGGGCCGTTGGCGGCCACCGCGGCTGAACTGTCCCGTACCGCGCAGCTCCGCGCACCACAGGTGCACACCAAGCCCGTGGCGTTGCCGTCCATTGCCGGCACGGCCATGCTGTTCCTGGCCGCCTCGTCCAAGAACAAGACAGCCGCGCAGGCTGCACTGATGGTGCAGCTGGCGAATATGGCGCACGCCATCTACCAGATGCATCAGCAATCCGGCCGGACACGGGAAGCTGAGAGGATCCGCGCCGTTGTCGCGACGCAGCTGAAGCCCTTTGCGGCCACCATGCCACGACCGGTTACCGTGGGCGGGCCGGCCCAGGCTCCGGAGCGTGGCCAGGACCGCAACCCCGTGGAGCTTGGCTTGCGTGGTCTGGCTCCGATCCGTCCCGGCTCCGCCGTTCCCGCGACGGCCATACCCGCCAAGACACCCACCGGGACAGGACGGGAATCCGGACCTGTACTTGACCGATAGAAACACCACTAGTGCGAGGGGAACACCATGAGTGAATCGGACGGAATGGACGACCTGCTGGACGGCGGACTGCGGCAATCGCTACTGATCGCGGCCCGTATTGCCGAAACACTGGCCCGACACCGGCAGGAAGCACAACGCCAACAGGAACACCACGACACCCAGGCGGCACACGAAGCCCAGGCACGCCTGGCAGCTGAGCGCAGCGCCGCCCACGCGGTGCTTGTCCCGGTGGAAAAGGACCAGTGGTGGGACAAGGCCCAGCCGTCCGATATCGCTACCGCGTACACCGTCGCTGAATCGTGGAAGGAGCACGACCCGACAGCACTTGCCGCATCGGAGAGGATCCATCAGGAAGTCCTGACACGCTACGGCATCGACACCCACGACGTCGGCCCCGACACCGAGTACCTGGAATCAGGTATCCATACCATCGCCACCGAAAAAGCACGCCAGGAAGCTCTGGCCCGCAGCCAGGAACAGACCCGTAAAGCTGCCGCCGAACACGAAAAAGCCATGCAGCTGCTCGCCGCCGCCCGCGCCGAAGAACTCCGTGCCCAGGCCGCGAAACTCGCACCCGAAATGGAACGGCACCATGTGCCAGTGGAATACCTTGCCAACCCCGAACTGGCACAAGCGCTCCAGCGGGCACACAACGCGAAAACCCCAAAAGCGCTGGAAGCCGCAGACGGCGCAATCAAAGAGCGCCTGTTCCTCATCAGCAAGGACGGAATCAACGGCCCCGACATCGACCAACTCCGTCGCGAAACCACCGCGAACGTCAACGGGGCACGGGAGGAACACTTCAAGGATCCTGCCTTCGTGGACGCCGCCAAGAACCTCCACGAGGCGAGACTCCTGGCCGAGGGCGGCTTCACTGGTGACAAGTGGGCGACCCAGGAGCAGCGGTACGGGCGGGCAGAGAAGGAACTCTTTGCCCGCATGGAAGGCGTAGGCCGAGAGATTGAAGAGCGCGTCACCGGCAACGACAGCGGCCGGCTCACAGACCGAGGGCTAAAGGCTGAGACGAGGTCGGCCGCCGGTTACGGCTCGGCCGAACGCCACAGCGCGTTTGCCGCATCACTGGCCACCACCGGCGCTAACGAGGGTCAGGTACGCGGACGGGTAGCAGCGGAACGCAGTGAAGCCACGCACCCCCGTGCAGGCCTCACCATAGGCAAAAAGGCCGCCAAAGCACGAAAGGCACCCACTGGGGCATCAAGAGGCGCCGAGCGAAGCAAGAACGGCCTGGGCCGGTAGCACTGCTGGCCGTCGTTCGATGGCTACGGGTACAAACCAGCCGTGGTCGCGGTGCTTGGGCTCCCGTGGCTCTGGCGTCTCGCGACCGTAAGCCTCGTTGGCGCCGGTGGTGGCCAGTCGCAGCGCGTCGGGCGAGCGGCTGGGTCCCGCCGCCACACCCGTGACAACTCCGCCGAACCAGGTTGACGGAATATAAGCTATCGGCTCTTTAATCCGATAGCAGAAGGGGCTATGGAAGCTCCCGATTCCACGGGGAAAGCCAGGGTTCTTCAGACGGAATCTGTGCCTACCGTGCGCGATACTTCCTGGTAATGCTGAGGCGCTGCAGTCAGCTGACGCATGATCCCACGCACTAGAACCAGGCGTGGACTTGAAAACAAGATCCTAAGCATGCTTATGCTGCTTGTAGCCGCGTGCGAACGGCTGCCAACCAGAGGAGGAAACACCATGGGATTGGGCGACAAGATTGAGAACGCCGCCGAGAAGGCCGGCGGTAAGGGCAAGGAAGCGGCAGGCGCTGCCACAGGCGATGAGAGCCTGCGGACCGAGGGCCAGGCCGACCAGGCCAAAGGCGATCTGAAGCAGGCCGGCGAGAAGGTCAAGGACGCCTTCAAGAAGGACTGACGAGACCACAGAGAAGGACGCGCCCAGCGAACGGGGCGCGTCCTTTTGTTTGCCCCGAACAGGAGCGGGTACGCGCCATTTCCGCCGTGTCAGCCGGAAGGCCCGGGCACCGGATGACGCCCACCCGAGGGTACTCCCCCTGGCTTATAGCGGCGAGTACCTAAACCCGAGGCGTGGCTCCGACCATAAGGCAGTAATTCACTCTGGCTTCGATGGCAGTTGACGAAATCCTTATATTATCGGCGTTTGAACGATCTGTGGGAGACGCGCGCATTAGCCCAGTAGGCGCTGGCGTTTGACAACGCCAGCGCCTACCAAAGGTTGTTATGTAGAGAAAGTGGCTCTCAGACTGTTAGTTCGTCAGTGCTTGTGTCGGAGTTTTGGGTTTCGGGTGTTGGGTGTCCATTGAGCGTTGTTAGGGCCAGTACTCCAGCGATGACGAGAATAGCGGCGGCGCCTAGCAACGCTGTACTGTATCCCGCTGTGAGGGCTGCCCCGGGGCTGACGCCGGCGTGTTCCTGCGGCACTGAGATGGTGGCCGCGACAGCGGCCAGTACGGCTAGGCCGAGAGCGACGCCGATCTGCTGGGCTGAGTTGAGCAGTGCCGAGGCGATGCCTGCCTTGTCCTGGTCAACGAGGTAAACGGCGGCCTGTGTGAGCGCAATGACGCCCAGGCCGAATCCGAGGGCGAGCACGAACATGGCTGGAGCCAAGTGGAGCCAGTAGCTGGCGTTCTCGGCGATGGCGGAAAACCAGAGCGCCGCGACGGCGCTGAGGAGTGCCCCGGTTGCAGCGACGAGGCGCGGCGCTATCTTCAGCAGAAGCTTCGGGGCGCTACCGGCGCCCAGTATGAGTCCGGCAGCGAATGGCAGCCAGGCGGCACCGGTCTGGAGCGGGTTGGGCTGCCAACCGCCCAACCTTCGATTCCATTCCTCCTGTTAGAGCCGGATGTCGGCAGACTCCCCCGGTTTCAGGGCGATGAGCAGATCGCTCAGCCCAGCGTCTGCAAAGAGTTTGCTGATCTGGTCCGCATTTTGGCTGAAATGTGCCCACGAATCCTCGTGCACTGGAACGACCTTTTTGGCTCCCATGATCTTGGCCGCTTCGAGGGCACGGTCATTGCTGAGAGTGATATACGCCCCGTCAGCAATCACATCGAATTTAGCGCCGCCGACGAAGAGCACAGCGATATCAATGGTTGGAAAACGGTCCGCGATTTCGCGCACGATATCGAGCTCGGAGTTGTCACCGCTGATGTACACCGTCGGCATGCCCTCCGCTTCGAGAACAAAGCCGATGACCGGACCAAGCGCGTCCCACACGCCCTCCGGGCCATGATGCGCCGGCACTGCCGTGATCTTCATCTGCCTGCCATCGGGAAGCGCCACGGTATGAACGTCGTAGTCGCTGATCCCCAGGACGTTGGGGCCAAAGCTCTCCGCGGCCTCCGTCGTTGTGAGGGCAAGCGGCACCATCGTGAGAAAACCCCGACCGGCCACGTCCAGATTGTCGATGTGCTCGTGGGAAGCGAGAGCCAGGTCAACTTGACCAAGCTCCTCGGGGGTGGCGCTCGGGCCGAGCTTCTTGGTAACGGGCCCGGCAATTGGGTGGTGGTAGACCTGGGGAGAATCAAAGGTCGGGTCAGTGATCATCCGGTAGCCGGCGATCTCGAGGAGCAGGGTCGGTCCTCCAACGAGGGTTACTTTGACGTCGTCCATAATTTCAGTCCTATCGGTTGGTGCGCCTGATTACGAGAAGTTCAGCTTTTGCTCATCATCTGAGCCGTGATGTCTTCCGCCCCGTGCAGGACGTAGACGAGCTTGCCCTCATCGTCGAACGCCGGGGCGTTCAGGGGCTGGAACCAGCGGGGCTCGAAAATTCCGTCCGAGTTCTCAATGTCATAGCGAACAGGCGGAAGAATGTCGATTTCTCCGGTCTCGACAACACGCTCGATGGAGCTTCGCAGAATCTCTGTTCCCTTCGCATCAGGGTTGTCCGGGTTGTCCGGAAAAGCGTCAAGGATATCCATGCCGACGATTCCCTCACGGCTCTTTCCCGTAGATGCAAGGAACGAGTCAGTGGCGGCGACAATCGTCCTGTCAGGGGCGACGATGATGTATTGGTTCGGCAGACTTTCGAAGATTCTCTGGAAGTCGGGGTTACGTGCATCTGAGGATGACACTTTCGGTTCCTTTCCTGATAAGCGACGTTTTCGCGTCTCGTAATGCCATTGGAGCAGCTGGCCGCGCCCCTAACTAGTGCAAGACATGGACCGGAACGTCCAGTTGCCTCGACCACGAAGCCGCGGGTGACCGTCAGCCTGGGCCATCTACGGCGAGGTGTCCCAGGCCAACTAGAGGCCGAAGGCGGTTCCGTGACCGTGTTCGAACACGAGGTTGGTCTGGGTGCCTGCGACGGCAGGATTCGAAGACAAGTGGTCCAGCACGAATTGACGGATGTGCTCAGTGTTTTTGGCCGTGATGTGGATCAAGAAATCGTCGGCACCGCCCAGTACGAAGAACTGCTTAATTTCGGGAAGGTCCCGCAACTCGTTACCGAAGGCGTTCATGAGGTGACGGGCACCAGGCCTAAGCCGCACGCTCACCAGGGCCTGGAGAGGCAAACCCATGGCTTCGGGTGCGACTTCGACGGTGAACCGCTTGATCACCCCCGACTCCTTGAGCGCCTTAAGGCGCGCAAGACAGGTTGACGGCGCAAGCCCCAGGGCTTCCGACAACGACTGATTGGTACGCCTCGAATTCTTGGACAACAGACCCAGAAGCCTCTGGTCGACTTCGTCCAGAGTCACCTGCTGCAGTTTCTGCGGGTCGGACACCATGTAACGCTCCTCACAACGCAGGAAGTGGCCAATAACTCCTATTTTGCCGCAGATTCTGCACGCAAAGTTGGATGTTTCGCAGTTTCTGTCATTCTTTTGCTCACAAACGTCAATCCCCTCAGAAAGCGTGAGCATGATCATCTCCGTCCCCAAGGAAATCAAGAACAACGAGTTCCGCGTGGCCATCACGGCTGCCGGCGTGCATGAATTCAAAGCAAACGGCCACGACGTGCTCGTGGAAACCGGTGCCGGCGCCGGTTCCGGCATTAGCGATCAGGAGTACGCACTCGCCGGAGCTGAGATCGTTCAGACTGCAGACGAGGTCTGGGCCCGAGCCGACATGGTGATGAAGGTTAAGGAACCCGTGGCGTCCGAATACCGCCACTTCCGCGAGGGACTGCTCCTTTTCACCTACCTTCACCTTGCCGCGGAGCCGGCACTCACTCAGGCGCTTGTCGACTCCGGCGTCACGGCCATCGCTTATGAGACGGTCCAGGAAGGCCGGGCGCTGCCGCTGCTCGCACCCATGTCCGAAGTGGCCGGCCGGCTCTCCGTTCAGGTCGGCGCGACCTCCCTTATGGCGCCCGCCGGCGGCAAAGGCGTGCTGCTCGGCGGCGTACCCGGCGTCCGCCCCGCGAAAGTGGTGGTCCTCGGTGCAGGTGTTGCCGGCACCAACGCCGCCGCCATGGCGCTGGGCCTCGGTGCCGACGTCACCATCCTGGACATCAACATCAACCGCCTGCGCGAACTCGACGCCCAGTACCAGGGCCGGCTCAAAACCGTGGCGTCGAACTCGTACGAGATCGAAAAGTCAGTGATCGATGCTGATCTCGTCATCGGCTCCGTTCTGATTCCGGGAGCGAAGGCTCCCAAGCTCGTCACCAACGACCTCGTGGCCCGGATGAAGCCCGGCTCGGTCCTGGTGGACATCGCGGTGGACCAGGGCGGCTGCTTCGAGGACACGCACCCCACCACGCATCAGGAACCCACGTACAAGGTTCACGAGACGATCTTCTACTGCGTGGCCAACATGCCCGGCGCTGTCCCGAACACCTCCACCTACGCGCTGACCAACGTCACGCTCCGCTACGCGGTTGCTTTGGCCAACTACGGCGTCAAGGGTGCTTTCGACCGGCTCCCCGCTTTGGCGGGCGGTCTGAACGTGGCGGCGGGAAAGGTCACCCACAAGTCTGTCAGCGATGCCCATGGACATGACCTCGCCGACTGGCAGGACCTCGTAACGGTTTAAAACAACGGCTGTGCCTGCCCGAGAGAAGGCAGGCACAGCCCGCTCCGCTCCATAGGAAGGGGACAGCATCAAATGGCATTTCACCTGCAACCCAAATGGCAGCCGCTGGTTGGCCAACTGGTCATCGTGAAACTTCTGGATAAGGAGATCCGCCGCGGAGTTGTCGATGCAGTAACCGACGATGATCAAATCCTGTGGCTCGACAGTGACGGCGCCGAGCCCCGCCGTCTCTTTCACCGGGCAGACGGTTTCAGGGTATGGGTCGACTATAGATGGGAAACCGACAGGGCCAGCCTCTGCCCTGGCTTCCAGCATGCTGCTGCACCATGAGGTGCGAACACTCCGCTGCGCCTGGACGCGTACAGCTTCCGGAACAGCTGCATGACGATAATGACTTAGCAAGAGCGATTACTCGGCTGCGCTCTGAAACAGTCCAGGATGAAGCGTCAGGCGTTCTTGTCACCTGGCACGGCCCCTGGTCCTACACCCTTGAGCTCAGCCACCAGATTCCTCCTGGACTCGTCTACGAGTGCGTCGCCCCTGAACAACTGAACTTCTCAGACTGATTCAGGACTCGTCTGACTGATCGAGCCCATCAGCGCCCCTCCCCTGGCGTTGGCGCGCCGACGGCGCCTCCAGCAGGCTGTCAACCTCAATGACGAGCCGACCGCGGTGTCCATCGTCCCCTCACGGATGGGCGCCAGGCACACAGCCGGCGCGAACGCTGTGCCAGCGGTACATGTCGATCATCTGTGCCGGCGCGAAAATGGTGGAAGAGGCGGTAAGCCGCTCCCATTCCTGGTGTGTCGGGAGCGGGACCCCGCCGGCCGTGTGCAACCTGGCAACGCGAAGGAACCCATGATGTCCGAACCTACTGTGGAAAGAGCAGATCTCGGCATGGCCTGGGCGGTGAAAGAGAGCTTTGTACAGTACGTGCAGTCTATGCGCGATGGACGCATACTCGTGCGCGAGGGTGCTGCCGTGACAAATACCCGGCAGTTCTATTTCCCGTTCAGAAGCCTGGATCATTCTGACGGGCACAACTTTGTGCTCCAGTTCGGTGGAGAGGCCCGCTTCCTCGCCCATCACGGGCTTATGTCGGTCTCGATTTGCAACCCAAAAATAATAGTCGGGCCCGACGGGGCATGCTTGTCCATCGAACAAGGAAACGAGATTGTGCACCTCGCCCATCTCGACTTGCCGGCGGTGTCCGTGGAAGACGGCATCAATATGTGGGCAAATGTCCCGGTAGCTCTGACCAGCGCAGGAGCGGCTGTTTTCGCAGATAGCTATTCAGCCGGAGAAACACTGGCTCCGCTGACCATGAGGGCACCATCCTTTGTGGAGGTATCCTGAACCCGTTCTGGGGTGAACTGGCGGTACCAGCTGGGACAAGGTCCTGGGCCTAGACATGAAGACGCCGTGCTTTGCCCCCGCTCCGTGCTGGTGGATCCGGGCACGAGGTACTGGCAAGGACCTGTTCCTGCCCGCAGACTCAATGAGTCCAGGGGCAGGAATCGCTGCATTGGCTAGTGTCCAACGTCCACCCCGCGGCCGCAGCGCCACCACGCACTGTTGGTTACTGAGTAGCCACCGTTGCCGTGGTTCGGACCAGGTGGGCGAAGCGTCGCGCCATCGCCTCGGTATGCTCCCTCACGATCTGGTCTTGTTTCTCGAATGCTTTCATTCCGCGGCCGGCCCGCTCCACGGCAACCGTGTCATTCTCATTGACTAGGGACAACCACTGGCGGTAGACCACCGGCGAGATCTCCGGGTGAAACTGAACTCCCCATGACATCTCGCCTACTCGAAAAGCCTGATGCGGATACTGGGCCGTCATCCCGAGCCATACTGCTGACGGCGGGAGTTGGTCGATCATGTCCCCATGCATGGCGCCTGCGAAGAAGGGATCCGGCAATCCGGCCATCAAGGGATCCTCGGCAGCATCGGGCCGTAATGCCACCTCGACGACCCCCGCTTCGAGGCCTTGGTCTCCTCTGGCCACGGTCCCGCCGAACGTCTGTGCCATCAACTGAGCTCCAAGGCAGATCCCTAGTGTCGGTTTCCTCTGGGTGGCGGCGGCCGCCATGAGGCGCCGGATGTCGGTAAGCCAGTGATAGGCATGGTCGTCCAATGAGCTCATGTCTCCGCCAAGAACCACCAGGGCGTCCTCCTGAATCACGTCCGGGATCACGTCACCACTGAAAGGCTGGATAATTCTGGTGGTTATTCCCTCATCGTGCAGCCAAACACCGAGCCGGTCCAGTGGGCAGTGGAAATCTGGCTGTATGACGAGTGCCTGCAGGGTACCGGTACCTCGGGGCAGGTTTGGCTGATTGGTCATTCTCGAATTCCTTATCGGGCGGTCAGGGTTTCAGCATGCGAAACCTGGGTTGTGAAGGGACGGTGGCATCCTGTGTGGTTAAGCCGGACACCGAAGCCCCATGGCCTTTAGTCCCCGGACCCAGGCGGACAACTTCAACGTAGCGAACAGCATGGCCGGGGTCGCAGTGCCGGTTGCACATTAAGATCCGAATGTGTGTGCCACAGCCTGGTGATCTTGGGATCATCCGAATATTTCCTCAGCGGACCCCGGCCGCTGTTGCCGTCATTGAAGAACAGTGCGGTGGCCTTCGCGCATAGCCAGTCGCGCAGCGATGCCCGTGGGCAGCCAGTCGCCGGCTTCTTCGAATGAATGACCGATGAGCTGCTCTACGCGCTGGAGCCGTTGCCGGAGTGTGTTGCGGTGGATGTGCAGCTTGGAGACCGTGTCGGCAATGGATCCTTTATTGGACAGGAGCATGGCGACGGTTTCGGCCAGCTGGGTTCCATTTTCCGCGTCGTAGCGCATGAGGGACCTGAGTTCGGCGAGCACGTCCCTGATCTCTGCAGACATCCCCTCCCCAACAAGGGGCAGTTCCTGCAGGTGTTCTATGTCGCTGAAAGAGGTGACCCGTCTCCCGGATGTCCTGCCTACCAGTTCTGTCCAGGCCAGTGCGGTTTCGGCGTCTGAGAGCGCTGGATGCAGAGAGGCGACGTCCCGCGCCAGGGGACCTACGCCGGCGAAAGCTGAGACGCCACGGTGTTCGTCGAGGTCAGAAAGAGTCGTCTCCAGCTTCGCCTTGATCTCTTCTCCGGAGCCGGAAGGGGTATCGATAAAGAGCAGGCTGAGGGGGCCTTCCGTGAAGACCAGGGATCGGGGGCCGGCCAGTTCCTGAAGGTAGGGGGCGATGCGTCTGGACACCGCGTCAGAGTCGAATTTCAGCCGTTTCACTCGCACCAGGACCGGCAGAGTGCGGCCCTTTGACCAGCCTGATTCCTCGAGAATGCGGGCGAATGTGCTCGTGCCGACGCTTCGGAGCAGGCGTGAAGCATGGGATGAGCCGACGGACTCCAGTTCTACTGCTTCAAAGAGGGCGGCCAGCTGAGAGCAAATGGCGCTGAGCCGATCGAGCTCTCTGGTGGAATAGCGGCGTGGACGATAGCACGTGACGATGCCCCGGGTGCTCGTCAGGCCAAAGGAGACAGATATCCGCTCGTGTCCGGCGAAGTTGGATTCAATGAATTCGGACGTTGCTGTTCGTGAGTGAGTGGTTCTAACTACGATTCCGCTTCGCTCGCCCTTGTCCATTGCGATGGCGGTGGGCGGCGATGTGGCTGCACCTCGCCCGAAATATTCAATGACGCAGCCGTCGGAGCTCATGTGCTTAAGAATCGCCTGGGTGGCCACTTGGGCGCATTGCAGGACGGAAGTGGCGGAGTTGATCGGGAAATCGACAAGGAAGTGCGCTGCTGCGGATTGGCGCCGCAAGTCATCAACTGTCTCAGCCTGCAGCAGGCCGCTGGCAAGCAGCACTCCCACCTCGTCAGCAATCAGCTTTGACTCCCAGGTGAAGGTTTCCTCCTCATATGACCAGAGGCTGAACACGCCAAGGAGGGTCCCGGTCGGTGCCACGATCGGGACAACCAGCATCGAATTGAAATCGTCTTCCTGCAGTTCGCTGATGCTGGCGAACCTCGGGTCCTGCTGAATGTTCTTGTTTAGGACAACCGACTGTTTGGTGAGCCCTGCCCAGCCAGTTACACCTTCGCCGAGGCGAAGGGTGATTCGTCCCATTTGCTGGCTTTGCACTCCAGGGGTGCCTGCGCGCATGACAAGGACTTGTTCCTGTTCATCCCACAGGTAGACGAAAACCCCTGCTGAGTTTGTTGCCCTGGCTACCAAGTCCACTGCTCTTTGAGCAAGCGCGAGTGGATCGGGTCCTTCCATCATGAGCTGCGTGAGCTCGGACAGGGTGTCTGCGCGAAGCTCTGCTATTTGGAGTTTGTGGCGATAGCCAGCGGGCAGGACCTCACTCGGTTGCGGGGCCGCAGGCTCAGCAGGGGGTTTCATCGTTTCAGCTTAGAAGGCTCATGCCCATGGAGGCCCGGCTGAACTGCCTTGGCGCGTTGACGCCGATCCAAGCCACGTCCTCCGCCGCAGATCCAATCCGGTACAAGGCGGCGTTGCGTTCCTCCGCAGCGTATACCTGTACAAGTTCACCTGCCGGCGGAAGCATTCCGTGCACCTGTACCTTTCGGCCGAACTGCTCCGTCCACCCGTACGGAGCCTGTTCCAGTTCGCTGGAGTCGAAGCCTGCAAAGTATTCAGCCAAGGCTGCGCCATGACGTTGGGCCTGGGTCCAACTCTCGAACCGCCGAAAGGTTCCGTCCTCAGCCCGCCGGGCCGAAACGTCTCCGATAGCGAAGATCCCGTCGGCGATTTCACCACTGGTCAGCAGGGCTTTCCCGTCCGCAGTGCAACGGACTCCGTTGGAAATGTCGAGCTCGCTGTAGGTCAGCCATTCGGTGTGGGGGCGTGCGCCGACAGCGCTGATAACCAGGTCCGCGTGCAGGTCCAGGCCGCTGACCCGGACCGTCCACTGCGCATCCGTTTTCTGAATGGATTCCACAGCAACCCCAAAATGAGTTACGACACCGGCCTGATGCATCCATGCCTTCGCTTCCTCACCCAGATGTCCTGAAAAGAAGCGCTGCATTGGTTGCGGAGCCAAATCCACTACCGTGACGGCAAGCCCACGCTGGGCGAGTGTAGATGCCAGTTCCGCACCAATGGTTCCGGCGCCGATGATGATCGCACTGGAAGCTCCTGCATCCACGGCGCTGCGCAGGGCAAGGGCGTCCTGCGCGGTTCTTAGGCTGAGAACGCCCGCTGGCTCGTTCGGCAGCCGGATTGAGCCGGCTCCTGTGGAGATGACGACGGCGTCAGCGGCTACTTCTCCGAGCTTGTCCGTCAGGACAGTCCGCTTGTCGGTGAGCAGCCCGATGGCCTTTGCCTTGAGGATCGGCGTAGCCTCCGGCCACCACTCGGCCGGTTCGACGGGACCGGTGCCAAGAAGGAATTGCTTGGACAGCGGGGGCCGGTCGTAGGGCGCGTTCGGGTCTGAATCAATGACGATAAATTCGCCTGCAAAGCCCAGCTCGCGGCTGCGTTCAATCAGCATCGCCGAAGCAACCGAAGCGCCAATGACCGCAACCCGGTCTGGCAGATGTGTCACGATGCCGAAACCTCTGATGCTTTCTCGCCGGCCTCGGCCGTTTCCCGTTCAAGGATCGCCCGTTCGGGGCAGTTCCGGATGGCCTTGCGGACGTTGGGTTCATCGCCGCTGTTTTCGCGGCCAGGAATAACGTGCGCGTAGCCTTCCTCGTCGATCTCAAAGGTTTCGGGTGCCAGAGCCCAGCACCGGGCGTGGCCTTGGCAACGCCCTCCGTCGACCCAAAGTTCTCCCATGGTGATCAAGCTCCAATCTTGAGGGTAAGCGGGCCGACGCCGTGCCACGGTTCGTCGTCGTTTGCCCGTTCGAAGTGAGGGACAGCCTTCAGGAATTCCTCCATGGCGATAACCATTTCGGCGCGGCCAAGGTTCGAGCCGAGGCACCGGTGGATCCCTCCGCCGAAGGCCAGGTGGCGGTTGTCTTCACGGTCGATCTTGATGTCGTTGGGTTCTTCGTAGACCTCCGGGTCACGGTTGCCCGCGCCGAAGACGAGCACAACGCGTTCGCCAGCCTTGATTTCCTGGCCCCGGACAACTGTGTCCTTCTTCGCGGTGCGGGCCATGGCCTGGACCGGGGAGAGGGTCCGCAGGAATTCTTCGGCTGCGGTGGGGATCAGGTCCGGGTCTTCCCGCAACTGCTGCTGGGCCTGCGGGTTGCCGGCCAGGTACCAGAGGGCGGAACGGATCGCCCAGGCGGTCGTGTCGAGCCCGGCCAGGAAGAGGAGGTAGCAGTACGACAGCAGCTCTTCCCGCGTGAGCTTCCGGCCTTTTACTTCCGCTTTCAGGAGCTGGGTGATCAGGTCATTGCTGGCGTCCGCTTCCGGTCCGGCCTTTTCCCGTTCGTCGAGAAGGCGGTCGAAGTAGTCGTTGAGTTCGCGTCCGGCCGCGTATGCGGTTTCCGGATGCGCGGTCCGCTCATAGATGATTTCGTCGATCCACCGGTCGAAGATTGGCCAGTCCTGTTCCGGATATCCGGCCAGGCGGCTGAAGATAATGGTCGGCATCGGGCGGGCAAGCTTTGCCGAGACATCAACGACGTCTCCGGCTGTGAGGACTTCCTGGCACAGCTGCTGGGCGGTCTCCCGCATTCCGGGTGTCAGCTTTGAGATGTTCATGGGGGTGAACATCGGCAGCAGGATTTTGCGGAAGTCAGCGTGGGTCGGGGGATCGATGTCGATAGGAATGAGGGGGACGTCAGTGCCGAACGCCGGGAGGAGCATTGAGGGTCCGACAGCGAAGGTGTCGGGGTCCTGCTCGGCGTTGAAGATATCTTCGCTCTTGGTGATGTACCAAAAGCCTCCATACTTGTTACTGTGCCCGACAGGTCCGTTGGCTAGGATGTCCTGGTATTCGTCGAAAATGTTGTCGAGCGACCGTCCGTGGAAGTCAAAGTCTGACTTGTTGTGGCTGAGTCCCCGCTCAGTTTCTGTGCTCATGAGAATTGCTCCTGAAGTGGTTTCTGTGACTGTGCGTACGCTGCGGCCTTCTCCACGAGATCGACGAAGAGGGCCTTCTGGGCTTCGTGGTAGTCGACCATGTGCTCGGGATGCCATTGGACTCCGATGAGGCGGGCATCGTCGGCTTCAATTGCTTCGATAACGTCGCCTTCCCGTCCCACGACACGAAGGCCTGTTCCGAGCTTTCCCAAGCCCTGGTGGTGGTAGCTGTTCACGGGAATGGTCAGGTCTTTGGCGATCCGGGCAAGTTCGGAACCGGGCTCCAGTTGTACCTGGTGCCATGGTTCATGAGAGGGATGGTCCTGCCAGTGCCCCCTGTCCGGGCTTACTTCCTGGACGAGGTTTCCGCCTCGAATAACGTTGACTAGCTGCATCCCCCGGCAAGTGGCCAGGATGGGCAGGCCGCGGAGCATGGCCTCGTTGTAAAGCTCGATTTCGAAGTCGTCCCTGATGTCGCACACGTCATAGACCGTCTCGGCCGGGTCCTCCCCATACAGCCGGGGGCTGATGTCACCGCCGCCGGTGAGGATCAGCCCGTCGAATCCTTCAAGCGCCGCATCGGGGATCGTTGCCGTGGACGGAAGAATGGCGGGACGGCCGCCTGCGGCAAGCACGCCGTTGGCGTAGGCCATGTTCTGGACCGTTGAAGGCATCGGGCCAAAGGCGGTATCGACGGTCTGCCGGGCCGCGGAAATGGCAATAAGGGGCGCCCGCATGTCAGTAAACCAGCCAACCGCCGTCGACGTGGATGGTGGTACCGGTCACCCAGCTGGCCTCGTCGCTGGCCAGGAACGCGACTGCGTTGGCAACGTCGGAGGGCCGTCCGATTCGTCCGAGCGGCGTGCGGTCGAGCAGGAACTTCACGGCGTCCTGGTTCTCCAGCACGGACTTGGTGAATGGGGTCTCGATGAAGCCGGGGGCGACAGCGTTGACGCGGATTTTGGAAGCTGCGGTTTCGATGGCCAAAGCCTTCGTGAACATAAGAAGTGCACCCTTGGATGCGTTGTAGTGGACCTGGGGGTGTCCGCTGCTGGCGATGACGATGTGGGCCTCGACAGAGGTGATGTTGACGATGGCACTGGTTGAATCGTCGCCCCGGGCGGCAGCGCCCTTCTCCAGCAGCGGCCGTGCGGCCTGGCTGACCAGGAACGGTCCGGTGGAGTTCACGGCGAAGACCTGGTCCCATTCCGCTACGCTCACGTCGTCGAAGTTGCTGCCCTTGACGATTCCTGCGTTGTTGACGAGGGTGTCGAGCCGGCCGAATTTTGCGTCGATCTCGGCCATGCCGCTGCGGACCGAGGCTTCGTCGGCGACGTCCATAACAACAGGCACCATTTCCGGGTGCTGGCCGATCAGACGTTCGAGCGCGGCCTCGTCACGGTCCAGGGCTACGACGGTGGCGCCCTCCTTGAGGAGCTTTTCTGCGATGGCAAGGCCGTTTCCGGACGCGGCTCCGGTGACTGCAGCTATCTTTCCGGGGTGAGTGGTCATTGGGTGCTTCTTTCTGAGTATTTAAAAAATGGAAATGGAGCTCTTAGCGCTGCACTCTGCGCTAGATGCGTTCCAGGTAACGTGCGATCTCGAAGTCGGTGACGCTGGTCTGAAGCTTGCGGAGCTCCCAGCGCCTCGTCTGGACGTAGTGGGTCACGAAGGTTTCGCCGAAGTACGCCTTGGCGACCTCGCTTTTTTCGAACTGTTCGATGGCCTGGTCGAGTGTTCCGGGCAGCTGCTTTACCTGGTGTCCTTCCTCCAGGGCGTAGGCGTTTCCTTCCACCCGCTTCGGGGCGGTCAGTTCCTGCTCCACGCCGTGCAGGCCGGCAGCGATGTTAGCGGCGATGACCAGGTAAGGATTGGCGTCAGCGCCCGGTACCCGGTTTTCAATGCGTGCGGCGCTGCTCTTTGACGGGATGGACCTGATGGCGACCGTTCGGTTGTCCAGGCCCCAGGTGGCGCTGGATCCGGCCCACTGCCCGCCTTCGGTCCGCTTGTAAGAGTTGATGGTGGGCAGGTAGAGGGCCGTGAGCTCCGGTGCCGTCTCGACGACGCCGGCCAGGTAGTTGTATCCGATGGCGCTCAGTTCGCCGGGCTCCTCGGCATTGGCGAAGGCGGACTTGCCCGACTGCGGATCCCAAAGGCTCTGGTGCATGTGCCCGGAGGAGCCGGCCCACTCCGGGTTGATCTTGGCCATGAATGATGCCGTGTAGCCGGCCTCAGCTGCAACCTCCTTGACGGTTGCCTTTAGCCGGAGGGCGTTGTCCGCGGCTGCGAGAGCATCCGAATAGTGGATGTTCATCTCGAACTGGCCCGGACCGTTTTCACTGTTGCTGGCCTCGATGAAAATGCCCTGCTCAGACAGGCGGCGTCGGATCTCACCGATGAGGAACTCGGTGCCTGTGTCCCTGACGAGGCTGTAGGTGTGACTGCCCGCCGTGATGGGGGTCAGGTCGCGCCAGTCCTTGGCGGCAAGGTCCGTCGGGGTGCCTTTGAGCAGGTAGAACTCGAACTCGTAGGCGCAGACTGGCGAGTATCCAAGGTCTTCGGCTTTCTGCACGACTCGCTTGAGAATGCTCCGGGGACAGATTGCCGCAGGCTCGCCCGACATCTCGTAGGCGTCGCAAATGACGGAAGCCACGCCGGGTTCCCCCGGAACGACCTTCAGGGTACTGAGATCGGGGAGGAGCGTCACGTCAGGGTAACCCGTGTCCCACCCCGTGTAGCTGAGATCAGAAATGATTTCGTCCTGAATGTCCCAGCCGAAGATGATGTTGCAGATATTCGTTCCGCGCTCAGCGACGCTTTCCAGGAAGTACCTGGCAGGGATGCGCTTGCCGCGCCATACGCCGTCCAGGTCCACGACGCCCACTTTGAACGTTTTGATGTCGTTGTCGGAGACGAACTTTTGCAGTTCGTCATGCGCTGACGCGGCTGAGGATTGATCCTGCATGTCGATGGCCTCGAGTTCGTGGAGGTCCTCCGGGACCTGTGTGATGGGATTCACTATGTACCTCTTATCCTCATTGATATTGGTTACTAAAAACACTAAGAGCGGGGTCCTTTTGGCGTATGTGCAAGGTGCACATCATGATTGCCGGCTACATGCATTCGGTAAGCCAGGTCACATTCCTGTGCGGTAGGCAGGCCAAGGCTTTTCCGTGTTCTGCCCAGTACCCAGGACACGAAAGCCATGGTGCTGGGCAGGTCGAGCGGGGCCTAGTAGACGTCCTTGACGTAACGCCCTTCGCTCTTCAGGGACTGCAGGTAATCGTGCGCCTTTTCGGGGGTCATTGCGCCGTGGCTTCTGAGCACCGCCAGCAGGGCTTCGTCGATGTCAGGTGCTATTTGTTTGCCGCCGCACACATAGACCGAGGCTCCACCCGATAGCCAGGCAAAGATGTCTTCTCCTTCTTCGCGGATCCGGTCCTGGACATAGACCTTGCCCTGTTGATCCCGGGAGAAAGCCACGCTGAGGCGGTTCAGCACGCCGTTGCTTTGCAGTTCTTCCATTTCCTCCTGATAAAGCCAGGAAGGCTTTTCATGGCGGTCCCCGAAGAACAGCCAGTTTCGTCCCCGGGCTTGTGAGACTTCGCGGTCACGGAGGAAGCCACGGAACGGGGCAACTCCGACGCCCGGACCGACCATGATCACGTCAGCTGAGTTGTCGTGGGGCAGGTGGAACTCGTGCGCCGGCAGCGGGAAGACTTTTATGGTTGTCTTGGTCTGCGCGGCGGACTGGAGGAATCCGCTGCATGCACCCGAGTGCCGGCGGCCGGCGGTCTCGTATTGCACAGTGGAGACCGTCAAGTGGACGCGGTCGCCGTCAGCGAGGGGACTGGAGGCAATGGAGTACGACCGGTGCTGCAGGGGCCTCAGCATTGAGAGGAACTCGCCGGGATCGACATCCGTTGTCCGGGTTTCCTGCAGCACGTCCAGCATGTCCCGTCCCCACAGCCAGTCTTCCAGCGCATTGCGGTCACCGGACTCGACCAGGTTCCGCACGGGATGATCCGGGGCGAGATTTTCGACGAGCCAGGCCACGATGCCCAGATGGGGCAGCCGAAGCTCATAGTCGTTTTGAAGCGTCTCGCGTACGGTCTTGCCGTCTTCACCGAATACCTCGCTGCCCGCGAGGCCAAGGAATCCGAGGAGGTCTTCCACGAGTTCGATGGAGTTGGTGGGGATTACGGCAAGTGAGTCACCTGGCCGGTAGTTGCGGCTGTCGCCGCTGACCTCAAGCTCATAGTGCCAGACCTCTTTTTCGGACTCTGGAGCGCTGAGGAGGCGGGCCTCGACGACGGTGGCAGTGTCAGGTTCCCGGCGAGTGCCTTTAGGCTGCTCGGCGGGGTTTGCTCCTGGAACAGTGGAGTCTTCCGGGTTGTTGTCTCGCTTCTTGGGAACAACTGTCTTGAAGGTCTCAAGCATGCCCCTGATCCACTTGCCTGACGTCAGGTCATAGTCGACATCGCAGTCGAGGCGGTCAAGGATTCTCTTGCCGCCGAGTTCGCCAAGGCGCTCGTCAAGATCGCTGCCGGCTTTGCAGAAGTCTTCGTACATGGAGTCGCCAATGGCAAGGACTGCGAAGGGAACGTCCTTGAAGAGGTCTGAACCGGCGCTTTGAAGCTGGTCCCAAAACGGTTGCGCATTGTCCGGCATGTGGCCGTTGTCGTGTGTGGCGGTAACGATCAACAGGCGGTCCTTGCGTGCCGCATCTTGCGGGGTCAGCATGTCCAGGCTCATAAGCTCGGCTGCGTAACCCTGGCCGTTTGCCTTGTCCACGATCTTGGACGCAAGGAACTCAGCGTTCCCGGTCTGGCTGCCGTAGAGGACGCTGAGGGTCTGCACGGCGGTACCTGTCTCACTGGATACTTCGGATGAGGTGCCTTGGTTGGTCCGAACCAGCTCCCCTGTGTCAGTTGTCACGGTTCTGTCCTTACAAATACGGTCTTGAGTTCGGTGTATGCCTCGATGGCAGCCTGGCCCAGTCCGCGGCCGATGCCTGACTGTTTGAAGCCGCCATAAGGTGTCTGGATTCGAATGGATGAGTTTGAGTTGACCGACAGAGTCCCGGACTCAAGTGCCCGCGCCGTCCGCAGGGCCTGTCCGACATCGTTGGTCCAGATGGAGCCGCTCAGGCCGTAAATTGAGCTGTTGGCCAGCGCGATGGCTTCCTCTTCGGTGTCGAAGGGAATCACCGAGGCGATGGGGCCGAAAATTTCATCGGTTGCCACCCGGCTCTTGGGGTCCGGGGCGATGACGATTCTGGGCGCCATCCAGAAGCCGGGGCCATCCGGTGCTTCACCGGCGGTGACGACGTTGAGACCGTTTTCGAGGAAGCTGGAAACGGTGTCGCGGTGGGCAGCCGATACCAGAGGTCCCAGATTGGTCTTGCCGTCCAGCGGGTTACCGATTTTCAGTGCACGCGTAGTCTCGATGAATCCCTCAACGAACTCGTCGAAGATTCCCCGCTGCACGAGAAAGCGGCTGCGTGCACAGCAGTCCTGGCCCGTGTTGTCGAAGACCGACATCGGGGCTGCCTGCAGACACTTGGCGAGGTCAACGTCGTTGTAGACGATACTGGCGGACTTCCCGCCGAGCTCAAGAGAAACCCTTTTCATCGTCGTTGAAGCCGCCTGGACGATGGACCGGCCGACCTCGGTGGAACCAGTAAAACTTATCTTGCTAACATCCGGGTGTTCAGCGAGGGCATTGCCGATCCGGGCGCCCGAACCAGTGAGAACCTGAAGCGCGTCCCCGACGACGCCCAGTTCCTTCACGATCTCACCAAATCGGACAGTTGACAGGGGGGTAAGGGCCGCGGGTTTCACAATTACCGAATTACCGCTGGCCAGAGCCGGGGCGATACTCCAGGATGCGATAGGCAGAGGGAAGTTCCACGGGGCAATTACGGCCACAACACCCAGCGGCTCGCGGAAAGTCATGCTGACGCCGCCGTCGACCGGAATGGTGTCCCCGAGGATCTTGTCCACCGTTCCGGCGTAGTACTTGAAGCACTCGGCGACACCAAGAACTTCCTGTCGGGCCGCCGCCAATGGCTTACCAACGTCGGTGGATTCGAGCAAGGCCAGTTCGTCGCTGTGAGCGATGACAGCATCGGCAATAGCCCAGAGGGCATCACGGCGTTCAGCCAGTGGCTTGCGGATCCAGGCGCGCTGGGCGGCCCCTGCGCGTTCGACCGCTGCATTTACGTCCGGCAGGTCGTAGGCGGGCACCTCGCCTATCTGTTCTTCTGTAGCGGGGTTGTAGACCGAAATAACGCTGCTCATAATCGGGTGCTCCTTCAGGAGAAGTGGGGTTCATCGAAAATTTCCTAGTCCCGTATGGACTCTGGGAAGCTCCGTTAGTTCCGACAATGCCTGAGGAAACTGCGGCCAGCGAGTGCTGGGAGCACCACGATAAGTAGCTGTATGTGCGCGGTGCACATTCCATAAACTCCTCGTTCATAGGACCGCGTCCATTCTTTTGCCAGCGAATAGCTGTGCATCAAGACCATGCGCAGGACGGATGTATGTGCAGGCTCAACACCGCAAACTCTGGGGCAACTCCTACGCTGTAATCCAACTCACAGTGACGTTCGGCAAGGGGGCCGGCCCGATTGTGGGTTCCGCGATGCCGCTCAATTCCGCCTTGTCGAAGGCATCGCGATGACACTCAGCTTCTACGTCCAGGAGGGACGAATGGCAACTAAAGATGTTAAATTTGAGCCGGTGGATGCGGGACCCAACGGAATCTTGAGCCCAGACCGCTTGCTCAGCAGGGGCCTGGGAGTCCGGTCGATTGTGTTCATGGTTGTGGCGGGAGCTGCGCCCATGACAGCTGTCGTGGCTGGCTGGCCTGTTGTCGTTTCTGCATCGGGAAGCACGGGCGGTCCGCTGTTCTTCCTTATCGCGACCGCTATTCTGTTTCTGTTTGCCGTTGGTTTTACGAGGATGACGCCCTTTGTAAAAAATGCTGGAGCGTTCTATTCCTACATCCAAACGGGGCTGGGCCGAGGTGTTGGCATGGGGGCTGCCACCTTTGCGCTCGGAACATACTTGCTGCTGTTTCTTGCGCTGTGTTCATACCTGGGGTCAGCGGCCCAGACCACGGTTCACGATCTGGGCGGTCCGGAACTTCCTTGGTGGCTGTGCAGTCTGGTGCTGATGGCAACCTGCGGTGCTCTTGCGTACCGGGACGTCGAGCTATCCGCCAAGGTGCTGGGCGTGGTCCTGGTCATCGAAACAGTCGTTCTGCTGGCAGTAAACATCGGGGTGATTGTCCACGGCGGCGCGGAAGGGTTGAGTGCTGACTCGCTGTCCCCCGCGCGTTTGGGTGAAGGTGTCCCGCCTCTGGGCGTCATGTTTGCCTTCTTCTCATTCATCGGCTTTGAGGCCACCGCCGTCTTCCGGAACGAAGCACGTGACCCCGACCGCACTATCCCGCGGGCAACCTATATCGCCGTTATCGGCGTCGGCATCTTCTACACTTTCACTGCCTGGGCACTCCAGGCGGGAGTCGGAAGCAGCCAGATAGTCGAAGTCGCGACGAACGACCCCACCAGCATTGTTGTAGGGCTCGCGGGACAGTACGTGTCCCCGCTCCTTGCCACCCTGCTCCAGGTTTTCCTCATCACCAGCCTTTTCGCCTGCATCCTCACCTTCCAGAACGTACTGACCCGGTACCTCTTTACCCTTGGTACGCAAGGTGTTCTTCCGTCTGGACTTGGTGCAATCCACCCACGTCACCACGCTCCATCCAGGGCAGCCTTGATCGTCTCGGTAGTTGCGATAGCACTGCTTGGTGTCGAGGCGATCATCGGGCTCGACCCGGTAACGCAGGCCTACACCTGGTTCTCAGGCTCGGCCACATTGGGCATCGTTGTTCTGATGGCTCTCACGTCACTCGCGGTGATCGTGTTCTTCCGGAGGAATGCACACAACAAGAAGGTCTGGGGCACGTTGCTGGCCCCCGCGCTTGCCCTTCTCGGACTCGGGGGAATTGTCTTTCTGGTCCTTCAGAACTTCGGGCTTCTCGTCGGCGGCGACTTGGCGGCGGGAATACTGTTGACGCTCATGGCTGCACTCTTCCTGGGCGGCGTGACTACCGCGCTGGTTATGCGATCCAAGCGGCCGGCGACGTATGCCGCACTGATCCCGGCAGGTTCCAGCAGCGAAGAAAGTTCCGCAGGGATTTAGGAACAAAGACTCATCTCCGTAGCCGCCGTCGCACGAGCCTTCTTGGGAACGACGGTAATGGTGGCCGGCTGCGCAAGGCGCGGCCGGCCACTCGCGCCCATGGACAAAAGATCTTCCAGAGATTTCCCTACCCGTCACTGCAGATAGTGAGCTGCGAGAGCAGCTGCCGATATTTAGGAGCTTCCCATTTCCGACAGCGCACTGTTGAAGCAAATCATCGACAAGAAGTACCCGACAGTTGCCTACGGCGAAGGCATCTTCCTGTATGACACGGAAGGGCGCCAGTACCTGGATGGTTCAAGCGGCGCCATGACCGCCAGCATTGGTCACGGCGTGGACGAAATTGCGGAGGCGGTGAAAGAACAGTGCCGCCGCGTAGCTTTTACGTATAGAACCCAGTTCACCAACCTGCCCGCTGAAGAACTCGCCCGCCGGCTCACCGACATCGCTCCCGGGGACCTCGATATGGCGTTTTTCGTTAATAGCGGGTCCGAAGCATCCGAATACGCCATCCGCACCGCAGTGAGCTACTGGCGCGAAAGGGGGCTCCCAGGCAAAGTCAAAATCCTTGGCAGGACCATCAGCTATCACGGCATGACAATGGGCGCCCTGTCGATGTCCGGGCATGCAGCACGCCGCCCCGATTACGGATCCTTGCTCCATGCGTTCTCCTTCGCCCCGCCGGCCTACGCCTACCGCTTCGCCCTGCCAGGCGAGAGCGAGGAAGTGTACGCTGCGCGGGCTGCGAAAGCCTTCGAAGACGCCATTCAGAACGAGGACCCCGGCACAGTCGCGGCAGTCATGGTCGAACCAATCGTAGGAGCCGCCGGCGGGGTCCTGACGCCGCCGGCCGGCTACTTCGCCCGCCTTCGCGACATTTGTGATCGGCTGGACGTGCTGCTGATCATCGATGAGGTCATCACGGGAATGGGGCGCACGGGCGACTGGTTCGCGAGTTCCTACGAGGACGTCGTGCCGGACCTTCTTCTTATCGGCAAAGGAATGAGTGCCGGATACTCCCCTGTTGCTGGCGTCCTGCTGCGGAGCCACATCGTCGAGGCGCTCAGAGAGGGCAGCGGCGTCGCTCCGTTCGGGCACACCTTCTCGGGGAACCCACTGGGGGCAGCGACCTGCCTGGCGGTCCTGGACTTCATGGAACGCGAGGATATCCTCGCGAACGTCCGGCAACGGGGGAAGCAGCTTGAAGAGGGTCTGCTCTCCCTGACAACAAGGTACCGCTGCATCGCCGACGTCCGTGGGCGGGGCCTGCTTTGGGGCTTCGAGTTCGTTATGGACCAGGAAAGCAAGCAGGCACCCGATCCTGCGCTGGGAGCGGCTGGCCTATTCGTCGATGAATGCCTGGACCAAGGGCTCATTGTCTACCCTGCCGGGATCGCCCCGCTGAACAATGCCGTGATTCTGTCCCCGCCCTTGGTGATCACCGAAGAGGAGACACGGGAACTGCTGGTGAAGCTGGAAAAAGCCCTCCGCGCCATGGAACGTCACGTTAAGCGCTGGGCCGCTGTAGGTGAGAACCGGCATGGATCCCGAGTTGGAACCGGAAGCTGACACTGATCCCGGCCGTTCCAACGTCCGCGCTGGTCAGGTTGCACATAGTGGTCGTAAAGGCTGTTCCGTCCACACACTTTTGAAACTCGACCAGGGCTGAAGATGGTCGAAGCGACCCATCTGCCAGCACCTCAACCACCAAGGAAGCCAAGTGACTACACCGATTCTTGCCGCCGTGCTGGAAAAGCCCGGAGCCCCTCTTCAGATCCGCGAACTGCTGCTTGATGACCCGGAGGACAATGAGGTTCTCATCCGGACCGAGCGAGTGGGCCTTTGCCATAGCGATCTGCACTATCTGAAGGGGTCGCTGGATATCTCCCTGCCGGTGGTCCTCGGGCATGAAGTCGCAGGCATTGTCGAGCGCGTCGGTTCTGCAGTCACAAGAATTAAGACTGGTGAAAGGGTCGTGGCAACGGTCACCCCCTCCTGCGGGGCATGCCGCAACTGCATAAGCGGGCGCCCGACCCAGTGCGAACGAGTCGACTCGATGCGTGAGCGGCAGCGACCCAGGCTGCTCTCACCTGATGGATCAAGCGTTGAGTCGCTCGGCGGTATAGGCGCTTTTGCAGAGGCCTTCCTCGTGAAGGAGGCATCCGTTGCAGTGGTCGGCTCGGATCTGCCTCCCCAGGTGGCGTGTCTTCTCGGTTGCTGCATTAGTACAGGAGTCTGCGCGATTATTCACGGCGCAAAGGTAGGGCCAGAGGATACTGTTGCCGTAATCGGTTGCGGCGGTGTCGGAATAGCGGCCATTCAAGGTGCCAGGCTGGCTGGGGCACGACGAATCATTGCCATTGACGCTGTGCCGGCGAAGCTGGAGCTCGCCCGTAACTTCGGTGCCACGGACACTGTTGTCTCATCATCCGACCCGACAGAAACACTCATCCAGGTCCGATCACTTCTCCCCCAAGGTGTCAGCCATGCAATCGAGGCGGTGGGCCGCAGCCAGACAGCGGAACTCGCCTTTTCGCTCCTGCGCCCGAACGGAACTGCCACCATCCTCGGTCTCATGCCCACAGGGTCCGAACTGCGTATCCCCGCAGATGCACTCGTATACGGCGACCGACACCTGCAAGGCGCCTACATGGGAGCGAACAGGTTCCTCAGCGACGTCGACATGTTCACGGACCACTACCTGAACAACCGACTGGATCTCGATGCAATGGTCACCAAGGAACTGCCCTTCGAACGTATCAACGAGGGATTCGAAGCGATGTCGGAAGCCTCGACGATCCGAGTTGTGCTGAACATGACCGACAGGCAACTGTGATCCGGACAACTTTGAAGACCGTTTGGCAGCTGACTGTCAGGCCGATCACGATCTGATCTTGCGCCACGGCCAGCGCCGGAACGAAAGCTGCGCACTGTGGCGCTGCAAATCCTCCCGAACATAAACGGTCAAACGTCAATGCCCAGCCCCTGCCGTCGCTGGTCCTGGACGACAAAGACAACAACGAAAACCAGAGGAGCACCTTGAATGACTGCTGAAGGACTAGCACAACTGACCGCTAACACCCCCGACCTTGTCGAGCAACGCTCCTTTGTCGATGGCGCATGGCTGCAGCTCGACGAAAACGGCCGCTACCTTACCAACCCAAATACGGGCGAACCCCGGCAGCCGATGCGAAAGACCGGAAAGGCTGACGTCGAGTGCGCACTCGCCGCAGCGGCGACACTGCACGAGTCCGGGAAACTTGAAGACATCAAACTCCGGGACCGTCTTGAGCTCCTGACGAAGGTAGCCGCATCTCTGGATGCCCAGAGCGAAGAAATCGCGCTGCAGGACAGCATCAACACGGGAGTCCCTATCCGGACCACTCGCCTGATTGCAGGTGCACTTGGGGACAGAGTCCGGGGAACTATCGCTGAAGCGGAGCAGCTTGGCGAGTCGGAGACCCTTGACGGCGGTGACCGGTCTGTGGTCATCCTGCGCAAGCCCCTCGGCCCGGCCCTCATCGTTGGCCCCTGGAATGCTCCAACCTTCACCGTGGTAGGCAAGGTAGCGGCAGCAATGGCGGCTGGTTGCCCGGTCATCCTCAAACCCTCTGAGAACGCCCCCGGCGGTTGCCAGCTCTTCGCCGAATCGATCGTCGCCGCCATGACTGAACTCGACTACCCAAGCGCCGCGTTTCAACTGGTTCATGGGAATTCGGAGACAGGATCACTGCTGACCTCGGATCCCCGCATCGAGGCTCTTTCGTTTACAGGGGGCGACTCGGCAGGCCGAACGGTTGCGAAGGCTGCGGCGTCCAATCTGGCTGTCATGCAGATGGAGCTCGGATCCAACAATCCCGTGATCATTCTGGACGATGCCGATGTCAGCTCGGCGGCACAGTCCATTGTGCAGGGCATGACCCGTCTCAATGGCCAGTGGTGCGAGGCTCCCGGCAAGGTACTGGTTGACGAGTCGATTCACGACCGTTTCGTTGAAGCTATGAAGTTCGAACTCAGTAAGCTTCGGGTCGGAAATGCCTTGGATGAGACAACGCAAGTGGGCCCCCTGGCGTTTGAGCGACAGCGTGATGGTTTGAAAGCCGCAGTGAATCGACTCCTCGAACTGGGGGGAACGCTGGTCACTGGCGGCGACCTACCCGATCTTGACGGCTGGTTCCTGGCACCGGGGATGATCGTCGGATGTCCCGCCGGAGCCGCCACGGAAGAACTCTTCGGGCCACTGGTCACGGTACATCCCGTGCATTCCGTTGAAGAGGCGCTTAGCCATGCAAACGGACCGGCAACCGGTCTTGATGCCTACGTATTCGGCGGTGACGAAACACGGGCCATCGACGTGGCATCCCGTATTCGTGCCGGGGAGGTCCGCATCAACGGCACGTTCATGAGCGACCTGGCCGGCAATTCGCGGCAGAGTTTCTGGGGTACCAGCGGTATTGGAGGCCACGGTCCCCAGTACGGCGTTCGCTTCTTTACCGGCGACCGCGTGGTTGGCGTGGACAGGACGGATTTCCCGCTCTAGGCGCCATATGCGACCCCAACAAGCGTAAGCGAGGCCCTGCGAGACCTGCGACAAACATCCCGGAACGTGACGCGTGCCTAAGACGGGGGCCTCCGCGTCCTCTCGGGCAAGCAGCAGGCCAGGGCCTGGCAACATGAGACGAGAAAGTCCTTCAATGACAGATACTTCAACGACAGGTACGGTGCGGTTTTCGCCGCTGAGTTTCCTTGAGGGCGCCGCAGCGGCGATCCCGGCCTTTGGAAGCGACCTGGTCGATTTCCGTAGGGAAATGCACGCCGATCCTGAAGTCGGCCTGTATCTGCCCCGCAGCCAAGCCCGGGTCCTTGAGGCACTCAAGGGACTCGACCTCGAAATAAGCCTGGGGAAAGCGGCCTCGTCCGTGGTTGCGGTACTCCGGGGCGGGGCCACCCAGTCCCCCGTTGGGAGCCGTCCTGCTGTACTGCTTAGAGGGGACATGGACGCCCTTCCTGTGGCAGAAAAAACGGGTATACCCTTTGCCTCGACCAATGGCGCAATGCATGCCTGCGGTCATGACCTGCATACAGCGGGCCTGATTGGTGCCGCCCGCCTGCTCTCGTCCGTACGTGACAACCTGACCGGCGACGTCATCTTCATGTTCCAACCGGGGGAGGAAGGACATGACGGGGCCCGCATCATGCTGGAGGAAGGCGTTCTTAACGCAGCCGGCAGGCGACCGGATGCTGCCTACGCCCTGCATGTCGTTTCAGACATGCCGTCAGGCGTGTTCACCACCCGGGCCGGTTCCTACATGGCAGCCTTCGGAGATCTGTCCGTCAAGGTTATCGGGCGTGGTGGGCACGGTTCGCGCCCCTTCCAGACTCTGGACCCCATACAAGTAGCTGCTGAAATGCTTGGCGCGCTACAGACGTACATCACCCGGCGATTCAACGTTTTTGATCCCGTGGTCCTGTCCGTGGGCCAATTCCATGGCGGTTCCGCCTCTAACGTCATACCTGATTCGGCGGAATTCAGGGCAAGCGTCAGATCTTTCAGCCCCGGTGTCGAAGCACGGCTCGCACAGGAGTTGCCGGATCTCGTCCGGCAACTGGCGGCCGCTCATCAACTGACAGCCGACGCAACGTTCACTCCAGTTATGCCGGCCACCGTCAATCACGACAGTGACGCGGAACTCTGGGGCAGGACCGCCCGGACGTTCTTCGGAGAGCACCGGTTCGTGCCCAGCCCGTCCCCCAGGACCGGCTCTGACGATTTCTCCCGTGTCCTCGTGGAGGTCCCCGGAGCGTACGGGCACCTCGGAGCAGGGTCTCCAGATATCGACCCCATGGAGTGGGCTCCCATGCACTCACCCAGGGCAGTGTTTGACGACAGTATCCTCGTCGATCAGGCACAATTCATGGCGGGTGTGGCGCTTGGAAAGCTCCAGGAGTTGGAGGTGCGGGGAAGGCTCGGAGGGCCTCCCGAACGGCCACACCTCACTTGAAGCAGTGGACCTAGCAGTACCGGTCTCGACGCCCATGGATGGCACTTCACCACTATCAGGTTGCCGAAGCTCCGGACCTGACGCTCCAGGATCAAACAGATCCTCAATTCTTTGTAGGACAAGCCTCCCTAGAACTTAACCACATGTGCGGGTTGGAGGCGATTGCGATTTCTGACGACTCGACTGCTTAAGGGATACCCCTGGAACTAGTTGAGCGATAACTACGGCCGGCGCCGCCGGTCAACCAAGCTGAAGGAGGATTTGTGTCCCACCCTGAGCATCTCTTGATTTCGAACGTTGCGCTCCCAGTGATGGGAATAAACCTGAGCCAGAGACCAACACCTCCGCTTTCCATCGAGGTTACTGTAAGGCGGCCCCAAAACAGGGACGAAAAACTAAGCCGTGCAGTCAGCAACCTGATACCGGTCGCTTTGGAACGCAGGCAAGGAATCCTCGTCATTCAACGTGATTACGGCGAGTACACCGTTCGAGTCGACCCCGAAGTTCCATGCGGCACGACTCTCGAATCCCGTCGTCCCGACTCCGCAAGGCAACAACAAAAGCCCACCCTGGATCCCACAGACTTTCAGATTAGAGAACCTGAAGCTGTATACCTTGTCCTTTGAGATACACCCGAACCTGACGTCAGGCAGCAAGGAAAAGAACGTCAGAATAGGGTCGGAAGGCGGTTCCTGCACATGCTCCCCGAACAATCTCAGATTCAAACCTGACAACCAGCGCTGCTGTTCAGCTTGCGCGGGCGGGTGACTGGCAGATATGCAACAGCCTGTTGCCCGATTGTCCAGAGAGTGTCTGGACGATCAGTTCCGCTGCCCACAGCCGGGGACAATCCTCATGGGTTACCCACCGCTACTACTGCCGAGGGAGCTCCCCAATGGCTCCCGATTCCAGCCGTGGATAACCCGGATTGCCCCCAACTGTGGATAGCTCGCAGGGGCACGCGTCTAGCGGAAATTGCTGATTTGAGCCCGGCGCAGCGGCATCAGGCAAACGAAACCGCCCGCTGATCAACACAAGACAGCAGGTCGCGGACTGCCGCTAGGCAGGCAGTGCCCGCACGTCGGGGAACCAACCCGTTGGAGCCTTTTTTGGTTCCAGGTGTTCAGGGTCCCGGTGTTCTTTCATGTCGCAGTTGTAGAACGGCCCTTGGGGATCCAGGAGCACCCGCATGTGGTGGTCCGCGTGGTCTTTCCACCAGACGCTCATGCCGGTCGCTGGATCCAACCGTAGGTGCTCCCAAGCTCTCCAGAGCGCTGCTACACGGGAGACTGCCTCCGGATGGAAATACCATTCGATGCACCACTTGGCCGATTTTCCTGTGACGCTGCGAACATAGGTGGGCAGCAGCTGCTCATGGAGGAATTCTTCGGCGGATCCGTAGACGAGCTCCGGTGTCCTCTCCGCATCCTGGGCCTCCGTAGCTGGTGGGAGTGTGTCCGTGTCGTACAGGTCGAAGTCATTCGCCATGAGACCAGGTCCTTCCTACTTTGTAACCCAGGGGTTAGCCACCGGCTCCGCGGGCGCCGAAAGGGCCGGCTCTTCGGGGCGCGGGCTGTATTTCTTGATGGAGGTCTCCACGGCAACCTTGTGGGGTCCGGTGTACCAGGGCATGGTCCGCACCAGGGTGGCGGGCGCACCGGAGGCGAGCACCACTGCGCGGCCGCGGTCCAGCTCGGCGAGGTTGGAGACGTCGAAGATTCGTTCCTTGGCTTCCTGTCGGGAGCGGCTGGAACCGGACTTACCCGAGGATGTAGAGACGTTGATGTAGCTGTAGTCCCCGATCAGGTCGGACAGGGCGCGGAGGAATCCTTCTTCGGCGACGCCGCCGCCGTAGACCTTGATGTTCGCTGCTGACCAGATTTTCCGCATGTTCGCCTCTCCCCACAGCTCCACGCCTTGGGACCAGGACTGCAGGATGCCCATGACGATCAGGCCTTTGGAGCCGTAGTGGCTGAACTGGTCCGGCAGCCCGGCCCACCGGACAACGTTGGCCAGCTCGTCGAGAGCGAACAAGGCCGGCTTGGGAAGCCGGCCGCCGTTGCGTTCGGCGCGTTCCTCCATTGCCTCGGCAATCGCCACGGTCAGGGCCGTGGTCAGAGGGGCGGCGGATCCGGCACCTTCCTTGGAGAGGATGTAGATGGTCTCCTGTGACGCGGCGAAGGCGTGCGGGTTGAACTGGCGGCGGGTATCCGTGGCCACGGTCACCCCGCCCGTGGGGGCGACCCACCGCAGCGTGTTCCGGCTTTTGAGGCACTGAATCATTTTCTCGGCGGTACCGAAGATGCCGTCACGCTGCTTGTCAGCCAGCTCCAGCGTGGATTCCAGTCCCTTGTACTGCAGCTCGTAGTCGTACTGCTTGAGGATGTTGATCGGTTCCCGGTTCACCTGCTCGGTCACCCACAGATACACCTGCGTTATCGGTAGCTCCCCGAGAGCGGCGGCGAGGAAGTAGGAGGACAGAATGTCCTCTGCCTTGGGGTCGAAGTAGGCGTCAGGCTTTGACCCAGGCACGCGGGAGCCCACGGAGAAATGCTGCGTGAGCTTGTAGGCCTTCTCTTCGTCGGTGACGTACGATAGCGGGTTCCACCACCAGTCCGGCTCTTCCTGGGCGATCTTCTGCGGATCGAACACCCACACCGGCGCGGTGCGCTCACGGACTCCACGGGTACCGTCCACGACGTCGCGCTTATTCGACGTCGACACCACCGCACCGGGTGCGTCCAGGATGGCCGGCATGACCCGTGAGGTTGATTTACCGGTCCGAGGCCCCCAGATGTCGAGGCTGAGGTCTTCCCAGGACTGAATGAACTTCTGCCCTGTGGAGACGACCTTGCCGACGACGATGCCTGGCGTGTCCGTCACGCCCAGACGCTCAGCGGTCGCTTTTGCTCCCTTCTCGGAGAACGCGGCCAACGCCTTGCCGCGGCCCAGGTAGCGTGCGGCCTTGTCGACCCGGGCACGCTTGGACGCACCTTGCCGCCACGCCACGAGCACGACGATGGCCAACGCCAGGACGAGCCCGGCCATGACGCAGACAACGATGGTGGCTTCCGTGGGCCACGGCACGCGGCCTTTGATCAGACCTGCGATCAGATCGATCGGGTGCGCCGGCGGGGCGGCGATGCCAGCCATCCACGAGCCGACGTGCAGGGCGGCGTAGGTGCCGCCGACGAAGACGACGAGGAAGCCGATGGCCAGCCAGACCAGCAGGGCATCACCGACGCCGATTCCTTTGCGGTTGGGTGCGCTCATTCTGATGCTCCTTCACTGTGCAGGGCCGGGGCCGCCGGTTCAAGCAGGGCTTTGGCTGTGGTGCTCCATTTGGCATTGGTGTCGTTGATGCCTTCGGGGCCTTTCTCCAGGGATGTGAGTCCGACCTGGACGGGGATTCCGGGACGGCCGCCGACCTTGATGAGGAACTTTCCCCGGCCCGGGGGCTCAGCATCGACGCCGCGGGAGTCCCACGCGGGCGGGTCCTGCCAGCCGATTAGCTTTTGTTGCTCCTGGCGCGAGAGCGGGATGGCGGAGGTCAACTGGGGCATTTCCGAGGCGGGCAGGCCGCCGCAGATCACCATGCCGGAGCGTTCGACGAATCCGCGGGCTTTCATCCGGTCCTCTTCGGCCGGTAAAGCCAGCAGGTCGGACATGGTGTGGGAGATCATGATCTGTCCGACGCCGACGGAGCGGTTGAGCCGGGTCAGGGCGTCCACCCGGTCCACCATGCCTTTCCCGGCCCGCAGGGCCCGCCACAGTTCGTCCAGGACGACGAAGTAGTTCCTGCGCGGTTCAAGCCCGGCGTCGGCCAGGGCATTGGCGACGTTGACGGTGCCGAAGCCGTAGGACCAGCACGCCAGCAGTACCGCGGCCTGCAGGTCCGTTTCGGTCTCATCAATGCTGGAGACGTCAAAGACCACGGCACGGTCGCGCACCATCGGCTCGGAGGTTTGCCGGGAGAAGATTTCCCCGAGCTTCCCGCCTCCGGTCAGACCCAACAGGGTGGCCTCCAAGGCGCGGGTCTCCCTCAGGTAGACAGACTTGTCTCCCCGGTCCAGGGCGACCTGACGCAGCTCATCCGGTGCGGACACGATCACGTCCAGCAGGTCCTTCAGCACCGGAACTCCGTCAAAGCGCTCATCGAGGACCCGCAGGGCGCGGTCCAGGATCGTCTGTTCCTGGTCGGTGGGCGGGCTGTTCCGGCTGATCGTGATCAGCGAGACGACCATGGTCAGGCGGCGGCCATGAGCATCGGCACGGACGCGTGCCCCGTCCTCAGGATGGCCGTTCTCCTCGAGGAGCTGGGCTGCCTCGACAGCCTGGCCGGGGTCCAGGATGTTCAGGTACCCGACCCCACGGCCAAGCCGGATGACCTGCCCGCCGAGCGCACGGACGGCTTTGACATGTTCACCTTTGAGGTCTCCCAGGATCAACGGGTGGACCCCTTGGGCGGAGAGTCCGATGAACATGCGACGCACGACCGTGGATTTGCCGAGCCCTGGTTTTCCGAGGATGAAGGCGGAGGGGTTGGAGATCAGGCGGGCGCGCTGGAACCAGCTGATCGGGTCGCAGCAGACCGTGGCCTGGGTTTCCTCATGGCGTCCCAGCGGGACACCGATCATGGGCGAGGACGCACCGGAGGAGAACGGCCACAACCCGCACACCTGCACGGTGGTTCCCCGGTACTCCTTCACGGACGGGACGAGCCGGGCCATGCCCCCGCCACGGCCGGACCAGCCACGAGCACCCGGACCAACTTCACGCGACTGCTTCCCCGTCCTTTTCTGCTCAGGCTTGACTGGGGTAGCGCCAGGATTTTTGTGTCGGGAGAAGAGTTTCAGACCGGCCATTACAGGGCATCCCTAATCCCGGACGGGACCATGCTGTGCTGGGGCAGCACCAGCCCCAAGGGCAGGGACGCGGCAAACGCGGTGTCCTGGGCCCCGTAGGCCCGGCGCAGCAACACCCGCGCGGTGCCGGAGGTCTGCTCGACAGCCGCGACGGCATCAGAGAGCCGCTCCCTATCGGTCACGGTGGCGGTGACGACCATGCCGAAGTTCACCAGCCCGGCGCCTTGGGCTTCTTCCTGCGCGGTCTGCGCCGCTGAACGGGCGTCAACCAGGGCACGGGCGGAGGGGCGGTTTCCGGAGGTGATGCGGACGTTGGCGTTGTTCTGGTCTCGCTCGACGACGGCCGCGGCGCGTGCCGAGTCCATCGGACGGTACAGCAGCGAGACGCGTTTGCGGTCAATGTCTCCGTGCGGGGCCAGCAGGCGGGACAGGACCGAGGAGTTCACTGACCCGCGCGGGGCGGCGGTCATGGTCCAGGAGACCGAGTACGCGGAATCGTGCCGGTAGTCATCCCAGCTGGCCTGTGTCGCGGTGGGGCCGGCTTCGCCCCAGGTCAAGGATACCGGGGAACCGGCGGCGTGGGCTTCATCGATGATCAGTGCCGCCGGCGGGTCGTAGGCGATCCGGACGACCTCGCAGAGTTCCTGGGCCGTCATCGGCCGGGCGATCCCGGCGCCGGTGGACTGCAGCCGTGCTGAGAGGCCCGGGATCCGGGAGGCCAGGTCGCGGGCCACGTCTTCCGGGGTCCGTTTCTTGGCCCCGGCCCGGATGGCGGCGTTGAAGGTCAGGGACACCCAGGCCCGTACCGTGGCTGATCCTTCCGGGTACGTGTCCACGACCTCGTGCAGCATGTCGCGGGCGAACTCGGGGGCGTCTGGGTCGATGTTCATCATGACTTCGTTCCGCAGCCGGTACCCGGAGTCAGGCGCGGTCTCGACCGTGACGGCTGCGGCGTCCAGGCCTGCTTCGTCGGCCAAGGAGGCGAGCCAGCCGCCCCAGTTCGCCACCCAGGCATCGACCTGTTCCGGGTCAACGAGGGAGGCTCCGTCGGGTTCAGTCGAGAAAATCACGGTGAAGTGACCCGTGGCGGGGACGTGCAGCATGGCGAAGGGGCGCTTGTAGGAGTCGGTGAACTCGTACAGGGTGGACTTCGCTGCCAGACCGGGCAGCTGGTACATGCCCCACTCCGTGACGCCAAGAGGGCCGGAACGGTAAAGGTTCGTCCCGGAGGCCCGGGAGAGCTTGAACGCCGTCCGGGTGCCGAGGCGGTCTACGGCGGACTGGCCGTGCTTGTCCTTGACTGTCAGCAGCAAAGCCATGACACCGGCAAGGGCAAGGACGCCCAGGCCGGCGAGCAAGCCCCACAGCGCGAAGCTGACGATGCCCATCAGGAGCCCGGCAAAGACAATGGCGGTACCGATCGCCCCGAGGTTGGCCAGGCCAGCTGAGCGCGGTAGGCGCCAGTTGCCGTAGGACGGTTCCTTGTACTCGGTGTTAATTGCTGCCACTGGGGCCCTCCCCTGCTGAATCCTGCGCTGTCTTTTCAATTGCCTGCGACGTCCTGGACGCCAACTTCGCACCTGTGGCTACAGCCACTCCGGCGGGCCCAGCTGCCGCTGCACCGCCGCCGGCTCCTGCCGCTGATACCGCTCCGCTGGAGCCAGCGGCTGCTGTCGTTCCGGCGGTTGCTCCGGTACCTGCCTTGGCTGCTGCGTCAGTGCCGGCGGCACCGCCCGGTCCGCTGCTGCCCGGAGTGGGTTGCCCACCTCCGCCCCGGGGTCCGGCGGGTCCGTCGCTGCCCTTCGGCGAACTGCCGCCCCGCATGCTTTGGGTGTTTGACGTGCTCGATGACGATGCGGGAACGGGGGATGCATTGCCCCTGCCGCTCCCACCCCGGCCAAGCGAAACCGCACCGGTTGCGATCGCTCCCACAGCTGCTCCCGCCCCCGCGCCTCCACCAGAGGCAACCGCACCAACCATCGGGGTCACGAACCGCATCAACGCCGGCAACGCGAAAAGTGCCACGACCATCAGCGTGAATCCGGTGATGGGCTTCACCAGATTGGCGCTGCTGCTACTCCCCTTGCCCATCAGCAGGAACGCGACCGAATACACGATCGCAGCGGCTGGTTTGTAGAGGATGAAGGCGATCGTCCAGCCAACAGCCTTCTGGAACCACTGCCGGCCCATCTCCGTGTTCGTGAACGCGGCCGTGGTTGGGAGGACCCCGGCAAGGATCACCAACATGCCGCTGCGCACCACCATCAACACGACCTGAACCAGAGACGCGATCAGCCCGATCAAGCCCAGGACGATCAGGACGAACACCCCGACGCCGGTCTGGTTCGTCATCACAAGGATCTTCAGGGACTCTGCGAAACCCTTACCCTCGGTGGCACGATTGATCACCACCGCGGAGAAGGCATCAGCGGCGACCACCAGAATGGAGATGACGCCCAGACCGAGGCCGGAGACAAGCGTCAAGGTCAGCAGGGCCCGGAGCAGATCCTTCAGGGGCGCACCCCGCTGCTCCCAGATCAAGCGAATACCACCCAGGATGACCGCCAAGACAGCAAGGGCCAGAGTCCACGGCATCAGCTCACTGTTCACCACCGAAACAACGGGGCTTGCAGTTCCGTCCTGGCTGGCCAAGTTCACGGTTGGCATTGAAACCCAGAAGGTCGACAGCGTGGTCACCATCTGGCTCATTCCCTCCATGATGGCTTTGGCGAGGTTGTTGATGGCATCGTCTGCAATACCGGCGGCAACATTGCTCGCACCCTGCTGGGTCCAGCACAGAGCGTTCCAAACTTCGCACTCTTTCTCTGCCATGTCAGACGCCGGCCCAAGGGATGAATGAACTCAGGTCACTGATCTGGCGGACTGCATTTCCACCGGCGGCGGGGATGTCCATCTTCCAGTCGCCGTCTTCCCACAGCAGGGATGTCGAGAAAGCGCCGTATCCCCCGTCACTGCTCTTGATTGCTAGCTCTACGACCGCAGCTTTGGGCGTATACGAGTGGATGATGAAGCCGGCGATCTGTACCTTCGGAATGGTTCCCCCTCCGACGTCCTTCCCTTCCCTTATTGCCTGTACCGCTTTGTCCCGAGTGGGACTGTCAGCTGAGAGTTCCAGGTAAACCTGCTTCGCATAGCCATTGAACGAGGCAGCCCAGATGTTCGCCGTGGCATAGAGCGCTCCGGTGGGCGACTGCGCGAAGCAGGACCTCAGACCGTCCTTGCCTACCGTTCCCGGGCCTGCGGTGGTTGGGTCGGTTGGGACGGCCATGATTCCCACCAACTCCCACTTGGACTTCGGTGCGGTGCCCAGCGCTGTGTGGTTGCTGGCAGGGAGTCCGCAGACACTCTTGTCAGAGGCAGTAGACGTGCTGGGGCTTGCCGGGGCGGAGCTGGCCTGCGTGGGTGCTGGTTGGGCGTTTCCCTGTTCTTTGGGGAGCAGGAAGATGACGACTGCTGCTGCGATCAGCGCCACCACCAGCGCGGCCGCGATGATGAAACCGGGTTTGGTGAACGGATTGCTGTTGGTGGTGTTCTCTGGTGACTGGCTCACGATGAACCTCCCGTTGTCGGTGCTGGTTTAGACGAAGGCGCGGACGATACCTGAGGAGCCGGTGATGATGATGCAGCCCATCAGGACCCAGCCGAGTTTGGCGATTGATTCGCCGCCTTCTCCACGACGGAGCTGGATGACCATGCCGATGCCGACGATGATCACGCCAAGGACGCCAAGGACGAGGCCGATACCGGAGGCCCAGTTCAGGACGGTGAGCAGTCCGCCGGCTTCGGCGGGCACGACAGGGGTCGGGTTGGGGATGACGCTCGCGGCAAGAGCGGAGAAGGAGTTCATGGTGAGACCTTTCAGTGGTTAGTGCTTTGGGTTGGGTTCCGTAGCCAGAGCAGCTACGTCGGTGATGAAGCGTTGATATTCCTTGCCCGGTGGTGTCGTCGTGGAGTCGCCGTGCCGCCATGCCTCGACCCAGGGGAGGATCCAGAGGCGCGGTGCTCCCCCGCCGATAATCGCTGCGAAGTCACGCAGCGCCTTGGGGGTCTTTCCTGGTGCATCTGCCAGAACGGCGAGGCCGATAAGTTCAACCTTGGGTGTTGCTCCTGATGCCCATTGGGTCAGGGCGCTTTGCGCGCTGGTGAGGCCACGCATATCGTTGCGGCAAACCAGCAGCACCCGGGGCTTGCTGCCGTCCTGCATAACAGGCCAGCAGTGCCCGGCAGGGCGTGCCCAGCCGATCAGGTCCGCGGTGCGGCTTTCACCCGCTCCCCCGTGGCTACCAACAATCCACAACAGCGTGGACCCGGACACTACGCGGTTGGCCAGCCGGTCCGCGGTGTCCGGTTCGACCATGCCCCTCAGCGGTGTGCTGATCGCGGCAGCTGGCGGGACGTGCACCTCGGGTGTTTCCTCGTCGTCGCTTTCGGCTGGGCTGGTGATCCAGGGGTTCAGAGACAGTTGCATCGTTCCTCCTTTCCGTCGTTCGCTGTTGGGTGTCTAAAAGCCCTTGGCGACGGCGGCCGCGGCGGCCAGCCATGCCCGCTGGGTCGCGGGCTGCAGGGCTTCATAGCGGATGGGGCCGTTGACCAGGGCCGGGTCGTAAGGAATCCGGACGACAGTACGGACGAATGGCTCGAAACCGTCTGCGATCCGCTGCGCCTCAGCCTTTGCCCGCTTCAGGGCATCCCCAGTCATGCTGCGCTTGGCGTCGGTGGACTCGGAGACGATCACGACGGCGTTGCGTGCCAGCTCGGCGTCGTGGCCGCCACGGGATTCGAGAGTTTGCAGGGTCAGCCGGGCTGCTTCCGCTCGATCCTCGATGGCGGTGACCGGGACGACGAGCTGGTTGGTGTGGTCGATCATCCGGCGCCAGTTGGCCGCACGGGCGGTGTTGCCGGAGTCCATGATGACCAGCCGGTAGTAGCGGGTGAGGACCTGGTGGGCGATGTCCACTTCCTCGGCGGTGACTTCGTGGTCGCCTTCTTCGTTTTCGTCTGAGCGCAGCACGTCGAACTTGTCGGCCGTCTGGTGGTGGACGAACTTGGCGATCTCGGCCGCGTTCGTGGACGGTGACAGCAGCTCGGTGGAGGAATCGATCAGGTCCAGGACGCTGCGGTCGTGGGCGCCCTTCTCGGTCCTCCAGCCCAGGGTGCCCTGGGACTCGTTGTTGTCCCAGGCGACGGTCGCGGCCCCGCTGTAGCGGGCAAGGATTGCCGAGAGCATCACCACCGTGGGTGTCTTGTTCGCCCCGCCCTTGCGGTTGACCACGGCGATGGTCCGCGGACCGGGCCAGTGCTGGCTGACGGTCCGAATATCCTCCCGCTCGGATAGTTCTTCCGCTGAGGGGTCCATTCGGAAGCCCATCCGGGTCAGGGCTCCGCGCCAGCCCTGCGTGGCTGGTTCCAGCACCGGGGCGCTGACCAGGAAGGAAGTCTCCTTCAAACTCCGCCGGGTCACCGGAGCATCAGCCTCAACAGCTTGCTGCGGTGCCTCGCTAGCAGGGGCAGCTTCTTCGGCCGCCAGAGTATCCACGGCCAGAGGCGGCCAGGTCTGCCGTTCAACCACGGGCTGGGCCGGCTCTGGTTTCACCAGAGGCCCTGCGGCGGGAGCGGTGTCGCTAATCTTCGGGGCGGCCGCTACGGATGCGCCGGTGCGGCGGCGGGCGGGCCGCGGTTCGTAGGAGACGGATTCGACGTTCCCGTCTGGGTGGACGATCAGTTCGCCGTGGCCTTCGGGATCTTCAATGCGGACGCGGACGGGGCGCTGCAGCGTCCTGGCTTCGGCCACGACCAGTGCCAGAGCGTTGTCGCGCAAATCCTGCAGCGTCTCCCCTGCAGGGACGACGCGGGAGTTTCCTGCGACGGTGACCTCGGCGGTGCCGTTGTCGCTGATGATGGCCTTGATGTTCGGGAAGGCCAGGACATCGCTTGGTGTGGTGCTCATAAATCTGATTCCTTACGTTGACGGAGTGAGTGAGGCACGTACGGTTAGGACGCGGGCGGGGTGAGCCGGTTGACTTTCCACGGGGCTTCCGTGCCGGTGCGGAGCAGCTGCAGGGTGTAGGTGCCGGCATCGGTGGGAACGGCAGCCATGACGCCATAGCCATTGGCTTCATCGACCGTCAGCGTCGCGGGGCCGGTGACGCGGGTGGCGGGGACGTTGGCGGGGTCCACGGCTGAATAATCGGCTGTGGCCTGCGGAGTCAGCCAGCGGGCCAGATCGTTGGCCCACTGCTTGTCCTCCACGCCCGGGCGGGCGAAGTCCGTCATGGCCTTCTGCGCGGTCTCTACGGCGGCGTCCTTGCTGGCCTGATCCCAGCTGATGCCGATGGTGGCCGGGACGGTGCCGCCTGGAGCCTGCGGGCCGCTGCTCGCGCTTAGGGAAACCGGTGCAGAAGCGGCGGCTGCACTGGTCGCCGGCGCTGGTGTAGTGTTCGCTGCCGGCGCGCAGGCCGTGCACAGCAGAACCATCGCGGTCAGTGGCAGTGACTTCTTCACTTCTTCTCCTCTTGGGTGGGCAGGTACAGGAAGGCTGACGGGATCGTGTTGCTCACGGTGCGGGTGTAGTAGTTGTGGTCATCCGGCGGCGGGTTGCCGTTGTAGCCCTCTTCGACGTAGGTCCCGTCGTTCTTGACTTCCTTGACCACCGCCACGTGGCCGAAGGTGGGGTCTGACCCGCCGACGCCTGGCGCGTACCAGACGACCGCACCGACCCGGGGCGTGCTGCCGGTGGGCCAGCCCTTGGCGTCCCATCCGGCCTTCCACGTCACCGCGGAACCGAGGCCCTGCCCGTCCGGGCGGAAGTTCCCGTTCAGGAACTTGAACGGGGCACTGGTGGACCCCATCTGCTGGTTGACCCGCCACAGGGCGAAGTCCACGCACTCGCGGTAAAACATGCCCAACGGCGAGGCGGCCGCGGAACCTGCCCCTACCTGCAACCAAGTCGGAGAGTCCTTCCACGGGTAGTCATCCCCCGCACCGGACTTCCCTGGGATGGCGCAGTCACTGCCCTCGAGGGAGAAGCTCCCGCCCGAGAGCGCCTGGACGAGCTCGACGGCCTCAGGCCAATACTTCTGGTAGTGGTACGGGTCCGCGTTCCGCTGGACCTTGTTCCCGGCGATAGTCGGCTCCAACAGCTCCCAACCCGGTACAGCCTGCAGCGCCTTGATGAAATTGGTGGCACTGATCGTTGGATCCATGCGATCCGCGTAGGAGCCCCACGCGCCGTTGTCGCGCTGCTGAAACAACCCACGGGAATCCGGGCCGGGACCGTCGCCGTAGTCCAGCACACGCAGTCCCGACTCCCCTAGAGCCACCATGACGCTGATGGTCTGGCCCTTCACGGAGAGGTTCAGCGCCTTACCGGCGCCCATCACAGCGGCAGCGTTCTTCAACTGCTCCGCGCTGTATCCCTCCACGTTCGTGTTTCCGTCCAGGGCCACAGCTGCCGGGCCACAGTCGGCCGCCGCAGGTTTCGCAGGATTCAGCAGAAGGATGAATGAGAAGACCAGCCCGAAAAGCAGCCCGGGAATGACGATCAAGGCCACAAGCACCAACGACTTCCGTTGGTTCATCGTGTGGTCCGTTCTCTGACGAACGACCTTAGGTCTTGCATGACCGTTCCCTCCCCCGTGTGCCGAAACTCGCGTCTTCGACTAGGCGTCCTGGCCAAGATGCCGGGGGTGCGTACCTGATGGGCCGAACCCCTACCCGGCTAAACTCGGCCAAGAAGCTAAAATAAAGATAGATACCAAATATTGAGTATTTGAAAATATTTAACTATTGGTAGCAGTTTAGCAGGTTCATTGTCATGCGTCCTGTCACGTCAAGGAGTGTTTGTGCCCGTCTCAGCCAAAGAGTTCAAGAGCTGGCTGGACGCTGCGTCCATCAGCACTTCCCCGGCTGCCCTCAGTGCACTGACGGGCCTTAACCGCGGAACCCTGGGAAACCAGCTGCGGAGAGGGAACGTGGCTGAATCGACGGTTGTCGCCGTAGCACGGGCAGCCGGGTTAGGGGTGCTTCAAGCTCTCACGGCCTTCGATGGATATCGCGACGTTCTCTCCCGGCCCGTGGAACCGTCCGCTGCCGAAGTTTTGAGCCAGGTCCACCACGCGGATCTCATGGGAGAGCTGCAATTCCGGACCTCAAAGACCCATTACCCCCGCGAACTCAGAAGCCACATTCCACTCATTGAATTTCCGCACGATGGTTCTCACCGTGCCTGGGTGGACGCCCTGGATCCGGGAGACCTACGACACCGCATGGCCGCGGAATCGGGAATGGCATTGACGTACATCATCACGTCCCTCACGGAGAACCGTCTCTCGCCGCACCTTGCCGTAGCGGCGTCCCGGGCGACCGGAGGGTCTTTCGCCTCAGGACTCGTCGTTGTCGGCCTGATAACGCCGGCAGAAGGCGGCTGGCAGGTGCGTGCACGCGAAGACGAACTGCTGGAGGTTTCCGACGACGCCCTTGTGGAGCTGATTTCAGCGCGCATTAACCTCCTGCAGCGCCGAGTGAAACAGCGCAAAGAGGCCCGGGAATACGCAGAGAAGATGACGGAGCTCCTGGGATGAAGGTGCTGGCCGTTGTACCCACTCTGATGCTCATTCTCTTGGGGAGCCTGACGTTCAAACGCCTCAATGCCCCTACTACGGGATATCAGCATGCACTCAAGGGAAAAGGCAGAAACGTCGCGCTGTCAGGAATATTCCTCACACTGGCTTACCTGCTTCTTGTACCACCCGTGTATTACGCAGTCGACTCCATCATGCCCATCACGAACGCGACGGACTTGCTTTCGAAATACTGCGCTCTGGTCGCCGTGGCGTTTCTTGGAGGCCACCTCAGCCAGGCCTACGGTTCAACGTTCGCCAGACGCTGGACTGTAGGCATGCCCGGTGCGGTCATGCTTGGCCTCACCGCTACAGGCCTCCTGTTGACGGTTCTGGCCACGGACGGCCCGGCCCCCTCCCCACAACTGCTTGATTATGCAGCGCAGCCCAGCGTCCGCCTTAACACCTGGCTGGTCCTGATCTATGTTGCCTACGTCGTAACACCCCTGATTCGGCCGGCCTACTTGGACGCCCGTCGGAACCCTTTGGCCATTGGGAAAGTGGCGTCTGGGATGATCGCGGGAGGCTTCACGCTGTCCTTGCTGCGGGCCGGTAGCTATCCCGCGGAATGGTATGGGTCCAAAGACCTCGCCTATGTGTACATGCTCATCTCCTACGCCTCGACCGCCTTGGTCGTTATTGGCCTTGCGCTGTTTGCATATGCGCGACGCCAGAAAAAGCCAGAACGTGAGCTGGGATCCGCCCTGTCGATCGACTAGAAGGACGCTATGACGACTCCCCAACAGGCAAAGACAGCCGTGCAGAAGGTACTGGCAGAGGTCCCACGTGAGCACGAGGCGGCGTACCAGGTCATCTACGCCGCAGTCCGTGTCTGTGTGGAGGCTGGCATGGAGCGGAAGGCGGCCGCGAGATTTCTCGGCATCTCACGTTGGCGCATCGACAAACAAGGCCGTTACTTCCGCTCGCTCAGAGCTACCCGGGATCTGTTCCGCGGGGCTTTTAGCGCTACCTCCGCGCAGACGGCCGCCGGGCCCGTCGATGAGATAGTGCGGCGGGCATGGTCGTGACATGCAGGCTCGACCCATATCCAAAATTTTTGGAGTTTATGACATATTGGAGTCATGGACTTTTCACCACGTGTCATGAGGGCCCGCGAAGCCACGGTATGGACGCCGAGCAAGATTAAGCTCGACACACCCGCGCGGATCCCTGCGTATGCATTCGTCGCGTGACACGTTAAAGCCATGAGTGCACAACCAGGACGCGTCCGTCACCCTGACGGCATAGATCTGGTGCTCCTGCAGGGCCGAGTGAGGCCGGAGCGCCGCAAAGCCATAAACAGCGCAGCTGCGAACTCTGGCCGGTCAGTCGGCCTTTACCTTGAGGACCTGGTCCTCTACTTGGAGAAGAACGGCGGACTGCCGGTCTTCCCCAAGATAAACCGACAAGCTGAGGAGCTGCCTATACAGGCCGCTTCTTAAACGAAAGACCCCGCACTAGGTGCGGGGCTTCCGAAATCCTTCCATCACCGTCTCTGTTTGGCGACTGTGCCGGCGATGGATACCAGAACCTTCCCGCGAGGGACGGTCCCTTTGTGTTCCCTTCAAACTGAAAGGTCTTGTCCCCCTTATGGTACCGGACCCTGCCCGGGCGTCAACGCACGTCCCGGCCCGAGTTGTGCCCTGCGGCGAGCAGGGAAAGGCCACGCCGAGAATCCCCGGCTATGTGGCGGTGCAGGGCTTGCCTGGCGTCTGGAAGCAGCGCGACCACGCGCTACTAGGCGAGCATTCGAAACGCACCGAAGCCCCCCGGCGCCTTAACCGGATGGTGGAGCGGAACGAGGAAAACGTCCTTCGCGCCGTCCCTGAGGGCAGCTGCGCGCTGACGATGGACTTCGACTGGCTGGAAGCTATCCGCCAACACCCCAAGCTCACTTGGCGCAGATCCGACTTCCGCCGAAACCTCCTCGCCGTGGCCTCGCTTTTACTTCTGGGCTTCGACTTCAATAGCCACACGGTGACCCCGGGCAACGCCTACCTGTTGGCCTCAGCCGGTATCGGCCAAGGCACCCTGGGGCGCATCAAACGCTGGCTGATGCGCCACGGATTCCTCGCCATCGTCGCTGGCGGCCGCTCAGCGATCTACACCCCCAAAAACTGCAGCGGAGAGACCAACCTCTTCAAGGTTGGCGAACGCGAAGAACGGATGGCCGACAGGGCCGTCTACGTCCTCTGCCGTCCCGCCACCGAAGAGGAACTGGCCAGGTTCGGTGAAGAAGAAGTCCAGCGCATGGAATCCAAGTGCAAACTGGATCCGCTTCTGGGCATGTTCGGATTCGCTGTGGACATAAATGGCAACCCTAACCTGTCCAAAGGAAAATCAACCCCCAAAGGCATAATGGCGTGGGCTTCGCCCACACTGAAATCCTATTTTGAGGCGGCCACTAAATGGGTGGCCGATATGACGGCCGCTCGTACAGATCTGCAATGGCCAGCTGATAAAACGACAAGCGCCAATGACAAGGCAACCCGCGACTTCAACGAGTTGCAAGCGGCCCGTACCGTCCAATGGAACTCACCGCCACTCCGTAAGCTGCGCTCACGCCACCTCGCCCGGATCCTGGCGCCCTTTTTCCGTGCCGGTTACACACCAAGCGATGTCCTGCACGCTCTCGACACCAAACCCGACGGCACCGAGCACCGTCACGATGGCTTCCACGGCGCGTTGAACCTTCCCGCGCTCCTGCAAAGCAGGCTCAACCACTGGCGGGTTAACGGCCAGCCTGTCTACAGCCGTCGGCAACGCGCCTTGCAGCGCTCCGAGGCGGCAAAAGCCCAAGCGAGGGCCGAAGCCCAGCGGATCCAGCAGCAAGCAGCTGAACGCCGCTCAGACACTGTGCGTGCGTCCTGGCGAACAAGGTTCGCTGATGACTACCAAAAGGGACTTCAGGAGGCTGCCGTACGCGGCACCACGCGCTGACGCCCAATGTGGACCGCTTTGAGATTTATCCTCCGGTCTCCACCCGGCCCACAGTAGGGACAGCGCAAAACCGAAGCACTTCCCCATGGTCCAGGCCTGGGGGTTGCCGTCTCCCCTACCGTCTCCGTTGGGTCTCTTTCAGCCGGGACGACACACATCTACCGTGCGGGCCGCGAGTGGGAGGGCACAGGAACCGTGGCGGCGTGGCCGGCTTCTTAGGCACCGGGGGGATCCCAGCGAGCTACTGGCGGGGATGACCACAACCAGAAACCGCACAAATCGAGTATTTCTCCTAGGGGGGCTTGAATAAAAGTTCCTAGGTGGACTAGAGTGGAAGTGTTAGCAGCCCAACGAGAGGAACTGAAAATGCTCACCGAAACCACCTATCCAAGCGGAAACACCGTCACCTTCGACCACGAAGACAAGTGGTTTCAGACCTTCGGAGCCGCCAACAACATCCTCAGCGGTGACTACGTGGCCGCCGGAGGAACCGGGCGCCAGCACTTCTGGATCGATAAGGAAAGCCTGCAGGCATACGTCCCCGCTGCCATCCGCCACGAATGAAGGAGCGCCGCCATGATCCGCAAGTGCATTGCCCTCGTCATCCCCGCGCGACTCAACGACGAAGTCACAGCCAACCGCCAAGACGTCCGCCACGGCACCCTTGAAGCGCTGTACGGACAGCTGGACTGCATCGTCAATGGGGACTGGCAGGTCTACCTCAGGGCTGACAGCCGGAACGTCCACCCCAACGTACGAGCAGGGCAACTACTTCGGGAGACAGGCCTCTACCTGCCCGAGGTAGCAGGCACCGCTGTTTACCTGGGACGCGCGGAACACGGCTGGGACACCGACGCCCCAACCCATCTGATCCGCGTCGCAGAAAAGTTATTCGACACCCGCCTAGCCGCAGTGGAATTCGTTTAGCCAACCCATGGTGGCCGGAAACCCCGGCCACCCCTCCCTAGGAGCCCGGAACCATGAGCATCACCGTCTACACCATTACCGATGAAACAGGCCGTGAGTGCGGTAACTGCACCGCCACCAAGAAGGCCATGGACCGCCAGAGAATCACCTACCAGGTAAAGGAGATGACAGAGATGGAGCGGGACATTTTCCGGCAGGCCGGCCACATGGCCGCGCCCGTCGTCGTCACCGATTCAGATTCATGGTCAGGCTTCCGCCCCGACAGAATTCTCACCCTCAAATGAGTATCTACTCATTTACTCAGTTGAGTATCAATCGCGAAAGGAAAGATCATGACGGAGTTAGCCGGCCAGCTCAACGAGGAATCCTGCTAGCACCCCTGCGATAAGTGCTCTAGGGGGACTAGCGTAGACACGGACAGCTGCCCGGGCCGCCAGGAAAGGACTCCCCCCACGCATGAAAAACAAACGTGAGTTTGAAGCAATCGCCCATAAAGAGGGCAAATGGTGGGAGATACGTATCCACCAGATCAACCAGGCAGCCCGCGCCAGCCGCGCAAAAGACATCCAGGACATCGCTGCTGACCTCGTGGCCACGACGCTCAACCTCGATCCAGAAGACGTAACGGTGCACGTCACCCTCAGGGCACCTGGAAACATCATGGAACGCTGGACCCAAGCCCGGAACGATCTGGAGAAGGCCCAAGAACTATCGACAAAGGGAGCCGCGGAATCCCGCGCCGTCATCGCCGAACTGAGCGAGGACTTCACCATCACCGAAGTGGCCCGCATGCTCGGCATCTCCACGCAACGCGTATCCCAGCTGAAAGCGAAGAAGGCACCCACCGCATAAGCCCGACATAGGCAGTCAGACCACAACCGTAGGCTGACTCAGAAATGCCCATCCCAGAGAGGAACGCACCATGGATGGCGAGACCCCCGAAGTGATCCGCGCGGCCGATGACGCCTACGAGGCCATTCGCTCAATCAACCACCTGACCATCACGCAGATCCACCCGGCCCCTACCGTTTATAGCGTCTTAGGAAATCTCAAGGGCCTAGGCCACATGCTGCCGCAGGCGTGCACGCAGCTCGCCAAATCCCTCGGCCGCTCTCTGGACGAATACGACGTGTACGAGGATGACGGCCGCGATCCCATTCAGAGCGTGGCCGCTGCTACTGACCATCTCACAAGGGCCGCGCAGTTGGCCGCCGAACTGGGCGCCGAGCTGGAGAAAGCGCAGAGCGCCATTTCCCGCCAAGGTTACAGGGACACGCCGCTCCCCTAGCCTCACTCAAGCACTCATTTACTCATGAAATACTCAAATGAGTATTAGCTCAAATACTCATTTGAGTATTTCGCGTAGAACAGGACGCCGCACATGAAAGTCATCGCAGTTCTCAATCAAAAAGGCGGGGCCGGCAAAACAACCATTGCCACGCATGTCGCCACGGCGCTTAGATTGGCCGGCCATACCGTACTGCTTGTGGACTCAGATCCTCAAGGCAGTGCGCGGGACTGGGCCGCAGCCCGCGAAGATCATCCCATGCCCGTAGTGGGGATGGACCGACCAACGATTGAACGGGACCTTAAGAGCATCGCCCCCGTGGACTTCGTCATCATCGACGGCGCCCCACAAGCCGCAGACCTAGCCGTGTCGGCCATCAAAGCCAGCGACTTTGCCCTCATCCCCGTGCAACCGTCGCCCTACGACATCTGGGCCACATCCGACCTCGTTGACCTGGTGAAGCAGCGAATCGAAATTACAGACGGAAAGCTGCAGGCAGCTTTTGTTGTCTCCCGCGCCATCACTGGAACGAACATCGGAAAAGAAGTCTCCGGGATCCTGGAAGGCTACAACCTTCCCGTTCTGCAATCCCGGGTGCACCAGCGGGTTGACTACCCAGGAACCGCAGCGGGGGGATCCACCATCCTGGAGGACTTCCCGGGGTCGCCCGGGGCCAGGGAGATCCAAGAGCTCACCAACGAACTCCTTACGCTTGTGAGTAAATGAGGAAATGAGTAAATGAGTAGCTTCTCTAAGCTGTCCACTGGGCGCCCCAGCCAGTCCGCCACAGCCAAAGCCAAACTGATGGAAAGCCTTAAGGATGAGGTTCCAGCTGAGCAGCTTCAGCGGGTGAACTTTGAAGTCCCCAGAAGTAAGCATGCCAAGCTCAAAATCCTCGCCGCCAAGCGCAACCAGAGCGTCAAGGAGTTCCTGACCGCCTACATAGATTCGTTTCCAGATGAGTAACTACTCATTTGAGTATTTGAGTGGGGAAGTGGATCCCAGAACACTATCTAGTTTTGCTTGGAAACGTGGGACTTGGCATGAATGATCGCATGACGCTGCCCATCTGGGAGAGCCTTGTCGCCGAAACCCAATTCGCCTCCGATCTGGCCTTGGCCGGGCTTCGTAGACTGTGCTCCGTCCCGACGGCTCCCGATTTGTTCCCCTGGGGCAGCAAAGATCAGAACTACGCACTTCACGTCGGGATGCACTCGTATTCGTCCGGGTTGGAGCGCCTGTGCAAGTTGGCTATCGCCTGCAACGGGTACGCGGTCGCTGGCGAGTTCCCGAGGCTGCGTGACTACTCCCACAAGATTGGGAACCTGCTCAACGCGGTTGAGGAGTTGCCGCTGCCTCAGTCGGGCCCCAGCGTCTCGCCGCGTAAGATGGGGTACCTCGTCCGCCCGCTGGACGCCCTCGACCCCGATGTCACGAACATGGTCGAGCGGTTCGCCAATGGGGCCGGCAGATACGAGCACCTAGATTCGCTTTCGAACGATGACACCGAGGTCAGTACGTACAAGGAATGGTCTGCACTTGCTGCAAGGGCTTCGGTCTCGGAAGACGTGCGCCGACTGATCTCGATCAAGGAACGAGCGGCCGACGCAATCCAATCTGAGCTGGTTGACAACGGGCTCCTATGGACTTCGCAGCGAGTGATACAGGACCTGGCTCTTGACCTGTACAAGCCGTCAGTCGGCGTAGTGATGAGCCTTTTCCGGAAGGTCCGGTGGGTGTCCGCAAGCCTTGATGTGGCCACTTGCTACACACGACAGGAACTGCCACTGCTGGGGGAGGTTGTCTCTCGTATCTTCATCCACACTTCCGCGGACTTCTTCAACTACCACATCGCCAGAATCGGGGACGAGGAAGCCGTGGGCGAAGAGCTCGAAGCGGCGCACGAACGGATTCGCTTACGTGAGGCGGAAGCGGACGATGAAGGCCCCCTGGCGCCATGAGCAAACTTATGTCTTAGTCCTTATCGTCCTGGCGAGGCGGTAGGTGGCGGTACAGCGTTGTTCGGGCCAGTCCCGTTTTGCTGACAATTTCCCGCATCGGGATGCCCTTCTCCCGCAGCATGGCGGCGTGTTCAAGCTTGTCAGGATCGACTACGGAAGGCCGGCCCGTCCGCCGGCCATGTGCCGTGGCCACCGCCCGCGCATGGGATGCCCGTTCGGACGCGTAAGTTCGTTCCATCTCTCCGAAAAGCGCCAGCATTACTACCGCCAGCTGCGCCATGGGGCTGTCCGGGTTCGATGTGTCGATTGGCAGGGGATCAGCCAGCGTCCGGACACCCACCCCGCGCCCTTTGAGCTCGTGCATTAGGTTCAGAGTGTCCCGCACCGTGCGCCCCAGCCGGTCCAAGGTATGCACAACGATCACGTCGCCGGCCCTTGCATGGTCCAACGCCCCCCGAAGGCCGGGCCGGTCCCTTGTGGCTCCGGACTTCTTATCAGCGAACACTTTGGTGATGCCGGCGACCGCCAGCGCATCCAGTTGCCGCCCTAGGTCCTGTTTGGCGGTTGAGACTCGCGCATATCCGATTTCCATCCGAGCACCGTACCGAAAGTTGCGTCTGTGACCTCCTTCTATGGCGGGCGTTTTGGCATAACATGCGGGACACGAAGATTACGCGGAACGGTGCGGATCAGATTGCTGGGGGAGTGTCCCACTGACAGGTGTCCTGATTCCAAGGAAGTGGGACGACGGTATGCGGCTGCGTCCTCTGGTAGTCAGTGGTGACTGAGAGAATCAGCTATGGCCTCAGTCGAATACATCCCTGCACGGCTCCGAAGCGCTTTTCGTGAGCAGGCGCGGGGGATTGTCGTCCATGACATCGAGAGAATGTGGCGGGATGAGGGCTTTGCGCCCGGGTCGGGTCAATCATTCAGCGGCGTGCGCATGTCCCTTTGGTCTGATTATGAGGCTTCGGTGCAGTGGTCAGACTGGGAGCACATTGTCAGAGTCCTTAGGGTCTATGAGGGGACTATTGCCCTGGCTACGCCGGATGATCGGGAAAAACTTGCTGGATTGCTGAGCCGTGAAGGGTTCCGACTGGTTAGTTCGGGTCGGATTGAATACATCGGTGCAGGCAACAGAATCACCGAAGTGACGCGGACTCGAATTTTGGAGCATTTGAAGAAGACACCCGGAGGAAGAAACTGGGCGGGTCGCTTTGATCCACCCGAGTTTCTGAAGAGACTCTACGACCTTGCGGCAATGCCCAGTGAAGACCCGCGATTCGAAAATGCCGAGCTGGAGGTTTGGCAACATTGTGTCAACAACGATGACTGGGACTTCGACTGGGTGTTCTACGATGCCAGGTTCGACCTGGCGACTGATGGCATGCTGTTGAGGTTCCTTGCAGAAATGCTGCATCCAGCAGTCCGGACTGACCCGGAAGACGTTGCTGCTCTTCTTGGCGGTTTAAACGATGCACTGAGACCGGATGGGTACGAGCTTTACGAGAAGTCCAGCATCAGCGGCCGACCCCTCTATGCATGGCGGAGCATTGCGGGATTCCATGGATCGGCACCCTTCCATCTCCTCCAAAACCGTCCAGCAATCACTGATCCCGCGGTCCTTCAAGAACACCTTGACCGGATAAAGAGGGTTATCGAAATTGACCCATCTGCGGCGATTGGTTCTTGTAAGGAGCTCATTGAATCTTTGTGCAAGCTCATTCTTGAATACAGCAGCGTGGAGTACACAAGGAACGATGACCTTCCTAAGCTCTACAAGAAAGTTGCCGCGTTGCTGGCCCTGAACGCGGAGTCGGTGGAGGAGAACGTTAGGGGAAGCGAGGCCAGCCATTTGGTTCTTCGAGCCCTAACGACAAGTGTGCAAGGCATAGCAGAGCTTCGTAACCAGCTGGGACTCGGACATGGACGAACGACCCGCAGCACTCTGCGACCTCGCCATGCACGCCTTGCTTTGAACAGCACGGTGACGGTCGCCGAATTCCTCCTTGACACATGGCACGCACGCATTGAAGCCGGGAAGATTCCGACACCGGGGGATGATCCTAGTACTGGCGCTTGTAAACAATAAGCAGGAGCCTCCGTTTTTGGAGGGAGCCTACGTCTGTGCCACTGGATAGGACAGTCCCACTAGGGAAGTGGAACGCTAGCGTGTTGGTCCAGTCCAAGTGGTGCCCGGTAAGTTTTGGAGATGCCTACCGAATTATCTGAAATTGCTGCGCTCCTGGGAATCGATCTTGGTACTGAACGGACTAAAGATCGACTCCTAACGGCCATCGATAGTGAACTCAAAGACCTGCAAGTGCCCCAGACCACAGCAGCGCAGCACGAACGGCAAGTTGCTCTCATGGCTGCGCGCGCCGAACTTAGAGGCCCAGGGAGCAGCCATACCGATCCGTCTACGGATTTAGTTCCTCTGTCGCTTGTCAGCCAGGTGGTGGCAGCCATGCAGGCAGGCGCAGTGAAGGATCAGATGGGCACGGCGCCCCGGCCGGACCCAACCCTGACTATGAGGACAAACGTCAAAGCCGCAGCGACCCAGGCGTCGGCTGATTTTTCAAAGGCTCGCTCATGGCCGTTTGCCACGGCAGGTGCACTATTGGTCTCGGTATACGGCCTCAGAACGTACTTCAACGTCGGTGATTTGCAGCTCCCCTCGGAACTCTTCTACCCGTTTCTAGGCATAGCAGCGTTCGCGATTGTTATTGGCTTTGGCCTGTCCACAGCGGCCCAGCGGCGAGCCACCCTTTTCTTGCGTAGGCTCTACGATCCAGACGTCCAGGAAGAGGCATTGAACCGTCTGAGCGACGAATCGGGAGACTTTTTCGGCAGCCATGGGGAGCGGGAGTTTGTTCGCCGCGACCACCATGGAAGGTCACCCCGGGCTGTGGACGATGGGGGTGGCATAATCGTCAACCGGCCCATGTACAGGGACGCTCTGCAGGCTACCGCTCACGGTGGACGCTCAGCCTTCATAAGTCTTCTGTCCACAGTAGACCTGGAGGCAGCGGCTGATGACGCCGCAGGTTTGGCTTTGGACCGTCTGAGCGATCTGAAGATAGTAGAGCCCGTCGTTTACCAGCGCCGCCAAGCATTCCGGCTCGTACCTGAGCAGGCCTTAGAACGAAGGTGACTACAACAGCCGATGGAGGATATTGGCGCGTCCCGTTTGTAAGAAAATGGAACACTCGCGTGGCGCACTTATGCACGTCAATGCAGGAGCTGGTTCCTGGTCATTCTGTAGGACCGCAAGCTGCTTCCTTCTCCGAGCCGGTTCACGAACACACGACGATGACGGAGCACAAAAAAAGCCTGCAGGCGCTTTTCGTCCTGCAGACCTTTTTAATCTCGTTGATGAGAGACCCTGTCCTCACCTTCTATGCCCACAACACTACACATGCGTAGGGCGTTATGACAACCATGTAGTACACGTAGATGGTGTGATGTCTACTTCATGGGTACAGAGCCCGATCTGGCAAGATACAGTCCATGGCAGACAGACGGCAGACTCGTGGCGCAATTATTGATTCTTTTCACCGCTCACGCCTAGAGCCGTATTTGAAGGCCTCGGCAGGTGATGAGAAGCTCGCCCTTTCGCTATATGGCTGGAATCTCCAGCTGACCTCAGCCTTTCAAGAACTGCTTAGCGTTACGGAAGTGGTCCTCCGGAACGCCATGGACGCCGAGCTACAGAAATGGAATTCTGCCGAGCTAAAGGTTGACCAGAGCTGGCTCCTGAAAGACCCGGCCGCCCCGCTTCGCAGCCTAAGCCAAGGGAAGAGGGTGGAAGCGCTTAAGCAGGCCAATTCGGCCAAGAAGAAGCGGGATGCGGCTCATTGGCGTCATGGCATGGATGTAACGCATGACGACGTCTTGGCGCAGGTGACGTTCGGACTTTGGAAGGACCTGCTACCCAACCACCTCAACAATGCTGCTGACAATAGAGAAAACCGAAATCGTCAACGGATGTGGAAAGAAGCGCTGGTGAACGCCTTTCCGAATGTTGTTGACCCTGACGGGGAAACGACCTTCTGGCGTGTGTACCGGCTTCATGGGCTGCGTAATCGCGTATCGCACATGGAGACACTGCTAGAGGTAGATGCAGCGGAACGGACTCGCGATGTATTCAACCTCGTCAATTCGATCAGCTCGCCCGTACATGACTGGTTGACCGGCCTGAATCGCGTTCCCGCGGTGATTAAGGCGCGTCCTTCAGCATAGGGGCTTGGACCGGGCACGCGGGGGTATGGAGAATCACTAGCTCCAATAGGACAGTAACGCCCTTAGACGTGTCGCCCAGAGGAGCCTCAGCTAGGCCCAACTTAGGAGATACGTGGCCGACTTCAATGCCCTGCTTGCGCAGGTCATACCTGTGCTGCTGCTCGCCGCCGCCTTTGAGTCACGATGGCTACAAAAGAAGCCAAGCAGGTATGGTGCGGGGGCCGGCCTCAAAGACGACAGCACTAATGAACCTGGCCGTCGTGTCCACTGGGACACAAATCCATTTCAATCCCCGGTGCTGTTGTTTTTCACCCTCTTCATTGGGTTGGGTGAGGCTCTGGCGCTTCTGGCTGTCTATCGGGGTACCAGTGAGCCATGGATGAACGCCTGTGTTCTGCTTGCAGGCTTTCTGGCGTTGTTCTTGGTGGTCTGGCCTCTGATGTCCCTGCACCTGAAGGACATCATCGAAACCCTTCGCCGCCAGGGGATTGACGGCATCACGATTGTCCTTCACATCATTGTGATCGGAACCCTCGCCTACCTCGCATATAAGGGAGTCGGCTGGCTGACGCCGGTTCAATCCGGCGGGAGATAACGCTGGGCCCTTTGCAGGCGCATAAGGTGGTCCGACAAACTCCTCCAGGACCATCACCTACTATCTGCCTCTCGCGCTGCCAGTAAGATCGATGCCTGTGTACGACGAAGCTTCCTCACTCTTCGAGATCGACGAGCCTGCCCCATCTCCAAACGTCATCGCACCGCTTCCGATCAAAGCAGAACAAATACAAGAGATCCGTGATGCCTTCGAGGAGGCCGGAGTGTCAGGTCAGGCCGATCGCAAGGCCCTGATCGAATCAGTTGTCGTTCGTGAAGTATCCAGCCTCCGGGAGCTTCAGGCAGTGGAGGTTCGGAGGATTCTTCAGCGCATCCACGGCCTGCGTGGATCCAAGCCAACACGCACGGGATCTGCCTGGGATAACCGCGAAGAAGACACCTGGATCGACAAGCTTTAGCGGCGTCTTTTCGCCATTGACTCCCTCCATTTCGACATGTCCTGTAAGCCCTGCCCCGAGGTCTGAACCACCCAAGCCGCGCGGGTAGGGTTGGAGTTGAGTTCGCGCCCGCGCAGTTTGCGTGTGACGCGGACTCACTCATGTCTCAGTAAGGATGGGGAAATGTCGCGGCTCACGGACCTTTTGCGCGCTGCCAAGCAGCTTGACGAGCAGCTTGGCAAAGATTTGGAAGACGAGATTCTTCCATTGCAGAAGCGACTGCCGTTCGGGCTCAATTTTGAAAGACATGCTCCCGAGGCCGTCGAACTCGCAGGACATAAGATCCGCAAGGGAAGCAAGGTACGGATCCTGCCTCCGAGAGGATCGACCGGTCGTGGTGACC
>NZ_JBLYIE010000038.1:0-208434 GCF_048537125.1 Paenarthrobacter sp. PPS72 | reverse complement strand
ACTTTAGACACGCCGCACTAGTTGCCGGAAATGGGTCCGGTGAATTGCAGAAGCCAACGTTACCTTCTTTTTACCGAAAATTTTCCTGAATTGCCCTAAACACCGTTGACCTCCGGCAGACCTCATGAAAGTGTTGTAGCAGTCTTTGTGTAGGTGGTTTTCATGCTCGCAAGACCAGTTGCGAGCGTGAAGCTCCTGCGAATCAACCAAGCTCAGGCTTGTGCGGTATTCAGGTCTTCTCGCGGAGTAACAAACCCGGTACGAGGTGTATCGGACTGATGTTCCACAATGAGGAGAAATACATGGCACTGGGAACCGTCAAGTGGTTCAACGCTGAAAAGGGCTTCGGCTTCATCACCCCGGACGACGCGGATGGCGACGTCTTCGTTCACTACTCCGAGATCCAGACCGGCGGCTTCAAGACCCTCGATGAGAACCAGCGCGTTCAGTTCGAGATCGGTCAGGGAGCCAAGGGCCCCCAGGCAACCGGCGTTACGGTCGTCTAGTTCTACCCGTTGATCTCTGTCTTGTTGGAGATTAACAAACTACGTTGACCCTGGCTTTCGAGCCGGGGTCAACGTGTCTTAACGTGTTGAAATGCCAGGCGCAATAGAGGGCTTGTCGACAACGACTGTTACTAACCATGAAGAAATACCAAAGAGGTCCTTCGAATTGGCCTTGACTATTCAACCAACCAAGTTCCGAAGCAGCCGCGCAGAATGCCGGACGGACAATCCCGGAAGATAGGCCCTGCTGAGCGCGCGTCCTATTGCGGGAAGATGCAACGGGTCTTGGTAATACATGTACAACGTTCTGTACTCGGGCTTGAATCTCGACTTAAAGGACGCCAGCGACTTGAAACCGTAAACAGGTTCCAAGGCCTGCCCCACCACCTCCAGGAGTCCTGCCAAACCTTTGGCCCGCTGCTCGATTTCACTTTCCTCCCGGGCCAAGGGCGAACCGGACAAGGAAATCACCTCCACGGAATCCCGCAGGTGTAAAACGGCGGAAGCTATCAGGAACTCCATGACTCCCGGGAAGGCATGGCCTCGCCGCCGCATGAAGTCCAACGTCCAACTGACAATCACACCGTCCTCGTAGACGGGAAGCCAACTGGTGACACCATAAACGAATCCCGTCTCATCCACGGCAACGCAGCAGAGGACGTCGTCGTCATCCAACTCGTCCAGGCCGCCCATGGTGAATCCCATTTCCGGAATTTTTTTCTGGGCTGCCCACTCCTCGGAAACTTCACTCACCTGGGCACGCACCCCATGCGGGAGTGCGGAGTAGCGGCCCCACCTGGCCGTTATCCCCATTTTCGCGGCACGGTTGAGGGATGTTCGAACGTTCTGCCACTCCTTGCCCTTGAACTCCAGGCTTTTGATCCACAACCGGGTTTCCTGGGCAACCGATATCCGACGAAATCCCCGTGACCTCAGCATGGGCCAGAGCTCGTCCGTGCAGGAGTAGAGGCATGGCGTTAACGCATGTTGCGTGCAGTACTCCAGGAATCCTTCGGCGGTTGCTACGTGATGCTGCCGCGCTCCGAAAGGACCGCTTAGCGTCAGTGCAACATGGCCGTGCTGTTGGTAGGCCACTCCCCCGTTCCCCTCTTGTGTGAACCAGTACTTGTTCGGTTCCCAAAGGGCCATCCATGACAACGAATCTCCGCCCCGCTTTACCAAGGCACGTGCCCCTTGGCGCGCCTGACGGTCAAGACCGCCAGTGTGGTGTCCGCGGACCAGCAGTACCCACACGCCAAGCAGCGCAATAAGCCAAAACACTGTGCCGGAGTACGAGAAGAGAAACACCTCCGCTACATCCCGTTCGGCAAAAACCTTGCGGTAGACACCGGGAAGGGGAACGGGGAGATATTGCCGGGCTAGCTCGGCAACCAAACCCAGCATGCCGCCGTCGCGAACCAGTCCACCGGAAGCCATCCACACTGCGGTGTAGGCCAGGCTTAGCCCTCCCCCTGTCAGTCCAACCAGCCAGAATACCTTCCGGCGAAGATGATCAGAGGTCACCACCCGGAAATGGCCGCGATACGCGAAGAGGAGAAGCGCCAAAGCCAACGGAACCAGCACCAACGGAATGATATGAACAACAGCGGAATTGAGCATTCCCGCATGCGGGCGTCCAGTTGGCCTCGGCATACCGGCGAAGAGGCCAAGGTAGATCGTAGACAACACGACCACCACCAACTGCACTCCAATCGCAATCCCCAACGCCAGACGACGTCCCCGCCTCATCCCGTCGGCACATATGAGGAGCAAGAGAACCGGCACTACGGCCAAAGCCAAACCCAGAGGCCCGGCGTATCCTTGCCGGGCAATCTCGAGGCAAGCGACGTCTATGGTCCCGCCGCAGTTGCTCTCCAGTTGGCTGAGGGTTGGCAATGGGTTGAGAATGACGTCCCGCAACAGGGCCAAAGGCCCCGATGGACTCTTCGCTGCCGCGGTAACGATGGGACCCACGGCGAAAATGGCCATGGTCAGTGAAAGGAGGTTCCGGATTTCCTTGCTGGTTGACCGGTGAAGATGGAGATGGCCCTGGCTGCTTTGCATCCACCATCCGGCCAGCAAACCAATCAGCGCGCCAAGGAAGCCAACCACCGTCTCTGCGTGTCCCACATACAGCACCAAGAGCAAGGAAATGGAGAGAACCACCGTTCGCAGGCGTCGCTGCCACAACGTGGGCAGGAGCGCACTGGATGCCAAAGCAGTTGCAAGGACCGCGGCGTAGGGTCCGATCAGGCGGGTGTCAGCCATCTCGGCAAGCCACCCTTCATCGACGTACTGCGCCACTTGGGTCACCAGGAGAAAAGCCGACACGCAGCCGAACTGGCTGCCGAAGAACATTCCCGCGGTTTTAAGAGAGCCCAGTTTCCGTTCTGCCAGTCCCAGGAGGAACAGGATCATCAGCACGGCAGTGGCGTAGGCCAAAGGATTGGTGGTGAAGAACAGCGACGTCCAGATGGACCACCATTCCCCGGAGCGGAGTCCTTCCAGGGACACGCTGGCCACAGAGAGCCACGGTTCAGGTGGCCCTGTCAGGAAACTCGCTGAGACAAACGACAAGCCCACAAAAAGGGCAAGAACAAACAAAGTGAACGGCGTTGACCGAAGATGTCGACCTGCCTGCGCAACCGCTGGCTTCACCACACCTTGCAAGTTAAGGCTCAACGCGGCAACTCCCACCGGGCAGCCAGGAAGTCGAGCCCACCGGGCATTCCGCGTATCACGGCGTCCCAAGAGTGCCCGGCTTGCGGAATGGCATGTTCTTCCGTTTGGAAACCGGACTTTCGTGCCGCGTCAGCAAGCTCACGCATGTAGTCGGTGAACTCGCGATCAGCCTCGCCTGCGACCAAGTAAACTCCACTGCCGCCGAAGTCGCGCTGCTGCATCAACACCAGCGGTGTCTTGGATTCGAAAGCCTCAACGTCGCCGTCGAACGAGTCCGCAATGGTTTTGCTTCGATCCTTCGCAAGGGCGGGTTCCCTTTCAGCGGCGAAAGGCAGAATGGAGGCAAACACGTCAGGGTGGGAAGTTCCCATCTGCATGGCGCATGTGCCGCCGAAAGAGAATCCGCCAACAGCCCACAGCTTGTGATCCTTGGACACATCCAGTGTCTCGTTGATCCAGGCAGGCACGTCTTGCGAGAGATACGTGTCCACCGAGGCGATATTGCTGTCCATGCACATGGTGTTGGCGTTGGTTGATCCGTTGGGATCAACCACTACTGTGACAGGGGCAATCCCCCCATGCCTTTCAGCGAACTGGTCCAAGAGGCTACGGAGCTGGCCGCCGGTCAGCCAATCCGCAGGGCCGCCGGGTTGCCCGGCGAAGAGTACCAGCAGAGGCAGGGATGGACGCGAAGCAGTCTGATAGGCGGGCGGCAGGTAGATGTAAGCTTCCCGAGCACTAAAACCGGAAACCTTACCGGGAATATCGGCTCTGCGTAGGACGCCGTTTCGGGGCATGGAACCTGGGGCTTTCCATGCGGAAAGTGCCGGCCCTGGCTTTGCATTCGGGCTACGTTTGAGCCCCGCTTCGAGTGGCTGTATGCGCGCCACCGCAGTACCCAACAGGTCCGAAACCGTGTTGTTCAGCCCGAAGTAGAGGTTTATCTGGACCACGCATAAAAGCACAACACCAAGCATCGCCATCACGCTAAGGGAGCGTCCGCGCACGGAGTTTCGACGAAACCTCGCAGCGCAGAGAATGAGGGCTGCTACAGCCGGGACTGACCAAGCCAAAGTCTGGAACGGCAGGTTCTCCGAGAATGTGGACAGCAGGTCCACGAGGATCCAGTGAATCAGCGCCACTACACCTACGGCCAACAGAAGACTGCCCGGGACGAGCAGCAGCCAGGAACGTCGTCGACGCCATAGAAGGTAGGCGCCGCCGGCTGCACCGCAGGCAATGCTGAACCAAAGGAACGGCCCATCAACCAGGCTGACGTCCGAAAGAAAGTCCATGGCGCCTAACGCCAGGTTCCGACGCCGATGACAGGCCCTGCTTCGAGCCAGGATGACAAACCTGCGTAGGCGTCGAAATTCATGGCAAGCATGAACTTCTTACCTTCGTATTGGAGTTCAACCACAACCACGCCAGGCTGAATCCTGACCAGTTCATCCTCCGTGGGCTGGCGGCGGCCGAGCAATTCAAGGGAACTGCGCGTGAATTTATGCTTGGGGATGACGCTCAGGGACATCAGGCGGTACCACTCGAGCTCATTGTCCTGATAACGACAAACCCCCATCTGCCAGCTGTTTCCAGCCATGCAAATGGAGGCGTCGACCGTGCCCAGGGCGCGCCGCAGATTGAAGCGGCGCACCCCGAAAAGGCACAGTGAAATGATCAGCAACGTGAACGCTGTTGCCAAGGCGATGAACGGAATAAGGGAATCGTCCATCAAGGTCGTGCTATCGGATCCCCGCTGTAGCCGCTTCGCCCAATTTGGCGTTGTCAGCAACAATGACCACGCGATCGTTGTCGACGGAGAAGAATCCACCGTCAACAACTACTGCAATACGATCTCCGGAAACCGGCTGGATTGCCAGCTCGCCCGCGGCCATGATGGCCAGAAGGGGCGAGTGGCCCGGCAGGATTCCGATTTCACCATCGCTGGTGCGGGCCTTGACCATCTTGGCCGCACCGGACCACACGAAGTGGTCCGCCGCGACAATCTCAACCTCGAGCTCAGCCATACTACTTGGTCTGTTCCTGGATCTTGGCCCAGTTACGCTCGACGTCATCCAGACCGCCGACGTTGAAGAACGCCTGCTCTGCGATGTGGTCAAGCTCGCCGTCGCAGATGGCCGTGAAGCCCTCAACGGTGTCCTTGATGGACACGGTGGAGCCCTCGACGCCGGTGAACTGCTTGGCGGTGTAGGTGTTCTGGGAGAGGAACTGCTGGATACGGCGTGCACGCGACACGACGATCTTGTCCTCTTCCGAAAGTTCGTCAACACCGAGGATGGCGATGATGTCCTGGAGTTCCTTGTTCTTCTGCAGGATCTGCTTAACACGGACAGCCGTGTTGTAGTGATCCTTGCCGATGTACTGGGGATCCAGAATACGGGAGGTGGACGTCAGCGGGTCAACGGCCGGGTACAAACCACGGGAAGCGATTTCACGGGAAAGTTCCGTGGTCGCGTCGAGGTGTGCGAAGGTCGTTGCCGGAGCCGGGTCGGTGTAGTCATCAGCCGGCACGTAGATGGCCTGCATCGACGTGATGGAGTGACCCTTGGTGGAGGTGATGCGTTCCTGGAGCAGACCCATCTCGTCAGCAAGGTTAGGCTGGTAGCCCACAGCGGACGGCATACGGCCGAGCAGCGTGGAAACTTCCGAACCTGCCTGCGTGAAGCGGAAGATGTTGTCGATGAAGAGCAACACGTCCTGGTTCTGAACATCGCGGAAGTACTCCGCCATGGTCAGGGCAGACAGGGCCACGCGGAGACGCGTTCCCGGCGGCTCATCCATCTGGCCGAATACAAGGGCGGTGTCCTTAAGAACGCCTGCCTCTTCCATTTCAACCCAGAGGTCGTTACCTTCACGGGTACGCTCGCCAACACCGGCGAATACGGAAGTACCACCGAAGTTGCGGGCAACACGGGTGATCATTTCCTGGATCAGAACGGTCTTGCCAACGCCGGCGCCGCCGAACAGGCCGATCTTTCCACCCTTGATGTACGGGGTGAGAAGGTCGATGACCTTGATGCCGGTCTCGAGCATCTCCGTGGAGCCCTCGAGGGAAGCGAAGGACGGAGCCTTGCGGTGGATCGGCCAGTAAGCGTCAGCCTTGATCTCGGACTCTTCGACGTCCAGCGGCTTGCCGAGGACGTTGAAGATGTGGCCCTTGACGCCGTCGCCGACGGGCACGGAGATGGGAGCGCCGGAGTCCTGCACGGTGGTACCGCGGACCAGGCCGTCGGTTGCCTGCAGGGAGATGGCGCGAACGAGGTTGTCACCCAGGTGCTGGGAAGTCTCGAACGTGATGGTTTTCGTCTGGCCGTTGAGAGTGATCTCAGTGGTCAGAGCGTTGTAAATCGAGGGGATTGCGTCAGCCGGGAATTCGACGTCGACAACCGGGCCAATAACACGGGCAATGCGGCCGGTAGCACCGGCCGTAGCTACGTGTTCGGTAGCAGTGGCAGTCATCTCTCTCACTTCACTCAGTAGATGGCGTGGGTTTAAGTCTATCTGTTTGGTGCAGGTGCGGCTTCGAGCCGAATCCGTTGGAGGCTAGGACGCGAGGGCGTCTGCGCCGGCCACGATTTCGGAAAGTTCCTGCGTAATCTCGGCCTGGCGGGCCGTGTTGCGAAGGCGCGTGTACTTCTTGATCAAGTCGGTAGCGTTGTCACCGGCCGACTTCATAGCGCGCTGGCGGGCTGCGAGCTCGGAAGCTGCGGCCTGCAGCATGGCTGCGAAGATGCGGGACTCGATGTAACGGGGCAGCAGCGCGTCAAGCACCTGCTCTGTTTCCGGCTCAAACTCGTACAACGGCAACAGCTCGGATTCCGAGGCAGCTTCCTCTTCGACGACCTCCAACGGGAGCAAACGGATAACCGTCGGCTCCTGCGTCACCATGGACTTGAAGCGGGTGTAGACAACGTGAATCTCGTCCACGCCGCCCTCTTCGAAGTCAGTGGAGAAGTCTTCAAGAAGTGCAGCTCCGACCTCCTGCGCGGTTTCGAATTCCGGTGCGTCCGTGCCACCAGTCCATACGCGGGCGTAGGACCGGTTGCGGAAATCGAAGTACGCCTGTGCCTTACGGCCAACCAGGTACGCCTTGACTTCCTTGCCTTCTGCGTGAAGAAGCTCGGTGAGACCTTCAGCCTGCTTGAGCACGCTAGCGGAGTAGGATCCTGCAAGGCCGCGGTCCGAGGTAATGATCAGGACGGCGGCGCGGCGGATCTGCTCCGGCTCGGTGGTCAGCGGGTGGTCGATTTCGCTCTGAGTTGCGACAGCAGAAACGGCGCGGGTAATCGCGTTCGCGTAAGGCAGTGAAGCTGCTACGCGGGCGCGGGCCTTACCGATGCGCGAGGTAGCAATCAGTTCCATCGCCTTGAAGATCTTGCGCATCGACGTCGTCGAGCTGATCTTCTGACGGTAGACCCGAATCTGGGCTCCCATACTTATCCTTTCCTATGTTCCCGATGTGCTGTCCTGCCGGGGCCCTTGCGGACCCCGGCAGGACAGGTAATCGGAACTAGCGCTTCTGCTTGACGATCTTTTCCTGGTCGACGTCGCCGCCGGAGATCGCTGCGTGCTCTTCATGGCCGGCGCCAACCAAGTGGTTGTCGCCTTCGCCGAAGAAGCCCTTCTTGAAGGAAACAATTGCTTCCTTCAGGGCTGCAGCGGTGTCGTCATCCAGGACGTTGGTCTGCGCCAGCGTGGTCAGGATGGAGGACTGGTGCTTGAGGTGCTCCAGGAACTCGGACTCGAAGCGGCTGATGTCTTCAACCGGAACGTCGTCCAAGTAACCGTTAGTGCCGGCCCAGATGGAAACAACCTGGTTCTCAACCGGGAACGGTGAGTACTGGCCCTGCTTCAGCAGTTCCATCAGGCGTGCACCACGGGTCAGCTGCTGACGGGAAGCAGCATCCAAGTCAGAGGCGAACATAGCGAATGCCTGCATGTCGCGGTACTGAGCCAGATCCAGCTTCAAGGTACCGGAGACCTTCTTCATGGATTTGACCTGTGCAGCACCACCAACGCGGGAGACAGACACACCAACGTCAACAGCGGGACGCTGGTTGGCGTTGAAGAGGTCCGACTGAAGGAAGATCTGGCCATCAGTAATGGAGATCACGTTGGTCGGGATGTATGCAGAAACGTCGTTTGCCTTGGTCTCGACGATCGGAAGACCGGTCATCGAGCCTGCACCGAGCTCATCGGAGAGCTTGGCACAACGCTCCAGCAGACGGGAGTGCAAATAGAAGACGTCACCCGGGTATGCTTCACGTCCCGGTGGACGGCGCAGCAGCAGGGACACGGCGCGGTACGCTTCGGCCTGCTTGGACAGGTCATCGAAGATCACCAGAACGTGCTTGCCGCCGTACATCCAGTGCTGGCCAATGGCCGAACCTGCATACGGTGCCAAGTACTTGAAGCCTGCGGGGTCGGATGCCGGAGACGCCACGATGGTGGTGTACTCCAGTGCGCCGTGGTCCTCGAGGGTCTGGCGAACGGCTGCGATCGTGGAAGCCTTCTGGCCGACACCTACATAGACGCAACGAACCTGCTTGGTGACATCTCCCGAAGCCCAGTTGGCCTTCTGGTTGATGATGGTGTCCACGGCGATGGCAGTCTTGCCGGTCTGGCGGTCACCAATGATCAGCTGACGCTGGCCACGGCCGATCGGGATCATGGCGTCGATAGCCTTGAGGCCGGTCTGCATCGGTTCGTGAACGGACTTGCGTTCGGTAACGCCCGGAGCCTGAAGTTCCAGTGCACGGGTGGCTTCGGCCTTGATCTCGCCTAGGTCATCGATGGGCTGGCCCAGGGGGTCAACTACGCGACCCAGGAAGGCATCGCCAACCGGAACGGACAGGATCTCACCGGTACGATGAACCTCCTGGCCTTCTTCAATACCGGTGAAGTCACCGAGGATAATGACACCGATCTCGCGGACGTCAAGGTTCTGGGCCAGGCCCAGCGTGCCATCTTCGAAGCGAAGCAGCTCGTTCGCCATGACCGAGGGAAGACCCTCAACACGGGCGATGCCGTCACTTGCGGTGGTCACACGACCAACCTCTACGCGCTCTGCGTTACCGGGTTCGTAGGACGCCGCGAACTCGTTCAACGCATTACGGACGTCGTCGGCGTTGATGGTCAATTCGGCCATCTGCAGTCCCTGCTCTCCTGTTTTCGTGATCATCGTTGCTCACGATGACCGGGTTTTATATCAGTTAAGTTGTGCTTTGTCTTCGCTAGCCAGCGAGCTGGCGGCGGAGCTCGGACAGACGGGCGATGACCGAAGCGTCGAGCACTTCGTCACCCACCTGGACCCGTATTCCACCGATCAGTGCGGGATCAACATTGACGTTGACCTTCAGGTCGCGGCCGTACACGGCATCAAGCCCGGCCTGCAGACGGCTGGCCTGCGTTTCCGTCAACGGACGGGTAACGCTGACAGTTGCAATCCAGCGCTGCTGGCGCTTGGCTGCAAGCTTGGCGAATGACTCGACGAGCTTGCTCGGCTTGACACCGCGTGGCTGCGTAACTGCCTGGCGGATGAGAACCTTTGCTTCCTCGCTGCTGCCAGGAACAAGTTTCTCGGCCAGTGCAATCTTCGCCACAGGAGATGCCTGCGGTTCAGACAGAGCACGTTGTACTTCGTGGCTGGAGGCGACGGCCCGGTTGAAGGCAAACAGATCGTTTTCCAGCTCTTCCAGCCCCGTGATACCGGAGGCAGAAACGGCCGACTTGTTTTCAGCTACGGCAATGACAACCGTGGCGGCAAGCGTCTCGAGTGCATCGCCGATATCGCGGGCCGATGCCCAGCGCGAGCTGGCCAATCCGGCTGCAATCTCAGCAGCATCAGCGGAGACTTTTCCGCCAACCAGCTGCTTGACCAGCGCCGACTTCTCGTCACCGGAACGGGACGGGTCAGTCAGGGCGCGGCGCAAGCCAGCCGAGCTGTCCACCGTTCCCAGGATTCCGAAGAGGTCCTTAGCCAACTGCAGCGAGGCGAAGGGAAGCTTGGCTTCCAGCTGCGCCAGCGCTGTGGTCAGCGATTCGCTCGATATACCTGCCATTACTTAGCTGCACCTGCGCTCTGGGTCTCCAGATCTGCAAGGAAGCGGTCCACAACACGTGCGGCGCGCTGGTCGTCGGTGAGTGCTTCCCCAACAATGCGGCCGGCCAGTGTGGTAGCCAAAGTGCCAACCTCGGAACGAAGCGAGACAACAGCTGCCTGGCGCTCCGACTCGATGGCAGCGTGTGCCTGCTCAGTGATGCGTGCAGACTCTGCGGCAGCCTTTGCCTTCAGGTCCGCGAGGATCTGGGCGCCTTCGGCGCGTGCTTCTTCACGGATTCGGTTGGCTTCGGCACGGGCATCAGTGAGCTGCTGCTTGTACTCTTCGAGAGCAGCAGAAGCTTCTGCCTGTGCCGCTTCGGCCTTTGCAATGCCACCTTCGATTGCTTCGGCGCGCTCTGCGAAGGTCTTCTCGAACATCGGGACAACAAACTTGACCACGATGTACAGGAGGACCGCAAAGCCCACGAGGACTACACCCATTTCCCAGACGTTGGGAAGGAGCGGATTAGTCGCCGAAGCGCCTTCAGTGGCGGCTGAGATGATCAGCTGATTCATATTTCACCCGTCCTATCTACTCGGTTGCGGAATTCGCTTGTTCTGAATCCGAAGACTAGAGAACGAACGCGAAGACGAGACCGAGGATGGCGAGAGCTTCGGTCAGTGCCAGACCAAGGAACGCGATCGGCTGCAGCACACGCTGAGCTTCCGGCTGACGAGCAACACCGTTGATGTAAGCCGCGAACACGAGACCCACACCGATACCACCGCCGATTGCGGACAGACCGTAACCTACGAGGTTGAGATTGCCTTCCATTTTTTTCCTTTCAAGATGCCACCCATGTGGCAGGTTGTTTGGTTTACTTCAATCCCCACAAGGGGAAGTTTGGGAGCCTAGTGGCTGTCGGCGTGCAGCGCGCCTTCGATGTAGATCGCGGTCAACAGTGTGAACACGTAGGCCTGCAGGGCCATGATCAGCGCTTCGAGCATGTACATAGCTACGGCGCCTACCAGGACCAGGACCGAAGTGCCCTTCAAGAGGACGTTCTCCTGCATGACCAGGTACTCGATGCCGGAACCGGCAAGCATGACGATCAAGTGACCGGCGAGCATTGTTGCGAACAGACGGAGGCTGTGCGTGACCGGGCGGACCAGGAAATTGGAGATAATCTCGATCGGTACGACGATCGGGAGGATGTACCAAGGAACTCCCGACGGAACGGTTGCGAGCTTGAAGTACTTCAGGCCGTTCTTTTTGATACCGATAATGATCCACGTGAAGTACACGATGCCGGCCATGACATAGGCGCCGCCTACGTGCGAGAAGCTCGGCAGCTGGATCAGAGGAATGGCGCCGTAGATATTGTTCACCAAAATGAAAAAGAACAGGCTGAACAGCAGCGGGACGTACTTGATGAAGTCCTTGCCGCCGATGATGTCCTTGGCAATGCTGTTGCGGACGAAGCCGTAGGCCATCTCGCCTGCAAACTGCAACTTGCCGGGAACCAGTTGCTGCTTACGTGCAGCGAGGATGAAGAATGTAGAAATAATGACGACCGAAAGGATCACCAGCAACATCTGCTTGGAGAAGCCATCGTACGCACCCCAAGGCAGGATTGCCGGCATGTGCATATCGTCGATTCCGGGCGGGGTGAATGACCCCGAATCCTGGGCGGGGAGCGCAAGCGCGATCAACGCGTTTCCTCTCTGCTGTGTCCATCATTGGGCATTGGTTGGAATCCGGACGCATAGAACGCACCTGAATCCCTTGTGAAATTATTTGGCATTACTGTGCCCGTCCGTGGACGGACCACTGTCCGCGTTGCTCTCGCCAGAAGGATTGGAGCTTTGCTTGGTGAGGCCGTGCATATGGGAAAGATAGAACCCTCCTGCGGCTCCCAGCAGAGCGCCAAGGAGCACAATCCAGCGGGTCCCCCACAGATTATCCAGACCCCAGCCTATCAAACTCCAGACAATGATCCCGCCAATGATGTAACTGAAGACAGCAATGCCGGCGTTGTATCCGCCGTCGTTTCCTGCTTCGGCAGATTCATTGTGGTTGGCAGCTCGCTGAGCAGTGGCAGCCGGGCGTGAATAACGCTTACGCGGAGACATCCGGGCCACCCTTCGGCTCTGCGGGATCGTTGTAGATCTGGAGACGGGCCTTGCTGAAAGCGTAGATCTCTGCGGCCTGCCAGAAGACGACTGAAACAACCGCCCCAATGAGGAACCATCGACCATGGAGCCAGTCCGGCTTACCCAGCACAAACAGCACTACGGCGAATCCGATGACTTTGATGAAGTAAGTCGCAACAAAGAGTCCGATTGCGCCGGAAGGATTGTTCCGGCCTACGAAATGGCCAATCAGGAGACTGATGGCAAAGAAGAGCATGACCAGCATGGCGCCGAGAGCAGCTGAGAGTGCGCTCTGCCCGTCGGCCACGAGGGCCGCGATGACGCACGTGACGGCGGTGGCTGCAAGTGCAGCAACGACGCTGAAATAAAGCAGCCGGAGCCAGAGATTGGTTGTCGCACCGGAAACTCCAACACCACGTTTACCGGACGGGCGTCCGGTTTCGGCGTTGGATGTCATGGGGATACCAATCCTCGTGGCACAGGTGCCATATTCTCAAAGTGGGGTTACGGGCGAGTGACTGTCCGCAGAAAGAATTCTACATGAGATAGAACTGTGACCATAACCGGCCGTCACAACTACTCCCCCGGCCGTGTCGAGTTCCGGGTGAAGTAAGGCCATGCCGTCACCGCGGCCATGACGAGCGCTGCAGCTATGACCACGATGAGCACGATTTGCCATGGGAACACGGCGAAGGCGACGCCGCCGAAGGCAAGAATGCACGTCCACACATAGAGCATGACGACGGCGCTGCGGTGCGAGTATCCAAGGTCCACCAGCTTGTGGTGGAGGTGCCCGCGGTCCGCCGACCAAGGCGATTGGCCCCTGGCTGTCCTGCGGACAACGGCCATTCCCAAATCAAGAAGGGGAAGGGACAACACCGCGAAAGGCAGCAAAATCGGAACGATCGTCGGGATACCGTTAGCCCGGTCGTAGAGGCCGGAGCCGATCTGCCCCGTGGCCACCACACCAGCCGAGGCCATGAGCAAACCAATCAACATGGCTCCCGAGTCGCCCATGAAGATCTTGGCCGGGAACCAGTTGTGGGGCAAAAAGCCGATGCAGCTGCCCACGAGGATGGCCATCAGGAGTGTCGCGAGGTCTGAGTTGTCAGTGGACGGATTGTTCCGGTGAACCCAATACGCGGTGAGGAAGAACGCTCCTCCGCCAATGATGGCGACTCCGGCAGCCAAACCGTCCAGTCCGTCGATGAAATTGACGGCATTCATGGTGGTGACGATCAGCCCGGCGGTAAGCACAATCTGCACGATTTCGGACTCGAGGAAGATCGGTTCCGGTATGAAAGGCACCACGGACATCCGCACGCCCCAGATAGCCACGATGAAGGCAGCCGCGGCCTGCCCCAGGAGCTTGATCCACCAACGGATATCCAGGATGTCGTCCGCTACGCCCACCGCGACTATCACTACGGCACCAGCCAGGATCCCCCAGGGGGCATCGTTGTGCCTGAAGATGTCCTTGACGAAGAAAGAATTGCTGGCAACCACCAGCGCGGCGAAGAAGCCAACGAAGATGCCCAGTCCCCCAAGCTTGGAGATCAGGACTGAATGCATGTCCCGGCTTCGAATGGGTTGGTACAACCGCAGCTTGTTTCCCAGCACACGGGCGCCCCATGTCCCTGCGTACGCTACAACGGCCGCCGTGAGGGCCATCAGCAGATACATGATCATGACGCGGCCCCGGACATCGGCCCGCACACAAAGCGGGAGGAATCGACCATCGAATGCAACCGGCGGTTTTGATTGCCGTCTGGTGGTGGGCAGCTCAAGGTGTGGAATTCTGTCTTTGGATAAATGGAACTACTCCGTCGCCATGCCTGCACCGGCTGTGCCGAATGTTGCGGGATTTCTGTGGACTCTAGTCACGATACTAATGCCAACGGCCGTGACCACCCTGTGACGCAGCCGCCAAGCCCCGGCGTGTTTGGCTGGGGTTCAAGCTGCGTAACTGCTACCTGACTGGCTCCTGGACGTTACGCAGTGCGTAGATCCCATCGAGGACCTGGGCGTTGGAGCGCGGGGCTTTGAGACTGTGGCGCAGCCCTTTTAAGAGCCCGGCCAAGAGCACCTTGCGGTTCGGGGAGGCGGCGATGGTGCGCGTCCAGTTCCGCAGTGACGCGCCGGTGAACAGGACCTTTTCCCAGGGCGCCAAGGCGTTTGAGCGGGTATATACCCAAAGCTTGTTCCGCACTTCGTAGTAGAAGCGCGGGCCCGGGTCCGCTCCCGCATCACCGAAGACCTTCGTGTGGTGGTTGGCCACCGACGCATTGGTGGTCAAGGCGGTCCCGCGGCGGGAGATCCTGGCGGTGTACTCGAGATCGTCGTTCCAGATGAAGTAGTCCGCGATCGGCAGGCCGTGTCGCTTGATCTCTTCAGCCCGAATCAGCACTGACACGAAAGAAGCACTGCGGATCTGAGTGGCGCCCACCCGGGCAGCAGCGCTTCGCTCGTTCTCGCTTGCTCCCATCCGAGGCCGCATGCGGTTCATGGGGTGGTCGCGGCCATCAGTCCACACAACACGGCTTGCGATGAAGGCCGGAGCCTCCCCTGTTTCCTGTTGGTAGGACCCGGAGACGTCCAAAGCTTCGCGGAGAGCATTCGGCTGCGGTTCCGTATCGTCATCCATGATCCACACGTGATCCGCGCCGTGGTCCAGTACGGCCCGTTCCATGCCCACAACGAACCCGCCGGCACCGCCCACGTTGGTGTTCAGTGTGACCACATCAGTGGTCACCGGACTCCGATACTGTTGGAGGAATTCTGCGGTTCCGTCCGTGGATGCGTTGTCCACGATGACCACGGCGTCGGGGACCTGAGTACCTGCAGCAATGCCCTCCAGGGTGGTCTGGAGGAGTTCACGCCGGTTATAGGTCACTACCACAGCGACCACGACAGGGTGGGACGTCATTTATTTGCCTTTGGTCTTGGATGGTTGGAAACGGCGCCGGATGAGCAGGCCTGCCAGCTTCCAAGGTTCAACGAAAACTCTGTAGGCCACGCGGCCGGGATGAAGAACCAGCCGCCAGGCCCATTCGAGTCCCAGGCGTCCGAGCCAACGTGGCGCCAGTTTCTGGATGCCTGCAACCTGTTCAATGGCACCACCTACAGCGCAATATAGAGCTGGCGGCAAATCTGCGAGTCTCCGGTGAAGGACCTTTTCCTGAAGCGGCATCCCGAGGCCAATCAGGACCAATTGCGGCCGGAAATCCGTCAGCCAGTTCACCACCGCGTCCTCCAGTGCGCTGTCCCAATCCTCCCCGGGCATCCCGTCCACCGTTGCACCAGGAATGATGGAGCGCAGACGGGCGACCGCCTTGGTGTTGGCGGCCCGTCCGGCGCCGACCACGGCGACACGCTCCAAGCCATGCACCCTTCCCAGTTCCGGAATCCAATCCATGGAACCGAGCCGGTACGCCATGGTTCCCTGGCCCAAGGACTGGAATTGGCCTTTGTGGGCTAGTCCCCAAAGCATGGCAACGGGAGCACCATCCAGGAGGATGATCGAGCTGTCCTCGTACAATGAGCGGACATCCGCGCGCGAATGGAACAACGTGACGCTATGAAGGTTATGGCCGAGCACCGTGGCGCTTGTTCCCGCCGCAATGAGCATGCCCATTGCCTCAGTAAGCTCATTGACGCGCATCGGAGTGGCGTCCACGTCAAGGACGGGGACGCGCTGGCGCTCCGGAATCATTCGGACTTGGCTTCGCTTGGAGCCTCTGTCTTCACCGTGGCTTGGCCTTGGGTTGAATCTTCGACGGCGGCGGGCTCTACTGTAGGCTCCTCTGGTGTCGCTTCTTCCACAGAAGGAGCTTCCGCAGGAATGTTCTCTCCAATGCCCAGAATCGATGGAACGACCTCGCGAAGTCGTTCGAGTTCGATAGCTCCTTGGCGCACGACCCGGAACGGGGTGGACGTGGCGTCAACAATCGTGGAGGGCAGGGCAGCGGTCCCCTTGACCGGACGGAAGCCGCCTTCAAGGTAGACCTCTACGGACTCTGCCAGTTGGACTCGGGCTTCCGCGGCCGTCTGCGCTGCTTCCTGGCCAGTCCGGTTAGCGGATGAAACCGCCAGGGGACCTGTCAGCCCCAGGAGATCCAAGGCAATTTGGTCATCGGGCATCCTGAGGGCAACAGTGCCCTTGGTCTCGCCGAGGTCCCAGTCCAAGGAAGGCTGCGCGTGCAGGATCAGGGTCAGACCACCCGGCCAGAATGCCTGAGCCAGCGCCCGGGCGTCGGCCGGTACATCTGTGGCCAGCCCATCCAGGGCGTTGACCCGGGGAATCAGGACAGGAGGAGGCATCTGCCGGCTGCGCCCCTTGGAGGCAAGCAGCATGGTCACGGCCAAAGGCGAAAAGGCATCAGCGGCGATGCCGTAGACGGTGTCCGTTGGCAGCACGATGCACTTCTTTTCGCTGATGGCCCGCTGGGCATGCCGAAGCCCTTCAGTTCGCTGGTCATCGGAAGTGCAGTTATAGGTTGTGGTCACAGCGCTATTCTTTCACTCATCGGGAGACGGGCTGGCCAGGACAGCGCTGGTGGCACGTTCCTTGCCGTTCAGGTCACAGTGCGTGGCGACGTCTTTCCAACGTCCGGTCCGTTGCAGCATTCCGGCAATCCACGAGGCTTGGACTTCGGCGTGCTCCATCACGAAGTATCCACCGGGCTTGAGGAGGCGTGCCGCCGAGGCCGCCGCCGCCGTCGGAAGTTCCATTCCGTCTGCTCCCCCACCGTACAGCGCCTCAGGCGGATCATGGAGGGCAACTTCCGGCTCTGTGGGGATCGCCTCGGCCGGGATGTATGGAGGATTGGACACGACGGCGTCGAAGGTTCCGTTGTGCTCGGGGAGGGCATCCCGCAGGTCGCCTTCGATGAGTATGACGCCTAGCGGTTCGAGGTTTCTGGCAGCCCAGGCATGCGCAAACGTACTGTATTCGACGGCATGAACTTCAGCACCTGGAACCTCGTGGGCGATAGAGCCGGCAATTGCGCCGGATCCCGTGCCGAGGTCCACCACCTTGGGTTTCGTCATTCCTGCAATGTGATCGATGACCAACTGCACTACCGATTCCGTCTCAGGACGCGGTATGAAAACACCCGGTCCCACCCGCAACGCCAGGTATCGGAAATATGCGACGCCGGTGATGTGCTGAAGCGGGACGCGTCCAGCGCGTTCCTCTACCAATTCCCGGTACCCCTCAGGAGCGGGAGTGTCGCCGAGCAACATGGCGCGAAGACGGCCTAGGCCGACACCGAGCAAATGTTCGGCGAGTAATTCGGCGTCGATCCGCGGGCTGGGCACACCGGCGTCGGCTAAGACGGCGGTAGCCTCGCGAACAGCGTCCGCGAGGCTCTGGCCTTGGTGAAACGTCATGGATGAACTCTGCTTGGTTGTTGTCCGGCAGCTTGGTTGTTGTCCGGCGGCGTTATTCGCCGATGGCATCCAGGCGTGCCTGCTCGTCAGCTTCAATGGCCGACTGGATCACGGGCTCAAGGTCGCCGTTCATGACGGCATCAAGATTGTAGGCCTTGTAGCCGGTGCGGTGGTCCGCAATACGGTTTTCCGGGAAGTTGTAAGTGCGGATGCGCTCCGAACGGTCCATGGTGCGGATCTGCGACTTGCGCTGTTCGGAGTTGGCGGCATCGATCTGTTCCTGCTGGTGAGCCAAGAGGCGGGCGCGGAGAACGCGCATGCCGGCTTCGCGGTTCTGCAACTGCGACTTTTCGTTCTGCATGGCCACCACGATGCCCGTAGGCAGGTGGGTAATACGGACAGCGGAGTCCGTGGTGTTCACGGATTGTCCACCCGGGCCCGATGAACGGTAAACGTCGATCTTGAGGTCGTTTTGGTTGATCTCAAGTTCTTCGGGCTCATCAACTTCGGGGAGCACCAAAACTCCGGCGGCTGACGTGTGGATGCGGCCCTGGGACTCAGTCACGGGGACCCGCTGGACGCGGTGCACGCCGCCTTCAAACTTCAATCGGGCAAAGACACCTTGGGCGGGGTCATTGGAATTGCCCTTGATGGCAACCGCGACGTCCTTGTATCCACCAAGATCGGATTCGGTAGCGGAGATCATTTCGGTCTTCCAGCCCCGCGACTCGGCGTAACGCATGTACATCCGCAGAAGGTCGCCGGCGAACAATGCAGCTTCGTCGCCACCTTCGCCGCCCTTGACTTCAAGGATCACGTTGCGGGCATCATCTGGATCACGAGGGATCAACAAACGGCGCAGCCGCTCCTGTGCCGCAGGAATCTGTTCCTCCAACTGCACAACTTCTGCAGCGAATTCGGGATCTTCATCTGCCATCTCTTTGGCAGCTTCCAAATCATCATTAAGCCCGCGCCATTTGTTGTACGCCTCCACAATGCCCTGAAGCTGAGCAGACCGGCGTCCCAACTTCCTGGCAGCAGACTGATCGGCATAAACGGCAGGATCACTCAACTGCGCCTGAATAGCAGCGTGCTCATCCAGCAATCCCTGTACGGACTCAAACATTTTCAAACCTCTTTCGACTCGTATCCAAGTCTAATTTGCGCCAACGATTCCGTAGGCCGCACGAATTCCCGCGCCGGGGAGGTGACGGCTGGACGCAAAGGTGACGAGTCCGCCGTCGGGTAATTTTGCCGGCCCGCGACAGGCGAGCCGAAAACGGAACGAGCCGCTGATTCTGCTGCCCCGGGAGTGGCTTCGGGCCTACCGGAGCGTGGTGGCCACGTCCGTAAGGACCTGGCCACCACGCGTAGGGGCGGGGGCAGCAGAATCAGCGGCTCAGTAAAGCAGCTATTTGTCGTTGTCGGACTTCGCTCCGAGCGTCGTCTTCTGAACCTGCATGAGGAACTCGACGTTGCTCTGCGTCTCCCGGATCTTGTTGGTCAGCAGCTCAAGGCTCTGCTGCTGCTCCAAGCCGGAAAGGACGCGGCGCAGCTTCCACATGATCTTGACTTCTTCAGGCGAAAGCAGGTTCTCTTCGCGGCGCGTACCGGATGCGTTGACGTCCACGGCCGGGAAGATGCGCTTGTCTGCCAGCTGGCGGGACAGGCGGAGCTCCATGTTGCCGGTGCCCTTGAACTCTTCGAAGATGACTTCGTCCATCTTGGAACCGGTCTCTACGAGGGCGGTTGCAAGAATGGTCAGCGAGCCACCGTTTTCGATGTTGCGGGCTGCACCGAAGAACCGCTTGGGCGGGTACAGAGCTGCGGAGTCCACACCACCGGACAGGATGCGGCCGGAGGCCGGTGCTGCCAGGTTGTAAGCACGGCCCAGACGGGTCATGGAGTCCAGGAGGACCACCACGTCCATGCCCATTTCCACGAGGCGCTTGGCGCGTTCGATGGAGAGCTCGGCAACCGTGGTGTGGTCATCGGCGGGACGATCGAAGGTGGAGGCAATAACCTCACCCTTGACGGTGCGCTGCATGTCCGTGACTTCTTCGGGACGTTCGTCAACCAGCACCATCATCAGGTGAACCTCAGGGTTGTTGGTGGTGATTGCGTTCGCGATGGACTGCAGGATGAGCGTCTTACCGGCCTTCGGCGGGGAGACGATCAGGCCACGCTGGCCCTTGCCGATCGGGGCCACGAGGTCGATGACACGCGGGCCGATCTTCTTGGGGTCCGTCTCAAGGCGCAGGCGCTCCGACGGGTACAGCGGCACAAGCTTGGCGAACTCGACGCGATCCTTGAGTTCTTCCGGCGTCTTGCCGTTTACGGAGGTCACGCGGACGAGCGCGTTGAACTTCTGGCGGGCAGACTGCTGGCTGCGATCTTCACCGTCACGCGGTGCACGGATGGCCCCGACGACGGCGTCGCCCTTGCGGAGGTTGTACTTCTTGACCTGTGCCAGGGAAACGTAGACATCGTTTGCACCCGGCAGGTATCCGGAGGTCCGGATGAACGCGTAGTTCTCCAGAACGTCCAGGATGCCGGCTACAGGAAGGAGGACGTCATCCTCGGTGACCTCGACGTCGTCGACGTCCGGTCCTTGGGCGCGGCCACGGCGACGCTCATTGCGGTCGCGGAAACGGTCGCTGCGCGTGTTGCCATCACGGCCGTCCTGCCCGCCACGACGGTCGCTCCGGTCGTTCTGCTCGTTGCGGTCACGACGGTTGCGGCGGTTCCGGCGGTTGCCGGTGTCTTCAGCGTCGTTGTTGTCTTCACGGCGTCCGCGGGTGTTGTCGCGGCGTTCGCGCTGGTCGCCCGAATCGGTCTGCTCACGCTGCTCGGTGCGGTCTGCACGCTGCTCACGCTGTTCCGTGCGGTCAGCACGCTGCTCACGCTGCTCCGTGCGGTCAGCACGCTGCTCACGCTGCTCCGTGCGGTCAGCACGCTGCTCACGCTGCTCGGTGCGGTCTGCACGCTGTTCGGCTGCCGGTGCTTCTGCTGCTTCGGCAGGGGCCGTAGCTGCTTCGCCACGACGGCGGTTGCGTGTGCGGGGTTGACGACGTTCTGTAGCGGCTTCGCCGGTCTCGCCGGCTACCGGACCTTCAACAACCGGCGCGGCTTCAGTCTCGGCAGGCGCGGCAGCGGCTTCAACGGCTGCTACTACTCCATCGCTGGTGGCGCGACGGCTGCGGCCACGACCACGGCCTCGGGGCGCTTCCTGGGCCGGGGCCTCGGCAGCTGCATCAGCAGGTGCGCTGCTTTCAGGGGCGGCCTTCGGCTCTGCAGCCCGCGACTCCTTGGCCGCAGTTGCTTTTGCCGTTGTGGCCTTGACCGGCGCCTTGGCTGTGGAGGTGCCCGCACGGTGGGCGGAAATGGCTGTCACCAAGTCCCCCTTACGCATACGGGATCCCCCGGAGATGCCCAGCTGGCTCGCAAGAGCCTGAAGCTGGGCGAGCTTAAGGCCTGCTAGGCCGCTGCTCTTGGTGGTTGCTGCAGTTGACGAATCAGCAGCAGAAGATGTTGTGTCCACAGCTGAAGCCAGCTCAGTGGTTTCTGTCACGAAGGATCCTTCCCCCTCGACGGCGTCCAGAGCGAGAGAGCTGGACGCGATGATTTATTCTGGGCTGCAGTTCAGATCTGCAGCCGGTGATTTGGGCCGTGCCTGATGGATTGTGGCCAACAGGGCCGGATACTGATCGTCATCACTGGATCCAGTTGCCCGGACAGCCGGCGTAGCGTTCAGGGAACAGAGAGATTTCTGCGGCACCTGAGACAGGCCGGAAAGAGACGACACCACCAACGTTGGCACAGTTGACGAAAGGTACGGCGAAACACCGAGATCCAAAATCAGGGAACTGCCCGCGGCTTTACCGGCGGTGCACTTCCACTCTAGCACCTTGAACGTCCACAGCCAGCGTCATCACGCGCCAACCGACCTCCGGTGTGTTGGCCGCCGTAAACGTGTCGATCAATCCGGTGATCGTGGCAGCTTCATCAGCACCATTGGCCAGAACCATCACGGTGGGGCCTGCGCCGGAGACAACAGCTGCATGGCCTGCAGACCGAAGAGCCGCGATGAGGTCGGCGCTGGGGCGCATGGCCTGAGCGCGATAACTCTGGTGAAGATAGTCTTCGGTGCCGGGCAACAGCAGCGTGGGGTCAGCAGTCAGTGCATGAATCAACAAGGCTGCGCGTCCGGAATTCATTGCTGCTGCGTGATGCCCCACCGAGGCCGGGAGCAAGCCGCGTGCAGTTTCAGTGGATAACTCGAAGTCGGGGACCGCTACGACGGGAATGACCGAAGTCAATACGTCAGCCCGCGTGCTGCTGTACTGCTCGCTGTCCTGCCATGACAGCGCCAATCCGCCGAAGATGGCGGGTGCGACGTTGTCCGGGTGGCCTTCCATCTCGCTGGTCAACTGCAGGATCCAATCACGGTCCTGCCGGGATTCTGCCGGGACCATTGCGTTGGCCACCGTTACAGCGGCTACCACTGCCGCGGCTGAAGATCCGAGTCCCCGGCCGTGCGGGTTGACGTTGTCTGCAATGATTTTCAGACCGGAGTGCCGGAAGCCAAGTCGATCCAGAGCGAGCTCAACGGCACGAACCACCAGGTGGCTGGCGTCGCGAGGGAGGGAGTCAGCGCCCTCGCCGGAGAGCTCGAACTCGAGCTCTCCGGTGCTGAGGGTTTCCACCGTCAAGGTGTCGTAAATGGACAGGGCCAAACCAAGGCTGTCATAGCCGGGGCCCAGGTTGGCACTCGTACCGGGGACCTTGACGGTCAGCCGCTGGCCTGCCGCGACGAGTGCACGATCGGTCGCGGTGGGCTGCGTCGATTCCACTCTTAGTTTTCTTCCAGTCCCAGTTCTGCGGCAACCGTAACGACGTCATTCGGCACCTTGACGGGTTGGACATCACTGCCGTCTTCGGTGCGAAGGGCCCACTGCGGGTCCTTGAGCCCGTGCCCCGTGACGGTGATGACGATGGTTTTGCCCGAGGGAACCTCACCTGCAGCGTGCTTCTTGATCAAACCGGCGACACCGGCAGCGGAGCCGGGTTCGACGAAGACGCCCTCTTGTGCGGAAAGCCACCGGTGGGCCGCCAGGATTTCGTCATCGGTAACAGCCTCGATGAGTCCGCCCGATTCGTCACGGGCAGCGACAGCAGTGTCCCAAGAGGCCGGGTTGCCAATACGGATGGCTGTAGCGATCGTGTCGGGCTCTGTGATGGGGTGCCCTGCAACAAACGGCGCGGCACCTGCTGCCTGGAAGCCCCACATGACGGGCGTCTTGGTGGAAACAGCCGGAAGCGTTCCGTTGGAGGTCTCGAAGGGCGCAGAATACTCCTTGTAGCCCTTCCAGTAAGCGCTGATGTTGCCGGCGTTGCCTACGGGCAGTACATGAATATCAGGTGCGTCGCCCAGGGCGTCTACAACTTCGAAGGCACCGGTCTTCTGGCCCTGGATGCGTGCCGGGTTGACGGAGTTCACCAGGAACACCGGGTAGGCTTCGCCTAGTTTTCTGGCGATGTCCAAACAGTTGTCGAAGTTGCCGTCCACCTGCAGCAGGGTGGCGCCGTGAGCGATGGCCTGACTCAGCTTGCCCATGGAGATCTTGCCCTCGGGTACCAGCACCGCACATTTGAGGCCGGCGGCCGTAGCGTATGCCGCAGCTGAGGCGGAGGTGTTTCCGGTGGAGGCGCAAACTACAGCCTTGGCACCGGCTTCCACAGCTGCCGTCATGGCCATGGTCATGCCACGGTCCTTGAACGAGCCCGTGGGGTTCATGCCTTCGACCTTCAGGTATACCTCGGACCCCGTCAGCTCTGAAAGCTTCTGCGCGTGGACCAGGGGCGTGCCGCCTTCGCCCAGGGTGATGACCTTGGTGGCTTCCGTTACAGGCAAACGATCAGCGTATTCGCGGATTACTCCGCGCCATTGGTGAGCCACTTAGACCCCTTCTACCCGTAGTACGGATGTTACTGAGTTGATGACGTCCAGGCCCTTGACGGCCTCGACGGTTGCCGCGAGTGCAGCTTCGGATGCACGGTGCGTCACGATTCTTAGCTCGGCCGACTCAACATTCGATGCAGAGTCGCGGTGGATCGTTTGCCGCATGATTTCAATGGAAACGCCGTTTTCCGCAAAGATGTGCGTAATCCGGGCCAGCACACCGGCTTGGTCAGCGACGTCCAAGCCGATGTAGTAGCTCGTGGTGGACGCGTCGATTGCCAGTGCCGGAACGTGGCCAGTGGTGGTTTCCGTTCGCCCGGGGCCGCCCAGGACCAAGCGTCGCGCGGCGGATACAAGGTCACCCAGCACGGCGGATGCGGTGGGCGTACCACCTGCGCCCTGGCCGTAGAACATCAGTTCGCCGGCATTTTCGGCCTCGATGAACACTGCATTAAAGGCACCCCGGACAGCGGCCAGGGGGTGTTCGCGCGGCAGGAGCGTGGGGTGGACGCGCACGGAAATGCCGCTGCCCTTGTCCGACGCTTCGATCTTCTCGGCAATCGCGAGCAACTTGATGACAAAGCCGGCTTCCTTGGCGGAGGAAATGTCCGCAGCGCTGACCTTGGTGATGCCTTCGCAATAGACGTCATCCAGCGAGAACCGCGTGTGGAAGGACAAGGATGCAAGAATCGCTGCCTTCGCTGCGGCGTCGTGGCCTTCGACATCGGCGGTGGGGTCGGCTTCCGCATATCCAAGACGCTGGGCTTCGGCCAGGGCGTCCGAGAACTGCGCACCGGTAGTGTCCATTTGGTCCAGGATAAAGTTGGTGGTGCCGTTGACAATGCCCAGGACGCGGGTGATGCGGTCGCCGGACAGGCTGTCGCGGATAGGGCGCAAGATGGGGATCGCACCGGCTACGGCGGCCTCGTATGACAGTTGGACGCCGGCCTTGTCAGCCTCTTCGTAGAGAGTGGGACCGTCCTGCGCGAGCAGTGCCTTGTTGCCGGTGACGACGCATGCGCCATTCCGGATGGCCGTCAGGATCAGAGAACGGGCAGGCTCGATGCCGCCCATGAGTTCAATGACCAGGTCCGCATCCTTCACCAAGGTATCGGCATCCGTGGTGAAAAGTTCGCGCGGCAGTTCGACGTCGCGCGGGGAGTCGATATTGCGCACGGCTATGCCGGAAAGTTCCAAGCGGGCTCCGCTGCGGGCCGCGAGGGCCTCGGCGTCGTCAATAAGAATCCGCGCAACCTGGGCCCCAACGTTGCCACAGCCCAGCAGGGCCACCTTCAAGGTTTGCACTTCAGACATTCGCCACTCCCATGTCGCGGTTCAAGAGATCTTCTTCGGTTTCCCCGCGGACAATCAACCGGGCGGCTCCGTCGCGCACAGCGACAACGCCAGGCCGGGCCAGGTAGTTGTAGTTGCTCGAGAGGGCCCAGCAGTAGGCGCCGGTACCCGGTACTGCGAGCAAATCACCGGCTGCCACGTCCGCGGGCAGATATACATCTCTAACAACTATGTCGCCGCTCTCGCAATGTTTGCCCACTACGCGGGACAACTGCGGAGCCGCTGAAGAGTCCCTGGTAGCCAAAATTGCCGAATAATCCGCGTCGTACAGCACCGGGCGCGCGTTGTCGCTCATCCCGCCGTCCACCGACACATAGCGCCGTGGATACGTAACGTTCTTTTGTGCATCTTCACCATCAGGGGCGTCCACACGGACTGTTTTGAGCGTGCCGACTTCATAGAGCGTGAACGTGGTGCTGCCTACGATGGCCCGTCCGGGTTCAATCGAGATGCGCGGCGGCCTGATGTCCAGCTCAGCGCAGGTGGAACGCACGACGGCAGCCATCGCCTGCGCGATCTCAGCGGGCGGGCGGGGCGTGTCCACAGGTGTGTAAGCGATTCCGTATCCGCCGCCGAGGTCCAACTCGGGCATGACGATGGAGTACTTGGCCTGCATGGCGGCAAGAAAGCCCAGGAGCTTCTCGGCTGCGACAGCAAAGCCGTCGGGCTCGAAGATCTGCGAACCGATGTGGCAGTGCAGGCCCAGGAGCTCGATGCTGGCGTAGGAGGTTGCCGCAGCCACTGCTTCCTCGGCTGCTGACAGGCCCTCTTCTTCGGTGGTGTCCCCTGCCATGGACAAACCGAACTTCTGGTCCTCATGGGCCGTGGCAATGAACTCATGGGTGTGGGCGTGCACACCAGGGGTCAACCGAAGCATGACCTTGGCAATTTCGCCCCGGCCGGAGGCAATCTTGGCCACGCGTTCAAGTTCATCGAGGCTGTCCACCACGATCCTGCCAACCAACATGTCCAACGCGCGGTTGATCTCAGCGTCGGACTTGTTGTTACCGTGCAGGCCGAGGTGGGCCCCTTCAATTCCCGCACGGGCGGCAACAGCAAGTTCGCCGCCCGAACAGGTGTCCAGGCGAAGACCTTCCTCGGAAACCCAACTGGCTACTGCGGTGCACAGGAAGGACTTCCCGGCATAGTAGACGTCCACTCCCCCGCAAATGTCCTCGAACGCGGCATCGAAGGCATCCTTGAATGCACGGGCGCGTGAACGGAAATCCGATTCACTCATGACGAACAGCGGAGTTCCGTACTGTTCCTTGAGCTCGCTGACAGACATGCCATCGATGGTGACCTCACCGGCGTCGTTCTTCTCAACTCCAGTGGCCCACATGGGCGCCTGCAAGGCGTTAAGGTCTTCGGGAACGGCCAACCACCCGGGCGCGAGTGGAGAAGCATGTGCAGCGTTTGTCTTCATTGCCCTACATCCGTTCCGGGGCAGATACGCCCAGCAGTTCGAGTCCGTTGGCGAGCACCTGGCTGGTGGCATCGTTCAGCCACAAGCGTGTGCGGTTGACGTCCTCTACAGGCTCGTCGCCTTGCGGAGAAACACGGCAAGCGTCATACCATCGATGGTAGGCACCGGCGATGACTTCGAGGTGGCGTGCCACACGGTGCGGCTCACGCAGTTCAGCCGCCTTGGCCACGATGGACGGGTAGCTGCCCAGGTAGGAGAGCAACTCGTTTTCAGTGGCGTGGTCCAGCAGCGATGCGTCAAAGACGGAACGCTCAACACCGGCCTCGGCAGCATTGCGTGCTGTTCCCCGGGCGCGGGCGTGCGCATACTGCACATAGAACACAGGGTTCTCGTTGCTGTGTTTCTTCAGCAGTTCCGGATCCAGCGTCAGCGGCGAGTCAGCCGGGAAACGGGCCAGCGAATACCGAACAGCGTCCTTGCCAAGCCACGAAATAAGGTCCTTAAGCTCAATGATGTTGCCTGCCCGCTTGGAAAGCTTGGCGCCATTCACGGACACAAGCTGCCCGATAAGGACCTCGATGTTGACCTCGGGATCATCGCCTGCACAGGCCGCAATAGCCTTCAACCGGTTGATGTACCCGTGGTGGTCCGCGCCGAGCAGGTAGATCTTCTCCCTGAAGCCGCGATCCTTCTTGGAAAGGTAGTACGCAGCGTCCGCGGCGAAGTACGTCGGTTCGCCGTTGGCACGGATCATGACGCGGTCTTTGTCGTCGCCGAAGTCGGTGGTGCGCAGCCATACGGCACCGCCGTCGTCGAAAACGTGGCCTTGCTCGCGAAGGCGGGCGACAGCCGATTCGATCGCACCGGCGTCATGCAGTTCCTTTTCCGAGAAGAAGACATCGAACTCGACGCCGAACTCTGCCAACGTGGTCTTGATGTCCGCCATCTGTGCTTCGTAAGCAGCGGCACGGATAACGGGCAGGGCTGCCTCGTCCGTCAGTTCCCGGATGTCAGGATGGGCCTTCAGGACTTCGTCGCCAAGCTCGCGGATGTACTCGCCCGGGTAGCCGCCCTCAGGCACGCCTCGGCCGTGAAGGCGGGAAAGCACTGAATTGGCGAAGACGTTCATCTGGGAGCCGGCGTCGTTGATGTAGTACTCGGCAGTGACGTCAGCGCCCGAAGCACGCAGGACACGGGCAATGGCATCGCCCAGAGCAGCCCAGCGTGTGTGCCCGATGTGCAACGGACCGGTGGGATTGGCGGAAACGAACTCCATGTTCACCACGCGTCCTGCGAGCGCCTGGTTGGTGCCGTAGCCGGTTCCAGCCTCAACAATGGCCTTGGCGAGGGCGCCTGCCGTCGCAGCATCCACTGTGATGTTCAGGAAGCCCGGCCCGGCGATTTCGACCCCGGAAACTCCCGGTATACCCTGCAAACGGTTGCTGAGGATTCCTGCGAATTCGCGGGGATTCATGCCGGCCTGCTTTGAGAGCTGCAGGGCAATGTTGGTGGCCCAGTCTCCGTGATCCCGGTTCTTGGGTCGCTCCACCCGCACGGCATCGGGCACGGCAGATTCCGTCAAGGCGATGTCGCCGGTAGAGACGGCGTCCTTAAGGCAGGCGGATATGGCAGCAGAGAGTTCTTCGGGAGTCACGCTTCTAGCCTACCGGGGGGCCGCAAAGTCGCGGAATTGAAGCCCTCGTATGTGGATACTCCCGTCACAGCACCCACACAGGGACGGCTGCCTGGTGATACAGGCTGAACCATTACGCTGTATTTAACGTCGTGAACACGTAGGAGGTGGCCTCGTTGGTCATCCCGATTCAAGCTGTATTCCAAGTAAAAACATGATTATTGACGAATTCTTGTCCAGTTGAAACGAGCAGAACCATGACTACGCCACTCCGCAAGAGCCTCTACGTTGGTTTCGCCGGCCTCTCCATCATTGGAACAGCGGCGGCATGCGCCCCCACAACCGAAGCCCCAGCAACCCGGACCACACCTACCGAGGATAGCGGCCAGGCCGCTTCCAGCAGCCCTTCATCAGCAGGCACGTCAGCGCCTGTCGCCTCCACCGGCGCGTCCACGTACAAGGACGGGACCTATAGCTCCGATGGTAAGTACACCTCGCCCAACGGCCAGGAAACGGTAGGTGTTGAGTTAACACTGGCCGCGGACAAGGTTTCTGCTGTCAACATCACGGTCCACCCTTCGAATCCCAATACCAAGAAGTTCCAGGGCGAGTTCGCCAGTGGCATCGCCGCACAGATCGTGGGCAAGGACATCGACGAACTCAACGTGACCAAGGTGGCCGGCTCTTCACTGACCTCCGGCGGCTTCAACGAAGCCGTGGAACAGATCAAGTCCCAGGCCAAGTAGCGGCCATGCCGCACCCTGGCTGGAGCACCTTCCGCTTCGAAGGGATCGGTACGCAGTGGGAGATTTCTACGCCGGGCACGTTGGTACCCGCTGTCCGGAGCGAACTGCTTGAGACGGTGGCGGCATACGACAAGACGTGGTCGCGGTTCAGGCCGGATTCCTTAGTGTCCGGCCTGTCCCGTGGTCCAGGCCGCGTCACCTTGCCGTCCCATGCAGTCGCCCTCCAAGAGGTTTACTCAGCGCTGTATCGCCTCAGCGAAGGTGCCATGACCCCGCTGATCGGCAGCAGCCTGGAGCGGCTGGGTTATGACGCCGCCTACACGCTGAGGCCGTACGGACCACCCCTCACCCCGCCGCACTGGGAAGAAGTCCTTGACTGGGCAGGAACCGGGATGACGGCGAAAGAGCCGTTGGTTTTGGATATCGGAGCCGCCGGGAAGGGCCAACTCGTGGACCTCTTGGGCGACGTCCTGCAGGGTAGGGGCTACAACGACTTCCTGGTGGATGGCAGCGGCGACATGCTGCACTCCGGAGACCACCCTGTCACCGTTGCCTTGGAGCACCCCTATAACCCGCGGCAGGCCATAGGAACGGTGCAGCTGGATAACTCTGCACTGTGCGCCTCGGCCTCGAATCGTCGTACATGGGGCGACGGTCTCCACCATGTCCTGGATGGAACCACAGGCAAGCCAGTACACACCACAGTGGCAACCTGGACCATGGCTGCCAGCGCGTTGGTGGCTGACGGGCTGGCCACTGCTTTGTTCCTGATTGAACCGTCCCGGCTGGAGGACGAGTTCGAATTCTCGTGGCTTACGGTGTCCTCGAGTGGGGCTGCCGCGTTTTCGACTGGTTTTGAGGGGAAACTGTTCACATGATTGCCGCTAAGTCCCGCATGGACACCTGGTTGGGCCGTTTCACCATGTATCGCTTAATTCTCTGGGTGCTGGGCGTGCTGGTGGCCTACAGCATGGTCCTTGACGCCTTGGGATGGTTGACCTTTGGCCTGCCCGAGATGTTGGTTCATTTGCTGCTTTGCTTGGGCGTGACCTATGCTTCCGGTCGACTCCTGGCTTTGCTCTTTGGTGTCAAGCAGCACACGGAGTCGTCTTTGATCACTGGGCTGCTGTTGTACTTCCTGTTCTGGCCCGCCTTTGGAGCGATGGAGATGGCGGGAGTAGCTTTGGCTTGCGTGCTGGCAAGCGTGTCGAAGTACGCCCTGGCGTTCCGCGGGCGGCATATTTTCAACCCGGCCGCCTCCGGCGCCTTCATTGCGGGCCTGACGGGGCTCAATATCGCTACATGGTGGGCTGCCACCCCGGCCATGCTCTGGCTCTTGGTCCCTGGAGTGCTGATTGTCTTGTATCGCACAAGAAAAATGCTGATGGCCACCGTATTCCTGGTGGCCGCCACAAGCATCATCACGGTGGAGCTAGTTAGCCGCAACATGACGCTGGGACAGGCTTTGTGGCAAACCCTCGCCCAACGGCCGTTGCTGTTTTTCGTCGGCTTCATGCTTTCGGAGCCCCTAACCCTGCCTCCCCGTCGATGGCAGCAGTTGGCGCTTGCCGGCGTCGTGGGTGTCGTTTTCGCGGTCCCCTATAACTTCGGCTTCATTGCCAACTCCCCGGAACTGGCACTGCTGCTGGGGAACCTCATTGCGTTCTTCCTCGGACAGCGTGGTGGCGTCCATCTGACATTCAAGGGCTCCCGCCCCCTCACACCCGCCAGTACTGAATTCAAGTTCGAACCGCAGCGGCCAGTGCGTTTTGCCCCCGGACAGTTCATGGAACTAAACCTGCCGCATTCCGGATCCGATGGTAAGGGCCGTCGTCGCGTCTTCAGCATTACCAGCCCACCCGGCGAGGCCGAGGTGACCTTCGGTGTGGGTACGGCCGAGCCGCTCTCGACGGCGAAGAGGGCTCTCTTTGCACTTCAACCCGGGGACAGCGTTTGGGCAACAGCCGTCGGTGGAGACTTTGTCTTACCGCACGACGCCGGGAAACCGGTCCTGCTCATCGCCGCAGGAATCGGCATCACGCCTTTCCTGTCGCAGCTGGCGGCCGATGAAGCCTCACGCGACATCGTGGTGGTGTATCTCGCCAAGGGCCGCGATGAGCTGGCCTGCGTGGAAAAGCTGGAAGCCTCCGGGGCCAAGGTCATCGCCCGCCTTGCGGACGGTTCCACTCCCCCGGAGTTCATGGTGGACGCCGGCACCTCAAGGATCGATGCCGCACGCCTCAAGGAGCTCGTCCCGGACATTGGAGATCGGGAAGTGTTTGTCTCCGGCTCGCCTGCGAGCGTGGATTCCCTGCGGGCTGCAGCACGTGGCGCGGGAGCGCGGCGGGTCCACGTGGACTCGTTTGCCGGCTACTGATGTGAAGGGTTCCCTGCCGGGCCTGCCGCCACGGCGCCGTGAGTTTCCGCTGCTGTGTCGGGTTTTCATTTGCAGCACAGGGACTGCTAAGCTCTAGGACGTCCCACCGGCAACGGAGGGAACCCTGGATGCCCTCGTAGCTCAGGGGATAGAGCGTCTGCCTCCGGAGCAGAAGGCCGTAGGTTCGAATCCTATCGAGGGCACAATGAATACCCCGCCAGCCCTGCCGGCGGGGTATTTTTGTGCCGGATCCCGACTATCAGTTCGGGGCTTGCCGGGCCTGAACCGCAAAAATGTCCGCCCCTGCTTCTAGGCTGATTTTAGTTGGTCATACTGATAGCCAAAGGGGTTTGCCGTGATGTGTTCAATCGTCCCGCCGTACATGCTGCGCAGGATTGCTGCCCGGAACGAACCACGGCTCCGGGCAGTTGCCCGGGCCGCCAAGGAGTCGTTGCTGCACATCAAGGATCTGCAGGCCATCCGCACAGCGCCCATCCCCGCCGCACCGCCGAGTGCACGCCAAGCCAAACCGGGTCCGCCCAAACGGACCATCTTCGATGCGGAGTCCTCCGAATCCTTGCCCGGCCGCGTTGTCCGCAAGGAGGGCGCCCCACCCGTCAACGATGTTGCTGCGGACGAGGCCTACGACGGCCTTGGAAGCACACACCGCCTGTACCGAGAGATTTTCGGCAGGGATTCCATTGACGATGCCGGGCTCGCACTGGATGCAACCGTTCACTACGGAAAGCTCTACGACAACGCCTTTTGGGACGGGAGCCAGATGGTCTTCGGTGACGGCGACGGCCAGATATTCCAGCGGTTCACCAAGTCCGTAAGCGTTATTGGCCATGAACTCGCCCATGGGGTAACGCAGTACACAGCCAATCTGGCCTATCGGAACCAAGCCGGAGCACTGAACGAGTCCATGTCGGACGTCTTCGGAGTCCTCGTCGAGCAGTACCTGAAGCAGGAGTCCGCCGGGAAGGCCAGCTGGCTCATTGGAGAAGGTCTCTTCACGGATCAGGTGCAGGGCGCCGCCCTGCGATCCATGAAGGCACCCGGGACAGCATATGACGACGACGTTTTGGGTAAGGATCCCCAGCCTGACTCCATGGATACGTATGTACGGACCAGCGCTGACAACGGCGGAGTCCACATCAACTCCGGCATCCCCAACAAAGCCTTCTATGTGGTCGCCACGGAACTCGGTGGCAATGCCTGGGAGGCACCGGGCCAGATTTGGTACGGCACGCTGACCAGTGGATCCCTGCCGGCAACCTGCACGTTTGGAAAGTTTGCCAAGACTACGGTCGCAACCGCTGAGGAACTTTTCGGTACCGGATCAGCGGAGCATGACGCCGTCCTGAAGGCGTGGGAGACTGTGAAGGTCAAGGTTTAGTCAGGTGGCGGGACCGGACAATTTGCTTCGGTCCCTCCCGGTTGGCTGACAACGGAACGTCGAACGAGAAGCAGCCGGTCATGAAGATCACCGTCCAACGCAGTGGGGGAATCGCCGCGATGACACGCGTCTGGAGCGTAGATGCCGTGTCCCCCGATGAGAAGGAACGATGGGTGCCGATCGTTGAGGCCTGCCCGTGGGACGAAGCCAAGAATCAGTCTTGGGCACCCAATGAGCCGGACCGGTTCATGTACTCCATCAGGGCCGGGCAGCGCCGCGCCACCCTGCCCGACCGCGCCGTCACGGGCCCCTGGCAGGAACTCGTCGAATGCGCCAAGGCTGAAGGTTCAGAGTCACGGGGCGGGCTCCGAAGCCGCCGCTAAACGTTCGAGCCGATTGAACCGACTTCTGACCAGAGGCGGCTGCGGAGGCCTTGTGCTCTGGAGTGGTTTCAGATGGCTTCTGCCAACTGGCCCCTGAACGCCCGCCTGTAGCTCTGTGGACTTGTATCCAACACTTTGGTGAAATGGTGGCGCAGAAGGACTGAATGCCCGAACCCTGCAACCCGAGCGATCTCGTCGATGTTCAACTCAGTAGTTTCCAACAACTCCTGCGCACGCAGCACACGCTGGGAGTTCAGCCAAGCTGCGGGCGTCGCACCGGTTTCCGCCCGGAAACGGCGGGCGAATGTCCTGGGAGACATGTGCAGCCGCGCGGCCAACTCATTCACGCTGTGCTCTTCGTCGAGGTGTTCAACCATCCAGCGCAGCAACGACTCCATAGGTGCTGAGCCGCAGCGGGGCATGGGCCTGTCAATGAACTGGGCCTGGCCGCCGTCGCGATGCGGCGGTACCACCATGTCCCGCGCGATCGCCGCAGCGACGTTCGCCCCCAACTCCTCACGGACGAGGTGGAGGCATGCGTCGATTCCGGCGGCCGTGCCTGCACTGGTGATGATGGTCCCGTCCTGGACGTAGAGGACGTTTTCATCCACGACCGCGTTCGGGTACCGGCTGGCCAGGTCCTGCGAATAGTGCCAGTGAGTGGTGCAACGACGCCCGTCCAGCAACCCTGCCCGGGCAAGGGCATAAGCACCTGAACAAATGGACATCACCCACGCGCCCCTGGCATGCGCAGTCCTTAAGGCCTCCAGCACAGACTCGGGGATTTCCTGGTCACGGCCGAACGGCGCCATGATAACGAGATCCGCCTCGGCTGCTGCTTGGAGGCCGAGGTTCACATGAAGGGACAAGCCGGATTTCATGCGGATGTCACCCGGTTCCGGTGCGACCACACGGAAATCGAAAGCCGGAACCCCGGCACCCCGATCCGATCGGTCGATACCAAAGACCTCGAAGGCCGTGCCGAATTCGAAGACCGAGAAGTTGGGAACAACGATCACCGCGACTGATTTCAACATACTTCCAGTGTGGCAGAAAATTATCTAAATGAGGCATTTCTGCCACTGTTTCTTCAACTGCCGCAGGAGCAGGCTTGAGGCATGGAAATCTTTGGAATCATCCTCTTCATCGTCCTCATCACCGCCGTCGTTGCCACCGTTTCAGCCCTGTTGAAGGATGGACGCGGGCACAACCCGCCCATCAACTCCAAGGAACCTTGGAGCGCCTTCGACGCTCCCAGCAGCCCGTACTGGAACCCCCGCATCTACTAGGGGCATGCCAGGCCGCTGCACGGTCCCCCGCACCAGAACCAAACGACGCCCGTCCGTTCACGGAATTCTGCAGGATTCCACTGAACGGCGGGCGTCCCTACGTCCGCCCCGGGCTGCCGAGGGCCCCCTCGCGTGTCCCACGGGCTAGATTCACTTGCATGATCCAAACGTCGGCCCGGCTCCTCCAGCTGTTACCCCTTTTGCAGGTGCGCCGGGAATGGACAGGCCCGGCACTAGCTGACCCTATGGGCGTGACCAAACGGACCGTGCGGCGCGACATCCACAAACTGCGCAACCTGGGATACCCCATTCACGCATCTCCAGGAATCGCGGGCGGCTACCAGCTCGGTGCCGGCGCGCCGCTGCCGCCGCTGCTGCTGGATGACAATGAAGCGCTGGCTGTCGCCTTGGGCCTGAATTCTGTTGCTGCAGGCCCAGTGGCGGGCATCGGTGAGGCATCCATCCGCGCGTTGGCGAAGCTGGAGCAGGTACTGCCTTCCCGGCTGCGTCCCAAGTTCGCCATGCTGAAAGCGGCCGTTACAACCGTCCCCAGCAATGCAGGGACCGTTGATCCTCAACAACTGACCGTCGTCTCCGCCGCAACATCGGACAGGCGTCAAATCTCCTTCGACTACGTCAAGTCCGACGGTGCATCCACCCGCCGCCTCGTGGAGCCCTACAGGTTCGACGTCGTGGTGCGGCTCTGAGCTCCCCTGGCCGAAGTGGCCGCCGTCGTTAATTCCCAGTACGCGACCCTCGCGGCCGACGGGCCTAAAGCCACCATCCTGCGGTCCGGATGGGACAATCTGGCCGCTCCGGCGGCGTATCTGGCCGCGATGGACCTGGACTTTGAGATCAACGAGCCCGGTGAATTCAAGACCTACGCCATGGAACTGGCGCATCGTCTCAGTGCTGCAGCCGGGACTGTGACGGAGACAGCGGACGCAGAACCCCAGCCACAGTAGACTGGCAAGCAGCCATGACACTTCATATTTCCTACCCCGCAGAGCTGCCCGTATCCGAGCGCCGCGAGGATCTGATGGCGGCCATAGCCGCACACCAAGTGACCATCATTGCCGGCGAGACCGGTTCGGGTAAGACCACGCAGATCCCCAAGATGTGCCTGGAACTTGGCCTTGGAGACAAGGGCCTGATCGGACACACCCAGCCCCGCAGGCTGGCAGCCCGCACCGTAGCCGAACGTATCGCGTCAGAACTGGATGTGGAGATTGGCCAGGAAGTGGGTTTCCAGGTCCGCTTCACCGGCGAGGTCAGCGCGGCCACCAAGATCAAGCTGATGACCGACGGCATCCTCCTCGCGGAGATCCAGCGCGACAAACTCCTGCGGAAATACAGCACCATCATTATCGATGAGGCTCACGAACGCAGCCTCAACATCGACTTCATCCTGGGCTACCTCAAGCGCATCCTGCCCCAGCGCCCGGACCTCAAAGTCATCATCACCTCGGCCACCATCGATCCCCAACGGTTCGCCAAGCACTTCGGCAGCGAAGAAGACCCAGCACCGATCATCGAGGTCTCCGGACGGACATATCCGGTGGAGATCCGGTACAGGCCCTTGTCCCAACCGGCGGGCGGGGACGACGATACCTCGGATGACGAACTCGAAGAGGACCGCGATCCCCTGGACGCAGTGTGCGACGCCGTGGACGAACTCGCCAAGGAAGCACCCGGCGACATCCTCATCTTCTTCTCCGGTGAGCGCGAAATCAGGGATGCCGCTGAGGCCATCAACGGCCGAATCCAGACGAACAGACGCCTCGCCGGGACCGAAGTCCTGCCCCTTTTTGCCCGATTGAGCCTGCAAGAGCAGCACAGGGTGTTCAACCCCGGTGGAAAACGACGCATCATCCTGGCCACCAACGTTGCCGAGACGTCACTGACCGTGCCCGGCATCAAGTACGTGATCGACACTGGAACTGCTCGTATTTCCCGGTACTCGCACCGAACCAAAGTCCAGCGGCTTCCCATTGAACGCGTATCGCAGGCATCGGCCAACCAACGCTCAGGCCGCTGTGGCCGCGTGTCCGAGGGCATCGCCATCCGGTTGTACTCGGAAGAGGACTTTGAGTCACGTCCGCTGTTCACGGACCCGGAGATTCTCCGGACAAACCTCGCTGCCGTCATCCTGCAGATGACCGCCATGGGCGTTGCCCGCGGGCCCAAAGATGTCGAGAACTTTCCCTTCGTGGAGCCACCGGACTCCCGGGCCATCAACGACGGCGTCACGCTCCTGCGCGAACTCGGTGCCCTGACCTCGCCCAGGTCCGGTGACGCCGGGGGCAATGGTCGCAGCGGCAGTGGCCTGACCGCCGTCGGGCAAAAACTTGCCCAGCTGCCGGTCGATCCGCGGCTGGGCAGGATGATCGTGGAAGCGGGCAAGCGTGGCTGTGTCCGCGAGGTCATGATCCTGGCCGCTGCCCTGACCATCCAGGACCCCCGGGAACGGCCGACGGACAAGCAACAGTTGGCTGCGGAGAAGCACGCACGTTTCCGGGATGAGCTCTCGGACTTCACCGGCTTCCTCAATCTGTGGAACTACATCCAGGAAAAGCAACGCGAGTTGTCCTCCACCCAGTTCCGCAAGCTGTGCCGCAACGAGTTCATCAACTACCTGCGCGTCCGTGAGTGGCAGGACCTCTTCACCCAGCTCCGGCAAATGGCCAAACCGTTGGGTATTGCATTGGACAACAGGAGGGAAGCGGATCCCGTAGGCAACTACGAGGGCATCCACATCAGCCTGCTGTCCGGACTGCTGAGCCACATCGGCCTCTTGGACGAGCGCAAGCGTGAGTACGCAGGTGCCCGTGGAAGCCGTTTCGCGATCTTCCCCGGCTCAGCGCTGTTCAAGAAGTCGCCCACGTTCGTCATGGCCGCGGAACTGGTGGAGACCAGCCGCCTGTGGGCCCGTGTCGCCGCAAAGTTCGATCCCCTGTGGGCCGAACAGGTAGCTCCCGATCTGGTGAAGCGGTCCTACAGCCAACCGCATTGGTCATCACGGCAAGGCGCTGTCATGGCCCACGAGAAAGTGACGCTCTACGGCGTACCCATCATTCCCAATCGACGCGTCAACTACGGACGGGTGGATCCCGAGCTCTCACGTGAATTGTTCATTCGCCATGCACTGGTGGAGGGCGAGTGGAAGACCCATCACAAGTTCTTCCACCGCAACCGGGCCCTGCTGCAGGAAATCGAAGAACTTGAAACGCGCATGCGTCGCCGCGACATCCTGGTGGACGACCAGACGCTCTTCGAGTTCTACGACGCACGCGTGGGCAAGGAAGTGGTTTCGGAGAGGCACTTTGACAAGTGGTGGAAGGATGCCCGCCAGTCCGACCCCGATCTCCTGGACTTCGACCAATCGTTGTTGATGAGCGAAGACGCCGAGGCGCTGGACGACTCCGCCTATCCCAAGAGTTGGCTGCACAAGGGATTCGAACTCCCGCTCAGCTACGAGTTCCATCCCGTGGCGCCTGGCTCGGCCCCAAACCCCTCCGATGGCGTCACAGCGGAAGTTCCTGTGCTGTTCCTCAACCAACTGGACGATGCCCCCTTCCGCTGGCAAATCCCCGGCCAACGGGTCGAGCTGGTCACAGCCCTCATCAAATCGCTGCCCAAGCAAGTACGCAAGAATTTCGTGCCCGCCCCGGACGTTGCAAGGCAAGCAACCGCAGCGCTGGAAGCAGACTTCGATCCCGCCACGGATGAACTCGAGCCGTCCTTGGAGCTGGTCCTTCGCCGCCTCCGGGGCCACGTCATCCCGCCCGGATCCTGGAATTGGGACGCCGTACCTCCACACCTGCGCGTGAGCTTCAAGGTGGTGGACAGCAAGGGCAAGGTACTGGACGAAGGAAAGGACCTCGCTGAACTTCAGGAAAAGCTGGCACCGGCCACACGCCGCGCCATAGCCGAATCGTTGGGAGCAACGCCTGCGACAACGTCACGGGCCAAGGGCGGCAACGGTTCCCGGGCGTCGGGCGCACCCAATAATGGAGCACCGGCGGCCGGCCAGATTCCCTCCGCCGGCGGAGCGGTTGCCGAACGCGAAGGCATCACAGCGTGGGACTTCGGCACCGTGGAACGTCAGGTTACGCGTACCGTGAAGGGGCACGCCGTGACCGGCTTCCCTGCGGTCGTCGACGAAGGCAAATCTGTTGCCCTTCGTGTTTTCCAGACCCGTCCGGAACAGGAGGCCGCCATGCGTGGCGGTGTTATCCGGCTACTGGCCCTACGGATCCCGCCACCGGACCGTTACGTGCTCGAACACCTCAGTAATACGGAGAAGCTGACGTTCAGCCAAAACCCGCATGGATCCGTGAGCGCACTGATCGCTGACTGCGCACTGGCCGCCGTCGACAAATTGGTTCCGCAGGATCTGCCGTGGGACAAAGAGGCATTCGATGCGTTGTACGAGGTTGTCCGGGCAGAGCTGATCGACACCGTATTTACGGTGACTGCGGTAGTCGAACGCATCCTGGCGAGTACGCGGCGGATCCAGAAGCAGCTGAAGTCCAACGCCAGCCTGCAACTGATCAGCGCCCTCAACGACATGAAGAGCCAACTGGAGCAACTGGTGTTCCCGGGCTTTGTGGCACAGACGGGCTACGCCCAGCTCAGCCAGCTGCCGCGGTACCTCCAGGCGATCGAGAAGCGCCTGGAAAAGCTCCCGGGCAACGTCCAACGGGACAGCCTGAACATGGCGATCGTGCAGGCGCTGGAGGACGACTACGACGACGCGGCGTCAGCCCTTCTTCCGGGACGCAGGGCCGGGAGCGAGTTAACCCGGGTGCGCTGGATGATTGAAGAACTGCGGGTGAGCCTCTTCGCCGTTGAACTCGGCACGGCCTACTCAGTGTCGGAGAAGCGCATCCGCACGGTGCTGAACCAAGCATTGGCTCCGGCCTGACCTGAAGACATGAAAAAACCCGGCGGTGCCTACGGAAGCACCGCCGGGTTAAATCATGCAAACTCAGTCCACGGGGACGGCGTCGCCGTGGCCTGCTTCCCGGAGGGCCGCACGGAGCTTCACCGCGGTGGCCTCCATCACCGCGGGATCCGGGTTGTGGTCCACGTTGTGGATTTCAAAGTCTGCCGTGGAGTAGGCCGGCCAAACGTGGACGTGCAGGTGGTCCACCTCGAAGCCCTCCATCAGGACACCTACGCGCTTGGCGTTAAACAAATCCTCCTGCACCCTGCCGACGCGCTGGGCCACGTCCATGACCTTGGCCAGCAACTCAGGGCTCGCTTGGGTCCACGAATCCACTTCTTCGCGCGGCACCACCAAGGTGTGCCCCTGTGTAATAGGCGAGATGGTCAAGAACGCCACCACATCCTCGTCCTTCCAGACAAAGCGGCCCGGAATCTCCCCATTGATGATCTTGGTGAACAGTGTGCTCATGCGTCTGCCCTTTCGGATGGTTGCTCAAGTGTTGCGGTGTCCAGGACGAAACGGTATTTCACGTCCCCGGCCACCATGCGGTCATAAGCTTCATTGAGTTGGCTGGCTTCCACCATCTCGATGTCGCTCACAACCCCGTGTTCGGCGCAAAAGTCCAACATTTCCTGCGTTTCCTCGATGCCACCGATCAACGAACCCGCATAGGCGAGCCGACGGCGGATGAGAAGGCCGGGGCTGACCGGGGGCATGTCGTCGGCGGGAAGCCCCAATTGGAAGAGTGCTCCATCCAGGCGAAGGGTCCGGAAGTAGGGGTTGAGATCGTGCGGAGCTGCGACGGTATCGATGATGACGTCGATGCTCCGATTGGCGGCCTCCATGGCATCGGCATCCTTGGAAAGGACTACGTGGTCAGCGCCCAATTCGCGGGCAGCCTCGAACTTGGATTCGGACGTGGTGAAAACGGTGACGTCGGCTCCCATGGCCTTGGCGATCTTGACGGCCATATGCCCAAGGCCACCGAGGCCCACCACACCCACGGAGTCGCCTTCTTCGACGTCGAAATACCGCAGCGGAGAGTACGTGGTGATTCCAGCACACAGCAGCGGGGCGGCGGCTGCGGTATCAAGGCCTTCCGGGATACGCAGCACAAAGCGCCTGTCCACCACTACCGACGTCGAGTACCCGCCTTGGGTGATGTGGTCCCCCTGACGCGGATCCGCAGCTCCGTAGGTACCGATGTTGCCCCGTTCGCAGTACTGCTCCAGGCCTTCAAGGCAACTCCCGCATTCGCGGCAGGAGTCCACCAGGCATCCGACACCCACGTGGTCGCCGGGGGCGAAGTCCTGCACCCCGGCACCAACACGTGTCACACGGCCCACGATTTCGTGGCCAGGAACCAGAGGGTAGGGAGGCGTCCTCCATTCACCGCGTGTCGCATGGACATCAGAGTGGCACAAACCACAGAATTCAATCGCTATTTCGACGTCGTCCGCGGTGGGGCTGCGGCGCGCAATAGTCAGCGGCACCAGCCCGCTGTCCGGGGACGTGGCACCGTACGCTGCGACCAGCGTTCCTGACCGGTCCCCACTGGTATCCAGGGTGACGGGTTTTGCGAGGGGCGGGGGCACAGGACGTCCGGGAGTCATGCTCCGACGCTACTCCCGGGCAGCGTGCTTGTGCCACTTGGGCCGCCGGATTGCTGTTCAAACGGCGCGCTGCCCACGGCAACGTCATTCGCAGCATTGTTCGACCATTGCGAGAACGAGCCCGGATACAGCGCCGCCCGGTAGCCCGCGATCTCCAAAGCAGCGATCTCATGGGAAGCGGTTACGCCGGACCCGCAATAGACAGCCACCTTTGACGACTTATCCAGGCCCAACGCCTCGAAACGCCTCCGCAACTCCTCCACCGCAAGGAACATGCCGTCGGTTGTGATGTTTCCTGTAGTCGGTGCACTCACCGCGCCCGGGATGTGCCCGGCCCTGGGATCAATCGGTTCCACTTCACCGGCGTACCTCTCCCCCGCACGGGCATCCAACAACACACCCTTGCGGTGCCACTGTGCCGCTTCCTGCTCGGTGATCGCCGGCATGAGGCCCTCATCCAAAGTGACATTTCCGACGGCGGGACTCGCCTCGCCGGTTTCAACGGGGTACCCGGCCGCACGCCAGGAAGCCAAGCCGCCGTCGAGCAGGTACACAGCGTCAAAGCCCGCATTCCGCAGCATCCACCAAACACGTGCCGCGGCCATGCTGCCGCTGTTGTCGTACGCCACCACGGTGTCGCCGTCGTTGATGCCCCACTTTCGCGCGGACTCCTGAAAGCGATCCCGGGCTGGTAGCGGATGGCGGCCGAGCCCGGGCTGCGCGTGGTCAGCAAGCTCCGTGGGCAGGTCCACGTAGACGGCCCCTGGAAGGTGGGCGCTCAGATATTCAAGGTGCCCGTCAGTGCGTCCCAAGACCCAACGAACGTCGAGGAGAACGGTCCGCTGGCCTGTTTCGAGTTGCTGGTGCAGTTCTGACGCACTTATCAACGTGGCCAAAGGGTCTCCTTCGTTTTGGCGACTGGTGTTCCTGCGCAGGTTGGTTGCTGCCGGTGCCTGCATTCCAGCCTAGGCTTATCCGGTGAGCAATTCGTGTATTCAGGACAGGGCATGGGCCAACGAGGCCATCCGTAAGATCGAGGCAGAGAACAACCGCTCCGCTGACACGCACCTTTACGCAGTCCCGCTTCCGGAGCACTGGGGAGTCCAGTTGTACCTGAAGGACGAATCCACCCACAGGTCCGGCAGCCTCAAGCATCGTTTGGCTCGATCCTTGTTCCTGTATGGCTTGGTCAACGGCTGGATCACCGAAGGCACCACCATCGTGGAAGCCTCCAGCGGCAGCACCGCCGTATCCGAGGCGTACTTTGCCCGCCTCATCGGACTGCCCTTCATCGCCGTCATGACAAAGACCACCAGCCCGGAGAAAATCACCCTGATCGAGGAGTTTGGTGGCGCGTGCCTTCTGGTGGACCACGCTTCGGAGGTCTATGCGGTGGCCGATGAGACTGCCAAAACGTCCGGCGGCTACTACATGGACCAATTCACGTTTGCCGAGCGCGCAACGGACTGGCGGGGTAACAACAACATCGCAGAGTCGATTTTCGACCAGCTCGCCTTGGAAGAGCACCCGGTTCCGGAATGGATCGTTGTGGGTGCAGGCACCGGGGGCACCAGTGCCACCATTGGCCGCTACCTGCGGTACAACCGCTACACAACCCGCCTGGCCGTGGTGGACCCCGAAAACTCGGCCTTCTACCCGGCGTGGCGCGATGGCGACGCAGCCGCAGCCACGGGCCTTCCGTCCAGGATCGAGGGAATTGGCCGGCCCCGGTCTGAACCCAGCTTCGTGCCGGCCGTCATCGACCATATGATCCAAGTGCCCGACGCCGCATCCGTCGCCGCCATGAGGCACCTCCGAAAACTCACCGGCCTGCATGCAGGGCCCTCCACCGGGACCAACCTGTGGGGCGTGTGGCAGTTGGTGGCCGGGATGGTGGCTGAGGGCCGCAAGGGCAGCATCGTTTCGCTGATGTGCGACGCCGGCGACCGCTATGCGGGCAGCTACAACGACGCCGGCTGGCTGGCCGCGCACGGTCTGGACCCGGCACCGCATGAAGCAGTACTCGAAAACTTCCACGACACAGGCGTGTGGACCGGCTAGACTTCCACGGATTCCTTGGGCACCAACCGGGCGTACGTGGTTCCGTATCGGGCCCCGATCCGCGTGACATGTCCTTCGACAATCCCCCTGCCCACTTCGTTGAGCAGCCCGTCGTGGACCGGAAAGGCCTTGGGTGCACGGACGGAGATAACAAAGTCCACTACCTCGCCCACCTTGGACCAAGGGGCATGGATGGGGACCAAGAGAGTTTTCACGTTGATTCCGTCAGGGACCACGAACGAGTCCCCGGGGTGGAAGACGTTGTCATCCACCAGATAGCCGATGTTGGCTACCACCGGGATCTGCGCATGGATGAGGGCATGTTGTCCACCGAAGGTCCGGATCGTGAATCCTGCCGCTTCAAAGCCGGAATTCGGTTCCACAGTATGGACGCGGTCAGCCACCTCGCCGTTTTCCTTCAGCGCTTCGGCTACCCCGGCCGGCGCATAGACCTCCAGCGTGGTGTTGCCCTGAAGGGCTGCCGCCACTGCCGCCCGGTCAATATGGTCGTTATGCTCGTGCGTGACAAGTACAGCGTGGCTCCCCCTCAACGCTTCCTCCGACTCGGAGAAAGTCCCGGGATCGATCACCAGGACCTTTCCCTCCTTCTCCAACCGGACACAGGCATGGGTGTACTTGGTGAGCTTCATGGAGACAGCCTAGGGCCGTCCGCTCACAGTTTCCAAGGATCCCCTACTGGTAAAATCAGGGTTTGCCAGCATCCCCAGGGAAGTGAGTCTTTCAATGCCACAGGGCACCAGTCCCGCCAGGACCGGCCATGAATCGCCGGTCACCAGGGGTGTCAAGGAGCAGCGCGTCACCAAGCAACGCCTGGCCGTCAGCGCCGCCCTGGATGAATTGGATGACTTCGTCAGCACCCAGGAGCTGTATCGGCTTCTGCAGAACAAGGGCATCTCGGTGTCCTTGGCCACCGCTTACCGTATCCTGCAGTCCCTCGCTGACGACGGACTCATTGATGTGCTCCGAAACGGCGACGGCGAAGCGGTATACCGCCGATGCGCGGTCACAGGACACCACCACCACCTGCTGTGCCGCAACTGCGGCAAGGCGGAAGAAGTGGAGGCACCCGCCGTCGAAACCTGGGCGGCGCGTACGGCTACTGAACACGGCTTCACCGAGGTGGCCCACACAGTGGAAATCTTCGGCCTGTGCCCGGAATGCACCGCCAAGAAGGCAGCCGGGAAACCCTAGAGCGCGCCCGCTGGCTGGTCACGCGGCACCCTGCCGTTGAGGCCCCGGTTGGCGCGGACCCCGCCGACCACCCGGCACACCACGTAGATCAGGAAGGACAGCGTGGTGACGTAAGGGCTGATGGGGATGCGGCTGCCCAAGGCCAGCAGAATTCCGCCTACGGTGGCCGTCATTGCGAAGAGCACACTCAGCAGCACCACCAAACGAGGCGATGTGGTAACCCGCAGCGCAGCAGCTGCAGGGGTAATCAACAAAGCCAGAACCAGCAACGCGCCAACTATCTGGATGGACAGGGCCACGCTGACACCAAGAAGCACCATGAAGCCGATGGCAAGGCCTCGTACCGGAACGCCCCGGGCCTCAGCCATCTCCGGGTCAACGCTGGCAAAACTCAGTGGGCGCCAGATCGCGACCAATGCCGCCATGACCACCACTGCCGTGCCGGCCAGAACCTGTAGCTGCACGGTGTCCACAGACACTATCTGACCGGTCAACAGTCCGAACTTGTTAGCCGCGCGCCCCTCATAGAGGGCGAGGAACAGAATTCCCAGGCCCAGGCCAAACGGCATGATTACACCGATGATCGAGTTTTTGTCCCGCGCCCGTACTCCCATGAACCCAAGAAGCACGGCGGCGGCTACCGAGCCGATCAGGGAACCGACAATGATGTCGGCGCCAATCAACAGGGCAAACGCCGCACCGGCGAAGGACAGTTCGGAGATGCCGTGAACAGCGAAGGCAAGATCCCGCTTCATCACAAACGTCCCGACCAGACCGCCCAGCAAGCCAAGGACAGCTCCCGCCCAGATGGAATTTTGGACAAGGACCAGCAACTCACCGTAGTTCTCGAAGTTGAAAATGGTCTGCAGGATGCTTTCAAGATCCATCTAGAACTCCTCCCCTGCGGTGGCGTGGGCATCGTCATGGAAGTGCGTGGTTGCGTCCGGAAGCCCGACGACGACGATCCTTCCGTTGGTGTGGATGACCTCCACATGGCTGTTGTACAGCTCCGAAAGTACTTCCGTGGTCATGACTTCCTGGGGCGTCCCTACCCGGAATTGGCCTCCGGCGAGGTAAAGGACGCGGTCCACATAATCCATAACAGGGTTGATCTCGTGAGTCACGAAGACCACCGCGCTGTTCCGCTGGTGGCATTGCTTGTTGATCAGCGAGCTAACACCTTGCTGATGATGGAGGTCCAAGGAAAGCAGCGGCTCATCGCAGAGGAGTACTTGGGGTTCAGTGGCCAGCGCCTGCGCCACCCTGAGGCGTTGTTGTTCGCCGCCGGATAACTGGCCTACCGGCACTTTGGCATAATCCGACGCGCCCACTTGCTCCAGCAGCTCATCGATTCGCTGGTTGACCTTGCCGGCTGAGAATCGCATACACCAGCGGTGGCCATCGATCCCCAGCCCCACCAAGTCGCGAGCGCGTAAGGGCGTATCGGCTGCAAACGACTTCTGCTGTGGTATGTACCCAATACGTTTGCTTCCGCGTTCCACAGGGTGGCCCCCCAGGGACACCGTTCCGGAGTGCAACTCCTGCAGCCCCAGGAGAACTTTGAGGAAGCTTGTCTTACCGCTGCCGTTGGGGCCAAGGACAGCGAAAAACTCGCCCGGGTTGATGTCCAGGTCCAGGTCCCGCCAGAGAGTCCGCTTGCCGAACTGCAGGCCGGCCCCTCGGAGGCTAATTGCCGGTGTCAAAAAGTTGTCCTTCGATCCATGCATTCTGTGGAACGCAGTTGTTGTGGCGCTGGTCTTGGCCATCGGGCTGGTGGCAAGCAAAGGCCCACAGCCGTGATGAATATTTGGGATGCCGCGAGGTCCTTCACCACAAAAGGGTGTTGGAAACCCTACTTCTTGAGTGCGGACATGACTGATTCCACGTTGTCCGTCATCCACTGGATGTAGTCCTTCCCGTCCGGCAGCGTTTCAGTAAAGTCCACAACGGGCACTCCCGCGGCTTCTGCGGCGCGCTTGACGGACTCGGTCTGCGGCCCCCTGGTTTGTTCGTTGTACGCCAGGAACCGAACGGATTTGGCGCTGACGAGATCGGTGGTTTCCTTCAACACAGCGGGCGGGACATCGGTTTCCTCCTCGATGGCGGCACTGTAGGCTTGGGGCGTCTTGTTCTTCAGGCCTGCTGCCTCGAGGAGGTATAAGGGAACGGGTTCGGTCACAGCAACAGGTGCATGCTCGTTGCCGGCTTTGATGTCACCTAGCTTGCCGGTCAATTCAGCGAGTTTGGCTTTGAAGGAACCAGCGTTGGCAGCGAAGGTTGAGGCAGATCCGGTATCCAGCCGGCCCAACTTTCCGGCAATGGCATCGGCGAGCCTGCCCATCGCGTCAGGGCTGTACCAGACATGCTCATTGAACTCCCCGCGATCATGCGCGTGCCCATCTTCGCCAAACATCCCGCCAGCACTGGCTTCCGTGCCACGACCTTCTTGCTCGGGAGCGACCCCCGAGATCTCCACAGCGCTGATCATATTGTCGTGGCCTACCTGGGTCTGCTCAGCAATTTTGTGGAGGAACACGTCGTAGCCACCCCCGTTCTCCACCACGAGCTTGGCCTTCGAGATCAGCAGCGTGTCCTGGGCAGTGGCTTCATAGGAGTGCGGATCCTGGCTTGTCTTGGTGATGATTGCCCTCACGTTGACCTTGTCGCCGCCGATGGCCTTGACCACATCGGCGTAGACATTGGTAGAGGTCACCACCTCAATGGAACCGGAGGAAGGCATAGCACTGCTCTGGGCTGTACCAGCGCACGAGCACAACAGCAGGGCAGCAAGAGCTGCGGAAGCGGTCAAGGAAAGTCGGGTGGCGGAACGGCGCACGGAGACCTCGGATCAAATCAAAATGAGAATCAAACACAATTAGAGACTGCTTCCAGTGTAACTGTAAATAGGAATGATTCCTGTTTAGACAGATCCGGCGCCGATGGGGATCCACCGACGCCGGGCTCTCGTTCTCCTTGCTATTGCACTTGTTGCCCACCGTAACGGCGAATGCCGGTTGCCTGAGTAGCGTCGCGGATTTCACCTACCAACTGCTCGATGACGTCCTCCAGGAACAAGACGCCCTGCGTCTCACCGCCTGTCCCCACAACACGTGCCAAGTGTGAACCTGTGCGTTGCATGACGGACATCGCCTGCTCGATCTCATCATCCGGCGAAAGGTTGGCCAGTGACCGGATACGCCCCTCGGCAATAGGGTGCCTTCGGCCCTCGTCGGGAATGGACAGGATGTCCTTCACGTGCAGGTATCCGGCGAGTTCGCCGTCGTCGTCAACCATCGGGAAACGGGAGAATCCCGTGCGGCTCACAGCCTTCTCAAGGTCCACGGGGGTGGACGCTGTCTTCAGCACCACCAATTTGTCCAGGGGAACCATGATGTGCGAAGCGGTATGCTCCGAGAACTCCAAGGCGCCGCTCAGCAAGCCCGCCTCGTCATCCACCAGACCGTGGCGGGTGGACTCCTGAACGATTGACTGCACTTCCTCCAGCGTGAACGACGAGGACACTTCGTCCTTGGGTTCAATCTTCATCAACCGAAGAATGTGGTTGGCCAGCCAGTTCAGCGTCCAGATGATCGGGTTCACCACCCGGGCGATGAACATCAGCGGTGGCGCCAACAGCAGGGCAGCCTTGTCCGCAACGGAAACCGAGATGTTCTTAGGCACCATCTCGCCGAAGGTTACGTGCAGGAAGGTGACCAACAGCAACACGATGGTAAAAGCGATGATGTCTGCCAGTTCAACCGGAACACCAACCAGTTCCAAGGGCTCAGTCAACAAGTGGTGAATAGCGGGCTCAGCAACCTGAAGAATCAGGAGCGAGCAGACGGTGATACCCAACTGTGCACAGGCGAGCATCAGCGAGACGTTTTCCATGGCACGCAGAGTGGTTTGCGCGCGCTTGGAACCAGCTTCAGCCAGCGGCTCAATCTGGCTGCGACGCGCGGACATGACCGCAAACTCGGCCCCAACGAAGAAGGCATTGCCGATCAGGAGCACCACGAGCCAGACGATTCCTGCCCAGTCGCTCATACGGCACCTGCTTCGTGACGCGTGCTGCCGGAGTCCGTGGACGATGATTCGTCCGTCTCCACGTGATGGAAACAGATCCTGTCGATCCTTCGTCCATCCATTCGGGTAACGGTCAGCGTCCCGCCCACGGTGTCCACTACATCGCCTGTCCTGGCAATACGGCCCAGCTGGCTCATGACATACCCACCCACCGTTTCGTAAGCGGATTCATCAGGAACGGTAAGATTGGGGATCTGCTCGGAGACTTCGTCCGGCCTCAGCAAGCCCGGGAAGTACCAGTCCCCGGACGCACTTTGCAGCACCCCGGGCCGGACCTTGTCATGCTCATCAGAGACTTCGCCGACAATTTCTTCCACAAGGTCTTCCAAGGTGGTGATGCCTGCCGTGCCGCCGTATTCATCCAGCACGACTGCCAGTTGGAGGTTGCCCTCGCGCAGTTCAGCAAGGAGTGCGTCCAAGTGGATGGTCTCCGGGACTTGCAGGACGTCCGTCATGATCGCGCCTGCCTCCAGCTTGGCCCGGCGCTCCGCTGGGACCGCCACCGCTTTCTTGACATGAACCACACCGCGGATATCGTCCGTGGAATCCCCAATAACGGGGAAGCGGGAGTATCCGGTTCGCCGCGCGGCATCCAGGACGTCAGAGACGGGCTGGTCGGCGTCGATAGTCTCCATCCGGATGCGGGGAGTCATGACGTCCGCCGCCGTACGCCCGGAAAAGTTCAGGGTACGGGCAACGAAGTTGGCTGTCCCGGCATCGAGTGTCCCCAGCTCGGCAGAGCGCCGCACCAAGGATGCGAGCTCTGCAGGTGTCCTTGCCCCGGAAATCTCCTCCTTGGCTTCGAGGCCGAACAGGTTAAGCACCTTGTTCGAGAAACCATTGAGCACCACGATGGCAGGCTTGAAAACGGCGGTGAAGATCAGCTGGGGCCGCGCCAGGCGCTTCCCCAAAGGGAATGCAAGGGCTATGGCCATGTTCTTGGGGACCAGCTCCCCCAGAAGCATCGACAGCAGCGTTGCAAACGCCATGGCAACGATCAGGGCGACCGAATGCGCAACCTCAGGAGTGAGGCCCAGCAGGCCAAGGGGCCCAACGAGCAACTGCCCAACAGAGGGCTCCATCACGAAACCTGTCAACAGAGTTGTCAGCGTGATGCCGAGTTGGCAACTGGAGAGCTGCGTCGAGAGCGACTTGAGGCATTTCAGCAACGGAGCGGCAGCTTGGTCGCCGTTATCTACCGCTCGCTGAACGCTTGCCTGGTCCAAAGCAACAAGGGAAAACTCAACTGCTACAAAGAATCCGGTGCCAAGTATCAAGGCAAAGCCGGCAAGGAGAAGAATCCATTCCACTTAGCGCATCACTCCAAGAGTGGGCACGTGCAACGGGAAGAACGCCCCTGGCGCGGGAACTCGCCCCGGCGGAGGCTGGTCGGGTCCCGCAGACGCATGGTCTGCGGCACCACCGGCTGTGAGCGCCGGCGCATGATGGGCATGTGAACGGGTGTTGCCGGCTCGACGGGCACGCTGTGCGGAGTTGCCAGGTCGGCTCCCCCGACAGCTCCCAGGCCGGCACCTAGATTTACTGTCCATAAGAACTTCAGTCTACAGTCCGCCAGGCAGGGGCGCCTCGCTGTAGCCGACTACGGTTCGAAGAAGAAGTGCATGCCCATTAAGTCAGCCGCAACATGATTTAGGTCACCACTATTGGCAGTTAACCAACGATCCTAACTAGACTGACATGGGTCTGAGTTCGCGGGACCCGGACCCTGGCCCATCGTTGTGGAGAGCATCTGCGGCCAGCGGGAAAACAACACTCATGGAAGAGGCGTATTTCAAGTGCCAGAGCAGCCCAGCCACCGTCTACCAGAGGAATTTGGCGGAAACGAGTGGCTCGTTGACGAACTGTACGAGCGGTACCAACAGGACAAGAATTCGGTCGACGCCAAGTGGTGGCCACTCTTCGAGTCCTTTGCTTCCGCTGACGGCACTTCTTCCAACGGATCCTCCGCAGCCGCAAAGGCTGCCAATCCCCCTACCCAAGTACTTCCCGTGGTAGCTCCGGCTGCAGCGGCACCGGCACCGGCGCCGGCCGCTCCCGCAGCGACGCCCGCCGCGGAACCTGCAGCACCGGCGGCGCCCGCACCGGCAAAGAAGGCACCCGCCACGGTTGCCCGCGACGGAGCAAAGAAGCCCGCCGCCGGCACCACGGCCCAGCCCATCCCTGCACAGCTGCCCAAGAGCACCAAGGCTCCCACGGCACCTGAGGAAGACGTCGTATCCGTCCTCCGCGGCCCGGCCAAAGCCATTGCCACCAACATGGTGACCAGCCTTGAAGTGCCCACTGCCACGAGCGTCAGGGCAGTTCCTGCCAAGCTGCTCATCGACAACCGGGTGGTTATCAACTCCAACCTCGCCCGCGCCCGCGGCGGCAAGGTGTCCTTCACCCACCTGATCGGTTACGCGGTAGTCCGTGCGCTCTCCCAGTTCCCCTCGATGAACGTCTACTACGACGAAATCGACGGCAAGCCGAGCGCTGTGCAGCCGGCGCACGTCAACTTCGGCATCGCCATTGACATGCCGAAGCCCGATGGCACCCGCCTCTTGATGGTTCCAAACATCAAGAAGGCAGAGACCATGGACTTCGCCGAGTTCTGGCACACCTACGAGGACCTCATCAAGCGCGCCCGCAACGGCAAGCTGACCGCTGATGACCATGCAGGCACCACCGTCTCCCTGACCAACCCCGGTGGAATTGGTACCGTCCACTCGGTACCGCGCCTTTCCAAGGGCCAGGCTGCCATCATCGGGGTCGGCGCCCTGGATTACCCGGCTGAGTTCCAGGGCGCGAGCGAGAAGATCATCGCCCAGAACGCCATCAGCAAGATCCTCACCCTGACCTCCACTTATGACCACCGCGTCATCCAGGGTGCCGGCAGCGGCGAGTTCCTCAAACTGGTACACCAGCTCCTCCTCGGTGCGCAGAACTTCTACGACGAAATCTTCGAAGCCCTGCGCATCCCGTACGAGCCCGTGCGCTGGAGCCCGGATCTCCAAGTTGATCCCGCTGACGAGATCAACAAGGTTGCCCGCATCCAGCAGCTGATCCACTCCTACCGTGTTCGCGGTCACCTGATGGCTGACACCGATCCCCTGGAGTACGTGCAGCGCAAACACCCGGACCTTGACGTCCTGACCTATGGCCTGACCCTCTGGGACCTGGACCGCGAATGGCCCACGGGCGGCTTCGGCGGCAAGCCCCAGCTCAAGTTCCGGGACATCCTTGGCGTTCTCCGTGACGCGTACTGCCGCACCACGGGCATTGAGTACATGCACATCCAGGAGCCTGCCGAGCGCAAGTGGTTCCAGGACCAGCTGGAGCACCCGTACTCCAAGCCCAGCCGTGAAGAGCAGCTGCGTATTGTCTCCAAGCTCAACGCAGCAGAGGCTTTCGAGACCTTCCTGCAGACCAAGTTCGTGGGCCAGAAGCGCTTCTCCCTTGAGGGTGGCGAGTCGCTGATTCCGCTGCTCGACGCCGTGATTTCAGATGCTGCCGACGACGGCTTGGACGAGGTTGCCATCGGCATGGCCCACCGCGGCCGCCTGAACGTGCTGACTAACATCGCGGGCAAAACTTACGCACAGGTCTTCCGCGAATTCGAGGGCACCCAGGACCCCCGCTCGGTCCAGGGATCCGGCGACGTCAAGTACCACCTCGGCACCGAAGGCACCTTCACGTCGGACAACGGCAAGCAAACCAAGGTCTACCTCGCCGCCAACCCGTCCCACCTTGAGGCAGTTGACTCCGTGTTGGAGGGCATCGTGCGCGCCAAGCAGGATCGCCTGGACCAGGGCGAATCCTTCCCGGTCCTGCCCATCATGGTTCACGGTGACGCAGCCTTCGCAGGGCAGGGTGTTGTGGCTGAAACCCTCAACCTCTCGCAGCTGCGCGGTTACCGCACCGGCGGTACCATCCACGTGATCGTCAACAACCAGGTTGGCTTCACCACTGCTCCGTCGTCCTCGCGTTCGTCCACGTACTCCACTGACGTTGCCAAGATGATCCAGGCCCCTGTGTTCCACGTGAACGGCGACGACCCCGAGGCAGTGGTGCGCGTTGCACAGCTCGCCTACGAGTTCCGCCAGCGTTTCCACAAGGACGTGGTCATCGACATGGTCTGCTACCGCCGTCGCGGCCACAACGAAGGCGACGACCCCTCGATGACCCAGCCGCTCATGTACAACCTGATCGAAGCCAAGCGCTCCGTTCGCAAGCTGTACACCGAATCGCTCATCGGCCGTGGCGACATCACCGAGGAAGAAGCCGAGCAGCTGCTCCGCGACTACCAGGAGCGCCTTGAGCGCGTCTTCGCCGAGACCCATGCTGCTCAGACGTCGCCGATCCCGATCATCACCGCTGACTCCGCGGCTGTCTCGGACATCGAGCGTCCCATTGCCCAGCAGTCCGACTTCGGCACCAATTCCCCTGCCTCAACGGCAATTTCCGTGGAGACCCTTGCCCGGATCGGCAAAGCGCACCTGGAGATTCCGGAAGGCTTCACCGTCCACTCCAAGCTCAAGCAGCTTCTGGAGAAGCGCGAGCAGATGTCCCGTGAGGGCGGCATCGACTGGGGCTTCGGCGAAATCGCAGCTTTTGGTTCACTGATCATGGAAGGCGTTCCCGTACGCCTTGCAGGCCAGGACTCCCGGCGCGGAACGTTCGTCCAGCGCCACGCCGTGTTCCACGACCGCGCCAACGGCAACGAATGGCTGCCGTTGGGCAACCTTTCCGATGACCAGGCCAAGTTGTGGATCTACGACTCCCTGTTGTCCGAATACGCAGCCATGGGCTTCGAATACGGCTACTCAGTGGAGCGCCCGGATGCCCTGGTCCTCTGGGAGGCCCAGTTCGGTGACTTCGTCAATGGTGCGCAAACCATCATTGACGAGTTCATATCCTCGGCTGAACAGAAGTGGGGCCAGCGCTCCTCGCTGGTGCTCATGCTCCCTCACGGCTACGAAGGCCAGGGACCGGACCACTCCTCGGCACGTATCGAGCGCTTCCTGCAGATGTGCGCCGAGGACAACATGATCGTGGCGAACCCCACCACGGCCGCCTCGCATTTCCACCTGCTGCGCCGCCAGGCTTACAGCCGTCCGCGGAAGCCGTTGATCATCTTCACGCCCAAGCAGTTGCTCCGCCTCAAGGGTGCCGCTTCCGCTGTGGAGGACTTCACCACCGGCGGCTTCAAGACGGTGATCGGCGATCCGGACGTGCAGCCTGCCAACGTGGACCGCGTCATCCTGGTCTCCGGACGCTTGTACTACGACCTCCTGTCCAACCGCCAGAAGTCCGGGGATACCTCGACTGCGATCATCCGCGTAGAGCAGCTGTACCCGCTGCCCAAGGCTGAAATCGACGCCGAACTTGCCAAATACCCGAACGCTGACATCGTGTGGGCACAGGACGAGCCCGCCAACCAGGGTCCGTGGCCGTTCATGGGCCTGAACCTGGCACCGGAGCTTGACCGCAAGCTTCGCCTCGTCTCGCGTCCGGCTTCGGCATCCACTGCTGCCGGTTCCATGAAGCGCCACGCCGCTGAACAGGACGCCCTGATCAAGCAGGCGTTCGAACGCAAGTAGGCGAAACTGCCCGGCCTGAGGAGCGATGAGCGCGCCTTAGGCCGGGCAGTTCTGTTTAATGGGACAAGTACCCGGTTCCTGAACCGGCCGATGATCGAAACCGTGCAAGGACCCTAACGAGTGTGAAGAGGTAACCGTGGAAGACAGGAAGCTGCGCATAGCAGCTGTAGGAGATGAACTGCTTGCGGGCCTGGGGGATCCCCGCGCACTGGGTTGGCTCGGAAGAGTGCTGGCCCGCACGCCCCAGGACTCCGTCGCAGTGGAAAGTTTCCCGCTCCCCTGCCCCATGGAAGGCACTGAGGGCCTTGCCGCCCGGTGGCAGGATGAAGCGGGCAGACGCTTCAGCGATAGTCATGAGAATCGATTGGTGATCGGCCTTTCGGGGCGCGACCTCGAGTTTGGACTTTCCACGGCGCGCAGCCGCTTGAATCTTGCCAACATCCTTGACGGAGCTTCGCACAGCAGTGTGGAGGTCTTTGTGGTGGGCCCGCCTCCTACACTCGATCCCGTCCGCAACAAGCGGCTTGCCGAACTGAACACGGCGTTTGCCGATGTCACCACACGACGGAACCACCACTACGTTGACACCTTCTCCCCCTTGCTCAATCATGAGCAGTGGAGGACGGACCTCGCAGCCAATGGGGGAACACCGGGCCAGGCCGGCTACGGATTGATTGCGTGGCTTGTCCTGCACCGCGGCTGGTTCCAGTGGCTTAACATCGCTCAACCGGAGTAGCCATGTCGCGGAACGTGCAGGTTTCTGTCAAAGCAGCAGTCACAGCAGCCATTGTTGCGGCGCTGGTATCCACAGTTTCCTGCAGTTCCGGTCCACCGACTCCTTCAGCGACGTCGCCAACGGCCACAACGGCCACGCCGGCCACCTCGCCATCAACGCCCCCGACTCCCTCTGCTGCATTGCAGCCCTTCGACGCCGGAACCCTGCGTTCAGAGTTTGAGCGGACAGCGAAGGAAGTCCTGGTACCCGGGGCCATGATGCTATTGGTGACACCTGGAGGAACCCTCACTGCTTCGTACGGCACTGGAGTCCGTGACGCCCAACGCGCTGTTTCAGCCGAGGACCATATCCGCGTAGGTTCAGTCACTAAGACCTGGACCACCACTGTGGTTCTGCAGCTGGTTCAGGAGGGCAAGCTGTCCTTGGATGACCCCGTGTCCAAACACCGCGCCGACGTTCCCAACGGGGACGCCATCACACTTGAGCAAATGCTGACGATGCGGAGCGGACTGTTCAACTACACCGAAACACTCGAACTCAATTCGGCCATGGATACAGACCCGCAGAGGGCGTGGAAGCCGGAAGAGCTACTCGCCCTGGCCTTTGCCCGCCCACCATACTTCGCTCCGGGCCAGGGCTTCCATTACTCCAACACCAACACCGTTTTGCTCGGCCTCATCGCGGAAAAAGTTGAGGGGAAACCGCTCGGACAACTGTTCAAGGAACGAATCTTTGAGCCGCTTGGCCTGAAGGGCACGATCTTTCCCGATATTTCATCCAACAGTGTTCCCCAGCCACATCCCCAGGGCTACTTCTTCGGTGACAACGTCCTGACCATGACCACCCCCGCACTTCCGGAGGAGATGCAGAAAGAAGCTGCGGCAGGCGCTCTGGCGCCCAACGATGTCACCGATGTCAACCCATCGTGGGCTTGGGCGGCCGGTTCAGGGATCTCCACGGCCTCGGACCTTAAAATTCTGGGTGAAGCCCTCGTTAACGGGAAGCTCTTAAAGCCGGACCTTCAAAAAAAGCGGCTTGACAGCGTCGCGCCCATCAACACTGACAGCCCAGGCGGGGCCTCCTATGGTTTAGGGATTGCGAAGTTTGGCAACCTCTATGGGCACACGGGAGAACTTCCGGGCTTCAATACGTTCATGGGCAGTGACCCGGTGAACTCCGTCACCCTGGTGGTATGGACCAATCTGGCCCCTGCGGCCGACGGGCGGGATCCGGCGGTGACCATTGCGCGCTCGATCATCGGCAAAACCTACCAGCCCTTGGCCTGATTTCCGCTAACCATTGCTTCCGGGATGCACACGATATATCGTGTTGACATCAACGCGATATATCGCAACTTGGAGGGACTATGTCTGACGAACTTTGGACCGTGACGGGCCCGCAAACCATAGATGTAGAGAATGTCCGGTCACTGAAACTGGGCATCGTCAAGGGCCGCTTTGACGTCGTGACGCACGATGAGCCATTCGTCCGGATCGAAATCAGCGAGATTACGGGCGACCCCCTGACAGTCACGCTGGTTGATGGGCGGTTGGAAGTACGCCACCAGCTTCAAGGACCGCAGGGCTGGTTCCGCAATCTGATGGGCACCGTCAATAACACAAGCACCAACTCGGTGATCGTCGGCATTGCGCTGCCGTCCGGCGTCGACGTTGAGGCAGGTACCGTGAGCGGCGACGGCATGGTCTCCGGTATCAGCGGTCGCACCAGGCTGAATACGGTCTCCGGTTCGGTTTTGGCGGACGGCACCCGCGGCGAATTGCACGTGAATACAGTCAGCGGCGAGGTCATCGCCAGAAACCACGACGGCGTCCTGACCGCCAAGAGCGTCTCAGGCGAAGTTACCGCTTCTGGCAAGTTCAAGAATGTCCGCGCGAGCACCGTGAGCGGCGACCTCAGCTTCGATCTTCAGGACTTCACCAACGATCTCGGGGCCAACTCTGTCTCCGGGGACCTGACCATCCGGCTGCCGCACGATGTAGGCCTGGACATCGTGGCGAAGTCGGCCAGTGGAACCGTAGTAATCGATAGCCAGATGTACGCCCAACCTGGCAGCAACGTCCACACTATCGTCGGCCCCGATGAAAGGCTGATGCTGGTGCGGACCAACACCGTATCCGGCAAGACCTTCATCATGCACGGGACGGCGCCCACACCGGAGAACGGCCACCCTGTCCCCGGGGAAGCGGGCCTCTGATGCCTCCGGTCTTCGCGCACGGCGCCCTGCGACTATACCTGCTTGCCTTGCTTGAGACAGGTCCGAAGCACGGCTACGAGCTGATCAAGGCGTTGGGCGACCGCTTCGGAGGCACCTACTCCCCCAGCGCCGGCACCATCTACCCGCGCTTGGGCAAGCTGGAGGAGGAAGGTCTCGTGGCCACGGAGACCGAAGGGCGGCGCACCAAGTACTCCATTACGGCTGCCGGTCGCGCTGAGCTGGACAGCCGTCGGCAGGAGTTGGCAGATGTCGAGGACAACATATCGGCCTCCGTCAGGAGGCTCGCTGACAGTCTGCGGGCGGACATCCGCGCCAACATGCGTGGGCTGCGGGCAGATCTCGCGGCCACTGCCGAGGCTGCACGCACCAGCGCCTCCGCGGCAACTTTTCGAAGCAGGACCGCTGGCCATACTCCCGAAGGCCAACGCATCCTCAAGGAAGCGGAAATGTTGGTCCAGTCCTTCAGGGACGACATCCGTGTGGAGTTGCGCCAACACGGCGCCTCGCAGCCGTTGACTCCCTTGGCGCTTGAAACCGTGCGCACCGTGTTGGACCAAGCCCGCATCTCCATCAGGAATTCGCTGCAGGACTAGGTACCGGGGTGGCCATTCCGTAGCTCCTCACCCTCAGGGCACCGCCCGGTTCGCGGCGCAGCACCCGGATGTGCGAAACTGGAGGGCAGCTTTATTGAGTATCAATCCTTGAAGGAGGCCAGCTATGAGCAAGCGTGCACGTAAGCGTCGTGACCGTAAGCGCGGCGGCGCGAACCACGGCAAGCGTCCCAACACCTAAGCCATCGGCTTAGCGTCACAGGCTTAAAGCGAAGGCCCCGGAAACCATGCGGTTTCCGGGGCCTTCGCAGTTAATGCCCGATCTGATGAACACTCCATAGGGAGTTGTATCAGGCGTCCACAGGCTTAATGGAGTGAATCCTATCCAGGATGGAGTTCTTCAGGTTCTCCGGCGCGGACTCAGTGCATGAGCGCTTGACCATGGTCCGGATGAGGCACTCAAGGTCATACTGCTCGGCACATTCCTCGCAGGTGTCCAAGTGCTGCTTGATCTCCGTAAGGTCCTCGCGGGTCAATGCGCCGTCGAGGTACTCGTAGATCCGCTGCATTCGCGTATCGTCGCAATCGCCCAATCCCTGGCAGTCGCTCATTTCTCTTTCTCCTGATTGTTGCTTCCGGCCGCGGCCTGATCTTCGGTTTGGGCCCTGAAGCCCCGTTCGGCGGCGTAATCCGCCAGCATGTCCCGCAGCATCTTCCTGCCGCGGTGCAACCGTGACATGACCGTGCCGATCGGGGTGTTCATAATCTCTGAAATTTGCTTGTACGCATACCCTTCGACATCCGCGAAGTAGACCGCCAGCCGGAATTCCTCAGGAATCGACTGCAAGGCATTCTTCACATCGGAATCAGGGAGGTGGTCAAGAGCCTCAGTCTCCGCGGACCGCAATCCGGCCGAAGTATGCGACTCCGCCTTAGCCAACTGCCAATCCTCGATGGTGTCCGAGTTGGACTGCAGCGGCTCACGCTGCCGCTTCCGATAGAGGTTGATGTAGGTGTTGGTAAGAATGCGATACAGCCAGGCTTTAAGGTTGGTTCCCGGCTTGTACTGGTGAAAAGCAGAAAACGCCTTGGTATAGGCCTCTTGAACCAGATCTTCGGCATCGGAGGGGTTGCGTGCCATCCGCATGGCTGCCGAGTACAGCTGGTCCACGTACTGCATGGCGTCGCGCTCAAAGCGCGCCCGCCGCTGTTCGGGAGTCTCCGTGGCAGGGTCGACGTCGGCTGCAACCGTCGCGTCATCCGCGCCGGCTGCCTGGTACATGGCCGCTGCGGCCGGTTCAGTGGTGCTCATCGTTGCCAAGTCTACTGTCAGCTGCCGGGATTCCGGCTGCATCCCATATCCAGGTTCCGGTAGAACCACCCGGTCCTTAACCAAAGTCAAAAAACCAACTCCGTTCAACAGGCGGCAACATGATGCCGCAGTCCGGCCTCCACCGCACCTGTTGTTCACAACGGCTGCTGCTGGGTAAATATTCCGCAAAAGTGCAAGACTAGAGCAGACTGCACCCCTTCAACACAACACACCGAACTAATGTGGCAAGCCATCCAGGAGGCAAGACATGTCTGTTATCCGTTTTCTCGCACGTCCCATGCTCGCGTCCAGCTTTGTCGTGGCAGGGCTGGACAAGCTCAGGAACGCGGACGACACTGCGAAGCAACTCTCGCCCGTCCTTCGCCGTGCCTCGGAATCCCTGCCCTTCAAAGCTGATGAAAAGACACTCGCGCGCGTCATCGGCGGCGCGCAACTGGGCGCCGGCGCCCTGCTCGGACTGGGTAAACTCTCACGCTTTGCCGCCACGGTGCTGGCTGTTACGTCAGCCTTGAACTCCTATGTCGAGTGGCGCTCCGCCGACATCAGCACGAAGGAAGGTCGAAGCGCACGCAAGGCCCAGTTATTGAAAAACATTTCCCTCACGGGTGGTGTGCTTCTTGCCTCTGTTGACACCGCTGGCCGTCCCAGCATTGCCTGGCGGGCGGAGCACCTGGCTGCCGATGCCAAAAAGGTGACTGGCAAGCAGATCAAGCGCGCAGACAAAGCAGTCCGCAAGGCCGTTGACAACGCAGTTGGAGCATAAGGAAGCATGACCGGTACCACCGCCGCAAACACCGAATCGACCGAAGCCGACACCATGCTGCCACTCTGGCCGGCACCGCTTGCCAACGGGCCTGTGGACGCAACAGTGACGGTCCCTGGTTCAAAGTCGCTGACCAACCGGTTCCTGGTGTTGGCTGCTTTGGCGGATGGTCCCTCACGGTTGCGGGCCCCCCTTCATTCCAGGGACTCGGCATTGATGATCCAGGCCCTCCGGCAACTGGGGGCGACTGTCACCGAGGTACCAGGGGACGGCAACTTCGGTCCGGATTTGGAAATTACGCCCATGGATCCGGCCTCATCAGGCGCTGAGACGGTGATCGATTGCGGCCTGGCCGGAACTGTCATGCGGTTCGTTCCCCCCTTGGCCGCACTTCGCAACGGGGTAACGATCTTCGACGGCGATCCCCACGCCCGCAACAGACCCATGGGAACCATCATTGAAGCATTGCTGGCCCTCGGCGTTCCGGTGGCAGCGGATGGCGGCAGGACGCCGTCGTCCCTTCCTTTCGCAGTGAACGGTACCGGTGAGGTCCGGGGTGGCCATCTGGTGATAGATGCCAGCGCTTCATCACAGTTCGTTTCCGCGTTGCTGCTGGTGGGTGCCCGCTTCACTGAGGGCCTGCACCTGGAGCACGTGGGCAAGCCCGTTCCCAGCTTGGACCACATCGCCATGACCGTGGAGGTCCTCCGGAGTGTCGGCGTCGTCGTGGACGATTCCGTACCCAACCACTGGCGGGTCTCCCCCGGCCCCATCCACGCTTTTGACCAGCGGATAGAACAAGACCTGTCCAACGCAGGGCCTTTCCTCGCTGCTGCGCTGGCCACACGCGGCACCGTACGTATTCCCAATTGGCCCGCCGGCACCACGCAAGTGGGTGACCAGTGGCGCAGCATCCTGACGGCCATGGGAGCACAAGTATCTTTCGAAGACGGAACCCTGACGGTAACCGGAGGCCCCGAAATCAAGGGGGCTGACTTCGATGAAACCAGTGAACTGGCACCCACTGTCGCTGCACTGTGCGCTTTGGCCAACGGACCCTCCCGGCTGACGGGCATTGCCCACCTCCGGGGGCACGAAACCGACAGGCTTGCCGCCTTGGTTGCCGAAATCAACGGCCTCGGCGGCGACGCGGAAGAGACTGCCGACGGCTTGGTGATCCGCCCGGCAGCCCTGCACGGCGGGGTGGTGCACAGCTACGCCGACCACCGCATGGCCACTGCAGGGGCGATTCTTGGGCTCGCCGTCGACGGCGTACAAGTTGAGGACATAGCCACGACGTCGAAGACCATGCCGGAGTTTCCAAAGATGTGGGAAGCCATGCTGAAGCCATCCGATGCCGGTGCCGATCTTGATGAGGCCAGCAACTAACCATGGGCCGTGACGCACGCTCCTGGGACGAATCCGACGTCCGGATCCGTCCCAGCAAAAAAGGATCAAGGCCCCGAACCAAGGATCGCCCCAGCCACGATGACGCCGTGATAGGCAGGATCATCACTGTGGACCGGGGGCGGTACAGGGCGATCGTGGATGAAGATTCCCCCGACGAACGTATCGTTATTGCGGCGCGAGCCCGTGAACTGCGGCGCAACCCTGTTGTTCCCGGTGATTTCGTCGCACTGGTGGGAGACGTCTCAGGCTCCCCCGACACACTGGCCCGTCTTGTCAGGGTGGAAGAGCGGAAGACGCTCCTACGCCGCAGCGCTGACGATACCGACCCCATCGAACGGGTGGTGGTAGCCAACGCCGATCAGCTCGTGGTGGTTGTTGCAGCTGCCAACCCGGAACCACGTACGGGCTTCATTGATCGGGCCTTGGTGGCAGCGTACGACGCCGGCATCGAACCGTTGCTGCTCATCACCAAAGCGGACGTCAAGGATCCCGCGGAACTCCTGGCCAATTACCTGAGCCTGGACTTTCCCGTCATCATCAGCCGGACCGCCGACTCCGAAGCCGGCGGCATCGATGCCCGCTCGGATGACGGACTATCAGCCCGGCTGGACAAGGACGCCGTATCCCAGCTCCGCTCTCACCTGGGTGGAAAAGTTACCGTCATGCTCGGTCACTCCGGCGTGGGTAAATCCACCATGGTCAATGCACTGACGGGCGCAGAGCGCGCCACCGGTGGCGTTAATGCGGTGACGGGCCGAGGCCGCCATACATCGTCCTCGGCTTTGGCGTTAAAGCTTGACGATGCACCGTCCGGCAGCTGGATTATCGACACTCCCGGCATCCGCTCCTTCGGCTTGGCCCATGTGGACCCGGACCGGATCCTGCATTCTTTCCCGGACCTCGAGCCCGGCACGGAGACCTGCGACCGCGGCTGCAAGCATGGTGCCAACGCAACCAATTGCGGGTTGGATGCCTGGGTGAACGATGGCCATGCGGGCCCGTCAGGTGTTGCCCGGTTGGCCTCCTTGCGCCGTTTGTTGGGTGCAGACCCAAGGCTCGAAGCTAAAGAGACCAAGGAACTGGGCACCGTCAACTGATTGTGGACGGCTTCGCGTCCCCACTGGAGCTTGGGATTCAGGATAGTTTGGTGGCATGACCCATCCCGTTTCCACCTACAACGATGACCTGCGCCTTGCCCACGTCCTCGCTGATTCCGTCGACGCCCAGACCATGGATCGCTTCAAGGCCCTGGACCTCAAGATCGAGACCAAGCCTGACCTCACCCCTGTCACGGACGCCGACAAGGCCGCAGAGGAAGCAATCCGTGGGCAACTCTCCCGCTCGCGTCCGCGTGATGCCGTCCTGGGCGAAGAGTTCGGCAGCAGCGGCCATGGCTCACGCCGCTGGATCATCGATCCCATCGATGGAACCAAGAACTTCGTTCGCGGCGTTCCGGTCTGGGCTACCCTGATCGCCTTGGTAGACGACGACGAACCCGTAGTGGGAGTTGTCAGCGCCCCTGCCTTGGGAAAGCGCTGGTGGGCCGCCAAGGACATGGGCGCCTACATGGGCCGGTCCCTCGCCTCTGCCACCCGGCTCAAGGTTTCGAATGTGTCCAGCCTGGCCGATGCCTCAATGTCGTATTCGAGTCTCTCCGGGTGGAAGGAACGGGGCAACCTGGACGAGTTCCTTGACCTCACCGAAGACGTCTGGCGCACGCGCGCCTACGGCGACTTTTGGTCCTACTGCTTGGTGGCGGAGGGCGCGGTGGACATCGCCTGCGAGCCGGAATTGAACCTCTACGACATGGCAGCGCTGGTTCCCATCGTCACCGAAGCCGGCGGCAGGTTCACCTCACTCGAAGGCGAGGACGGTCCCTTCGGCGGCAACGCCTTGGCCACCAACTCGATCCTCCACTCGGAGGTCCTCAAGCGACTCAACCCCGGCATCGACGACCTCCTCTAAAACTCAATGGTCGTCCCGGTTGGGCGAAGGGCAGAATAACCTAGCGGCGGAGGCACCCTTTCGGGTGTCTCCGCTGTCTTTTATTCGGCCAATCAGGGAATACGCATTCGACGTAACAAAGGGCTTAACAATAGACCGTGGCTTTGGAACGGCCCCGGGGAGTGCCTTAGCCTTTTTTACAGGTCACGAGTGCCAGCGCTAAACCCCGGTTTGCTGGCCGGCAACCCTCCATTCGCGGTGGGGTGCCCCGGGTGACGACCCGGCCGGTCCGGAACGGATGCGGCAAGCGCGGATCCCCTACGGGGGTCCCTCTTGAGTGAGGTCCCATGAGCACTGCCACGTTCAACTCCCACACCATTGCGTCTGCCCTTGTTGAAGAATCCACAGCAGAGGCAACTGCCGCCGCGCGTCCGCTTGCAGCGGTAACCGGCGCTGAGCTGCAAGCCCCACTGATCCAGGGTGGCCACGTGCGCTACGCCAACCTTGACTACGGTGCATCGGCTCCCGCTTTGACCATTGTTTCGGCCTACCTCAACGAGGTCCTGCCCTACTACGCCAGCGTTCATCGGGGAGCCGGCTACGCCTCCCAAATCAGCACGTCCGTGTACGAAAATTCCCGGAACATTGTCCGTGACTTCGTTGGCGGTCGGCCGGATGACTCCGTGATCTTCACCCGCAACACCACGGACTCCTTGAATCTCCTGGCCGGATGCCTTCCACAGGTGGATGGCGAGTTTGCCGGCGAGGTCCTGTACTTGGACATCGAGCACCACGCCAACTTGCTTCCGTGGCAAGGAGTCCCCCACCGCAGCGTCGTCGCTGCAGCAACCCTTGCCGAAACGCTGGACAAGCTCCAATCCGAACTTGCACAGGGCGGGGTTAGCCTGCTTGCCGTGACCGGTGCCTCGAATGTGACCGGCGAGATCCTTCCCATCGACCGCCTTGCTTCACTTGCCCACGAACACGGCGCACGAATCGTGGTTGACGCCGCCCAGCTCGCACCGCACCGACGGATCAGCATCAGCGAGGCCGATGTCGACTACATCGTGTTCTCGGGGCACAAGCTTTACGCCCCCTTCGGCGCGGGCGTCGTGGTAGGTCGCCCGGATTGGCTCGACGCCGGCACGCCGCACCTGGCCGGTGGCGGGGCCGTACGTGAAGCCCGTCTGGACTCCGTCAGCTGGGCCGCCGGCCCTGCCCGGCACGAGGGAGGCTCCCCCAATGTACTGGGCGCCGCAACGCTCGCTCGTGCAACCCAAGTCCTCGCAGGGCTGGACCAGGACGCATGGCACGCGCACGAAGCCGCCATCCGTTCATACCTTGTGAGAGGACTGGAGGCCATTGACGGGGTCACTGTCCACAAGATTTTCGCTGACTCCCTGGACACCATCGGCGTGGTCAATTTCTCCGTAGAAGGTTTCGACGCCGGACTGGTAGCGGCCTACCTCGCGGCGGAGCATGGCGTTGGCCTTCGTGATGGCCGGTTCTGCGCGCACCCGCTCCTCAAGCGCCTCGGGCTCCCCTCCGGATCCTTGCGTGCCAGCTTCGGTGTCGGCTCCCGGTTGGAGGACGCCACCAGGCTGCTCGCAGGCATCGAGGGACTCAAGCGCAACGGACTGGGATGGGATTATGTGGTGGATGAGGGCCGCTGGGTTCCGGCCAATGACCACCGTAGCTACCCCGAGTGGGCCCCCAATACTCCCGGCACTGCAGGTGCAGCTCCCTGCACTGTGGATTAGACAACTGTCGACTAAACAGCTGTCGACTGTGTGCACCTTCACGGGAAGCACTGCGGTAAATTCGTAGGGTACTTTTGACAACCCTGTGAAGGAGTTTCCGTGGGCCTGCGATCTCCGGCCGCATCCAGCGGCCAACCACGTACTCCCGGGCCAGCCGGGCCGCGTGGTCCCAGGCTGCATGGTTCCCGTCGGCATCATCTTGGACAGAGCTTCCAGGACGGCGGCGAACACTACCACCGTGTCCGTCCCGGCTACCCCGCCGATTCCGTGGACTGGCTGGTTCCTCCCGGGGCTCGCTCCGCGGCCGACGTCGGAGCCGGCACAGGCAAGTTCACGGCACTCCTGGTAGAACGCGGGCTGGAGGTCGCCGCCGTCGATCCTTCCACGGATATGTTGGAGCAATTGCGAAGGGCCTACCCCCATGTCAGCGCATTGGAGGGGACGGCAGAGGCAACAGGGCTGACGGACTCAGCATTCGACGTCGTCAGCGTTGCCCAAGCCTGGCACTGGTGTGAGCCGCTCGCTGCTAGCAGGGAGATCGCCAGGATCCTGCGTCCCCACGGGGTCCTGGGGCTGATCTGGAACCAGTTGGACACTTCTCTTCCCTGGGTCCATCGGCTCTCGCGCATCATGCACGCAGGAGACGTCCACAAGCCCGGTTTCCGGCCAACCATCGGCCCGGAGTTCGAGGGCCTGGAAAGCCACGTAACCCTATGGGAGGATTCCCTGACGCCTGAGGACATCATGGAACTGACCAAGTCCCGCAGCTATTACCTCCGCGCCAACGATGCCACCCGCGCCAAGGTCATGGGCAACTTGGAGTGGTACCTCTTGGACCACCTCGGCCATGCCCCGGGTGAAACCATCGGGTTGCCCTACATGACGCAAACCTGGCGGGCGGTCAAGATTCAGGGTGCGACGCCACGGTAGGCTTGGGATGTGAAGACCAGTACGCCCTCCTCCTCGATCGAGGACTACGTCAAGGTCATCTACTCCTACACGGAGTGGCAGGACAAACCCATTACGTCGTCCCAGCTTGCCCAGCGCCTTGGCGTGGCTAACTCCTCCGTGTCCGAAATGGTCCGCAAACTCAAGGACCAGGGCCTCGTTGATCACCAACCCTACAGCGCCATCAGGCTCACCCCTCAGGGCATGCGGCTTGCGCTCTCCATGGTGCGCCGGCACCGGCTCATTGAGACCTACTTGGTGGACGAACTGGGCTACAGCTGGGACGAAGTCCACGACGAAGCCGAAATGTTGGAACACGCCGTGTCCGACACCTTCATCGAGCGTATGTCGGCCAAGCTTGGACATCCTGTCCGGGACCCGCACGGCGACCCAATTCCGTCAGCCGATGGTTCGGTCGAGTTGCCCCACGCCTACCGGATGATCGAACTGGATCAGGGCCATTCCGGCCGCATCACGCGAATAAGCGACGAGAATCCGGACCTCCTTCGGTACCTTGCCTCCGAAGAGATTTCCCTTGATGCGCCTGTTGAGGTGGTGGGCCGAAAGCCCTTCGGCGGCGCCCTTGTGGTGCGTATCGGCAGCGGAGCCCAAGGCCGCGAGTTCGACCTCGCGGATGAAATCACTTCGGCTCTCTGGGTCCAGAGCGCCGAGACGCACGAAGGCTGCATTCTTCCAGCCCGTTAGGGCCCTGGCCGGAAGCCCCTCTGCGCCTGAGATCAGCTGCGCTGCCCGCCCGCACCGCCGTCGTCGGACGCTGCCCCAGCTCCGCTGACACCGCGGGTCCCGGTCTCCTGCGCAGGATTCCTGATTCCGACGGCGGACGCAGCCGCCCCGAACAGGAACAGGCCCGCAGTCACCAACAAAGCGTTGTACAGGCCGTCACGGGTGAAGGCCGGCCCCACAATGACCCCTGCGAAGGCAATGGAGATCAGACCCGCGATACGCGCCACAGCATTATTTACGGCGGAACCAATCCCGGCCTCCGCCGGGGGAACAGCACCAAGAATGGCCGCGGTGAGGGGCGCCACCAACGTGGCCAGGCCAAGGCCAAAGACCATCTGGCCCGGAAACACCTGCGTCCAGTAGTTCAGCGGGTCCTGGACAGTCAGTGACATCAGGAAGCCCGCAGCGCATAATAACGGGCCTATGGTCATGAACCATCTGGGGCCGTACTTGCCGGCCAGACCCCCAAAGTAGGACGCGCCCAGCATCAGGATGACGGTGCCGGGAAGCAGTGCCATACCCGCCACCGTGGCGCCCATCCCGCCCACCTGCTGCAGGTAAATCCCCAGCACGAAGAAACCCAAGGAGATGCCGGCGTATATGGCCAAGGTTGCGAGGTTACCCCAGGCAAAGTTTCGGATGGCGAAGAGTCTCAGCGGCAACATGGGCTCAACAGTCCGGGCCTCGTGGATGAGGAATAGAATCATCGCAATCACGCCCACCACCAGCGGGGCCCACACTTGGGCGCTCCCCCAGCCCATCCTCCCCTGTTCGATGAACGCATATACCGGCCCGCCCAGGCCCACCATTGCCAGGAAAGCCCCCAAGTAGTCGATGCTCTTGCTCTTGTCCCTGGCCGCGTCGGAAACCCTGAGGCGAGCAAGCACAGGCCAAATGGCCACGGCCGGGATGACATTGATGAAGAAGATCACCCGCCATGACAGCAGGTCAACAGCGATGCCGCCGATCAACGGACCCACAATGGCCGCAGCGCTCGTCCATCCTGACCACCGCCCAATGGCCTTCGACTGTGCCGGGCCTGAGAACGACGAGATGATCATGGCGAGCGAACTCGGAACCAGAAGGGCGCCGGCGATTCCTTGCAGTGCGCGGGAAACCACCAACACTTCGCCGGTCCACGCCAGGCCGCACATGACCGAGGTCACCGCAAAGCCGGCCAGCCCCCATTCAAGTATCCTGGCCCTGCCGAAATGATCAGATAGTGAGCCGGCAACCAATATCAGTGCTCCCAGCGTGAGTAGGTACGCGTCCACCACCCACTGCTGAATGACCAAGCCTCCCCCCAATTCACGACCGATGGCCGGGAGTGCGAGATTCACCACAAAACCATCAAGAATTGCTATGAACGATGCCACTATGGCCACCACGAGGACGCGCTTTTGGAGCGGGGTACTCGGCAGAAGCGCCGCGGTGTCAGTCATGTGCAAAGCCTACGCCCGCCAAGTCCCGTATCGTTGAGTGGTGATCAGCAGACGTGATGCCGCATTGGCCCTTGATATTTCGATGGAAATGGCCCAACGCCACGGCATTCCGTCCCGCCTCTCCGAGGCCGACCTCAGGGAGATGCAGGACAATCCCCCGGCGTGGTTGGTGCAGTCCCGCGCCAACCGCACCGGCAAGCGACCCGTCTGGGTCCACCTGACGTGTGCTGTGTGCGGGTACACCGAGGCCGTGCGTCCCAAGAAATGGTGGCCGGACTTTTCCTTTGTCTTCTGTGGCACCCATCGGAACAGCGAACTTCCCGAGCTCTTCCTCGGCGATGTGCGCAGCGAGTATGAAGGTGTGGGAAGCCGCTTCGTCGGCGTGGTGGACGTTCGCGAGGACTGAAGCTGAGCAACGAGACAGACAGCGAGACGCCTGCCTACCTTGGCTGGCTCATTTCCGAGGGTACGGCAGTCAGCTTGAATGCCCTGCCTTCCCGGAGCACCGTCAGCCGGAAGGGCTCGCCGATAGCCTCGGCAAACAGTAGTCTCTGCAGGCTTTCAGCACTGGATACCGCTCTGTCCTGCGCGCGCAGCACCACATCCCCCGGTTGGAGCCCGGACAACTCCGCCGGCGAGCCCGGGATAACCTCTACCACTCGCAGGCCTTCCTTCTGGCCGGTCCGCACCACCGCACTGGCATCCAAGGGTATGGGCGTACTTACCAGGCCCAGATAAGCACGGCGCACCCGGCCGTCCTTCAGTAGGGACGCGATGATGCGTTGGGTTGTGGTGTTGATAGGTACCGCCAGCCCGAGCCCGAGACCTGCAACGGCGGTGTTGATACCCACGATGCGTCCCCTTGTATCGGCCAGTGCGCCCCCTGAGTTCCCTGGATTAAGAGCAGCGTCGGTTTGGATAACGTCCTCGATCACCCGTCTGTGCTCGCCCGCCCTCACGGGAATGGACCGCCCCAAACCGCTAACCACCCCAGCGGTCACCGAACCTGCGAGCCCCAATGGATTACCAACAGCGATCACCAGCTGACCCACCCGCAACGTGTCGGCATTGCCCAGCAGGGCCGGCGGCGGGGTGGACTTCAAACCACGGACGACGGCAAGGTCGGAAAGGGGATCTGCCCCCACCAGTTCCACTTCAGTGTGCTTGCCATCAGCGAACACCGCCCGGCCGGACTGTAAGCCCGCCACCACGTGGGCGTTGGTCAGCATGTACCCGTCGCCGGTGAAGACTACGGCTGAACCGCTTCCTCCGCGAACCCGTCCCCGGCGGTCTGTACTCATCATCTCAATGGCGGCAACGTGGGGCGTCACCGACTCGGCTACCCGTATGACGATCTGCGAGTACGCGTCCAACGCTTCGTCGTCTGATGCCTGTTCTTCAAATGCCGGGTTTGTGGTCATCTCGTGCCTCCTGCAAGGTCCGCCACGCTTCACCGCCAACCCTCGGCAAGCGCCTAACCAGTACAACTGCCGGTTACAGGCGGGTAGTCCGGAAGTTGCTACGCCGTGGGTGAACTAGTCGCTCGTCAGGCAAAAGAAAGCCCCCGGATCACAAGGATCCGAGGGCTTTCCGGGTGTGGAGATGGGGGGAATTGAACCCCCGTCCGATGTCGTGTTGTCAGGGCTTCTCCGGGCGCAGTTCGCGTCGGATTTTCTCGGCCCCAGCCATCCTGCGAACAGGTGGCTGATCCGGGCCCAGTCATCTAAGAGTCCCGTTTACCTCAATGACGAAGGCAAACAGCAGTGGCTATCTAAATGACGCCAGGAACCGGGGCGATAGCAACCCCGGGCTGACGGACTGTCTTACTGCTTAGGCAGCGAGAGCGAAGTCAGTGCGCTTAGATTCGGCACTTATTGGTTTGCAGACAGCGTTTACGAGATAATTCTGCATCCTCGGCCCGCTTCACCTGTCGCGACTAACATCGTCGAAACCGATCATCCCCGTATTTTGTTACCAAACCCGGCAAGAGTCTTGAACTCTTGTCGGACTACCTATCATAACGCATCCTTCCGGCCGATCATTCCCCGGACACGCGTCCTTAGCGTCGGTTGCGTTCCCGCAACTCGCGCAGTGATTCACGCTTGTCCTGCTGCTCACGAAGGGTCTGTCGCTTGTCGTAATCCTTCTTACCGCGCGCGATGGCAATTTCCACCTTGGCCCGGCCGTCCAGGAAGTAGAGCTGAAGCGGCACAACGGTGAAGCCGGACTCGCGAATTTTCTGCGAAATCTTGTCCAGTTCATCACGGTGCAGCAGGAGCTTACGACGGCGGCGAGCGGCATGGTTGGTCCAGCTCCCCTGATGGTACTCAGGGATGTGGATGCCTTCCATCCACAGCTCGTCGTTGTAGAAGGTGCAGAAGCCGTCCACCATGGAGGCATGGCCTTCACGGAGGGACTTCACCTCTGTTCCCATGAGCGCAATGCCTGCCTCATAGGTATCCAGGACATGGTAGTTATGCCGGGCCTTCCGATTGGTGGCCACTACCTTACGGCCACTTTCCTTGGGCACGGTAGAACTCCTTGATAGATGTGGATTTCAACTAGTGTACGCCAGCGCGACGAGTCCTCCCCACGCTATAGGAGGGTCATCGGGTCCACTGCGGCGCTGTTGAGCCAGGTTTCGAAGTGCGCGTGGCAACCTGTGGAGTTACCCGTGCTGCCCGAGTATGCGATGAGTTGCCCTGCCGATACCTGCTGGCCATTTGCTACGACGATGCTGCTGTTGTGGTAGTAGATGGTGGTCAGCGAATTGCCTTGCTCAACGCCATGGGACAGCTTGACCCGCCATCCACCGCCGTCGGCAGAGTTCCATCCCGAGTTAAAGACTTTGCCCGCCGCCGCAGCATAGACAGGCGTGCCACATGCCGCTCCGAAGTCGATGCCGGTGTGCATGTAACCACCGGTGCCATAGAAATCGATTGTGCCTGGTGGTGTTGCCCGCCAGCCAAACCCTGAGGTGATGGGCACAGCGCTTGCGAAGGGGTGACGAAGACCGAACGCCGACGGCGAACCAGCCGGCGGAGGAGAATACGGTGGTTCCGGAGGTGCAGGCCGTCCTTGGGCCGCGGCGGCGGCAGCTGCGGCAGCCGCTGCTTCTTCGGCAATTCGACGCTGTTCAGCTTCCCAGGCTTCCCTCAGCTTCCGGTCACGCTCGACGATTTCGGCTGCAACCGTATTCTGTTCGGCCTTCACTCGTGCAAGATTAGCTTCAATGCCCGGCTTGGCCGCCTGCAACTGACCGTTGAGGCGGGTGGTGTCTTCGATCAGCTTGTCTACTTCGGCCTTCTTGCTGGCAGCCTCATCCCTTGCCGACTTTTCGCGTTCAAGGGCAGCCTCAGCCTTGCCCTTCAGGTCCTGGATTTCCTCCTCGACAGCAACCAGCCTCGCCTGGGAGTTCACGTTGGTTGCGTTTTGCTGGCTGAGCTTGGTCATCGCAGCGTTTTGGCTGCGCATGGCCTGGTCAGCCAAATCCATGGATTCGGTCAGGCTTCCGGATTCACTGGACCCGAACAAAAGCGCAATGTTGGTGGGAACGCCACCAGACTTGTAGGCCTGGGAGGCGATCTGTCCGATCAGCTTTTTGGTGTCGGTGATCTTCTGCTTGTCACTCTCCAACTGCTCCGTAATCTTGGCCTTGTTCTGCTGGGCAAGCTCAACCCTGGCGGCCAGTGCCTCGACTTCCTTCACCGCACTGGCTACCCGGCCTTGCGCCTCAAGCAGGGCCTGTTGCGCGCCGGGAAGGCGGCCCTGGTAGATCACCAGGTCACCGGCAGCCTTTGCGATATTGGAGTCAACAAACTCGAGCGAGGCCTGGACCCGCGCCGCTTCTGCTTCCAGTGCAGCCTGCTGGTCCTCAAGGCTGTCAGCCTGGGCAGTTGGAGCGCCTGACAAAAGACTGACAGTCAGCCCCACAGCAAGAACCGCCGCCAGAAACCGGGCATTGCCAGCGGCAAGGCGCCGGCGCAGGGGGTTCGGGTCCAACGTGGTCATCAGGAGTCCTTTTCGCTTGTCAGCATGGCGGTTGTTTCAATCAGGGCGTTCACGGTCAGACCTTCAGGTATCGCCGGAGAGTAAGGAGGGAAGAAATGCCGGCCAGGCCGGCGCCAAGTGCAATCAGCACCGGGGCGATCACCAGGACCTGAGTGGATGAGATGAACGGCGTATTGAGGAACTGCCTCGACAGGTCGCCGTTGAGCCAGAAGTGGGCCATCAGCCAGAGCGTGACGGAGGCCAGCAGCGCTCCCACAACGGCAGCTATGACGCCTTCCAGGATGAAGGGCAATTGGATGACCGTCTTTGACGCACCCACAAGCCGCATGATTCCGGTCTCACGCCGTCGACTGAATGCCGACAGCCGGATGGTGGTGGTGATCAGGAGCACCGCACAGAAGATCATCACCGCCGCCACACCTATGGCCGCGACCGAGGCCCCGTTCATCCACGAAAAGATGCGTTCGAGCACCTGCCGTTGGTCACTGACCGTTTCAACACCCGGTTGCGAGGAGAAGGTCTCGCTGATGATTTCGTATTTTTCAGGGTTCTTCATGTTGATCCGGAACGAGGCCGGCAGCTGGTCTTCAGACACCGAATCCACAATCGGCGAGTTGGAAAACTGCTCCTTAAAGTGCGTGTACGCCTCGGCCTGGGACTCGAACTGGAAATCATTGATGTACGGCTTGATGGCCGGGGACTCAAGCATTGCCTGGAGGTTGGCCTGCTGTTCCTTGGTGGCCGAACCCGAGGCGCAACCGACCGCCGTCGAACCGTCATTGCAGAGGAAGACTGCCACCTGGACTTTGTCGTACCAGTAGCCCTTCATCTGGTTGATCTGCATTTGCAGCATCCCTGCCGCACCAACGAATGTCAGGGAAACAAAAGTCACCAAGACCACGGAAATCACCATTGAGAGATTTCGGCGCAGGCCGCCACCGATTTCCCCCAAAATAAACAAAAGCCTCACAGCTGTGCCCCCTGCGCACGATTGAGTTCCTCACCGCTGGCATCCCTCAGCCGACGGGACTCACCAACCACAGGAATCATCGATGTGTACAAAGCCTTTGCTTCGTCGCGAATGACCTTGCCGTTCTTAAGTTCCACCACGCGGCGGCGCATCTCATTGACGATGTCGTCGTCGTGTGTTGCCATCACTACTGTGGTGCCGTTCTGGTTGATCTTGTCCAGAACTCCCATAATTCCCATCGAGGTGATGGGGTCCAGGTTTCCGGTCGGTTCGTCCGCCAGCAAGATACCGGGTCGGTTCACGACGGCGCGGGCGATAGCTACGCGCTGCTGCTCACCACCGGAAAGTTCATGGGGCATGCGGCGTTCCTTGCCCTCCAGGCCAACCGTTTTCAGAACCTCGGGCACCGTTTCCCTGATGATGGAACGGCTCTTGCCAATCACCTGCATGGCGAAAGCTACATTCGCGAAGACATTCTTCTGCGGGAGCAACCGGAAGTCCTGGAAGACCACCCCGATTCCGCGCCGGAGCTTCGGGACGCGCCAACTGGAGATGTTGGCGACGTTCTGGCCGGCAACGTAAACAGATCCGGACGAGGCTTTGTCCTCTTTCAGGATCAGCCTCAGGAACGTGGACTTGCCCGATCCGGAGGCACCCACCAAGAAAGTGAACTCGCCGCGGTTGATCTCAAGGCTCACAGCATCGAGCGCCGGTCGGGCATTGTGCTCGTAGACCTTGGTGACATTCTCAAATCTGATCATGGCCCTTTAGAACCCCGCCGGACATGACATAGCTGCCCAGTCCAACAGCCGGAGCGCGGGCTTTCGATGGGGGAAGTGAGAGCACCGGCCACTCGACTATACGCACGGGCAAGCCGCTATTCCGCGGCTTTCAGGGGCGTGTCGCGGAATCCGAAGTCGCACAGGGCACACTCCCGGCTCCTAGTTGGCCGCCGCGTTTCGGTTGCCGGTACGCCAGCGAATGCCGGCGTCGATGAAATCGTCAATATCGCCGTCAAGCACGGCCGAGGTGTTGCCCACTTCGTGTTCCGTTCGCAGGTCCTTGACCATTTGATAAGGGTTGAGGACGTAGGAGCGCATCTGGTCGCCCCATGAGGCCTTGACATCGCCTGCCAATGCCTTCTTTTCCGCGTCTTGCTGTTCCTTCTTAACCAGCAGCAATCGGGACTGGAGCACGCGCATGGCGGCCGCCCGGTTCTGAAGCTGCGACTTTTCATTCTGCATCGAGACCACGATGCCCGTGGGGATGTGCGTGAGCCTCACTGCGGAGTCAGTGGTGTTGACCGACTGACCGCCTGGACCCGAGGAGCGGAAGACGTCAACACGGATTTCGTTGTCCGGGATCTCAATGGAGTCCGTCTGTTCGATCAGGGGAATGACTTCGACGGCTGCGAACGATGTCTGTCGGCGCCCTTGATTATCAAAAGGACTAATGCGGACCAGCCGGTGCGTTCCGGCTTCAACACTCAACGTGCCGAAAGCGTATGGCGCCTTGACTTCGAAGGTGGCGGATTTCAGACCGGCTTCTTCGGCATACGACGTATCCATCACAGTGGTCGGGTAACCATGGCGTTCAGCCCAACGCAGGTACATCCTCATCAGCATTTCAGCGAAGTCTGCGGCATCAACGCCGCCGGCCCCTGCCCTGATGGTGACTACGGCTTCGCGTTCGTCATACTCACCGGACAAAAGCGTGGTGATCTCAAGTTCGGCAAGTGCTTTGCGAATGGAGGAAAGTTCTTTGGCCGCTTCAGCCATCGAGTCCTCATCGCCCTCGTCCTGGCCCAGCTCCACCAGGACTTCGAGGTCGTCAATCCTGGAAGCGAGCTTGGAAAGGCGATCAACTTCAGATTGACGATGCGACAACCGGGACGTGATCACTTGGGCAGAAGCAGGATCGTCCCAGAGGTCCGGAGCCCCGGCCTGCTCGCTCAGTTCAGCAATCTCTGCCTTGAGGGCATCAATGTCGGTGACGTTCTCGATTGAGCCGTAAGTCGCTCGAAGTGCGCGGATTTCCGCGGGAAAATCAATTTCAGCCATGATCATCCCAGCGTACGCTATCCGTTGCAGTCCCCCGATGGCCAGGCCCTGTGGGTGCTCCACGTTACTGAGTCAACCTGGACCGGGCTGTTGACCTTGCTTCAATGGTGATGCCCTCAGGCAGCAGAAAGCTGATCACCGGCGGATGCGCAACGGCGGTGAGGACTACCACCGCCGTACCACCCGGCTCGCTGCCCGTGCCGGCGGCGACAGCCAGGTGGTCATGCCGTGAAAAAGCCTGACCGGCGTCGAGATAGGAGCCGATTGCGGCCAGTACCCTGGCGTCCACCAAAGATGCGGAAGGAACACTGCCCCCGCCGATGTCCCCAACCGTGTAGGAATCCGCGGCCGCGAGCGCCGCTCCGTCAGCCAAGGACAGCAGTTTTTTGTGCTCCAGATACACGGCTGAAGCAGCCATGACCACTGAAGCCAGGAGGAGTGATAACAGCATGAACCCGACCATGAGGACCGTTATCTGGCCGTCTTCCCGTGGCTTCAGCGATGGCACAGCGATCATTGGTAACGCCCCACTACCTGCGATGCTGACGCGCTGAGCCGGCTTGCGTTCAATTGCAGCGCATCCCGGAATGGCATGAGCGGCAACGGCACGTCCAGATGCACAGTCACAGTCACCGTAGTGCCGGCTGACAAACAATTCCCACGATCGCAGTCGATGGTGACGCTGGCCCGCTCAGCCAACTGACCATAGTCGTTGAGAGCGACGCTGACACTGCGCTCCGCTGCCGCCCTGGCGCTGGCTGGGTCACGTTGCGACACGAAGACCTTAGCTGCTTGGTCAGCGGCACCCACTACCGCAAACGAACCGCCTTGGATCTGGCCCACGGTCACCACGAAGTAGACCACGGGGACCATGAGCAATAACGCCAGGAAGGTAAATTCCACTACGGCGCTGCCCTCTTGTTTTTCAGGAGTGTGAGCGCAGCCCAACCCGCCGGGAATCGGCTCCACCGGCAGGCACAGTGCCTGACGCACCCTTCGACCGAGAGCAGTAAGCAGGAACCTCGGCGGGTCACCCTGGCAGATCCGCATGGCCCTTGACCTCCAGTAGTTTGCCGGGACCGAGCAGGCCAACAACAGGCAGGGGTGCCCTTACTGTCACTTCCAAGGTCCGCATCCCGTCGATATCGACTTCAGACGAGGTGACATCCCGGGCAAAATCACCGTTTAATGCAGCGCCAATCAACTCCGTAGTGCGGGCACGGGCATCCAGGGATGTGCGATCCGACAGCGCACCGTATCGCGCTCCTGAGGCGGCGGCATCGATGAGCGTATTCCGAACGTGCAGAACCAGGGTCAGTTGAACAATGGATATGAAGAACAACGTCAGCAATGCACCTACCAAGACGAAGTCCACCACAGCAGACCCGCTTTCGTTCGGGACTTTCATGGGCTCTGCCTGAGAATGGTCGCGGACCGGGACGCGGTAGTCCATCCCGCTTCCTACTGACCTACCTTGCTCATTGCTTGTTCGAAAAGGTCGCCCAACGCCGGTGTGGCGATAGCAAGAAGTCCTGCGACCAGGATCGCGGACATCAGGGTAATCATCACCCACCCTGGTACGTCACCACGCTCGCTGCCTTCCTTAGGAGGGTTTGCCTTCAGGCCAGTTGCCAGGAAGAACCACGTGGCGCAAAGGAACAGGACAGAGAGAGCGGACAGTTTGCTTGCGATTCGTTTCATGGAGTTCCCCAATGTACTTTCGAGACGGTGCTGACTTGGCGTGAATGCTTGGCGTGAATGCTTGCTTGGACGGCAGGGCGGATTGATGGCTGGGTCGCTAGAGGCTCATTTCCAGAGCAGCGATGGCCGGGAAAGCAGCAAATACTACGGTCAGAGGGAGAACACCGAAGACGAGCGGCACCATCATCGCTATCTCTTTTCGGCCTGCGGACTCCATGAGTTCCCTTTGTGCGGCGTCGCGGACGTCCGCCGCTTGCGCCCTGAGGACGTCAGCCAGCGGTGTTCCTCGCTCAACAGCAACCACCAGGCCGTCAATAAATCTGACCAAGGGTGGCAATTCCGCTCTTGATGAGAAGGCCTGCAGCGCTTCCGTCAGTGGTGTCCCGGACCGTGTATCAGCGAGGATTGTGGCAAATTCCCCGGATAGTTCACCATTCGAGCTGCGGCTCACTCTGTCCATTGCGCCCATGGCACTCTCCCCTGCAGCAACGGCGAGCGCCATTAGCTCCGCGAGGCTGGGAAACTCGGACAGCATCCTTGATTCGCGCCGTTTGATCCCCAGGCCCAAGACGAAATCGCGCAGCACGTAGCCACCGAGCGCGCTTCCGATGACAGCTATGCCTGACACGGCTGCACTGAACCGACCGGTGGCGCCGGCGACCACTACTACAAGGACAGCGAACACGAAAGCGGCGCCGGCCCACAGGAGCTGCTCGGCTCGGAAATCCAATGTTGACTTTGTCGATCCGGCACGGGCAAGCCTTTTGCCCAACGCGGTGGAGCTGACGTTGAGGCGGGACATTGAGGTGATTGCATCGTGGATGATGGGGCGGAGTATTCGCTCCAAGGGCCCAAACGGGGTGAGATCGTGCGTTGGCACGCGGAGCAGGCGCGAACCGAGACTCTGGGATTTCAACTGGGGTTCAATGCGATCAGGGAATCTCGTACCCCGCATAAACGGGATCCGAACCAGCACTAACCAGCATCCGGCGCCCATGGATAGACCGCACAGTACAGCGAAGGCATTGGATGGATTCATCGAAGAACCCGCTCATCTTCTGGCAGGGCGCCAACGCGAAGCATGACGGAGTAGCAGAAAACCGAGACCACCAGCCCCCCGAGCAACACCACAGCGCCCATGCCGGAGTTGAAAGCCAGCATGGCTTCCGGCCGGCTTGCCATGACCACCAAGACAATCCAGGGCGCAGCAACCGCCAGCCTGGCAGCGTTGATGGTCCAGGACTGCCGGGCCTCAAGTTCACTACGCGTACGGGCGCTGTCACGTAGGAACACCGAAAGCGTACCCAGCATGCGTCCAAGGTCGGAGCCGCCCACTTCCCGGGTCATGCGCAAGGCTTCTATGATGCGATCGGCCACTGGGTCTGCCAGACGATCCTTAAGTCTTTTCACTGCCGCATCAAAATTTCCAGCGGCTCTGTAGTCGGCTCCAAAGTCCAGGAACAATTCCCTGAGCTCTTCCGGTCCGTTATGCCCTAGTTGGATCAAAGCCTCCGGCAGGGCCAGGCCCGCACGAATTGCTGATCGCAAATGGTCCACTACGTCCGGCCACAGTTGCCGAAGGGCAGCCCTGCGCTTCCGCGCGCGCCAACGCACGGCCGCAAACGGAATCCATGAACCGAAGATCGCGAAGCATGAGGCCACCGGCGGCGACCCCGTCAGAACGTAGAACACCAGAAGCGCAAAAAGACCGAAGCCGGCGCAGGTGGCAAGGAGTCCGCCGCCCGTTACTTTTTCAATCCCTGCTGATAGCAGGAGGTGGTCCAAACGACGGGGCTTATTTCTTCCGGGTACGGTCGGTGGCAGGACCCATGCGGACCACCAGATGAGGAAGACTCCCAAGCCAGCTACGATCCCAAGCAGTGGCGCCATCAGTTCAACTCCAGGAGGGCAGCCACGTCAAAGCCTGCCCGGGCAAATTTTTCGGCGGCCGGCATGGAGTTGGCTCTCGGCTGCAACTGCCCGGCCACCATGCCGAAGACCGCGGAGGATTCGATGATTCCGTTCTCCACCCGTCGCCCCAACGAGAGGATTTCGGTCACTTGCCTGCGTCCGCTTGCATGGCGGCCGCAGTGCACCACCAGGTCGATGCAGGAAGCCACTGTAGGTACTACAAATGCGCTGGAGATATTCGCTCCCGCCAACAATGGGAGGGTGCAGATTTTTGTAACGGCGTCGAGAGCGGAGTTAGCGTGCACGGTGCACATCCCGGGCAACCCGGAATTCAACGCGATCAGCATGTCGAGGCTCTCGGCTTCCCGTACCTCTCCGACGACCAAGCGATCCGGGCGCATTCGAAGCGCTTCCTTAACTAGCCTCCGCAGTGGAATTTCGCCTTCACCTTCGAGATTTGCTTGCCGGCACTGCAAGCCGACTACGTCGCGAAGCGGAAGCTGCAATTCAAAGATCTCTTCTACCGTGATGACCCGCTCACGCGATCCGATGCTTGCGGCCAAGCAATTCAGCATGGTTGTTTTCCCGGCTTGGGTGGCTCCGGAAACCAAGATGTTGAGCCCGCTGGCTACCGCGGCACCAAGGAACCTCGCCGCTTGTGGTGTCAGGCTTCCCAGCTCTACGAGGTGTTCGAGCCGGTTTGCCCTGGCGATGAATTTCCTGATGTTGACAGCCCAATGCTTGCGGGTGATGTCCGGAATCGCTACGTGCAGCCTGGATCCGTCAGGAAGGGCCGCATCCACAAAAGGTGACGAGAGGTCCAGTCTCCGCCCGGAGCTTTTGAGCATCCTTTCCACGAGATCGCGCACCTGCTGCTCGCTGAGGGTTATGGCCGTCAACTCGGATTCCCCGTTTCGGGCAACGTAGATTTCGTGCGGCGCGTTGATCCATACCTCTTCGATTCCGGCATCATCCAGAAGCGGCTGCAGTGGGCCGAATCCCGCTACGGCGTCAAAGATGTGTTGCCGTGCGGTGTCGAGGTGTCCAAGGGAAGGAAGGGGCGCCAGAAGCGCCCGTTCGTCATAGTCGTTGACGGCTGCGTTGACGAGAAGCCGGACATCCTTGGTTTGTTCAAGGGGATCCAGACCGCGGCGTCGAATGAGCTCCCGGACTTCTCCCTCGACAATTTTTACAGCATCCACTTTTCTCCCCATGGTCACGAGCCCGTAAACGAGAGGCGCATCTCGAGTTATTTACGCTAGGCGAGCGTTTTCCGAGCCTCAAGTCAGTCCGGATCAGGTGTGGATAACTCGCCACCATCCGTCACGCCAGTAGCTTCAATCCCACTAGTCACTCCAGTTTCGGAATGTTAGGGTAAAGGCCGTTAGGAGCTGGCCTTAGGTCTCATGCGCAGGCGCCCGCCCTGGAGCTTGTCCGGAAGCCACACCATGCGCCGCTAAGCCGCGGCGCAGGGCCGGATGTGAAAATGAAAACTAGATCGATGGACCCGGTCCACCGCATCCCGCTGGGACGTGCAGGCCTGGCGCTTACTATCGCACTGGTGGGGGGAACCTTCCTGAGCGCGCCCGCGTGGGCGCAAACGTCCGGCCCCCAACCGGCCCCGCATTCGGACACCCAGGAAACAATCGCACCGCAGGGTCCCCAACCGGCCGGAAACGGCTCGGGTTCAGCCGCCCCCGGCAGCCAGTCTCCAATGGACGCATCGGTGCCCGAGCAGCAAGAGCGGCCAGCCGCCGTCGAACCTTCACCAACAGTTGCACCGTTGCCAAGCGCGAACGGGCCAGGACAATCCGAAGAGCAGGACCATAAGCCACCAGCAATGCCCGGCAACGCCACTGGTGCCGAAGCCATGAAAGCGGCCATGCGCGCCGCTATTCCGGCCGGTGGGGCTGAAATGGGGCAGCGGTCGCCGAGAGTAATGGCGGCGAAGCAACAGCTTTCGGCGTCGCCCTCTTCAGGAGCAAGGGCAATCGGTGGAGTAGTCGATTCAGCGGTCCCGATGGCGGCAGACCCGGGGCACTGGCGCCCCTCTATCGGCGTCGCAGGCCAGGATGTCAGCGCCCATCAAGGCAACGTCAACTGGCAGAGTCAATGGAACCAAGGTTCCCGATGGGCTTACGTCAAGGCCTCCGAAGGAAACTACTACCTCAATGAGAACTACACCCAGCAGTACAACGGTTCCCGTGATGTAGGAATGGTCCGCGGTGCCTACCACTTCGCAATCCCCAACTGGTCTTCAGGTGCGGACCAGGCCAGGTACTTCGTAGCGAACGGTGGCGGCTGGACAGCCGACGGTTATACTCTCCCTCCTGTCTTGGACATCGAGTACAACCCCTATGCGGGACGCACTATTAATGGGTTCTACTTCGGCAACACGTGTTACGACATGTCCAAAGCGCAGTTAGGGCAGTGGGCGGCCGACTTCGGCAACACGGTCAAGGCCCTGACCGGTCGCTTCCCGGTGATCTACAGCACCACCGATTGGTGGAACACCTGCGTGGGAAACTCCACCTTCGGAAGCTACCCCCTGTGGATCGCGTCCTATTGGAACAACCCCACGAACTCCCCGGGTGACCTGCCGGTCAGTTGGGGCAACTACACCATGTGGCAGTACAGCAGCACCGGCCCCTTTGAAGGCGATTCAAACATCTTCAACGGCACCTACGACCAGTTACGGACATTTGCGCGTGGAGTCCCCCGCCCATCCAGCCCCTCCATCCGGTCCGGGGCTGACGTGCTCGCTGCCATGCCCTCAGGACGTCTGGATAATTTCCCCGCGGACGGCCAGGGCCGCATCACGGGACCGGTAGCGATTGGATCCGGGTGGGGAACTGCACAGTCCGTCCACGTCGTTGACTGGAACCAGGACGGAATCCAGGACATTCTCGCCCAGTGGCAGGATGGCTCACTCCAAGTTTTCCGCGGCACCTCCGGCGGCGGATTCCTTTCACCCTTGCTCGTGGGAACAGGGTGGCAGGAGATGTCGCTCACGGTTGGGTGGTGGAACTCCAGGGAGGCTTATCCGGGCGTCATCGGCCAGGATGGCAAAGGAAACCTGTACCGCTATACGAATGCGGCAGGAGGTGCCCTCAGCGGAGGTGTACTGATCGGGACCGGATTCGGCGGGCACCAGTTCAACCAACTCGACTTCGACGGCGACGGAAGTCAGGACATCGTCTCCCGGACGGCAGACGGCATCATGCGTCTTTACCGCTCCAACGGTGTGGGAGCGTTCCTCTCCGAATCCGGCCGTGTGATTGGCAACGGCTGGTCTGCCATGACATCGGTGAGCTCTTCGGCCGGTTTCAACGGTTCCGGTTCGCAAGGGCTTCAAGCCCGAAGCGCCAACGGCGATTTGTTCTACTACCCGGCGGTCTCCGGGTCCTGGGGTAACCGCTTCCTCATCGGCGTGGGATGGAATGACGCGAACGTGATCAGCGGTGCACCCGTCAACGTTGAGAGCACGCTCGGTGTTGACGCGCTGGACGTCGTGGCCGCCCGTCAGGACGGCAACCTCCATCGTTACCCCGGATCCGGGTCTACTTCCTTGTTGCCGGCCGAGCTTATCGGCACCCAGTGGACCGGCCTTAAGGCTGGTTTCCTTGCCGACTGGAACAAGGACGGTTCTTTGGACATCGTCGCGCAGTGGACCGACGGGCGGCTCAGCGTCTACCCGGGATTCGCCGGCCGCGGCTACGGGGCCCCGATCAGCCTCGGAACCGGCTGGAAGGACTGGACGCTCACAGTCGGTTCTTGGAGGAAGTCTGATGCCCGCCCGAGCATCGTTGGCTACGATCCCGCGGGCCGCTTGTTCCATATCAGCAATCCATCGGGCACCACTTTGGGCTCCCGGGTTCAGATTGGTACAGGTTGGGCCGGATTGGGCATCGCCCAGATGGACTTCGACAAGGACTCCAACATGGATCTCCTGGCGAAGAATGCCGCGGGTGATTTGTTGCTCTACCGGTCAAACGGCAATGGAGGCCTTGTCCTAGAAGCGCCTGACACCGTAGGAATCGGTTGGAACGTGGTCAACAGCTACGGAGCTATCCGAGGATTCGCTGGAGCCGGATCAACCGGAATCCTGGCCCGGACAACCGGCGGCGACCTGCGCTATTACCCGGTAGGACAGAATCGCAGCTGGGGTACGCCCACCATGGTTGGCACTGGCTGGAGTGGGCTGAGAATCTTCGCCCCAGACGCAAGTTAGACCGCGCTACTAATTTCACTAAGGGGCCTGCTCACTCTGAAAAGGAGTGGGCAGGCCCTTTCGCATTCGTCAAAAACTACGTAATGGAAACAAATAATGTTTGGACCAAGAGACAGGTCTAAATCCCGGGATAGCGTGATCTAATGAAGGTGGTCTCACGTATTGGCTGTTCAGCGCAATCGGGAAACGGGCTTTGTTTGGGGGCAAGCGAAGGTCACCAATGCGCACAATCAAGGAGTGATCTTTCATGGCGTTTACCGTTTCAACGGCCAAGGTCAGCATTTCGCCGCCTCTTAGCGTCAATCCCTACATGGCGGGGTACGGGACCCTCGACGGTGGTCGGGAGGCTACCAGCAGTGCGCCCTACGAATCGTTGTGGGTCCGGGCTATCGTCCTCTGGGAAAACGGCTCCCCCAACCTCATCATGAGCGTGGACATCCTGGCCCTTCCCAGATCCATCCACCAGCGCGCCCGGCAACGCATCCTGGCATTAGCCGGCTGGTCCAATGGCGACATCCTGATCCAGTCCACGCACACCCATAACGGACCAGCCATCGTCGACACGCTCCACCCGTTCATGTGCTACGGACTGTCGGATTTGTCCATGGTGGAGACGTATAGTCAGCACCTTGAGAACGACCTCGTGGACGCTGCAAGTGAGGCGCTCAACGCATCTCAGACGTCGGTCACGTTGGATTACAAGGTCACCACAGCCAGTATCGCGTACAACAGGGTGGGACTTCCGTACCTTGAGAACACCGTTCCAGTCATCGTCGCGCGCAAGCCAAACGGTAACGCCGCAGCGGTGATTTTCAATTACGCATGTCATCCCGTCGCGGCTGGTATGCGCACGCTTTTCGACGGCGATTTCCCCGCCGGAGCGTGCAACTACATCGAAAACACCAATCCCGAATGCTTCGCCCTGTTCCTGCAGGGAGCGGCCGGCGACCAGAACCCCATGGGCGTACCCAGCTGGGAGTTGAGGGACGAGTACGCCACCAGGCTCGGTGCTGCTGTTGACGTGGCCATGCAGACGCCGGGACGAATTATCGGCAGCCCCCTCCTGACCAGCTACCAGGAAGTGCAGATTCCCCTGGACATCACGCCCACAGCAGGGAACATGGCAGCTGTCCGCGCCGCCTACGCGTCCCGGCTACCTAACCTTGACGGCAATCCGGCCTGGTACGGTCGCCACGCCCAGGTCATGATCGGTCGAATTGATAGCGGCAGTTATGAGACCTCGGTCGCTTGCCCTTTCCAAGTGTGGAAATTCGGGGGCAGTCCCCAATTGAGGATCGGAATCGTTGGTGGCGAATTGGTCAGCGGTTATGCCGCCTACTTCCGGGCAAGGTTCGGCGGTGCCAACGGCGTGATCGTCGGTGGCTACGGAAACGAGTCGTGTTACTACGTACCCAGTGCGCAGTTCCTGCCGCCTTATTCATCCGGGGGCAGCTACGAGGGAGGCTGGGACCCGGACCATCCTGGCATTGCGGGTGGCTCCATGACCGTATACGGACACATCGGCCACTTCAAGGGCGGAACAACCGGTGTGGAAGCAACTGTCATCAATACACTGAATTCGATGTTCGCCTAGCATCTGTCAACGTCGAAGGCCTGGATCTCCTGAGTGGGGCCTTCGACGTTGATGTTTCACTATTTGTAGCGGTTTCGATACCCGATTCGCAGGCAAATTCATTGACCGGCATTCGGGTTATGGCAACCATGGAGGTGGAGGTCACCATGCGAACCCCGTACCCGGCCGCTGCGGCGCTGCTACTGCTTATTGCCGGTTGCTCCGGCGCACCAACACCTTCGACGACGACAACGCCCGGTTCTTCCGCATCGGCAAGTCCAACCGCTGCAGCTTCATCCAGGGCTACCGCCGCGCCTGGGGCAACGGAATCCGGCGAGGGCAGTGGGCAGGGTGCCGGCGCTCCTGATGATTCGGGACGGTTCTCCTACGCGTGCTCCAGCCTCAATGAAGCGGTTCCAGATGTTACTTACACAAGCCTGGCTGAGGTTTGGACTTCCACGGAGTATGTGAGGTTGGCTTCGTGCACGGCGAACTATGAGGGGCCTGTCCCGTTCGAACCCACCGAAGATGAGGCGAGGATCATTTCCATCGCTGAGCCCGGCCTCACACCATCGGAGGGCCTCGATACTTACTTGACTGCCTTGGCACTCTGCACGCGCGTCAGCGACGAAGCCGCTTCCGAGCTCTTCGGGCGCAGCAGCCGGCAGATGCTCCAGGCCGCAAGTGAGCTGTGCCCCAGGGCGCCACAGGGAAGAATCATTGAATTCTGGGCCTCTGGTGAGAGAGCCGGGGACGGCGAGTATGCGGTGGCCAACGATGGGCTGGTGCCCGGTAAGTTCCATCTCCGGAAGACCCCGCCAGAGGGCTGCACGTGGTCAGTGTCGGCCGCTGACGGCAGTACGAAGGCCCGCGGCGGCGCAGCCGAAGGTCAATCAGGAATACTCCTTGAAGAAAAAGACGTACTAACTAGTGACAAATGCGGAATTTGGGAGAAGATAGAGTAATGCAGCCGGCAACGGCTGGGGCGAAAATCCAACTGCATGCGGAGCTGGGGAGCATCCGAATGAAGTGGGGATCCCTCGGTGGACATGCCAAGACGCGCTATCGTCCAACTTGGCCTAGCCGGTCTCGTTCTTACAGGCTGCTCGGTCAAGGTCGTTGAAAATGTTGAGCCTTTCAGGCTGGGCGTGACGAATGCCGGCGATGCCGACAAACCACGCGCCGAAAGACCCGAACCAGTCAAGCGCTATCAATTTGAGTGCCGCGGAATTAATGGAAATCCGCTCATCATCTTGTCGAGCCTTGAAGAGGTTTGGGCCAACACTCAATACAAGAAATTCGCCGATGTCGTAGTGACTTATGTGGGCCCTCAGCCCCAAGTTCTGGCAGCGGAGGAAAATGCCGCTGTTAATGTTGCGATAGAAGCTGGCGCCACTGGCACGCGCAATGACATTTGCCTCGCCATTATCAAAGCCTGCACAAGAAACAATCCGCCAACCATCAGTACCGCACTCTTTGGTCTTGGCGGCGTTCCCATCGTCAAGGGAGCGCTCACCCTGGCACCCATGGCACCGCAGGCCGCAGTCCTTACCAAGTGGCTGAAGGAAGTAGCGTGATGGGACAGCCAACAATGCGCGACGCCGGTTGGCGGCGTGGCGGACACAAGGTCACCACGGCACTGACTGCGGTTCTACTGACCGTCGCAGGTATGACAGCGGTGGTCTCAAGCACACCCGCCCATGCGGACCAACAAAAACAAATCATCGGAATCGGGCTCACCAAGCCGGCCGGGACCGTCCTGGACCCCATTGGCCGGATGTGGGTTTCGGACAGTGTGGCCGGATTCTGCCGGATGTCAGAACCGGCTAACGGCAACGCAGGCACCATTGAGGAAGACACGTGCTTGGGCGGAAGCCTGCCAGGAGCCGGACCCGGACCGAAAGTGCCCGGAGTTTCGGTCGTGCTTGATCCGACGCCGGGCTCCATAGGCAACGGTGACGAAACAGTCTTCATCCCGGACTCTGCCGTCGGCAGCTCACATCTTGTAAGGGCAGTTTGGAACCCACCACTGGACCTCTTCGAATACAGCAGTACGCTGACGGTCCTCGACGGTGATGTTCGTCCAAATGCAGCTTCTGACGGTCCGGACGGCAACATCTACCTGTCGTTCGCCAATGCCCGCTCAATCATCAAGATTGTTGACCCGACCATCATGCACCCAAGTATCGAATCCATTGCGTCGGTCAGCACCCGTGCGCTGGGTCTTGTGGCGGCGGGCTACGACAGTAACGGTTATGTCAGTGTGTACGTCCTGGAGACGGCTGGCCTACGGGCGTTCTCCGCCCCGGGCAACGGCGAAATGACAGATTACGTGCCGTTGGCGTCCTATAACGTCGGCGTCGCATCGTCGATCTTCTATGACTACGACGCCCACGTTATCTACACAGGGACGAACAGCGGCACGACACCTGGCACGGACAAGGTGTCACGCCTCAATCTTACGAACGGCACAGTAGACAACCAATGGGCCTTGGGATTCAGCAAAATCAGCGGTCTCGGGATGCGCGGCGGTCAACTTCTGGTCCTGGATGATCCCGGACAGCTGGGCCCGACTCCAACAACGGGCCGGGGCAGTATCAGCATCCTTGGCGGCGCTGTAGCCAAGATTACTTCCGGCCCCACACTGGCGAACGGGGCACAAGCTCCCAACCCGGGGTTCACCAATGACGCTACTCCGACATTCGGGGTGGCCGCGGAACCAGCGGGCAGCGCTTTGGAATGCTCCATGGGCGGCGCTTGGTTGGACTGCACTGGCGGAACCTACACATCAACTGCATTGAACAATGGACCGCAGACGTTCTCCGTCAGGCCGGCCCCCGGCGGAGTTCCGGTTTCACGGACCTTCACAGTGGACACCGTTGCACCTGCTGCGCCTGTTTTCACCGCTCCAAACAGTGGTCAGGTGGTCAACGGCAAACCTGTTCTGGGTGCCACTTTCGAACCGGGAACAACGCTCAGCTGTTCAGTTGATTCCACTGCCGATGCGGCTTTCCAGGCTTGTGTTCCTGGTGACACTTTCACGCTCACCACTGCAGGTGCCCATACTTTGCGGATCCGAAGCACGGACTCGGCCGGCAACGTCAGCACTGCAGCTGCACAGACCGTAACTGCTGATCTGACGGCGCCGCAGGTGGCCATCACAGCTCCGGCAAGCGGGGCCACAGTTGGAGCCGGATATCAGTTCCAGTTCACCTCCAGCTCCTCCGATGTGGCGGGATTCCGCTGCCGGTTGGGAACTGATGCCTTCACTGCGTGCACATCACCGAAGGTATATGCAGACATCGCCAACGGACCTAACAGGTTCGAGGTGGAGGCCCGGGATGTTGCAGGTAACAGCACCGTTGCAGGCGTCAACTTCACGGTTTTCGTTGCTGATACAATCCCACCTACTGTGACGGCCAGTCCTGTGGGCGGAACGTACGGCCCGGCGACCAAAGTCACGCTGACAGCGAATGAGGCCGATGCCAAGATCTACTACACAGAGAATGGCACCGCTCCCACCACGGCCAGCACGCTTTACACCGGCCCGATCACCATGGGTAGCAAGACCATCAATTACATCGCCGTGGACGCAGCCAACAACGCCTCGGCACCACAATCCCAGGTGTACTTGTTGGACAACGTTGCGCCAACCGTGACTGCCAGCCCACAGGGTGGAAACCTCACCCTCGGGCAACAAGTCACCTTGACCACGGAGTCCGGGGCAAAGATCTACTACACCACGGACAACTCGACACCAACGGATTCCAGCGCGACCGGCACCACAACAGTGACAGTGACGCCGACGGGTACCACCACCGTCAAGTACTTCGCCGTTGACTCGGCAGGAAACCAATCCGCTGTGGCCTCTCAGACATACACGCTGCCCGCGGCACCGGCCAATACCTGGAAAGACTTCAACTCCGACGCCAAAAATGATGTCCTGGCCCGCGATGCGGCCGGTACATTGTGGCTCTATCCAGGTAATGGCACAGGTGGATGGCTGGGCAAGGTCAACACCGGTACTTCATGGAATAACTACAACCTGATTGCTCCAACGCGGGACTTCAGCGGCGATGGACGAAGCGATGTCCTGGCCAGGGATGCGTCCGGCCAGATCTGGCTTTTCAGGGGAAACGGTGCGGGCGGGTGGCAGCCTCCTGTGGTCGTTGGTTCCGGCTGGAGCGGCTTCACGGCTGTGGCGGCGCCGGGCGACTTCAGCGGGGACGGCAAATCCGATGTCCTGGCGAGGGATTCTGCTGGAGCCCTGTGGCTGTACAAGGGCGACGGCTTGGGTAAGTTCAGCGCTGGCCGGACCCAGGTGGGAGCCGGGTGGAACGTCATGAACGCCATATTCAGCACGGGTGACTTCAATGGCGACGCGAAGACCGATGTGCTGGCCCGTGACACAGGGGGCGCCTTGTGGCTGTACCCCGGCAACGGCAGCAGCGGTTGGGGCAGCCGCTCGCAGATCGGAAGCGGATGGAACGGCATGACGGCGTTGCTCGGACCCGGGGATTTCAACGGAAACGGCAAACCTGATGTGCTGGCCCGGGACGCCAGCGGCAATCTGTGGCTCTACCCAGGCAATGGTTCCGGAGGCTGGCTGGCTTGGGGCCAGGTAGGTAACGGATGGCAAGGATTCACTTCACTCCCCTGATGGGGACCGGACTGGGCTTGCCGTTTTGAGGGGTGCATCGGAGAATATCCGGTGCACCCCTTTCGTCTGCTGGCGGCGCTGACGCTGCTGCCCTTCCACGGAAGGCATCCAACAATGAACTAGACTGAGGGTTTGCAAGGAACTCGTGACAACAGTGTTGCGGACTGCGGCTGGCGTTCAAGAATTCGTCGGCACGAACTACCGAGGAGAGTCTTGACTTTCGACCAGGCAGGCCAACCGGATCTCTCCGTTGTGATCCCGGTCTATAACGGAGAACGGATTTTGGCGGCAACAATGACCCGCCTTTCCGGCTACTTGACCAGTGGCACCTCCGAGATCATCATCGTGGAGAATGGTTCTTCCGACAAAACACTCGAGGTCGCCCTCAAGCATGCGGTGGATACTCCCAACGTGTCGTTCCAGGTTCTCCAGAGCCAAAAGGGCATGGGCAATGCATATCGCCGGGGCATCGAAGCCAGCTCCGGCCGGAGAGTGCTTCTCACCGCCGACGATCTCCCCTTCGGCACCGATGATCTCGACGAAGACAAGAAGCTCGCAACGAAACCGCACGTTGTCATTGGCTCCAAGGCGCACAAGGACTCGGTTACCGAGCGCAGTGCCATCCGAGGAATTACCACGTTCGGTTTCAAGACTCTGCGACAGATTATTCTCGGGTCCAAGATTGGCGACTCCCAAGGAACCTTGATCGTCGACGGCGACTGGTTGAGAAGCATGGTTGACCGGTTCGATGACCCTGGGTTTCTCTTCAGCACCCAAGTGGTCTATGCCGCTGAGAAGCAAGGCTTCAAGATCGTTGAAGTTCCCGTCACGCTGGCTCCCGACGAGGAACCGGGCGAAACCACCATCCGGACTGCCGACGTCGTAAAGATGTTCAAGGGGCTGGTTGCAATGCGCCGCCGCCGGAGCGAGTTCGCGGTAGCACCCAGCGCGGGAACGCACGCCTCATGACGGGTTCAATTGCGGAAACACCTTCAAACGACAACGATCTCAATCAGGAACAGCCGGCTTCAAAGGGCACCAAGGCCAAACTGGTCGACTTCGCCCGTCGCGCTTTGGTGGTCATCGTATTCGCCGCCGCGGTGTATTTCATTGCAGTTCAATGGCCGCAGGTGCAAGCCACGGTTTTTGCCCTGCAGTGGTGGCAGGTCCTGCTGTCCCTACTGGCGCTCATCCCCGGCGTCCTCCTCGGGATGTACATGTGGCGGGTCGTCATGGCGAGTCTGCTGAGGTCAGTTGACGTCGAACCCCAAGGTTTAGTGCTCAACCAGATCTACCTGGTCGGCCAAATCGGCAAGTACCTGCCCGGCTCCGTGTGGGCATTCGTGCTTCAGATGGAGCTTGGCCGCAAGAACGGTATAGCGCGCGCACAGGTCTTCGTAGCGTCCCTGGTCAGCACCGGAATAACCATTGGCGCGGCTCTGGTGGTTGGAGCCTCTGCTCTCCCTATCCTGGTTCAACGACAGCCCAATCTGCAGTGGCTGTACGTCATACTCCCCGTGGTGATCCTGGCGATGAATCCCAACGTCGTGACATTCCTGGTCAACATCGTCCTGCGGGTTTTCCGCCGCCCCCCGCTCCCCGAGCGCATTCAAGCCAACACCATGGTAAAGGCCTTCATCCTTGGCGTTCTGATGTACCTGTGCTTCGGCCTGCACTTGTGGATCCTGGTTGGCCACGAGGCCACCTTGGATCTCGCCACCTTTCTGGTCCTGACGGGCGCGTTGGCTCTCGGAATGACGCTGGGAGTGCTGGCATTCCTGCTTCCCGCCGGCGTGGGTGCCCGCGAGGCGATCCTGATCCTGGCCCTTGCCGGCATGATGAGCGCTGGTGCTGCGACCGCAATCGCCGCCCTTTCGCGAATCATGTTTACCATCGCGGATTTGCTGTGTGTCGGTATCGCTTTCGTTCATTTCCGGTGGCGGCAACAGTCCGTCGCCAAGACCTCCGCGGACTCCACCACCGAGGCCAAGTAGAGGTGGCGACGGGCGCCCGGCGTGTCCCGTAATACCGGCAGTCCTTCAGGCCAATATTCGTACTTATGCCGCGCGCTAAGGAGCAAGCCAAGACCATGACAGCAGGAACCTCCGGGGCTACTGCCCAGCGACCGTCGGTCAACCGACGGCGCTACTTCATGCAGCACGACTGGCATTGGGGCCTTGTTACTGCCGCAATAGCAGCCGTTGCCTCCATCATTCCCCGACTGTTCAATCCCACGTTCTACTACTGGGACGATATGATGCAGTCCTTCCTCCCCCTGTGGCGGCACATGGGTGAGGAGATACGCTCCGGGCGGTTCCCGTTGATGGAACCCGGTGGCTGGGTGGGCGGCAACATCGTGGCCGAGGTGGGTTACGGTATCTTCAATCCGGTCAACATCGTCAACTCGGTCATCGTTTCGAACTTCGAAAACCTGTCGCTGGCCAGCTACTTCATCATTGTGCAGTTCATCGCGTTGCTGGCGTTCGGTACATTCATGCTCGCCCGCGACTACGGTTCCAACAGGCCGCTTGCCCTGGCGGCCGGTGTGGCCATTCCATTCAGCGGATTCACGCTCTTTTATGAGGCAGCCCGCTGGCCAGGCGGCCTGATGGCCTTCGCTTGGATTACCGTTTTCTGGTGGTCTGTACGACGTTACGCGCGTCGCAACACATCGCCGTTCCTGCCGTTCCTGTTGGGCTTCCTCACGATGACTGCCGGAAATCCTTACGGGGCTATCGGCGTCATCCTGGTTCTCGCAGCCGTCGCCATCGAGTTGATGCTGATGAGGCATTGGCGTCGGCTTATTCCGATCGTCATCGTCGGTGCGCTGGTGGGCCTGACCGCAGTCCTGGTTTACTTCCCCTTGCCTCTCAGCTCGGCCGTCACTGTACGGCAGCAGAGCGAGATCCTTAACGACCTCTTCCTCTCCCCGGATATGTCGTCACTGCTGACCATGAGCACATCGTCCATGAGGCCTCGGATCAACAACTTCTGGGCCCCCATCGACAACGTCCCTTCCAGCTACCTGGCCTGGTTCGTCCTGCCGCTGCTTCCTTGGCTTGATTTCCGCAGCTTCAAAAACCGCTCGCGTCAAATATTCAGCATCTACGTCATCACGGGGATCTACTTCCTGCTGACTTTCGCTCCCTCCCAGGTGCTTGTCTTCCGCTGGCCCATCCGACTCATCGAATACGTCTACCTCGGTGTCATCGTCCTCGTGGCAGTCGTGGCCTCAGCGGGCTTGAAGACCACGTCGTGGAAGAAACGGCTTTTCATTACCGTGGCCATACTTGGTTTTGGAACCTACCGGGCCTGGTCCATGGTCCCGGAGGGCGGCAAACGGCAGATCTTTACTTTGGCTGTGACATTGGTTTTGGTGGGTATGGCCGTCCTTGGCTGGAAACGGTTCGGCTACCGAGGCCTCGCGGCAGTGATGGTGGTCGGCACAATCCTCACGCTTGGCATGCAGTCCAGGCAGTTTGTTCCCAACAATGCCGTCGCCGGTATCGGCTCCCCCGTGGATGCGGATACCCTCCGGGACTCAACCAGTAATTACAGGGGCAACACCATACAGATTTTCAACACCATGAAGATCACGGGACAGGAATTCACTGAAGGCCGCCTCCTGTATGGCAACCAGATCCTCAACGCCGACGTCAACAACAGCATGGGCCGGTACAGCGGGATCAGTTTCACCACCTACGTCAACGCCCTGTGCATGAACTACCGCGGAGAAACCTGTCCGCTCGCCTACACGGAGTTGTTCAAACAGGCATCCGGGGAAATTGACGCCACTTTGGCAGATGTCCTCCAGGTCGAAACGGTCGCTGTACAAAAGACATTGATCGCCCCGGACCAACTGAACGTGGCCCCCGGCTGGTCAATCGTGGCTTCGGACGAGACCAGGACAATCCTTCAACGGGATGACCCGTTGCCCTACCCTGGCACCGTTTCCTGGGCGTCCGACGGGATCTCCGTGCAGGATGCCGTCAGGAACGGCAATGATGAACACATCACGCTATCCGGCAACGGCAGCACCGGAAAAATGACCCTCGCCCGTCTAGCCTGGCCCGGCTACACCGTAACAGTCGATGGACAACCGCAGAAGCTCACGCAAGGCCCCGCAGGCGTCATATTGGTGGATGTTCCGGCCGGGGCCAAGTCGGTGGACGTTACCTTCACGACGCCGGGTCTCACCATGGGCCTCGCTGCTCAAGCAGCCGCGTGGTTCGGGATTCTGGTGTTCACTGTTTTCCACTACGTCCGTCGGAGTCGCCGCAGCAAGTCAGAGGAACATGTAGTCCGCGAACAAGCTGAAAAGGTAGCTGTCTAGCCACCTGCGTCGAACCAGAGGCACATATAGAAGAGCGTCCGTCCCCAGGGGGCGGACGCTCTTCTATATGTGCCCCCGAAAGTCCCGCTGAACGCCGTCAGTTTCGGAGAAGCAAGTCCTACGACAAAGGCCACCGCCCATCTTGGGAGGTGGCCTTGTTGCTGCCCTCTTGCGGTTCTTCAAGCAAGTACCGGGCTAGTTGCTGTCCCTCAACCAAGCTACAGCCTGGGCAGCAGGGCCTTCGAACTGCACCGTACCGGACGCCAGTACGACTCCCCTGTCGCAGATACGCGAGATCATGTCGAGGTCGTGGCTGACCACCACCAACGTCCGACCTTCCGCCGAAAGTTGTTTGATCTTGGCCAAACACTTCTTCTGGAACGGCTCGTCGCCCACGGCCAGAATCTCATCCACCAGGAAGATGTCCGGTTGTGTGTGGACCGCTACGGCAAAAGCGAGCCTCAGAAACATGCCGGAGGAATAGAACTTCACTTCAGTGTCGATGAACTGCTCTATCTCGGAGAACGCAACGATCTCATCGAACTTCTCATTTATTTCCTGCTCGGTCATGCCCAGAATGGCCGCGTTCAGGAAGACATTTTCCCGCCCGGACAAGTCCGGGTGGAATCCTGCGCCAACCTCGATCAGGCCGGCGACGCGACCTTTCGTGCGGACCGTTCCCTTGTCGGGCAAGATCACGCCGGATATGAGTTTCAACAGCGTGGATTTTCCCGAGCCGTTGAACCCCAACAATGCCACGGTCTCCCCCGGCTGAATCTCGAAGCTCACATCGTGAAGGGCATCAAACTTCTTGCTGAGGTCGCTCTTACGACCCTTGACCAACCAGACCAAAGTCTCCTTGAGGGAGTGCGAATGGCGGAGATTAAACGTCTTCTTAAGGTCCTTGACGATTATTGCGGCGCCCATCTAGACCTCCTGCGCAAAGTGGCCCTCAAGTCGTCGGAAGACGAGTTGGCCGATGATAAGGAACAGGGCTGCCATGCCGAGACCGATCAATCCAGTCCACATGAGATGCGGAGGCAGTTCGACCGGCCGGTCAACAGTGGGATACCAGAAGGCCCAGTGGAACAGTTCGACAGCGACAGTAATCGGATTCAGCTGGTAGATGACCAACACCCAAGGGGGCGCTAGTCGACGGATCATGGTCCAGTCATAGAGAACCGGGGAGGTCCATGTAACGATCATCATCAACATGTCCACGATGTTTTCAGCATCACGGAAAAAGACGTTGATGGCACCAGCCAGCAGGCCCAGTCCGGTCGCCGTGACAGCCACGATGACGAAACCCAAAGCAGCCCCAATGAGCTGCATTATGTCCGGTTTCCAACCATTCAGCAGCGCGGCCGCCAACAAGACCACCAGTTGTGGCAGGAAATGAACCGCTGCCACCCACACTGAAGCTACGGGAAACAATTCCCTGGGGAGGTAGATCTTCTTTACCAGGGCAGCATTCGACACAATGGATCTCGTAGCATTCGAAAACGCTTCGGAGAAGAAATTGATGACGATGACGCCGGAGAACATGTACAGCGCGTAGTTGGGAATCTGATCCCCGACGCGCAGGACAATGCCCAAAGCAAAGAACAGTACGACGTACTGAACCAACGGCTTGACGTAGGACCAGGCCAGGCCCAGTACAGAACCCCGGTACCTTACACGGAGTTCCTTACGGACTATCAGTTTCAGAAGGTACCGGCGCCGGTAAACGTCCAGCAGCCCGGCACCTACCCCGGGAACAGCATAAGTATCAGTGGAAGTCGTCATTGCTACTTGCTGGGCTCCGAAGCTTCGAAAGTTTCCCGCCATGACTCCATGGAGGTGATCTCAGGAAGAGCCTCACGGTATTGAGCCCGGAGGGTCTCCCAATTGGAAAAGAGCTGGGCATGAAGCTTGGCCGATTCGACCACCAATTGACGGGCCATCTTGGGGTTTCTCAAATGCCATGATGCACCTGTGCCGTCCGCATTGGACACCACGGCGCTGTCCAGATGCGCCAGGCTCCACCACTTGCCGTCCTGGTGCGCCACGTGTGCCTCGGGGTTGGCCTTGGCTGTGTCGCGGACCGGTGCCAGCGTCTGCTTGAGGACAGTCTTAACTGCCCAGGGAAGCAGCCCCAGTGCACCTGGCTGCTTGTACGACTGGGGCTTCTTGGGGGGAAGCTTACGGAAGACCTCCGGGAAAGCTGCAGGATCGGTCTTGACCTGCGAGTCCGGGAACTCGTCGCGCATGGCACGGAGTTTCGGCATCATCGTCGGCAGCTGCTTGTGCAGATTGCCTGGCCCTTCGAGGACATCACGGAGAGCCATGACACGAGCCTGCTCCGGGTAGTACTGCATTGATACCAGGTGCTTGACGTCTGTGTTCAAGCTCTCGCGCAAAATGCGTCCGCCCTTGGGGAACGGGGAGTGCAAGAGGGTCGCGATAAGTCGGTTGCGCTCGTGGTAGTAAGCCTGCCAGTCGACGGAGTCGTCCTTGTCAGCCCACGAGACGTGCCAGACTGCCGCCCCGGGAAGAGTAACGGTGGGGAACCCGGCTGCACGGCCGCGGAGGGAGTACTCGGCGTCATCCCACTTGATAAACACAGGCAGTGACAGACCGATGGTCTCCACGACGGTCTTCGGAATGAGGCACATCCACCAGCCGTTGTAGTCTGCATCCCATCGACGGTGAAGCTGTGGGGTGGAGCGCAAGCCTGCAGTGGAGAAGTCGTGATTACCCAGTCCTTCCACAGGTCCCCAAAGGAACCGGTAGAAGTTGACTACCTCTGAGTAGGCGTGCAGGACGGACTTGTTGTACATATCGAACATGTGGCCGCCGACAATGGTCGGCTTCCGGCACAGGTCGGCGAACGCCACTGCGCGCATTACGCCTTCTGTTTCCAGCTCAATGTCGTCGTCCAGCAGCATGACGTAGTCGCTCTTGTCAGAAACGACCATCTCGTACATATTCCGGGCAAAACCGCCCGAGCCACCTAGATTGCCTTGGTTGATGATCCGAAGTTGATCACCCATGGACTCCGCAACAGCGTCGAAGCCGGCTTCGTCGGCAACCTTCTTGTTGCCCTGGTCCACGATGATGAGTTCCGCAAGGATTTCCCGCAGGCCAGCGTCTGCATCAATGGACTTGATGGTCTCGAGGCAGTAGTCGGCACGGTTGAACGTTGTTACGCCGAGCGTAACGCGCCCCTGTGCGCGGCCCTCATCAGGGACAGCCCAGTGAGCGCTCTTCAGGGTCATGCCATCGCCACCGGCAATGAGGTCGAACCAGTACCACCCGCCGTCGCCAAACGGGGCCAAAGTCAGTTCGAAATCATTGACGGAAGCGCCCTCGACCAGGATCGAGTCAACGCGCTGAGAAGCCCCACGAGCGTTGGACCGGTAGACGATAACCGTCCCCTCGCCCTCGGTTTCAATGTGAAGCACGGTTTTTTCAGCGATCGTCCACTTGCGCCAGTAACTTGCAGGGAAGGCGTTGAAATACGATCCGAATGAAAGACGTTCACCGCGGCGGACCTGGACGGAGCCGCGGTTCAGGATGTCTTCCGGGTGGAGCTTCCTGGCCATGCCAATGGCCTGTACATCGGCACTACTGCCACTCCTTTGGACCTTGTTGGTATCAGGGTCCACATACAGGGGCAGTGTGTCGAGGTCACGGTTTGCCGGGAAAATCACGCGCTGGACAATCCGCAGGTTCTCTTCGGTCGAAGCGGGGATTTCAGCGGCAGAAGTGGCCGTCATAGCGATGTCCTGGCTTTCGTTTGTAGTAGCGGTCATGCGTCTACTCCCCCACTCTCAAGCTTGGCGCCGCCGGTGAAGTGCGGCTTGATCTTGTTGTCGAACATGGACAAAGCGGAACCGATGGCCATGTGCATGTCGAGGTACTTGTAGGTTCCCAGGCGGCCACCAAACAAGACCGATTTCTCGCCCTTGGCAAGGTCGCGGTACGCCAGCAACTTCTGACGGTCATCAGAAGTGTTGACGGGGTAATACGGCTCGTCGCCCTTCTCAGCAAAACGCGAGAACTCGCGCATGATGACGGTGGCGTCCTTGGTGTAGTCCCGCTCAGGATGGAAATGACGGAACTCATGGATTCGGGTGAAAGCGGCATCGGCGTCGGGGTAGTTCATGACAGAACAGCCCTGGAAGTCCTCAATAGGCAGGACTTCTTCTTCGAGATCGATGGTTCGCCACGAGAGGTCGCCCTCGGCGTAATCGAAGTAGCGGTCAACCGGACCTGTATAGATGACCGGTACCTGGCCAAGGACGGAAGACCGACCATACTCACCGTCGTCGAAGAAGTCAGAGTTCAAGACGACCTCAATGTTCGGGTGATCCGCCATGCGTTCGATCCAAGCGGTGTAACCATCCACCGGGAGACCTTCATACGTGTCGTTGAAGTACCGGTTGTCATAGTTGTAGCGCACGGGAAGCCGCGAGATGATCTCAGCCGGCAGGTCCTTCGGGTCCGTCTGCCACTGCTTACCGGTGTAGTGCTTAATGAAGGCCTCGTAAAGGGGACGGCCTATAAGCTGGATGCCCTTGTCATTAAGGTTCTGGGGGTCTGTACCAGTCAGTTCCCCAGCCTGCTCGGCAATGAGTGCCTTTGCTTCGGTCGGGCTCATGGCCGAACGGAAGAACTGGTTGATGGTACCGAGATTGATCGGCATGGGGTACACCTCGCCTTTATGGCTGGTGTAAACCTTGTGCTGGTAACTCGTGAACTTGGTAAAGCGGTTCACGTATTCCCACACACGTTCATTCGAGGTGTGGAAGAGGTGAGCGCCGTAGCGGTGCACCTCGATTCCGGTTTGCGCCTCATTCTCGCTGTAGGCGTTTCCACCAATATGGTGGCGGCGATCAAGCACCGCGACCTTCAGCCCCAACTCGGTAGCGGCGCGTTCTGCAATGGTCAGGCCAAAGAAACCCGAGCCGACGACGACGAGATCAGCGTTCACAAACTCTCCTGTGTATTGGCGTGCGGGCACAGAGATGCCCACGTCTACTGGTCAAGGCTACCCGACGTTACGATCGTTCCCCGATTCGGCGGCACACGGCAGCAGGGCAGCAATTGTCCGGAAAAAACGAACGGGAGGCTTGGCCCATAGCCAGCCTCCCGCTCCATACTGCAAAAAGAACAAAGCTAGAGCGAAACCACGGAGCCTGTCCCTGCGGACTCGAGCACGGCTTCGGCAACGCGAAGGGTCTCAAGCCCCTCCGCCATTGTGACAATGTTCATGGACTTTCCGAGTACAGCGTCGCGGAAGGCCTCGTGTTCCATCTTCAGTGGTTCACGCTTGGCCAGGGCAAAGCGGGTGGACGAACCTTCGGAGACACCACGGAATGCCGCGATCGAGTCCCAGTCAGTCTGGAAAGTGCCGTTTTCAATGAACGTCAGATCAGCCGAGATAGTGTCCGCGATGTAGGCACCGCGCTCACCCAGGACCACAGTGGTGCGCTCCTTCATGGGCGAGAGCCAATTGACGATGTGGTTGGTGACTACGCCGCTCTTGAGGTGGCCAATGGCCGTGACCATGTCCTCGTGCTCGCGTCCGCTTCTGGACGTGGTGTGTGCCACGACGTTCACGAAGTTGCTCTGCGCAAGCCATGCAGTGAGGTCGATGTCGTGAGTTGCGAGATCCTTGACGACTCCGACGTCCGCGATGCGGGAAGGGAAGGGACCTTGGCGACGAGTCGAGATCTGGTATACCTCTCCGAGGTCGCCGTTGCCGAGCCGTTCGCGGAGGCTCTGCAGGGAAGGATTGAAACGCTCGATGTGGCCTACCGCTCCGATCAAGCCCCGCGAGTCGAAGGCCTCAGCGATCCGGCGCCCCGAAATGGAGTCGTTCGCAATGGGCTTTTCCACCAGGCAGTGCACTCCGGCTTCTGCCAGCTGCAATGCCACTTCCTCATGAAGCACGGTTGGTACTGCGGCTACGGCCATGTCGATACCTTGCTCAATGAGCTGCTCGACTGAGCTGCACACTTCGAGGCCGCTGGCTACGTTGTGGGGGTCACCGAAGGAGTCAGCGACGGCAACGAGGTCTACACCTTCAAGTTCGCGAATAACGCGCGCATGGTGGCGGCCCATCATCCCCAGTCCGATAAGGCCTGCACGCAGATTAGCCACTAGCTTCCTGCCTTTGCAATGGCGTTGACCGCGGCCACGATGCGGTCAAGGTCGTCCTGGCTCAGCGAGGGGTGAACCGGCAGCGACAATACGCTGGCGGCAGCTTCTTCGGTGACGGGCAGGTCGTCAGAAGTCTGGAATGGAGCCAATCGGTGGTTCGGGATGGGGTAATACACACCGCAGCCGACGTTGTACTCCTCACGCAGAGCTTTTGCGAAACCATCGCGGTCCTCAGCAATGCGAATGGTGTACTGGTGGTAAACGTGCTCGTAGCCTTCAGAGACCTTGGGGGTGACGACACCTTCGATGTTCGCGTCAAAGAAGGCCGCGTTCTCTTGGCGGGTCTTGGTCCAGGCATTGATCTTGGTCAACTGTACGCGGCCGATGGCGGCATGGATGTTGGTCATACGGGCATTGAAGCCAACAAGTTCATTTTCGTACTGACGCTCCATGCCTTGGTTACGGAGCAGCCGGAGCCGACGCTCCACGTCAGCCAGGCCGGTGCTCACCATGCCACCTTCGCCGGAAGTCATGTTCTTCGTCGGGTACAGGCTAAACATGGCGAAATCACCGAATGTACCCACCTTCCGACCATTGACAGCGGCACCGTGTGCTTGGGCTGCGTCTTCGAAGACCTTCACGCCATGCTTGGATGCGACGGCGCCGATTCCGTCCACGTCGAAGGGGTGGCCATAGAGGTGCACCGGCATGATCGCGGCCGTGCGGTCCGTGATCTTCGATTCAACGGAGGCGGGATCAAGCGTGTAGTGGTCAAGGTCCACGTCAGCGAAAACAGGAGTCGCTCCCGTCAACGCTACGGAGTTGGCCGTCGCCGCGAAAGTGAAGGACGGAACAATGACTTCGTCACCGGGGCCAATACCCGCAGCCAACAGGCCAAGGTGCAATCCGGAAGTGCCGGAATTGACTGCTACTGCCGCCCTGCCATCGAGGAGGACCTGCGAGAATTCCTGCTCAAAGGACGCAACCTCCGACCCCTGTGCGAGTTGGCCGGAAGCCAGGACGGCCTCTACTGCCTTGCGCTCGTCATCACCGATGATGGGCTTGGCGGGGGGAATGAATTCGGGGCTCATGCCTCTACCTCTCGAAGGGTCTCGTTCTGTTCAACATATGTGGCGCCGGTCTCCGGGCATAACCAGTTCTCACCGCTGCGCTGCAGCGGGAAACCAGCTTTACCGACCCAGCCATGGCGTTTGGCCGGAACTCCGACCATCAGGGCAAAATCAGGGACGTCTTTGGCGACAACAGCACCAGCAGCTACCGTTGCCCACCGTCCAATGGTCACGGGTGCGACGCAGACCGCGCGGGCACCGATCGATGCACCTTCACGAATGGTGACGCCAACGGGCTCCCAGTCATGAGCGCTCTTCAAGCCGCCATCCGGGCTAACGGCCCGAGGGTAAGTATCGTTCGTGAGCACTACGGCCGGCCCAATGAAGACGCCGGCCTCCAGTACCGCAGGCTCGTAGACAAGTGCATAGTTCTGAACTTTGCAGTTGTCCCCCATCTTGACTCCGGTGCCTATATAGGCCCCGCGTCCTACGATGCAATTGACACCCAACTCGGCCTGCTCGCGGACTTGGGCCAGATGCCAAATCTTTGATCCATCACCAATAATCGCCTTGTCTGAAACATCGGCGCTCTCCGCAACCACTATCACCGGTGAAGGTCCTTCCTCATTGAGCACACGCGACAACGAGATTCATCTTAGCTGAGACACCATGCTCCGGTGTCAAGGCGGGGCCCCCTTGAGCGCTGACAAGAGTTGTCCACATACGCCACGACTGATACTGCGTTGCAATTCGCAAGACCGTAGCGTGATTCTTGTCAGCCCGACAATCAGTGTCAGACAAAAATGCGGAGGAAGATCCAATGGCTTTGGAGTGCACGTTGGTCCGCGCCCCAGGCGCCGCAAAAGCAGCGGGTCCCGAGGAACTCAGCATCGCCGTCCCGGAGGGGACGCCAGGCGCCTCAGTCCAGCACCTTCTCACCAAAGAGCGTGGAACCGGCGTGCTCTCGGTTGGTGGACGGCTCTTGTCCACTCTTACGGTGGGATTGCCGCCGCTTGTGGCTGGCGCCGTCATTGTGGACACTGCCCCGGCACGCCGAGCCTCGAAAAAGGTGTCCTTACCCCTGATGCTTCTTACCCACTCAGGACCAGGAGCAGGCGCTGTCTTCCGGCTGCAAAGGGGCTGCTACCAAATCGGCAGGGGTTCGGCCGACATTTCGTTGCCGGATCCCGGGATGTCCAGGGAACAGGCCATCCTGGAGGTCTCCAGCACTGCCCTGATGTTGACGGCCGTTGACGGCGCGAACCGGGTTTACGTGGACAATCAGCCTGTCCGTCGAAAATACGTCACATCCTCATCGGTGCTGAGATGTGGGAACTCCACCTTCACCGTGGTCACGGACAGCGGTTCCAATCCTGTAGTTTCCCTGGACGCTGGTCGCTCGGTTGACGATCCACTCGAAGTAGCCCAAGCCGATCGTCGCGGGAACCGTCTAGCACTCGCATTGGCGGCCGGTGTGCCCTTGATCGCCGGTATCGGATTAGCTGTTGCCACAGGACTTTGGATGTATCTGGGATTTACGGCTATCTCAGCTATCAGCCTCCTCGTCCCGCTGTTCACCGGGCGAAAGGGCCGTCGGGAAGGCAAGCTGGCCGTGGCGCGCGCGGTGCGGGAAGACATAGAACGGCGCCGGCGGTGCTCGCCATCAGCAGCAGAGATACTTATGGCTGTTCACATCGCCACAGCGGGGGAATATCCGGCGACCGATTCAGCCGCAGTCGGTGCCGCACCCATGGCAGTTGCAGCAGCTTCGGCAGTGATCGGCGCTCAGGACTACGATGTGTGGCTTCGCCTTGGCACCGCACCGGCGGCGGCGAACATGTGCTTCGTTCCCGAGGATCCGCACTTCCGGCCCCCGCCTATCGGAAATGCCGCATTCACCTTGGATCCTAAGCATTCCTTGGTGACACTGTATGGCCATCCGGATCATACGGACGCGCTCGTTCGGTTCGTATTGATGCAGCTGGCCACTTTTTCCGGCTCGTCAGCAACGCCGGTGATTATTCTGGGCCGGCCAGACAGACTGCCACTAAGCGCCAGGTTCCTTCCCCGCGTTACGCTCACAAGCACCTTGGCCTCCGCCCTCGCTGCCCTGCAGCACGCACAGGGCAAACGGAAGGGCGTGCTCGTCGTGATCGACAATCCAAACGACGATGAAGACAGCTTGTCCGCCCTCCTGCTAGCAGCTCAAACCGCCGAGTGCCGGGTCATCAGGTGCTCAGACCAGTCATCACGTGCCGGGAGCGTCATCGAACTATCTCCTTCCGGGACAATCGGCTATATGGATATGGACCACGAGCGGCGACGCTTCACCCCGGATCTTGTGCCAGCCGAAGTTTTCGACAGCTTCTGCCGTTCAACACGGGCAACAGCTTTCGGTGACGGACCAGGAATGAGCCACATCATCCCGGACCACTGTTCGCTCGCAGAGTTGCTACCGCACGGTCAGCGCAGGGTTCTGCGGCGCTGGGCCGAGACGGCAACGCAAGACGGCCTCTCCGCCGTCTTGGGAAGGGGCCATAGCGGGCAGTTGACCTTCGACTTCAAACTAGATGGTCCGCACCTGCTGGTCGCTGGCACTACTGGCTCCGGTAAGTCCGAACTTCTCCGGACCCTTGTGGCTTCCCTGGCGCTGAGTGACTCCCCGGATCGCACAACATTTTTGTTTTTTGATTTCAAGGGCGGCTCAGGCCTGCGGCCACTAGCAGGCCTCCCCCACTGCGTCGGCCTTCTAACGGATCTCAGCAAGTACCGTTTGGATCGCGCGCTCGTTTCCCTTCGTGGGGAGATCCGGTACCGCGAAGAGCTGTTTGCCGCGGCCAGGGTGTCGGATCTCGCCGGGTATAGGCAATTGACGGTACCTGGTGATCCAAAAATCCCGCATCTGGTCTTGGTGATTGATGAATTTCGCATGCTTGTGGATGAAGCCCCGAACACTCTCCGCGAACTCATGCGCATCGCCACCATCGGGCGTTCCTTGGGTATTCATTTGGTCATGGCCACCCAGCGGCCACAAGGAGCTCTTTCCGCCGACATCCGGGCGAACGTCACCTCAAGCATTGCCATGCGCGTGCAGTCTGAGTCCGAGTCCATGGACATCATCAATACGAAAGCTGCTGCCTCAATAAGCGTCGATGCTCCTGGACGGGCTTATCTCGCCAAAGCTTCGTGCACCCCCGAAGAATTTCAAACAGCGTCCCTCTCTGTTTCCTCCGCCACGACGGGGCCTGGCGCTTTGAGTGACGGTTCGTCGCCGGCAGTCCAATCCGCTTCGCAGGCTTTGCAGCCTGCTTCCGGTGTACTGGCTAAGTCCACCATTGAGGATTCCCTCTCCGATGCTGGCGCCGAGTGGGTCGTTGCAGCAGCCCAGGAGGCATGGCAGCGGCTCAGCAAAACGCTGCCCAGACGGCCAGTAGCGGCGCCACTGCCCCCGGCGATCCTTTGGCATGATCAACTGCCTGCAAGGGACGGGTCCGTGCCCGGCAAGGAAGGGCGTTGGGCGGTAGGGCCCTTGGCGATGCTCGACATGCCGACACAACAAGTTGTGGAACCGCTGCTGTGGTCGCCTTCGGAAGACGGCAATCTCGCAATGATCGGCAGCGATTCAAGTGGCATGCGGGACTGTTTCAGGGCTGTGTCCGCGATGCTCGCAACCCAGGATCCCCAACCGCACCTCTATATCCTGGACGCAACAGGCACGCTCGGCTTTCTCTCCGAGGGGAGTCGAATCGGTGCCGCAGTGGGCCTGCACCAACTGCACCTGGCAGTGCGCGTACTAAAGCGCCTCGCCGCGGAAATGGAGTGTCGACGAGGGGCCGGCGACTTGGGAAGGGCAAACTCGCCTCTGGTCTTAATCGTGGCGGGGTGGTGCTCATGGGCCACCGCGCTTCGGAGTGGGCCCTTCGGGTATGCAGAAGGACTTCTGCAGGACATCGTCAGGGATGGTTATTCTGCAGGCGTCACTGTATTGATTTCAGGGGAACGGGAACTCGTCAGCTCACGGTTCTATGGTGCGATACAGAATCGCGCGTATTTTCCTTCGGGTTCCAGCGATGAATCGCGGCTCCACTGGCCACGCCTCCCCGAGGTGGAATCCCTGTCCGGACGTGCAGTGGTCATGGGAAACATGGTCAGGGAACATGCAACGGTGGCCCAATTCCGAGTGGCTCCGGAAAACGGACGCTGGCCGTACGGTGACTTCGCACCATCCGAACCGCCGTTTGTGGTAAGGCCACTTCCTGAGCGTCTTCACAGAGAGGATTTCCAGGCCTTGGTGCCGTCGGCCCGGGGAGAAATATTGCCATCAGGTTCCGCGCTGCCGGCCGATAACGGAACAGGAGCCGCTGCTGTGGAAAGCACGGGGGCCGGTCCGCTGTGGATCGGCGTCGGAGGAGACGAAGCCCTCCCGGTGTCCATGCCATTGCGGGAACACGGGATCAGCACCATCCTCGGTAGTCCTCGCTCCGGAAAGAGCTCACTTCTGGCATCCCTGCACGCCCTGAATCCCTTGGTTCCTTGGGTGTACCCGCCTGATGCGGTCTCTGCCAGCGCTTTCTGGGCCTCAGTGGCAACCCAGGCAGCTGCTGGGATCCTTGCTTCCGACAGCATCCTGCTTGTGGACGACGCCGATTTGCTGGATCCTCAGGGCCGACAGGCCTTGGCTGACCTCCTGGGCAAAGTCCGTGGCGTCATCCTCACAGCAACACCGGGACCGGGCTTGCTACATCAACTGCCGCTTGCAAAGGAGGCGCAGGCTTCCGGCGCGGGTTTGGTTTTGGCCCCCGCAACACCCCATGATGGCGAGCTCCTTGGCGTACGTCTGGACTATGTTCGGGCCGGTCGCCCAGGTCGCGGCTTTCTCGTTACCGGGGCGGACGTGAGGCCCTTTCAAGGCGTACTCACTACAAGCTTTCCGCCCGATGCCCAAGCGCACTGAGCCAGGGCGGGACCCCGACGGGAGGTGACCCGGGGGTCTGTCGCAAGCCGCCGTCTAGAGTGCCGTTGTCGTGCCTCCGGCACGCGAGGCATAGGCCACGACGTCCTTCTGGAAAAGGAAAACGATCGCAGTCAACGCCGGGACCAGCATTGCCAATCCCTGCAAGACCAGGCCGCCGGTTATTGTGGGAAAGCCAATGGTGAGAACAAACAGTTGGGCTACTAACGCTGCCGCACGCGTCCATCTATAGCCGCGGAACAGGAAGTGGCTTACGGCAAATAGCCATGCGGAGAAGGCCAGCAGCAACGCAAGAGTAAACACTGCTCCCCAAAAGGTCAGAACCGGAGCCCCGCTCAGCAGTTCGAATGCGTACCATGCAGCGGCCGCGAGGAGAGCGAGGGCTTCAAGCCCAACAACCACGGAGATGATCTCAATTCCCAAAGGGCGGTGACCGGCAGCAGATCTGTTTGCCGCGAGGTTCGTTGACATATCAGAATCATCGCTTTCGTCCGGGCCGGATGCGGGTTGGGCAGGGTTTACGGGAGGTCTTGACACACTGGCACACTACCGGACATAGTCATCTAGCAGTGAGGGCACTGGCGGCTGATGTGATGCATCGCTCACGGATTCCGAGCATTTCGACCACTAACACCCCTTGTTTACAAGGCGTTAACATGAAACGCTTGACTCAGACGACCAAGGGGGCCCATGCGGGCCCCTTTCCTTTGGAGCCTCTCGTGAATGTTTTCACAAAAGGCCCTTCTAGTTCTCACGAATGGAGTGACTGATCAGCATGGATTGGCGTAATCGCGCAGCCTGCCTCGAAAAGGACCCGGAGCTCTTCTTCCCAGTAGGCAATACGGGACCAGCACTTCTGCAAATCGAGGAAGCCAAGAGCGTCTGCCGCCGCTGCCCCGTCGTAGACACCTGCCTTCAATGGGCATTGGAGTCCGGACAAGATGCCGGCGTATGGGGCGGCATGAGTGAAGACGAACGACGGGCCCTCAAGCGTCGCGCTGCACGCGCACGCCGCGCTTCCTAGCCCAAGGACAACAAGGCCGCGGACCCATGGGTCCGCGGCCTTTCCTCATTTAATGCGGTTCAATCGAGATTCAGGCGGAGTAACCCGGGCTACGCCCTTGCGAGGTTGAGGACGATCTCGACGGCGGTTCCGCCGCCTTCGCGCGGGCTCCACTGAATGGATCCGCCAAGCTCGCTGGTCACAAGTGTCCGGACAATCTGCAATCCCAGGCCCTCGGTGTACTGGCCATCCGGCAGGCCAACGCCGTCGTCCGCAATTGTCACGGTCAGGAATTCGTCGTTGCCATCGCCATCGGCCCGGTCTGCGAGCAACCACACCGTTCCCGTCCTTCCCTCGAGTCCATGCTCGACGGCGTTGGTGACGAGTTCGTTGATGACCAACGCCAATGGCGTCGCAAAGTCGCTGGGCAACTCGCCGAACAGGCCTGAACGTTCCGTACGCACTTGTTGGGACGGCGAGGCCACTTCCGCAGACAACCTGAATTGCCTCCCAATAAGTTCGTCAAAATCAACACTTTGTGTCAGCCCTTGGGAGAGGGTCTCATGAACCAGTGCGATGGTGGCCACTCGCCGCATCGCTTGCTCCAGCCCCTGCTTGGCTTCGTCGCTGACCATTCGTCGTGATTGCATGCGGAGAAGTGCTGCCACAGTCTGCAGATTGTTCTTGACCCGGTGATGAATCTCCCGGATGGTGGCGTCCTTGGTTACGAGTTCCATCTCCCTGCGCCGCAGCTCGGAGACATCGCGGCATAGAACGAGGGCGCCGAAGCGATGCTGCTCATCGCGCAAAGGAATGGCCCGGAGCGAAAGACTGACGCCCCTGGACTCAATCTCGCTGCGCCACGGCATTCGCCCGGTAACAACCAATGGCAGTGTCTCGTCCACCATCCGCCGGTCCTTCAAAAGGCCGGCCGTCACCTCCGCCAGCGAACGCCCCTCCAGAGACTCAACCTCGCCGAGCCGACGGAAGGCTGACACGCCGTTGGGGCTTGCATACTGCACGATGCCCTCGGCGTCGAGCCTGATGAGTCCGTCACCGACTCGAGGCGCGCCCCGACGAGAGCCCGTCGGCGAGGCAAAGTCGGGCCACAAACCCAACGTTCCCATCCGCAAGAGGTCATAGGCGCACTGGCGGTACGTCAGTTCCAGCCTGGACGGCATCCGGGAGCTGGACAAGTCCATATGAGAGGTGACAACGGCAAGTGTCCTGCCGTTGCGCACCATGGGTACAGCCTCGACCCGGAGAGCCATCTCACTGCTCCAGCTCGTTTCACTGGAGCGCTCGATGGATCGGCTGTTCCAGGCCTTTTCCACGAGCGGGCGCAGATCCGAGCGGATGCCCTCCCCCACGAAGTCCGCGTGGAACACCGTATGCGATGTCGACGGACGGACGTGGGCGAGGGCAATGTAGCCGAACTCCGGATGCGGGAACCATAAAGCGAGGTCCGCGAAGGCCAAGTCAGCGACCATCTGCCAGTCGCCGACGAGGAGGTGCAGCCATTCGGCATCTCCAGGCCCGAAATCAGCGTGTTCCCTGATGGGGTCTGTAAAGATTGCCACTGCACCTCCATTTGCGACGCCGGGACTTACCTAGCGTCGGACGATTGACCTCAAGAGCCTTAATGCTACCGACAGTGAAGCCATGTCGTCGGCTTCGAGCGCGTTGACCTCATCAAACATGGTTTTGGCCCGTCCCAGCTGTTCGGCATTCTGCCCTTCCCACGCTTTCAGGCGAGCTTCTGCCGCGGCTCCGGACTCTGTCGACTCAAGAACCGACGTCGTCATATCCGCAACCGTCGAGTACAAGTCGTCACGGAGAGCTGCACGTGCCAACGCCTGCCACCGGTCATCGCGCGGCAAGGAGCTGATTCGTTCCAGCAAGGAATCCACATGGAAGCGGTTGAACACCGTGTAGTAGACGTGCGCAACGTCCTCGACGCCTTCGCTGCCGGTTTGGGCTATCCGGGCAATATCCAAAAGTGCGTAGCTCTCGAACAGCTCGGCCCACCTGTGCGCGAGGTGCTCCGGCAGTTCCCATCCGCGGGCTTTGTCCAACCACCCGGAGATGCGGATCTTGTCCTCACCGCGCAGGTAGCCCAGAAGCTTGGCCCTCAGCGGAGCCAACATGGGCTTGAAGGATTCCACCACCTCCGAGATGGGCTGCGACGCCATCCCCTGGCCCAGCACCCAGCGCACTGCCCTGTCGAGCAACCTGCGGATGTCCAGATGGACTTCACTCCAGTGTTCGGTGGGGAAGGATGCAGGAAGCGAATTCAGCTCGGCAACCATCGGATCGAGATCGTAAATTTCGCGCAGCGCCACAAACGCCTTCGCAACAGCTACCTCATTGGCCGATGTTTCTTCAATGGCCCGGAAAGCGAAGGTAATGCCGCCGAGGTTGATGATGTCGTTGGCGACTACAGTGGCGATAATCTCGCGCCGCAGCGGGTGAGTGTCCAACTCGGCGTCGAACCTCTCCCGCAACTGCTTCGGGAAGTATTCACGGATCGTGTCCGCAAACCATGGATCGTCGGCGAGGTTGCTGTCACGAAGCGCCGAAGCGAGCTCGATCTTTGCGTATGCGGCCAGGACCGACAGCTCGGGAGACGTGAGTCCTTGACCCTGCTCCAACCTCGAACGGAGGGTTTCTGTGGTGGGCAATGCCTCAAGATCGCGTTTGAGGTCGGCAGATTTCTCCAGCCAGTCCATCAGGCGCTCGTAACTTGGGCTCCATTCCGCCACGCGGGTCCGGTCGTTGAGGAGAAGGATGTTCTGGTCGATGTTGTCTTGGAGGACAAGTCGACCCACCTCATCGGTCATATCGGCAAGGAAGCTGGCTCTTTCGGCAGAGTCAAGCTTTCCCGCCGCTACCATTCGGTCAACGAAGATCTTGATGTTGACCTCATGGTCGGAGCAGTCCACGCCTGCAGAGTTGTCGATTGCGTCGGTATTCAGGATGACGCCTTGCAAAGCGGCCTCGATGCGTCCCCGCTGCGTCAGCCCCAGGTTTCCGCCTTCACCCACAACCTTGACCCGAAGATCCCGGCCGTCAACGCGAATGGCGTCATTGGCCTTGTCACCAACGGCAGCATGGCTTTCCGTACTTGCCTTGACGTAGGTGCCGATACCGCCGTTGTAGAGAAGATCTGCCGGCGCCAGCAGGATCGCGCGAAGAAGTTCCGGTGGGCTTAGCTGCGTCGTTCCGTCGGGAAGGCCCAACGCTTTGCGTACTTGGTCCGAGACCGGAATGGTTTTGGCCTGACGCGGATAGACTCCACCACCTTCGCTGATGAGCGTCCGGTCATAGTCGTCCCACGAAGACCTGGGCAGTTCGAAGAGCCTCTGCCGCTCCGCAAACGATGCGGCAGCATCAGGCGAGGGATCGAGGAAGATGTGGCGGTGGTCAAAGGCGGCCAGGAGCCGGATATGCCGGGAAAGCAGCATGCCGTTGCCAAAGACGTCACCGGACATGTCGCCAACGCCAACAACCGTGAACTCCTCGGTCTGCGTATCGAGGTCGAGCTCGCTGAAGTGCCTCTTGACTGACTCCCATGCTCCGCGCGCTGTGATGCCCATGGCCTTGTGGTCATAACCGACCGACCCGCCCGAAGCGAACGCGTCCCCGAGCCAGAACCCGTATTCTGCCGCCAGTCCGTTGGCGGTGTCGGAGAACGTGGCGGTGCCCTTGTCCGCTGCCACCACAAGGTATGAGTCGTCGCCGTCGTGCCGGACAACGTCCGACGGCGGCACCAAGCTTTCGCCGTCTGCCGAGGTCACCAGGTTGTCAGTGATGTCCAGGAGGCCTCGAATGAAGGTTTTGTAGCTCTCAATTCCTTCTGCCATCCAAGCGGCCCTGTCCACTGCCGGGTTGGGAAGCTTCTTGGCGAAGAACCCTCCCTTGGCGCCGGTGGGAACTATTACGGCGTTCTTGACGGTCTGCGCCTTCACGAGCCCCAGGATCTCAGTCCGGAAGTCCTCGCGCCGGTCGGACCAGCGAAGGCCACCACGGGCTACCTTCCCAAAGCGCAAGTGCACGCCTTCAACTCTCGGAGAGTAAACCCAGATCTCATACATGGGTCGTGGGAAAGGAAGTCCATCAATTGACGTGGGATCGAGCTTGAAGCTGAGGTAGTCCTTGTTCTGGTAGTAATTGGTCCGCAACGTCGACTCAATAAGGTTTACGAAGGTACGCAGGACGCGATCTGCATCCAAAGTGGCCACCTCTTCGATCGACTCCGCGAGAGCCACACGTGCTGCGGCTTGGAGTTCAGGCCGCTGTGCTTCGGCAACAGTGGGGTCGAAGCGGGCAGAGAAGAGCTCGTTGAGCCCGCGAGCAACATCCGGGTTGCCCAGGAGAGTATCGGCGATGAAGCCGAAGGAGTTGGTGTTACCCATCTGCCGCATGTACTTGGCGTAGGCACGGAGGACCACAACCTGACGCCAGTGGATGCCTTCACGGAGTACCAGCCGGTCAAAGTTGTCCGACTCGACAGCACCCGTGATGGCTGCGCCGAAGGAATCGCCCAAAAGGTCTCCCGTGGCCAACGGATCGACGCCCGCGGGGTACTTGAGTCCGAGATCGTAGAGGAAGAAGTCGCGATGATCTGAGGTTTCAATCTCGAAGGGCCGCTCATCCAATACCTCAAGGCCGAGATTGTGGAAGTAGGGAAGAATCTGGCTGAGGCTCTTGGGCTCCATCAAGTAGAGCTTGACGCGGGCGTCCTCTTCCAGAGCCTCGCCGGCACCTTCGGGGAGGTAAACATGGACACCCGGTCTGATGTGTTTGGTTACCCGTCCAGCCCGCTCCGCCTCGGCACCATACTTCTCGAAGCGTTCAATGTCTTCCAGAGCGTCTTCGACTTCGTAGTCCACGCGATACCCTGCGGGGAATGCTTCAGCCCACAGTGCAGACAAAGCATCAGCGTCCTCGGCAGACCTTTGCTCGCGGAGAACCTCTGAGATTCCTTCGCTCCACGACCGGGACGCACGCATCAGCCGTTGTTCCAGCTCTTTTACGTCAACTTCGGCCAGTTCAGCTGTGCGGGGCAGCCGAATCCTGAAGAACACACGCGCCAACGCGGATTCAGTGATCCGGGCCTCGTAGTCGATGCTCTCGGCGTGGAACGTTTCCCGGAGTTCCTGCTCGATCCGGAGTCGGACGCTGGTGGTGTAACGGTCACGGGGCAGGTAAACCACCGCGGACATAAACCGGCCGTAGATGTCCGGACGCAGGAACAGCTTGGTCCGGCGTCGTTCCTGGAGTCGCTGGATCCCGGTGGCCGTGGTGGCGAGATCCGGAATTTCGATCTGGAAGAGTTCATCGCGTGGATACGTTTCAAGGATTCCCAAAAGATCCTTGCCGGAGTGGGAGTCGATGGGGAACCCTGCGTTCCGCAGGACAGCATCCACCTTGTCCCGAACGATTGGGATGCTGCGTACCGACCCGGTGTAGGCACTGGTCGCGAACAGGCCGATGAAGCGCCGTTCACCATTAACGTTGCCCCACGCATCGAAGCTCTTGACGCCGATGTAGTCGAGGTAGGCGGGCCGGTGGACAGTGGAACGCGAGTTCGCCTTGGTGATTACCAAGGCACGCTTCTCCCTGGCGCGCTTTCGGCCTGCATCCGTGAGGTGCTGCACTTGACGGGTGGTGTCGCCTGCGCGCAGGAGGCCGAGGCCGCTGTCTTCCCGAAGTTGGAGAACGTCCTCGCCGTTCTCTTCAACGAGGTCGTATTCGCGGTAACCCAGGAAAGTGAAGTTGCCGTTGTCGAGCCATCGCAATAGGTCTTGTGCCTGTCGGAGTTCGGCCACTTGCTCTGGGTGGGTGACGCCGCTCAACGCTTCGGCCAGCTCGAGCGCTTTACTGCGCATCTTGGGCCAGTCCTCCACAGCCGCCCTGACGTCGCCGAGGATGCGCTGCAGCCCTGCGACCAATTCTTCCCGAGCGTCATCACTGACGCGGTCAATTTCTACGGCAATCCATGACTCCATATGCGAGGCGTTATCGCCGTCGCCCAGGAGATGGGCAACGCTGGGCAGCGCAGCGGTGTCGCCACTGGAGATACCGACGTTGGACGGGACCCTGGAAATACTGCTCACCTCGCCGGACACCCGCTCACGGGTGACCACGAACAAGGGGTGCATCACCAAACGGATCGCGCAGTTCTGGCGAACAAGTTCTGCATTGACGGAGTCGACAAGGAACGGCATATCGTCCGTGACGATATATACGACATTGCGCTCAGGTTCGACGGCGATTTCGACGACGGCATTTCCGGGTCGTCGGGATTGGGCAACTCTCCTGTGTTTTGTTGCCCGCGCGATCAGAAGTTCAGGCGAATATGCACGTGAATCCTCCTCTGCGAGGTGTTCATAGTAGTCAGCGAAGAACCCTTCACGGACAACTGCTGCATCGGACCGATCCTCCACGCTGGATCCTGACGACATCTACAAACGCCTCCATCACATGTTGTTTTGCTGCGACTCTGCAGCCCACATGGCGAGCCTAGCGCTTAAGGAGTCGCAAAGCTCTGAGAGTTCGACCAAACGAATTGCGATTTTGCTGGACAGGTGCACAGACCAAGTTGGCTATTGCTATCCGAAGGGGGGAATCAGGCGCTGCTTCCAACAGCACCGAGCCGGACAGCAAAGCAGCGTCACACACAGCGGTGTCGGATGGAAGGTAGGCATCGACCCCCGTTCCCGGCCCATAGCGGTCCCATGCGTCGTTCAGTTGCCGCTCGGGCGAAGGGCCGACTGTGGAGCGCTTCACTTTATTCAGCACGACACGGGGAGATACCCCGGGAACCGCGGACTCAAGCTCCGCCAGCCCCCGTACCAAGCGCGGCACTCCTATAGCATCCGCCGTTCCTACGGCGAACACGACATCAGCCATTTCCAAACTGCGAAGCGTGGCGGCGTTCCGCCGCGGAGCCATGGTGTCAAAACTGAGCTCCTCATCGGATTCGAGGCAGAAACCTGCATCTACTACAACATGGTCCGCCACTTGCCTGGCCCGTTCCAGGACCACCGAGACGGCTCCTGCCCTCAGTTCCGTCCACCGATCCGCTCTCGTAGTCCCCGTAAGCACCCGAAAAGTCCCGCCCTTCGTGTAGACAGGTATCGCTGCCGCCTTGAGGGCATCGATATCGAGGAGGCCCTGATCCGCGAGCCTGCAAGCTTGAGCCAGGCCCGCCGACTCATCCAACAGGCCCAGCACTGCCGACACACTGGCCCCATAACTATCCGCATCCACGAGAACGACAGACTCGCCGGCAGCGGCCAGCTCCGCCGCGATGTTGACCGCCAGTAGAGTCCTGCCTGGTGCACCGATAGGTCCCCACACAGCTGTTATCCGGCCCGCTCCCTCAGGCGTATCCTCGATGCGGTCAGCCGGACTCTCCAAGAGCAGGTCAGCACCGGGATCTGCGAATCCTGCGTCTCGAGCTACCAAAGGCTGATTTCGTAGACCCTCACGGCCGACGGCTTCCGAAATTTTGCTCGCCAGGTCCGCGGCCTCAATGCCAGTCGCGGCCGACACCGCCCCGATGGAGTGCAGGCGATTGGCCTCTGCAGGGTCGTCTGTCAGGGCAATGATGGACACGCCTACGGCCCCTAGGCGATCAACCAGCGTGGTGGTGAGTTCCTCACAACCTTCCGCTACGACGGCCGCCACTGCGAGGCCGCTTTGGCAAGCAGCAATCAGTTCAGCAAGCTCTGAGCAACGGCGGACAACTGTTACCGGTCCATGCAGACGTTCCAGCCCGCCCACTACAGCCTCCTGAGCTGACCCAACGGTAACAACAGGAATGCTCATCGGACCGAGCCAGCGGGGTTCCAAACGACTGACACCTTGGCCTTGTTGGCTTGGGCACCCAGCAATTTTGGCATCTGCTCATCAGCAACCAGCACCATCACCACGGTAGTCTTCGCCGAGCCCAAGGTGGTGGAGCCAGTGGTCATCCCGGCAATTTCTGCACTCGGCAAAAGCAATTGCGGCTCCTCAAACGCACTGCTGGATCCGGGCATGGCAATCCAGACGTCAACCCTGGCGCCTGGAATGGCCTGCGCGGGAAGCTCCTCCTCAAGGGTAACGGCCACCGGTTTACGATCCAGGGCATCCGGCGAGCCCAGGCTTTCCTGCGGAACCAACTGGTTCTTTGCTACCCGCTGCAGCGCAACCTTGCCCACGGCGAGCCCATGTTCGACGGTGACATAGCTGGGCTCGACGTCGTCCAACCGAACTTTGACGATGGACAGATCCGAATCGGTGACCACCTGACCTACTGCGATGTCTTCCCGGGCGGAGTACACCTGCGTCGTCCTGTCGGCTGAACCAACCAATGCAATGACGCCTGAGATCGACCCCAAAACCATAAGAACGCCGATGAGTAGCCGCGGGTCCTTCCAGGATGGCTTCTTCAACCTTGGGGCGGCGATGCTTACACTCTGACTCATTTTCCTGCTCCCCGCTGTGAATTACGGCATGGCCGATGACACCTTCTTCCTCATTGTCACCGGCGACTTCCAAGGCTCCAAAGCCATTGGCCTCAAAGGAGCCGAAACTGTGGATAACTACACCAAAGGCCAACAACGGTGGCAAAATGATCCCATGCCCCGATTCCTGACTCTTGCGGACGTCGCCGAACAACTACAAATCAATTCGCCCCAGGCCTACGCCTTGGTTCGAAGCGGCGAGCTCAAAGCCATACAAGTGGGAGGGCGGGGCCAGTGGCGCATCGAAGAAAAGATGCTTGAACAATACATAGAGGACCGCTATGCGGAGGCCAGCCGCATGATCGAGGAAGCCAGGAGCAAGAGCAGCCAGTCTTAGGTACCGCTGCCCCTGAAGTCCTGATTCCCTACGGAGCAAAGCGCTGCCAAGGAGCTGAAGGGGACGGTCATGACAGCGGCCACATTACCGGCCCGGCGCACTTCCCCGTGCGGAACAACGGCAAGGTCGAAATGGTCTCGGCCCACCCTGTCTATGACTCCGTGCAGCTTGTGCCCCTCACCAGTCCGCGCTGTCAGATGAACTATCACCTCAGAGCGGTCTTTTGCCAGCGCCCTCAGCGCGGAACCGATCCCCAGCAGTCGTTGCGTCCGTGATGGCGGCTTCAGCGCCACCCTCCCCAGCCCTTGGTAGGTCAGCACTGACAGGTAAGGCACGAGCCACTGCCGTGTACCCTCCGCCAGAACCAGCCAATCGCCTCCTACACGGCTCAGCGCTCCTCGAACAACTTGGCCGTCGACCAAGACAATCTTGATTTCAGCACCAGCGGCACCCCGGAGCCGATCGCTTAGTTCGATGCCAGCAAGCTCAACCCTGGCGCGGTCAGAGATCTCAGATTCCTGCTCCAGTGCGCGTCCGGCTGAGAATTGCGCTTCCAAGTCGTTGAAAAGAGAGTCCCATCTCATGTGGTCAGACTAGGCTGCAGGAAGGAAGCATTACCAATCCAGCGACACCAACGGGACCCGATTGGACAAAGAGACGCAAGTCAGCCCAGAATGGGCCACGTAGAACAAACTGCATCAAATTGCATCAAATGAGCTTGGGGGCTTTGAATGGCACGAACATTGCGTAGTGACTCTGCCCTTGCAGCATGTGTTCTTGGTCTTGGCCTGTTCCTGGTTCTCGTAGGCAACTTGCTCGTTGCCCAGTGGCAGTCGGCTTCTCGACACAATCAGGGCTTGACGTTTGAACATCTTCTCGGTTTAGTCGCCAGCGCCGTGGGGATTGGCATTATTATCTGGTGGGTGCTCTCCTTGTTCATCGCCTTCCTGGCAGCGATATTGCATCGGGGCGGGCACAGGAAGTCTGCCGACTCTTTGTCAATGTTCAGCCCCGCCTTTATGCTGCGACTCGCCGTGGCCGTCATGAGCGTGAACCTTATGGGCATCGGCGTGGCTCAAGCAGCTGCTGCGCCGCCTGAACCGGGATGGCACAGTACATCCCCGCTTGGCATGGTGAGCAGGCACGCAGCGTGGACACCCACTTCTTCCGAAGGTGTCGCTTCCGTCCTCCCAACCGTCAACGACTCGAATGCCTCAGGCACCCGGCAGGATGATCCGCGCTGGCAGCCTCAACCTCCCGTGGTTGATCCCGGGCTTCTGGGCCGCCAGCCCTCCCGTCCTGCCACGGCGCCGGGCAAGGCCGACGTCGTGGTTAAGGATGGCGATTCCTTGTGGTCAATCGTCGAGTCCCGGCTTGGACCATTCGCGACGGACGTGGACATCGCGCTGGCATGGCCCAAGTGGTACGCCGCCAACCGCGCAACCATCGGAAGCGACCCAAGCGCGTTGCTCCCGGGTCAGGTCCTGAAGCCACCCTCACCGAGCTAATATCAAGGGCAGTCCCTGACCGCCCTTCCTCCGACCGCCCGCTCAGGGGCCGTCTGCATTTCAAACCAATATTTAGCGTCATCCCAGCAAAAGCCACGAGCACAGCGTCCCCACGCTGCAGCTCATGTAGTGAATGCCTGAGGTGTGACCATGACCGTTGCAACAGCCAACCGACCAGCGAGCCGTCGGAGCACAAAACGTACAAGCCCTACCTACGGCCCGGGCGGTTCGGACATTGATGTCCGACTCGTGGCCAGGAGCATTGCGCAGGCAGCCTTGGAAGTCCTGGCCGGCACTCGTCCAGTGCATCAGCTTTCCCGCTCACTGGATCCGGAGTGCTACCTGTCCCTCCAGCATCGAGCAGCCCTTACGCGAAAGCACGCAGCCAAGACGAGAGGTAATCCGCAGCCGCATCGCAGTCCCATGGTCCGCTCCGTTCGCGTCTGCTCAATATCCGACTCCATATGCGAAGCGAGCATAGTTGTGGCGGAAGAGCAGCGTTGCCGTGCCGTTGCCATGAGGTTGGAGCGGTTGGATGGCGTATGGCAGGTTACCGCGCTGGAAATCGGATAAGTTCAGGGCACATGCTGCGGGGCAAGGAAAGCATACAAAAAAGGTGAACCCTGGACGATACGTCCAGGGTTCACCCTTTCAATGCTGCTTTAGGGAACCGGTTCAGCGGCGCTTCTTCTTTGCCTGTTTGCGCTGGTCCTGGCCTGCTGCCTTGGCAGGATTGCCGGAGCGACCCGAAGCACGGCCCTCAATGCGTGTCTGGGTTGCTCCATCTTCACCGGGCGCTGTGTACTGCAACTGCGCAGGCTTTTCCGGTGCTTGGAGGCCCGCCGCACGGATCTGAGGATCGTGATGCTCCGTGTGCGCGCCAGCGGCGGAGCCGTCCGCCACAACCACGTCCTCAGCAGGAGTCACTTCAACTTCGAGGTTGTAGAGGAAACCGATGCTCTCTTCGCGAATGGCCTCCATCATGCTCTGGAACATCACGAATCCCTCGCGCTGGTATTCCACCAGGGGATCACGTTGGGCCATTGCACGCAGACCGATCCCCTCCTTGAGATAGTCCATCTCATACAGGTGTTCCTGCCACTTGCGTCCAAGAACTGAAAGCACAACCCTACGCTCAAGCTCACGCATGCTCTCCGGGCCAATAGCCTCTTCGCGTGCCTGGTAAACAAGCTTCGCGTCAGAGAGGATTTCCTCCTTCAGGAACTCCGCAGTGACCTTGGACTTACCGCCTGCTTCGTCGATGATTTCTTGCGCTGTCACCGTCGCCGGGTACAACGTCTTCAGGTTTGCCCATAGCTGGTTGTAATCCCAATCGTCACCTGATCCTTCCGCAGTCGCGGCGTCAATGAGCGCGTTGATGGTGTCTTCCAGGAAGTACTGGACCTTTTCGTGCAGGTCATCGCCTTCAAGGATGCGACGACGGTCGCCGTAAATGGCTTCACGCTGACGATTGAGGACGTCATCGTACTTAAGGACATTCTTGCGCTGCTCGGCGTTACGGCCTTCTACTTGGCCTTGGGCAGATGCGATGGCCCGCGATACCAGCTTTGACTCAAGGGCAACATCGTCAGGTACTGAACTGTTCATCAGCCGCTCAGCAGCGCCTGAATTGAACAAGCGCATGAGATCATCCGTGAGCGAGAGGTAGAACCGCGATTCGCCGGGGTCACCCTGACGGCCGGAACGACCGCGCAACTGGTTGTCGATGCGGCGCGACTCGTGGCGCTCTGTTCCAAGGACGTAGAGTCCGCCGAGGTCCAGCACTTCTTCATGCTCGTCCTTGACGGCCTGCTTCGCTGCAGCAAGCGCAGCCGGCCACGCGGCCTCATACTCTTCTGAGTTTTCCTCAGGATCCAGCCCCCGCTTGGCAAGTTCGGCAATGGCAGTAAATTCGGCGTTGCCACCGAGCATGATGTCAGTACCGCGGCCCGCCATGTTGGTTGCTACGGTAACCGCGCCTTTGCGCCCGGCCTGCGCCACGATGGACGCCTCCCTGGCGTGGTTCTTGGCGTTCAGCACTTCGTGCCGAATACCTTCTTTGGCCAAGAGCTTAGAGAGGTACTCACTCTTTTCGACACTGGTGGTACCCACCAGCACAGGCTGGCCGTTCTCGTGACGTTCTGCAATGTCCTGCACTACAGCGTCGAACTTAACCACCTCGTTCTTGTAGACGAGGTCCGGCTGGTCGATGCGCTGCATGTCGCGGTTGGTCGGGATGGGCACGACGCCGAGCTTGTAGGTGCTCATGAATTCGGCGGCTTCAGTCTCGGCCGTACCCGTCATACCGGCAAGTTTCGAATACATGCGGAAGTAGTTCTGCAGTGTCACTGTGGCGAGAGTCTGGTTCTCTGCCTTGATCTCTACGTTTTCCTTGGCCTCAATGGCCTGGTGCATGCCTTCGTTGTAGCGACGTCCAGCCAGGATGCGGCCGGTGTGTTCGTCAACGATCAGGACCTCGCCATCGAGAATGACGTAGTCCTTGTCCCGCTTGAACAGTTCCTTGGCCTTAATGGCATTGTTGAGGAAGCCAATCAGCGGGGTGTTGGCAGATTCGTACAGGTTCTGTATTCCGAGGTAGTCCTCGACCTTTTCAATACCGGCTTCCAGCACGCCCACGGTGCGCTTCTTCTCATCGACTTCATAATCGACGTCGGACTGCAACCGGAGGACGACCTTGGCAAATTCGCTGTACCAGCGGTTGGTGTCGCCTTGTGCGGGACCCGAAATGATCAGCGGAGTACGTGCTTCATCAATCAGGATGGAGTCGACCTCATCCACGATTGCGAAGTTATGGCCGCGCTGGACGAGCTCGCTGGCATCCCAGGCCATGTTGTCGCGCAGGTAATCAAAGCCGAACTCATTGTTGGTTCCGTATGTGATGTCAGCGGCGTACTGCTCGCGGCGCACGGTCGGGTCCTGATTGGACAAGATGCAGCCACTGGTAAGGCCAAGGAACCTGTAGACGCGTCCCATGAGTTCGGACTGGTACTCAGCAAGGTAGTCGTTCACTGTCACAACGTGGACACCTTTGCCCGAGAGCGCGTTCAGGAAGGCAGGCGCTGTAGCAACAAGGGTCTTGCCTTCACCGGTTTTCATTTCCGCGATGTTGCCCAGATGGAGCGCGGCGCCACCCATGAGCTGCACGTCGAAGTGCCGCATGCCCAAGGTCCTGGACGAGGCCTCGCGAACAGCTGCGAAGGCCTCCGGGAGGAGGGATTCCAAGGTTTCGCCGTCTTGGTGACGGGACCTTAGCCGCTCGGTTTCCTCACGGATTTCAGCGTCTGAGAAGGACTTGAAAGTGTCTTCCAGGGCATTGATGGAATCGGCATAGTTCCGCAGTGTCTTGAGTGTCTTTTTGTCACCCGTGCGGAGAAGTTTTTCGATTAGTGATGCCACGTGAAATTGCTCCCAGTCTCAAGCTGCCGAATTCTGGCTGTTTCAGTCTACGGGAGAGACTAACGCCACGGTGCCGGGTTCCCCTCTGAGCGGACTGCCCGGCTGAACGCGTTCTTCCGGGGCATCATCACCTTTCGCCACGGCTTCGGAAAGCACTCCGGCAAGGTCCCCTACCGGCCACACCACCACATCCTGAAGACCGAGCCATGTAGCCATGAGCCTTAGTTCTGCGGCAAGTTCGACGGCGGTATCCGCCGGTGCGTTCATCTCACCAAAAGCCGAGCGCACCAGGAGTTGGCCGGACGTACGGTCCGCTTTCAGGTCCACCCGGGCAACGATTGCTTCCCTGAGCAAAAACGGCAGGACGTAGTAGCCGAACCGTCGCTTTGCAGCTGGAGTGTAGATCTCAATCCGGTAATGGAACCCGAAGAGCTCCTCAAGCCGCCGCCTTTCGAAGACCAGGGAATCGAAGGGACTCAGCAGCGCCCGGCCTGTGGCCTTTCGTGGCAGCCTGGCGTCAACATGCTTGTAGGTTTCCCTGTTCCATCCCCGAACCACTACGGGTTCAAGGCGGCCTGCTTTGACCAAGCGTCGTACAGAATCTGCACCTGCCTTCAGGGGGGTCCGGAAGTAGTCGGAGAAGCACCTGACCGTGCCAATCCCGTGAGCTTGCGCCGCTGCATCCATCAGACGGTCAAGAGACGCTTCGGCGTCGACCGCAGGTGGAGGAACTCGTGGCATAACCCTTGAGGTCAGAGTGTACTTGCGCTCAAATTGCGCGGTCCGAGTAGCAGCGGAGATCCGGCCTTCTTCGAAGAGATGCTCCAGGACGCGCTTGACGACGTTCCAGTTCCACCCCCAGTTGTCACGGTCCGGATTTTCGTCATGCCCCAGCTTTGCCGTCACTTCGGACGCAGTCATCGGCCTTCCGGCGGCGAGCGCCGTCAGGATGCGGTCCTCCATGTCCTGACGCACAGCCGGATCCAGACGGTGGGCTCCCACCCAGGCCCGCTTCTGCCATACGAGCAAGTCATGGAAGTGCTCCGGGCGAATAAAGCTCGCTTCATGGGCCCAGTACTCCATCATTTTGCGCGGACTGCGGCCAGCCATCGACTGGAGGATGCGGGGATCATAATTGCCCAGCCGGGAAAAGAACGGCAGGAAGTGGCTTCGTGCCACCACATTAACTGAATCGATCTGGACAAGCTGTAATTGGGCAAAGGTCCGGCCCGCCGCCCGTGAAGTCACGGGACCGGTGGGCCGGACCTTTGCCAATCCTTGAGCTGCCAATGCGATCCGCCGTGCCTGTGACAGGCTCAGCGAAGCGGTCATTGAAGTCCCTTCGTACGTACTTAAGGCAAGGCCTTACTTGGCTGTAGCGGCCTGATCATTGGAGCGGTAGGCGTGGATCTTTTCTTCCACGGCTTCCTCGCCTGGTTCGCAGGTGGAATCGAGGGTGATGACACCGTATGTCCAGCCACTGCGTCGATACACAACCGACGGTGCGTTGGTTTCCTTGTCCAGGAACAGGTAGAAGTTGTGCCCGACGAGTTCCATGTTGTCAACAGCGTCATCGAGCGTCAGCGATGCTGCGGGGAACACCTTCCGGCGGATCAGGACGGGTGAGTCACCTGCCGGGATGTCGTTCTCGATGTCATACGGCGACCGCTCATCGACCTGCGGTGCGGACTCCTGATGGTTGCTTGCCTCTACATAAAGCGGCTCACTAGCACTGGCTGGCTCAAGTGTGGCCGTAGCTTCCCGCACTGCCTTAGGCGTGTGTCGGCCGTGGTGCACCTTCTTGCGGTCCTTCGCACGACGAAGCCTCTCAAGCAGCTTGTTGTACGCAAGATCGAAGGCAGCAAACTTGTCAGCGGCTGTGGCCTCGGCACGGATAACGGGGCCTCTGCCCAGGACAGTCACTTCAACGGTGAGTTCGCCAGGCGTCTGCCTGGGATTGGTTTCCTTGGAAACCTTGGCGTCAACCCGCTGGACCTTATCCCCCAGCGATTCAATCTTTGAGATTTTTTCGCCGGCATATTCGCGAAAGCGGTCAGAAACTGTCAGATTTCGTCCGCTGATCATGAACTCCATGGTGCCCTCCAATAACTCAGGTGACACGACAACGACGCTGTTGGGGGCTTGTCTGACGGACAGTCGAGCCCCTTTCCGAGCCGCTATCGACAGGTACATCTGTTCTTGGTACCCACAACCGACGTTAGTTCATCGGCACCCGTTATTCATCCTTTAGCCACTTAATTTTTGATTGAGTCTTAATGACCGCATGGGGGTCACCGCCAGCAGCGGCGAAAGCGTAAGCTGGTGGCCTTGTGGCTGCAAGCACAACTGCGCCGGAGACTATGCCGCCAGCAAGAGTGACCGCCCGCGATGCCTCAGCGAGGGTTGCCCCTGTGGTGAGGACATCGTCAACGAGGATGCATCTCCTGCCCCTCAGTTCCTCGGCCCCTCGTCGGCGTACCGTCATGGATCCACGGACCCGTCGGGCGCGTTCGCCTCTTCCCAGCCCCTTTTGGCCGCCGCCTCCGCGTTCCGCAGGGCTACGTCCCGACACCTCCTCAATAAGCCTTGATGCCACTTTTCGGACACCCTGGGGCTCTGCCATCTGCACAAAGGACTCCCCCGATTTCTCGAGCACGTCCAGGATCGGGCAGAGGGGCAGCATTCGGCGCATGCGGATGAAAAGGAGCAGAAGATGCACCGGGCTGAATCCCCGCCTGCGATATGCCTTCCCACCGCTGGGAATTGGAACAAGGCAGTATCCGGAACGACCACCGATGGCAGTTTCCACCGCCTTGCTGAGGCACGGAGCCAGAACATCCGCAAGGCGCCACTGACCATGATGCTTGAAGGACAACAAGCACCGCGCCAACTCATCCCGGTAAGGCCCCGCTGCTACCACCCCGAGCCTCACCGTTCCGTCGTCGTCAACCAAAGCCGGCGACTCCTGCTCTGCCCGGAATGGATACTTACACAGTTGACGGACCTTCCTTGCGCAGCTCCGGCAGAGTATCGCATCTTCCTTTTCACAGCAGACACAGTCGACGGGAACCAGCACAGCCAGAAGGTCAACCAGGGCCGCCTGCAGTTCTCCGATGGCACGGGCCGTTCTTCGTTGGTCCGGGCCACGACGTGGCGCCATAACAGACTCAGGCGGACTGAGGTCGGGGTCGACATACCGCCGGATTTGCCCTGGACGGAGCCATGGACCGGGGAAGGAACGGGAATTACTGACGGAGAGGATCACACCTCCAGCTTGGCCCTGCGGCTTTTCCTGCGAAAGGCACCCTTCACCTTTTGTGGATAAGCAAGCCGGATAAGAGAGGTAACCAAGGGCTCAGCAGAGGGGTCATCCGGGAAAAGCCGGTTCTGTAGGTCCTTTCAACTGAAGCTCCCAGCCATTTCCAACGCGTTGGAAGATGCCGGCGGCCGACTGTCCATAGATTTGCTCAGCCCCGTTTCCAACGCTAAGGCTCGTCAAACCGTCCCATGGTGCCAATTGCTGCGGTTCACTCGAGGCCAAAGACAGCAGCTCGGGAACAACGGTTGATGTGGGTGAACCTGACATCACTGCCACTGTGGAGCCGTTAACCCATGCGCCCTGATCAGCGGCAGTACTGCTGAGCAAGGTGATGGGAAGCGTGAGATCCTTCGGAACGCCATCGGGGTTCCGGACTATGCCCGTAATCTGCACGGCGGACTTACCGTTTGCCTCGGAGATGACCAGCGCCCTGGTCCCCTCCCTGGAAACCCTGAAGTCCTTAACCGTCCTTCCGGTCAGCCAGGACGGTGTCATGGTGACGCTGGGAACCCCGGTGCCCGGAGCTGTGCCTGTGGGCTTGTAGGCCACAACCTCGGCGGCCCCGTTGGCACCAGGCCCCGCTGTCCACACCCAATCGTTCGGGCTGAAGGAAGGGCCTGTAAGGGTACTTCGCGTGGTTAGCTGCCGCGCGGGCTGCCCTGGCTCGATGGAGTACAGAGTGGTTCTGTCGCCGTTGAGGAAAGCGGCTGTTTGCGAGACGGGCGACTCGGCAGGCGAGTGCGGTCCCAATCCGGCCACTGATTGAATGTCAGGTAATGGCGTAACCCTGTTGTTTTCGTAGCGCACCAGATCGCCGTTGTTTACTGCGATCTGCCGGGCAGGAACACTCTTGTCCAGTACGGGAGGCAGAACAGTACCGTTGTCCTCCACGCGTACCAGGTCCTGATCGGCCCGAAGTTGTACGTTGATGACATCGGGCTGGCTACGGAAGGTTAGCGCCAACTGGTTCTGCATCCTTTGGCGGTCCTCGGCGGAGGCGTCGAACAGCTCCTTCGCAGAGAGGTCTACTTGCGCGGCTCCGGATACAACCGGAACCGACTCCCGGGCGAGCTTCATTCCCGATGGGAACGCACTGACCACTGCTCCCCGCAAGTAAGGGGCGGGACCGGCCAGCAGGGCGCTGGTCATGGACTTGACCGTGCTCTTTTTGATGAACCAACGGTAATCCGGCACTGCGTAGGTGAATGTCGGGTCATAGAAGTAGATGGGGTTTGCCCCGTAGATGACTTTGAATGTCTCCTCAGGAATGGCCGTGCCATCAGGGACCTTGGAGATCCGCCACTCTCCTTCCACCTGCTCGAGCGAAACTGGAATGGTCTCTTTGGTACCTGGCGGGAATTGCGTAGCTACGCCGTCAGCATCCACTGAATAGGCGACATCGAGTTCGTAGAGGTATTCGTTCTCCCCCGCTGCCTTGACTACCTGTTGCTCGCGAAACACGAGTGCCCGCTTGTCCGGCTTCCACGTCACGGACTGCGCTTGCGTCAGGAACTGGCGTGCCACGGGATAGTCGTCTTCATACCCGCTGCCGGCCATGTAGAAATCTTCAATCACAGTCGCAGGACTTGAACCGGCACGCGGAGCAGCAGGGAAAAAGACCGGGGCGTTGGGATTTCCGGCGCCTTCATCTTTGCTCTTGCCAACAGGTCCTGAGCGGGGAATTTGTGCGCAGGATGCCAGTAGGACCATCAGCACGGCAAACAGCGCTATGACTGCCCTGCTGCGCCCTAAACTCAGCCTTCTCACGAGTCCTCCCCTACTCCTCCGTGGCCAGGCAGTGGCTTTCCGCCGTCGGCTTGGGACGGCTGGGGCGAGCCTCCGGAGTCCGGGCCAAGAACAAGCATCTGCCGTTCGCTGGCAGACCCCGGGAATCCGATGTCCGCAGGCTCCAGTTGAAGCGGCGACTTCACAATAGTGCCTCCCTGCCGCAGCGGAAGCGTCAATCGGAAGTTGGAACCGGCACCCTTTCGGCCCCAGGCCTGAAGCCAACCGTTGTGAAGCTTGGTGTCCTCGGCTGCGATGGAAAGGCCCAAGCCGCTTCCTCCGGTGGTCCGCGCCCGGGCAGGATCCGCCCGCCAGAAGCGGTCGAAGACCCTGGCCGCCTCGGCTTGGGTCATCCCGATGCCATGGTCGCGCACGGATACCGCCACAGCATCGTGGTTTGCCGCAACTGATATATGGATTGGTTTGCCCTCGCCGTGTTCCAGTGCATTAAGCAGCAAATTACGGAGAATGCGGTCGATCCTGCGGGAGTCCATCTCCACGATGATGCTCTTTTGGCGGGCGTTCAGCCGGACCTCGGAACCGTACTCTGCTGCCACCGGCGCCGCACCTTCCATAACGTGCGAAATCACTTGGAAAATGTCCTGTGGTTCTGCGTCAAGAACAGCAGCGCCTGCATCGAACCGAGAGATCTCGAGCAGGTCGGAAAGCAGCGACTGAAAGCGCTCAACCTGGTGATACAGCAACTCCGCCGACCTCTTATTCATGGGATCGAAGTCGTCCCGTGCATCAAACAGGACCTCAGCGGCCATACGTACCGTGGTGAGTGGGGTACGCAGTTCATGTGACACATCAGAAACGAAGCGTTGTTGCATTTGCGACAAAGTAGCCAACTGCGTGATCTGTTCCTGGAGGCTTGCGGCCATGTGGTTGAAGGAAGCGCCCAACCTCGCAACTTCGTCTTCGCCCTTGACCACCATTCGTTCCTGTAGTTGACCGGCAGCAAGCTTTTCCGATACGACGGCAGCGTGACTAACCGGACTGACGACGTTACGGGTCACATACCAGGCAATGGCACCGATCATGAGGACAAGGGCAGCGCCGCCAGCCCACAAGACGTTCTGGATCTCGTCCAGAGTTTGCTGGGCAGTGTTGAGGTCATAGATCAGGTATAGCTCGTAGGCAGTTCCGTTGAACGTGACCATGTTCCCCACGGCGATGCCGGGCCTGTCCTCGTTTCCCACCGGGAACTGCGTCGATGCCCAGAACTGTTGCTTGCCACCACTTTGAACGGCCTTACGCAGTTCCGGGGGAATCACCCGAACTGTCAGCTGGTCCGACGCACGCGACTCAACCCAGCGGTTACGGGGTTTGGTTTGTTCGGGAGCCGCCTCGAACACGTACCGGCGCTGGATGACCGAACCCCGGCCTTCCACAGCGGTCAACGTGTCATAGACCAGCGTGATGACGCTTGACTGATCGGTGACCTGCGCGCCGTCGAACGTGTCCTGGACCTGTTTGACGTTGAAGCGCGATTCGGATTCCGCCTGTGCCAGCCTCTCCTGGAAGAGGTTGTTGGCAATTTGGTTGGACAAGTACGCGCCCACGATGGCGAACGATGTCACGGCGAGCAGCAAGGTGGTCAGGACCGTACGGAACTCCAAGGACCTCCGCCAGCGCCGCAACAAGGAACGCCACACGAAGCGCAGACCTGGCCTGATTTGCCGCACGCCGATGGACACCAGCCGCGAAACACGAAGGATCAGGATCAGGCCGCGCCGTGTCCATATCCGCGCCCTGGTCAAGACCCACGAAACATCCCTGACCTCCTTGGCGGACTGGTCAGGGCTCGCTTCGGGGTGGGCGGGGGAAGTTTCCGGGGACTCTGGCTGTGCCGGTGTCAGCTGCTGGACACCGGCAGGATCGGGACGTGTGGGCTCGGAGTCCTTGCCTGCCGTGCCGGTCTTGCCGACCGGCGACTCAGGAACCTGCTTTATATCCGACACCACGCACCGTCAAGACGACCTCGGGCGCTTCCGGATCACGTTCAATCTTGGAGCGCAGGCGCTGGACGTGAACATTGACCAGCCGCGTGTCAGCAGCGTGGCGGTATCCCCACACCTGCTCGAGGAGCAATTCGCGGGTGAATACTTGCCAAGGCTTTCGCGCCAGCGCAACCAAGAGGTCAAATTCAAGGGGCGTCAGGGAGATCCGGTCTCCGCCACGGGTCACCATGTGGCCAGCAACATCGATGGTCACGTCGGCGATACGCAGGGTTTCGGGCGCCTTCTGATCACCCGGACGCAACCGCGCACGGACACGTGCTACAAGTTCAGCGGGCTTGAAGGGCTTGGGCACATAATCATCGGCGCCGGATTCGAGACCGCGAACGACATCCGACGTATCGGACTTGGCGGTGAGCATCACAATGGGGACGTCCGACTCGCCACGGATCTGCCGGCAAACTTCAATCCCATCCGAACCCGGCAGCATCAGGTCCAGCAGCACGAGGTCCGGCTTTGAGGAGCGGAAGATTTCCAAAGCCTGGCCGCCGTCTGCGCAGAACACCGGCTCGAAGCCATCATTGCGCAGGACAATGCCAATCATCTCTGCAAGTGCTTCGTCGTCGTCAACTACCAGAATGCGTGCCTTCATAGTTATATATTCCCTTATCACCAAGTCTTTGTCCCGTTGGGCGATGCGCACGGCATGGCGTCCCCAGGGCACTTCAACCGTACTGCACCTTGCCGCAACCGGGCCCGGGAGGGCGACCGGGACGGCAGGCTATGAGGGACGACGGCGGGACTATAGGCTGGGTGCCAAGGTCCGTATGGGGGACGTCGGGAGTCGGCGGGCCGGACTTTATGGGAGGAAATCGTGTCACAACCGGAGCACGGCCGGAATCCGCCGCCGAACGGCCAGCCCGCTGGGGAAAACCGGCCGAACGGGGGCAACCAACCCCAGTGGGGCAACCAACCCCAGTGGGGCAACCAACCCCAGTGGGGCGGGCCCCCGGGATGGGCGGCTCCGCAAAGCGGCGGGCAGAACCAGAATTATCCAGGCCAGCCCGCTCCGGGGTGGCCGCCCGGGGCTCCTTATGGACAGCCCCTCTATGTCGCTCCCCCGAAGCCCGGCGTCATTCCCTTGCGCCCCCTGCAGTTCGGAGAAATTCTGGATGGTTCGTTCCAGACGATCCGCCGTAATGCCGCCTCCATGTTCGGATCTGCACTGATCGTGCAGGCCATCGGGGCAGTCTTCATTGGCATTGTGACGCTGGGAATGTTCCAGTTGTCGATGTCCCTTGAATCCGTCAGTTCAGAAGCAGAGTTCGCCGATGCGATGGGCCCGCTCCTTGCCTTCGTGGCCGGCACCCTGGGCGTTTCGGTGTTGATCGGATTCCTGGGATCTGTCCTGCAGGGAGTTCTGGTGGTGCCAGTCTCGCGCTCGGTTCTCAACCGTAGGACGGGTTTCAAGCAAATGTGGAAGCTTGCGGGCCCCGGAATCCTGCCGCTCCTTGGCGTTGCTGCGCTGCTCACGCTGGGCGGCTTGCTCGCCGCTGCCGCCGTCATCGGGATTGCGATCCTGCTGTTCACTGCCATGGGGCCCGGCGCGCTGCTTTTCGTCCTGCCCTTGGGGCTGGGGTCCGTTGTGGTGTTCGTATGGATCGGCCTGAAGTTGATGCTGGCTCCCGCCGCCATCGTGGTGGAAGGGACAGGCGTTTACGACGGACTTCTCCGGTCATGGAATCTGACCAAGAACAATTGGTGGCGCATCTTCGGCATCACGCTGGTTGTAGCGATCATGGTGGGAATCATCGCCCAGATCGTCCAGATTCCTGTGTCCTTGGCCTCCGCGGCCATTGGTGGAGTGGTTGCTCCCCACCCTGATCCCGACTCGATGACCTCCACCTTGGTGCTGACCACGGTGATTTCGACGGCGATCGGGGCTTTGGTGGGGTCAGTGACCTTTGCCTTTCAAGCATCTGTGTCGAGCTTGATCTATATGGACCTTCGAATGCGACGTGACGGCCTGGACGTTGAATTGATGCGGCTCATGGAAACCGGTTCCGATCCTGACGGTATTCCGGGCGGACCATCCACCGTGACCCGAAACAGCGTTTGGCCACCTAATGGCGGGCCGTACCCGTCCGTTCCCCCCGGGCAGCAGCCTCAGGCATGAGGGCAGCCGCGATTGACAATGCGCCGTTGGCATCCATGGAACCACCAGTTACACCGGACCGCGACGAAGCACGGCGTTGGGCCGCCGAGGAGCTATCGAATCCCAGGTACCCGGATGCAAGGCCTGGCTGGCTGGACCAGATGTGGCGCGATTTCCTGGATTGGCTGGCATCGCTGGATGGTGATGGGCTTGGCACCGGACCCGATCTTGCCGTTCCGTTGATCGTGGTCCTTGCCTTGGTACTCATCATCGCTGCCATTGTCTTCGTCCGGCCCAGGCTGAACGCCCGCAGGACAAGGGAGCACGGGGACCTCTACGGGGACGGCGAAACTGTCGGCGCCGAGGCCTACCGGCGAAGAGCGGCAACAGCAGCCGACGGCGGCAACTGGCCGGCCGCCGTCGTCGATCAGTTTCGCGCTCTTGTCCGTTCGGCCGAGGAACGCGACATCATTGATGCTCGGGCCGGCAGGACCACAGACGAAGCTGCCGGTCAACTGGGCCAGGTTTTTGGTACAGCACAAGACAGGCTGCTCGCCGCTGCCGGTGTTTTCGACGCCGTGCTGTATGGCGAACAGGCCGCGACGAGGGCAGATTATGAGTCTGTCCGCCAACTGGATGCTGACCTTCTTGCGCTAAAGCCCGACTTCGCGGGTCAAGCCCACGCCGGATTCGCGGTTCCCCGATGACAACCACCCTGGAAGGTATCACCCCGGGCAGCAACCACACCCCCTCCAAAAGACTTTCCTTGGGACAGGGTTTCAGCGCCTGGTTCCGGAAGCACCTCGCATGGATTGCCCTGGGCACCCTACTAGCTGCTTTGGTGACCTTCCTGGCTATCAACAGCGTCGCCGGTGCAACGGATTCCCGGCGGCTGTCGGCCCGGAATCCTGCACCCGATGGGGCCATGGCCGCAGCCGAAATCCTCGGACGCAACGGTGTATCCGTCACTCCAACAGACACGTTCGAAGACACACTGGAGGCGTTGTCTGCCAAGGACGAAGCCACAGTCCTCCTCTTTGACGCACAGGGCTTTCTGGACCGGTCCCAGCTGGAGGAAGTCACTGCCGCAGCGGACCGTGTTGTGGTGGTTACTCCACGACTCAGGACACTCAACGGACTGGATCAAGGCATTCGACCCGGCGGTGTGGTTCCGGAAGCTACACAGGCGATCGAACCCGGTTGCGACCAGGAAGATGCCAAGGCAGCGGGCCGGGTCTCCGCCCAGGGATCCGTCTTTTCAGGCCCCGTGGTCTGCTATCCCACCGGCGAGGGAGGACCGGGCTTGTACGCGGCTTCAGCCGATGAGCGGGTCATCGTCCTGGGCAGCAGGGAACTTCTGGACAATCAACACCTCGCCATCGAGGGCAATGCCGCCCTCGCCCTCCGGACCTTGGGGAACAATGCGGACCTCGTATGGTACATCCCGGGTGTCGGAGATATCTCCGCCTCAAATTCGAACCCCACCCTCAATGAGCTGGCGCCGCGTTGGCTGGCCTTTGCGGGCCCCTGGCTCGGCTTTGTGGCTCTCTTGGTTATTGCCTGGCGGGGCCGGCGCATGGGCCCCCTCGTTTTCGAGCCGCTGCCCGTGGTAGTCAAGGCCGCCGAAACAGCAGAAGGCCGGGCACGCCTCTACCAGGATTCACGGGCCGTGGGGCGCGCGGCAGAGAACTTGAGGGCAGGTACCTTGTCACGATTAGCCAGGCACTTCAACCTGGGAGCTGACGCCACCCCCGAAGCAGTAGTCGACGCAACAGCCCGCCATGTGGCGGGAGCGGCCCATGAAGTCCGCCTTGTCCTGATCGACTTCAAGCCGGAAAGCGAAGGACAACTGGTGCAGTGGGCACAACAGATCGAACGAATCGAACAGGAGGCGACCGCTCGATGAGCAGCCAGCCAAACAGCTATACGGACAGCAACAGCCACTATGCGGGCGGTACCATGCCTCAGCCGGATGGGCTGCGACGAGAAGCCCAGCAGCAGGAGGCACACCAAGGAACCGGACCTGCAGCGGATGGGCAGCACCACCCGGGCGAAGATCCTGCGCGCCAGTCGCTGCTGAACGTCAGGACCGAGGTGGGCAAGGCCGTCGTCGGTCAGGACCCCACCGTGACGGGGATGCTGATCGCCCTGCTTTGCGGCGGACATATTCTCTTGGAGGGTGTTCCCGGCGTAGCCAAGACCCTCCTGGTCAGGGCTTTGTCCACCGCTCTGAGCCTGGACACCAAGCGAGTTCAGTTCACTCCGGACCTCATGCCCGGAGACGTCACAGGATCGCTTGTTTATGACTCGCATACCTCTGAGTTCACGTTCCGGGAAGGTCCGGTGTTCACCAACATCATGCTCGCCGATGAGATCAACCGAACCCCGCCGAAGACCCAAGCCTCACTCCTGGAAGCGATGGAGGAACGCCAGGTTTCCGTGGATGGCGTGTCCCGCCCGCTTCCGAGTCCCTTCATAGTGGCGGCGACCCAGAACCCGGTGGAATACGAGGGAACCTATCCGTTGCCGGAGGCTCAACTGGACCGGTTCCTCCTCAAGCTGACCATGCCGTTGCCTGGACGGGCAGAGGAAATCGAGGTCATTCGCCGCCATGCCGACGGCTTTGATCCCAGAAACTTGTCCGCAGCCGGCGTCCGGCCCGTAGCAGGCGCCGTCGAGCTTTCCAACGCCCAAGCGGCTGTGGCACAAGTGGCCGTGGCCCCGGAAATCCTCTCCTACATCGTTGACGTTGTGCGCGCTACAAGGTCCGCGCCTTCTTTCCACCTCGGCGTTTCACCCCGTGGGGCCACCGCTTTGCTCAACACTTCCAAAGCGTGGGCATGGTTGTCCGGCAGGTCCTTCGTGACTCCGGACGACGTCAAGGCATTGTCGCTGCCATGCCTGAGGCACCGGGTGGGCTTGCGGCCGGAAGCCCAAATGGACGGCATCCAAGTGGACGATGTCCTGGGCAGTATCCTGGCGTCCGTCCCGGTGCCGCGGTGATCTCCGCACCAGCTTTGGTCGAGGGGGCCTGAGTGGCCATTACGGGTCGTTTCGTGTTGCTTGCCCTTCTGGGGTTGGTGCCCTTGGTGGTTTTCCCCGCGTGGTCCACCGTCCTGTTCGTGGCTGCGGGACTCCTGCTATTCCTGCTTACGGATCTTGCATTGGCGGCATCGCCCGCGAAACTTGCCTTGGATCGTGCGCAACCTGGAAACGTGACGCTTGAAGGCAGCGTTGACTCCGTTGTGACCGTCACCAACCCCACCCGACGCAAACTACGCGCCAGGCTAAAGGACACATGGCAGCCTTCGGCAGGTGCGATCAACCCTTCACAGTCCCTGGTGGTCCCGCCTGGCGAGCGCCGCCGCATGACAGTGGCCCTGGCTCCTCGCCGGCGCGGCGACCTCAAAAGCCCCCACGTGACCATCCGATCGTTGGGTCCCCTCGGAATGGCGGCGAGACAGCGCACCCGCGTCCTGCCTGGCCAGCTGCGGGTCCTCCCCCCGTTCCATTCGAAGCGTCATCTCCCTTCCAAACTCCGCAAGCTCAGGGAACTTGATGGCAGGGCCGCCGTGCAGATCCGTGGGGCAGGTACAGAATTCGACTCATTGCGCGACTACGTCCGCGGTGACGATGTCCGGTCCATCGACTGGCGGGCCACCGCGCGGCGGACATCCGTGGTGGTCCGGACCTGGCGCCCGGAGCGCGACCGTCGGGTGGTCATCGTGCTTGATACTTCACGCACGGCAGCGGCCAGAATCGAGGATGAACCCCGGCTGGATACAGGGATTGAGGCGGCGCTGCTGCTCGCAGTGCTTGCCGAGCGCGGAGGCGACCGCGTGGACTTCCTCGCCTACGATCGGCGGCTCCGCGCACGCGTTGAATCGGCGTCGAAAGGCAATCTGCTGGGTCAACTCGTCCAAGCTATGGCCCCTTTGGAGGCTGAACTGATTGAACTCGATTGGCAGCAGGTTCCCGCGCAGGTCCGGGCCGTTTCGGCGCACCGCTCGATGGTGGTGCTGTTGACGGCGCTCGACGGCGGCGCCCCCGAAGAAGGGCTCCTCCCCACGGTGGCCCAACTGTCCCGCCAACACGTCGTGGTAGTGGCATCGGTTCGGGATCCCCTGCTTGCAGCCATGAAAGAGGAAAGAACCACTGCCAGCCAGGTTTTCCGTGCAGCCGCTGCAGAACGCGCCCTGTTGGAGCGCTCCGCGGTGACGGCGCAACTCCGGCAACTCGGAGCCGAAGTGGTGGATGCCGAACCCCACGATGTCCCTCCCCTTCTCGCTGACGCCTACATTCGACTCAAAGCAGCCGGAAGGCTTTAGTCCCGGACTTTAGTTCCACGTACACGGAAGGACCGCCATGGACAGCCCCATCTACCAGTTGGCACTCGGTGACGAATTCACCAAGCTATCCCCAGAGCTCCAAGAGTATTTTTCGTTGGCGGCCGGCTCCGGATCGTATGGAATCGGCGAAGGAGTCTTTGACGTTGTCGGATGCCGGCAAAAGTGGTTGCGGCCACTGCTTGCACTGACAGGGAGCGAGGAGGCTTTCTTCCCGGAATACGGTGAGGGGATTCGGTTCCGGATTGAAAACCACGCCCATCTGGATCCCTTCGGGCGCCCCGCCCTTACCGCCCGCCGTGAGATCTACTTCCCCTCGGGTACACGGCTGTTCCACGATACGACGAGCGCCATCGTCACTGGCCCCGGCCACCGCGATGCCCGCTTGGTGGACCATGTGGGGAGTTATCGCCGCTTGGTCACGGATTTGGATGTCAGCGTGACCTCGGAGGGCCGCCTTCGTGGCGTGTCCAAGGCAAGCAGATTGTTCCTGGGCCCGTTGAGAATTCCTTTGCCGGACGCACTGGATGCACGTGCCTACGCGGAGCAGTGGTGGGACAGCGAAGAAGGCAAGCACCGCATCCAGGTCAAGGTCATCCAGCCCCAAATCGGTTTGGTGCTTGTATATGCAGGACGCTTCGATTACCGCTTGGCACCGTATCTGCCTGGAGCAGCCACTGGTACCACGCTCCCTCGCTACGCGGAACCGGACCGTTGGGAAAAGAGAATCTGATTCTTTTTTCAGTCAGCCCTGAGCCAGCTGGTCCAGGCCGTCAGCCACGTGGGTCAGTTTGGTCAGCACGGCCTTGGCCGTTGAAGGCTTGAAGTCCGCCAGTCCCGTCGATGGTGTGACGCGAAGTCCCGACAGGCCGGAGGCGGGAAGGCCCAGCTGCCGCCACGGCTTCCAAATGCTTTCAACAACCTCGGCCGTGCGTGGCAGTTGTGCCTGTGGGTCGCTGGTGGACAGTGCGCCGGCCCACACGCGTTTTCCGTCCTCGACGGCAGCGGCAAGCTGCTCCCATTGGCGTGTTGTCAGGGCTCTCAAGGGCACAGCGATGCCGTCAGCTCCGGAGGCGAGAATCCGGTCGATGGGCGCTTCGATTTCGGGTACGGAAACCACGGTCTCGGTGACGCCTGCAGTCTTGAGAGCGTCAATGACCACTCGCCACATACCGGTTACTTCCTCGCCGGATATGGACCGTAACGTTCGGTAGCCGCTCGCCGTCGGGATCGTGCCGGCCATAACGGAAGCGATGTCCGGCTCGTCGACCTGAACCACCAGACGGCAACCGGGGACAGCCGTGGCGATGCGGCTGAGGTGTCCTGCGACGCCGGCTGCCAGAGATTCCGCGATGTCCCTGCGGGCTCCATAATCCAGGAGCGCCCGTTCCCCATTGTGCAAGTGCAGATTGGCGGCAAGACTCATGGGGCCCAGCAACTGGATCTTGAACTCCGTTGCTGAGACATCCTCGGAGCCAGCGATGTCGGCCAGAATGTTGATGTCAGTCGAGAGCGCCGAACGGGCGCGTTGGGCATCCTTCCCTGGCCTGTCCACCAGGCGCCAGCCGTGCGGTTGGACATCGATCGCCAGATCGACCAGCAGGGAGCCTGTCCTTCCCACAGCATCCGAGCCCACCCCGCGATCAGGAAGTTCGGGCAGGAAAGGAAGATGGGGGTCTCCAAATTCTCCCCGAATAATCCGGGTTGCCTCAGCGGGGTCGCTCCCCGGCCACGGCCCCAGTGCGGTAGCGCTGGCGCGCAGGTTATCCACTTGCGTCATTGATCAGGCCTGCTGGCTGGAGATCTGGTGGTCCTCGGCGATTGCCTCGTGGTGGCGGATCACTTCACTGATGATGAAGTTGAGGAATTTCTCCGCGAAGGCCGGGTCAAGGTGTGCATCCTCGGCGAGCCGGCGCAAACGGGCGATCTGGGCCGACTCGCGGCCCGGGTCTCCGGCAGGAAGCTTGTGCGTGGCCTTAAGGATTCCTACCTTCTGGGTGGCCTTGAAGCGTTCCGCGAGCAGGAAAACAAGTGTTGCGTCGATGTTGTCGATGCTGGACCGGATGGAGAGCAGCTCATCCATGACGGCACGGTCCACTTGGCCGGCCAGGGAACTCGCTGCCGGGTTGAAGGAATCGGCGTCATCGGGAAGGGCATTGTTCTGCTCGGTCATGCACCCCAGTCTATGGTGTGGGGCGATACACCCGCGGGTGTTACCTCCGGCCGAAACAGGACATGAATTCGACGATATTACGGTGGTACCGCACCGCTTACCCGAAGGCAGGTATGCCGCTCAAGATGAGGGGGCATACCTGCCTCCTGTTCTACGGATTCCCGTGGAGGCCTCTAGCCGCCAAGCAGCGTGCGGTGCGCTTCCCGTCGTCGTGCTTGTTCGTCCGGGTCCGGCACCGGCAGCGAGGCAATGAGCCTCTTGGTGTAGTCGTGCTGCGGCGAGCCCATCACATGGTTGCCGATCCCCTGCTCCACCAGCTGCCCCTTGTACAGCACGCCAACCCAGTGGGACAACATATCCACTACCGCGAGGTCGTGGCTGATGAAGAGAGCCGCGAAGCCATATTGCTCCTGAATGTCCTTGAACAGGTCCAGGACTTTGGCCTGCACCGAGACGTCCAGGGCGGACGTCGGTTCGTCGGCGATCAGGAGGCGCGGGTTGAGGGCCAAAGACCTCGCCAAGGATGCGCGTTGCCGCTGCCCACCGGAGAGCTCGTGCGGGTACCGCTCCGCGTACGACGCCGGCAGCTGGACTGACTCGAGCAGCTCACCTACCTTTTTCCTCGCCTGGGCGGCGCCTGGCTTGGTGTGGATAAGCAACGGCTCAGCGACGCACTCGCCAATGGTGAGGTGCGGGTTGAAAGACGCAGCCGGGTCTTGGAAGACGAAGCCGATCTCCTTGCGAAGCGGACGGAAGGTACGTTCCCTGAAATCCAGCATCTCGTAACCTAGGACCTTCAAGCTGCCTCCGGTGGTCCGTGTCAGACCCGCGATGGCCCGACCGATGGTCGACTTTCCGGAACCGGACTCGCCCACCAGCCCAAAGACCTCGTTCTCTGACACCGTGAAGCTGACATTGTCCACGGCTTTGAACCCTTTCCTGCCGAAACGCCCAGGGTATTCGATGGTGAGGTTCTTCGCTTCCACCAGGATCTTGCCCTCCTGGTGGAGCCGTCCCCGGGCACCCTCGGAGGCCGAGTTTCGTCCGAGGTGCGGCACTGCGGCCAGCAGTTTCCTGGTGTACTCCTGCCGGGGTTCGGCAAACAGGACCCTGGAAGGAGCCTCCTCCACTACGTCGCCCTGGTACATGACCACTACGCGGTCGGCCAAATCCGCCACTACTCCCATATTGTGCGTGATGAGCACGATCGAGGTTCCGTAGTTGTCCCTCAAGTCCCGCAGGAGCTGCAGGATTTCGGCTTGGACGGTGACATCCAGTGCAGTGGTGGGTTCATCAGCCACGATCAGTCCGGGGTTAAGGGCCAAGGCCGCAGCGATGACTACACGTTGCTTCTGACCACCTGAAAACTGGTGTGGATAGTAGTTGACCCGCGTTTCAGGGTCCGGGATACCTACCTTGCGGAGTGCTTCGGTGGCCCGTTGCTTGGCCTCCTTGGCGGAGATTCGCCGTCCGTCCGTTGCGTGTGCCCGGATGCCTTCGGCGATTTGCCAACCTACGGTAAAGACCGGGTTCAGGGCCGTGGAAGGCTCCTGGAACACCATGGCCACATCGCGGCCGCGGATTTTGCGCAGCGTGGATTTGCTGACGCTGATGACGTTGTTGCCGTTGATCACCACTGCGCCTGAACTGACGGCGGTTTCCGGAAGCAGGCCCAGGATGGTCTTGGCCGTCACGGTTTTACCGGAACCCGATTCCCCCACGATGGCCACTACTTCACCGGCTCCAACGTCCAGGCTGACGTCTTTCACAGCGTGAACGTCGCCGCCATCCGTGGCGAACGTGACTTGGAGCCGATCGATGGTGAGTACCGGTTTATCGGTGCTGATCCGGTTCGACACATTTCCTAGGTTGGTGGTCATGGCTTGCCTGCCTCTGCCGGGTTTGAAGACGTTCCTGGTGCTGCTGGTGCGGCCGTACGGCCCGCGCGCTTGCGTCCACGGATGCGGGGGTCGTTGAGGTCGTTGATGCTTTCGCCCACCAGGGTCAGCCCCAGCACGGTAAGAACGATCGCGATGCCCGGGAAAACTCCTGTCCACCAGATACCTGACGAGGTATCAGCCAACGCCTTGTTGAGGTCGAAACCCCATTCCGCAGCCGAAGTGGGCTCAATGCCGAACCCTAGGAAACCAAGGCCAGCCAGTGTCAGGATCGCTTCGGAGGCGTTCAGGGTGAACATGAGCGGCAGGGTCCGGGTGGCGTTCTTGAAGATGTGCCGCCCAATGATGCGCACGCTGGAAGCCCCCAGCACCTTGGCCGACTCGACGAAGGGCTCGGCCTTGAGGCGGATGGTCTCTGCACGTATGACACGGAAGTACTGCGGGACGAAGACTACGGTGATGGAGAAAGCACACGAAAAGATGCCGCCCCAGAAACTGGATTGTCCGCGGCTGATGACAATGGAAATCACGATTGCCAGGAGCAGTGTGGGAAACGCATAGATGGCGTCTGCTACGACCACCAGAATCCTGTCCAGCCACCCTCCAAAGTATCCACTGAGCAGCCCAAGGGCGACTCCGAGGAACAGGGACATTGCCACGGACACAATGATGACTGTCACCGCCGTTTGCGAACCCCAGATCACCCGCGACAGGACGTCGTAGCCACCAACAGTTGTTCCCAACAGGTGCCTGGAGTTCGGGGGTTCCTGGGTGGGAAACGAACCGGATGCATCACTGAGTTGGGAGTAGCCATAGGGGGCAAGAAGCGGGGCGAAGATGCTCGTGAGGATGAACAGACCGCTGAGGACGACACCCACAATGAGCATGCCTCGCTGGAGTCCCACGCTTTTCTTCAGGTGGCTGATGACAGGAAGCCGGGAGAACAAGGGCTGCTTGGGTCTGGTCAACTGGGAAGTGCTCATGGTCAGTACCTCACTCGGGGGTCGATGAGCGCGGCGATGATGTCCACAATGAAGTTGGTGACGGCCACGATAATGGCCAGCAGCACTACGATTCCTTGGACGGCCACAAAGTCACGGGCATTCAGGTACTGCACCAGCTGATATCCCAGCCCCTTCCACTCAAAGGTTGTTTCTGTCAGGATCGCGCCACCGAGCATCAGCGCAATTTGCAGGCCCATGACTGTGATGATGGGAATCAATGCAGGCTTGTAGGCATGCTTGGTCACCAAGCGGAACTCACTGACGCCGCGGGATCGCCCGGCTTCGACGTAGTCCTTCCCCAGCGTTCCAATGACGTTCGTGCGCACCAGGCGCAGGAAGACACCGGCGGTCAACAATCCCAGGGCTACCGCGGGGAGCACTGCGTGGGCGGCGATGTCTCCCAAGGCCGCAAAGTTGCCACTGCGCAAGGCATCCAACCAATAGATGCCCGACGGTGCAGCGAGGCCGCCCATGGTCAGTTCCGTCCGGGTGGAGGCTCGACCAGCCACGGGGAACCATCCGAGCCATACGGAAAACGTCAGCTTGAGGAGCAGTCCGGAGAAAAACACCGGTGTGGCGTAGCAGAGGATGGCGAAGAACCGCAGAAACGCATCAGGAGTCTTGTCCCTGTGCTGTGCCGCAATGAGACCGAACGGGATGCCCACGGCGAGCGCGACGAGCAGTGCATTTATCGAAAGCTCAAGCGTGGCTGCGCCGAAAGTGGTGAGCACTTCCACCACAGGTCGCCGGTCTGTGATGGTGCTGCCGAAATTGCCTGTGATGAGTTGCCCAAGGTACTCGAAGTACTGGACCAAAACGGGCCGGTCGTATCCGGCCTCCTGTATTCGCTGGGCCAGGACGTCCGGGGGCAGACGTCCACCTTGGGATGCCGTGATGGGATCGCCAATGACCCTCATCAGGAAGAAAACGAGTGTGACCAGTATGAAGACTGTGGGGATGATCAGGAAAAACCTGACCACGATGTATCTGCCGAGCCCTCCCCCGGCTTTGGATTTGCTCTTGGGAGCAACGATGCCGGGTTCAGCCTCGGGGACCTCTATAAGTGTTGTCATTGTTACCTGCATTTCCTGCCCGCGGATTGCGCGGGGTTGTCTTTTGCGTGCCGGCCACGTGGGCGGTCAGCAAAGGAGGCGGGACACCGGATCAGTGTCCCGCCTCCCCTGACTTCGCAAAGGTGCGGTTACTTGGAAATTACTCCGAGACGGAACTTGAAGGACGGATCCAGCGTTTTCTCGACGCCGTTCACGCCGCTTCCCGCTACCGCCACTTGGGCACCCTGCAGCAAGGGCAGGGTGGAGATGTCCTTGGCCAGTGCATTCTGGACATCCTTGATGGCAGCTTCGCGGCTGGTCTTGTCCGCATCCGTCAGCTGCTTGGCGATCAGTTCATTGACTTCAGGATTGTTGTAGTGGTTCTTCAGGAAGCCGCCTTCCGGGAAGAACGGAGTGAGGTAGTTGTCCGAATCGCTGAAGTCCGGGAACCAGCCAAACTGGAACAATGGGTACTCGTCGGCACGGCTGGCTTTGCTGTAGGTGACCCACTCCGTGGACTGCAGGTTCACGGTGAAGAGGCCGGACTTCTCCAGCTGCTCCTTGACCATGGCGTATTCATCGCCGGAGGATCCGCCATAGTGATCCGGGTTGTACTGCAGGTTCAGTGCGACAGGTTCCGTAATTCCGGCATCGCTAAGGACCTTCTTGGCTTTATCCAGGCTCGGCTTTCCGGCGTCGCCATAGGCGTCCTTGAACGACTCGTTCGCCCCGAGGAATCCGCTCGGCACGTTGGAGTACAGGGGCAGGTAGGTGCCCTTGTAAACCTGGTCAGCGATTGCCTGGCGGTCAACGAGGTTGGCCACGGCCTGGCGAACGGCGAGTGCCTTGGCAGGGTCGGCACCAGCGGCCTTTGTTCCGTAGGGCATGGTGTCGAAGTTGAAGGTGATGTAGCGGATCTCGCCACCGGGTCCGGTGAGGACCTTGACCTTGGAGTCCTTGCGGAGGTCGTCGATGTCCGTGGCACTCAGGCTGCGGAAGGCAACGTCAATGGCTCCTTGCTGGATTTCCAGCTTCAGGTTGGTGGGGCTGGCGTAGTACTTGATGGTGGCAGCATCGTTGGCGGGCTTACCAAGAACGCCTTGATAGTCGGAGAAGGCCTTGAAGCTGACAAGTTCGTTCTTCTTGTAACTATCAATCGTGTACTGGCCGTGGAACGCGTTGGCCTTGATGATCTCGTCGTCCGAAAGAATCTTGTCGGCCGGGAAGACTTCATCGTCCACGATCGGCGCGGCAGGGCTGCTGAGGATCTGGCTGAACGTTTGGTCGTTGGCGTTCTTCAGTTTGAACACCACCGTGGTGGCATCGGGCGTAGTGACGCTCTCGATATTGGTCAGCAACGAGGCAGGTCCGGCAGGATCGTTGATCGCGACTTGCCGGTCGAAGGAATGCTTGACGTCCTTGGAGTCCAAAGTGTGCCCGTTGGCCCACTTGAGTCCGGACTTGAGCTTGACGGTGTATTCGGAGGGCGCCGTGAACGACGACGATTCTGCAAGGTCAGGAACAGGTTCAGCACCGCCGGGCTTGGAATTCAGCAGAAATGAGTAAACCTGGTTCATCACCATAAAAGAACCGTTGTCATAGGATCCCGCGGGATCCAGCGACGTGACTTTGTCAGTAGTGCCGTAAGCGATGGGGCCCGCGGCAGCCGGGGCGGATGATGAGCCGCCGCCGGAGGGTCCCGTGCATGCCGTCAGGGCGAGCGCGGAGATGCCCGCCAGCGCGATAACGCCGTGCAGGGCCTTCTTGTTCATTGCCATCTGGTGAACCTTCTGTTCGATGGATTCGGCGCGCCGCCGAGGGATATTTGTGACGGCGCACACACTTGATTCCACGATTCAATCAGACTTCGAAGGCCGCGAACCCTTCATTTTGTGATTCGAGACACAAAATTTACTTTCCAGTAGGTTTCACCGTATCGGCGCGAGCGCCTAGAGGGCTTCCCGCTGAAGTGAACGGGCGGCATCGATGGTTGCCTGCCCCAGGACACGGCTGCCCTGATAGAGAACGACAGTCTGGCCTGGGGCCACACCCCTCAGGGGATCCGTCAAAGTAACAACGAGTTGGGCACGCTCCACCCCGGATTCGTCAGCAACCGCCTCCACGCGCGCGATCGCCGGAACGGGGTCGCCGTGGGCCCGGACCTGGGCGTGACAGTCGAACTCAGCGCCGGTGGAAACTTCGGAAATGGGCAAGCCGGCCCAGGAAACCTTGATACCGCGAATCTCATCGATCGCAAGCAAGGCTTCCGGTCCTACTACCACCTTGTTTTCCTTGGGACGGATTTCCAGGACAAACCGGGGCTTGCCGTCCGATGCGGGAGTCCCCAGCTTCAGGCCGCGCCGCTGGCCCACCGTAAACGCGTTGGCGCCGGGATGCTCGCCAACCTTGGCGCCCGTTTCGTCAACGATATCGCCGGTGGACATCTCAATCTTCTCGGCAAGCCATCCGCGGGTGTCGCCGTCGGAAATAAAGCAAATGTCATGGCTGTCCGGCTTGTTGGCCACGGACAGTCCGCGGCGCTCAGCTTCAGCACGCACCTCGGCCTTGGACGGGGTGTCCGCCAGCGGGAACATGGAATGCTTGAGTTGTTCGTGGGTCAGGACTCCGAGAACGTAGCTCTGGTCCTTGGCCCAATCGGCGGCACGGTGGAGTTCCCGGTTGCCGTCGGCGTCTTCAATAACCTTGGCGTAGTGCCCTGTGCATACGGCGTCGAAGCCCAGCGCAATGGCCTTTTCCAGAAGGGCGGCGAACTTGATTCGCTCGTTGCACCGCATGCAGGGGTTAGGCGTCCGGCCTGCGGCGTACTCATCGATGAAGTCCTGGACGACATCTTCCTTGAAACGCTCCGAGAAGTCCCACACGTAGTAGGGAATACCGAGGACGTCGCACGCACGCCAAGCATCGCGTGAGTCTTCGATGGTGCAACAGCCCCGGCTTCCTGTGCGCAGGGTCCCGGGCATGCGCGACAACGCAAGGTGGACTCCGACGACGTCGTGCCCGGCCTCGACGGCCCGGGCCGCGGCCACGGCGGAGTCAACTCCGCCGCTCATTGCTGCAAGTACTCGCATGCTGCTTTCCGTGTCTGTGGGGATTGAAGCAACTGATCCGGCTGGCAACAGCCGACGTGCCCATCTATTCTAGCCCCGGTGCCGCGTCTGCCCTAAAAACCCTTGACTGCCCCACCCTTGGCTTCTAAAGTCTTTCCAAGAATGTCCTCTTGGGTAAAGCCGACGCGGACTCTGCCCTGGTGGCACGCGGCGCCTGGTACGGGGAGAACAACGTCGATCTTGTCCTCGGAAGTCCTGCCAGCCGGATAGACCCGAAGCAACGCGCGGTGACGCTGGCTAACGGCCAAATCTTCCCCTACACAAAACTACTGCTGGCCACAGGAGCCCGGCCCCGTACAATCCCACTTAGCGGCGCGGACCTTGACGGGGTGCTATCGGACCTGAACTTGGCACGTACTTCAAACGGCTCCATGAGGACCAAGGTGTCAGTTTCCGCCTCCCGGCAAGCGCTGCCGGAATTGAGGGACTGGACGGCAAGGCAACGGCGGTCCGCACCGATACCGGCGAAACGCTTCCCGCCGACGTCGTGATCATCGCTATCGGCGTCATACCGGACACGGCGCTGGCCGTAGCCGCGGGGCTTGAAGTACGGAACGGAATATTGGTGGATGCCGGATTAAGGTCCAGCGCACCGGATCTGCTTGCTGCAGGCGACGTCGCCAACGCACTCCATCCCTTTACCGGCGAGCATCATCGCAGCGAACATTGGGCCAACGCGCTCAACGGAGGCAAGGTAGCCGCAAGGTCGATGATGGGACTGGAGGCTCGGCTGGATGTGGTCCCGTACTTCTACACGGACCAGTTCAGCCTGAGCATGGAATACTCGTGCTTTCCCTCCTTGACCTCCGGAAATCCATCAAGACCTTGATCTCGGCTCGCGTCCCGGTAAATGTGGCGGAGCTGACGAACCCCGAGGCACCACTGGACCAGCTATTGCCCGCCTGGCTCCTTGGGCAGTACAACTAGCGGGCTTCGGTGGCCGCTGTCTGGATGCTGGATTCATGACCGGCCATTCCGGCCTGCCGGGCCCGAAGGCATGCCTCGGGAAGCGCCTTCAGTAGCGCATCCACATCTTCATCGGTGGAACTATGGCCCAGGGTAAATCGCTGGGCACCGCGGGCAGTGTCCTCGTCGAGGCCCATGGCCAGGAGGACGTGCGAAGGCCGGGGCACCCCTGCGGTACAGGCAGAGCCAGTGGAGGACTCGACGCCGGCCAGGTCCAGGAGAAAGAGCAATGAGTCCCCTTCACAGCCAGGAAAGGTGAAGTGGGCGTTGCCCGGCAGCCGACCTTCGCCGGGCGCGCCCCTGAGTACTGCGTCCTTAACCGATTCGTGTATTCCGCGGATAAGGCGGTCGCGCAACAAACTGAGACGTTCCTGTTCACTCACCAGGTTTGCCGTGACAGCCTCCGCGGCTGCGGCAAACGCCGCGATTGCCGGAGTGTCCAACGTTCCCGAACGTACATCGCGTTCCTGGCCGCCGCCGTGCTGCACCGGCGTCAACTTCACAGCCCTGCCAAGGAAGAGGGCACCTACCCCCACGGGACCACCGAGCTTGTGTCCCGAGACGGACATTGCGGAAAGTCCGGAGCCACGAAAGTCCACGGGAATGGAACCGAAAGCCTGGACGGCATCGGAGTGGACAGGGATGCCATGCGGCTTCGCCAGCTCCACGATCTCCTTAACGGGTTGGATGGTGCCTACCTCATTGTTGGCCCACATCACGGTGATTAAGGCTACTGAACCAGGATCCCGTTCGATTTCCTGCCTGACCACGTCAATCCGGACCTTCCCCTCGCCGTCCACGGGAAGCCACACGACATTCGCGCCTTCATGCTTCTCAAGCCATTCCACGGCGTCCATGACCGCATGATGCTCGACGGCGGAGCAAAGGATGCGGGTCCGGCTTGGGTTCTCGTCGCGCCGGGCCCAGAACAGTCCCTTGACTGCCAGGTTGTCCGCCTCCGTCCCGCCGGACGTGAAAATGACCTCGGATGGATGGGCCCCGGCTGCTGCGGCAAGCGTCTCCCGGGCATCCTCCACCGCCCGCCTCGCACGGCGTCCTGCGCCGTGCAGCGACGAAGGATTGCCGGTCCGCGACAGCTCGCGCGTCATGACGGCGAGCGCCTCGGCCGACAGGGGCGTGGTTGCAGCATGGTCCAGATATACAGGCACCTACTAATTCTACCGACGCCGGAATTTCAGCGGAGCCATGCGGCCAAAGGCGGGCAGTTCAGGTGCCGGTTGCTTGAGAGCCGTTGTCGATCAGTGCGATGCGGGCACAGCAGTGTCCAGGGCCATGCTCCGGATCCGGCACCACCTCCTCAGCTCTGAGTCCGGAGGCTGCCGCCACACCGCCCAGTAGCGCGCCGTTCATGCCACACACCACTTCCTTGTGCTCCCGCGACAAACGGTGGAACGGACAGTTGAGCAACCGGTATCCCCCGGAGTCATCGGGTGAGGGTTCATAGCCGAGTTCCGAAAGGGCACCCAGGAAATCACCGGGCCTTCCCAGCTCGCTTCCTTTGGCATCAGCGACTTCACGCAGGGTTGGTCCAACCGGAGAACCATCAATCTCAGCCCGTTTGATGGCTGCTGCCATGAGGTGGCCGGCGAGGTCGTAGTTCCTCTCAGGGATGGAGACGCCAATTTCTTCCGCTACTGGCCTGTACAGCTTTGATGGCCGCCCGGATCCGGGACCCGTTTTGTGGGGCGGCTTCCGAAACTCGACCTGCAGGAGTCCGTCGCGAACCAAGCGGTCCATGTGGAAGGAGGCCGAACTGCGGGGCAACTCCAGAGCCAAGGCCGCTTCGTCCCGACCTACGGCGTCACGGGCATCAAGCACGTACTCATACAGCCTGCGGCGGTTCTCATCGCCTAACGACGCGACTGCTGCGATTCTCCGGATCCACGGGAGGTCGACGGTACCCATGCATCAACGGTATCTCTAAAATTAAGAGCTGCCGCTTTAGCCGATGGTCGCCTCTCCCGGCAATGCCCAACCACGCATGCCCAACCACGCATGCCCGATCGCTCATGCTCAGGACGGCGGCACCACAGCGAGCTGCGCCATGGTCTCCGCGCGCGCTTGGGCCAAGGTGGTGGTGTCAGGGCATGCCAGGGAGGCGTACACCGACGACGCCGTGGCGCTGAACAGCCTGGCCAAGACAAGGGCTGGCTGACCCCCTGATGCTGACGAGGATTCCAGACTGAGGAACTCAACACTGCGCTGCGGCTTGTCGGAGTCCTCTCCCCAGCGCAATGACGCCGGCTTCAGGCTGTCCAATGCCCCGACATTGAGATAATTGAACAACTCCTTGGTGGAAGCGGCGTCATCGCCGGCCACAACCAACGGGCCCTGATTCACGCTGACCCGGACCGCGAGCGTGCACCCGTCCGTCTTCTTGTATCTGTTCTCACCCTGCAGGGCCGAATGAACCACTGACCAGCCAGGGACTTCCTCCAGCCGGATGGAAACTGTCACAGGCTCCCCCGGCGCCAAAGTACCCCCTGCCGCGAGCGGCAGGTCCTTCGCTGCCACCGCGGCCGCATCGTGCCCCGGGGTAATGGTGGGAGTTGCAAGCGTAGATACCGTAGGCGACGGCTTCGGCGCTGCCGGATCCGGAACGTTGACGCTGCAGCCAGCCAGCAGGAGGCCTGCTGTTCCCGTGGCAACCAAGCCGGCCAGTCGTCGTCGAACGTTGTTCGCCACTATGTCTCCTTGTGTCTTGCCGCCTGATTCCGGCACCCACTAACGCGCTGCACATCGCCGCGATCGAGTCTAGCCGCCTGCGGCACAGTGGCCCCGTCAGCCCGCGACCAAACTAGGCAAGCACCCGCAGGCCGGCGGGAATGAGGTCGACGACGACCGGCAACTCAGCGATGCGCTCGCCGTCGGCGTATGCCACTACGCCGTCGGCCTCCAACTGCACCTTCCGGACACGCCTGATCTCCACGGCGGGATGGCTCGTGTGCTTCCCCGCGAAAACCTTGGGAAACACGGCCAGGAAACGGAGCCGGGACAAAGGCTTCACCACAAACAAGTCCAACCACCCGTCGTCGGGCAGCGAATCGGGAGCAATTCTCATGCCACCGCCTATGAACTGACCGTTAGCCACCGAAATAAGCAAAGCGGGTTGATGCCAGGTCTCGTCGTCGGCAGTGACGGTGTACGTAATCCGCCGGAAGGAGCCCAGCTCCCTGAGCATCGCCAGGTTGTAGCGGCTCCTCCCGCGAGGCCACCGCCAGGAATTGGCCCGTTCGTTGACCGCAGCGTCAAAGCCTGCGGAAAGGACCCCGGCAAAGTACGTGGTCTTACCACCCGCGGTGACCCTGCCCGCATCGATCCTGCGCCCGCCAGTTTCCAGCCCAAGCAGCAGGCGTCGGCATGCGGCCTCAATATCGTTCAGTGGCAAACCCAGCAGCCTCGCCACATCATTGCCTGTTCCTCCGGGAACAATACCCAGGGGAATGTCCAGCCCGGCCAGCGCATTGACACCCAAGTGGACCATGCCGTCGCCACCCACCACCACCAAAGCGTCCACACCGGCTTCCAAGCTCGCATCCACCGACGTCCGAAGTGCGTCATAACTGGCCGTTTCAAGTACGACGACGTTCAGGCCGACGGCGCGGAGGAAACCCACGGCTTGGTGCCCGGCATTGCGCCCTCGCCCGAATGAAGCAGCGGGGTTGATCGCCACGGCAATTATTTTCGGCATGCTGAAGGGGTTCTCGGCCGCCGAAGGATTCACAGCGTGAATTATGCCAGCGGGAACCACGCGCCCCGTTACCGACGTTCACATTGTGGCTGGATAAACTTGCCTGTACCGCGCCTCCTAAGAAGCGCACCGTCATCGCAGAGAAGGGCCCGTGCTTGGCCGAGGGCAGCAGTTCGCACTATCAGGTTCTCCGCGTTTCCGTCACCGCTACGGACAAGGAGATCAAAGTGGCCTACCGCAAGGCTGCCCGGAAGGCCCACCCCGATCACGGTGGAGAAGCGGAGATGTTCCGGCGCGTGACACTCGCGTACGAAACCCTGATTGACCCCCAACGCAGGGCCGAATATGACCGAAGGTACGCCCGTGGAGCGTCAGGGGTGAGCCAACCCCGGCCGGGAGACTACACAGGCGCTGCCGCGCCGGGTCCCTCCGCTACTACAAACGTCAAGCGCCCCCAAGCCCAGCGCAACACGGCGGGCGATCCCCCTGTCTATGTTCCCGACTTTAACGATCCCAACGAGGTCCCACTCATTTCAGCGGCGGAAGCGGCGCAGCAGGTCCACGGTGTCCCGCGCAAACGGGGCATCTTTGGTGCCGAGGCCCGCATCCAACGCGAGATGCGAACCGTACAGCTCATCAGCCGGCAGGTCCTGACCGCCATACCCGCTGCCCGGCTGATCAACGGGCTGCGCTCGCCGTCGGACAACAACCACATCGACCACGCCGTCCTTTCCGGCTACCGGCTGGCGTTGGTCGGTTCCATGCTGCTGCCCAAGGGCGCCTACGCATGGGATGGCCATTCGCTGCGGCATGGCGGGCGTTCCGTAGCCCCTCCGCAACTCGCCCACATCGTCCGTCACATGCAGGACCTCTTCCCCGAACTCAACGTCACCGGCTGGGTAGTTCTGCACAGTCCTGACGGTAATCTCCACGAACCTGTGATCGACCAGTACGGCAAGGGCCAGTCCAGCCACAACGCCATGGAAGTTGTCAATGCTGCGGGGCTGGTGAGGGGACTCAAACAATTCCTGAGCTCAGGGCCGGCTCCAAACACCGTGGTGGTTCCTGTCCTGGCGCGCCTGCTTCGCGGTATGCACTAAGTCCTTGACCCGCCATACTGCACCTGCCGCACCTGCAGGGGCGCCTGGCCGACATGTGGCTGACTAAGATGGGACAGTGTTCCGCATCCTCTTCCACACTCCAGAAATCCCGGGCAATACGGGCAACGCCATCCGATTGGCCGCCATCACGGGGGCCGAGCTCCACTTGGTGGAGCCCCTCGGCTTTGATTTTTCCGATGCGAAGCTGCGTCGCGCCGGTCTCGATTACCACGATCTCGCCGTAGTAACTGTCCACAAAGACATCGAAGCCGCCTGGGCCGCACTCCGGCCGGAACGGGTTTTCGCCTACACCTCCGACGGTGAGACCTCCTACACCGACATCAGCTACCGCGAGGGCGACGTCCTGATGTTCGGTCCCGAATCGGTGGGACTGCCGGATTGGCTCAAACAGGATCCGCACGTTACCGCACGTGTCCGACTTCCCATGAGGCCGTCCCTTCGCTCGCTCAACCTTGCCAATGCTGCTTCAATCGCCGTCTTTGAAGCCTGGCGGCAGAACGGATTTGCCGGCGCCAAGGTGTAGCCCATCCAACGGCGCCGCAGAACCGAATACCTTATGCAGGACAATTCCTGCCTTGGATATTCATTGAGGGAGCATACGTGAGCGCGCTGCAGACCAGGGTGATGACGGCCAGCCGCTGCACCGCCGCGCCTTCATCACAATCCCGTTATGCTGCCGGTTTCAAACGGGACGACATATGCTGGACGGTGATGGACATCCCCAACAACCCCGGCCCCCCGGTCTTCGAAGCTACCGGCTCTGCGACTGATCTGAATTCGCAGCTGGCTGGCTTGCTCGCACTCGTGGCAGCCGGCGACCAGCAGGCCTTCGCCGAGTTCTACCAACTGACTTCCCGGCGCGTCTTCGGCATGGCCAGGCGCGTCCTTTTAGACCCTGACCTCAGTGAGGACGCCACCCAAGAGGTCTATATCCAGGTCTGGCAGGGGGCTGCAAAGTTTGACCGGTCCGCGGGAAGCCCGCTGGCCTGGCTCATGACCATCGCCCACCGGCGGGCCATTGACCGTGTTCGTGCCGTACAAGCGGCGACCGACCGCGAGGCCAGATACGGGGCAGCGAGCCAGGACCCGGACCGGGACCTGGTGGCTGAAGAAGCCGACACCAACTTGGAGGCCGAGGCTGTCAGCCGCTGTCTGGGGACGCTCACGGACACGCAGCGCGAATCAGTTCGCCTCGCCTATTACGGCGGGCTGACCTACCGGGAAGTCGCCGAGCATCTTGGTGCCGCTGTTCCGACCATCAAATCCCGCATCCGCGATGGGCTATTACGCCTGAAAACCTGCTTGGGGGTGGGTTGATATGAGTGAAAACACCAGTGGAGGATTTATCCGCAGAATGTTCGCCAACGACATCGCTACAGATCTCGCTGAGGGCCGGGTTCTCGAACTGGCGGAAATCTATGCCTTGGACGCCGTGAGTGACGACGAACGGGCCATGATCGATGACTACATCAAGGACGCTCCCGAAGCTTCTGAGTTCCTGGATCGGGTCCGCGAAGCCCGCGAGACTCTCGCAGTCAGCTTCGCCCCTGACGAGGCACCGCCGGCTGGGCTCTTCGACAACATCATGGAACGCATCACCACGAATGCTGCCACCCAGCCACCGGCTGAGCCGGCCGCGCCGCCGGTAGTGAGTCCCGCCGTCGACGACCTCGCAGCTGCCAAGGCTAAACGCGAAGAACGAACCCGCGCCGGTGGCGCACGGAGATGGATCGCAGGCGCGGCCGCAGCAGCCGCGATTGCACTCGGTGGCATCGGAGTGGGCGCCTACGTTTCTAGCCAGAACGATCCCGTCAACCAGGTTCTGCAGGCCCAGGATGTGCAGAAGAAGTCCGCGCCGGTTCCCGGCGGTGGTACAGCCACCATCTCCGCATCATCGGCCCGGGATTCCTTCGTGGTGCTGATGGATGGTGTTGCACCCGCTCCCGAGGGCAAGGTGTACCAGCTGTGGACCCTGCCCAAGGACGGCTCAGCCCCTGTACCGCAGGGAACCATGGATGCCGAGACACTTTCCAAGCCTGCCGTTGTGAAGGGCTTGTCCTCAGCTTCGTCGGTAGCCATCACAGTGGAACCCACAGGCGGTTCGCGCGCCCCCACCACGGACCCTGTCCTGGTGGTCGGGCTCAACGCCTGACTCCAATCAGTTTAAGCGCGACGGCGGTCGTCCCACCTTGGGGACGGCCGCCGTCGCGCCTTTGACGGTTGTTTCCGCAGCTACAACACGAGCGATAGAAGCATCACCAAGCCGAAGGCCACCAGGGAAATCAGCGTCTCCATCACCGACCAGGTCTTGAAGGTCTGCCCGACGGTAAGGCCGAACAGCTCCTTGACCAGCCAGAATCCGGCGTCATTGACGTGGGACAGGAACAGGGATCCTGCACCGATGGCCAAGGCCAGAAGAGCTGCGTGTGTCGGGCTCAGGCTGCTGGCAAGAGGTGCCACAATGCCTGCCGCCGTGACGGTCGCCACGGTGGCTGAGCCTGTGGCCAGGCGGAGAGCCACTGCCACGATGAAACCGAGCACCAAGACCGACATGTTGGCGCCTTCAGCCCATTTCTTGACGGCATCGCCAACTCCGGCACCGATCAGGGTCTGCTTGAAACCGCCACCGGCTCCCACAATAAGGAGGATCGCCGCGATGGGTCCCAGGCTTTCGCCCAACTTGGCTGTGATCCTGCTGCCCGTGAAGCCTACGGCGTATCCGAACGTGACTATGGCCAAGAGCACGGCAAGGGTCATGGCCACCAGCGGCTGGCCCACGAAGTCGAAGAAGATCCGGATGGCGGGTGCGGTTTCAGGGTCCGGCCAGATGATTCCGCCCAAGGCCTTCAACAGCATGAGGACCACGGGGAAGATGATGGTCAGCAGTGTCACCAGGAACGACGGCTGGCGCTTGACTTCGCTCAGGTCAGTTGCGTGCCGGGTGTCGATGCCACCGGCTACGGCGGGCGCGTCGACAGGAACCCAACGGGCTGCCAACCGCGAGAAGAGCGGGCCACAGATAATGACGGTGGGGATAGCCACCAGGATACCCAGCCCGAGCGTTGTTCCCAGTTCCGCTTTGACTGCACTGATGGCAATCAGTGGACCCGGGTGGGGTGGTACGAGCCCGTGAAGCACGGACAGGCCAGCCAACGCCGGGATGGCAATACGCATCAGCTTCATCTTGGACCGCTGCGTTACCAGGACGATCACCGGAAGCAAAAGGACGAGCCCGATTTCGAAGAACATCGGCAAGCCGATGATCACAGCCACGAGCGTCATCATCCACACCAGTTTGTTGCCGCTGGCCTTGGCCAAGAGGGTGTCTACCACCCTGTTTGCCCCTCCGGAATCAGCCAGCAGTTTCCCGAGCATGGCTCCGAGAGCAATGAGCAAGCCGACTTCCTTGAGGACACCTCCAACGCCGTCCTCGAAGTTGGTGATGACCTTGCCCAGTTCTACGCCCGACGCCAAGCCCACAAAGGCCGAGCCCAGCACCAGCGCCAGGAACGGATGAAGCTTCAGCTTCGCGATCAGCACCACAATCAGTGCAATGCCCAGCGCGGCCACCACAAGGAGTTGCGTGTCGTGCGCTGTCCACTCCTGTACCTGCGTGGCTGTTTCCAGGGCCTTCACGAGGCGGTCGCTTCGGGGCCGGCGCCGAGGGGCCGGAGACCGAGGCGTTCAATAACTTCGTCGGCTTCTTCGGCCGGTGACGCGGAAACGCACAACGAGATGTAGTTCTCGTCCTCGGTTGGTTCCTCAAGGGCATCGAACTGCGATTCCAAGAGCGACGGCGGCATGAAGTGTCCATGCCTGGAGGCAAGTCGATCCGAGATCTTGTCCTTGCTGCCCTGCAGGAAGACGAAGACAACGCCTTCCCCTCGCAGCACATCGCGGTACTTCTTTTTCAGTGCAGAGCAGGTGATGATCGCCGGGGTTCCGGCGTCCACGCGTGCTCGGATCCAATCCGAGATGATACCCAGCCAAGGCCAGCGGTCCTCATCGCTGAGGGCCTGTCCCGAGTGCATCTTTGCCACGTTCGCTTCAGGATGGAGGTCATCGCCTTCGGCTAGATCCCACCCAAGTTTTCCTGCCAGTACGCCGGCTACAGTTGATTTGCCCGAACCGGAGACTCCCATAATCACCAGTACAGGTTGCTGCGCAGTCTTCGCCATCAAAGTCTGCCTTCCTCGAATAAATATGATTTAACCGAGATCAAGCATATGACACGGGTTACACGTCGGCAATGTCAGAAGCCGGCGATGGTGCTTGAGCCGTTGACGGACACCACGTGGAAGGCCTCAGCACTGCTCCCGGCAGGCAGGCCGGCACGTTCTCCATTGGTCAACATCATGCTTCGGACCACACGCTCCATGCTCTGGATATCCGGATGTTGGCTCGCATGGACGCCGATGGCGTCAAGCTTTGAGTCCACCTGACCCGAGACATCCACAAAGTGGTTCTCCCTGGCCTCCGGGCTGGAGATAAACCACAACCACGGCAGCTTATAGGCGGCAAGTCCCTGGGCGGCCAACTCCGGGTAGGCGAAGGGATTTTCCACTGCGGGATAGACCGCACGGGTTACTGCTTCACCGGCGGCGAGATGGTCAGGGTGGCTTTTCTGGAGGCGATCCCAGTTCCTTTCCGGGTGCATGGTCAGCACGATGTCCGGGCGGATTTCGCGAATGAGCTTCACAACCTGCTTGATGACGCCATGTGTCGGCTCAAGATAGCCATCAAGCTCATGCAGGTAATGGATGTCCGTGACTCCCACGAGCGCCGCTGCCCGCTGTTGCTCCTCCGTGCGGAGTTCGGTGATCCGTTCCCTGTCCACCGGATCAAAGCCGCCGGCGTCGCCGTCCGTCATGATGCAATAGCTGACCTCGACGCCTGCTGCCGTCCAAGCCGCGATGGTCCCGGCAGCGCCAAAGTCGATGTCGTCAGGGTGGGCAGTAAAACAAAGCACCCGCTCAACGCGCTCTTTGGAGGCGTCGAACGGGCTCTTTGCTGACGTAGCGTCAGTGGACAAGGGATCAGCCTTTCCGCTTCTTGATCTCCGCGGTGGCCTGCGGGAGAACCTTGAACAGGTCACCGATGATGCCGTAATCCGCGATCTCGAACACCGGCGATTCTGCGTCCTTGTTGATGGCCACAATGACCTTGGAGGTCTGCATTCCAGCCTTCTGCTGGATGGCTCCGGAGATGCCGGCAGAAATGTACAACTGCGGTGATACTGTGACCCCGGTCTGGCCCACCTGCGCGTCGTGGCCAATCCAACCAGCGTCCGTTGCAGCTCGTGATGCGCCAACTGCCGCGCCCAAGGCGTCGGCAAGCTCTTCGAGAGGGCCGAAGTCGCCGTCCACGCCGCGGCCGCCGGCGACGACGATCCTTGCTTCGCTGAGGTCAGGCCGCCCGCTGACCGGCTTCTCCGCGCGAGCCGCGATCCGTGCGGAGTTCGCCAAGCCCTCGGCGGGAACCTCAACAGTGGCGGTGGCCGGTGCAACGGGAGCACCAGCGGGCGCAGGTTCTACATTGTTGGCTTTGACCGAAAGAACCGTCACCGGAGTAGTGGCCTTCGCAGTGGTGTTGTAGGAACCTGCAAGGACCGACTTATGCGCAGTACCGTCAGCTTCGACACCCACGACGTCGGTGATCACACCGGCATTGAGCTTGATCCCCAACCGCCCCGCGATTTCCTTGCCCTCAGGTGAGTTGTCCAGGAGGACTGCCTTAGCTCCGGACGATGCCGCAGCAGCAGCCAGGTAGGCAGCCTTCGGCCCCACCAGGTAGTTGTCGAGGTCGTCCACCGACGGCCGGTAGACGATACTGGCGCCGTACGCACCCAAGGTGGCGGCGACGTCGTCGTGCAGCTCCCCGGTGAACGCGACGGCGGTCTCCCCCAGTGATCGGGCGATGGTCAGGAGCTCCAGGCTGCTCTTCTTCAGAGCGGCTCCCGGGTTGTCAATGAAAACAAGTGCATTTGCCATGGTTGCAGTCCCCTTTAGAGCAGCTTCTGTGCGGCGAGGAAATCGACCAGCTTGATGCCGGCGTCGCCGTCGTCGGTGATGATGGTCCCTGCTGTCCGCGGCGGGCGAGCCTCGGCGGACTCCACTACAGTCCAAGAGCCGGCCAAGCCCACCTGGGAGGCGTCTACACCGATATCGGCCAGGGACAAGGATGCGATCTTCTTCTTTTTGGCCGCCAGGATGCCCTTGAAGTTGGGGTAGCGCGGCTCGTTGATCTGGTCGGTAACCGATACAACTGCGGGCAGCTGCGCTTCGACCGTCTCAGAGAAAGCGCCGGCATCACGGCGGGCCGTGACCTGGTTGCCCGCAATCTCGAGGCTGGAAGCAAAGGTGACCTGCGGGAACGATAAACGCTCGGCAAGCTGAGCCGGGATGAGCGAGGTCTCACCGTCGGTGGAGGCCATGCCTGTCAGGACCAGGTCCACCGGACGACCATCAGCCGAGATGTAGCGAATGGCTGCGGCAAGTGCCAGTGATGTGGCGGCGGCATCGGAACCAGCCAAAGCATCGTCGCTGAGGTGGACACCGGAATACGCGCCGATCTGGAGTGACTTCTTCACAGCATTGACCGCACCCGACGGGCCCATGCTCAAGGCAATGACCTCATTTCCGGCTTTCGGGCCGCCACGCTCCTCCGCCAGTTGGAGCGCTGCCTCGAGGGCGTACTCGTCCAGTTCGGACAAGATGCTCTCGTCACGGTCGGTTGTGTTGCCAGGGCCGGTGATGTGCCGGTCGAACTGGGCGTCCGGGACGTGCTTGACCAGAACGACAATCTTCAATGTCTCTTCCACTGTCTTCGAAGCAGCCTTCCATGCTTGTGGACGGCCAAACGCAGCAGCGTGGCCGTGAATTGCCCAGCGCGTGGGCTCGTCCTAGCTAAGCATATTGCCCGCAGAAAACCAGTCCCAGCGTTAAGCCCTGTTTCAGCTACGCGCGATGCTTCTCGTTTGCCGTTCACGTGATGGGACAGCAAACGGCGGGCGACACCCGTGAGGTGCCACCCGCCGTCGTGCGTTGTTCTTGCCTACTGCTGCGCTGCGTCGAGGGTGACCTCGACCTCTTGCGTCTGGCCACCGCGCTGAATGGTGACCTTAACCTTGGCGCCGGCGGGCTGTTCGCGAACTGCCGCAGTCAGCTGGTTGGGGTCGCTCACCGTATAGTTGCCGAACTTGGTGACGACATCGCCAACTTTGAGTCCGGCTTTGGCAGCCGCCGAGCCCGATGTCACAGAGGCGACCTCGGCACCAACGGAGAAGCCTGAATCATTGCCCGTCGAGGACTTCGAACGAACGGACACACCGAACTGTCCGTGGCTTGCCTTGCCGGTGTCGATGATCTCCTGTGCAACGCGCTTGGCATGGTTGATGGGGACACTGAATCCAACGCCGATGTTGCCGCTGGACGAGTCGGAGGTTCCGCTGCCCGCGGAAGCGATAGCAACATTGACGCCTACAACTTCGCCCTTGCTGTTCACCAGCGCACCACCGGAGTTGCCCGGATTGATAGCGGCATCGGTCTGGATGACGTTAATTGCGATCGAGCCTTCGTTGGCTGCTCTTTGGTTCTGGCCACCGTTCGGTGGTGCAAACTGGAATCCCTCGTCGCCCCCTTGACTCTCATCCGGCGTACCTTCCGGCACCGCAGATGACGCGACGCTGATAGTGCGGTTGAGGGTGGAGACGATGCCGTCCGTCACAGTGCCGGTGAGGCCCAGTGGAGAGCCGATGGCGACGGCGGTGTCCCCCACGTTGATTTTGGACGAGTCACCGAGCGTTGCCGGAACGAGGCCCGATGCGTCGCTCACCTTGATGACGGCAAGGTCAGACAACGGGTCAGTGCCAACCACCGTGGCCTTGAGGACCCGTCCATCGTTGGTGCGGACCTCGATGGCGGCGTTGGCGGTGGCACCGTCCAGCGTTACGACGTGGTTGTTGGTGAGGATGTGACCTTGGTCGTTGAGGATGATGCCCGAACCCGTGCCGCCCTCATTGCCGTTGGTCGCCTTAATGGTCACCACACTGGGCGACGCCTTGGCTGCCGCGGCGGTAATCACGTTGACGTCGTCTTTGTTGTTCACGATGAGCGTGCTGGACTGCCCGCCCGATGAAGCAGCAGGTTCGGGACCTTCCCACAGCGCGTTACTCCCCGCCACTACACCCCCGCCAATCAGGCCGGCCGCGAGCATGCTCGCCACCAGGGTCCCAACACCGAATGCCGGCTTGCGCTTGGTGGTTACCGCTGACGAATGACCGGGCGCCTGCTGCATACCGGGGCTGTTGTGGCCTTGGGCGTCGTGGGGTCCGTTCTGAAACCCGGAACCGCCATGCCCATTGGCCCCCGGTCCATTTGCCCCCTGGCTTGAGCCACCATAGAACGGCTGGTGCTGAGGGTAGCTGGGACGGTGACCGGGATCATGCTGCTGGGGGGCGCCATAGTACTGGGGCTGCTGCGGCCGGGCCGCTGGCGGCTGCTGTGACGCTGTTGGCGTCCGGTAGGCCGGCAGAGGAGTGGTGGGGTGTTCAGCTTTTGCAGCTTCACCTTCTTGCCCTGACGTCCAGGCGGGCTGCTGCTGGGTAGCGGCGGCCTGCTCGCCAGTGGCTTTCCGCGGCTCGGATGGCTCGCGGTTCTCTGGTGCGGTGCCCTGCGCTGGGTTCTCCGTCATGGGTCTTCCTTTCGTCCTCGTCTCCAACAACTATGTACCCAATTACTGGAACAAAAGCGGACGTTCGCTGGGAGCTTCCTGAAAGGTGGTCGCCCCTTTTCGCCGACGCTTCAAGAAGGCCTCAACGGGACAACAATGCAGCGCTCTCCTATATTTCGCTGGTGGCATATTCACCCCTGTGGACGGTCCAAGGGGTGCACCATAGAATCAAGAGGAATTGCCACAGCGACCTGCGGCTTTACATCATGCGTGGGGGCGCTGAGCATTCTGTAACGATTGGTACGCCTTGTTCCAGTCGCAGACGTGCTGAAGGGTTGCACATGCGGTCAATAGTTAAACGCGTACTCGCCGTGATCGGCCTTGCCGGAATGTTGGCCCTTCCGGCCACCGCCGCTTGGGCCGCCGACCCGGTGACCATTCCGTCCGGCCAGAACATCGTGGACGACGCCAACCTCCTGGGTGGCCGAAAAGGCGAAGTCCAGGAAGCCATCCAAAAGACCCTCAAGGATCACAAGTACAACTTGTACGTGGTTACGGTGGACAAGTTCGAGAATCCTACCGATCCTGCCGATTGGGCTGAGGCCGTCGCCAACAATAAGCGAATGGGTAAGGCAGATGCCATTTTGGCAATTGCTGCTTCCGGCCAATACACCTTTGCCTTGAATTCCGGGAGTTCGATCTACTCCAAGCAGTCAAGCATCATGCAAAACGCTGTGACGGCCAACGTAGCGGGTGGCAAGAAGGACTTTGCGCAAGCAGCCATTGATACGGCCGCTGCTATCGGTGACGCCGCCGGTGGAGGCAGCGGAACAGTGCCAAGTGGGAACGCCGGCGTCGGAGTCCTCGTCGGGGTTGGCGTCGTAGCAGCCGGAGGGGCCGGCACGTACCTCTATCTCCGAAACCGCCGCAAGAAGGGCAGCACCAAGGCCGTCAGCGCCAGCTACGGACCGCAGGGGGAGCAACTTGATCCTTTGGCAGGTCTTAGCATTCCGGAACTACGCCAGAAGAGCGGTTCGCTGTTGATCGAGGCGGACGACGCCATCAAGTCCAGCGAGCAGGAGCTCGGCTTTGCCCAGGCGCAGTATGGCGATTCTGCGATTGGCAACTTCACCAAGGCCTTGGAAGAAGCCAAGGCCCACATGACGGAGTCCTTCAAGCTGCAGCAGCAGCTGGATGACCATATTCCTGATACCGAAGAGCAGCAGCGGAGCTGGCTTGGCGAAATCATCCGCCGCTCTGAAGCGGCCCTGGCATCACTGCGCGACCAGAAGGCTGATTTCGACTCGTTGCGCGAGCTTGAAAAGAATGCTCCGCAAGCCTTGGCAGCCGTAACTGCGGGAGCGAAGGATGCCGATGCAAAAATCGCCAGCGCAGAGCAGTCCCTCGAAGGTTTGCGCGTCAAGTACGCCGAATCCGCGTTGACACAGGTCTCAGACAACATTCTCCAAGCCAAGGAGCGGCTTGCATTCGTGCAGAACGCCGTCACCGCCGCGCAGGAGAAGTTGGCAACCGGCGAGAACAGCCTGGCTGCCGTGGCAGTCCGTGCTGCAGAGGAAAGCCTGCACCAGACCAATGTGCTGATCGATGCCATCTCCAAGACTGCGGGCAGCCTTGATGAGGCCCGCACCTCCCTGGAAGGCGCCGTGGCAGAGACCAGCCAGGACCTTGCTCAAGCCCGGGCGATGATCCAGTCCGGTGACCACCCTGAGCTCGCCGGTCCCGTAGCCGGTGTGGAAGCCGCCTTGGCGCAGGTGAAGACTGAGATACAAGGCGGAAAGATCGATCCCATTGCGACGTTGAGCCGCGTTGAGTCAGCCCATCAGGCGCTCGATCAGTCATTGTCCGGCATCCGCGATCAGCAGGAACAGGCCCGCCGGGCCCAGGCCTCGCTACAGCAGACAATCATGGCCGCACAGGCACAGATCAGCGCCACCTCGGATTACATCACGGCACGTCGCGGCGGGGTGGGTACAGAAGCCAGGACGAGGTTGGCGGAGGCTCAGCGCAACCTTGACTATGCGCTCTCCATCTCCCGCAATGATCCCGTCACTGCACTGACCTACGCCCAGCAGGCGCATTCGCTGGCCGCGCAGGCCGCGCAACTCGCGCAGTCCGACGTCGACCAGTTCGGCTACGCCGACCAAGGATACGGACGGGGCGGAATGTTCAGCGGGGGTGGCGGCGGAGGCGGTCTTGGAGGTGCCATCCTCGGCGGCATTCTCATCAACTCCATCCTGAACGGCGGAGGAGGCGGCTGGGGCGGCGGCAACGACGGCGGTGGCGGCGGCTTCTTCGGCGGTGACTCCGGTGGCGGCGGAGGCGACTTTGGCGGCGGCGGAGGGGACTTTGGCGGCGGAGACTCCGGCAGCTTCTAGCCAGACAGACTAGGCGAGGTCCATGCCCCGCATAGAAGCGATACAACAACTGATCACTGATTTCAGTGTCACCACTGAGCAGGACGAAAGGCAACACCATGGTTAAGCAGTCCATTTTCGGTCGGATCTCACAGCTCGCCAAGGCGAACATCAACGCCTTGCTGGACCAGGCTGAGGACCCGCAGAAGATGCTGGACCAGATGGTCCGCGACTACACAAACAACATTGCCGAGGCCGAATCAGCCGTGGCCCAGACCATCGGCAACCTCCGGATGCTGCAGGCGGACTACAACGAAGACGTCAAGAACGCGCAGGACTGGGGTAACAAGGCCCTGGCAGCCTCACGTAAAGCCGATGAGTACCGTGCCGCCGGTGATCCTGTTGACGCACAGAAGTTCGACAACCTTGCCAAGGTGGCCATCCAGCGCCAGATGACCGCGGAGTCCGAGGCAAAGGCAGCAGAACCGAGCATCGCTTCCCAGACCGAGGTAGTGGACAAGCTCAAGACCGGGCTCGACCAGATGAAGAACAAGCTGAACCAGCTCACCGCCAAGCGCAACGAGTTGGTGGCACGCTCCAAGACAGCTGCAGCGCAGTCCCAGGTTCACGATGCGCTCAAGAGCATCGACATCATGGATCCCACCAGCGAGGTGGGCCGCTTCGAAGAGAAGATCCGCCGCGAAGAGGCGAAGGTCATGGGCCAGCAGGAACTTGCGAGCTCCAGCCTCGATGCACAGTTCAACCAGCTCGAAGACCTCGGAGAGCAGACCGAAATTGAGGCCCGTCTTGCGGCCTTGAAGTCGGGCGGTTCCAAGCCTGCCATCGGCGCGGGAGCCCCTGCATCAACGGGCGCTACCGTGGACGAAGCTGACTTCGACAAGCTCTAAAAACACACCAGGCCGTAGACGCCAACCGGGCAGACCGCCCAAGAACGTAACGCGGTACAAAAAATGGGCCGGATCCTCACAGGGACCCGGCCCATTTCTTGTTGGCGTCCAATGATGATTTTGCGTGCTGCAGCGGACAGCGGGTTTCAGGCCTATTCTGCGGAAGTAACCGGCGCATCCTGCCCGGGGCTGACATCGGTTGCCACTTCGGCACGGATTTCGAATCCCTTGGGGTGGAAGTAGGTCACCGTGCACTCCAGGACCTCTCCATGAGGGCCCAAGGTAGTCCGCTCCAGGCGTGGCACCATGGCGAATCCGCGAACGTTGAGGGCATCTGCAAGGTGTTCCGGGGGCGCATGCATGGTCACGGTGATTTCCGCCCGATGGAGGGGCTTCAGCGTCCTGTCTTGAATGACCTGGTAAATGGAGTTTCGTTCGGCATCCGCGAGGCTGATGTGGCGACCAATCTGCGACGGGATGAAAATCTCCGCAATGGCGTAGGGCCATCCTGCGCTTGAGTAGGAGCGACGGATGACCAGAACAAGGTTGTCGTCAGAGACCAGCTTGGCCGGCACGGACTTATCCTTCTCCATCCACTTGTACTCAATGAGTCCTTTGACTGTTTTCATACCAGCCGCCGTAAATGTCTCCATGAACGGTGCCAAACGATTCAACATCCTGACAGGACGCTGGGCCATCACGAAAGTCCCTTTGCCCTGCCTACGGACCAACAGGCCCTTCACAACCAGTGTTTCGATCGCCTTCCTCACCGTTGTCCGGCTAATGCCGTAGGCATCCATCAGGGACTCTTCAGTGGGTATCCTCGACCCAGGCTCCAAGCGGCTGACCTGGTCAGTTAGTACGTCTGCCACCTGCTGGTATACGGCAACCGGACTGTCCCTCTGGAGGACTTCACGCTCGAGACCTACTTTGTAGTCTTCGTTGACCATTGGGCGTCCCATCCGTTTCTTACCGCAGCAAATCCGGGTTTGATGCTAGCACCGGTATCCGGATGACCAGTTAAACAAAAGATCCGGATCAGTCATTACTGATCCGGATCTTTTCTCCAGTTGCGGGGACAGGATTNNCACCCCGCGTCGCAAGAACAACTCTACCGCACCCTCCGGAGTGCTTCTGACCATACGGCACATAAGGTGCCGCAGATCACTCCCCCATTTCTGGATGACCCTAGATGGCCGTAAGTTCTGGTTTGCACCCGGCTTCCTGCCGGACCACCCTGTCTCAACCGCTCGTGGACCTGGGCGCCATAGACGAGGGGAGTGAGCGAGCGTCGTACTCGCGAGGATGGCATCGAAGGTATCCGAGGCAAAGCAAAAGGTCCGGATCAGTGTGAACTGATCCGGACCCTTTTTCCAGTTGCGGGGACAGGATTTGAACCTGTGACCTCTGGGTTATGAGCCCAGCGAGCTACCGAACTGCTCCACCCCGCGTCGCAAGAACAACATTACCGCCCGGTGAATGCCAGACCAAATCGCGGCGACGTGATGTGCGTCTCGCCAATGGAAAGGCCGGCGCCCGGCCCCCTAAAGGAGCAGGCACCGGCCTTCAACCACCTAGATAACTAGCTGCTGGGCGTAGGCGAGGGCGTCGCGCTGGGAGTAGCTCCCGGCGTCGTCGTTGGAGCCGGCGCGGCATCCAAGCGGTTCTGGGCGTCGATCGCCTTCTTCAGTGCCTCAGACAACTTGGTTTGCTGCGCACCATAGCCGGCGAAGTCCCCCTTGGCCAATGCCGCCTGGCCGTCCTGGATGGCCTTGTTGGCCTCATCCAGGGCTGCCTTGAGCTCGGCCTTCGCATCAGTGGGACCAGCAGGCGGTGTAGTGGTGCCAGGAGGGGCCGTTGGCGTCTGGCCATTGTTGGCGACATCCCCTGCAGAAGCGCCGGAGTCTCCGCCGAACAACTGGTTCAGTGCCTCGTCAAGGGTGGGCGCGAAGCCGATCTTGTCACCGAAGGCAACCAGCACGCGCTGCAATGTGGGGTACGACGTCTCACCTGTGGACTTCAGGTAGACAGGCTGCACGTAGAGCAGGCCGCCACCCACAGGAAGAGTCAACAGGTTACCGTTCAGCACATCTGATGCACCCTGGCGCAGGAGGTTCAGCGCTTGGGACACCGTGGGATCAGAGTTGAACTTGTTTTGCGCCTGCCCGGGACCCGGGACCTGGGTATCGGTGGGGAGTTCAAGGAGCCTCAGCTTTCCATAGCTCTCCCCCTTGACGCCCTTGACGTTTCCGGCGTCCGAATCAGCGGCAAGGAAGCCATACAGGATGTTCCGGGCGCTGCCGTTGACCGTTTGCGGAATGAAGGACGAGGTCAGCTGGAACGCCGGCTTGTCCTGGTCCGGCATCTGCAGGGACATGTAGAACGGCGGCTGCTTGACGGCTTCCGAAACGGTGGGATCGTTCGGTACGCTCCAAGCGTCGTTGTTCTGGTAGAAGCTGTCCGGATCGGTCACGTGGTAGCGGCCGAGCAGTTCACGCTGGACCTTGAAGAGGTCTTCAGGGTAACGGACGTGGCTCATGAGCTCACCCGACATCTCCGAGTACGGCTTGATGACCGTCGGGAAGACCTTTTGCCATGCCTTCAAGATGGGGTCCTGATCATCCCAAGCGTAAAGATTAACGGAGCCGTCGTAGGCATCCACTGTTGCTTTGACAGAGTTGCGGATGTAGTTCACCGAGCTGTTCGGCAGGGCAACGGTACGACCGGCGCTGGTTTGCGAATCCACAGTGGCGTTCTGCAGTTGCTGTGGCTGGGAGTACGGGAAGTACTGGCTGGTGGTGTAACCGTCAACAATCCACTTGACTCGGCCGTCTACGACTGCCGGGTATGCATTGCCATCGACAGTCAAGTACGGGGCAAGCTTCTCAACGCGTTCGCGGGGATTGCGTTCGTAGAGAATTTGGGATTCCGCGTTAACGCCGTCCGAGAGCAACAGGTCAGAGGACTGGAACTTGATGGAGTAAAGGATCCTGTTAAGCCAGTTACCGACGTTTGGCCCACCGTTGCCGCTGAAGGTGTACTGCGTCTCGCCGCCACCTTCACGGCCTGCCGGTCGGTCCTGCTCGCGGTTCGGGGCACCATCCGGCGCTCCCACGATGGAGTATTCGGGAGAGTTCTCACCGAAGTAGATGCGGGGCTCGTACGAAGTGTCGTTGCCCAGGACTCCATTGGACGGAATGCCCGACTGCAGGAACTCCGGCTTGCCGTCGGCAGTGAACTTATTGCCCTTGGCAGCGACGACGCCGTAGCCGTGGGTGTAGACAATGTGCCTGTTGACCCATGTCTGCTGGTTGGCGCTCAAGCCATCCGGATTGAGCTCGCGAACGGCGATGACGGTGTCCTGGACTTTGCCGTCAACCATGTAACGGTCAACATTCAAGGTTTGCGGGAACTGGTAGTACGGCCGGTATTGCTCAAGCTGGGCGAACGCCGACGAAATCAGGTTCGGGTCAAGGAGGCGAATGTTGGCAGTGGTCTGCGCGTCCGCCGCCAAGGCACCGGTAGTCGCCGTGGTGGTGGCGTTGTAAGCAGACACATCAATCTTGTCCAGACCGTACGCGGCCCGCGTCATCTTGATATTTCTATCAATGAACTCCTTTTCCAAGGTGTTCTCCGACGGACGAACCTGGAACTGCTGAATAACCCACGGGTAAACACCGCCGGCCAGAATGGCCGTGATGACCAGCATCGCGGTGCCGATCACCGGAAGGCGCCAGCGGCCAATGATCGCGGCAATGATGAACAGGATCGCCACGAGGCCTGCTGCAACAGCAAGGATCGCTTTGGTGGGGACAACGGCGTTGACATCCGTGTAGAGAGCGCCGGCCCAACGGCCCGAGTTGCTCTGGACAGTGGTGTACCTGTCCAGCCAGAAGTTGATGCCCAGCAGGACAAGGAAAAGAGCGCCCGTAACGGCGATGTGGATCTGCGCTGCCCGGCTCGTGAAGATCCCCCGCTCCATGAGCCGGATGCTGCCGTAAAGGTAGTGCGTCAGAATGCCTGCAATACCGGCAACAACGGCGATGCTGATCAGGAACCCCGTAACGAAACCGAGGAACGGCAGCGTCATCAGGTAGAAGCTGATGTCCATGTTGAACAACGGGTCGGTCTGCCCGAAAGGCTCCTGGTTGAAGAACAACAGGGCCTTCTGCCACTGGCTGGCTGCCGCACTGCCGGCAAAGAGGCCGAACAGGATGGGGAGGCCGATCATGACCACCCTGCGAACCGGCTCAAGCTGTGCCTGGTAACGGTTGAGATTGTCCCGGGCCTCGGCATCAGGAGCATAGACGGGCCGGGAGCGGTAGGCGATCCTTATGGCGAAGAAAACAGCAGCAAACATCATGGCGAAACCGATGAGGAACGTAATGATCCTTGCAAGGTTTTCGCGGATATACACTTCGAAGAAGCCAAGCTGCTGGTACCACAGGACGTCAGTCCACACATTGGCGAAGAAAATGAACCCGACGACGGCCACTGCCACGACAATGAGCGTCGGCGTCAGGGCACCTCGTCTCAGCGGTGATCTTCCGGGCGGGTTGGAGCTGGCGGGACGGGACAAACTCTGTACCTCATTGGTGTCAGTGAACAGTCGGTGTGCGCGTGCTGACTTTCCCTGCCGCTGGGGGTGGCAGGTGCCGTCATCTATGCCACGAGTGGCGGTGAAGCTAAGTTCCACCGTCAGTCTAGTTGTTTGTGCAGGTGGGAAGGCTCCCCGTGTCCTGACCGGATCCGAGCCGCTCGACGGCAGAGGTGGCATCGGCCAGAGTTTCCACTTTGACAACCTGAAGCCCGTCCGGAACATGCCCTACGACGTCGGCACAATTGGATGCCGGCGCAAGGAACATGGTGGCACCCTGTTGACGGGCCCCTATCATCTTCTGGGCGATGCCCCCGATGGGGCCCACAGCGCCATCTGCAGTGATCGTGCCGGTGCCTGCCACATGCTTGCCCCCAGTGAGGTCCCCCGGAGTGAGGTTGTCCACGATCCCCAAAGCAAACATCATTCCGGCACTGGGTCCGCCAACGTTATCCAAGGAAATACTGACGTCGAACGGGAAAGTGAAATCACTGGACAGCAGAACACCCAGGACATAGCGGTCCGTCTGGTTCTTGGCGGGGGTGATCGTTTCGGAAACTACAGTGCCTTTCCTGTCCAGCCCAACAACGACCGGGGCGCCGGCGCCGGCGGCCAGTTCGGCTTGGACCACGCTCATGGACGTAATCGCCTTTCCGTTGATGGAGGCCAGCCGATCACCTTCCTGGATCTTTCCGGTGGACGGCGAGGGGTCTGACAGGCCTGCGACGTTCAGCCGCTGCTCAAACGGAATCTCAAGCTCACGCAATGCTGCTGCCACTGCGTTCTCCTGCGAGGTTTCCATAGCAATTTCGCCTTGCTGGACCGTCTGCTCGGCTGTGGTGCCCTTGGGGTATATGAGTTCCTCCGGATAGATGGCCTTGGAAGGATCCAACCAGGCCCGGAAGACATCGAAGATGGTGGCCGGACTCTTCGGACCGCCGGTCATGACCACGGTAGTCAGGTCAAGGTTGCCGTTCGCTGGAAAAGCCTCTCGGCCGGAGATGCTGATGACAGGCTTGTCGCCGTCCTTGCCCAAAGTATTGAAGGTGGGACCGGCGGACTCTATGACATACGGAACCGGCAACGCTGCCGCCCCGATACCAAGTCCCAGTGCGAGGAGACCGGAAATCACCATGATCATGTACCGACCGTCACGGGGCGGTGCCGGAGGCACGGAGGAGGATTCGGCGTCGGGCGTTTGACGCGGGTCCAGTGAGCCCTCGGGGCTGGGCGAAGTAAGCATTGAGGCCTCTCTATGCCGGCATTGCATGACCGGAATCCATGGCTCCTGCCGCCAATAGCGGCGACGGCACATACCAAACATCAACACTACGCGGTCTGACGTTGCAGGACTGCTTTGCCTACAGCGAACGGGACCTGCTCCGGGCAGACAGCCTTCCGGCCGCGCGGTACGGTGAAAGAGATCACCAGCCAGTTCGACGATCGGCGGCACCATGACTTCCAACCCCAACAATCCGTCCAACGACGACGACACTCCCAAGGATCCGCTGGCAGAAATGCTCCAGAACCTGATGGGCGGCCAGGGTATGGGCAACATCGATCCCGCCGAGTTGGCCAAGGCCGCGGGGCTCCCCAACGATCCCCACCTCCTCCAGCAGATGTTTGCGCAGGTGCAGGCAATGATGAGCTCAACGTCCGAAGGTCCCGTGAACTGGCAGCTCGCCCACGAGAATGCACGACGCGTCGCCGCCGCCGGCAGCGATCCCTCTGTCAACGCACAGCAGGCAAGGGAGATCGACGAAGCGCTTAGGCTTGCGGAACTTTGGCTGGACCCGGTGACTGATCTCTCCGCCACGGGCCTGATCGGCAGGGCGTGGTCAAGGGCCGAATGGGTTGAAGCGACCCTGGGGACATGGAAACGCCTCACCGAACCGGTGGCCAACAGCATCGCCAACGCGCTGTCCAACGCCCTTACCCAGCAAATGCCCGAAGAAATGAAATCCATGATGGGCGGTGCCTCGTCCATGCTGCAGAACATGGGCGGAGCGATCTTCGGCATGCAGTTAGGACAAGCAATCGGCGCGCTTTCGGCCGAGGTTGTCAGCTCCACTGATATCGGCGTTCCGTTGGCAGACCTGGAAATGGCCCTGCTGCCGGCCAACGTTGCCAAGTTCGGGGAAGGCCTCAGCCTCCCGGAGAACGATGTTCGGCTCTTCCTTGCCGTCCGTGAAGCTGCCCACGCGCGGCTGTTCGTCCAGGTTCCGTGGCTTCGCGGCCACCTCCTTGGAGCCATTGAGGCATACGCCCGCGGCATTCACATTGACATGTCCCGCATTGAGGACCTCGCCCGCGACCTTGATCCCAGCAATCCCGAAGGCATCCAGGAAGCACTGTCCCAGGGGGTCTTCACACCGGAACGCACGCCGGTCCAAACGGCTGCACTGGAGAAACTCGAAACCGCTCTTGCCCTGGTGGAGGGGTGGGTGGACGAACTGACCGCGGAAGCTACGGACAAGGTACTGCCGTCAGCCACTGCCCTGCGCGAGACCGTGCGTCGTCGTCGCGCCACAGGCGGACCGGCCGAGCACGCCTTCTCGTCCCTCGTTGGCTTGGAACTACGCCCCCGCAGGCTCCGGGAAGCCGCGACGCTATGGGCAACCCTGAAGGAAGAACGCGGCATCGCCGGACGTGACGCAATCTGGCACCACCCGGATCTCTTGCCCACCGGTGAGGACCTCGACGATCCCAAGGGTTTCTCCGAACGTCGGCGCCTTGCCGAGGCAAGTGACAGCGAGGTTGACGACGCCCTGCAGAAGCTCCTGAGCGGCGGTTACGACTCCGCCGAGGCTGAAGATGCAGAATCCTCGGATTCGGATTCGAAGGGCAAGCCCGCGAAGGACGAGTCCGGCGATGAGGCGGCAACGGATGACACCGACCCCGGGACGCCGGGCAAGTAAGCAAGACCCCGCAAGAAACATGTGCACAACGGCCGCCATCTCCATGGCGGCCGTTGACCGTTAAAGACTCGCGTTAAGACTGCGTTGTATTAGTTAAGGCTGCGTCGTCTTAGCTGGCCGGTTCCACAGCCGAATCGCCGGGATCCTCGGACCCTGGATCTGCCGGGAGTCCCCGGGACGTAGCGAAGGCAACTCCTTCCAGGAAGGCCTTTGCCCGCTGAGTCTCAGGATATGCCTCAACCAACTTCCAGAATTCGGCATTATGCCCCGCAACCAGCAGGTGCGCGAGCTCGTGGACCAGCACGTAGTCAATGACCCATTGCGGCATGGGCTGAAGCTTGTTGGACAACCGGATAGTGCCGTCCGCAGGAGTCGCCGAACCCCACCGGGAATTCTGGTTGGCTACCCAGCGGACCGACGTCGGGACCGCGCGCCCACCGAGGTACGTCCTGGAAAGGTGCTCGGCGTGCTTGGCGAGGGCTTGGTCCGTGGCGGGACGGCGCCTGCCGGAACCTGTTTGCCGCTCCCCCTGTTTCTTGAGCTTGACCAGCATTCGCCGGACCCACTCCCGCTCCTGGCTTTTAGTGAAGCTGGCAGGGATGGCAACCACGGCTTTGCCGTCTTCCCAAAATGCGGCGACGGTTCGCCGCCGCCTGGCTGACCGGCGCACCACAACCGGAGCGCCGTCGTCGGTGGTGTGCGGAACGCCGGTATCGGAGGCGGAGGGGCGGGTCATCAAAGTTCACTACTCTCGGCGAGTACCGCCAGGACAGCTTCGCCGTAGCGTTCGAGCTTGGACGGGCCAATCCCAGCCAGGCCAGCCAGTTCCTCCAGTGATGACGGCTTGGCCTCGGCGATGGCCGTCAGTGTAGCGTCCGTGAAAACGACATACGCCGGAACATCGGCCGACTGGGCCTCGTCCCTGCGCCACTGCCTCAACGCATCAAAGGTTTGTTCCTCATATGTGGGCGGGCACTGGTTACAACGGCCCACCTTCCTCTCGGCTCCGCTGGCGAGCATGCTTCCGCACACCTTGCACGACGCCGGGACAGCAGCTTTTCGACGTGTGGGCCCTGTTTTGCTGCGTGCGTTGGCAGAAGCCACCGAATTGGGGCGAAGTCCGTCCAGGAACCGGGACGGCTTGCGGTTGGCTCGGCCACCGGGTGTTCGGGCTGTGGACCACGAGAGATTGAGGTGCTCCCTGGCCCTGGTGATACCGACGTAAAGCAACCTGCGTTCCTCGTCCACGTCCTCGGGGGTGTCTGCGAAGGAAATGGGCATGAGGCCTTCGCTAAGGCCCACCAGGAACACCGCATCCCATTCCAAGCCCTTGGCCGCGTGCAGGGAAGCAAGGGTGACACCCTGGACGGTAGGTGCGTGTTGCGCTACCGAGCGTTCTTGTAGCTCGTTGACGAACTCAGCCAAGGTGAAGGACTCACCGCGGCTGACGGCAAGCTCATCAGCCAGGGCGACCAGGGCTGCCAAGGACTCCCAACGCTCACGCAGCGCTCCGCCACTGTGTGGGGCGGCCTCCGTATATCCAAGTGATGCAACGATGTCCCGCACTATTTGGGCCAGTGCTTCCTGGGGGCCCTCCGCTACGGCGCGGGTTGCCGCGCGCAACTGGAGAATCGCATCGCGGACTTCCTTTCGCGCGAAGAACCGTTCGCCTCCCCTGAGTTGGTAGCCAATCCCGGCGGAGGCCAGGGCTTGCTCGTACGCTTCAGACTGGCCGTTGGTTCGGAACAGGATCGCGATCTCGCTGGCCTTGACACCTGTGTTGAGCAGTTCCTGAATTCTGCCTGCCACCACAGCTGCCTCGGCCTCGTCATCCGGGCACTCCATGAACCGCGGTTCCGGACCGGAAGGCCGCTGGGCCACGAGCTTGAGGGGTGGCGCCCACGCGGCGTCTGCCACCGGGCCACCGCTTCGTCGCGAGCCCAGGAGGTCGTTGGCCAACTTCACCACTTGCGGGGTGGAACGGTAGTCGCGAATAAGCTTAACGACGGTTGCTCCGGGGAACTGCGCTTTGAACCCCAAAAGATGCTTGGGTGATGCGCCGGTAAAGGAGTAAATGGTCTGGCTGGCATCGCCCACCACACACAACTCGTTCCGGCCTCCGAGCCACAAATCCAGAAGCCGCTGTTGCAGGGGCGAAACGTCCTGGTACTCATCCACCACGAAATGGCGGTATTGTTCCCGGACTGTCGCGGCTACTTTTGGATCCTCCTGGAGGATCCCCACTGTTATGAGCAGGACGTCTTCAAAGTCAATGACATTGCGGTCGGTCTTGATGTCTTCATAGGCCTGGAAAACCCTCGAGACCGCGGTGAGGTCGAAACCTCCGGGAGTTCCACGGCCTTGCGCGTTCTCCAGGTAATTGGCCGGCGTCAGCATGGACACCTTGGCCCACTCAATCTCGGCCGCGAGGTCCCTGATGGATGCGCGGTCAGTGCTGAGGCGAAGCCTGCGCGAGGCCTCGGCGATCATATTGGCCTTATGGTCCAGCAAATTGGGCAAAGTGCCGCCAATTGCCTGTGGCCAAAAGAATTGCAACTGCCGTAATGCCGCGGCGTGGAACGTGCGGGCTTGAACGTTGGCAACGCCAAGATCCCGAAGCCTGCTGCGCATCTCAGCTGCGGCACGGGCAGTAAAGGTCACAGCCAGCAGCCTTTGAGGGCTGTAGACCCCGGAGTGAACCCCATAAGCAATGCGATGGGTGATGGCGCGTGTCTTTCCCGTACCGGCCCCGGCAAGGACGCACATGGGTCCAGTCAAGGTACCGGCTACTTCTCGCTGCTCTTCATCCAAGCCGCCGAGGATGCGCTCCTCCAGTGAGCCACCACCGTCGAAAATTCCTTCGGTCACGGCTGGAGGTCTTCGATGACGCCGCCATACCAGTGCTCAATCAAGGAACGTGCGATGGACAGTCGCGTTGAAATGGTGATTTCACCGCTCAACACCGCTGCCTGCAACTCCTCACGACTGAACCACCGTGCCCGGGTGACCTCTACGCCGTCGGGCCGGGCAACGGCGTCGTCGGTTCTGGCGGTGAATCCCAGCATGAGGGAGGCGGGGAACGGCCAGGACTGCGAACCAAGATATTGGCAGGCCGTCACGCGGACGCCCACCTCTTCGCCGATTTCCCGCACGACAGCCTGCTCCAGCGATTCACCGGGCTCAACGAATCCTGCAAGCGTCGAGTAATTTTTGGCATCGACGGGCCCCCCTCCTCCGAGCAGGAGCCGACCATCAGGGCCTACCACGGTGACGATGATGGCCGGATCCGTCCGTGGGTAATGCTCAGAGCTGTCCCTGGGACAACGCCGAACCCAGCCCCCGGCCTCGATGTCCGTGGGCGCACCGCACTGCGGGCAATGCGTGTGTGTTGCATGCCAGTTGGAGATTGCACTGGCCTCGATGAACAAAGCGGTGTCGTTCGGGTCCAGACGTGCCGCGACATCCCGGAAGCCGGCCCACTCAGCGCCCAAGGGCACCGTTGCGGCGCCCGGCGCCGGAGGTTCCGCGACGGTGAACAGCACAACGGGCGTGCCTTCGGGCAACGAGGATGACGTCAGGGTGGTGCCGAGGTAAATGGCCGCAACAGCACCGGCGTCCGAGCCATTGAGAGCGTTCCAGAGGGGAGCGGCGTCTCCGAACCAGAGACCGTCAGTAGTCACCAGCGCCGTGCGCTGGGAAATGACCATGGCCTTGGCCCCACCGGAGGCGATGAGATCCTCCACCATTCCCGGCTTCATACGGACGGCCGAGCCGCGATCCACCACGGCAGGTCGGACTGGAAGAACGGTCTCCATCAGGTGGTTGGCAAGCGCCGGCGACTCCGTATGACTCATGTATCTACCGTACTGATTCGCACCGACAAAAAACATTTGGAGAGGCCCCCTGTTGTGGACACCTGCCAAGGGGTTGTCCGGTTGTGGACTAATGCCGTGTTTTTCTCCACATTTCCTGCGCATTTTCTGCGGATCTGAAGACTCGCCGCGCTGCATCATGGCCACAGGCCGCACTCAATCTACCGTGGAGAACGTGAGAAGAACACCGCTCGAACTGGCCGCCATAGCAACCGCGGCGGTGCCAGGCCTGTCGCCGACGGCCGCAGCCCACTCCCCTGATGACGACGCCGACTTCGACTCGGCGTTGCTGCTGGACGAGGACGGCAAGCGCTGGAGGGTGCGTTCACCGCGCCATCCGGAAGCCAGTACACGGCTGGAAACCGAGTACATGGTATTGCGGGCCTTCGCCCCGGCCATCCGCGCTGAACTGCCTTTCCATGTGCCCACCATCGCAGGCACGGTCCGGCAAGGTGCCCTGACGACCTTCGTCTACGCCCACATGCAGGGTTCCACCCTCTCCATTGAAGAACTTTCAGCCGGTAGCCCAGCCTTGGCCCGGGAAGTCGGCACCGCCCTGGCCGCCGTTCATGACTTGCCACTAGCCTTGGTCACCAATGCCGACCTTCCCAGTTACTCTGCCAATGAGTTCCGGCAGCGTAAACTCAACGAGCTCGACCAAGCGGCAACCACGGGCAAAATTCCGGCGACACTGCTCCGCCGGTGGGAACACGCCCTGGAAGACGTTGCCCTTTGGCGTTTCAATCCCTCAGTGGTCCATGGGGATCTCCATGAAGACAACCTGATGGTGCAGGACGATACCGTGACGGCCCTCACCGGCTGGACCGATCTCCGGATCGGCGATCCCGCGGACGATTTCGCTTGGTTGGTGGCATCCAACGAAGCCTCGTTTGTCGAGGCCGTCCTGAGCCACTACACCCAGGCACGCCGCGAGCTCCCTGACGCCCATCTTCTCCGCCGCGCCGCACTTCTGGCCGAGTTTGCCCTTGCCCAGTATCTGGTCAAGGCCATGGCAGCCGGGCACCAAAGCATGACGACAGAAGCAGAGTCCATGCTCCAGACACTCGCCGATGACATTGACGAGCAGGTGCGCCGTGACCAAGAAGCTGCACAGGCCGCAGCGGAAGCAGCTGAAGAGGACAATGCCGCTAAGTACGAGGTCGTTGAGTTGAAGACATCGGACTCCTCGGATGACAAACCCGCCGTCAGTGTCGCTGCCATTCCAGACGCGGAGTCAGAGAGCTCCGCGGAAGGCGACTCCGGCAGGACATCGGTCCAAGACGACACCTCCACCGCCGCCATCAGCGTGGTCACTGTGACGCCGCTTCACGCGGCCGAACGTCACTAATACCTGGCCCCCTGAATTTCAGGGGTTGTTCTTCAAAGCCTTCGCAACGATCAGCTCAAGTTCCTCTGCGCTGCCGAGATCGTGTGGACGAACGACGGCGTCATCCGCAACGTAGTAGAAAGCGGCACTGACATCGTCCAAAGGGACGTCCTTGAGTCGCGCCCACGCTAGCCGGTAAACAGCCAGCTGCACCGCCCTGGTCGCCAGTTGTTGACCTGCGGGGCGTCGACCGGTTTTCCAGTCAATGAGTTGCCAGCGGCCGTCGGCATCACGGAACACGGCGTCGATGCGCCCACGGACCACGAGATCGCCAATCCTGGTTTCCACTGGTACTTCCACGAAGGCAGGAGCGCGCTGGGCCCACTCGGACTGCTTGAATGCGGCCACCATCTCATCCAAGCCGTAGGCCTCGTCGATGTGGGAGTCCGAACCCGGCGCCTCATCAAGGTCCAGCATCCCCGTCGTCCCGAAATACTCCTCGACCCAAGCATGGAAGGCCGTGCCTTTTCGCGCCGAGATCCCCGGTTCGCGGGGAACCGGCCTGCGCAGCTGCGACAAGACAGCGGCAGGGTCGGCATTGAGGTCAACGAAGAGTGAGGCAGAAATGTGGCTGGGAAGGTGAACGTCCTGAACAGTCTTCAGCTGGCGCTGGCGATCCAGGAGTAGTTCTGCCTCCTGGGACCATTTGCCGGCGGCACCAGCGAAGTCATTCAAAGGTGAGTCGCCGGGTTCCTCCAAATACTGGCGGACCATGGCTGCAGCCTGATCCATGGCGAGCCGTCTGCCCGGAGTCAGCCTCAGGCGCGCGCCGGTCCGCGGATCTGAAGGCCCCTCCAAGGGATCATAGGGGAACAGGGCAACCTCGAGCGCCGCCGTCAACGGGCTTTCTTCGGGCAAGGCCTCCTCCGCCACCGATTCCGCATGGACCACCGCACTGACCACAGCACTGCCGGGCGACAGCGTACTGCCCGCTGACTGCATCCGGCCGGAGCCGGCTTCCTCCACGGCAACTCCGGCAAGCGGCGCCAATTCGGAGAGGAATGTTGACATGCCAGCCATTCCCGACCGCGAACCGTTCCAGGCGGCGCTGGATGCCCATAGGACGAACTTCGCTCGCGTGTAAGCGACGTAGGCGAGCCTTCTCTCCTCGGCTTCACCGTGGTGCTGGACCTCCGATTTGAAGTCTTTTTCTGCATCCAGCCATCCCTTTTGGTCAGGCTGATCGAAGTCCCACTGGGGAAGATCTGCGCGATCACCCCGCAAGGGCCATGGCAGAGCCGCGGCGCCGGTGCTCCACCGCGAATCCCTGTTGCTGGGGAAAGAACCTGCGTTGAGGCCCGGGACAAAGACCACGTCCCATTCCAAGCCCTTGGAGGCGTGGACGGTCAGCAATTGCACTGCTTCCCGGTTAGTCTCAACGGGGGCCACATCCAAGCCGCCTTCCTCGGAGGCCGCTGCCTCCAACCACGACAAGAACGCCAGCAGATCAACGCGCTGGGATGTCTGCAGGAAACCGGCCGCGGCATCCTGGAAAGCATCCAGATTGCGGCGCGCCTGGTGAATGCTGATTCCCGGCTTGGCCGCCACCTCGATATCCAGCAGCATGGCACGTTCCACTTCGCCAAGAAGTGTGGTGAGGTCGTCTCCGATGTAGCTCCTCAGTGAACGCAACTCTGAAGCGAGGCGCGTCAGCCGGTCCAGGGCAGCAGCGCTCAGGCTCCTCCCATGGCCGGAAGTCCAACCTGGCCGAGGCAGGAAATCCAGGGCCTCCACGAGGCTTGCGGCATCGGTGATGTCGCTTTCAACCACTGCCCCTTCGGGTTCTTCATTGCGGTCAAAGGATTCTGTTTGGGCTTCCGGCGCCGACCGTCGGCGTGCCAGGAAGCGGGACCAGTCACTGAAAGCCATCAAGTCTGCCGGACCTATCCGCCACCGCGCCCCGGCCAACAATCTCATCAGCGCATCGGAACGTCCTGGATCGGCAAGGACCCGCAACGTCGCTACAAGATCCACGATCTCAGGGGTGTCCAGCAAGCCACCAAGCCCAACGATCTCGTACGGAGTTCCTTGGAGCTCGAACTCGCGGCGAAGGCACTCCATCTGCGCGCGTCGGCGGCAGAGTACCGCCACGGTGGGTTTGACGGGCGTGCCGTCCTTTTCCTCCTCGAATACAGTCCGCTGGTACCGACGCACGTCGCGGCCTATCACGGCGGCCTCGTCTTCATCTGTGGCAAAGCGACCGATCACCACTTGTCCATCAACTGCCGCAGGGCTTGGTACCAGCGGGGGCACTGAGACATTGCCGGCGGTATCCCTCTCCCCGGCCGGCCCCTCGGACGCTGCCGCCCTGTTCAAGGGCGCCGCGATGGTGTTGGCGGCTTGGAGGATGTTCCTTCCGTTCCGCCAGGCAGTGGTCAAATAGGAGGTTGGGGCAACGGAATAAGACTCAACCTGGCCGGAGCGGTCCGCCTGCCGAACGGGAAACTCCTGCACAAAGTGGAAAAGTTGGCCTGCAGAGGCGCCACGGAAGCCATAGATCGACTGGTTGGGATCACCTACCGCGGTGACGGCATGGCCTTGCCCGAAAAGACGCGAGAACAAAACAAGCTGTGCGTGTGAGGTGTCCTGGAACTCATCCAGCAGCACCACTTTGTAACGGGCACGTTCAGTGGTTGCAGCAAGGGGAATGTCGCTTGCGATGCGTGCTGCGAGCGCCACCAGGTCACCAAAATCAAGGACGCCGCGCTGGCGCTTCGCTTCCTGGTAGCGGACCACCATGTCGCCAATGCTGGCGCGCGTTCGGAGCATCGCCGCAAGTTCCGCAGCCGCCTGGGTGGGATTCTTCCTGGCTCCGGACACATAGGGAAGCTGCTCAAAGGTCCGAACGCGTTCCAGGACCCAGTCCCTCACTTCCCCCGGATCCTGAAGGTGCTCGGCGCACTCCCCCGCAAGTTGGATCACTGCATTAACGAGGGTGGATTTGGCGGCAGTGAAGTGCTCGTAGTCACCGTCATAGGCTTCCACCACTTCGCTGGCCAGCTGCCAGGACTGCGCCCCGCCCAGCAAGACCACATCCCGCTCGATACCCAGGCGCAAGCCGTAGTCCGAAACGATGCTGCTTGCATAGGAGTGGTAAGTGGACACCTTAGGTTCGAGGTCGTCGGCGCCGAGGAGTCCCTCCGGGAAGCCTATGCCGCCGTCGTCCGCCGCCGCTATCCTCTGGAGCGTGGCCAGCTTGGACCGTATCCGGCTTGCCAACTCTCCGGCCGCCTTGCGGGTGAACGTCACGCCGAGCACTTCTTCAGGACGAACCCAGCCGTTCGCCACCAGCCAGACCACACGGTCTGCCATAGTGGCCGTCTTTCCCGAACCTGCTCCGGCGATGACCAGGCGCGGTGAGAGAGGCGAGGCAATAATGGCTGCCTGCTCAGGAGTCGGGTGGTTCTTCTCGCCAAGGATGTGTGCAAGTTCAGAGGGTGAGAACCTTGGCTCGGGAACTGCCTCAACGCCCAGGGCGCTGGAGGCAAAGCCGTCCAGGAGTTCGGTTGTCATTCGGTGACCTGCTTTCCTCTGGCGCACAACGGGCAAATATCCGGAAGCCGGCATCCATGGCCGCCATGCCCTCCCTTGCCGGGATCGTGCCGGGCTTCAAACGTCGCGCCGGCCATCAGCGCAGCGGCCTCATTCACCAGGCCCTCGGCCCAGTTGTCCGTCGGATCCAACGGGTCCTGCTGCTGTACTGCGGGACTCTTGGTCTTTGTCCCAAGTTGGGCCAACACGGCCCCTCCTGGGATGAAGCCGCCGGCGGATGCGGTAAGGGAACCGGCGTCGGGGTTGTTGTCCCCCGTCCCGGCGTCCTGGAAGGCACCCCTGAGGACTGCGGCCTGGTAGGCACCTAGTTGCGGGTGCTTGGCAACCTCGGCTTTGCCGGGTTGCCGTTTGCCGGTCTTGAGGTCCACGATGACGAGCCTGCCCTCCGAATCGATCTCAAGGCGGTCCACTTGACCCCGGAGGACGGCGTGGCGTGTGGCCTGATCTTCCGGAGCCGGAGAGCCGTTAACGCCGCCGGCATCCACGGAGACCTCAGGAAGCTCGACTTCAAAGTCGTGCTCTACGGCCAGCAGGCTTCTGCCGTCGCTGCGCATGATGAGCACATACTGGGCCAACTTACGAACCATCAGTTCCGCCCGCTGGAAATCAAGCTTTCCTTCCCAGTTGTCCTTCATGCCCAAGGCGGGCCAGCGGCGTACGAGTTCAGCCACATACTCGGATCCTGAAGCATCGGGAAGTTCCTGCGCAATGCTGTGGACCAAGGTGCCCAGACTGCGCGCGAAATCCGTGGCGGCTTCCCCTCCCGCTGCTTGGACGAACCAGTCCAGAGGGGACTTATGGACAGCTTCCACCTTGGACGGCGACACGGAGACCGTGCCGCCAGGAGGCACCACAGCCTCCTGGGAGCTCAGCGCTGCCAAACCCCACCAGGAGTCCGGATGGGCACCTGGAACGGGTGGCTCCGTGCTGGCGAGCCGTGCCAATATCCGGGCGGCCTCATGCGAGGCTCGCGGGTCTCCGCCAGCAGCCTCTTCGGACTGGACGTGCTGCCGCAGTTCCGCGACGAGTGCCCGCAAGGTCATGGGACGGTCAACAGGGGTGTAATCGCGCCTGTACTCGCCGGAACCCAGCGGCGCCACGTAGTCCAGGAAAGCCGAGGGTTGCTCATCCTCAGATGACACAGCCGTGCAGATCAATACTTCGCGGGCTCGGGATACTGCCGTTGAGAAGCTCCTGAGTTCGTCGTAACGAATGTCCCTGAGCCTGCTCAGGGGCCCCCGCTTAAGGGCGTAGTCCACTCCATGTTCCACTGCGTCGGCGTAGACGGTGCTGCCCAGCAGCTCTCCACGTAAACGCGTGTTTGGCCATACACCTTCCTGGAGACCGGCCACGATCACCACCGGCCATTCCCGCCCGGCTGCACTGGCGGGAGTCATGATCTCCACGCAGGCCTCCAGCTGCGCCCGTGCAGCAAGGGTGTCCATGGGAAGCTCCTGGTTCAACAAATAGTCCAGGAACTGTTCGGGACCAGAGCCGGGCAACTGGTCCACGAAGCGTTCAGCGGTGTGGAACAGGGCCATCATGGCGTCGAGGTCGCGATCTGCGCGTGCCCCGGCGTTGCCGCCTTCAAGCGCCATTTCTGCCCAGCGCGAAGACAGCCCGGTGGCGTGCCACAAAGCCCAGAGAACAGATTCCGCGTTCGCGCCGGGTTCCTCTGCAGCCGCGGTGCCCGCCGCGATCATGCGGGCAAGGCGACGGGCAGAACTGCCTTCAATACCCAGCGAGGCCAGAGCCCCCGGCTGTAGCAGGGCCTCAACCAGCAAAGCGTCGCTGGAGCGGCCACCGCCGCCCAAGAGTTCCTCACGGCGCAGGGATTGCCGGAGCCTGCGTAGTTCGATTGCCGTGGCTCCGCCGATGCGGGACGTCAGGAGCGAAACTGCCGTTTCCGGCGTCAGCTTCGCCGGATCCAGGACAATGGCAAAGGCCTCCAACAGCGGACGAACCGCTACCTCGTCACGGACAGCGGAGTCGGCCACGGGAACACGCACCGGGATCCCCTGGCCACTCAGATAACGCTGCAACCGGGAAATTTGCCCGCCGTTCCGGACGATCACTGCGATATCGCTGAATTCCCGTGCCTCCCTCAACTGCGCTTCGAGGATGCGCTGCGCAACATATCTCAGTTCGTGAACGGCTGACGGCAGCACGTGGCCCTCCACCCGGCCATCCCGGGCAGTTGCCGCGAGCGTGCCTTCCGGACGGTGGGGTTGTTCCATTTGCCTGGCCAACTGACCACCGGAGCGCTGCGATATACGGTCCGCGACCCGCAACCACGCTTCAGCTACCTCGGGCTTGTGCCTGTGCGTCACCGAGAGCGGACGTTCCAGAACCTTTTCCTGCCTGCCGCCCAGCAGCGTTGGCAACTCTGCGACCAGGTCCGGGCGTGCGCCGCGGAAACCTTGCACAACGGTATCCGGTGAGTAAGTCACTACAGCGTCTTTGCCTTCCCCGATATCCGCAAGAAGCTCGAAAACTGCAGGATTCGATTCCTGGGCATCATCCACCAGGATCAGTTGGAGACGTTCCCGCTCGGCGGCCAGGAATGCCGGCGAATCCTGGAAAATCTGCCGGGCGGTGGTGATGATTCCGGCAGGGTCAAAGGCCTCGGGCATGCGGAGGTCCAGGACGTCCCGGTACTCGCTGTAGAGCTCGGCTGCCGCCATCCAATCAGGCCGTCCGCACTCGTAGGCCAGCCCGACCAAGTCATCTGCGGTGCGCCCTGATTCGATGATGCGGTCGAACAGCTGCCGGATCTCGTGACGGAAGCCTCGGGTAGGAAGTGCAGCGGCAAGATCCTCCGGCCAAGGGAGCTGGAATCCGGGACGGGAGTGGCCCTCCAGCAACTCCTTGATGATGAGGTCCTGCTCCGGGCCCGAGAGAAGCTTCGGTGGCCGTGCCAGCGGCAGGATGCCTTCAGCTTTCGCCCGCCGGATGACGTCAAACGCGTAGGACGCCCAAGTGCGTGCCGGCGTCGTACTGAGGCTGCGGTCCAGCCGGCCGGTGAAGGTGTCGCGCAAGGCCGCTGCGGCGTGGCGCCCGGGAGCGAGAACGAGAATCTGTTCCGGATCCAAGCCGTCCTCACGGACGCGGCGGACCGCGGATTCCACCAGCACCGTTGATTTGCCCGTGCCCGGCCCTCCGGGCACAAGGACGGGCCCGCTCCCCTGCCGCAGGGAAACGACGGCACTTTGGTCCGGAGACAAAACAGGGGCCGCGTAGTGGGTCTCACGCGGCGGGAGCAGGCGGAGGGCTGCCGGTGCTTGGCGGGTTTTGGCAGGAGTGGCGGTCACACAGTCATTTCATCATCGGGCACCGACAATTTATGGAGTTGACGCTCCAACTGGTCCGAGATCACATCAAGTTGGTCGAAATCCGAGTCGGTAGGCGCCCATCGGGCGGCTGTCAGGTCCACGCGCCAACGGCCTTCGCCCGTCCTCAAAAAGGCATCGTAAGCGCCATGCAGCGGGGTGGATTCTTCCAAGTAGTGCCGCAGGGCGTCTGCTTCATGGCCGGGAGGTGCTTCGCCACTGGCTCGAAGAACACGCCACCAGGCGACGGCACTTCCGTAGTGGCTCATCACGGCGCCCACCTGCCGCGGCCCGCCGGACCCCAAGAGCTCGGCGACATCACCGTAGGCGACCGCCGAACCCGATGGAACAAGGTCCACGACGGCAAGAACTGCCGTCACATATTCCATCCGCATGTGTTCAGCGTAACGGCAGGAGTGTCGTGCCCGAATACTGTCCGACCCAGCCGGTAGCTTGAAGACATGAGCTCCTGGAACACCCTCTCCCGTGCCGCATTCGACCTCGAGACCACCGGGAAAAACTCACGGTCAGCGCGGATCGTCACCGCTTCCATCACTGTTGTGGATGCCCACGGGGAGCTCATCGCAGAGCACGAATGGTTGGCCGATCCCGGCGTTGAGATCCCCCTCGAAGCCAGCGAGGTGCACGGGGTCACCACAGAGAAGGCCCGCGCAGAAGGTCGCCCCGCAGCAGAGGTCACCCGTGAGGTCGCCGGGGTACTCCAAGGACTGTTCGACGACGGCACTCCCGTTATTGCTTTCAACGCCAGCTACGATTTCACGGTGTTGGCCGCAGAGTCCGCACGCTATGGCGTTCCCCAACTCAGCCGCTTCCCCGTGCTGGATCCATACGTAATGAACAAGCAAGTGGACCGTTACCGCAAGGGAAAGCGCACCCTTACAGCTCTGTGCGAGGAATATGGCGTTGACCTGACCAACGCCCACACCTCCGCCGCGGACGCCCTTGCCACGCTGCGCGTGTTGGATGCCATGGCCGGCAAGTTCCCCAAGCTACAGATGCCGGCGTCAACGCTGCATCAGCTGCAAGTAGACTGGGCAGCATCCCAAGCTGCTGATTTCCAACAGTATTTGCGCCGCAGCAAGCCCACAGCCGTCATCGAGGGCGAGTGGCCGGTTCTTCCGCCTGAGGATGCAAGCCGGGGCGGCTTCTAGCTCGCCGCTACCTGTGTGCGACACAAGTCACATCAATTACCGGGAACCTCCAAGTCCGGGTTGGCCGCGCGCGGATTCCACCTGAAGCTCCTCAGCCGGTACAGAGCACAGCCAGAGCGGTACTTGATGGGAACATTGTTCGGATAAAGCGAGTGCTGGCAACCGTTTCTTCGATTCACCACGCCTTCGTGGGCTGGTGACATAATTAAGTTTGGCGGGTTGAAGTCTGCTAGGACAGCCAACCTTCGTTTTGCTGCCGCATTCCCCGCCCACTGCATAACGTCTCCGTGACTCGATGAAAGTGATTTCTTCATGAAATTCAAAGCCCCTAAGTGGCTGTCTGTTGCCCCCGTGGCCGCAGCCCTGGTGATTTCCCTGGCAGCATGCGGCGGAGGTACCTCCGAGCCCAGCGGCTCCCCCACTGACGCCCTCGCCGGTAGCGACCAGAAGTCGCTGGACACGTTCACCACGGCTGAGGTGACGCCGCTGGACCAGATCGACAAGTCCAAGCTGGGCCTCATCACCGACGGCACCCTGCGCGTGGGCACCCTCTCCGACGCCCCGCCGAACATCTTCATCGATCCTTCCGGCAACTTCACCGGTTACGACAACGAGCTCCTGCGCGCCATTGGCGACAAGCTGGGCCTCAAGGTCGAGTTCGCTTCCACTGACTTCTCAGCGCTCCTGTCCCAGGTGGGCAACAAGCAGTTCGACGTCGGATCTTCCTCGATCTCCACCACGGACGCCCGCCGCAAGACGGTCGGCTTTACCAATGGCTACGACTTCGGTTACATGGCAATCGTGACCAAGAGCGACTCCAAGGTCACCGGCTTCGCCGACGTCAAGGAAGGCCTCCGCATCGGCGTTGTCCAAGGCACCGTCCAGGACGACTACATGACCAACACGCTCAAGATCGAGCCTGTCCGTTTCCCTGACTACAACACGGTTTACGGGAACGTGAAGAACGGCCAGATCGACGCTTGGGTTGCTCCTTCCCAGCAGGCCGACGGCCAGGTCAAGGAAGGCGACAACACCAAGATCGCCGAAAAGGTCGTGAACACCCAGAACTTCACCGCTTATGCCGTGAACAAGGACAACCAGCCGCTGATCGACGCGCTGAACTCCGGCTTGGACGCTGTCATCGCTGATGGCACCTGGGCCAAGCTCACGGCCGAGTGGTACAAGGACCGTCCGACAGCCGCCGAGCAGACCCCCCAGGGCTGGAAGCCGGGCAGCAAGGCCGTCCAGCTCCCCACCAAGTAACCAAGGCGTTCCATGGATATCCTCAATCAACTAGCCGACACCTTCTTTGACTGGGAGGCGATGGGCGAAGTCATCCCCAAGATGTTCGCCGTCGGCCTGCCCAACACCATCGTCCTGGCTGTCGTCTCGGGCATCATCGGGACCGCTCTCGGGATGCTGCTCGCCTTGATGGGGATTTCCCGGAACGCGGCAGCACGGTGGGTAGCCCGAATTTACACGGACATTCTCCGCGGGCTACCACCGGTGCTGACCATTCTGGTAATCGGTTTCGGCTTCGGCCCGATCATTCGAGAACTGACGGGATCCACGAGCCCGTACCCCATGGCCATTGCCGCCTTGTCTTTGATGTCCGGCGCGTACATCGGTGAGATCTTCCGTTCCGGCATTCAAAGCGTGGATAAAGGCCAGCTCGAGGCCACCCGCGCCCTGGGTTTCAGCTACGGCTCGTCCATGCGCCTCGTGGTGGTGCCACAGGGCATCCGGCGCGTACTTCCTGCGTTGGTCAACCAGTTCATCGCGTTGATCAAGGAATCGTCGCTGGTCTTCATGCTTGGCCTCCTGGCAACAGAGCGTGAGATCTTCCAGATCGGTAAGGACGCAGCTGCCAACAGCGGCAACCTGTCCCCGTACGTGGCAGCAGCCATCTTCTACCTGGCCCTGACCATTCCGCTCACGCACTTCGTGAACTTCATTGACGCCCGCATGCGCGCCGGGCGCCCTGAGAAGAAAGAACCGGACGAGGCAGCGGCCGTCGTTGGAAAAGGAGCGCAGGCATGAGTGAATTCGTATCAGGGACCTTGACGGCGAAAAATATCCACCTGTCCTTCGGCAGCAACCACGTGCTCCGGGGCATCGACCTGCACGTCGAGAAGGGCACCACGGCCTCCGTGATCGGCCCGTCAGGCTCGGGCAAGTCAACGCTCCTCCGTGTCATGAACCGACTCATCGAGCCGGACCAGGGCGACATCCTGCTGGATGGACGTTCGGTACTCAAGGACAATCCGGACGAACTGCGCCGCCGCATCGGCATGGTCTTCCAGCAGTTCAACCTGTTTCCGCACAAGACGGTGGCTGAGAACATCTCGCTGGCACTGCGCAAGCTCCGCGGCATGTCCAAGGAGCAGGCGCGCGACGAAGCCCTGGCCCAATTGGACTTGGTGGGTTTGAAGCACAAAGCTGACTCACGTCCGGCAAATCTTTCCGGTGGCCAGCAGCAGCGTGTGGCGATTGCCCGCGCACTCGCCATGAAGCCTGAAGTGATGTTCTTTGACGAAGCTACGTCCGCGCTGGACCCGGAGCTCGTTAAGGGCGTCCTGGCCCTCATGGCGGATCTGGCCCAGGGAGGAATGACCATGGTGGTGGTGACCCACGAAATGGGCTTCTCCCGCAACGTCTCTGACAAGGTCACCTTCATGGATGCCGGCGTGGTGGTTGAATCCGGACCTCCGGAGCAGCTGTTCACCAACCCGCAAACGGATCGCCTTCAGGGCTTCCTTTCGGACGTTCTCTAAGGACTTCTTCCAAACGCGGTTGTTCCCGTTGCAAAGAACCCCGCCTTCCGAAATGGAAGTCGGGGTTCTTTGCTGTCCGCAGTGACGCGGAGCCGCTATTGACCGGCTTTCACCCGCAACACCGTGAGCGCGGCGGCGTCCACCTTTGCCAGGAAGGCAGGATCTGCTGAAGCCTTCTGCACCACGGCCTGGTGCATGGCCGGAATGCTCGTGGGATCGGCGCATACCAGCATGGTTCCGCCGGCATTAAAGAAGTTCAGAGCCCGCTCGGCATCGGACCACGCTTCCAATTGGGCGGCGCTGCACAGGTCATCGGATAGGACAATGCCTTTGAAGTTGGCGTCAGCACGCAGCATGGTGTCCATAACTGTCGGCGAGAACGGTGCGATGTTTGCGGGGTCGATTTTGTCATAGTAGGCATTCGAGACCATCACCCACTGAGTGCCGGATGTGATGGCCGCATGAAACGGCTCCAGCGCGGGATCGTTCCGTGTAGTGGAGGTGTCGCGGACATCTTTGCTGACGTCAGTGTTGGGAACCACTCTGCCCAGGCCCGGGAAGTGCTTCACCACTGGAGCAACGCCCGCGTCCTTCATCCCATCGGCAAAAGCGTTGCCCAGCAGCGAGACGGTGGCCGGGTCATAGCCGTATTCCCGCTGAAACTGGCCGATGGGGGCATTGGAGGGTGCAAACTGCGGGCTGGTCACTGTGTCCAAAACCGGCGCCAGGTTGACGTTGATGCCTACGCTGCTGAGTTCCTTCCCCCATGTTGCAGCATCCACGCGAAGTTTTTCAGCACCGAAAGACGCCTGGACCAAGGCCGTGGGAATCGTGGAGAACCCAGGACCGGAGAGGACCTGGACGTATCCGCCCTCTTGGTCTGTGGCCACAAAAAGGGGTATCCCGCCGGTTGTAGCGGCAGAGACAGTGCCTGTCAATGAAGAAACAATTGCCGCCGTCGGGGCAGCTCCGGCCTTGCTGCGTCCGCTGAGGTAAACGTTGCCGGCGTGATACTTGGTCAGCGCCTCCATGGTTCCCGGTTCGGCACCACTGGCCTTGGCCGCCACCATGAAGAGTTGCCCCACCCGCTGCTCAAGGCTGAGTGCCGAGAGTTGCTGCTCCACGGCCGACGGCGTGCTCGGCGCTGGTGCAGGTGCAGGCGCGGCGGAGGCAGGCGGGGAAGGAACCGCCGACGGAGCGGTTGACACTGCTGGCGCGGATGTGGGAAATGGCGTTCCTGATGGCGAAGAAGGAGCCACTGAAGGCTGACCTTCCGCCGGGCTTTGGCCGGAGTCCGCTATGCCACCGGAACAACCGGAAGCCCCAAGCAGAAGGACTCCGGCAGCGGCGATGCTGACACTCAATGATGCATTGGATGGTGACTTGCGCATGGTAAACCGTGAATTCGTTGGGGGTGGGTTTCCATCTACGAGCCTACCCCGGGAGAAGCGACGATGCCCCGGGCAACTGCTTTCAAGCAGCCCTCCGGGGCATCACCAATGGCTAGGCCGTAGCGCCGGCTGCGGCTTTCGCTGCTGCCGGGAGGGCGTCGATAATCCGGTTCATCGCTGCGTCGTCATGGGCGGCGGAGAGGAACCAGGCTTCGAAGACGGACGGCGGGAGGTAAACGCCGGAGTCCAGCATGGAGTGGAAGAACGGGGCGTATCGGAAGCTTTCCTGCCGCTGGGCGTCATCGTAATTGTGCACGCCGTGGGCAGAGGTACCGAAGGCCACGGAGAACAGGTTGCCCGCCCGTTGGATGGAGTGGTCCACGCCGGCGTCATCAAGGGCTGAGGAGAGCGCGGCAGAGAGTTCCAGTGAACGGGCATCAACGTACGCGTAGACCTCAGGGGTTGCGTTGGTCAGCGTTGCCACACCTGCGGCCATGGCCACGGGGTTTCCGGACAGCGTACCCGCTTGGTAAACCGGGCCGATCGGGGCGAGGTAGTCCATGACGTCGGCACGCCCGCCCAGGGCCGCCGTCGGCATCCCGCCGCCGATGACCTTGCCGAAGGTGAGCAGGTCCGGAGCCCAGCCTTCCTGGCGGCCGGTCAGTCCCCAGTATCCGGCGTAGCCGGTGCGGAAGCCGGTAAGGACTTCGTCGAGGATCAGGAGCGCACCGTGTTCCTTGGTGATGCGCGACAGGCCGGCGTTGAAGCCTTCGCCGGGAGTGACAACGCCCATGTTCGCCGGAGCCGCTTCTGTGATGACGGCAGCGATGTTCTGGCCATGTGCGGCGAAGGCAGCCTCCACGGCGGCGAGATCGTTGTAGGGCAGAACCAACGTTTCAGCTGCAGTAGCCTCTGTGACGCCTGCCGAGCCGGGCAATGCCAACGTGGCGACGCCGGATCCGGCTGCTGCGAGCAGCCCGTCCAGGTGCCCGTGGTAGCAACCGGCGAACTTGATGATCAGGTTGCGGCCGGTGAAACCGCGGGCCAAGCGAACGGCCGTCATGGTGGCTTCGGTGCCGGTTGACACCATCCGCAAGCGTTCGACGGCGGCCACCCGGTCCTTGACGATCGCGGCAAGGTTGGCCTCGTCCGGAGTGGAGGCTCCAAAGGAAAGGCCGCGGTCCACAGCTGCGTGGACGGCGTCGAGTACGGCGGGGTGGGCGTGGCCCAGCAACGCCGGCCCCCATGAGCAGACGAGGTCTACGTATTCCTTACCATCGGCATCCGTCAGGTAGGCGCCCTTGGCGGAGACCATGAATTTCGGGGTGCCTCCAACTGACCCGAAGGCCCGCACAGGCGAGTTCACGCCGCCGGGCATCAGGGACCGGGCACGGTCGAACAGTTGGTCGGACACGGGGGTGTTTGAGGTCATGGTTCCTATTCTTTCAGTAATTCAGGAGCGGCATGGCCGCTGCCTAGGATGCTGCGGAGAGCAGCTCGGCAACCCGCGGGGCCACCTCGGTGCCGTAGAGCTCGATGCAGCGCATCATTGATTGATGCGGCAATGTTCCGTTGCTGTATTTGAGGTCGAAGCGGTCCACACCAAGGTTCCGCTTGAGCAAGGCGATCTTCTGAGCCACGGTTTCCGGGGAGCCAACATAGAGCGCGCCTTCAGGGCCGCACATTGCATCAAACTCGCCGCGGTTCCCTGGACCCCAACCACGCTCGGACCCGATCCTGTTGCGCTGCTCCAGCCAATGCGGGAAAAGTTCCTCGCGGGCGGCCTCGTCCGTGTCAGCAATGAAACCGGGTGAGTGCGTTGCGATCTGCCGCATCGGATGGCCGTACTTGGCCATCGCCTCACGGTACAGGTTCACCAGCGGTGCGAAACGTCGGGGCTCTCCGCCGATAATGGCGAAGATGATGGGGTAGCCATATTCGGCACAGCGCAGCACGGACTCGGGTGTTCCTCCGACGCCAATCCAGGCCGGCAGCAAATGGTGCTGCAATTTGGGGTACACCTGAAGCCCGTTGACGTTGGGCCGCGTGCGCCCCTCCCAATGGACCGGTTTCTGTGCCCGAACCTTATCGAACAGCTCCAGCTTTTCCTCGAACAGGACTTCGTAGTCCGCCAGGTCCAAACCAAACAGGGGAAAGGATTCCACGAACGAACCCCGGCCGAGCATTACCTCAGCCCTGCCATTTGATATTGCATCCACCGTGGCGAAACGCTGGAAAACCCGGATCGGATCATCGGAGCTGAGCACCGTAACGGCGGATCCCAAGCGAATCCGTGAGGTCACGGCGGCTGCCGCTGCAAGGAAGACCTCGGGCGCAGACACCGCGAAATCGCGGCGGTGATGCTCCCCCACACCAAAAGCATGGATTCCGACGGCGTCAGCCAGCTTCGCTTCCTGCAGCAGCTCGCGCAGGACCCGGGCATGTTCCTTCGGGTTCCCGTCGGCGTCCACCCCGGCGTCGCCGAAAGTGTTCAGGCCGAGCAGGATCTCGTTGGGTGCCACCGGCGCGGCGGGGTCGGCCGGGGCTTCGGATTCTGAAGCTGCAGCGGATTCAGCGGGAAAAGAGGACATCAGGACTCCTTCAGCCAGCCTGCCAGTTCGGAGGCCCAGTAGGTCAGGACGGTATCGGCTCCGGCACGCTTGATGCCTAGGACGGATTCTGTGATGGCACCGCGCCTGTCAATCCAGCCGTTGGCCGCAGCCGCTTCGATCATGGCGTACTCGCCCGAGATTTGGTAGGCCGAGACCGGCACCGGGCTCATGGCCGCAACATCAGCCAGGATGTCCAGGTAACTCATGGCTGGCTTGACCATGACCATGTCGGCGCCTTCTTCAAGGTCCAGCTCAACTTCCAGGATGGCTTCCCGACGGTTCGCCGCGTCCATCTGGTAGGTACGGCGATCACCTTTGAGCTGGGAATCCACGGCCTCACGGAACGGGCCGTAGAACGCTGAGGCGTACTTGGCGGCATAGGCAAGGACTGCCGTGTTCTTGTGGCCGGACTCTTCGAGTGCTTGACGGATGACCGCGATCTGGCCGTCCATCATGCCGGAGGGCCCCAGGACATGGGCTCCGGCGTCGGCCTGGGCCACAGCCATCCGGCCGTAGATCTCCAGCGTGGCGTCGTTGTCCACGTAGCCATCGGAATCGAGGACACCGCAGTGGCCGTGGTCCGTGAATTCGTCCAGGCAAACGTCACCCATGATCACCAGGTCATCGCCCACCTCCGCTTTGACGTCACGGATGGCCTTGTTCAGGACGCCATCCGGATCCAGCGAAGCGGTGCCCTGCGCATCACGCACAGCGGGCACACCGAACAGCATGATGCCCCCGACGCCCAACTCCACGGCTTCCGCGGCGGCCCGCTTCAGGGACTCAGTGGTGTGTTGAACGACGCCCGGCATGGAGCTGATGGGGCTCGGTTCAGTGAGGCCTTCCCTGATGAATGCCGGAAGGATCAGGTCCGCAGGCGCCAGGCGGTTCTCGGCGGTGAGCCTGCGCATGGCAGGTGTTGTGCGCAGGCGGCGGGGACGATGGTTTGGAAAGCTCATGGCGAATTCCCTTCGTTGGCGAAAACTGATTCCAAGGCGGCCACTACACCGTCCGGGGTTGGTTCTGTGGCGATTGCGGCCACGGTGAGGCCCCTACGGGAGGCCTCTGCCGCCGTCGGACGTCCAATGGCGATCAAGCGGCAGCTGCCCAAGGCCGGGAGGATTTGGGCGATGCGACGCGCAGCGCTGGGCGAAGCCGCTACTACGGCGTCCAAGGTTTCGGCGTCGATTGCGGCGCGCGCCTCTTCCGGGCTGAGCGTTGCGGGCATGTCCGTGCCGGAAACCACGACGCCGGAGGGAAGTTCCGCTGTCAGGCGGGCTTCCGCACGGGCAGGGTAATCGACTGTGTGATAGGCGACAACGGATGTCACGTCCGCACCGCGCGCGACCAAACCCTCCCGCAGGGCGGGCGCCGCAATATCGGCTTGTGGCAGGAAAACCCTTCCGCCGGCTGGCTCCCACACAGCAAGCAACCCTTCGGCAGACTGAACATCGGCGGGCGCCAAAGCGACAGTGAGGCCGACGGATTCAACGACCTGCCGGGATGACGAACCGATCGTGGCCACCTTTGTTCCCTCTGGTACCAGGGCCGCGAGGGCAGCGCCGAGCTGAGCAGCTTTCTCCAACAGAACCCGCACCGTGGTGATGCTGCTGAGCACCAGCCAATCGAAATCGCCGGCCACCAAACGCTCCAAGGCGGCGTCAAGGGGAGCTTGCTCCCCCGCCCTCTCAAAGTCGATAAGCGGCAGTAGCAGCGGCTCGGCTCCACAGCTACGCAGGAGCGACGCCAGCGGGCGCGCGCGGTCGGCGGTCCTGGTGATCAGGACACGCCGACCGGTCAGCCCGTTTATTACATGCGGCTCAGGACGCGGCAAGGTCCGCAATCTCCGCGGCGCCTGCAGCAAGCAAGAGCTCCGCCACTTCGATGCCGAGCAACGTTGCTCCGACCTCCGTGAGACCGTCGGTGGCTTTCTTTTCCCGGACGGTCTTGGTGCCATCCACGGCACAAACGACTGCTTCAAGGTGCAGCATGCTGCCCTTGCGGAAGGCGTAGGCACCTACGGGAGCTGCACAGCCGGCTTCCAGTCTGGCCAGCACGGCGCGCTCGGCCGTGACGGCGAGGCGGGTGTCGTCGTGGTTCAGCGCGGCAAGGGCTTGCGCCAGTACCCCGTTGGACCCTTCGGTGGAGCCTGCCAAACGGGGGGCGTCGCCGGTGCGGCATTCGATGGCCAGTGCTCCTTGGCCGGGGGCGGGCAGCATGACGTCGGATTCGAAGAACTCGCTGACGGTGTCCAAGCGGTCCATGCGTTCCAAGCCCGCAGCGGCCAACACCACGGCGTCGAGGTCGCAGGACTTGCCCGGGACAACTTCATCGGTGATGTTTCCCGGCAATCCCGGGACACGGCCAAGGCGTGTGTCCACATTCCCACGGATATCCAGTACTTCAATGTCCGGGCGTGCAGCCCGAAGCTGAGCGGCGCGCCGTGGCGAGCCCGTGCCCACTTTGGCGCCGCCGGGCAGTTCGGCCAGCGTCATGCCGTCGCGTGCACAGAGAACGTCGCGGACATCCACCCGTTGGGGTGTTGCGGCAATGCTGAGGCCTGGAGCGGCACCGGTGGGCAGGTCCTTCAGGGAGTGCACCGCGACATCACATGTCTCAGCGAGCAGGGCATCGCGCAGGGCAGCAACGAACACGCCTGTGCCGCCCATTTGGGAAAGGGATCCGGTTTTGACGTCGCCCTCGGTCTTGATGTGCACGAGCTCCACCGGGAAGCCGCCAACAGCAGCCAACTGATCCGCAGTTTGCTGCGTCTGCGTCAAGGCAAGCTTGCTCGCCCTGGTGCCGATGCGAACAGTCACTTGGCGGCCTCCGGAGCAGGATAGGCATCGTGGCCGATACCGATGCCGGCGCCAACTTCGGAGATGACGGGTTTCGCCCCGCGGAAGTTCTCACAGCAGTTGGGACGGCAGACGTCGTACCAAGGGCCAAGGTCCGTGACGTGGGGACGAGCGGCAATGTTGTTTTCCACAGTGCGTTCGCAGATCAGGTCCACCAGGCCGGAAACGAAAGCGGCGTGCGTGCCCGGGGTTGGAACACGGGTGGCCTCGATGTTCAGGTTCTTGCAGGTTTCCAGTGCCTCGGTGTCGAGGTCCCAGGCAACTTCCATGTGGTCGCTGACAAAGCCAAGGGGAACGATCACCACGCCGCGGACGCCTGCTGGGGCGATCTCCTCCAGGTGGTCATTGATGTCCGGTTCAAGCCACGGAATGTGAGGGGCTCCGGAGCGGGACTGGTAAACGAGATCCCAGGCAACGTTCGGTGCCACAACGTCCATGATGGCTTGGGCGTTGGCCAGGTGCTGTGCTGCGTACGCCGAGCCCTCCGCGAATTCACGCGGTTCATCCTCGGACCGGCCTGCGGCCTCCGCATCCCGGGTGGGAATGGAGTGGGTGGCGAACAGGACACGAATCTTCGAGTCGGGGTCTGCTTCGCCTGCCTCGGCGAGCTTCCCACGGATCTCTTCCAGGCCGGCGGCCGTTCCCTCAAGGAAGGGCTGGACTACGCCCGGGTGGTCGAAGTACTGGCGGATCTTGTCCACTTCAAGCTTGCCGTCCAAACCGGTCTCGGTGAGCGCAATGCCGATGTCTTCGCGGTACTGGCGGCAGCTGGAGTAGCAGGAGTAGATGCTGGTGGTGAGCATCAGGATCCGGCGGTGTCCGGCGTCGTAGGCGTCCTGCAGGACCGGGGCGATGTACGGGTCCCAGTTCCGGTTGCCCCAGAGGACCGGCAGATCGATGCCGCGCTGCGCCAATTCCGCCTCGATGGCGGCCTTCAGCTCACGGTTCTGCTGGTTGATGGGGCTGATCCCACCAAAAGCGCGGTAATGGTGCGAGACCTCTTCGAGGCGCTCGTCCGGGATGCCGCGGCCACGGGTGACGTTTCGCAGGAAGGGAATGACGTCGTCCTGGCCTTCAGGACCGCCGAAGGACGCGAGCAGCACGGCGTCGTATCGCTTGGGTTCCTGGCGCCCACGCTCAGTGACGGCGTTCGGTGCTGTGGAGACAACAGGCTGGGTCATGCGAGGACCTCGGCAATCTCGGCAGCCGTGACTCGGCGGCCGGTGTAGAAGGGGATTTCTTCGCGGACGTGGTGGCGCGCTTCGGTGGACCGAAGGTGGCGCATCAAGTCCACGAGGTCAACAAGTTCGGGTGCTTCCAAGCCGAGAATCCATTCCCAGTCGCCCAGGGCAAATGAGGACACGGTGTTGGAGATGACCTGCGGGAATTCGCGTCCAAGCAGCCCGTGGTCGCGGAGCATCTTGCCGCGCTCGTCCGTCGGGAGCAGGTACCACTCGTAGGAGCGCACGAACGGGTAGACGCAGAGCCAGGTGCTGGGCTCGACGCCACGGGCATAAGCGGGAACATGGCTCTTGGAAAATTCAGCTTCGCGGTGCACGCCCATGGCGGACCAGACGATGTCCGTTCCTGCGAAGAGCTTGCTGCGGCGGATGGATCGGACAGCTGCCTGCAGGTCTTCGGGCTTTGGGCCGTGGAGCCACACCATGATGTCAGCGTCCGAGCGCATGGCCGAGACGTCATAGCTTCCCCGGAGGATCACGCCGCCCTCCGCGAGCTTCCCTTCAAGGGCTTCGAATTCCTGGGCAGCATCGCCGCTGCGCAGGACGTCGGCCGAGCGCTTGAAGACCGTCCACAGCGTGTAGAACTGTTCTTCGGTTTCAGCAGTTTTAGTGACAGATTCGGCAGAAGTGTGGCTCATGCTTCAAGTTTGCCCCGTGCCAGCCGCTAAGTCGAAACGGATTAGTTCTACAAGGCGTAGAAGTGACGCAAATCACAAACCAGGTCATCCGGCGGCGAGTTGTGCCCGCGTATCAGCCACTACTGCAGCCAGGCCGTTTCCAGCCAACCAGCCGCCCACCACAGTGAGTCCGTCCACAGCAGCGCAAACCTGGCGCACCTGCTCCACGCGCTGTTTATGACCGACGGCGGCGAACGGCAAGGCGCCGGCCCACCGCACCACATCCCAGTCCACCATGTCCGTCCGAGAAACCGGCACGGTCAGCAGTGCGGAAGCGTCTTCCAAAGCTGCAGCCAGGAGCGATTCGTCGTCAAGGACAAGGTCCGCTCCCCCACCAGCGTCTTCGCGCCGACCATAGGAGAGGCGCAAAACGTGGGTACCCGGACCCGCTTCGTCGGCCAGCCAATCCCACTTCGCCGTTGCATGCGTCAGGGCTTTGGCCTTGATCCCCGGGGTTTGAGGCGCTACCAGGATCCCGGTTCCGCGGGGCCTGCCATCAAGCTGCGGCAAGTCCACCACCATGGTCACCAGGCTCACCAAGGGCCCCGCAGCGGGACGCAGGCCGGACAGTTCAGGCAGGGACTTCTCCAGCAGCCCTACAGCGCCCGGGCCGTCAAGCGCGACCACCAGGCGGCCGGCGTCGTACGTGGTTTTCGCGGCGGTGACCCGCCAGCCCTCCTGCGTCTTGACGACCTCATCTGCATGCTGGCCGTTGAGCAACGCAACACCGCGTTGCCGCAGGTCCGCCACGAGGGCATCCACCAAGGTGTTCATGCCGCCCTTCAAGCCCGCGACGGCGGAACCGGCTTTCGCGGGACCGGATGGACCTCCGACCGACGAGCCCGCGGCGGCCCGGCGCTGAGCCCCCACAGCAGCAGCGAGTGAACCATGGGCACGGATCCCCCGGCGCAGCCCCGGGGCCACCATGTCAACGTCCAAGAGCGCCGGATCGGCCGAATGCACGCCACCGACCACTGGCGAAACAAGACGTTCAAGGACTCTCTTGCCCATGCGGGTCCGAACCAAGGAAGACACACTGGTGACGTCCGAGGACGTTCCGACAGAAGCCGGGAGCCACCGGTCCAGGGACGCCCGGATGGCGCCGGCCAGACCCAAGGATCGCCGCACCTCGGGGTCCCACGGGTTGGCAGGAATTCCCAGCACTCCCGTCTTGGGAAGCTCCTGCGGGCCATCCGGCAACTGCACCCAGGCACCACCGGGGTGCGGGGCAACAATACGGTCCCCCAGTCCAAGCTCGCGCGCGAGGTCCGGGACAGCTGTGGAACGGGTGGCAAACGACTCCGCCCCGCTGTCCAACCGGAGCCCGGCAACAGTGTGGCTTCCCACGCAACCGCCCCAGGCGTTGCTTGCCTCAAGGACAGTGACCGTCAAACCGCCTTGGGCCAGCTCCCGGGCTGCGATCAGGCCCGAGATACCGCCGCCTACTACGACGGCGGCTGGCCCGGAAACTGTTGCTTTGGGGTCCGAACTGGGCGTTGCGTGCCCCCCGCGCACTGTACCTACTCCCCAGGGATGGAATGGATGAGTTCCACGACTCGCGTCAAAACAGTGGGATCCGTTTCAGGAGGAACTCCGTGGCCAAGGTTCAATACGTGGCCGGGGGCGTGCGAGCCGGCTGCGATGACTTCCCGCACATGGGCTTCCAGGACCTCCCACGGTGCAGACAGAAGAGCGGGGTCAATGTTTCCCTGCAGCGGCACGGTGCCACCCAGCCGACGATTGGCCTCGTCCAAAGGCAGCCGGTAGTCGACGCCCACAACGTCCACGCCGACGTCGCGCATGGCAACCAGAAGTTCGGAGGTGCCGGTTCCAAAATGGATCAACGGCGCCCCGAGTCCGCGGACATGGTCAAGCGCGCGCTTGGATGCCGGCGCCACGTACTTGGCGTAGTCGGCCAAGCCCAGGGATCCGGCCCATGAGTCAAAGAGCTGTGCTGCCGAAGCGCCTGCCTCAAGCTGGGCCTGAAGGAACATGCCGGAAGTATCGGCAGCCCAGTTCGCCAGCGCGGCCCAGGTCTCGGGATCCGCGTGCATCATGGTCCGGGGGCCGAGGTGGTCACGCGAGGGCTTCCCTTCAACCATGTAGGCAGCAAGGGTGAATGGTGCACCGGCAAAGCCGATAAGGGGCGTCTTTCCCAGCTCGGCAACCGTCAGGCGAACAGCTTCACGGATGGGCTCGAGGGCCTCCCAAGTGAGCTTCGGCAGGGCGGCAACGTCAGCTGCTGTCCGGACCGGCTTATCCAAGACAGGTCCCACGCCAGGAACAATATCCACTCCAACACCCGCAAGCTTCAGCGGGATGACGATGTCCGAGAAGAAGATCGCGGCGTCCACGTCATGGCGTCGAACAGGCTGGAGCGTAATCTCGGCTGCCAGTTCCGGGCGAAGGCACGAGTCCAGCATGGCCACGCCCTCGCGAACCTTCAGGTACTCCGGCAGGGAACGGCCGGCTTGGCGCATGAACCAGACAGGCCTGCGGGACGGCGTGCCACCGCGGTATGCCGTGATCAGCGGTGAGTCCGAGGTGCGACCGTCCTTCAGAGGGTGGTTGGCGCCGAGGGTTCCCGTCGGGGCGTTGGAGGCCGTACTGTTGGATGCTGCCGCGCTAGAAGTCATGCCTTCGATTGTGCCGAAAATCCGGGGCAAAAGATAACGACAAGCTGTCACGTCGCGCCCCGCCCGGGCCGTTGTGGCCGGGATCACTCGCCTGCGTGTGGATCACCACGGCGCCACATTGTTCTACCGGGCTACGAAAAAGCTATGATTGGGGTGCTGTGGTTCTTTTCTCATTGGTGGCTACACACGCCGACATCGACCTCGAAACTGTCGCTCAGTTGAGCAACGGTTCCTCTGAGCTTGCCTCGGCAGCCCTGACAGACTCTTCCGTTGTCTCCGGCGCGGTGGTCCTGGCTACGTGCAACCGCTATGAGGTTTACGGCGAAACTGCCAACGGCGCCGACCTTGAGGCAGCCCGTTCCGCCCTCGTTTCCCGGATCAGCGAACTCAGTGGCCTCAACGAGCAACTCGTCTCCCGCTCCTTTGCCACCCACACCGGCCCGGACGTCACCAGGCACCTCTTCGCCGTGAGCGCCGGCTTGGATTCTGCCGTAGTGGGTGAGCGCGAAATTGCAGGCCAGGTGAGGCGGGCACTGATCACCGCGCAGCAGGAAGGCACTGCCAGCTCCGGCTTGGTGCGCCTCTTCCAGGCAGCGTCGAAGACCGCCAAGGATGTTGGAGCCCAAACCGCCCTGGGCTCGCGCGGGCTTTCCATCGTTTCCGTCGCACTGGACCTGGCCACCGACCTCGCCGAAAACGATGACTGGTCCACCAAAAAAGTGGTTGTCTTCGGGACCGGGGCCTACGCCGGCGCTACCATGTCGCTTCTCCGTGAGCGCGGCTGCACGGAAGTTTCCGTTTATTCCTCATCCGGCCGCGCCGAAGGCTTCGTCGCCACCCGCGGCGGAACAGCGCTCGACGCCGACACTCTTCCCGCTGCTGTTGCCGCTGCAGACGTCATGATCGGCTGCAGCGGATCCGACAACCGCGTTGAGGCGGCAGACCTTGCCCGCGTCCGGGCCAATTCGGGTAAACCCTTGATCGCGATCGACCTCGCCCTCACCCATGATTTCGATCCCGCAGTAGGCGAACTCGACGGCGTCGAACTCCTGACGCTTGAATCCGTCCGGCTCGCTGCCCCCCAGGAACAGGCAGAGTCACTCTCCCAGGCCAGCGCAATCGTCAACGGTGCCGCCACGTCCTTCGAGTCCGAGCGCGAAGCCCGCTCCGTGGACACCGCCATCGTGGCGCTTCGCCGGCACACCATGAACGTCCTGGACGCGGAAATGGAAAAAGTCCGCGCCCGGCATGGTTGTACTGCCGCTGCCGAAGAGGTGGAGTTCGCCTTGCGCCGGATGGTCAAGCAGCTCCTGCACATCCCCACCGTCAGGGCGCGTGAACTCGCAGCCAACGGCCAGCAGGACAACTACGTTGCCGCACTCGAGGCCCTGTACGGCATCCAAGTGGAGCAGCCACCGGCTGTTGCCCCGGCCGCCGAATGCCCGGTGGATCACCAGCAACTCCGCTCCGAAAGCGCCTAAGCCAACCGCGCCTTCTAGTACACGGGCTTCTGCGGCTCCACATCCCGCACCCAGGCGAGAATTCCGCCGTCGAGATGGCTAACGCGGGTGTAACCCGCCTTTTGTGCCGCTTCAAGGACAGCAGCCGAACGTGTCCCTGCCTTGCAGTGGAAGACGATGTCCTTATCCTGCGGCAGCTCAACCCACGCCTCGCCGGAAAGAATGCGGCCCTGCGGAATGAGGACAGAGCCGTCGATGTTCACAATGCTGTGCTCACCGGACTCACGGACGTCCACCAGTTCGAAGTCCCGCTCCCCCAGCTCACGTTCCGCGAGCATCCGGGCAAGGTCCTTGGCCGAAAGCGTGTGGTCCTGGTCCGTTGCCGCCAGTGGCGTCACACCGCAGAAGGCTTCATAGTCGGTCAGCTCCGTGATGGGTTCGGCTTCCGGATCCCTGGAGACCTTGATCTCCCGCCAGCTTCCGCCCAGAGCGTCAAAGAGGGCCACACGGCCCAGCAGTGAACGCCCGACGCCGGTGATCAGCTTCACGGCCTCGGTCACCATGAGCGAGCCGACCGCCGCGCACAGCATCCCGAAGACCCCGCCCTCGCCACAGGACGGCACGGACCCTGCTGGAGGCGCTTCAGGATACAGATCCCTGTACGTGGGTCCGTGCTCGGCCCAGAAGACGCTCACTTGGCCGTCAAAGCGGAAGATGGAGCCCCAAACATAGGGCTTGCCGAGGATGGCGGCGGCGTCATTCACCAGGTAGCGGGTAGCGAAGTTGTCGGCGCCATCCAGAATGAGGTCATACTGCGCGAACAACTCCAGGGCATTGGACGAGTCGAGGCGAACATCGTGCAGGACAACGTTGACCAAGGGGTTGAGCTCGGCAATGGCGTTGCGCGCGGATTCAATCTTGGGGGTACCCACGTCCTTCACTCCATGGATGACCTGACGCTGAAGGTTGCTCAGGTCCACAACGTCGTCGTCCACGATGCCTAGAGTGCCTACGCCGGCGGCAGCCAGGTACAGCAGAGCCGGGGACCCGAGCCCTCCGGCGCCGATGACGAGGACTTTGGCATTCTTAAGCCTGCGTTGGCCCAAGGCGCCGATTTCGGGAATGATGAGGTGCCGGGAGTATCGCTCCACCTCGGCCGGCGAGAGTTCGGCGGCGGGTTCCACCAGTGGCGGCAGGACAGCGGGCGCAGCGGATTGGGCAGCAACAATTGAGGCCATACCCCAATGTATGCCTGCAGATGCCGCCCGGTCATATTACCCCCCGGTAGAGTAGTCATAACTGCAAAGGAAAGGCGGCAGACTGTGGCTGACGGCACACGGGCAAACGATGGGGCACCGGCCAAGCAGGAACGGGCAGGTACAACGCGTTCACCAAGGTTGCCGCGGGACGAGCGCCGCGCACAGTTGCTGAACGCGGCATTGGAAGTTTTCGTCTCCAACGGCTTCCATGGGGCGGCCATGGATGAAATCGCTGAGGCCGCCCATGTGAGCAAACCGGTGCTTTATCAGCACTTCCCGTCCAAGCGAGAGCTCTACATGGCCCTGTTGGACAGCCACCTGGCAACCCTGACCCAGCTGATGCTCAATGCCTTGAACTCCACCACGGACAACAAGGAACGAGTCAAGGCCGTCATGCGCGCCTATTACAGGTTCATCGCCGACGACGACCAAGCCCACCGCCTGGTGTTCGAGTCCGACCTCATTAACGACCCCGATGTCAGCTCACGCTTGGAGACTTTCAACAAAACGTTCGCGGACGCCGTGGCCCATGTCATTGCCGAGGACACCAAGCTGCCCCCGCTTGAAGCGCAGCTCCTTGGGCGTGGTTTGGCCGGAATGGCGCAGGTCAGCGCCCGATATTGGCTTGAAACTGATGGAAACCTGGACCTCGATGTGGCCAGTGATCTGATCTATCGTTTAGCTTGGCGCGGAATCAGTCGATTCCCCAAAGAGTCCTAGGCTACAAATAGAGGACTGACTTAACCCTTGATTGGCTTGGAGGCCTTGCTGTGGAAGTAAAGATCGGCATTCAGAACGTTGGCCGTGAGATCGTGCTCGAATCCGCCTTGGATGCCGACGCCGTCGCCAAGATCGTGGCCGAGGCCGTGACCAAGGGCTCCGAGCTTCGCCTTACTGACGAGAAAGGCCGCCAGATCATCGTCCCGGGCAACGTGCTGGGCTACGTGGAAATCGGCGCCGAGGAAGTTCGTCGCGTAGGTTTCGGCGCCCTCTAGACCATTCCCACGTCCCGTCGTCCGCTAAGGAGATTTCATGCTTTCTCTCGTCGTGGTGGTGCTGGCCACCATTGCCACCGGTTTCATCGTGTGGGCCAACGACAAGCGGCACGGCAAATACGGAATCGCGCTGCCGGCCGGCGTCTCAGCAGCTGTCGGCACCCTGAGCTGGATCGCCTTCATCAGCGCCGGCCTGGGCTACCAACCCGGCGCAACCTGGATTCCGTGGGTGCTGCCGATTGTGCTCGGCACCGCTTCGGCGGTTGCTGTGGTGCTCTTCCTGGGCCGGAGCCGGACTAAGCACGATACTGCGGCGCTCACCAAGGCGCTGCGACTTTAAGGACTAAAGCACCAGTGACCGTCACCCACGGGTGACGGTCACTAGTGCTTTAACGCCACTTCTTTAAGCCCACCTCACGCCCCGGATACCGCTCTGCCCCGGATACCGCTCAACCTGCCGGATACCGCTCGGGCTGCCCAGCGGCACCTATCCCTACTGCCGCTTCGCTGACAGCGGTGGCAGCGGCAACGTCACGTTGAGTCACCTGCCCACCAGCGTCGTGAGAGACGTACCGTAGGAAGACCCTGTTGTAGCGCCATTCCAGATCCGGATGATGATTTTGTTCCTCCGCGATCCGCCCCACCGCGGCGATAAGCGCAAGCGCGTCTGCCGCCGTCGAGGTTTTGTAAACAGTCACAAGGCCCGCCGCTTGGTACTTCCAGTCGGGAAGATCGCGCAAGGCAGCATCAATGGCTGCTTTAGTCAGCTGCTCTTCCTTGCCTGCCATGACTGCTCCTTCATGAGAGGAACCCGCATTTAGAGAAACTCTGCACGGCCTTCCATTGCCGAGGATGCGAGCGCATGCTCCCGCCGCGGAATCCGGCCTGCCTGCTTGGCCAGCCTACCGGCGATCACAGCGTGTTTGAAGGCTTGGCCCATTTGCACGGGGTTCTGTGCCCGGGTCACAGCGGTGGCGAGCAGGACGGCGTCGCAGCCCAGCTCCATGGCGAGGGCAGCATCGGAGGCCGTCCCGATCCCCGCGTCGAGTACAACAGGTACGGAGGCCCGGGACACGATGAGTTCAATGTTGTGCGGATTCAGGATGCCCAAGCCCGTCCCGATCGGTGAGCCCAAGGGCATGACGGCTGTGGCACCGAGGTTCTCGAGCCTGAGCGCCAGCACGGGATCGTCATTGGTGTAGGCGAAAACTTTGAAGCCGCGGTTCACCAGTTGTTCCGTTGCCTCCACCAGTTCCACGGCGTCGGGAAGGAGCGTGTGTTCGTCCGCGATGACTTCCAGTTTCACCCAATCGGTCTCAAGGGCTTCCCGCGCCAGTTCAGCAGTCATCACGGCGTCCTTGGCAGTGAAACAACCCGCGGTATTCGGCAGCACGCGGATGTTGTGGTCCACCAGAAGTTGGAACAGCGATCCCGTTTCCGCGGGTGAATAGCGGCGCAGGGCAACCGTGGTGAGCTCGGTCCCCGAAGCGAGGAGCGCGGCTCCCAAGCCATCCAAACTCGGGGCGCCACCCGTCCCCATGATGAGGCGGGAACCGAATTCGACGCCGTCGATCACCAGAGCGTCGGCGTCAATCTCAGTGGTGCGAACGTCAGCATTTGTTGTTGTCATTCTTCAGCCTCCTTGGACTGCTGTTACGAGTTCGAGTTCGTCTCCGTCGGCAAGCGCTGTGACGGCCCATTGGCTGCGGGGCACCACCTCGGAATTACGCGCGACGGCGACTCCCAGCTTGCCGCCGTCGGCCGCTTGTCCCCGTTGATCCAGGACGCGGCCGGTGACGGCGGTGACGAGGGTGCTGACGGAGGCGTCATCAGCGACGGCGTGATCGGTTCCGTTGAGTTTGATGTTCATGCTGTTTCCTCGGTGGGGGTTTGTGCTGCTGGTGTGAGCGCGCGGGGAATGGAGGTATTGCCCGCGAAACGATCGGGCAGGAAGGGAGCCCAGCGGGGGTCCGCCGAGCCGCTGCTGATGAGTTCCCCCACGATCCTGGCTGCCACCGGAGTCAGGAGTACTCCGTGGCGGAAGAATCCTGTGGCGATGACCAAGCCGTCTATGACGCGGTCGGATCCACGGACCCTGCCGAGCAGTGGAGCGTTGTCCGGGGTTCCGGGGCGTGCGCGCGCTGTTGATTCAAGGAGTTCCAGTTCCGCCACTGCCGGCACCAATACTTGGGCGTCCCTCAGCAGTTGGTAGACACCGCCCGCCGAGACCGCGTTGGAAGAAGCAGACAACCCATCCTCGCGTTGCGTGGCTCCGATCACCACGGTTCCATCGTCCCGGGGCACGATGTAAACCGGCACTCCACGAACCAATCCGCGAAGTGTTGAGGTGAGCAAGGGCCTTAGGTGTTCGGGGACCCGAAGCCTGAGAATGTCACCGTAAACCGGCCTCAGCGGCAGGCTCAGGCCATCAGGGAGTCCGGACAGTTGCGACGCCCCGAGTCCGTTGGCCACCACGGTCTCTCCGGCGAGGACAGCAGCTCCGGACCCAAGCTCGACTCCCGAAACCTGGCCGCCATCCCACAGCAAACGGCGTGCCGGGGAAGCAAGTGCAAATCCGTCATCGGCTCCCGACACCCAGGAGGGGTCCCGTGGCGAGTGGTTTGCCAATCCAGCCAGGAGGCATGCCGTCAGTTTTCTGGGATCGACCTGGTGGTCGGCGGGAATGTCGAAAGCGCAGGAAATCTGAGGGCTGAGGAGCGGCTCGCGTTGCCTCGCGTCCCGCAGGGCGAGAGGTTCCACTCCCAAGCCCGCCGCAAGCTGGACCGAGCGTAAATCTGCGAGTGCCCTGCGGTCGGCTGCGTCGGCACCCACGGCGAGGGTAGGCGTGGTGAGGTATCCGCTGTCCTCCGCGCCTTGGTCCAGGCTGGCCACAAAGGACGGCCACAGCAGCGAAGCCTCGAGCATTAACTCAAGAAGGTCTTCCTCCTGGTAATGAAGTTCGCTGACGGGCGCAAGCATGCCGGCCGCCGCGAACGATGCGCCCGAGCCGGGTGCCGGGTCGATCAGCGCAACTGAACGGCCCAGTCGTCGGGCTTCGTGAGCGATGCCGAGGCCTATGACGCCGCCACCAATGACGGCGACATCTGCCTGGAGAGGGGTATGGCGGGGATCTGCCACTCGGTTCCTTCCCTACGCCGGTACTAGCCGGATCAGGTCAAGCGGTCGGCGCTGAAGCCCTCTCAGCCGGACAGTCATATAACGAACGTCGCGGCTCCCGCAGTACGTGCCCAGTTTAGAGGAACTACGCTGGTTTCCATGACCCAGCCTGATGCCCTCGCCTCCGCCCGCCTCTACCTGTGCACCGATGCGCGTCAACGGCAGGGCGATTTTGAAGACTTTGTGGACGCCGCTTTTGAAGGCGGAGTGGACATCATCCAGCTCCGGGACAAGACCCTTGAAGCTGGCGAGGAACTTGAGATGTTGGCCGTCCTGCGGAGCGTCGCACAACGGCATGGACGGCTGTGGGCCGTCAACGACCGGGCCGATGTTGCCAGTATTTCCGGGGCTCCTGTGTTCCACATAGGGCAGAAGGACCTGCCTTTGACGGCCGCCCGGACCCTCTTGCCGAACGTCACCGGCATCGGGCTTTCCACCCACACACCGGAACAAGTCGATGCAGCAGTGACCACCTCCCAAGGCCCCTTGGGACTGGACTATTTCTGCGTGGGTCCGGTCTGGGCAACACCCACCAAACCCGGCCGGGCGGCCGTTGGCCTGGACTTGGTCACATATGCCGCAGAAACGGAGAAGCGCTCAGGCGACGACGTAACCCTCCCCTGGTTCGCCATTGGTGGCATCGACCACGGCAACGTTGAAAAGGTGGTGGCCGCCGGAGCCAGCCGGATCGTGGTGGTCCGCGCCATCACCGAGGCAACGGATCCGACGGCGGCAGCCAAGTCGCTGCTGGAGGCTTTGGACAGCGTCTAGCGGAAGCCAGGCAGCTACGCCGTCAGGCCCAGCCCCGTCATCCTGCGTGCATGCTTATCGGCGAGTTCGGTCGTCAGCCTTTTGACCGCAGCACGCGCGTCCCCGCCGCTTTTCAGCGTGGGGCCCAGCAGTGGGTGCTCCATGCCGACGCGCTGCGCCTGCGTTAACGCCTCGCCCACCAGGCGGCGGCCCCACAGGGCGAGGCGCGAGGCCAGTCGCGGGTCATCTGCCAGCGACCGCCTCAGTAGGACTCGAAGGACTTCGGTGGCCTGATCCGGGGAAGCAACGCGCTCCACGAAATGCTGTGTAGTTGGATCGAGGAACATCGAGAGAGCCTTGTAGAAATCCGATGAAACCGTATCGATGACATAGGCCTTCATGACGGATTCGAACCAGTCCCCAGGCTTGGTGCGCTCATGGAAATGATCGAAGGAGCGCTGAAACGGCAGCATGGCTTCTTCGGGGTTGACACCCATCTCGGCCAACCGGTCGCTGAGGAGGGCAAAGTTCCCGTAGGCCCCTACGGCGATCTTCGAAAGCACCGACCTGTCATGAAGCGTGGGGGCATAGCGGGAATCCAGGGCCAGCCGTCCGAAAGCGGACAACTCGCCATAAGCCATGGCCCCGAGCAACTCCGCGGAGAGTTGCCCGGCAGAGGCTGCGGCGTCCCGGGTAATACCCATGATCTGTAAGTCTTTACCCGGTTGCTCTGTGAGCGGCTGGCAGTCTGGTGCTGTGGCCTGGCTGGGGTGTGACTCACCCATGGGTTTGCCTCCGAACTGAGCTTTCCGGAGTGCGCTTGCTTGGATATGTCCACTCTTGTCGGCCCGGCATCGGTTCTGTCTACAGCGCTGGCCTGATTAGAAGCATGCCCACCCGCGCAGCGGGTGTGGCCCATTACAGACCTGCCACGCCGTAACCCAACGATGCGATTCCATTCCCAGCAACAAGGAGGAAAAAGATGATCGTTGCAGAGCACTTCCCCTTCGTCGTCGGCATTGACACACACGCCAAAACCCACACCCTGGCCATCATCGACACCGCGAACGGCGGGGAAATAGCCAACGAAACATTCCCGGCCAACGCAACCGGAGGCAACCGCGCCCTGGCCTGGATCCTGCGCCGTACAGATGCTTCTCCTGAACAAGTTCTACTGTCTATGGAGGGCACAGGATCGTACGGCGCCAAACTGCGGCAACAGGCCTGCGACATCGGCTTCCAAGTCACTGAAGCGCCTGTCCCCAACCAGCGGTTGGGCAGGTACCAAGGTAAATCCGATTCCCTCGACGCCGCCCGTGCAGCACGCGCGACCCTGAGTATCCCGATGGACCGTCTTCTGGAACCACGCTCCGGCCAGAACCACATGGCACTGCGGATCCTCTCCAATGCTCGCCGGACAATGGCCCGCGAACGCACCGCAGCGATCAACGCTCTCACGGCCCTCCTTCGCGTCGTGGACCTCGGCATGGACGCCCGTAAACCGCTATCGGTCACCCAAATCAACACCATTGCAGCCTGGCGGGAACGGGACGAGGAATTCGGTGTCCAGACCTGCCGCCGCGAAGCGGTCAGATTAGCCAAGCAAATCGTGACCCTGCAGGAACAAATGGCCAAGAACCACTCAGAGCTCGAAACACTCGTGCAGCAAGTGCAACCGTCACTCCTGCAGGTCTACGGCATCGGTCCCGTTCTGGCGGCGATCATCCTCACAGCCTGGTCACATACCGGCAGAGTGCGTTCCGAAGCCGCGTTCGCAGCCCTCGCCGGCACCTGTCCCGTCCCAGCCTCATCAGGCGGCACCACAAGATTTCGGCTAAACCGCGGAGGTGACCGCCAACTCAACAAAGCGATCTACACCATCGCACTCATCAGAATGAACCGCGACCCAGCCACCAAAGACTATGTCGCCAAACGAACAAGCCAAGGCCGCACTAAGAAAGAAATCATCCGCAGTCTCAAGCGATACATCACCCGCCAGATTTACCGACAGCTCAGTACTTCCGGGGTCAGCCCAGAGGCTGTAGTACTTCTTTGAATTTCAGGGTGCTGACAACCTCACACCCCTTCATGAACTGGCGTACGCGGGAATGACGATCCGGGATTAGTGAGCGAACGCCGGTAACAGGACACTTGGTCAGGCTTGGCCGCAGAGCTACACGACTGAAGTTCGATCGATCTCCCAATAGTGAAGACCGACTTCTTCAAAGCGTGACTCCAGCGTTTCAAGACCGCCGGCTACTTTGAGATCGCGTTCTGCTTCCGTTATCGGTAGCAGCCAAAGGAACTCCACGTGACGGTCGCCGACGTGAACGATCTCCAAGTCGGGGCCGAATGGGTATGGCAAGGACACCAAAAAGTGGTCACACATGGAGCCCTCCATCCACGGCTCACCCAAAGGGAGGGTATGCCCAAGGCCCAGCTTGCCCCCACGGTGGTAGAAGACAGTCATCGCGAGCAGTTCGACGGCACGAATGTCTTCGGCGGCCGTGCAGAGTATGAATTCAGTCCCAACGTTCTGTGGTTCTGTTGCAGCCCACCCACCAACAGAAACGTAGGTCCATAGTTCTTGGGGGGGTCGACGGGGCTACTCGCAAGACTCGGAAGTGTGGGTTCTGCTCCAGGATCGGACCTGACGGCCAGGTGAAGGCTTGAATCTCGCGTCCATCGAAGAAGTTCCTCACATGCTGCTCAAGGACTCCGCAGACATCGTCGCAAGGGGGAAAATCGGCCACAGGCTACACAGACGCCCAGCAGTAGAGACGTTTTCCTGAAGCCTCTGCCCGTCGAGCCAAGCCCGACAGCTCTTTCAGGAAGTCCGCGAGAACCTTGGGATCCGCTGCGCCCCAAAATTCTCCCGTCTCCGACCACGGACCCGCCACTTGCACAAGAAAGTCGTCGCTGGCGTTGGCTAGCCCCGCGCAGACGGAATCGGTCAGCGTCAGCACCAGGCGCTCACCGCCGCTCCGAACCGCGACAGCATGTCCGCTCCGAGGGTCGTCAACGATGTCGTCGTATGGGCGGCCCGTCAGCAGCTCCTCCAGCGTCCCCAGCTGCACGACAGGATCGATATCTGTCACGGAGACAACGTCGTAACGAAATTGCTCAGCTACGGCGTCAGTAACAGGTGCAGCCGGCCGACGTTTGCGGTCGAAAATACCCCGTTTCGGTTCGGCCTCCGGAACGACCACCTCCTCAGTTTCAGGACGGCCTGGCCGATCAATCACGGCCGCGGCTTCCTCATCAGTCCCAGCGGAGAAATAGTCAAAGAGCACACCCATAAGGGACATTCTCCACGACTAGCAAAGACTCCGCCTAAAGGGAGCCTCGGCGATCGTCACCAAGCCTCAACATCGAAAAATGGGTCAGAATGCACACGGCCTAGAGAATGGCTTGACGCGCCCACTTAAAGCTTGGAACTGGTGTATGGCTAGCACTCGATACGGGTGAGTGGCATGCTTAGCGATACGGAACGATAGCGAAGATGCAGAGGGGGAAGCAATGCTCGGAACTGGATCCAGACATCTCGGAAAGTTACCGCATGACATGCGTTTGAGTGTAGAAAACCATGCTCAACCGGTAAAGATGCTCTTATTCATCCATTTTGCTTGGTCACTGTCCACCGAGGCGAACCTTCCGGACCTCTCTCCCGTTCCCAAGACGGGATCGTCGGCCCTGCCTGACGATGAATCCAAACAGATTTGGGAAGACCGCTGGGAGAGAGAGTGGCGCCGGGTTTGGGCGTGGTACGACTCCCGAGAGGCGCAGGAAGCCTCTGTCTCCCAGGAAGAAATGATCCGGATTTCCAGCTCGGGGCAGCAATTACATCCCGTCATTCCGCCATTCTGGGTGACAGAATATGGCTGGGCAGGAATTGATAAGGATGCTTTTATGAAATGGGATCGACTAACGACGGCCGTTGCTCCCACTCATTATCCGAAGCTTCCACTTGTCGATGCCTGGAAGGCCGGGATCAATGCGATTACCGTTCTTCCATACTCAGGCTACTTTGCAACGCGTCGAAATTCGACTCACTTAGTTGTTTCCGATGAGACAATGCTCGACCCGAAACTTTTCCTGAAAGCTCTAGACGAGCAACCGTAGAGACATATTCGAACCCTGGCACCTTTGGGGGCATAAAGCGGGCCCCGCTACCACCTAATAGTGGAAGCGGGGCCCATGGTTCAAATCACTCGCCGTACCAAGAATCCGAAGGCGACATCGACGAACAGACAAAGCCGAGAGCAGTAACTACTTGCCCGTTAGAGACATAGCTGTTGTATGGCCAACCACGGAACGAAATGCTGCGGCTGGCGGTCCAGCTATACGAGAACGCAGGGGCAAGGCCGTCCAGATTGTAAATTTGGTACCCCTGGCTTGATGCGACCGGCACCCTCCACGTGTGCGAAGTTGCGAAACCTAGCCACGTGTTGGTGATGGCGTAAGCGGTGCTGAAGCTCTTTCCTGCCCCAGTCAGTGTGGCTGTACCACAATCGCCATACGTCGTATTGAAGGGCGTGACACCACTGGAAGCCTCACCTGACGGTTCTTGCCCCGGCATAAACCGTGCCCCTTCCATGGAGCCTTGGGGTGTGTCCTCAGGAATCGTATATTCCACGCCTCGATCATCCTTTCGGATGTCGTATCCATTCTGTTTGGCAATCTTCTTGTCAAAACCAATGACGTTCATCGGTTTAGTTGATGTCTCCAGGATGTCGGGGTTGTTTGGCTCGGCGGAAGCGGGAGTTAGGCCGGCACCGACTAAAAGTGTTCCCGCGGCAACAATGGCGCAGAGGCCCCGACGGAGATGTGAAGTTTTCAATTATTACCCCCAAGGTAAGTAGCTGTCCCCCTGACAACTAGGTGAAATGCTACGCACTAATCCGGCTCTTCAGAATTGAGGGTGTAGTTCCGGTCTGAATCCGCCGGATTCCAGGAGCGAGCGGGCTATGTAGTTGGTGAGGTTCCGGAAGCCGAGAGCGGATCCGCGGCGGTGTTCTAATCCTCCGTTG
>NZ_JBLYIE010000037.1:0-28118 GCF_048537125.1 Paenarthrobacter sp. PPS72 | reverse complement strand
GGGCAACATAAGACCGGTTAACTGCCCAAACACAACGGCGCCCCCACCTCCGGAGAGATGGGGCGCCGTTGTGTTTATGACACGATCATTTTTCCTGGCTTGGGCTTGGCCTTCTTAGTCACGATTCCCCACCCATTGACCTCGTTGCCGTCCTCGTCGCGAGTGCTCGTGTTCTGAGGATTCAGAGCGGATATCTCCTGAGCGATGGACAGCAACGCTGCGATCTCTACAACTTTCAGCCGTTGGTCAGTGTCAAGATGCTCCAGCTCTGTGATGCTTCCGGAGCTCTGGTGCTTTGCCGCTCCAATGGTTTCAGCGAGGGCGTCCCACGCTGTGGAATAGTCATTGCTCATTCTTTGCTCCCCGTGTCGGTTGCGTCGGAAGATACCGACCCTGACACGCTATAGGTGCGGTCCGACATTTAATGGGTATGCTGTCCCCACGCCCGGCCATCTGAGGCCGGCGCATTGAATATGGGGGATTCATGAAGAAGTCAGTTCTTACTGTTGCCGTGATGGCAGGGCTCTGCCTGGCAGCCTGTTCAGCCAACACGCCTGAAGCTGTGTCATCATCTACGACGACACCGGCGCCAACCGCTATCCAGACAACGCCCGCAAGGGCGACGGCTACACCTACCCCTACGCCCACCGCGATAGCTACCAGCGGTTCCTACGCAGCAGACATAACAAAGCTCGGAATCAAGCCCGACAACATGAAGAGCTACACAGCCTTTATGAAGGAAAGGATCTGCGAGCAAGACAGTATCGGCCTCGGTATAGCTGTTCGCAGTATCGGCGGCGGAACGCCGGACTCAGGCGGGGGAGTGGACGTGGTCCGACTGACGAACGCCTATTTCTGCCCCACTAAAACCCAAGAGATCGAAGCCGCCCTGGACTACTTTGACCAGTAGCTAGCCTTCTGGAGTTCCGAGCCCGGAAGAGCGGAAGCAATGAATCCGCTTGGTCCGTGATGCTAGCTCCATGACCATCACCCCCGAAACACTCCGGCTCTCTGACCAGGCGAAGGCCGCACTCATCCGGATCTCGGACCAGCACCTAAACTCGCTTGTGGCCGCATGGGTTGGGGTATGGGACGAGCTGGGCCCAGAATTCGAGACGGCCATTCTGGAACTGGCCCTGGTAGCCACGGACGGCTCTATCTCCCGCGGGGCTTTGGCACGCAGCAGGCGACTGGCCACAACGCTTGAATTGGCAACCCAGCGTTTGGAAGAGCTCGCGAACATGATCGGTGAAACTGTTGGCCCGGACCTGGCCGCGATCGCGGAAGATGGCCGCGCCTCCCAGATCGCCATGATCCAATCGCAACTGCCGGCTGGTCAGATCAGTATTGTGACAGACCGTCTCAATCCACGATCCATCGATGCCATGGTCAACAGAACACTGGAGCGGATACACAAGGACTCGAGACCGCTGCCGGCCGACGTTGTGCGCCTCATGAAGTCTGAACTCATCCGGGGGATCGCACTGGGAGATAACCCTCGCAAGACTGCGCAGCGCATTGTCAGGCGCTCTGAGAGGCGCTTCAACGGCGGGCTGACTAGGGCAATGACCATAGCCAGAACTGAGGTCTTGGACATGCATCGCGTCGGATCGCAAATTGCCGACAAAGACAACACTGACATTCTCGAAGGCTGGCGGTGGCATGCCGCGCTGAGCGCCCGCACCTGCCCAAGCTGCTTGGCCAATCACGGCACGATGCACCCAGCTTCCGAACCTGGCCCCGTTGATCACCATCAGGGAAGGTGCGCCAGGCTTCCACAAACAAAGTCTTGGGCTGATCTAGGCTTCACCGGAGTGACAGAACCAGTGGATGCGTTCCCGGACGCCCGTGAATGGTTCGACAACCTGACGGTGGAGTCACAGCTAGAAATCATGGGCAAGGAACGTCTGGCCCTCTTGCAGTCGGGAAAGATCGGGTGGGAGGACTTGACCACCCGGACGAAGAACGGGCAGTGGCGAGACTCAATGACAGCCACGCCATTGGCCGCTCTCAAAAAACATTCCGGTGGGTAACCGGTGGGCTTGGCGCACGTACGTCCATCAACACCCTATTACTGGCGGCCCCGCCTAGCATCTGGGCTGCAGGACCTCAGAACAGGTCGTTAGCGGAGCGATCAAACTCTTCCGCCGTCGGAAGCCCGGAAACTCCGAGTTCGGCTACAGCCATAGTCTGCTGTCAAAACCTTGGACGGTTTTTATCCACAAGGGAGAAATATGTCTGAACGTTCCGTAGTCGTACGGATCCGCGCCGAAATCGGTGACTTCCGCCGGCAAATGGATCAGGCTGCTGAGGCTGCAGCGAGGACGGGTAAAGCCGCGTCTGAGTCCGGGGAGCAGGCATCCACCGGGCTGGGCAGGTTGGTGTCCTCCGCGAAGCAGCATGAGCAGTCGTGGTCCACTGCCGGGACTGCCCTGATGGGGTTTGGTGCCGCTGTTGTGGCTGGTGTTGGGCTGGCTATCGCTAAGTACGCGGAGTTCGACAAGGCCATGTCTGAGGTCCGGGCGGCCACGCACGCGTCCGCTGGGGACATGGATCAGTTGCGTAACGCGGCTGTGAAGGCCGGCGCGGACACGTCGTTCTCCGCGAAGGAAGCGGCGGATGCGATCACGGAACTGGCGAAAGCTGGTGTTTCGACTGCTGACATTCTCAACGGTGGCCTGAACGGTGCGCTGTCGCTGGCCGCTGCGGGGTCCATGGACGTGGCTGGTGCTGCGGAACTGGCTGCCACCGCTATGACCCAGTTCAAGCTCAAAGGTAACCAGCTCCCCCACGTGGCTGACCTTTTGGCTGCTGGTGCTGGTAAGGCTCAGGGCTCTGTTGAAGACCTGGGTATGGCTTTGAAGCAGGGCGGCCTTGTCGCCTCCGCCACGGGCCTGTCCATTGAGGAAACCACCGGTGGTCTGGCAGCGTTCGCCTCCGCTGGTCTTATCGGTTCGGACGCTGGCACATCCTTCAAGACCATGCTGCAAGGGCTCACCCCGAACTCGGCCGCCGCTGCCACCAAAATGAGCGAACTCGGGATCTCCGCGTACGACTCACAAGGCAAATTCATTGGCCTGTCAAAGTTCGCCGGGGTCCTGCAAACCTCCATGAAGAACCTCACCCCAGAGGCCCGTTCCGCGGCGATGGAAATCATCTTCGGTTCGGACGCTGTTCGTGCCGCTAACGTCCTGTATGAACAGGGCGCGGAGGGCATCACGGAGTGGACGAACAAGGTCAACGACGCCGGGTTCGCTGCCTCAACAGCAGCGATCAAGCAGGACAACCTTGCCGGTGACCTCGAAAAGCTCGGTGGCTCATTCGATACCGTCCTGATCAAGGGAGGTTCCGGGGCAGCCACAGCTCTGCGCGGCATCGTGCAAAGCGCTGAGGACCTGATTGACGCCATCGGCAGCATGGACCCGGAAATGATCAGCCTGATCGCAACCATGGCCGGAGTTGTGGGCGGTGCGGCGCTCGTGGGTGGCGCCTTCTTGAAGGTCGCACCTGCCGCGATCGATACCGTCTCAGCGTTCAAGAACCTCGGCACAGAAGGTAGCAAGGTACCCGGGACCCTTGGCCGCATCACCAAGGCCGCTGGCGGGGCTGTCATCGCTTTTGGTGCGCTGCAGATAGCTGGCAACATCTTCACTGAGAGCAAGACGAAGTCCACGACGGAATTCGCCAACGCCATGATGAAGGTCTCCGAAGCCGGCCAGAAGGCCAAGGCCTCAGACCTGGACACTGTTTTCCAAGGCTTCGGCAAAGCGTTTGGTATGGACACCGTGGCCAACGTCAACGGCACCGCGGACGCGATTGCCCGGCTGAACAAAACCGGCATGAGCGGCATCCAAGGCTGGGAGAAGGACGTCAACCAGTTCTTTGACGGCTTCACAGGTATGTGGGGTCAAAAGAGCGAACTGGGCCAGATCGAAGACCGGCTCAAGAGCTTCGGTGAGACCCTAGGCAGCGTCGCATCCACGGGTGGTGCTGCGTCAGCAGCGAAGTCTTTCAAGCTCCTGTCTGATGAGTTTGAGCGGAACGGTAAGACCGCGAAAGACGCTCTCGATAAGATGCCCGGCTACCGTGACGCCCTCATGGAAGCGGGGCAGGCTGCAGGCCTAGCCCTGGAACCTCACGAGCTGCTGGAACTCGCTGTCGGGAAGATCCCCGACAGGATGGCCGCTGCCACAGCGTCACAGGAGCAGAACGCTAAGGCTGCGGAGGTGCAGGCCCAAGCCACGGAGGAAGCTCAGAAACGCCTAGAGGACATGGGGCTCTCCGCTCAAGGAGCCATCGATTCCTTGTCGAAGCTCCTGGATAAGATGTTCCAGACCGGGTTGGCGACCCTCTCAGCAAGGGATGCTGAGTCTGCTTACCAAGCGGCTCTTGATGGCCTGAAGGTGAAGATCGATGAGGTCACGGCATCCCAGACCGCAGGCAACGCCATTCTCGATGCCGCGACAGGTAGTTTCGATCTGACATCTGAAGCCGGACGTAGTGCCAGCGCTGTGTTCGGTGACGTAGCTCAGAAAGCCATCAGCACCACCACGGCCATGGCCAACAACGGGGCCACCCAGGCTGAGCTGCAGGCAAAGCTTGGAACCACCTACCAGTCCCTGTATGACACGGCCCGGGCCTTCGGAGCTTCCGAAGAGAAGGCTGATGATCTCGCAAGGTCAGCCCTGAACATTCCAAAGGGCGTCCCGATCGAGACGGCGGTTCAGAACTATGCCGACACCATGGCAAAGCTCAACGGCGTCAAGGGTGCGATCGATGCAATCCCCAAGTACACCCACTCTCAGATCGACGTCTTGATCAACGAACGAACGATCAAGGGCACCCAACAGTTGGACCAGGCACAGAACGGTGGTCCGGGCGGTGCTTCTGGTGGTCAGGTAGCGGAGATCCTGGGCTTCTATGACGGTGGCCGCATCCCGTTCCCTCGCCCTGCCGACATGTCAAAGGACAACGTGCTTGGGCTTGTGAACGGGAAGCCGATTGGTTTGCAGGGTCAGGAGTGGATTATCAATGGCCGCCAGTCTGATCGTAACGATCACTGGTTGAGGGCTGTCAATGATGGCTTGAATCTGGATGACGCTTTCGCTGCTGCGTATCAGGCGCCGTCGAAGTCCCTCGCTGCGGGTTACGGCTCCAGCATGGGCTACGCCGGTTCCGGTGGCGTGTCCGCAGGTCTGGGCATGTCGGTGAACCTGGGTGACACCCATGTGCAGGTTCTTCTGGACGGGCAGGAACTGCGCCACACCATGCGTGTGGTGGCCGGGCAGGTAGTTACCGAAGCTGACGCCAACGCGAACCGTTACAGGAAGGGCCGCTAGCGGCAGGCGCATCTCCGTGATTGGGGAGAATAGGGGAGTATTTGCTGGGGAATTCTGGGGAGGCTCACCCAAGGCTAGGGAAAATGCTGAGAAAGCGGATCCTGTCACTAGATTGCCATCCATGACACTTGATGTATTCCCTCGCGGAGACGCCACCGTACGGCAGGTGGCGGAGCACCTGAACCTCCACCCCGAGACTGTCCGGGCCATGGCCCGCTCCGGAGATTTTCCCAATGCTTACAAGACCGGGTCTGGGTCCCGGAACTCACCATTACGTATTCCCTGGTCCGATGTGGACCGGTGGAGGCAGAAGCAGCCCCGGGCCAGCCGATAGGCAACGGTCACCGCCCACCACTTACCCACCGGAAACCCTGAAAAACGTTGAAATCGCATGGGGGAATCGCGGAACGGTATAGACCATTTGACCGCTAGATTGCGGCATAAGTGAGGGGTAACGAAACACTGTGAAAAATGCTTACTCATAATCCTAAGGTCCTCGGTTCAAGTCCGAGTAGCCCTACAAATTTCGTGCCAATGCCATCGCCGTTTCTCTGATACTCGTCGATGGTCGTTCAACGCCCTCACCTGCAGGTGGGGGCGTTTGTGGTTCTCTGGGTGGGCCCAAGGCGACGACCTACCCGGGTAGGCTCTGATCAGGGTTCCGCGATGTAGGTGCAGCGCCCAGACACGCTAGCAATGACGAACTTAGAGAACAGGTAGTGATGTCACCCCAGACGGAGTTGTTGATTATTGGATTGGCCTTCCTGGCAGGCCTGCTGAATTTCCTCTTGCTGGGGATCATTCCTCTCTACTTTGTTGTCCTGGCCATCATGCTCATCTTTGGCATCCGAGGGATGCTCCGGTGGTTCCACGATCGTCGCACATCCGAGAGCCAATGACTTCCAGCGCGGAATGACCCCTCAGCGTTGCGGGGGATGCACCACGTGAGGTATGTTACTCATCAGTAACTTACTACTCGCCGGTAACTTCGCTGCCCTGCTGCCCTTGGGTTCAGCGCAGTCCCTCCGGACCTGACGTGGTCGCAGGTGACCACCCTTGAAGGAGCGAATATGTCCAACGCTGCATTCGACGCCACCACCCTTCCGTATGCCGACGGCGACTTCTACGCCTTTGAGCAGATGCTGACAAGCAAAGAGCAGGACCGCCTGGCGGAGGTCCGGGAATTCCTGGCGCGTGAGGTCAAGCCCATCGCAGTGGATTGCTGGAACCGTGGCGAGTTCCCCATGGACCTCATTCCCAAGCTTGGCGAGCTGGACCTTGTCAGCCCTGTTCGCCGCCAAGGCTACTCCAACCTGTTCGCCGGCATGCTCCACGCTGAGGTGACCCGCGCGGATGCTTCGATTGCTACCTTCATGGGTGTTCATGACGGCCTCTTCACCGGCTCGATCGAGGCCCTCGCGTCGCAGGAACAAAAAGATGCCTGGCTGCCGGACATCTACTCCCTGAAGAAGATCGGCGCCTTCGGCCTGACTGAGCCCTTGGGCGGCTCCGACGTCGCCGGCGGCACCCGCACCACCGCCAAGCGCGATGGCGAGAACTGGATTCTCAACGGCGCCAAGCGCTGGATCGGCAACGCCACTTTCTCTGACTGGGTTGTCATCTATGCCAAAGACGTGGCCGACAACCAGGTCAAGGCGTTCCTGGTGGACACCACGTTGCCGGGCTACTCGGCCAGCAAGATCGAGAACAAGATCTCCCTGCGTACGGTTCAGAACGCGGACATCACTCTGGACAACGTAGTGGTACCGGACTTCTTCAAGCTGGCGAACGGCAACAGCTTCCGTGACACCAACAAGGTCCTCAAGGTGACGCGACTGGCCGTCGCCTGGCAGGCAGTGGGACTTCAGATGGCAGCCTTCGACGTAGCCCGCAGCTACGCCGTGGAGCGTCAGCAGTTTGGGCGGCCACTGGCAGCGTTCCAGCTGGTGCAGAACCAATTGGTTCAGATTCTCGGAAATACTGTGGCCTCGATGGGCATGATGGTGCGGCTTGCCCAACTCGAAGACGCCGGTGTGGCCAAGGACGAGCAATCGGCTCTGGCCAAGGCTTTCACTACGGCCCGCATGCGGGAAAGTGTCGCCTTGGGACGCAGCATTCTTGGTGGCAACGGCATCGTGACCGACTACGGCATGGCCAAGATCTTCTCCGACGCCGAGGCCATCTACTCTTATGAGGGCACGCACGAGATCAACACCCTGGTGACAGGCCGGGCCATCACGGGCGTCTCGGCCATCGTCTAGAACGCCCGCGGGCGCGGCGGGACTCAAGGTCGGCGGGATTCAGGAGAGCGGCAGCAGAATGGACGGCCGCGTGTCGGACACGAAGCCCAGCGGATTGACGTAGTCCTCACCGCGCCGCACCCCCCAATGCAAGCAGGTGGCGCCGCTGCAATGACCGGCCCGCATGGCGCCGATGACTTGACCCTTGAGGACGGCGTCTCCGACCTTGAGTTCGCTGGTCACGGGTTCGAAGCTGCTCTTGAGCCCATCGCCTTGATCGATCGTCAGTACCGGACGATCAACCACGACGCCGGCAAAGGTCACCACTCCCTCCGACGGCGCAACGACCGGACCGCCGTCGGGCGTTGGTCCCAAATCCACGCCGCGATGCCCGCTGAGCCACGGTTTGTCCGGGGGGTCGAACGTCCGCAGGACGGAAGGCTTGGGTGATAGTGGCCAGCTCCACCGCGGAACGCGAGGATCAGGGCCCGCCGGTACAGCTGCACTTGCGTTGCCGGCAACAATGGCGGAGACAATAAGTGTGGTCAGTGAGAGCTTCAGGGCGGTCATGGAACCAGCCTTCCCGGGAGGTCCCGGCGACGCGATACGTAGGCTGCCGTATGTGGACAACGGGTGGTTTCCGCGGTCAAATCGGCGGGGTCGCTGTAGTACACTTGGTGGAGCAGTTTGCTGTGCCCTCAAGCTTGTTCAGGAGCATGTCTCATTCAGATATGTGAGGGCCCCAGGCTGACTACGCGTATCCAGCCCTCCACCAGCTAAGCCTTCCGGCTTTATGCTGCGGAGGATTGCGCCTCTTGCGGTCCGGCTGAGCTCAGGTTCTGTGCCGGATGAGAAGTGCAATGGATGCCAGGAGCCGCGCCCATCCGGGCAATGGCTAAACAACCGTCAACTATTGGCAGGGTAAGAGCAGCCCCCTGGGCTCTCTCATGAATGACCTGCCGGAAGGAGCGTCGGCATGCCCGTCGTAACTATGCGCCAGCTGCTTGACAGCGGCGTCCACTTTGGACACCAGACCCGTCGTTGGAACCCGAAGATGAAGCGCTTCATCTTCACGGAGCGCAACGGCATCTACATCATTGACCTCCAGCAGTCGCTGTCCTACATCGACCGCGCCTACGAGTTCGTCAAGGCTACTGTCGCCCACGGCGGCACCGTCCTGTTCGTTGGCACCAAGAAGCAGGCTCAGGAAGCAATTGCCGAGCAGGCTACCCGCGTTGGCCAGCCGTACGTAAACCAGCGTTGGCTGGGCGGTATGCTCACCAACTTCCAGACCGTCGCCAAGCGTATCCAGCGCATGAAGGAACTCGAAGAGATTAACTTCGACGACGTCGCTGGCTCGGCTTACACCAAGAAGGAGCTCCTGCTCCTCAAGCGTGAACTCACCAAGCTTGAGTCCAACCTCGGTGGTATCCGCAACCTGACCAAGGCTCCCTCGGTTCTTTGGGTTGTTGACACCAAGAAGGAACACCTTGCTGTTGACGAAGCCAAGAAGCTGAACATCCCCGTTGTTGCCATCCTGGACACCAACTGCGATCCCGACGAAGTTGACTTCCCGATCCCGGGTAACGACGACGCCATCCGCTCCGTCAACCTGCTCACCCGCGTTGTTGCCGACGCCGTAGCTGAGGGCCTCATCGCCCGCAACCAGCGCGCAACGGGCACCACCGAAGCTCCGGAAGAGCCGCTGGCTGAGTGGGAGCGCGAGCTCCTCGAAGGCAGCAAGGCCGAAGAAGCAGCAGCAACCGAGGCTCCGGCAGCAGAAGCTCCCGCAGCTGAGGCTCCCGTTGCTGAAGCTGCAGCCGGCGAAGCCGAAGCAGCCAAGTAAATCTGGACCTTCCCTGACACCCGAAACGGCGTTGGGGGCAACTGACAGGATGGCGGCTCACACGGTGGGCGGCCGTCCTGTCAGTCCGTAAACACACAAATTCCTAGACAGAGGGGTTCACATGGCGAACTACACTGCTGCTGACATCAAGGCCCTGCGCGAGCGCACCGGCGCCGGCATGATGGACGTCAAGAAGGCTCTTGACGAAGCCAACGGTGACGCCGAGAAGGCCATCGAGATCATCCGCATCAAGGGCCTCAAGGGTGCTACCAAGCGCGAAGGCCGTTCCACTGCTGAAGGCCTGGTTGCTGCCAAGGTCAACGGTGGCGTCGGCGTAATGATCGAGGTCAACTGCGAAACTGACTTCGTCGCCAAGGCTGACAAGTTCATCCAGCTGGCTGACAAGGTCCTCAACGTTGCAGTCGAGTCCGGCGCAGCCGACCTCGAGACCCTGCTGGCCACCGAGGTCGACGGCAAGCCGTTGTCCGAGGTCGTCGTCGAAGAGGGCGCAGTCCTCGGCGAGAAGGTTGTTGTCCGCCGTATCTCCCGCGTTGAGGGCACCACGGTTGACGCCTACCTGCACAAGACGTCCAAGGACCTTCCGGCCCAGGTCGGCGTTCTGTTCGCTGTTGACGGTGAGGGCGAAGCCGCTGCCACCGCCGCGCACGACATCGCTGTCCACGTTGCAGCCATGGCTCCGAACTACCTGACCCGCGAGGACGTCCCGGCCGAACTGGTCGAGTCCGAGCGCCGCATCGCCGAAGAGACCGCGAAGGCTGAAGGCAAGCCCGAAGCCGCTCTTTCGAAGATCGTGGAAGGCCGCGTGACGGGCTTCTACAAGGGTGAAGTTCTGGTTGACCAGGCATTCGCAAAGGATTCCAAGAAGACTGTTGCACAGGTCCTCGAAGAAGCCGGCGTCAAGGCAACCGCAGTAACCCGTTTCCGCGTCGGAAACTAGTAATTCATGAAAAGGGGTGGTCACTTCGGTGGCCGCCCCTTTTTCATGCACCCGTCCGGGTAGTACCTGCGCGGACCCACAGCACGATAATCTAGCCAGAGTCCACCAACGGGAAGGCACCATGGAAACCGTCAACACTGCTATCCAGCCCGAGAAGACCCGTCGACGTGTACTTCTGAAACTTTCCGGCGAGGTCATCGGCGGAGGCAAGCTCGGCGTCGATCCTGAGACCGTCCGCGCCATCGCCAAGCAAATCGCGGCAGCTGTCACCGAGGTAGAAGTGGCGATCGTTGTCGGCGGAGGTAACTTCTTCCGCGGCGCCGAACTGTCACAAAGCGGCATGGACCGCTCCCGCGCCGACTACATGGGCATGCTGGGCACCGTGATGAACTGCCTGGCTCTGCAGGACTTCCTGGAGCAGGCCGGAGTAGAGACCAGGGTCCAGAGCGCCATCACCATGGGCCAAGTCGCAGAGGCCTACATTCCGCGCCGAGCCATCCGCCATATGGAAAAGGGCCGCGTGGTCATTTTCGGCGCGGGCGCCGGCTTGCCATACTTCTCCACCGACACCGTTGCGGCACAGCGCGCCCTTGAAGTGCACGCAGACGTGGTCCTCATGGCCAAGAGCGGTGTGGACGGCGTCTACACTGCCGATCCCAAGAAGGATCCGCTGGCGGAGAAGCTTGATGTCCTCAGCTACGACGAAGCCTTGCGCCGCGACATCCGGGTCATGGACCAGACTGCAATGACCATGTGCAAGGACAACAGTCTTTCCATGGTGGTCTTCGGCATGGAGGGTGAGGGCAACGTTACCCGTGCCATCCTCGGCGAAACGCTGGGTACCCTGGTTACTCCCTAGCAAGGGCTAGGATATTTCTAGGACCGTCCGCCCCTGGTGGCGGATCTTTACTGTGCATTGCTTTACTGTGCATTGCCGCCTGCAGTTGGGCAGCAACTATTTCTGAGGAGAAACCCGTGATCGAAGAGACCTTGCTCGAAGCCGGCGAGAAAATGGATAAGGCGGTGGAGGTAGCCAAGGACGATTTCGCGTCGATCCGTACCGGCCGCGCCAACCCCGCCCTCTACAACAAGGTGATCGTGGAGTACTACGGCACGCCCACCCCGCTGCAGCAGCTGGCCTCCTTCGGTGTGCCGGATGCCCGGACCATCCTGATCACCCCTTACGACAAGACCGCGCTGCGTGACATCGAGAAGGCACTGAGCGACTCCGAGGTTGGGGCCAACCCGTCCAACGACGGCAACGTCATCCGCGTGACCATCCCGGAACTCACCAAGGAGCGCCGCAAGGAGTACGTGAAGATCGTCAAGGGCAAGGGTGAGGATGCCAAGGTTTCCATCCGAAGCATCCGCCGCAAGGCCAAGGATTCCCTGGATAAGCTCGTCAAGGACGGCGACGCAGGAGAAGACGAGGGTGCACGCGCCGAGAAGGAACTCGACGCCCTGACCAAGCAGCACGTGGACAGCATCGACGAACTGCTCAAGCGCAAGGAAGCCGAGCTGCTCGAGGTCTGATGAACCAGGCTGAGCCGGCGCCCGCTGAGCGGGTCCCGACACGCGATACCCCCAAGCGCGTGAAGCGCGTGCGGACGAACCCCACACCCAAGGCTGGCCGGAACCTTCCGGCGGCCATCGGCGTCGGGCTTGCCATGCTTTTGGCCGTCTTGGGTGGATTGCTTTTCCTTCCGCTGGGATTCGTCCTGCTTACTACCGCTTTTGCGGTGCTGGGTGTTTGGGAAGTTTTCCGGGCGCTTGAGGCGCAGGGGACCAGGATGCCGATCGTTCCCGTGATGATCGGCAGCCTGGTGATGCCGGTATCGGCCTACTTCGGCGGACTCGAGGGTTTGCTTTTCACCATGACGGCGAGCTCCGTGGCCGTTCTGCTGTGGCGCTCCATCGAGAGTGCTGCGGGGGCACCACGGAGCGTGTTTGCCGGCGTTTTCACGCTGGCCTGGGTACCGTTCCTCATCAGCTTCGCGGCATTGCCGCTTCACGCCACAGGTGGCGCCACTCCAGTGGGGTTCTGGCCGGGCGGGATCCCCGACGGCGCATGGCAGATAGCCACCTTGCTGCTGTTGGTGGTCTCGAACGACACGTTCGGCTACATTGTGGGTGCCACGTTCGGGAAGCACCCCATGGCCCCGAAGATCAGCCCCAAAAAGTCCTGGGAGGGCTTCGCGGGATCGGTGGGTGGCGCCATGGTCATCGGCGTCCTTGCCTGTATCTTCCTGCTCGATAAACCCTGGTGGGTGGGCCTCGTGCTGGCCGTCTGCATGGTGGCCGCATCAACCGCCGGAGACCTCGCCGAGTCCATGGTCAAGCGCGAACTTGGCGTTAAGGACATGAGCAGCATCCTGCCCGGCCACGGTGGCGTGATGGACCGTTTGGACTCGATCGTGTTCGCAGCCCCTGTAGCCTATGTTTTGTTCGCGCTGCTGAGCGGCGTCTGACAACCAATGAAGGAAAATTAGTGGCCTTGGATATTCGACGCCAGATTCCCGCAACGTTCGATCGCGTGGAGCGCAGCAAGTACGGCTATAACGCCAAGCAAGTGGATGACTTCCTCCAGCGAGCCAGGACATCGTTTGAGAATCCCGTCGGCACCGCCGACCAAGTGGCAAGCGTGGACGTCCGGGCTGTGGCTTTTGACCCCGTCAAGGGTGGTTACGACGCCAACAGCGTTGATGCTGCACTGGACCGGTTGGAGGACGCGTTCGCGCGCCGGGAGAGGGACGATCTCATCAGCCAGCAGGGCGAGGAGGCGTGGCTGCGGGAGATCGGCAAGCTCTCCGGCATCCTGCGCGGCAGGCTGCACCGGCCCGACGGCGAGAGGTTCCGTCGCCCGTCCGGGAAAAGGACCCGCAGCTACAACGTCCAGGACGTGGATGGTCTGTGCGCCGAACTCATCGGATACCTTGAGCACGATCAAGCCCTTAGCGTGGACACCGTGCGACGTGCTGTCTTCCGTGCGGCCAAGGGCGCCGAGGGCTACGAGGAGGCCCAGGTGGACGCCTTTCTCGCCCGTGTTGTTGAGCTCATGGCGGCCATCGACTAAAGAACCGCATCAAGCCTGCGGGGGAGTGGGCGAGATCGGCGGATTCTTTTTCCAAACGGCCAGATAGCGACGATGCCCGCGTACCAGCGACGTGCCGAAAAAGGCCAGCGCGACCAGAACGGCAACAGGTATTGCCGCGAGAGGTGGAAGCCCGGCGGTCAGCATTGCTGAGCCAAGCAGCAAGGCGATCAGCGCCGAGTTAACAAAACCCATGAAAACCATGCTGCTGCCCGCCACTTGGCTAAAATCTGTCCGCCCGCCGAGGAAGTAGTAAGTCCGCTTGGCGCCTTCTTCGTCGTCGTGGTGCCCAGCCATGAGGTAGGGCGTCATCCCCGGATCCAGATCGATATACGCAGCCCGTAGCCGGTTCATTGCCAGAACATACATAAGGTCCTCCATTCCCACGCTCATTACGCGCATATGGGTGAGAAGGCCGACCACAAGGTCAAGGCATAATATGGTCAACGCGAAGGCCCTGAATGCGTCTGAAAACTGAGTGGCGTTACCCACCAGTGCCACGCTCAGCAGGCTTGCCGAGGTAAACGTCAGGAACATGCTGATGCGTGTGAGGACTTCGCCTTGGGTGGTGCTCCTTGAGGCAAGCAGGCTCCAGTGTTCCGTCGCCAACAACTGCGCGCGGACGCTTGGAGATAGTTCCGGTGTGGGGGCCGGCGGCTCTGGACTGGCGGCACCCGGTTCCTCGGACATGGCGTCATTGTCCACCCTGCAGTGGCCCCGGACAACGGCTTCCTACCGCTATCTCTCGGTGACTACTGGCCGCTCCGGCACGTGCAGGCGCGACATGGCACGGTTCACGGAAGCCGGCACCCGGTTCTTTGTCATGATTGACACGGCTATGGTCACCGCGAATGCGGCCGGGACGCTCCACGCGGCGGGCTGCGCCAACCAAGCGGGCGCGTTACCGGGTCCCATGATGGTGCCCGTCACCATGGCGCCACCACAGAGGAACGCTCCGGTCAGCATGCCCGCGATGGCGCCCGTATCAGTCAGCCCACGCCACCAGATCCCCAGCAGAAGCACCGGGCAAATGGTGGAGGCCGTGAAAGCGAAGACCAAGCCAACGCTTCCAGCCAGCGCCAGGCTGTCAGTCATCAAGGCAAATCCCAAAGGCACGACGGCGGCGAGCACCGCAGCGAGCCGGAAGCCACTCACGCTTCCTCCAAAGAGGTCCTGGCTGATGACGCCGGACAGCGAAACCACCAAGCCGGACGTCGTGGACAGGAAAGCAGCGAAGGCACCTGCCACAACCAGGGCGGACAGCAAGTCGCCGACCATGCCACCCACTAGCCTGCCGGGCAGCAACAAGACCAAGGCATCGGCTTGTCCGGACTGCGCGAGCTGTGGGGCGAACATCCTTCCTACAGCCCCCGAAACCGTAGGAAACAAGTAGAAGACGGAGAGCAGGCCAAGGACGATCAAAGTTGTTCGGCGGGCCGATTGGCCGTCCGGGTTGGTATAGAACCTCACCAGGACATGCGGGAGGCCCAGGGTTCCAAAGAGCAACGCTACCAAGAGCGAAATGTGTTGGTATGCCCCCGAAGCGCTTTGGCCGGTGGGGTTGATGGGCAGGGGCGCCTGCGGTTGTGCGCCGTTGCCGGCCAGCACCAGCAGGACGAACACCACCGGCACTGCCAAAGCAGTCAGTTTGAGCCAGTACTGAAAGGCCTGAACGAAGGTTATGGAGCGCATGCCACCTGCCACCACCGTGAGGCACACAACCAGTACCACCGCCGTCGAACCTACCCACGATGGAAGGCCTGTGGTGATCCGGATGGTGAGGGCGGCGCCGTGGAGTTGGGGAACGATGTACAGCCATCCAACGGCGACAACCACGAGGCTCGTCACCCGGCGGACCAGCTTGGAGTCCAAGCGGGCTTCGGTGAAATCGGGAATCGTGTAGGCGCCGGAGCGGCGCAGGGGAGCGGCTACGAAGAGCAGGAGCATCAGGTATCCGGCGGTGTAGCCCACGGGGAACCACAGCGCATCAGTTCCTGAAAGCAGAATCAGTCCTGCAACCCCCAGGAAGCTGGCAGCGGACAGGTACTCGCCGCCGATTGCAGACGCGTTCCACCAAGGCGGGACAGTTCGTGATGCGACGTAAAAGTCGCCGGTGGTACGTGAGATGCGCAGTCCGTAGAAGCCGATAACCGCCGTGGCGATGGAAACGGCGAGAAAAGCGAAGAGACCAACAGCCGGGTTCATATGTCCTCCACAAGGTCGCGGTAGCGCGCCTCATTGCGGGCTGCCGCACGGTTGTAGAGCCAGGCACTCAGCCCGATTACGGGGTAGATACCCGCGCCCAGCACCAGCCAATCCAAGGGAATGCCGAAGATGCGGGTCTCCGCTACGCCGGGTCCATAGACGAGGAACAGCGCGATCACCGCAAGAATGATCAGGAACCCGCAAGCCACCACCAACGCCAACCGCAGCTGGGAGCGGATGAGCGAGCGGATGAAGATCCGCCCGACATCGGAGTCCTCTGCGACCTCCTTGGGATAGGGCGACCTGCCCGGAGCCGCCGGAGCCGCCGTGGCTGATTGGCGCGGGGCGGTGACTCGGACGCGGGTCATCCCTGCGGCCGGATGCGGGTGGTCTGCAGCTTATCCCTGACCGAGGGCAGGTGCCTGCGGCTGATGGGCAGCTCGGCGCCGGCTACTGCCACGCTGGGCCCGGTTGCTGAAAGCTTGAGGTGCTGCACGTGGTTCAGCGCGATGAGATACGAACGATGGATACGGAGGAAACCCGCGTCTGCCCACTTCTGTTCAAGATCGCTGAGGGGAACCCGGATCAGGTAGCTCGACTCGGCGGTGTGCAGCCGGGCGTAGTCGCCCTGAGCCTGCACATAGGTGACGTCGTCGCGACGGATCATGCGGGTGGTGCTGCCCAGGTCCACCGTGATCATCTCCGGCGCGGGAGTGCCGTCCTTGATGAGCTCACTGATCCGGTCCACCGAACGGGAAAGCCGCTCCGCCCTCAAGGGCTTCAGCAGATAATCGATGGCGGCGAGGTCGAAGGCTTCAAGCGCGCAGTCTTCGTCTGCAGTGACAAACACGACGGCGGGCGGACTGCTGGTGCGCGAAATGGCGCGTGCAATATCCAAGCCCGAGAGCGCCGGCATGTGGATGTCGAGGAAGACAGCGTCCACGGATTCGGTTTCCAACGTCCGGAGCGCCTCTGCGCCGGACGATGCCCTATGGATGGCGCCAATCCGCTCATCCCGGCCCAACAGGAAGGCGAGCTCCTCCACGGCGGGCGGTTCGTCATCAGCGACGAGCACGTTGATCATGATTAAAGACTAACCGGCTTCAGGCGTCGTGCCCCGGCTGGGATTTGGGAACCCGCATGGTGATCATGGTCCCTTCGCCAGGGGCGGTGTCGATCACAAGTCCGTGCTCGTCGCCATAGACCTGCCGCAGGCGTGCGTCCACATTGCGAAGTCCCACATGGACCCCGTCCGTGTGCCCGGCGAGCACCGACCGCAGATGCTCCGGGTCCATGCCCACGCCGTCGTCCTCGATGGTCACCTCGGCAAATGCGCCCGAATCATTCGCGCAGATGGTGATGTGTCCCGGGCCTTCCTTGGCCTCCAAACCGTGCCGGACCGCGTTCTCCACCAGCGGTTGGAGGCTGAGGAACGGGATGACCGTGCTGAGGACTTCCGGAGCGATGCGCAGGCTCACCTGGACCCGTTCACCGAACCGGGCCCGCTCCAACAAGAGGTAGCGGTCTATGCAGCGGAGTTCCTCTGCCACAGTGGTGAAGTCGCCGTGCCTCCGGAACGAATACCGGGTGAAATCTGCGAATTCCACTACGAGCTCCCTGGCTCGGGCCGGATCGGTATTGATGAACGAGGCAATCGCATTCAACGAGTTGTAGATGAAGTGGGGGCTGATCTGGGCACGCAGCGCCCGGACCTCCGCCTCTATGAGGAGGGTGCGCGACGATTCCAGCTCTGCCAGCTCCAGTTGCGCGGCAATCCAGTCGGCCACCTCGCTGGTGGCCCTCACCAAACCAGCCCCCGCCGAAGGTGCAAGTGCGGCCACTGAACCAACCACCTTGGATCCGGCCCGGATGGGTGCTATCACAGCATTGAAACCGTGGTTACCGTGGTCCGGTGAAGCGGGTGAGGGGTGCCCGAGGGACACCACCACCGTTCGTCCGGTGGTCAGAACCTCCGCTGCGAACCGCATCAGCGACGGACGGAGCTCCTCAGCGACACCATCCCAGGCGAGCACGGCGTCAGTGTCAGTAATGGCCAGGGCATCGCAGCCCAGCAGTGCCCGCAGTTGCTTGCTGGCCTTGACTGCCCCGGCAGGGTGGAGGCCGCCGCGAAGGTGCTGCCCGGCCCTGGAAGCTGCATGGAGGGTGTTGTAAGTGGCACGCTCGGCGTCCGTGCCAAGGTCGCGGAACGATCGGATCACCTTGAAGCCGACGCCCACGACGACGGCGACGGCCAGCACGATCACGGCGATCGCGGCTACGGTGAAAAGCGGGGAATCGGGCATAAGGCCAGCGTAGCCGGACCCGCTCCTGCCTCCTCCCCTGTCCCCGAATAGCCCTCGCATCCGCCGCTTGGCGCAGCGTCACAACCGCTGAGCGACGGCGGTGGATGATTCTCTGGAACAGGTACCCCGACGCGTTCGATAGTGATTGCAGTCACATTGGCGCAGTCGCATTGGCACTGTGCGTGGAGCTGATGTGGATACATCACAATCAGGAGGAACCATGGGTAATGAGGCCCAACCCCAGGACGCAACGGCGTCCGTGGACTTCCAGGAAGTCCAACAGACGGAACGGTTCAAGACACTGCGCAAGCGGCACCGCAGCTTTGTCTTCCCGATGGCAGTCGTATTCCTGCTCTGGTATTTCGCTTACGTTCTCCTGGCCGACTACGCAGTGGGCTTTATGTCCATCAAGGTTTGGGGCAACATCAATGTCGGCCTGATTCTCGGCCTGCTGCAGTTCGTCACCACCTTCGGCATCACGGCTTGGTACGTGAGCTACTCCAACAGGAAGCTGGACCCCATCGCTGCTGAAATCCGCAACGAGATCGAGGGCCACGAATTCGATAAGGACGGCAACGTGATCAGCGGGGCAAGCAAATGAACACCATGATCCCGGCAGCAGTCAACGTCGAAGCGCTGAAAGACACCACCCTGCTCAACATGGGTATCTTCGCCCTCTTCGTGGCGGTCACCATGGTGATCGTCTTCCGGGCAAGCCGGAACAATAAGACCGCGGCGGACTACTACGCAGCCGGCCGATCTTTTACCGGTTCCCAGAACGGCACTGCGATCGCCGGCGACTACCTTTCGGCGGCGTCATTCCTCGGAATCACCGGTGCTATCGCCATCAACGGCTACGACGGGTTCCTTTACTCCATCGGGTTCCTTGTCGCTTGGCTGGTTGCCCTGCTCCTGGTGGCTGAACTGCTCCGCAACACCGGTAAGTTCACCATGGCCGACGTTCTGTCCTTCCGCTTGCGCCAGCGACCCGTCCGTATCGCGGCAGCTCTGTCCACCCTGGCCGTTTGCTTCTTCTATTTGCTCGCGCAGATGGCAGGTGCAGGCAGCCTGATCTCGCTCCTTCTGGGCATCAGCGACTGGGGCGGCCAAGCCCTGGTGATCATCGTCGTCGGCGCCTTGATGATCATGTACGTACTGATCGGCGGCATGAAGGGCACCACCTGGGTGCAGATCATCAAGGCCATCCTGCTCATTGCCGGTGCCGGAGTCATGACGGCCATGGTGCTTGCGATCTATGGGTTCAACCTCTCCAGCCTGCTGGGCTCCGCAGCTGAGGCCGCCAACAATCCCGCCATCCTGAACCCGGGCCTGCAGTATGGCAAGACCGAGACGTCCAAGCTCGACTTCATGTCCCTTGGCCTCGCACTGGTCCTCGGAACCGCAGCCCTGCCTCACGTCCTGATGCGCTTCTACACCGTCCCCACGGCAAAAGAAGCCCGCAAGTCCGTTGTCTGGGCCATCTGGCTGATCGGCCTGTTCTACCTGTTCACGTTGGTGCTGGGCTACGGAGCAGCTGCCCTTGTGGGTGCGGAAACCATCAAATCCGCACCCGGCGGTGTCAACTCCGCCGCACCGCTGCTGGCCTTCCACCTTGGTGGGCCACTGCTCCTGGGCTTTATCTCGGCTGTGGCCTTCGCCACCATCCTGGCGGTGGTGGCCGGTCTGACCATCACGGCGGCAGCATCCTTCGCCCATGACATCTATGCCAATGTCATTGCCAAGGGCAAAGCCGATGCAATTACCGAGGTGAAGGTGGCCCGACGAACGGTACTGGTGATCGGTGTCCTCGCCATCCTCGGTGGCATCTTCGCCAATGGCCAGAATGTGGCCTTCCTGGTGGCTTTGGCGTTCGCGGTTGCGGCCTCGGCTAACCTACCCACCATCGTCTACTCTTTGTTCTGGAAGAAGTTCACTACCCAGGGCGCGGTGTGGAGCATGTATGGCGGTCTTGCTGCGGCCATCTTGCTGATCACCTTCTCGCCAGTAGTTTCGGGCGCAAAGACCTCCATGATCCCGGGAGCGAACTTTGCCCTCTTCCCCCTGAGCAACCCGGGCATCGTGTCCATCCCGCTGGCCTTCTTCCTGGGCTGGCTGGGGACGGTCCTGGACAAGCGGCGCGAGGACCCGGCCAAGCAGGCGGAGATGGAGGTGCGATCGCTGACCGGCGTCGGTGCTGAGAAGGCCGTAGACCACTAGCCCGCCCACACGAACACCACAACACAACAGGAAGGCTCCTCCCGCGAACCGCAGGAGGAGCCTTCCTGCGTGAGGCCGGTCACTTCTTCAGGCTCAGCCACTCCTTCAACTGCTCCAGCGGCCATGTGGTGACAATCCGTTCCTTCGGCACACCTTGGGCTTCGGCCCGCTCCGCCCCGTACTGCAGGAAATCGAGCTGGCCGGGAGCATGGGCGTCGCTGTCTATGCTGAACAGGCAGCCGGCGTCGAGGGCCATTTTGATGAGGTCGTCCGGCGGGTCCTGCCGCTCCGGCCGTGAATTGATTTCAACGGCCACACCCCATTCGGCGCACTCTTTGAAGACTTTGGCGGCATCGAATTCGGACTCAGGCCTGGTACCCCGCGATCCCTGGACCAAGCGGCCCGTGCAATGTCCCAAGACGTTGGTGTGGGGATCATTGATGCCGCCGAGCATTCGCGCGGTCATGGTCTTTCTGTCGGCTCGCAGCTTGGAGTGGACGCTCGCAACAACTATGTCCAGACGGCCCAGCATGTCCGGGGTCTGGTCCAGTGTTCCGTCTTCAAGGATGTCCACCTCGATGCCCTTGAGCAATCGGAAATCATCCTGGGAGGCGTTGATGCCTTCCACCACTCCCAACTGCTTCTCGAGCCGTTCGACGCTAAGGCCGTTGGCAATGGTGAGGTTGGGGGAGTGGTCAGTCAGGGCAAGATACTCCCGGCCGAGGGTCCGCGCTGCGGCCACCATGGCTTCGATAGGGGAACCGCCGTCGGACCAGTTGCTGTGACTGTGAAGGTCCCCGCGCAGCGCGGCCCGCAGCGTGTCACCCCCGGAGGCCAAAGATTCTGTTCCGCGTTGACGCAGATCGGCCAGATAGCCGGGGATGCGATCCTCCATGGCCTGCGTGATGACTTCGGCGCTCCGGCTTCCGACGCCCTTGACGCTCTTTATCCGGCCGCTGCTGACCAGCTTGGCCAGCTCTTCGGGCGCAACCTGCCGGACGGCGTCGGCCGCTTTGCGGAAGGCTTGGACTTTGAATGTGGGGGCAAGGCTGCGTTCCAGCCAGAAGGCAATTTCGTCGAGCGCCTCGATGGGATCCATGGCTCCATGATCCACGAACCAGGCGCACCATCAACAGTGGGCATTGTTAATGGTGCGCCGGTCCAGCCGCCGCCTAGTGGTGGCGACCCGGGTCCAGGGCGGGATTGGGGCCCTGGCCGTTGTTTCCGTCCGGCTCCTGGCCGTGTTCACCACGGGGGACGGCGTGCTGCCCGGCCATGGATGCTGCCAGGCCGGGTGTTGCCACTGTTGCAACAACGACGGCGGCTCCGAACGCGGCTGCCAGAAGCCGCCCGGTCCTTGGCTGGCCGTGGGCGCCGCCGTCGTTGGTCTTGTGCTGCCGCCTCAACCAGCCCGCTCCGGCAAGTGCCATGAGCGTCAGGCCGAGGCAGCAAGCTGGCCCACATCAAGTGAGCGCTGGGTGGAGACGCCGGCTGCCATGGCTGCGACATGCGCAGCGGCAGCCGCTGCCAAGGCTGGAACGGCGAAGTACGCATTGGACCGAACCTTCGGGTGATGGCCGGAAACCCGGCCGTCCTGCTGAGCCCCGGCTGGGGCTCTCAAGCAGTGATTCGGACCATATGTGCAGGTGGATGGGTGCTGGACCGGATTATTCTAATGCTGCCTTTGAACCCGGTCGCTACGTCATTGAGGGGCGCAGGCGGATGCTGCTCATCTTGAGATGGTCCGTGCCCTCGAAAATGTAGAGGAGAACGGCCAGCACGATCACTAATGCGACCGCACTGAGGACGATCCACAGCACTTTTCGGCTCTTCTTCGGTGATTGCTGGCCGTAGTGGCCGAGTGGCTATTGGCCGGGGACCTCTGGCCGGTCCCCGATGCGTCCCCTTGCATCAAACCGCATGTCCGTTTCCACGGGCAAGAGTGCGCAAGCAGCAACTGCAGGCAGGGACCTGCGGGCAGGGAGGGAATTCAGGCGTCGGTACGCCGCCCCAACAACGGTTGCACCCGGTAGGGGATCATTTCCCTCATGGCCAGCGCCGTATCCGTCCGGTCCACACCGTTACAGCCGAGGATCTTCCCGTTGATACGGTAAAGATCCTCTGCATCCAAGGCAACGACACGCAGCAACAGGTCGGCCGAACCCGTCAGCCCGAAGCCTTCAAGGATCTCCGGAATGTCGGCCAGGTCTTGGGCCAGCGACGCCAATTTCTGCTGCTGCACATGGACGGTGATGAACGCCGTCAGCGGGTAGCCGAGGGCCACCGGATTGATCCTCCGCTCGAAGGAAAGGAATGCGTGCTTCTTCTCGAGCTGGGCCATGCGGGCTTGCACCGTGTTGCGGGACAAGCCCAGCTTTTGAGCGAGTGCCACCACGGTCCCGCGCGGATCCTTGGCCATGGCGGAAAGTAGTCGGGTGTCAGTGCCATCCAAGGGTTGCATAATGCGCAAGATTAGCACGACCTTGACGGCTGAAACAGGGCAGAATGCTCAATATTGCTAGGGGTAGTTGTACCTGATGCGCGTTGTGAGTAGGGTCACAATTAGCTCCGGCGAAGGTGCCGGAGGGCCGGTCTGCGGCAGGATCACAAGTCCAGCCAGCGCCGACGAAACCGAGCCGGAAGGTTGCGATCACCTGTGTTGACGGATCAGGCGGGCAAAGGAGTGCACCAAGACACTCCAAACCCAGGACATAGTGCACAAAATCCCTTGAGGACTGGCGGCGATCTGCTCCAGTTGGTGTCGCCGGAAGGCGAGCGCATCAGCCATCCCGAATTTGATATCTGGGTCAAGGACATCGGCGATGAGCATCTGTGTTCCTTGTATGAGGACATGACGGTCATACGCCGTATCGATGCGGAGGCTACGGCTCTTCAGCGCCAGGGAGAGCTCGCGTTGTGGCCCCCGTTGCTGGGTCAGGAAGCAGCTCAGATCGGCTCGAGCCGCTCGCTGCGGGACGACGACTTCGTCTTCCCCAGCTACCGCGAAAGCGGGGTGGCCTATGTACGTGGGGCACACCTGTCCGAGATCGCCCGCGTATGGCGTGGCAATGCTTCTTATGGGTGGGATCCGCTGCGCATCAACCTGGCAACGCCTCAGATCATCATTGGTTCCCAGAGCCTGCACGCCACCGGCTATGCCATGGGGGTGCAGTTGGATGGTGCGAATACCGCGGTCCTTGCCTATTTTGGCGATGGTGCCACCAGTGAAGGCGACGTCAATGAGGCCATGGTCTTCGCTGCGAGCTACCAGGCTCCCGTAGTGTTCTTCTGCCAGAACAACCATTGGGCAATTTCCGAGCCCGTACGCGTACAGTCCCACGTTCAGCTGGCTGACAGGCCCACCGGTTTTGGTATCCCGAGCATGCGGGTTGATGGCAACGATGTCCTGGCGGTCATGGCTGCGACTCGTGTGGCTTTGGATCGGGCCCGTAAGGGCGGTGGACCTACCTTTATTGAGGCTGTCACCTACCGCATGGGTCCGCATACCACCGCTGATGATCCCACCCGTTACCGTGACCCAATCGAGCTGGAGGACTGGGCTGCCAAGGACCCGATCCTGAGGCTGCGCAAGCTGCTGGAGGCGAAGGGCCTGCTGACGGAAGACGTCGAAGCCCGGGTGAAGTCCAAGGCCGACACTGTGGCTGCCGAACTTCGGTCCAGCTGCATCGATATGCCGGACCCGCAACCGCTGGACGTTTTCAACCACGTCTACAGCACGCCCAATTCCTGGATTGAACGCCAGAAGGACCATTACTCGCGCTACCTGAACAGTTTCAACCAGCCGGTCGAGGAAGGTGCACTCTGATGTCCAAGCTCACTTTTGCCCGAGCCATCAATGCCGGCCTCCGGAAGTCCCTCGAAAACGATCCCAAAGTGGTCCTCATGGGAGAGGACATCGGCTCGCTCGGTGGCGTCTTCCGCGTCACGGATGGGCTGCAGAAAGATTTCGGAAAGCACAGGGTGATCGATTCGCCGCTGGCTGAGTCCGGCATCATAGGCACCGCAGTCGGCTTGGCCTATCGCGGTTACCGGCCGGTCTGCGAGATCCAGTTCGATGGTTTTATCTACCCGGCGTTCGACCAAATCGTCAGCCAAGTGGCCAAAATGCACTACCGCACCCAGGGGCGGGTCAAGATGCCCATCACCATTCGTGTTCCTTTCGGTGGCGGCATCGGATCCCCGGAGCATCACTCCGAATCACCAGAGGCCTACTTCACGCACACCTCTGGCCTTCGGGTGGTGGCTGTGTCCAACCCGCAGGATGCCTACACGATGATCCAGCAGGCTATTGCTTCCGATGATCCCGTCCTCTACTTCGAACCCAAACGGCGTTATCACGACAAGGGCGACGTGGATGAGACCCTCGATCTCTCCTCTGCCCTTCCCCTGGACAGGGCTGCCGTGGTCAGCACCGGTTCTGATGTCACCTTGATTGCTTATGGTCCTCTCGTCAAGACGGCCAAGGATGCTGCCATGGCCGCGGCTGACGAAGGCATTTCGCTGGAAGTCATCGATCTGCGCTCGCTGGCACCTGTGGACTACCCAGTGGTGGAAGCTTCGGTCCGCAAGACCGGACGGCTGGTCATCACCCACGAGGCCGGCCAATCCGGTGGCCTTGGCGCCGAGATCGCTGCCAGCATTACCGAACGCTGCTTCCACTACTTGGAGTCCGCCCCGGTCCGCATCACTGGTTTCGACGTTCCGTACCCGTACTCGAAGCTCGAAATGCACCACTTGCCGGATCTGGACAGGATTCTCGATGGCGTGGACAGGGCCCTGGGTCGCCCAAATTCGCTGAGTGGACTGGAAGGATGACCGCCACCATGATTAAGGAATTCAGGCTGCCGGACCTCGGCGAGGGCCTGACTGAATCGGAAATCCTGAGCTGGAAGGTGGCGGTGGGGGACACCGTTACTCTGAACCAGGTCATCGCCGAGGTCGAGACCGCCAAGGCCGTTGTCGAATTGCCTTCGCCCTTCGCGGGCGTGGTGGCAGAACTGCATGAGCAACCCGGCACGGTGGTGGAAGTCGGCAAGCCGATCGTTTCGTTCGAGGTGGACGACGCCGGTTCCTCCAACGGAGGCGGCGCACCAGCCGCGGCCAACGGGTCTGCCGGTGCCTTGGACACTACGACGGACACTACGACGTCGGCGAATGGTACGCCGGCGGATGCCGCCGCCGACGCTATTGGGAGCCCTGCGAAACGAGAACCGAACCTGGTGGGGTACGGCGCCGTCGTCGAACACTCAGGTCGCCCGACTCGGCGTGCCCGCGGTCAGGCCCCGGAGGCGAAGTCCCCGGCACCGGAGGTTTCGGCTTTCGCCGAGCCCGCAGTGTCGCCACAGTCAGGGACTGAAGTCTCTGAGCGACCGCGTTCCACCCCGCCGGTGCGGAAGCTCGCCCGCGACCTCGGGATCAACCTGGAGCTGGTTCCCGGTACTGGACCGGGCGGGCTCATCACCCGTGAGGATGTTCAGAATTTCTCCGGTGTAACGGAAGCTCCGGTCGATGCTCAGGTTCCTGACGCGAAGGGCGAGCGGGAAACACGGACGCCCATCAAGGGGGTCCGGAAGTTCACTGCTGCGGCCATGGTGCAGAGTGCTTTCACTGCACCGCACGTCACGGAGTTCCTGACCGTCGACGTCACGGCAACCATGGAGTTGTTGGCCCGGCTTAAAGGCAACCGGACGTTCGAAGGCTACAAGCTGACGCCGTTGACCATTGCCGCCAAGGCGGTGCTGGTGGCGCTGCGGAACAACCCGTCGCTGAATTCGCGCTGGGATGAGGCCAGCCAGGAGATTGTCCAGTTCAACTATGTAAATCTGGGCATTGCGGCCGCAACGCCCAGGGGCCTGACAGTCCCTAACATCAAGGATGCGGATCGCCTGACGCTCCGTGAGCTCTCCACGGCCCTGACTGAGTTGACTGATACGGCGCGTGCAGGCAAGACCTCGCCTTCGGAGTTGTCCGGAGGCACCATCTCCATCACCAACATCGGCGTGTTTGGCATCGACGCCGGGACTCCCATCTTGAACCCGGGAGAGGCTGCCATCGTAGCTCTGGGCGCTGTTCGGAAGGCGCCGTGGGTTGTCAGTGACGAACTCGCAGTACGCCAGGTCATGTCCCTCAGCCTGTCCTTCGACCACCGCTTAGTAGACGGGGAACAGGGTTCACGATTCCTGGCCGACCTCGGCGCAATCCTGTCCGATCCCGCCATGGTCATGACCATGATCTAGCGGTAGCTGAAGCTGCGACGGCCCGTCCCTTTACGAGTGCCTACAGGAAACTGCGGCTAAGGGGTGGGCCGTCGCGCGTCGGCGGGCAGGCGAAGTCAACCTCGGTTGGTGTCAGTCTTCTGTGGGCGTAGTCCGGTTGGAGTGGACGTTGCGCCAACTGTGCTCCGGTTCAAAGCCCAGAAGCCTGCGAGCCTTGTCGATGGACAGCATGGTTTCGTGCTTGCCCAGGTGCTTGAGGACCTCGACGCCGGGGAAGACTTCCGCGGCCAATTCGGCGCTGCTTCGGCTCATCACGGTATCGGCGGCGGCGATAATGAAGGTCTCGAAGCCTGGTTCGCCGTGTTCCAGGGCCCTGACCACTGCCAGGGCGCCGTCGCGGGCATCGATGTAGCCCCACAGATTCCATTTGCGCAGCGTTGCATCGGAGTCGAAGGACGGGAAGGCGTCGTAATCTTCCGGGTCCATGACGTTGGAGAAGCGCAGCGCCGTGATGCTCAGCTCCGGATCCCATCGGGTGAGCTGGATGGCCATCTGCTCCTCAAGGTGCTTGACCAGCGAGTACGTGCTTTCCGGCCGGGCCGCGTACTCCTCATCCACGGGAATGTAGGGAGGGTCGATGCCGAAGGGGAATCCCAGCACCGTCTCGCTGGAAGCGTAGACCACTTTCTTGATGCCGGCCCTACGTGCCGCTTGGAACACGTTGTAAGTGGACACCATATTGTTCTCGAAGATCGCGGCGTCGGGGGCAAGGCCTGGCGCGGGAATGGCGGCCAGATGAACAATGGCGTCCACGCCGTCGTGCTGGTCATCCAGGCCAAGGATGACATCCAAGACTTGCCCGTAATTGCGGAGGTCAAGGTTGACGTAACCCTTGCCGCGCGTACCGGCGCGGTCCATGTTGAGCACGTCGTGGCCATCCTGCGTAAGCCTCCGGACTACGCTCTTGCCCAGTTTTCCGCTCCCGCCGGTAACGGCAATCCTCATGATGTGCTCCTCGATAGTGGCTGGTCCTGAACCCTGTTGCTTTGTGCATTCAGCTGCGCTGAACTCATCAAAGGTTCGAGTTTTCAGCCTAAGCGGGGTGGCGACAGAAAACAGCCTCTAAAGCTGGCCCTGTGAGTCCTAGGAAACTGGAACGACGCAGCCAGTCGTGGTGCACGTTCCGAGCGCAGACAGCGCAGGGCGGCCAAGTAGCAGTGTGCTGGAATCCGAAGTAGCCAGCCGTGGGCAGCCAGCAACCAGCAGCAGGCAGCAGCGTGCGAACCACGGACGCAACCAGCAGTAGGCAGCGGCAGGCAGCGGAGGTCAGGCAAGAGACGCCGGAAGCGGCAGGCGGCGGAGGTCAGACGAGAGACGCCGGAAGCGGCAGGCGGCGGAGGTCAGGCGAGAGACGCCGGAAGCGGCAGGCGGCGGAGGTCAGGCGAGAGACGCCGGAAGCGGCAGGCGGCGGAGGTCAGGCGAGAGACGCCGGAAGCGGTGTTCGGGTAGCGGCCTGCAGGCATCCTTCATTGGAAGCCTGCAGCACCGGAGCCGTCCTGCAAGTTGGCTCGCGTATCAGCCGCCATGCGCTTACATACTCCGCAACACACGCCCGCACCCTGGGTGTAACCGAACCCGTACCCGTACCCGGCACTGTTCTTGGGCGTGTTTATGTTCTTTGGG
>NZ_JBLYIE010000036.1:56066-56317 GCF_048537125.1 Paenarthrobacter sp. PPS72 | reverse complement strand
GCCACGCACCAGATGAAGAAACTGACCATGGAAGACCTCAAAGCCTTCCGTGACCACCTCCGCATCCCCATCAGCGATGACCAGCTCGACGCTGACCTGTACCGGCCCCCGTACTACCACCCCGGCATGGACGCCCCGGAAATCCGATACCTCATGGACCGCCGGGCAGAGCTCGGCGGGTTCGTCCCCGAACGACGCCGCAAACACACCGAGGTGGTACTCCCGGAGCCGAAGTCCTACGAGGTCGCCAA
>NZ_JBLYIE010000036.1:55509-55930 GCF_048537125.1 Paenarthrobacter sp. PPS72 | reverse complement strand
ACACGCCGACGGACACTCACCCCTGCTGGCCTCCACCAACCCCGCCGTGAAAACCTACGACCCCGCCTACGGCTACGAAATCGGCCACATCATCCGCCACGGCCTCGAAGAAATGTACGGCGACAACAGCGAAGGCACCGGCACCGGTGAAGACCGGAACGTGATGTACTACCTCACCGTCTACAACGAGCCGATCACCCAACCCGCCGAACCCGGAAACCTCGACATCAACGGGCTCCTCAAAGGCATCTACAAACTCGCCGAAGCCCCCGCGCCCGCAACAGAGGGCAACAACGGAAACAACCGCCCCACCGCGAACATCCTCGCCTCCGGCGTCTCCGTGCCCTGGGCCCTCGAAGCCCAACGCATCCTCGCCGAAGACTGGAACGTCGCCGCCGAGGTCTACTCCGTGACCTCCTGG
>NZ_JBLYIE010000036.1:0-55452 GCF_048537125.1 Paenarthrobacter sp. PPS72 | reverse complement strand
CCATCGTCGCCAAAACCCTCCAGTTGCTGGCGGCGCGGGGCGAAGTCGAGGAGGGCGCGCCGTCGTACGCTATTGACCGCTACAAACTGCTGGACGTGAACGCCGGCACCACCGGCGGAGCAGGCGGCGACGCCTAAACAGCCCGCATCAACAAAAATGGCGGCAGCGTTCGTGAAGAACGCTGCCGCCAATTGCTGTTTAGCGGGTTTCGTTGAACCGGACTTAGGTGCCCAGGTTCCTTCTATCGACCACGAAGCCGGTTGCCGCATTCTCGCGAACTGCGTTGATACCAGCCACTACCGCTTTCAGGTTGGGGAACTGCGGCGACACTGCCACAACCGTTCCATCCTCCGCGGTGAGCCGGAACCGAAATGAGTTGGTTCCTGCCTTGAGAATTTCAAAACTGCCAGCCATTTTCCCCTGTTCTTTCACGCCACGTTGCGTATCCGAGCTGACTTCATAACTCCCTCATCGACCATATCGGCCATTTCAGACCACCAAAAGCCCTACTCAGCGGTAATTTACAACCGATATTGGTAGATCTCTTGGAAAGAACCACAGGAGGTAGAGACCGCATGCAGCCCCGCGCGTATCGTGAGGATATGACTGACACCGGCACGGCCCCCACCACGGGCGTGCTCCTCGCTGCTGGCGCAGGAACGCGGCTGGGTCGCGGACCCAAGGCGCTGCTCCCGTTCCGCGGCAGGACCTTGGTGGAAGTACTCGCCGATACCCTGTTCGACGGCGGTTGCCGCGAGGTTGTGGTGGTGCTCGGCGCCGAAGCCGATCATGTCCGGCGGAGCACCGACTTGGGCACCCATGTGGTGGTGGAGAACGAAAATTGGGCCAAGGGAATGGCCGGTTCCTTCCGCGCCGGCATTGACGCCGCCACGGAAGGCAACAGCATCATGGTGGCACTGGTGGACCAGCCCGGCTTGACCCCGACGGCGGTGAGCAGGTTGCTGGGCAGCCACCGTTCCGGCCGGGTCACCGCAGCTGCCTACCCTGATGAGTCCGGACATCTGAAGCGTCGGCACCCGGTGATTTTCGACGTCGGACTCCGTGCCGAAGCAGCCGCGGCCGCTAACGGCGACACGGGTGCCCGTTCGTTCCTCAAGGCCCATCCAGGGCTGGTGGACTTGGTGGACTGCAGCGACCTCTGCTCCGGTGAGGACCTGGACACCAAGGCGCAGCTCCACCTTTTGGACGGTTAGCGGGCGGGTAAATTAGGGACATGATCCGCATCGCAACTGACGATCCCGCACGCCCCGATGTCCACCAACTCCTCAGCGAGCACCTGGCCGACATGTTCGCCACGTCCCCGGCGGAAAGCGTTCATGCACTGGACCACTCGGCATTGACGCACGAGTCGATCACGTTCTGGACCGCCCGCGAGGATGGCGCCTTGCTGGGCTGTGGAGCGCTGAAGACGTTGTCCCCCGGGCATGCCGAGATCAAATCAATGCGCACTGCTTCCGCTGCACGCGGACGTGGAGTGGCCACCCGAATGCTGGAGCACATCATGGCCGAAGCCGCCCGGCTGGGTTGCGAACGTGTGAGCCTGGAGACGGGAACAGAGGAGTACTTCGCTCCCGCCCGTCGGCTGTACGCACGGCACGGTTTCACGGAGTGCCCGCCGTTCGGGGATTACGCCCTGGACCCGAACAGTGTGTTCATGGAGCTCGCGGTCGCCCCCAAGTAGCTGGCATTAGTGGTTGTTCCCAGGGCTGGGAACAACCACTAATGCGACTCAGTTGGGGATCAGGGTGCGGTCGCGGACGGCCAGGTAAATCTTGTCCCGCGCGATGGGCAGCTCGCCGAAACGGATCCCGGTTGCGTTACGGATCGCGTTGGCCAAGGCGGGAGCCACCGGATTGAACGGGCTCTCGCTCATGGACTTCGCACCGAGCGGACCGGTGGAGTCGTTGGTGGTGGCGAAGTAGACCTCGCTCCGGGGCACGTCCGCGAATGACGGAATGTGGTACTGCCGCAGGATGTCCGTGGTGACCCGACCGGCGTCGTCCACTTTCACTTCCTCGTAGAGCACCGCGCCGAGGGCCTGCGCAATGCCGCCCTCAATCTGCCCGCGGCACTGCCTCGGGTTCACCACCACGCCGGCGTCCGCAGCCTGAACACTCTGCAGGATCCGCAACTCACCGGTTCCCGTATTAACGGCAACCCTGAAGCCGTGGACGTTGAATGCCACCGACCGCGGCGTCCCTCCCCAGTTACCGTCCGTGGCGAGTCGAACGCCTTGCAGCCGGGCGGCGTCGGCGATTTCCGTCAGCGGCACCGTACGCTCGCCGCAGTCAACCGCTCCGTCCACCAAGCGGCAATCGGTCAAGGCTACACCGGTCAGGGACGCGGCAACAGTCTGGATCCGGGTAGCGAGTTCCAGCGCCGCGCCGAGTGTCGCCTTGCCGGCCACCACGGTTCCGGCCGAACCGAACGCGCCGGTATCGTGCTCAAGGAGGTCCGTATCGGACTGACGCACGGTCACCTTGGACGCGGTGGTTGCCAGTGCCGTGGCAGCCAATTGCGCGTGCACAGTTGTGGTGCCGTTCCCGAACTCGGCAGTACCGACGTCGACGGCGAACCTTCCGTTCGCTTCCAAACTCACCCGGGTGTGGGCGAAGTGGCCGCGCGGCGGGACGGTGTCGATCATGGACAGGGCCGAGCCCTCCCCCACCACCCAATCCGGTCCGAGGTCATCCAGCCCTGCCGCCCGGTAGCGCTCCTTGCCACGATCCAAGGCATCCCGAACCAAGGAAACACACTGATCCAGCCCATAGCTTCCGTAATGGACGTCCTCTTCAGGCTCGGGCGTTGTAGAGAGCATGTGATCGCCGGGCCGGACCATGTTCTTGAGCCGGAACTCGAGCGGATCCATGCCGATCCCGATGGCCAGCTCATCAATGGCCGACTCAATCGCGAAGATCATCTGGCTCAGCCCATACCCGCGGAAAGCGCCCGCGGGAACGGTATTGGTGTAGACGGCGTGGGCATCCACTTTCTTGTTCACGCACTTGTAGACGGCCAGCGACTCACCGCAGCCGTGGAACATCACGCCGGGAGCGTGGTTTCCGTAAGCGCCGGTATTGGTGAGGACATTCAATTGCAGGGCAGTGAGCGAACCATCGCGGCTGGCACCCGCCTTCAGGTGAATGGTGAAGGGATGCCGGGTGGTGGTGGCCGTGAACTGCTCCGTACGGGTGAACTCCAACTGCACGGGCCTGCGCAGCGCCAAAGCGGCGAGAGCCACAAGATCCTCTGTCAGGACTTCCTGCTTGCCGCCGAATCCGCCGCCGACCCTGCCGGCCACCACGCGAATGGTCTCGGGCGCAAGGTTGAACACCCGGCTCAACGTCCGCTTCACCAGGAAAGGAACCTGCGTGGAGGAACGGATCATCAAGCGGCCGTCCCCATCCAGCCAAGCGATGGCGGCATGCGTTTCCATGGCCACGTGCTGCACGCGTTGGGTTTGGTACGTGTGCTCGTGGATGAAATCGGCAGCCGCGAAACCGTCGGCAACACTGCCCAGTTCCGCGTGAACCTCTGCCACCACGTTGTGATGCGGCCGGGAAATGCGGGAGAAGACTCCGTCCTTTTCCCCGTGAATCGCCGGGGCACCGGGCAGGATGGCCTCCTGCGGCGTGAACACCGGTTCCAGGAGCTCGTACTTCACTTCCAGTGCCCGGGCACCGGCCTCGGCTGCACCCACGGATTCAGCGACTACCGCCGCAACGCGCTGACCGATGAAGCGCACCACGTTGTCCAGCACGCGGGTATCGTCCGGATCGTCGGTGTAATTCTCGTGCTGGGCCGTGGAAAACAGCAGCTGCGGCGCGTCCTCGTGCGTAAACACCGCAACGACGCCGGGAACAGCCAGGGCCGGGGCCTTGCCGATGGACACAATCCGGGCATGCGGGTACGGCGATCGCAGGAGCTTCATGTGCAGCATTCCGGGGAGTTCGCCGGCGGGAACGTCCAGGCTGTAGCGTGCGGTTCCGGTCACCACGGCCTGCCCGGCGGGAGCGGGAACGTTGTCCCCGAGCTGGCCTGGCGTGGCTGGAACGGCGGCGGGCGTCTGCGTCCCCCGTACTGACTGCGCCCCCTGAATTGACTGCGCCCCCTGAACTGCTTGCGCCCCCGGAACTACTTGCGCCCCCGAAACGTCAGCTCCGGCGTCGTGCTGGTGGTCGCCTCCGTGCGCCTCACCGGAACCGCCGCCGTGACCGCAGACCGCGTCCGCGATGGAGCGGTAACCGGTGCAGCGGCACAGGTTGCCCTTGAGGTTGCGGGGCAGGTTGGCGCGTTGCTCGTCGTCGAACGTTGCGGCGGTCATCATCATTCCGGCTGTGCAGAAGCCGCACTGGAAACCCTGGGCCTCGAGGAACTGCTCCTGCACAGGGTGCAGCCCCTCTTCGGAGGCGAGGCCCTCGATAGTGGTGACTGCTTTGCCCTCTGCTCGGACTGCCGGGTAGATGCAGCTGTGGACCGGCTTTCCGTCGACGTGCACGGTACAGGCACCGCAGTCGCCGCCGTCGCAGCCCTTCTTGACTCCGAAATTTCCTTCCTCGCGGAGGAAAGTGCGGAGGCATTGCCCGGGGCGGGGCGTGGCCTGCGAGGCAGAACCATTGATCTCAATTGCCATTGCGGGCCTCCTTCTGCTGGATGCTTGGTACGGCTGGCTGGGTGGAGGGCTGGGGTGAGGTGGCGTGTGGCGGCCAGAAATCGCCGGACACGGTCATCGATTCGCCCAGCAGCTCGGCCCGGATCTCCTCGGCCAGCTTGAACGTCATGTCACGCCGCCACGCAGGCAGCCCGTGGATGTCATCGTGGTACAGCGGCCACGGAATGGAATCGCCGACGGCGTCAGCCAAGGTCCCGGCGTCGGGAACCTGCCCGGCGGCGAACCTTAGCTGTACCGGCCTTTTGGTGGACGCGGTCACGGTGATGACCAGGCCGCCGTCGGGGTCGAGTCGGCCGATCAGCAGCACGCCGGAGCGGCCAAGGTTGCTCAGGGACAAGCGTCGGAAAGCGACGCGGGCGGACAGCGCTGATGCGGAAAGACTGATGCTGCGGAGCAACTCCCCCGGCGCCAGGACCGTCTGCATATCGCCTGTGACGACCTCGGCCACGGGCACCGCCCGGCTGCTGCCGTCCGGGCTCAGGATAGTGGCTACGCCGTCGAGTCCAGCGCAGAGCGAGGTCATAGGCCCCGCCGGCAAGCCTGTGCAGATATTGCCGCCCACCGTGGACATGTTCCAAATTTTGAACGAGGCCACAAACGACTCGCAGCACGGGCGGATCAGCGCCAGTCCAGGCCATTCGCGGTTGGCTGTCTCCGCAGACCGTGGCAGTGCGTAAAGCTCGGCGACGGTGCAGGTGGCGGCCAGTTCGATTCCCGCATCGGTGACCGTGATCGCGGGCCACTCTGCCTGCCCCAGGTCAAGGAGCCGCTTCAAAACAGTGCTGCCATAGGAGAAAAGGACAGTGCCCCCGGCGAGCCAGGCATCGCCGTCGCGCCATTGTGCCGGGTCCGTGGTGGGGACCACGGCCTCGATGGTGTTCATGTCCATGGGTCCTCCTGAGTGAGGTGTTGAGGGGCGGTGTGAGTCGGTGCGGTGTGAGTCGGTGCCGGGTGAATTGGTCCGGTGCTGTCCTTGAGGGAAGGGAAACCGGGTGCCTCGGACGTCTTCCGGCCCGCACCGCGCTCAGCGATGATTTCGGCGGTGATGGAAACCGCAACTTCGGCAGGTGTAACAGCACCAAGGTTAAGTCCGATGGGCGAATGCAGCCGCTCCAGGGACTCCGGTGGTGTGCCGGCCTCGAGCAAAGCGTCGATCCGTTGGCGGTGGCTGCGACGGGAACCCATCGCACCGACATATGCCAGGTTAAGCCGGAGGGCGCTCTCAAGCAGGGGGACGTCGAACTTGGGATCGTGGGTCAGGATGCAGACCACCGTTCGGGCGTCGATGCGCCCTGCGGCTGACTCCCGTTCAAGGTAGCGATGCGGCCACTCGGTGACCACTTGGTCTGCTCCTGCGAACCGCGCCTGCTTTGCGAAGGCAGGCCGCGCGTCGCACAGCGTGACGTTGTAGCCGAGGAGCTGCCCGGCAGGTAGCAGTGCTGCGCCGAAGTCATTGGCGCCGAAGATCAGCATCCGGGCTGCGGGCAAGCGGCTTTCCACCAGCAGGGTGATCGGCTCCGGTTGAGTTTCCTCCTGTGGGGGCCTGGCCAACCTCTCCGTGGTGACCCAGCCATCAATGCAGCCTTCCGGCGGTGCCAGACGGACCAAGCCGGCACGGCCACCCTGGAGCAGCGGCTCCACCTGGGCAGCGGCGGCGAAAAGTGTGGAGGGGTGGTCGCCCAACAGTTTGGCCAGTTCCTGGGACTCCATGGCCCGGAACCGCACAGGATCGTCCACCACCATGACACCGCCTTGGGCATCGAGCCGGCGGATCAGGGCTGCAGGACGCCGGGTTTGGGCAAAAACAGAAAGTTCAGGCGATCCTGCCCGGAGCGGCTGGATATGGACTTCCAGTTCCCCACCACAGGTAAGGCCGACGGCGAACGCGTCCTCGGAACTGTAGCCGAACGACTCAAGGCGAGGGCCGCCGTCGCGCATTGCTTCCAACGCCGCTTCCACCACGGCACCTTCCACGCAACCGCCGGACAAACTTCCCAGGATTTCGCCGTTTTCAGAGACCAGCATTGAGGTTCCCATGGGCCGGGGCACGGAGCCGCCGGTCCCCACGATCGTGGCCACAGCACACAATTGGCCGGAGACCGCAGGCCGCCAGCTGCCCAGTGAAGGCATCAGATCCAGCATGGCAACACATCCTTATTCCAGGTGTCCCGGCCGGATGGCCCGGCCGGAGCAGTGCGCGATCTTGCCTCATATTCTCATTTCCAGAGGAGGTAGTCGCGATTAATCAGTAAAAGTGCGGGTTCATAGGAACGGGGGCAAGGGCTTCATCTCCCTGCCCCCGTTCCCTGACGGAGCACCGGTGCCCGTTCCTGAATCATCAGGGCCGCCGCCCGCCGTCGTGCCTGTTATATAGGGACGACGACGGCGGGCGCCTATTCGTGCGGTGGGTACCGGCGGACCGCCGATCGGAGTGCCGGAATGATGCCCGCCGGCGCGGGGTGCGGCTCCGGGCTAGACGCCCATCAGCGCGTTGATGGGGCCGCGGGCGAAGTAGATGATGAAGCCGGCCGTGACCACCCACATGAGCGGGTGAACCTTCTTGGCCTTGCCCGACGCCGCGCTGATCACCGCGAAGGAGATGAATCCGACGCCGATGCCGTTGGCGATGGAGTAGGTCAGTGGCATGGTCACGATGGTCAGGAACGCCGGGAGGGCGATGGAGAACTTGGTGAACTTGATCTCGCGGATCTGCGCCATCATCATCGCACCCACCACCACCAGGGCTGCCGCTGCAACTTCCAACGGCACCACCGACGTGAGCGGCGTGAAGAACATGGAGCCCAGGAACAGCAGGCCGGTAACCACCGAGGCCAAGCCGGTCCGTGCGCCTTCGCCGATGCCCGCAGCCGAGTCGATGTACACGGTATTGGACGAACCCGACGTTGCGCCGCCCACCACTGCGCCCATGCCTTCAACAATGAAGGCTGACTTCAGCTTGGGGAACGTTCCGTCCTTATGTGCCACGCCAGCGCTCTTGGCCAGGCCCGTCATGGTGCCCATGGCGTCGAAGAAGTTGGTGAACACCAAGGTGAAGACCAACATGGTGGCCGCCAACCCGCCGATCCTGGCGAAGGAGCCGAAGAGATCAAACTGGCCCACCAGGCTCAAGTCCGGGACGGACACCAGCTGGCTCGACAGGATGGGCACGTTGAGGTGCCAGCCGCCGGGGTTCTCGGCGCTGCCGGGACCGATGCGGAACACGGCCTCGGCAACGGCGGCGAGGACAGTGGTGGCGACGATGCCGATGAGCAGGCCGCCCTGAATCTTGCGTGCCACGAGGATGCCCATGGTCAGCAGTCCAATGATGAAGACAAGAGTGGGGATGGAGGTGATGGAGCCGTTATCGCCGAGCTGGACCGGTGGGCCGCCCGTGGTTGCCCGGACGAACCCGGAATCCACGAAGCCGATGAAGGCGATGAACAGGCCGATGCCAACGGTGATGGCGGCCTTGAGCTCCTTGGGGACTGCCTTGAAGATTGCCGTCCGGGCGCCGGTGGCACCGAAGATTACGATCAGGATGCCGTTGATGACCACCAGGCCCATGGCTTCAGGCCATGTGACTTCCTGGATGACCGCGACGGCGAGGAACGAGTTGATGCCCAGGCCGGCTGCGAGGCCGAAGGGCAGGTTGGCGACGAGGCCAAAAATGATGGTCATGACGCCGGCGGTCAGGCCGGTGACGGCGCCAACCTGTGCAGCTGAGAGCCAGCCGCCTGCGACGTCGGTAGGGGCGTTTTCCGCCGAGAAACCGCCCAGGATCAGCGGGTTCAGGATGACGATGTACGCCATGGTGAAGAAGGTGACCAGGCCGCCGCGGAATTCGCGGGCCAGCGTGGAGCCACGCTTGGAGATCTGGAAAAACTTATCCAGAAAGGAGTTCGACACCGGGGGCTTCTTGTTGCCATCAGCCAGGCCGGTTGCCGTGTGCTTTGCTGCTGTGGGCCCTGCGCCTTTGCCCCCGTTGGGGAGGAGCGCAGCCTGCTTTTCAGCTGCTGTCTGCATTTCTGCGGGATCCAGGATTGTCATGTCAGCCACCGGGCCCTAGTAGTCAATCCTGGAATCAAGCGTGTTCCATGTGTTGAACGGCTGGAGGGCCGCCGGAGCCTGGGGGTCGCCCAGTTCCAGCTTGGCTACCGGCATCAGCGCGTCCCGGTTGTCGTTCTCGAAGTACTCGTAGAAGACAGCGTCATCGAAGCCCACGGATGCGGCGTCGTGGCGGTCTGCGGCAAAGAACACGCGGTCCACGCGTGCCCAGAGTGCTGAGGCCAGGCACATGGGGCACGGCTCGCAGCTGGTGTAGAGGGTTGCTCCGCTGAGATCGAAGGTTCCCAGTTCGCGGCAGGCGTTACGGATGGCCGTGACTTCTGCGTGTGCGGTGGGATCGTTCGTGGCGGTAACGCGGTTGACGCCTTCGAAGGCTCGTCCGTCCGCGGTGACAATGACGGCGCCGAAGGGGCCTCCACTGTTGAGGACATTGGCTGTGGCCAGCTCAATGGATGTGGCCAGGAATTGCTCGGCCGTGACGGTTGTACTCATGTTGCGACTTCCTTAGTGCTGAGGAAGCCAGGTGACCTGTTTGGGGGCGCTACAGAGAGGAGCTCCAGTTAGCTTGGTTACCAGGCTTCAGCATGTGCGATGAAGGTTAAGTTGCGCCTGGTAGATAGCTTCCCGAGGTCCGGGTGCCCGCCTTTGGCAGTTAGAGCGTAGCACCAGGTTTGTGAGCCGCGCCATAGTTTTTTGAAAATTTAATTTCGTCATGCGAAATTACTTTGAGGGCGGGCCAGTCACGGTTTTGGCACCCGAATGTGACTGCCGGCCGCCCCCGCAGGCGTTGACGGCCGCCGTCGTCCATTTTACGCTGTAGAGACCGGGCCGCTCTCTGGCGGACCCGCAACCTGGATCAGCAGACAGGGCCTAACTGAGCTGGAACGCGCACACGCCGACCAGACAAGGAACCTGCAATGACCCCTCTTTGGATCAAGAACCCGCTGGGTATCTTCACCGCAAACGACCTCGACGCCGGCGGCGGACTGGTGGTTTCCGACTCCGGCACCATCATTGAGCTGGTGCCCTCGGGCGGGCAGCCCTCCACGCCCTGCACCGTCTTTGATGCTTCCGCGCACGTGGTCCTGCCCGGGCTCATCAACACCCACCACCACTTCTACCAGACCCTCACCCGCGCCTGGGGTCCCGTGGCCAACGCGCCGCTGTTCCCCTGGCTGCAGAACCTCTACCCCGTGTGGGCCAGGCTGACCCCGCGCAGCCTGGAGCTCGCCGTGCAGGTTGCACTGGCTGAGCTGCTGCTCTCCGGCTGCACCACCGCGGCCGACCACCACTACCTCTTCCCCGACGGCATGGAAGACGCCATTGACATTGAGGTGGCCGCAGTCCGCGCCATGGGGATGCGCGCCACGCTGACCCGCGGATCCATGACCTTGGGAGAGGACGACGGCGGGCTGCCGCCCAGGACCACGGTCCAGTCACCTGAGGCGATCCTTGCGGACAGCGAACGGCTGATCCGGCAGTATCACGAGACCGGTGACGGGGCTGTTGTGCAGATCGCGCTGGCCCCGTGTTCGCCCTTCTCGGTGACCAAGGAGATCATGGCCGAATCTGCGGCCATGGCTGAGCGGTTCGATGTCCGGCTGCACACGCACCTCGCTGAGACGATCGATGAGGAAGATTTCTGCCGGTCCATGTTTGGGCTGCGGACCGTGGACTATTTGGAATCCGTGGGCTGGCTGGGGTCCCGCACTTGGCTTGGACACGGCATCCACTTTAACGACGAGGAGATTGCGCGGCTGGGAGCTGCAGGAACAGCGGTGGCCCACTGCCCGACGTCGAACATGCGCCTCGCCTCCGGCACCGCGCGCGTCCTGGAACTCGAGGCAGCCGGGGTTCCCGTGGGGCTGGGAGTGGATGGTTCGGCGTCGAACGATGCCTCCAACATGATCCTCGAGGCACGGCAGGCCCTGTATTTGCAGCGCCTCCGCTACGGCGCCTCGGTCCCCGTGGAACGTGCACTGGGCTGGGCCACCCGCGGATCCGCCGCAGTTTTGGGACGGTCCGATATTGGCCAGTTGGCGCCCGGACTTCAGGCGGACCTGGCCTTGTTCAAGCCGGACGAGCTGCGGTTTTCAGGCAGCCACGATCCCGTGGCCGCCCTGCTGCTCTGTGGCGCCGACCGGGCGGATCGGGTGATGGTGGGGGGTTCCTGGCGCGTGGTGGACGGCGCGATCCCCGGGCTTGATGTGGCAGGGCTGATCGCCGAGCACTCGGCGGCGGCGCGGAAGTTGGTTGCGGGGTAGGTTTTCGATTTCTCGGGTTGTGGCCCGTTTCGACGGTTCCCTGCGCAATAGACGGCAGGAGTCGTCTAATGCGCAGTGAGCCGTCTATTCGGCTGCGCGGAGAGCCCGAAGCACGCGCATCTTGAACTCGTGCTCCTGAAAAAGATCCCGCCATTTGATGCGAATGAAGGTCCAGCCGAGCTCCGTCAGGGCTTTTTCGCGTTGCCTCTCCTTGTAGATCACCTCGTCCGTGGGCGCGTAATCGAAGTACTTTGTGCGCCCGTCGAACTCCATGGCCACCTTCTTGTTGCGCCACGCGAAGTCGAGACGGTGCCTGCCTTCAACCGTGCGGACTTCCACTTGGAGTTCGGGCGGTTCAATCCGGAGACGCTGGAGCAGCTCGCGCGTCAGGGTCTCTCCGGGAGACTCGGAACGCGGGTCCGCATTTCGCAGGGCTCGGCGCAACGTCAGCACTCCACCTCTCCGCGCGAGCGCATCACACATTGACTCCAGGCGGGCAGAATCCGCGCCGATGCGAAGGGCATGGTCCATCAAGACCAAGGCTTGCCTGGAATTCAAGGTCAGGCAACAATCCACGACGGTCCGCTCAAGGGTTGTACACGGAAGTCCGTCCAAGAACGTCACGTCGCCCTCATTGAACACTCCGGAGTGGGCGACTACATCGCGACCATGCGAAACAGGCGACGGTGTTGTCTTCTGGGTGACGTGCACCAGGTCGTCGACATCCCACAAAAACAAGCGGTGGAGGCGGGCCGCGGAGGTGTGGCTGTAGACCAAGCCGCCACCCGACGTCGTAAGCGTTCCATGGGCATGCGCGGCGATGAGTTGTCGGCTGCGCACCCAGGATTTCTCCGCGGCCCAGGTGCTGCCCCGGATGTAGCAACCTCTGCGGAGCCTCACCAAGACTCCGCTTTGCACCATCCTGGCGATCGCGCGGGCGTTGAATCCCGCCTCGTTGAGTTCGGAAGTACGCCAGAGGTTGATCCCTGAAGGGAGCTCCGAGGGGGCAGTTTTAGTCATAGACCAAGCCTCGTTAGAACCCACCGACTTGGGACAGGCATGCTCAGTCCTATGTGGAAAAGTCCGAATAGACGGCTTGCTGCGGGTTAGGCGAGTCCTACCGTCTAAGGCGCAGCGAGGCATCGAAATGGCGGCGGGGTGGAGGTGAGGGCATGCGGAAAGGCGGGTGATACCTCCCCAGGTATCACCCGCCTCATTGGCTCTGTTGCGCAGAGTCCGTCCCCGTAAAGGGCCCACGGCGGCAGGGTGCCCTGTCCGAGCTTGCGAGGAAAGGGTGCCGCCGGGGATCTAGGGGCGCTGCCGGCCGAACACCGGGAGCGCGCGCAGCCAACGGGAGAACCCGCCGGCTTTGCGGTCACAGTCGGCCGGAATGTAGAAGTCCGGATCTGTTGCACCGAAGGGCAGGTACAGCTCCTGACCCGGCGCCGGGAATTCCACGACGTTGTTCGTATCCTTCGAGTCCATCTGTTCCTCCTCTTTCTCATGCCATCAGTTTCCGCTCTTCGGAAAACTTTTATTGTTATGTGGAAAGTCTAAGCAGGGGTGAAGCAAGGCGTCAAGGCCCCTGCCAGAGCCAAGTAAGTTGCCCCGGTCACATTTGGCTGGTTCATAACGATCCTTGGGAACCCATATACACAGGCCGAAATCATGCGCTACTCTCGAATGAGTTCGTGGCGCAGGTCACGTAACCTGAGAGCAGCAGGCAGGGTCGTAATGAGCTGGCATCAATGGATGTCGGCTCTTTTTTGTTGGGTCGGCTCCACCAGAAACGCGGTGGAAACACGCGCTTAATTTCATTGATGGAACCTAGGTTCCACCTCACAGAAGTTGGGATATGACCATGAGCAACAACATCGTCCTCGGCGAAAACCAGTACGGCAAAGCAGAAGTCCGCGTCGTCAAAGTCACTCGGGATACGGACCGCCACCACATCGAAGACCTGAACGTCACCTCGCAGCTGCGTGGCGACTTCCAGGCCGCACACCTCCAGGGCGACAACGGCCACGTCGTTGCCACCGACACCCAGAAGAACACGGTCTACGCATTCGCCCGTGAAGGCATCGGCTCACCCGAGTCCTTCCTGCTCCGCCTCGCGGACCACTTCACCGGCGGATTCGACTGGGTCACCGGCGGCCGCTGGGAAGCCGAGGCCTACAGCTGGGATCGCATCCAGGCCCACGGCGAGGGACACGACCACAGCTTCGTCCGCAACGGACAAGAGGTGCGTACCGCCGTCGTCGTCCGTGATGGCGCAACCACACACCTTATTTCCGGCCTCAAGGACCTGACCGTCCTGAAGACCACGCAGTCCGGTTTTGTCGGCTACCCGCGCGACAAGTACACCACCCTGCCGGAAACCACCGATCGCATCCTCGCCACGGACGTATCCGCCCGCTGGCGCTACAACACCAACCTGGACTTCGCCGGCACCGACTTCAACAAGAGCTACGAAGACATCAAGGCCCTCCTGCTTGAAGGCTTCACCGAGAACTACTCCCACGCCCTGCAGCAGACGCTGTTCGACATGGGCAAGAAGGTCCTGGAAGCACACAGCGAAGTGGACGAGATCAAGTTCTCCATGCCCAACAAGCACCACTTCCTGGTTGACCTGAGCCCGTTCGGCCTGGACAACCCCAACGAGGTCTTCTTCGCGGCTGACCGCCCGTACGGCCTGATCGAAGCTACGGTCCAGCGCGAGGACATCGCCGCTGCTCCCGTTGCCTGGAGCGGCATCGCCGGCTTCTGCTAAACCCGCACTAAACAAGTAACACCGCACCATCCAAGGGTTTGTGTGCAGGTCCCCCCGACGGCGCCCCGTAAAGGCCGGACCTGCACACAAACCCAACCCCAACAACCCAAGATTTTGTTAGCCAGACACAGTTAGCCAGACGAAGACGTCTGCCATGAACCCAGAAAGTCTGCCATGAACATCAAGAAAAAATCCCGTCCTGCGAATACCACCTCTTCGCAGTCGCACAAGCCGGAACGTCCCGAGGACAAGCGGCTCTCCATTGGAAGCACCTTCGCTTACGGCTTCCAGCACGTCCTCACCATGTACGGCGGAATCATTGCCCCTCCGCTGATCATCGGTGCAGCCGCCGGCATGTCCTCGCAGGATATCGGCCTCCTCATCGCCGCCTGTTTGTTCGTTGGCGGACTGGCCACCATCCTGCAGACCGTGGGTATCCCGTGGTTCGGCTCGCAGCTGCCATTGGTCCAGGGTGTCTCGTTCGCCGGCGTTTCCACCATGGTGGCGATCGTCCAAGGCGGCGGCGGGATCCAGGCGGTGTTCGGCTCGGTCATTGTGGCTTCGCTGATCGGCTTGGCGATCACTCCCCTGTTCTCCAAGATCATCAAGTTCTTCCCACCCGTTGTCACAGGCACCGTGATCACGACCATCGGCCTGACATTGATGCCGGTGGCAGCAAACTGGGCCATGGGCGGCAACGCCAAGGCAGAGAACTACGGCAGCATGGCCAACATCGGCCTCGCGGCAGCAACCATGGGCGTCGTCCTGCTCCTGAGCAAGGTTGGCAACGCGGCCATTTCGAGGCTCTCAATCCTGCTGGCCATGGTCATCGGCACCATCATTGCGCTCATTGCCGGCATGGCTGACTTCTCCAAGGTTGGCCAGGGCGACATTGTCGCATTCCCCACGCCGTTCGCCTTCGGTGCTCCCACCTTTGAAATTGCCGCGATCATCTCCATGCTCATCGTCATCCTGGTGACCCTGACGGAAACCTCGGCAGACATCATCGCAGTGGGCGAGATCGTAGATACCAAGGTGGACTCCCGCCGCATCGGCGACGGCCTCCGCGCAGACATGCTCTCCAGCGCCATCTCCCCGCTGTTCAACTCCTTTACGCAGAGCGCCTTCGCCCAGAACGTTGGCCTCGTGGCCATCACGGGCATCAAGAGCCGCTTCGTGGTCAGCGCCGGCGGACTCATCCTGGTGGTCCTCGGCCTCCTGCCGATCCTTGGCCGGGTTGTCGCAGCGGTTCCGACGCCCGTCCTGGGCGGCGCCGGCGTCGTGCTCTTCGGTACGGTAGCTGCCAGCGGTATCCGCACCCTGGCGAAGGTCGAGTACAAGAACAACATGAACCTGATCATCGTGGCTGCCTCGATCGGTTTCGGCATGATCCCGATCGCCGCCCCGAAGTTCTACGACCAGTTCCCGTCCTGGTTCGCCACGATCTTCCACTCCGGCATCAGCTCGGCAGCGGTCATGGCCATCCTGCTGAACATCCTCTTCAACCACTTCAAGGCCGGCAACTCGGACAACCAGTCGGTGTTCGTTGCGGGCACCGACAGGATCGTCAGCGAAGAGGACATCAAGTGCCTCAGCGAGGGCGACAGGTTCGAGAACGGCAAACTGATCGACGCCGACGGCAAGGAAGTCCCGCTCAAGACCTCCAGCGCGTCAGAGCACTAGCTCGCTAACCGGGCGAATGACAGTAGGCGGCAGCGTTTCCTTGGGGGACGCTGCCGCCTTTGTCGCGTCCCGAGACGACAAATAATGCCCATGTTTTTGGGAAACATGGGCATTAAGTGCCAACTCGGCGGGAGCCGGGAGGCCGGGGGTGAGTACTAGTTCTGGTTGAGCTCCGCGGAGATCGCCATAGCGGCCTCACGAAGCATGGGCACGGCGCGATCGGCGAAACTCTGGTCAACACGGGTGATCGGACCGGAGACGGAGATCGCGGTGGGAGTGGGCGCGTTGGGCACGGCCATGGCGAAGCAGCGGACGCCGAGCTCCTGCTCTTCCTCGTCAATGGAGTAGCCGCGTTCGCGGATGAGCTTCAGGTCAGCCAGAAGGGAGTCGATGTCCCCGATGCTCTTGGCTGTGGGAGTGGGCATGCCGGTGCGGGCCACAATGCCGCGGACCACTTCGTCGTCCAGCTGGGCCAGGATGGCTTTACCCACCCCGGTATCGTGCGTGTGGGCGCGGCGGCCAACCTCGGTGAACATGCGCATGGAGTGCATGGACGGGACCTGGGCAACGTAGATGACCATGTCCGAATCAAGCACGGCCATGTTGGAGGTCTCGCCAAGGCGTTCCACGAGGGTCTTCAACTGCGGCCGGGCCACTGCACCGAGCTGCTTGCTGGCACCTTCGCCGAGCCGGATGAGCCGAGGGCCCAGGGCATAGCGGCGGTTGGGCAGTTGGCGGATGTAGCCCAGGGACACCAGGGTCCTCAAAAGGCGATGGATGGTGGGCAAGGGCAGGTCAGTGGATGACGAGAGCTCGCTCAGGGTGACATCGCCACCTGCATCCGTGATCAGTTCCAACAGTTCAAAGACGCGCTCAACGGACTGCACGCCTCCGGAGGCTTTTTCAGCCATTCCCTTGTCTCCAATGACTCAGATTCCGACAACTCTTATCCGCATCGTGAAAAGAATTGCTTAGAACACCCAACATACAGCACAGCGTCCACCTGCGCGATGACACCGATCATGACCAAGCAAGGGGTTGTGTTTCCACTTTGTAGATAATAATATCCATAATACGAAAACATTCAGTTTGGAACGGCGGCCCGGGAACGGGCCTTACAGGAGGAATTTCAATGGCGAATCCGAGCCCCGGAAACTCGATCACCCTGCGCGTCGCCGCACCGTCGAGCTTCACCGCTACCAGCGAACTGGCAGCAGCCGTCGGCGCAGCCGGTGCAGCAATCACCGCGCTGGACGTCACGGAATCCCACCACGAGACGATCGTTGTTGACGTCACCTGCAACACCACCGATGACGACCATGCAGCCCGCGTCAAGGACGCCCTGAACGCGCTCGACGGCGTCACCGTCCAGCACGTCTCGGACCGCACCTTCCTCATGCACCTCGGCGGCAAGCTCGAGGTCGTCCCCAAAGTAGCCCTGCGCAACCGTGACGATCTCTCGCGTGCCTACACTCCCGGCGTCGCCCGTGTTTGCATGGCTATAGCAGAAGACCCGGCCGCGGCCCGCAACCTCACGGTCAAGCGCAACACCATCGCCGTCCTCACCGACGGCTCGGCTGTCCTGGGCTTGGGCAACATCGGCCCCGCCGCTGCCCTTCCCGTGATGGAAGGCAAGGCTGCGCTCTTCAAGCAGTTCGCCAACGTGGACGCCTGGCCGGTCTGCCTGGACACCCAGGACACCGAAGAAATCATCATGATCGCCAAGGCCATGGCCCCCGTCTACGGCGGCATCAACCTCGAAGACATCGCCGCACCGCGCTGCTTCGAAATCGAGAACCGACTCCGCGAAGAGCTGGACATCCCGGTGTTCCACGATGACCAGCACGGCACCGCGATTGTTACCCTCGCGGCCTTGGTCAACGCCCTCCGCGTGGTGGACAAAAAGCTCTCCGAGGTGAAGATCGTGGTTTCGGGCGTCGGCGCCGCCGGCTCGGCCATCATCCAGCTCCTAAAGGCCCAGGGCGCGCAGCACATCATCGCCGCCGGCCGTTCCGGCGCCATCCACTCCGGCGAGGAATACGGCGACGAGCACCGCAGCTGGATCGCCGCGAACACCAACGAAGAAGGCTTCTCCGGAACCCTGCACGACGCCCTCAAGGGAGCGGACGTCTTCATCGGTGTCTCCGCCCCGCACGTGATCGGCGAAGAGCAGGTTGCTTCAATGGCTGAGAACGCAATCGTGTTCGCCATGGCCAACCCGACGCCGGAAATTGATCCGGTTGTTGCATCCAAGCACGCAGCCGTGGTCGCCACCGGTCGCAGCGACTTCCCCAACCAGATCAACAACGTGCTGGCCTTCCCGGGCTTCTTCCGGGGCCTGCTGGACGCCGGCGCTTCTGACATCACACCGAACATGCTGGTGGCCGCCGCCGAGGCAATTGCCAACCGGGTGGCTGACGATGAGCTCAACGCGAGTTACATTATCCCCAGCGTCTTCGATCCCCATGTTGCCGCCGACGTTGCGACCGCCGTAGCCAACGCTGCGCACGCCAACGCCGCCAGCGCACTCTAGAAAAAGGAATCCGCTCACATGGCTATCACAGTCACCGATCCCCGGCCGATCGATCGCGCCGAGGAAATCCTCACCCCCAAGGCGCTGGCCTTCATCGAGGAACTGCACAAGCGCTTTGCCGGGACCCGCAACGAACTGCTGGAAGCCCGCGGCGTAAAGCGCCAGAAGGTTGCTGACACCAGCCGCCTGGACTTCCTTCCGGAAACCCAGGAAATCCGCGACGGCGACTGGAAAGTTGCCGAGGCACCGGCAGCTTTGCAGGACCGCCGCGTTGAAATGACCGGCCCGGCAACCCCGGCCAAGATGGCCATCAATGCCCTCAACTCCGGCGCCAAGGTGTGGCTGGCGGACCTCGAAGACGCCAGCACGCCCACGTGGCCCAACGTCATCGACGCCATCCTGAACCTCCGCGACGCCGCGCAGGGCACCCTGAGCTACACCTCGCCCGAGGGCAAGGAATACCGTCTCCGCACCGATGCTCCCTTGGCCGTCGTAGTGGCCCGCCCGCGCGGCTGGCACATGGAAGAAAACCACCTGCTGATCGACGGCGAACCCGCGGTGGGTGCGCTGGTGGACTTCGGCCTGCACTTCTTCCACATCGCCAAGCAGTTGCTCCTCAACGGTCATGGCCCGTACTACTACTTGCCCAAGATGGAGAGCCACCTGGAGGCCCGCCTCTGGAACGACGTCTTCGTGTTCGCACAGGACTTCCTCGGCATCCCGCAGGGCAGCGTCCGCGCCACGGTCCTCATCGAGACCATCCCGGCAGCGTTCGAGATGGACGAGATCCTCTACGAACTGCGCCACCACGCCTCCGGCCTGAACGCAGGCCGTTGGGACTACCTCTTCAGCATCATCAAGTACTTCCGTGATGCCGGCGAAGAGTTCGTCCTGCCTGACCGCGCCACCGTTGCCATGACCGCTCCGTTCATGCGCGCCTACACCGAGCTCCTGGTCAAGACCTGCCACAAGCGCGGCGCCTTCGCCATGGGTGGCATGGCCGCCGTCATCCCCAACCGCAAGCAGCCGGACGTCACCGCCGCAGCCTTCGACAAGGTCCGCGCCGACAAGACCCGCGAGGCAAACGATGGCTTTGACGGCTCGTGGGTTGCGCACCCGGACCTGGTCTCCACCTGCCGCGAAGTCTTTGACTCGGTACTTGGCGACCGTCCCAACCAGCTGGACAAGCAGCGCCCCGAGGTGAGCGTCACCCCCGAGCAGCTGATCGACGTCGCATCCGCCGGCGGCACCGTGACCGAAGCCGGCCTGCGGCTGAACCTGTACGTCGCCGTCGCCTACACGGGCGTCTGGATTTCCGGCAGCGGTGCCGTCGCCATCCACAACCTGATGGAAGACGCCGCGACGGCGGAGATCTCCCGTTCACAGGTGTGGCAGCAGCTGCGCAACAAGTCCGTCCTGGCGGACACGGGCAACACCGTGACCCGCGAACTGGTCACCCGCATCCTGGGCGAAGAAACCGAGCGCCTGCGCATCGAATTCGGCGACGAGAACTTCGCGAAGTACTACGAGCCTGCGTCCAAGCTGATCGAAGACATTTGTTTGTCCGACGATTACACGGACTTCCTCACCACGCCGGCGTACGAGCTGGTGGGCTGAGATGGGCTCATTCTCTTCGTCTGACCTGGCTCACATCGAGTCGCAGCTCGAGGCGACGGACCAGTTGCTGGACCGCAACTACCCCGGCGACGACGGCTCGCGCCAGCCCATCCACACCGTCTACATCCCGGCCGACCGCTTCACGCCCACCTTCGTGGCGGACTGGGGTGCGCAGGCACTCGCGACGGCGGAAGGCCACGGCGGATTGGAAAAGCTGGGCCGGCTGTTGGGCCAGGAGTCTCATTTGGCAGCAGCTGTTGCCTCCCGGGTGGCTTCCAAGCTGGCTGCTGAACCGATCGAGGACCTCCGCTTGGACTTCGAAGACGGCTACGGTAATCGCGGCGATGAGGCTGAAGACGCCGACGCCGTGGCTGCCGCCAACGCCGTTGCAGCTGCGGTTGCGGCCGGAACAGCTCCGCCGTTCATCGGCATCCGCTTCAAGTGCTTCGAAGCACCCACCCGCGCACGCGGCCTGAAGACACTGGACCTGTTCGTGTCCACGCTGGCTGAGGCAGGCGAACTCCCCGCCGGCCTGATCCTCACCCTGCCCAAGGTCACCGCGGTGGCCCAGGTCCAGGCGATGGACTTCGCAGTGTCCCGCCTTGAGGAAGTCCACGGGCTTCCCGCCGGCCGGCTCCGCTTCGAAGTGCAGGTGGAAACTCCGCAGCTCATTATCGGTGCTGACGGAACCTCGCCTGTAGCCCAACTCCCCCATGTTGTTCCGGGCCGCATCAGCGCCCTGCACTACGGGACGTACGATTACAGCGCTTCACTGGGAATCTCCGCGGAATACCAGTCCATGGAGCACCCCGTGGCCGACTTCGCCAAGGAAGTCATGCAGCTCGCCGTCGCCGGAACGGGCATCCGCCTCTCCGACGGTTCCACCAACATCATCCCCGTGGGCGATGCCGTGGAAGATGCTTGGAAGTTGCACGGCCGCTTGGTTCGTCGCTCCCTGGAAAACGGCTACTACCAGGGCTGGGATCTCCACGCCGCCCAGCTCCCCAGCCGTTTCTCGGCGTCGTACGCTTTCTACCGCGAAGGCCTCCCCGCAGCGGCGCTGCGCCTGCGCAACTACGTGGAGCGCACCGAAGGCGGCGTCATGGACGAGCCCGCCACCGCCCGGGCCCTCGCCGGCTTCGTCCTCCGCGGCGTCCAGTGCGGCGCAGTGGGGACCGACGAGGTCAAGGCGCTTGCCGGCGTCGAACTTTCACAGCTGACCGCACTGGCGCACCCGCGGCTCGCGCAACCGACTTCCCACTGATAGGAGCATTTCGCATGGGCAAGTACTACTACCCGCAGGGCGGCCTGCCGCCTCAGACCCACCTCACCACAGAGCGGGCCATCGTCACCGAGGCGTACACGGTGATCCCCAAGGGCGTCATGACGGACATCGTCACCAGCAACCTGCCGGGCTTCACCAACACGCGCTCGTGGATCATCGCGCGACCGATCTCCGGCTTCGCCACCACGTTCTCCCAGCTGATCGTGGAGATCGCTCCGGGCGGCGGGGCTCCCAAGGCGGAGTTCGAGTCCGGCGTCGAAGGCGTCATCTTCGTCACCAAGGGCCAAGTCAACCTGACCCTCGACGGCGAGCTGCACCCCCTCGAAGAGGGCGGCTACGCGTACCTCGCAGCCGGCGCCGAGTGGGGCCTGGAGAACGTGTCCAACGACATCGTGTCCTTCCACTGGATCCGCAAAGCCTACGAGCGCCTGGAAGGTTTCGAAGCCAAGTCCTTCGTCACCAACGAGAAGGACGTGGAACCCACCTCCATGCCTGACACGGATGACGTCTGGAAGACCACGCGCTTCACCGATTCCAGCGACCTGGCCCACGACATGCAGGTCAACATCGTCACCTTCCAGCCCGGCGGCGTGATCCCCTTCCCGGAGACCCACGTCATGGAGCACGGACTCTACGTCCTCGAGGGCAAGGCCATGTACCTGCTCAACAACGACTGGGTTGAGGTGGAAGCCGGCGACTTCATGTGGCTGCGTGCGTTCTGCCCGCAGGCTTGCTACGCCGGTGGCCCGGGCGAGTTCCGTTACCTGCTGTACAAGGACATGAACCGCCAGGTGAAGCTCACCTAGTCTTTGCTTCCCTTGTGCGCCGAGATCGCCGGAATGCTGCCAGTTCGTTGGGAGCCTTCCGGCGATTTCGCGTTTTTAGGGCGGTTTCGGTGCGGGGCCGGCGAACTCAGCTGTTTTGGTGGCTTCCGCGCCGGCCAATTCTGAGCCCGGCCCAAAACGCGAGGACAATCAGGCCAAGGACCGCCACAGCGAGCCCCACCTGACTGGCTTGGCTGACCATAGTCACACCGTTGCCCAAGAAGAGCGGGTCGCTCAGCGGCGCATAGGCAACGAAGCCAAAGTCCGTGCTTTGGTTGCTGAACGCCACGATCAGCCCCACGATCACCGCGATAAGCCCCAGCAAAGGCAAGACGACGGCAGAGACTCTGCGCGCAGGCTGCGGTGTGTTCTGTTCCCCAAGTGTGTTGTGTTCCCCCATGCGGCCGAGTCTAGCGGAGCGCGAGCACGCAACTGAGTAGCCGCGATTCTGTGCGACTCTTGCAGCAGTTCGTCGAGCTCGTCGACGTCAATGCGTTCTGGCCCCATCTGAGGCGCTCCGTCACTCCGGGCATGCTCAGGCAGATGCGTCGGACATCGTCTTCTGTGGCCATGGTTCACTGTTGCATTCGCGCTGTTCCGCCATAGGAGACCTTGCAGCACCGGGAGTGTCGGACCCCTTCGGTAGAGTCCTCACCATGGATGACAAAGCGACGCTGCTCACTTACTTGCGCAACCGGCGGACGGACCTGCTCGGGAAATTGGACGGGCTGGGTGAGTACGATGCCCGCAGGCCCATGACACCCACGGGCACCAATCTCCTGGGCCTGGTCAAGCACGTAGCCAGTGTGGAGCTGGGGTATTTCGGGGAGACCTTTGGCCGGCCAAGCGGCAGGGACCTGCCTTGGTTTGACGATGATGCGGCACCGGACTCCGATATGTGGGTTCCGGCAGCCGAGAGCCGTGAGGAAATCCTGGAGCTTCACCATTTTTCCGCCAAGCACAGCGATGAGACCATCGAGGCCCTCCCCCTTGATGCCCCGGGTGTTGTGCCATGGTGGTCGGAGGAAAAGAAGAACGTAACGCTTCACCAAATTCTGGTTCACATGTGCGTGGAGACGTCCAGGCATGCAGGGCACGCGGACATCATCCGCGAGCTCATCGACGGCAACATCGGGCAGAGGCCTGGCGATCCGAACATCCCTGCCCGCTCCTTCGAGGAATGGGCAGCCCACTGCGCCCACATTGAACAGGCGGCATTGGAAGCGGGCAAAACCACCGCGTAAACCTTCGCATCATCCCTGGGAGTAACCGGCCCCTTTGTCAGAGATACAGGAAGCCACGGCGCCCGACGGCGGTACGCAACGTGCCGCCGTCGGGCGCTAAAAGGCTGCCCGCAAACTTGATGCGAACTTGAGCCAATCGAAAAGGTTCCTTGATATAGCAGCGCCACGCTGGAAGCAGACGAAGCACCCATACTCAGGGGCCTCGGCACCGAATTTCCAGTATGAAACACGACAATGTGGGGGAAGCAATGGAACAGGCATCAGCACTCACCGAGGTGGTTTCCGTCAAGGGCATCATCCAGGACCAGCACCCCGTGGATTTCTACGCGCTGGGTGTTGCAGGATGCATCGACCGGCTCGCCGCACCGCTCCGGCGCGAAGGCGTCACGGTGCACTGGCACACTCCCCATCACGGCATCGAGATCTCCTCTTCCGCCGCCGCCCTGCTGTATCACGTGGCGCAGGAGACGTTCAGCAACACCCTCAACTACGCACAAGCCAGCGAGCTCACTGTCCGGCTGAACGCCGTCTACCACGGCATCCAACTCACCATCACGGACGACGGCAGCGGCTTCGAAATCCACGCGGCGCCCAGTGGCCGGCGGCACGGTTTTGGACTGCTGCTGATGTCCATAGCAGTGCACGACGCCGGTGGGACGGTAGACATCGATTCTGCTGTTGGGCGGGGCACCAGTGTGCGGGTTACGCTGCCGCTGGATTGAGTCCGATTTGGAACCATTTTCGGGCGGCCGAGCCATAGCAACGCAGCGTCGGCGGACGTATTCTGTAGCTACTTTTCAGCCTGGCATCCCTAGGGAGTGGCACGAAAATGGTGCGGAACAAGGGTCCAAAGATCGGTCTGGGCAAGGTCCTCTTGAGGGTCTTCGGGTTCTTCTTCGTGAGCGCTCTCTGCGGGGTGTTGATCACTGGATTCCTGGCCCCTGTGGTTGCCTTCACCAGCACCACGGTGGGTGGGTCCGTAGGGTTTTATCAAAGCCTGCCGGCAGAGCTTGACGTCGATTCCCCCTCGCTTTCCAGCACCGTGGTCTCTGCAGACGGACAACTCATAGCCACCTTCTTCGCCGAGAATCGGGTAAAGGTCCCGTTGGACGAGATGTCCCCGTTCATCCGTGAGGCGATTATCGCGATCGAAGACAGCCGCTTTTACGAGCATGCGGGCGTGGACGCCCAGGGCATCATGCGGGCGCTGAGTTCCAACCTGACCCAAGGCACCCGGCAAGGCGCCTCCACCCTCACCCAGCAGTACGTCACCAATGTGCTCAACGAATCCCGCCTGTCCGAGGGTCGGCCCGAGGACGTCGTGCTCAGCGGCCAGAAGACAGTGGGCGACAAGCTGCGTGAAATCAAGCTGGCCCTGGAACTGGAGAAGCGCTTCAACAAGGAGCAAATCCTTGAGGGCTACTTGAACATCGTGTTCTTCAACCGGAACGCCTACGGAATTGAAGCTGCATCCCGCTACTTCTTCAGCACCTCAGCCATGGATCTGACCTTGCCCCAAGCAGCGCTCCTGGCTGGTTTGGTCAATGGGCCCAGTATTTACGACCCCACCGCCGATCCCCAAGCTGCACTCGACCGCCGCAACCTGGTGCTGGATCGGATGCTGGAACAGGGCATGATCACTGCGGTGGACCACGGAGTAGCCATAGCCACTCCCATTGAGCTGGACATTACGCCGTCGCTGCAGGGGTGCGCGGGCACGGCGTTTGCAACGTACTTCTGCGACTACGTCTCCCATCTGATCCTGAACAACGAGGCCTACGGTTCAACCGTGGAGGAACGTGAACGGCTCCTCTACCGCGGAGGCCTGACCATCACCACAACGCTGGATAGTCGGCTGCAGAATGTCGCCCAGCAACAAGTGGACGCTTCCGCCGGAGCCAACCCTGACAAGTGGGGCGCAGCGATGACCACTGTTCAGCCGGGCACCGGGAAGATCCTGGCGATGGCCCAAAACACGGTGTTCGTGCCCCAGGAAGGCAAGTACGATACCCAGCTGAATTTCAACGTTGATGCCAAAGACGAGAACGGCTACGACCTCAATGGCGCCGGCGGTTTCCAGCCCGGTTCCACCATGAAGCCATTCATCTATGCCGAGTGGCTTAACGAGGGCAAGCACCCCACTGCCACGGTGGACGCCTCCCGCAGGGTGTACCCGGTGGGTTTCCCTTGGCGTTCGAGTTGCGGGAAGGTCCTTGGCGGTTACAGCACAGCCCAGAAGGCCCAGAACCTGGGTGCCGACGACGACCTGCAAAATAATGACGACGGCTACTACCGCCCGATGCCCATCAACTACGGCCTCTATAACTCCATTAACACCGCGACTTTCGCTACGGCGGCCCAATTGGACTTCTGCGGTATTCAGAAAATGGTGGACGCCGTGGGCTTGCACAGCGGCTTGGACAACGCTCCGGTGAACATGCACCAGATCGGTAACCTCCTCGGCTCCATCGGCGTGGCCCCACTAGTCCTTGCAAGCGCCTACGCCACGTTTGCCAATGACGGCACGTACTGTGAACCCATCGCCATCACCCGGATCAGCGATTCCCAAGGCAGGGAGTACGAAGCCCAAACGCCGGAGTGCCGGGAAGCCGTGAAACCAGCCGTGGCACGGGGCGTGAATGCCGTCCTGCAGGATGTCCTCAAGGTGGGCTCCGGTGTCTACATCGAGCCAAAGGTCCACACCAAGGTCCCTGTGGCCGCCAAGACCGGCACGTCCAACAACAATGGCGCCACCTGGGTGGCCGGCTACACCACAACGCTCGCTACGGCGTCGTTCTTTGGAGATACCACTGCGGGACAGCAGAGGGCGGGGCAGAACGTCACCATCAACGGCAAGTTCTACAAGTCCTTGGACGGGTACATGATCGCCGGGCCGCAATGGGCCAACTACATGGTGGAAGCCGTGGCACTCTACCCGAGCGGGCCATTCGTGGCACCGGCCCCGCCACCCTCCCCTGCGCCTAGCGTGCCGCCGACCCCGACGGGGCGCTAAGGCTGCGTTGCACCCCTCGTTGCGGGGCCTACTCTGCGTGGCATTTCGTGCGCGAGGCACGCAGAGCGGGCCCCACAACGAACCCACCCCTCGTTGCGGGGCCTACTCTGCGTGGCATTTCGTGCGCGAGACACGCAGAGCGGGCCCCACAACGAACTACAACGCGAGTTCCGCGTCGGCGCGGGTGCCGTCATCCTCGTACGTGTGCACGCCGGCGAGATCCCGTCCCGCGATGTACCCAAAGGTCAGGGCAGGGCCGAGGTTGATGCCACCCGCCGGGTAGTGTCCGCCCATGACATTGGCTTGGTCGTTGCCCACGACGTAGAGCCCGTCGATGGGTTCGCGGTTGTGGTTCACTGCCCGGCCACGGCCATCAGTGTCCAAGCCGGCGAAGGTCCCGAAGCTTCCGGGAACTATGCGCACGGCATAGAAGGGCCCCTTTTCAATGGGTCCCAAAGACGGGTTTGGCTGGTTGGTGGAGTCGCCACCGTAACGGTTGAAAGCGGTCTCGCCGCGGCCGAAGTCAGGATCGACGCCGGAGCGGGCATTGGCGTTGAATCGCGTCACGGTGCGGCGCAACTCTGCGGGGTCGATCCCGCATTTCGTCGCCAATTCTTCCAGAGTCCGCCCCTTGATGAGGTAGCCCGAGCGCAGGTACGGGAAGAGCGGCACAGGCAAAGGCTTGGCCATCCCCAGCGGGAATTTACGGACAAACCGGCTGTCGGCGATCTGCCACGATTCCACGGTTTCGCCCTCAGGGGTGGCGGCGAGCAGGGCTTCGACATAGTCGTAGTAGCCGTTGGCCTCGTTGACGAACCGTTTCCCATCCGCTCGGACACCTATGCTGCCCGGCTTGGCGCGGTCCATGATGTGCGGGAAAACCCCCGTGCGGCCGTTGCGGTAAGGCACCAGGGACACCGGGCACCATGCGGCCGGCGACTTCACCTCCGCCTTGAAGCGGGCACCCACGGCTTGGGCCAGGTTGATGCCATCACCTGTGGTTTCGCGCGGGGAAAGCGTCCAATGCTCCCGGCCCGTGGGCGTCTTGGGAAAGAGCTCCTTGCGCCGCTGAACATCATTGGGGAACCCACCGGACGCCAGTACGACGCCGCGTCGAGCGTTGATCTGCAGCTCACCTTCAGGAGAACGCACGACGGCGCCGGTCACCTTGCCGTTTTGATCGCTGAGCAGCGCTGTGGCCGGCGTGGAAACCCGAATGTCCACGCCAAGATCATCCGCGGATTTCAAGAGCCTGCCGGTCAGCGCCGTACCGTTGACCAGTTGCATGTTCCGGCGGTGCGCCAGCAGGTCCAGTACATGGAAACCGAAGCGCCAGCCAGCGTGACACAGACCCTTGGGGTTGCCCTGCGAAGCCGACAGGAACTTGCTGAGGTCCGGGCCTGCCATGATTCCCATGCCCAGGAACGAGGTTTCGTAGAGCTGGTGGCGCATCTTGGCCCTGAGGCCCGGCTTGATGGTGCGGGCGTTCAGCGGTTTGGGACCGACCGAACGGTTTCCGGTGCCTGCACCGGGGAGTTTGCCGTAGACGTCGTTGATCTTGCTGCCGGGAACCAATTGCAAGGAGGTCTTGTGGTGGAAGAAGCCCACCATGTGCGGGGCCGCCTCGAGGAAGGCATCCACCCTCTCGGCCTGGTAGTCGTCGCCAAGAACCCCGCGGAGGTAGGTTCGGAAGGTTTCTTTGTCCTCGCTGACTCCTTCGGCTTTCGCTAGTGGATTGCCTGGTGCCCAGGCCCAGCCTCCAGACCAGGACGTGGCACCGCCGCAGACGCTTGCCTTCTCAACGACGACCACTTTCAAGCCATGGAATGCTGCCGTGACCGCTGTGGAAAGTCCACCGGCGCCTGAGCCGATAACCAGGACATCGCACTCCAAGGTGTTGGATGAATTGCCGTTCACTTGATGCTCCCGTTGAGTTCCGAAGTCTTGTGTGCTGAGGTGTTGAGTGCTGCTTTGAGGTGCCTTGCCCACGCCAGTTCGCCCATGGCAGCCACTCTCCTGTCGGATGGTGTTTCGACACTGACAGGGGTGTCCGCAGAGAACGCCGCGAGCATGCCCGCCAGGTCGAATTCACCTTCCCCCGGGACACCTCGCTCCGATCGCGACTCCGCAATCAGCCCTTCCCTGCCTACCGGGGCGGCAGTGGGACCGTCGCAGAGTTGGATCAAGGGAACGAAATCCGCGGCTGCTTCAAGTTGGGCCAAGGTGCCGCCGAATCGATGAACGTGGAGGGCGTCCACCACGATCTTGCAGCCCGCCTGCCGGGCCAAGGCCACTGCCTGCGGGATTGATCGGACGGACTGGTAGGCGATGGGTTCCAACGTCGGCATGATTCCGTAGGCCTTGCCATCCTCAGTCATCTGCGCGAGGTGATCACCGAAGCGTTCTAGATCCGGGTCCGCACAGGCAACCGTCAAGGTGGAGGCAGCCAGGGCCTGACCTGCCTCCATCATGCGCAGCCAAGCCTCGCGCTGGTCCTGGCCGTTCTGGAGCCCCGTGCCGTCCAGGAGCAAAAACTCGATGTCTTCAACCGTGATCCCTGTATCGGCCATCCGCTCCAACGTCTTCTTGAGCATGGGGGAGCCTGGCTGAAGGTCATACGGCCGCTCGGCACTGGTGACAGGCCGGACCCTGGCTCCGATGAAGTCGAAACCTGCCTGTGCCGCGATGGTTACCAAATCCGGCGGCGCGGTTCCGACGAGGGACAGCTGGGCGATTCCCAGCCGACGCGTTTGCGTGGTCACGGCGAAGTCTTGATGTGCGAAGTCGTCGGAATGCTGCGAATTCGCCGGAACGCTCCGGCGATCCGGCACCGTTCCAGCGATCTCGGTGCGAGCTAGTGCGGCGGCAATTCGTTGGGCTGCGTCGTAGCCGCTCTTGACCGCGTTGGATACGATTGCCGGCGACTTGTCCACGACAGTCCCGGCCAGGGCAACGGGAACGGAAGCGGCGAAGCTGAGCTCAATTTCCCGTTCCTCCAACGCCGGGGGACCATCCAACGGCAGCACTGAGCGCGAAACCAAGAGATCGCCTGGTGCGTCCAACCACTCGTCCTCCACACCGGCGCGCCTGATCCGTACCCGATTTTGGCCAGGTTCCCCGGAACCGCCAAGCTTCCCGGAACCCTCAAACTCCCCGGAACCGTCAAACTCCTCGATGGTGCTGGACAGGAAGATCCGCACCTTCGGATTGTCTTCAAGGCGCGGCACAGCGAGGATCTTGGCCCGGCGGCCGGATTCAGGAGCCAGGACCTCCTGCGGCCCGATGATCAGCACCGCCGTGCCGAGTGAAGCCAAAGTGTCGGCCACACTCATTGCCACAGAATCCGCGCCCCAAATGGTCACAGCCTCCGGCGCGCTGTCCAAGCTGTCCAAGCTCTCCGAGCTGTCCAAGCCATCCAAGCCATCCAAGCCGTCCAAGCCGTCCAAGCCATCCAAGCCATCCAAGCCGTCCAAGCTGTCCGAGCTGTCTGAGGGACCGGACAGGCCGCCGTCGAGTACTTCCGGGTGGGCGGCGAGCCAGTCCCGGATGTCTGAGACGTGCGGTGAGTCGGCACCGATGAACCCTGGGCTGGGACGTTGCCCTCCGGTGGCGATAACAACAGCGTCGACGCCGTGAGCGCGGGCCAGCGCACCGGCGTCGGATGTGTCAACGTGGGCTCCCACGCGAACCTCAACCCCCAGTCGCTCATTCTCCGCACCGGACCAGTCCGCAAAGCGATGAAAGTCCGGCGTCGATCGCATGCGCTCGGCCAGGGCGAACTGCCCGCCGGGCCGCACGCCGTCGTCCACCAACGTCACGCGGGCCCCGGCTTGGGCGAGTTCGCGGGCGGCGGTGAGCCCGGCGGGACCTGCGCCCACCACCAGCACCCGTGACGAGGGACGAACAGTTGGCGTTGGAACAGGTACCCGCGAACGCCCCACGGCAGGATTGACCGTGCAGGTAACTTGGCCGAGGCCCAGGTTGTCGATGCACACGTTGCAGGCGATACAGGGCCGGTAGCGTTCGCCCTTGAGCACGCCGGCAACAAAGGCGGGGTCGGCATGGATGGCGCGGGCAAGGCTGACGAAGTCGCACGTCCCTTCGGACAGCACTTCCTCGATGATTTCAGGGCTGTTGAGTCGTCCCGCCATGCCCAGCGGGAGCCCGAATTGGCGGTAGGCCTTGGCGTATTCGGCAAGGATTCCGGGCTTCCACTCCCCCGACTGCACGATCCATTCGCCGGCGTCGTAGCTGCCCGCGGAAAGGTCCAGGAAGTCGAGTTTGTCCAGATGGGCCTTGCTGATGATACCTAGTTGCTGTTCGGCGCTGATACCGTCGGCGGGGCCTTCAAGCACGGAGACCCGCAAGCCCACGATCGTCTCCGGAACGGCCTCCCGGACCGCGTCGATGACCAGGTTCATGAAGAATTCCGGGGCCGCAAATTCGTCCGTGCGAAGGTTCGAAATGGGCGACATGAACTGGTGGATCAAGTAACCATGGGCGCCGTGGAGGTTGATCACATCGAATCCTGCCGCAACCGCCCGGCGCGCTGCGGCCGCATAGGCGTCCACCAGTTCGTAGCACTCGGCAGCGGTGAGTTCCCGCGGAACCTCGCCACCCGCCGTCGGGCACGGAACCGGAGACGGGGCGAGGTTCTTGAAGCCGGAAACTGCGGACTGCGCGGTGCGTCCACCATGGTTAAGTTCGACGGCGGCCAACGCGCCTTCCGCGTGCAAGCGGTCGGTAAGGCGGCGAAGGCCAGGGATCATGTCATCAGTGTGCAGCCCGAGTTGGTGGGTGCGGCCCTTACCGTCGGCCCGGACATAGGTGGCTTCGGTGGTGACCATGCCGAGGCCGGCCCGGGCCCGCGTCACAAGGTAGTCGATGTATTGCTCGGTGATAAAGCCGTCCGTGGTGCCGTAATTGCGTTCCATCGGGGCCGAAGCGAGGCGGTTGCGGAGGGTCTTGGGGGTGCGGCCGTTGCGGCCGAGGGTCAGGGGTGATGCTGCCGATGTGGAGGAAACCATGGTTAGCTGGCCACCTTCTCACGGCTTCGCAGCTGGTTAGCCGCTGCGCCGGTGGCGGGAATGGCTGCATGGGCGGGGTGGACGGGTGCGAAGCGGACGGGCTGGCCGGTGCGTGAGGATTCGTAGACTGCGAGCAGGATCCGCAACGACTTGAGGGCGTCTTTTCCGGTGATGGCCGGTTCCATCCCGGTTTCCAGCGCTTGAACAAAATCCTGGACCTGAAGTTTGTGGAACGGGATCAGCTGAGCGTTGATGATGGACAGATCAACGTTCGGTTCCACGCCTTCCGGGTGGACAGGCTCGACGACGATTCGCTCGCCTACCGCCCAAAGGTCCAGGCGACCGTCGCTGCCTTCGGGAAACTCCGTCAGGGAGGCTGAAGCACCTGTTTCACCCGTGATGCGCAGTTGGATTCCCAGGTTGGGCGAAACCGCGGTGGAAGCCTCCAGCGTTGCCATGGCTCCGGACGTAAAGGTGATCACCGCCGTCGCGGAATCCTCTACCTCTATATAGTCACCGTGCCGGTAGGTGTTCACCTTTCCGTACACCTCGGCGACGTCGCCCAAGTACCACTGGAGGAGGTCGATCTGGTGGACGGCCTGTGACATCAGGACCCCGCCGCCGTCGCTCTCCCAGGTGCCGCGCCACGCGTCTCGGTTGTAATAGTCCGGGGCACGATGCAACATCACGGAGCACTGGGCCATGATGGCGCGGCCCAGCGTGCCGTCGTCGATTGCTGCGCGGATTTTCTGCGACGCCGGCCAGAAGCGGCGTTGGAACAGCACCCCCAGTTGCACTCCGGCGGCATCGCAGGCTGCCACCATGCGTTCGGCGGATTCCAGTTTGGTGGCGATGGGCTTCTCGCATAGTACGTTCACCCCCGCCGTGGCAGCTTGCAGCACCACTTCTTCGTGGGTGGGGTGCGGCGTGCAGACTGAGACAATGTCCAAGTTCAGGTTGAGGAGTTCCGCCACGCTTACTACGGCATTAGGAATGCCCCAGGTTTCCGCAGTGGCCTTCGCCCTCTCCGGATCTACATCGCAGACCCCCACGATCCGGACGTTGTCCAAGGCACGGAAAGCTTCCAGGTGGTTCCGGGAAATGGCACCGCAACCCGCGATTCCAACGCGGAAGGTGCGGGGTGCGGTTGCTGACGAAATCATGGGGTTATCCAACTTTCGGGGCATGAGTCGTTGACATGGTGTTTGGGGCCGCTGAGCGGAGGAGACCTTAGGGGAGCATCAAGGCCGGCGCCGGACGGCAGGTGCCGCCCGGCGTCGTGCCCTATCCGCTTACTTGCGTGGTGTACGGGGCTTGCCGAGGTCCTCGAGCGGGACGTTGTAGGTTTCCCTGGCCGTCATGATGGCGATGGCCGAAGCTGCCAGGCAGAGGATGGTGAAGCCCGCTACTGGCCACCACCCGTTGGGGCCTGGCTGTGCCAGGATCGTTGCGATGGCGGGTGCGAAACCGGCCAGGATCAGGCCGATCTGGCTGCCGATCGCCATGCCGGAGTATCGGACCGATGCCGGGAACATCTCGGGGAAGAAGACCGTCCACACGCCGTTCCAGCAGGAGTAGAAGACGGTCATGTTCAGGAAGCCGAAGAGGAAGATCAGGGCAATGTTCTGCTCGCTGATGGCCCAGAAGTAGCCGATGGTGGTCAGTGCGCAGCCCAGGGCTCCTACCAGCAGGACCTTCTTTCGGCCGATGCGGTCCGAGATCATGGCGGAGATTGGAATGGTCACCATGGACAGGCCGATTGTTACAGCGTTCACGGTGAGCATGAGGGTGCGGTCGATGCCCACTGCCGGTCCCGTGGCGTAGGCCAGGGCGTAGACGGTGAAGGTGGTCTGCATGACGGAGAACAGCATCACCACACCGACGCGCAGGACGTCGCGCCACTGGGTCTTGAAAACGGCGACGGCGGGGATCGCCTTGGGCTTGTTATGCTCCACGATTTCTTCGAAGACGGGTGGTTCATCCAAGCGGGTGCGAATCCAGTAAGCGACGCCGAGGACCACAACCGAGAGCCAGAACGGAACACGCCAACCCCAGCTGAGGAGCTGGTCCTCGGGCAGTGCGGCCAGCGGGATAAAGACCACTGTGGAGAGCACCATTCCCGAGGCGTACCCGGTCATCACAAAGCTGGTGAAGAAGGCCCGGCGGCCTTCCGGCGAGTGCTCCATGGTGAGCGTTGAGGCGCCTGCAGCTTCGGCACCGGCAGAGAAGCCCTGGGCCAAACGGCCTACCAGCAACAACGCTGTTGCCCAGTAGCCGATCTGTCCGTACGTGGGCAGGAAACCGATACCGATCGAGGCGACGCCCATGATCACCAGCGTGATCATCAGAGCTTGCTTGCGGCCGATCTTGTCGCCATAGTGGCTCATCACCAGGCCACCCAGCGGCCTTGCGAGATATCCGACGCCGAACGTGGCCATCGCTCCGAGGAGTGCCACTACGGGGTCCCCGCCCGGGAAGAAGATCTTGGGGAAAATCAGGGCGGCGGCGGTGCCGTAGATGAAGAAGTCGTAATACTCCAGCGTGGATCCCAGGAAGGAGGCGAGGGCTGCCTTCTTGGGCGTTTTCACGTGTTCACCCGGCGCTGCCGGGTTGTTTACCTCCGAGGGCGAGTGCTGCTGCACGTTTCCCATACTGTCTCCTCTTTGAGTGCGCGGGAAGAGGCACCGCCGTGGTGCCTTGCCCGGCAAAGAATTAGATGAGTTGCGAATCGCCGGCTGCCGCTTTGTTGGGTGGCCCATCCCGTAACCGTTCATGACGAGTTCAGGATGTGTGCTCCAGATCACAGGCGATTGTTCCTCTGGAATCGACTGTAGGACCCCGGTCACATGCCGGGGGGAAATTTCCCGTTGAACGGGACAGGATGACTACTCTTGGTTCGCGTGCGACAGCCACGGGCGGGAACCGTAGGGTCGTCGCTCCGCGCCCATCGTCCGGGATAGACCGCGGCCTGCGGCCACCAACACGGGCAAGATCAGCCCGGCGTCTTCATCCACGGAAGGCACGACGACGGAAATCGCACCTATGACAGCCTGGCCCTGGCCGAACACGGGCACGGAATATGCCGTGTTCTCCGAAACCAGGACGCCGACCAACCTGGCATAGCCGCGTTCCCGAATGAGGGCGAGGTTCTTCCGCAAGCGTGCGGGATCCGTCTCGGTGGCCGGCGTGGTCTTCCCGAGCGTCCCGGCCAGGAAACGGTCCTGCACCCAGCCCGGCATGTGCGCCATCATGGCCATCCCTGAGGACGTGGTGTGGATATCCAGCCGACCCGCCACCTCGGCGAGGTTCATGACAGTTCCGTGCCGGTCCAACCGTTCCAGGTAAAGCACGCTGTTGGTCTCAACGTCCGGGATGGACAACGCCACATGCTCCCGAACGGCCGCGTGAACGCCTTCCAGGAACGGCAAACCGCGACGCCGGAACTCCTCCAAGGGATTACTGCGGGACGCCAATTCCCACATCTTCATGCCGACGCCGAACTCCCCTGCAGCGTTGCGTTCCAAGAGTCCATTGGCCTCCAGGTCCATGGCCAGGCGGTGAACCGTGCTGCTGGACATCCCGGTAATCCGAACCAAATCCTTCAGCGGAAGCCAAGGCTGACCCTTGGAGAACGCATCCATGATCTTGACGACCCGCTCAATGACGGACTCCCCCGACGCTGAGTTAGCCATCATGCCTCCTGGTTGTTCTTGGCCGCCCGGACCTCAAACCCAATATAGCCTTGCACTGGACACGGAAAACCTGGGAGGCACTGTGGAATTGCGGCAAATTGAGGCGTTCCTGGCCGTTGCCGAGGAACTGCACTTCGGCAGGGCCGCCGAGCGGCTGCGCATGGCCCAATCACCCCTGAGCCAGACCATCAGGAAGCTCGAAAAGGGCCTTGGCGCACCACTCTTTGAACGCAATACCAGGTCCGTCACCTTGACCGCAGCGGGGCATTCCTTACTGCCCCATGCGCGCAAAATCCTGGACGAAGTGGACTTGGCCCGGCGGGCAGTAAGCTCCGGCACCGGGACTGTTTACGGCAAGCTGGCCATCGGCTTCTCCGGAGCGCTGAACCACACCACGCTTCCACCGCTGACGCGTGCCCTTCGCCAGCATTACCCGCAACTTGAGGTGACCTTGCGCGGCGGGCTCTTGACCCAGGAAGCCCTGCAGCAGTTGAGCAACAATGCCTTGGACCTGGCCTTCATCGGCCTTCCCGTGGACGCACCTTCCTTAGCCACCCGCCGGATTGCCACGGAGCGCCTGGGAGTGACGCTTCCCGCTGACCACCCGCTTGCCGGGCGATCTTCGGTATCCCTGGCAGATCTTGCCGCAGACCCTTTCATCACTATGCCGGCCGCCCAAGGTTCAACACTTCGGGACGTCACTTTCGCAGCCTGCGCTGCCGCCGGATTCAGGCCGGGAATCAGCCAGGAAGTGGCCGATCCGTACACAGCCCTTTCCTTGGTAGCGGGAGGGGTGGGCATCAGCCTGATGCCCGAATCAATCAAGGGAATAATGCCGACGGGTACCGTCTTCCTCTCCCTCGAAGGCGAGGACGTCCTGCTTCTTTCCGGCCTCGCCTGGAATCCGGGGGCAACATCACCTGCTGTCCGGGCAGCGCTGGAGTTGGCTGAGCAAGTCCTCCCGACGCCCGCCGACTGACCAGTATGTAGCATTTGCACATAGTTAGAGACTAATTAAGTATTGGACAACGCCTAATTGATTGCCCAGCATTGAGGAAAGCCACCACCCACTCAATGAAGAGGACAACCTCATGGCCACTTTCGCTGTCACCTACGCGTACTCCCACTCGACTTCCGCCAACCGGGATACGGTCCGCCCCGCTCACGTTGAGTTCCTTAAAACCCAGTTCGACGGCGGCCGCCTCCTCAAGAGCGGCCCTTTCGGCCCGGAGGAAGCACCCGGCGCCTTGCTGATCATTGCCGGGGAGTCCAAGGCGGACGTGGAAGCGCTTATGGACCAGGATCCCTTCCAGCAAGCCGGGCTCATTCAGGAACGGACCGTGCGCCAGTGGAACATCTTCTTCGGTGCGGACCCGGCCGTTCAGCCAGCTCAGCCGGCCGTTCAGCCAGCTCAGCCGGCCCTTCAGCCAGCTCAGCCGGCCGCGCAGAACTGAGGTCCCACAGTGCTTTCCGCGATCACCATCTCCAAGGAAACCATTGAGTTCCGGGACTCCCCCGAGCCCATCCTTCAACCGGGCCACGCACTGGTCCGGGTCCACAACGTCACCCTCTGCGGCACCGATCTCCACATCTGGGAGGACGACTACCCCACGGAGTTGCCCCTCATCCAGGGCCATGAGTTCTCCGGGGTTGTGGAGGCACTCGCTCCGGGGGACATCACAGAGCAGGGCATCAGCATCGGCCATCGCGTTGCGGTCAACCCCATCATCTACTGTGGCGAGTGCCGCCCGTGTCTCACGGGACGCTACAACGTCTGCCAAAACGTAGGCTGCCTGGGCTGCTACTCCGACGGGGCCCTGAGTGAACTGATCAGCATTCCTTTGGACAAGCTCTGCGCAGTGCCGGACGAGCTTCCGCTGGACATCGCCGCCATGGGAGAACCTGCGTCAATCGCCATGCAGGCAGTCAACCGGGGCAGGCCCGAGCCCGGGGAAACCGCGCTGGTACTGGGAAGCGGGCCCATCGGTTTATTGGCCACCCTGTATCTGACGGAGCTTGGGGTCCATGTCATCTGCGCCGACACCGAGCAGCACAGACTGGATCTCGCGGTGGAGTTCGGCGCCACGGACACCTTGCTGGTCACGCCCGGGAGCGAGTTTCCGGGCACTCATCAGGCTTCCCGGCTGAACTCATTGACCGGCTGCTACGGTCCCCAACTGGTCATCGAGGCCACAGGTGTTCCATCCTCGCTGGAGAACGCCATCCGGCTTGTAGCCAGCGCAGGACGGATCGTTCAGGTGGGCATTTCCCCCAGGCAGGCCACCGTTTCCATGAAGGACATCCCGTACAAGGAACTCGACATCATGGGAAGCCGCATGAGCCTGAACCTCATCCCGGATGGCCTCGCCCTACTGACGCGGCACCCGGGGCAGGCCCAAACGCTGATGACCCACCGTTTCGATCTCAAAGATCTCCAGCAGGCCTACCGCCTCATGCAGGGCCGTACGGAAAAAATCGGCAAGATCCTCATTCAGATGCCCGCGGCGAGTTCCGCATGAGCACCCCGAACCTCACCGCACCCGACCAGCTCAAGTCCAGCTACGACGTCGTAATCATGGGCAGCGGTGCCGCCGGGCTGGTAGCTGCTGTCCGCGCGGCGGATTCTGGATTGGGCGTACTTGTTGTGGAGAAGGCTGCCCTGCTGGGCGGCACCACCGCTGCCGGCGGAGGCGTGATGTGGGCACCGAACAATCACCTCGCAAAGGCCGCCGGCTACCAGGACAGCCATGCCGACGGCGTCGCTTACCTTACCGAGGCCGCCGGGCATGTGATGTCGGCGGAAGAAATTGAATGGTACGTGGCCACAGCACCGCGGGCCGTGGAATTCCTCAACGCAAACACCCAGGTGTCCATGGTTCCGATCGCCCGTCCGGATTACCACATGGAGTGGAAAGGTGCCGCGAACGGTGGCCGGGGCCTGGACAACAACGCCTTCGATCCCCGGGACTATCCGGGACTGTCACAGCTGATCCGTCCGTCGTCCTATTTCCCGCTGCTCACCATGACAGAGCGGGATGAACTGAACGGACGTGCCGCCGATTCTGCGCTCCTCTCCCGCCGGGCCTCCGCCGGAATCCGGACGATGGGCGGTGCACTCGTGGGGAACCTCCTTGCGAGCGCTTTGGACCGTGGAGTGCAAATCGTGGCGTCCAGTCCTGTGGAGGAATTGTCGCCAACCGGCACAGGATGGAACGTGCGTCTCGGCGGTGTTGCTGAAGCGCGTCTGACCGCGAGCGCCGTCGTGCTTGCCTCGGGCGGGTTCGAATGGAACCCTCGGCTCCGCAACGCTTTCCTGCCCTATCCGGTGACGCCCATCAGCGCACCGTCCAACGAAGGCGACGGCCTGGAACTTGGGCTGAAGATCGGGGCGGCTGTGGAGGACATGTCGGCGGTGTGGGGCGTTCCAGTCATTTCGACGGCGGCCCATCAGTATGACGGGCAGCGTTCAGGGCGAATGGGAAACGTGGAGATGACGCTCCCGGGGTCCATCACCGTGAACAGCGACGGCAGGCGTTTCGTCAACGAAGCCCTCAACTATCACGATGCCAGCCGGGTTTTCGCGTCCATCAATCCTCACACCGGACGGCAACAGAACAACCCGGCATGGCTGGTGTTCGATGCCAATTACCTGGCCAAGTACCCTGTGGCGGGGTCCACTCCGGGCGAGCCCGCTGAGTGGATGGTGTCCGCGCCGAGTTTGGATTTGTTGGCGTTGGAAGTGGGCATCAATCCGGAGGGGCTCGATGCCACGGTTGCGCGATTCAATGCTGACGCCGCCCTGGGCGTGGACACGGAGTTCGGTCGAGGCGCCACCCCGCAGGACCGCTTTCTGGGTGACGCCGGCAATTCTCCCAACCCCTGCCTGGCGCCTCTTCTGGCCGCCCCGTTCTACGCGGTTCCTATCCACGCCGGGGTGCTGGGGACGTCGGGCGGCTTAGCCACTGACTTCACAGGGAGGGTGCTTGACCACCGGCAACTCCCCATCCCGGGACTCTACGCGGCGGGCAACGTCTCGGCCGGCGTGTTCCGCAACAACTACCCCGGCGGCGGCGCCACGTTGGGTTCGGCCATCACGCGGGCCTTCGTTGTCGGGGAGGACTTGGCGGCCCGGCTCAAGTAGCCACACCTTGGTGACACCCCCCGTTGTGGGGCCCACTCTGCGTGGCATTCCGTCGTCGAAACGCGCAAAGCAGGCCCCACAACAAACACACCCACATTGCGGGGCCCACTCCGCGTGGCATTCCGTCGTCGAAACGCGCAAAGCAGGCCCCACAACAAACACACCCACATTGGGAGGCCCACTCTGCGTGGCATTCCCCAAAGAAGCACCGCAAAGCAGGCCCCACAACAAACACACCCACGTTGTGGGGCCCACTCTGCGTGGCATCCTGTCGTCGAAACGCGCAAAGCAGGCCCCACAACAAACCCACCCACCTTTGGGAGGCCCACTCTGCGTGGCATTCCCCAAAGAAGCACCGCAAAGCAGGCCCCACAACAAACCCACCCACGTTGCGGGGCCCACGTTGCGGGGCCCACTCTGCGTGGCATCCTGTCGTCGAAACGCGCAAAGCAGGCCCCACAACAAACACACCCACATTGGGAGGCCCACTCTGCGTGGCATTCCGTCGTCGAAACGCGCAGAGCAGGCCCCACAACAAACCCACCCCACATTGCGGGGCCCACTCTGCGTGGCATCCCGTCGTCGAAACGCGCAAAGCAGGCCCCACAACACCCCCCCACATTGGGAGGCCCACTCTGCGTGGCATCCCGTCGTCGAAACGCGCAAAGCAGGCCCCACAACAAGCGGGCCCTAACAAAAGGGGCTAGCGCGCGTAGCGCTCCGTGAAGTTCCTGAGCACCCGCATGGGTTCCGTGACGGACGATTGCCGGGCGGTGGCGATGAGGTCGTCGGCTGCGTGGGGCGGGAAGTAACCGGCGTTCTTGTAGATGTTGATACGGGTGATCAGGCCGTCGGCGTCCAGTTCAGGGTGGAACTGGGTGGCATAGAGGTTGTTCTTGATCCGGAACATGTGCACCGGGCACGCCTCGGAACTGGCCAACAGCACAGCGTGTTCGGGAAGTTGGCTGCACGCTTCCTTATGCCCAACGAACGCCTCGAAAAAATGCGGAACGCCGCTGAGTAAGGGATCGCGTTCTCCCTCGGCTGTGAGCGTGATCTGAGTTGCCCCGACGGGTTCACCAAAACGCCGATCAATCACCGCGCCCTGGTGCACTCCCAGTGTGCCGACGCCGTAGCAGGCGCCCAGGAACGGGAAGTCCTCAGCCACGATCCGGTCCAGCAGCGAGGAAAGTTCCGACTCAACCCGGATCTGGTCCGCGCTCTTCTCCTCCACAGGATCGCTGGACGTGTAGGGGCTGCCGCCAACAATCACGCCGGAGTAATCAGACAGTTCCAAGTGCGGCAAAGGCCCGGATTCCAGCCGTATCCGGACCAGTTCCTCGGGTTCCAGGCCGCAGTACCGGAGGTACGCCTGGTACTCGTCGTCGGCTGCGGCGTCTTCGGCACGGGTGGCCAGCAAGAGAAAGGGCTTCACAGGCCCAGTCTGCGCGAGGAATGGCTGAGGGACAAAGTGTGTTGCCAGCAGGAGGGGGTTTCTGACAGAGACTCCCTTGCATCGCCGTGGCTGCATAACGTTGTAGGAAACCCCATGAAATACTCATGACTCATTCCAGAGGAGCCATCTTTTGAAGCAGGACCCCATGGTCGTCGGGACGTCATCATCCGAGGCGTCGCGTGCTGAAACGCAACAACCGAAGAAGATCCCTTGGGGCGGACTCCTGGTGCTGGCGGCTGCCGGCTTCACTGCAGTGACCACCGAACTCCTGCCCTCGGGCCTCCTCCCCCAAATCAGCCGGGACCTCAGAGTGGACGAGTCGGCTGTCGGTTCACTCACGGCGGTCTACGCGGCGATCATTGTCTTCACAGCTCTGCCGCTTTCCCGGTTCCTGGCTGGACGGGTTCCCCGGAAGACATTGCTGATCGCGACTGTTCTGGCGTTCGCGCTCAGCAATGTGCTCCTGGCACTCAGCCCTACGCTGGGTTGGGCGATCGGAGCGCGGCTCCTTGGCGGCATCGCCCACGGCATGTTGTGGTCCAGCATGGCGCCCTATGTGGCACGTATTGTTCCCGCGCATTCCGTGGGGAAGGCCATGGCTGTTGTGTTCAGCGGGAACAGCATCGCGTTGGCCGTCGGCGCTCCCATCGGGACGCTGATGGGTTCACTCATGACCTGGCGGGCCTCCTTCATGGTCCTTGCGGGGGTGGGTGCGCTCCTGGCTGCATTGGCCTTCTGGCTTCTTCCGGGGGCGCATGACCAAGCCAGCCAGAAGACGCCGTCCCTTCGGGCAGCCATGAAACTGCCCGGCGTCGTGGCCATCGCCATCGCGTGGCCGCTCCTGTTGCTGGCCCATTTCACATTGTTCACTTATGTGGCGCCGTTCCTGCTCGCGTCCGGGCTGCCCGAATCCGCCACGAGCATCTCCCTTTCCGTGGTGGGAATCGCCAGCCTGGTGGGGATCTGGATAGCCGGCATGACGGCGGACTCGCGCCCGCGCACCTCGGTGATTGCCGCCGTCGGACTCTTGACACTTGCCTTCGCCCTGCTGCCTGCGTTGGGCGGCACCTGGGTTGGCGCCTTTGCGCTGATGACACTGTGGGGCATCGCGTTCGGTGCGGTGGGCATCTACAACCAGGCCGCGATTCTTCGCGCCGGTGGTGAGCACAAGGACGCTGCCAACGGCCTCACCGTGGTGACGATTCAGCTGGGCATCGCGGTCGGTGCTGTCTATGGAGCTTTTGCACTGACCTCGGTGGGGGCTCAACTGGTGCCCTTGGCTGCGGCCCTGCCCACGGCGATTGCCTTGGTGATCATCATCGCGAGCCGTCGCGGAGGCTATCCCGCCGGACCCCGGGAGAAGCGCCGTTAACGTCCCCGAAACACGGTGGTGACGTGATCTTCACGAACTGGGGATTTCTGTAACTTACCTGCAACTTAGCTCTTCTGAGTCGGAAACATAGCTCACCGAATATTGATCGGGGGGTTGGCGCGGGCCGGAACAACGGCCCCGTTTCGGACAGGCTCAATGAGAAGGGAACGCAGGTGGAGATCTCTGCGCAACACGTCTGGATGATGTTATCGGCGGCAATGGTGCTGTTCATGACCCCCGGCCTCGGCCTGTTCTACGGTGGCATGACCCGTGCCAAGGCTGCGCTCAACATGATCATGATGAGCTTCATCTCTGCGGGCATCGTTGGCGTGGTGTGGATCCTGTGGGGCTACTCGATGACCACTGGCGACGGTTTCCTCGGCCTGTTTGGCAACCCGTTTGCGCACTTCGGCCTGCAGGACCTGATGGGGTCGCCCGACCTCATCAAGGCAGGCTTCGCAGCCACCTTCGCGATCATCACCGTGGCCCTGATCAGCGGCGCGATCGCCGACCGCGCCAAGTTCGGCGCTTGGGCACTGTTCGTCCCGATCTGGATCACAGTGGTGTACTTCCCGTTGGCCTATATGATCTGGGGCGGTGGCCTCATGAGCGCCGGGGGTGCCGTGACCCAAATCTTCGGACAGGTGATCGACTTCGCCGGCGGCGCAGTGGTTGAGGTCAGCTCCGGAACCGCCGCTTTCGTCCTCGCACTGATCGTGGGAAAGCGTCACGGATTCGCCAAGGACCCCAACCACCGCCCGCACAACGTCCCGTTCATCATGATTGGCGCGGCCATCCTGTGGTTCGGCTGGTTCGGCTTCAACGGCGGCGCGGCAACCACGGCTGAGCAGGCCGGACTCATCTGGATCAACACCCTGGTAACGCCGGCAGCGGCAATGCTCAGTTGGCTCGTCGTGGAGAAGATCCGTCACGGACACCCGACGTCGCTGGGTGCGGCGTCCGGCGTCGTGTCCGGCCTGGTGGCCATCACGCCATCCTGCGCCAACATCAGCCCGCTCGCCGCACTGGGACTGGGCCTTGTAGCCGGTGCCGCCTGCGCAGTGTTTGTGGACCTGAAGTACAGGTTCGGTTTCGACGACTCCCTGGACGTGGTGGGCGTGCACTTCGGCGCCGGCGTCATCGGCACGTTGTCCCTGGGTTTCATCGCTTTCCCCACCGAGGGCACTGCCGGCGGCCTCCTTTATGGCGGCGGTCCCCAGCAGCTCATTGCCCAGACGGTTGCCGTGTTGATCACCATCGCCCTGTCCGGTCTGTGCACGCTGGTGATCGGCCGGGCCATTCACAAGACCATCGGATTCCGGGTGCCGCTGGACCACGAAGTCACCGGTGTTGACCTCACCCAGCACGCCGAGTCCGCCTACGAGTTCGGCCTCACCGCCCACGGCCACTTCCGCCAGCAGCAGTCGCACCTGTCGGCGCTGATCAAGCGGAAGCCCGCTGCAGCCGCCCTGGAGGCCAAGGAAGACAGCTTCGCCTAAAGCAGCCACGCTGAACAGCGGCCGACGGCGGAACCTGGGTTTCGCCGTCGGCCGCTGTTTTGCGTCGCCCGCCTGTATTAGGTCGCATTTGGGTCAGCCGGAGCCGTTCCAGAGGCGCTGCCACCACGTTCGTTTGGTTTCGGGCGCGGATTTCGGCTCCGGCGGAGCTGCCGCGGCCCTGCGTTCCCGCCACTTTTCCACTTCAACCTCCACATCACGGAGTTTGGTGATCACAGGAGGGCCACCCTGCAGCTGGCGCCGGGCCTCGACCACGCGTTTGTTGAAGTCCTCGAGGATGTCCCGGACCTGCTTGTCCGTGTACTGCTGGTCCAGCTTGGCGTCGAGCTCCGAGTCCTCGATCCGCAGCAAAATGGCGGGTGGACCGATCCCGCTGAGGCGTTCGCGCTGGATGAGCCCTTTGACCCACCAGTCGGGGTCGTAGTGCTCCCCCAAGCCGGGAATGGGCTTGCCTGCGTACTTGTTGTTATCGAACTTTCCTTGGTTCATGGCGTCCCGGATGAGGTACTCAACCCGGGCGGCGTCGTCTACCTTGCGGCGTTTCTCGCGCTCTTCGGCATCCGCGGCCTCAAGCTCTGCATCTTCCTCGGCGTTACCGCCCCAGGACCGCACCGCCCGCAACTCCGCACCCCGTTCGAGCTTCCGCCTGAAGGCGTTGTTCTCGGCGTTCACGTCCCGCCACCTCCTCACACGGCAGCCCTCGCCTGCCGGAAATCGTGGTTCTGGATCCAGTATTCCGCACGTTGCCGTGGTTAATCCCGTACCCCGGCGCCTGTTGTTTGAAACCCGCGGCACACCCTGTACCGCCACCACCCACCAGGAAATCGCAGCAGCCCCGACACGCCGCAATGGGGGGGTGTGTCGGGGCTGAAGCAGCTCAAAGTGGGTGGTGGCGGCACGTGGACGCGGAAGGCCCCCGCTGAACTAAGCCCGGACCGCCATGCCCGGATCCAGTTGCTCGATGCCCACCGGCGTCACCAGGACAACCCGTGCCGTGCAAATGTCGTAGAACAAGCCAGTGGCCTGAACCTGACCGGAAGCCAGGGCCGGGCCGGTCACTGGGTGATCTTCCAGCTTCCGGAGTTGGAGGGCCACGTTCACCATGCTCAATTGATCGAGCCGGCTGTAGCCTTCAGCCGCCGCAGCAAGCGCTACAGGGTGCTCGGCCATCAGCGAAGCGTAGCTCGGCCGGGCATGCTCCAGCCATGTATCAAAACCAGCGCCCATGTCAGGCGCGGCACCCTCGGCATCGGCAATAACTGCCTTCATGGCACCACAGTTGGAGTGTCCGCAGATCACGATGGAGTCCACAGACAAGCCCTTGACGGCGAAGGACAGCGCAGAGTCGATCGAAGCATCGCTGCCGTCGTTGCACACGACGTTGCCAATGTTCCGGAGCGTGAGGAGGTCGCCCGGTCCGCTGCTGGTGATCAGGTTGGGGTTCACCCGGGAGTCGACGCAGGCAACAAAGAGAGTGTCCGGATTCTGCCCTTCGGTGAGGTCCTGCACCAGCGGACGGACCTTGTCAGCGTGCCGCCGGTGATATTTGTCGATGCCCAGGAGGATGGACCGCAGCGGCAGCCGCCCGTCGTCGTCGTCGTCCAATGTTGAACCGTCACCGGAGGGCAACCAGGACGTTCGGGGCGGCAGCGGGAATTCGCGCGGGTCCTGGCGCTGCGGTGTGTTGTCCTCGGCGTCGCTGAAAGCAGTGGTGCCGTGTTCCTCGAGGACCACCGACGCGCCCGTGTTGCGCTGCTGCTTCTGCCAGGCGACCAAGGCTTCGCGGAAGGCATGGTCCAGATAGTCGGCGTTGAGTTCCACCACCACGTCCCGACGTTCGGGCACGGAGTGGAGGACACGGTTGAGCCGCGGCAGCGCGAAGAAGCTGCACGAGCCGGCGATGGTAACGCGCCATGGCAGCGCCTCAGCAGAAGGGGCATGTGCCTGGATCTGCGCCCGGAGCACACGCCAGAGCACGCAGAGGGCGGCCAATGCCAGGCCAATGATGACGCCTTCGAGCAGGTTGAGCGCCACAACGCAGACCAAGGTGACGCTGTAGACGAGGAGGTCGCCGGTGCGGAGGCTGGTGCGGATGTCCGCAACTTTGATGAGCTTGGCCCCGATCACCAATAGGAGCCCCGCGAGCACGGACAAAGGAATCAACTGGATGAGGCCTGCGAAGAGCGCGGAGAAGACCAGGACCCACACGCCGTGCAGCATGGCTGAGGTGCGGCTCTTGGCGCCCGCTTCAACGTTGGTGGCACTGCGGACGATCACGCCGGTCACCGGGAGTCCGCCGAGCATGCCGGAGACGACGTTCGCTGACCCTTGACCGACGAGTTCCCGGTTCAGGTTGGTGCGCGAGCCGCCCATTTTGTCCACGGCGACGGCGGAGAGGAGCGACTCGATGCTCGCGATCAGCGCCACGGTGATGACGGCCATGGCGGCTGCGCGCCAGTTCCCGTCAGGCAAGCTGGGAAGTGCGATTGCGTCGAAGATGGAGCCGCTGAAGCTGATGCGCTCCACGCTTGGCGCGACAGCGACGGACAGTGCCGTCACGGCGACGACTGCGGCCAGCGGGCCTGGGATCTTCCGAACTGCGGCGGGGAGGAACTTCCAGGTCAGCAAAATGGCGACGACGGCCAGTCCCAGCAGGGCCGAGTGCAGCTCGACGTTGGTGATGGCTGCTGGAAGTGCAGTGAGGTTCTCGATGGCGGATCCAGCGGCTTGCCCACCGAGAAGCACATGGAGTTGCTGCAGGATGATGGTGATTCCGATGCCAGCCAGCATCGCTTTGACCACCACCGGTGACACGGCCAGCGCGGCCCGGCCTAGGCGGCTGACGCCCATGAGTAGCTGCACGACGCCGGCAGCAGCGGTGATGGCGCACGTCACCTGCCAGCCGAACTCGTCTACCAGACCGGCAACGACGACGGTCAGTCCGGCGGCGGGGCCGCTCACCTGCAGCGGGGAGCCACCCAGGCTACCGGCAACAATGCCGCCGACAGCTGCGGCAATGAGGCCGGCCATCACCGGAGCACCCGAGGCTGCGGCGATACCCAGGGAAAGGGGGAGGGCAACGAGGAAGACCACGAGCGAGGCCGGGAGGTCCGCGCCTAGGTTGCTCAGGAAGGTGGGCTTAGGGGATTTGGGTCCCGGCGGGCTGTGTGAGTCGGCGGGAACGGTGGCGGATTCGTTGGACTGCGGCATGGGTCTCCTAGCTTGGGAGTGCTGACCCTTCCAAGCTACGGAATCTGTCACCGTTAATGACAAGGATATGTGACAAGCATGACAAAAGCTGTGAATAGACGGCTTCATATGAGGACCAAAGGGAACTTTCGTGGGGGTGGAGCTCGTTAGGGGTCCGGGATTCTGTCTGCACCAGCGGGAGACGCCCTGCTGCCGGGCTTCTTGTCCTCCTCACTGCGGGAACGTCCTCATCGGTGATATCAACGGCGACGGCAACGTGGATCTTCTGGCCCGTGACGCTGGTGGCGCCCTGTGGCTCTACCCCGGCAACGGCAAGAGCGGCTGGCTCCCCCGCGGCCTGGTCGGCTCCGGCTGGAACGCCATGAACCTGATCATCCAGCACCAAGAAACAAAGCAAAGCGAACGACGGCGGGAACCTACCGCCGTCGTTCGCTGTACGCCCAACATGGCAAGACCCTAAGGCACCTTAGAATAGGCTGGGTCTCATGACCGAACCCCACCCACAGCCCGTCCGCATCAGTTCCGAGCCCGCGCAGCTGCAAGCCTTGGAGCCCGTGCTCGAAAAAGTCCTGACGGCAGTGGGCGATGTACCGGAATTGCTGGCCATTGCCAAGGACATCGGGCGCACAGCTCCGAAGCCCGGCGAGGGAAACACCGCCAAACTCTGGGAGTTCCTGGCTTCCGTGACAGCCGTGGATGTCGCGGCCGGGCGAGTGCTCGAACCGCACCTCGATGCTCTCGCGATCCTCGCCCAAGCCGGAGTCGAAGCCCAAGCCGGAGTCGAAGCCGAAGCCCAAGCCGGAGTCGAAGCCCAACAACAAGGAGCATGGGGAGTCTTCGCAGCGGAAGGCGCCGGGATGAAGCTCGAAGCCAAGCGGGATGCTGACGGCAACTTTGTCCTGAACGGATCAAAGCCTTGGTGCTCACTGGCCGCCCAGCTGGAGGCTGCCGTGATCACGGCCCACCTGGAAGACAACAGCCGGGCCGCCTTCGCCGTGGATTTGAAGGCCTCCGGAGTTTCCTGCGAAACGCCTCAATGGACCAGCCGGGGACTGCAGGAAATCCCCAGCGGAACAGTTCACTTCGACCAAGTCGCAGCCCGGCCCGTGGGCCACAACCGCTGGTATTTCCGGCGTCCAGGCTTCGCTTGGGGTGGCATGGGCGTGGCTGCGTGCTGGCTGGGCGGGGCCGTCTCGGTGGCTCGCCACTTTGCGGTAACCCTGAACACAGCTGCCGACAACGGCCGCGAACCGGACCAAATTGCACTGGCATCCTTGGGCGAAATCGATCGGCTCATCACCTCCGCTACCGGCTATCTCGCCGTCACTGCGGAACGCATCGACGCCGGCGATTTGGAGGGTTCAGACCCTGAGAGCCCGAGTGCCTGGAGCGAAGCCCTCCGTGTGCGCGGAACTGTTGCCGCCGCCGTCGAGCGTGTCCAAGAACTGGTGACGCAGAACCTGGGCCCCGGCCCGTTGGCTTTCGACGAAGCGTATGGAAAGCGCATGGCGGATCTGTCGCTGTACATCAGGCAGCATCACGCCATGCGGGACGATGCCCAACTGGGCGCCCTGACCCTGAAAGGTGACCGCAGTTGGTAGCTTTCTCGCACGCGGACACCGGCACGTCGGAGTCGGAATGGGCTGCCAGCGGAGTTGTCGCCCTGCCGGAGCTGCCGCTGAACACGGAAAAGCTCGCGGGCATGTTGTTTGTGGTGCTCGCCGCGCATCCTGACGACGAGACCCTCGGGGCCGGTGGCCTCCTGGCCAAACTTCATGCCGCCGGAGCGGCAGTGGAGATCCTGCTCTGCACGGCAGGCGAGGCCTCGCATCCGGATTCGCAAACCACGACGCCGGAGCAGCTTGCCGCTGTCCGGCTCACGGAGTTCCACGCGGCAGTGTCTGGGCTGGCTCCCAGCGCCAGGTGGCGGTTTCTGGAACTTCCGGATGGGCAACTCGCAGCGCACACCGAGGTCATCGCGGACGCCCTCCGGGCAACGGTCGCCGGGAGGCCTGCAGAGGCCGTCACGATCGTGGCACCTTATCGCCACGACGGGCACACGGACCACGACACTCTTGGCAGCGTGGCCGCGGCAGCCGCGACACAGGGTGGCCATGGGCTGTTGGAGTATCCCATCTGGTACTGGTTGTGGGCGGGACCGGATGATGCAACATGGGAGTCCTGGGTGCGGGTGCCGTTGACCGATCAGGATCAGCAGGCCAAGTCCAAGGCCATGCTCGCTCACACCTCCCAAACACAGCCGCTGTCCGCCGAACCGGGCGATGAAACGCTCCTGTCGGACACTTTCCTCGAGCACTTCCAGAGGCCCTGGGAAACCTTCGCCTGGCATCCACCCAAGGCCAACACAGCCGCCGACGCGGAGCGGATCTTCGACGAAGTTCACACCAGGGAAAGAGATCCTTGGAGTTACACCACCAGCTGGTACGAACGGCGCAAAAGGGCGTTGACCCTTGCCGCACTGCCGGAAGAATCCTACGAATCAGGCCTGGAAATAGGTTGCTCCATTGGAACCCTCAGTGAGGAACTCGCCAAACGTTGCAGCAGATTCCTGGCTGTGGATGCCAGCAGTGCTGCCTTGTCCCAAGCAGCCGAAAGGTTGTTGCCCTATTCTTCAGCCGAGACACAACACTTGACTATGCCCGCTGAATGGCCTGATGGCACCTTCGATCTTGTGGTGCTATCCGAGACGGGCTACTACCTTTCACCGGAAGAGCTCGCTGAACTCCTGACACGGATTGGGACGTCCACCCGCCCGGGCGGCACCTTTGTCTTGTGCCATTGGCGGCACCCCATCGCCGGGTGGCAACTGGACGCCGAAGCGGTCCACACAATGGCCCGTAAGCAACTCGGCTGGCCAACGCACGGACTGTACAGGGAAAAGGACTTCATGCTGGAGGTCCTTGTTGCTCCGGGCAGCACGCCATGACCGTGCCGGGAGGACCGGAGATCAACAGCGTGGCAGTGGTAATGCCTGCCCATAACGAGGACCAACACATCGGCAAAGCCCTGGTGGCACTGAAGGCCGCCGCGGACGCACTTCAACGTGAGCATCAGGACATGGAAGCCCGCCTTGTGGTGGTCCTGGATCATTGCACCGACCGGTCAGCGGAGATTGCCGCTGCACATACCTCCGGCGACCCCCGCTTCCGCGTGATCGGCGTCAAGCTGCGAAGCACAGGTGCCAGCAGAGGATTCGGTTTCCGTTCAGCGCTGGAGGGCGTGCCTGGGGAGAAAGCCGAAAGCATGTGGTTTACCACCACCGACGCCGACTCCACTGTTCCCCGGCATTGGCTGACACGGCAGGTGGAACTGGCTAACGCCGGCGCCGACGCCATCCTGGGATCGGTGGAACCCGACCCGGCGGACATGGACCCCAGGGTGCTGAGGCGCTGGCTGGACCTGCACCCCTTTCGGGAGGACCACCCTCACGTGTACGGGGCCAACCTGGGCATCCGCGCCTCCGCCTATCTCGCGGCTGGCGGCTTTCCCAAGCTGCGGACCCACGAGGACCGTGTCCTGGTGGAACGGCTTCGCCACCAGGATTTCACCGTGACAGCTACGGACAGCATCCGGGTTCTCACGTCAGGGCGCACACTCGCCCGGGCTCCGGAAGGATTCGCCGCCCACCTTCGCTCACTGGCAACTGACATTCCAGCAGCCGTAAGCGGCTAGCCCGTCAGGGCGCCCTCCAACACGGCGATCGCGGTCTTCGTGATCGTTTCCCGCTGGCCCGACCCATCAACGGTGAGCAGAATTCCGCGGTGCGCGTACGCCGTCAGCACCGGCTGCGTCTCCTCGCGGTACAGCTCCAGCCGGCGTTGGATCACGGGCTCCGTATCGTCGGCCCGTCCCTCTTCCTGCGCCCTGAGCAGCATCCGGGCAATCAGTTCATCATCTGAACCCGTTAGTTCGAGAACCACTTCCAGGGTTTGCTGCCGATCAGCGAGCATCTCGTCCAGCGCACCAATTTGGATAACGGTTCTGGGGTAGCCGTCCAGAAGAAAGCCCTCACTGGCGTCCGCCTCTTCAAGCCGTACCCTCAGCATGGCCGTGGTGACATGGTCCGGAACGAACTCTCCACGATCCATATACCCGCTGGCTTCAGCACCCAACTCCGATTTATCGCGGACGTGGGCGCGGAACAGCTCACCAGTAGAAATGGCAGGAATCCCAAAATGCCGCGCGATGTGCTCCGCCTGCGTGCCCTTGCCCGAACCAGGAGGGCCCATGATGATCATTCGCGCCATGACACTGGTCCGTTCCGAGAGGCAGCCGGGACTTAACCATACGCCGACGACGACGGGAGGCACCCGCCGTCGTCGGCGTCTTTTTGCTGGTGGTTCAGCCGTCAGGCGTTGGCTGATTCCGTGAGGACCCCATCGATTTGCTCGATGGCTTCACGCATCCCTTCTTCCATACCCATCTCTGCCATCTTCTGCATTTGCTCTTCGGAGTCGAAGGTGGAGGTAATGGTCATCCGGGTGCGGTTTTCCAGGGGCTCGAGTTTCACGGTGGCGTGAGTGATGCCCAGGTCATCCACGGGCTCGCCTTGCTCGTCCGCGAAGCCGTCATCGAACTCAAGGTGGTCCGGGGCGTTGACGGCCGTGAACTTCCACCAGCCCCGCGCCTTGGTACCGTCCGGTCCGGTCATGTAGTAGGCGGCCTTCCCACCAACGGTGAACTCGTGCTTCTCAAAAGTGGCAGGCCACGTGGGCGGTCCCCACCAACGCTCCAGCTGCCGGGGGTCTTCCCAGATCCTCCAGACGCGTTTCACATCGGCATCGAACTCAGCGACAATGCTGAAGCTCAGGGCCTCAACATCCTTGTTTACGCTGACAACAGTCATGGCAGATCCCTTTCATCATCTTCGGTGAGTATGTCCGCGATCCGGCCGGCGCGTTGCCGCCAGATCATTTCGAGTTGATCCAACAGGTGCCGGGCTTTTTGAAGCCCCTCGTGATTTCCCCGCACAATCTGCTCCCTGCCACGCTTTTCCTTGGTGACCAGGGAGGCCCGTTCCAGGACCGCGACATGTTTTTGCACGGCCGCGAAACTCATGGTGTAGAGCGCGGCAAGCCCCGAGACCGAGTACCCGTCCACCGTCACCCGGGCCACGATATCCCTGCGTGTGGCATCTGCCAACGCGTGGAACAGGCGGTCTGTGTCGTCGTCGGAAAGACGTGCGCGGAGCTGATCTACAACCATTTGGTTGTACGATATCGCCGGGTTGTCGAGGTGTCAATGGTTCTGAGGTAAGGCATGGTGCGCGAGATCGCCGGATGGCTGCGAGTTCGCCGGAAGACTCCTCAGACCTGGCACCATTCCCGCGATGTCGACTCAGGGCAGTGTATTTACCCTCCAAAAAGCTCGATAATGTAAGTATGCTGATCAATATCTAATAAGGAGGATGAGGAAATCGTGACCACGAAAGTGAACAAGACAATCATGGTCAACGTTCCGGTCAGTACGGCCTACAGGCAGTGGACCAAGTTCGAGGAGTTTCCGCACTTCATGGGCGGGGTTGAACGCGTGACACGGCTCAGCGACGACAGGCTGGAATGGGTGGCCGAAATAGCGGGCGTCCATCGCCGCTGGGAAGCCAGGATCGTTCAGCAGGACGTGGACCGTGCCGTCGCATGGGCCGCCGTGGAGGGTGCCAAGAATGCAGGCTGGGTTGAATTCAAGGAAGCCGGGGCCAGCCAGACATCCCTGCACTTGTCCCTGGAATACGAACCGCATGGCGTCCTCGAATTCCTGGGCGACAAATTGCACATTGTTGAAAGGCAGGCTGAGTCCGACTTGAAGAAGTTCAAGGAGTACATCGAGAAGCAGGCACCCGAGACGGCAGCCGACTCCCCCAGCCCTGCGGCTCCGGAGGCTGCCCGGGAGACACCGATCGTTGACCCCGTCACCCACCCCTTCGACCAAACCAACGGGCTGGCGGACGTGGACGGGGACTCGGACGGAACAGCGGACAGCGACACCCGCAGCGCCGCGGAGCGCAATGATGAGGACCGGGGCCCGGGACTCGGTTTCATCCCGCCCCAGAGCGGCGGACTCCCGGGCCAACGGTAGCGCGAAGTAGCAACGCGGGGTCACTTTCGGCCCCCTAAAGGCTCCGAAAGGGTGCCGAGGTGACCCCGCGTTGCTTCAGTGGGTTACTTCTTCGCGCCCGTGTAGACGACGGCGGGAGCTGCCGGAGCCTGCATACCTTCACCGATGAAGAAGCTCGGTTGCGGAGGCTGGTTGTAGGCCACATTCTCCCGTGCCACAGCCGTGCGGTAGACCGTGTCATGCATCAGGGTCCGCAGCCGGACCTCGGTGGGTGCGGTGGTGGTGTAGATCCGCAACTCGGTGCTGTCCGTGGATGGCCAGGCGATCTCTTCACGCCAGTCACCCATGATGTCAGCTTGGATGGACGGGTTGCCCTTGGTGGTGTTATTGCTGCGTGCACCCTCCGCCGTCAGCAGCCGGTCGCTGGACTCGGTTTCCCAGTTCCACTTGGAAATGGTGGGAACCCCGGTAAACGAGGTTGCGTCATAGTCGTGGTCCACCACTTCGCGAAGCAAGTCGCCATCCCACCATGCCAGGAAGTTCGCAGCAGGAATCTTCTCGGAGATCAGCTCGCCTTTGGCCGACCTCAGCTGGCCAACACGCGAATCCCAAGCCGCCGTACCCCCGACGGCCCATCCTTCCGCCCCGGCATACCGGGGATCGATGTCGCCCGCTGCACCGCGACCAGTGTCCTTGGCGGCGGGGATACTCCAGAGGACTTCACCGGTGGCAGCGTCGCGGAAGGTTGCTCCGCGATTGCCGCTCTGGCCCATGCTCTCGTGGACGGCGAACGTCTCCAACCCGGGCCTGGACGGATCGAGGTCGCTGGTGTGGATGGCATCGCCGTGGCCGAGCTTGGTGTTGTAAAGCGGCTGCCCATTATCGTCAATGGTCATGGACCCGAAGATGAACTCGTCTTTGCCATCCTGGTCCACGTCCGCGACGGACAGGTTGTGGTTGCCCTGGCCCTTGTATTCATCGCCGGCAAGGCTTGAATCGAAGGTCCAGCGCTTCACGAGCTTGCCGTTGACGAGGTCGTAGGTGACCAGAACGGTCCGGGTGTAGTAGCCGCGACTGAACATCATGGAAGGACGTTCACCGTCGAGGTACGCCACTCCGGCCAGGAAGCGGTCCACTCGGTTTCCGTAGTTGTCGCCCCAGCCGCTGACGGCACCGCGCGGGGGCTCGTAGGCCACGGTGTCCATGATGGTGCCCGTCTCACCCTGGAAGACGGTCAGGAATTCGGGGCCGGACAGTATGTATCCAGCGCTGTTGCGGAAGTCGGCGTCGGCGTTTCCGATCACAGTTCCTGCCGCGTCGCGGGTGCCGTCCGCTGTCTTGAGGGAGACCTCAGCCTTGCCGTCGCCGTCGAAGTCGTAGGCCAAAACCTGGGTGTAATGCGCGCCGGCGCGGATGTTCCGGCCCAGGTCGATGCGCCACAGCTTGGTGCCGTCCAGCTTGTAGGCGTCCACGTACACATTGCCCGTGTAGCCGGATTGGGAGTTGTCCTTGGCGTTGGACGGCGCCCACGTTTGAATTACCTCATACTTTCCGTCGCCGTCGAGGTCCGCCACTGTCGCATCGTTGGCGGAGTAGGTGTACGGCTTTCCGTCAGGGGTCACTCCGTCTGCCGGCTTGTCCAGCTTGATGGCCATATAGTTCTGCGCCAGCGGCGTGACGGCTTCGCTCAGCTTGTCCTGCCCCTGGCCATTGCCGACCGTTTTGATGACGTAGCTGGACGCTGGAGTGCCATTCGGGTCTACGAACATGGTTGTACTGCGCAAGGGTTCCGGCGTGATGTTTACGCCGTCGCGCAGAACCTGGAAGCCGATACTGTCATTGTCCAGGCCAAGCATGCGCCAGCTCAGCGTGACACCTTGGTCAGTCAGAACAGCAACCGGTGCCCGGTCCAGGTTCTCCACTTGCCGCTTGAGGGTGGATGGATCCTTCGCGGTAAGTACAACCTCGGGGAGGCCGGCTTGCGCTGCCTGCGGGAGTTGGGCGGGGGCTGCTTGGGCGAGCGGGGCGCCGGTCAGCGTGATGGCGGCAGCGGCGAGTGAAGCAGAGGCCGCCGAGGGTAGGGCCCTCCATCCACGGCCACGGGTACTGCGGTAGGAACATTTCGAGGGGTAAGCCAAAGAACATCTCCTTTGATGCAGAGTGGCAGGGGATCTGCCACTCTATTTGGAACGTTTCACACAGAGGTACTCGACCGCCCCTCAGATGAGTGGTTATAGGAGCGGAGCTGCGAGAAAACGCTTTCCGACAACAAGGTTTACCAGCGGTTCCACAGCCCGGTCAAGGGTTTGACAGGAAATGAACACGAAGCCCATGCTCGCGAACCGCCGGGAAGGAACGGCCGGTGCCGAAGGTGCAGCTGGTGGTGTACACGCTGGACTTGCAGCCCGCCGGTACGGTAGCCCCGGTTACCGTAGCCCGCAGGGTTACACGGAGTAATGAGCAACGTGTAATCGGTCACACTTGGCCGGATTCCCTTGTCAACCGTGGTGGGCAGCATGAACCATGAATGAGGGAATTCGTTCCCATACAAGCTGAATCAGCAATCCTCACCGACGAGGATGCGGCCCCTGCGAAGAAGCTTGGGGCTGTTAACGGCCTGAGTGAAAGTACTGACAATGACGACACATACTGACTCCATCACGCTGAAAATCTGGGACAAGTCGGCAATCGACCACACCATCGATGCCGCTATCGAATCCCTTTCACACCGCGCCGCCGCCGAAAACTGCGGGATCGCGGTAACACTTAGCGGTCCCAAGACCTTCACGGTCAGCCTGAACCGCTAAGCAGCTCAAGCACTAAGCAAGAGGACGACGCCGGGACCCTCCTTTGGGTTCCAGCGATCGTCCTCTTGCGTTTAGCCCCAATACCGTTTACTTAGGCGGGTTTGGGTATCCGTTTGAGTTGCCAGCCGGACATCTTTCGTTTGACGACGCGGGGGTTGGTGCGT
>NZ_JBLYIE010000035.1:0-62438 GCF_048537125.1 Paenarthrobacter sp. PPS72 | reverse complement strand
GCCGTGACGGATGCGGCGATCAAGGAGTTGTTCCCGGAGAACAAGCACCTGCACAAGTGGCTGGACGCTGCTGCGGACCGCGTGGAATTCGAAGGGCTGCCGGCACGTATTTGCTGGCTGGGGTACGGCGAACGCGCCAAGGCGGGGTTGTTGTTCAACCAGCTCGTGAAGGAGGGCAAGGTCAAGGCCCCGATCGTGATCGGCCGTGACCACCTGGATTCGGGTTCTGTGGCGTCTCCGTACCGTGAGACCGAGTCCATGGCCGACGGGTCGGATGCCATTGCTGACTGGCCGTTGCTCAATGCCCTGATCAACACCTCCTCGGGTGCTACCTGGGTTTCGATCCATCACGGCGGCGGGGTGGGTATCGGCCGGTCCCTGCACGCCGGTCAGGTTTCCGTCGCTGACGGCACCGACCTCGCCGCGGAGAAGCTCGAACGACTCTTGACCAACGACCCCGGCATGGGCGTCATCCGCCACGTCGACGCCGGCTACGACCGCGCCGTCGAAGTCGCCAAAGAACGCGGCGTCCGCATCCCCATGAACGAGAAGTAGGCAACACCATGACCATTACCTCCAACGAACAACTCACCGTTACCCTCGGCTCCAGCGGCGTCACCCCGGAAGACGTTGTCGCCGTCGCCCGCCACGATGCCAAGGTGACCATCTCCCAGGAAGCCTTGGACAACGTGGCCAAGGTTCGTGCCCACATCGACCACCTCGCCACCAGCGACGTCCCGGCGTACGGCATTTCCACCGGCTTCGGCGCGTTGGCCAACCGGCACATCCCCAACGACCTCCGCACCCAGTTGCAGAAGTCGCTGATCCGCAGTCACGCCGCCGGCATGGGTCCGGCCGTGGAACGCGAAGTGGTCCGCGGCATCATGTTCCTCCGCGCCAAGACTCTGGCCTCCGGTCGCACGGGCGTCCGCCCCGTGGTGCTGCAGACCATGGTGGACGTCCTCAATGCCGGGATCACCCCGTTGGTCCGCGAATTCGGCTCGCTGGGTTGCTCCGGGGACCTCGCTCCGCTGTCCCACTGCGCGTTGGTTCTCATGGGCGAAGGCGAAGCAACGGGTCCCGACGGCGAGCTCTACGGAACGCCTGGAAACAAGACTGTTGCTGAGCTGCTCGCACAGCACGGGATCGAGCCCGTCACCCTCGCTGAGAAGGAAGGCCTGGCCCTCGTCAACGGCACCGAAGGCATGCTCGGCATGTTGCTCATGGCCATTGCCGATATCCGTTTGCTCCTTGCGACGGCGGATGTCACTGCAGCGCTCAGCGTTGAGGCACTGCTCGGCACCGACCAGGTCTTCCTCCCGGAGTTGCACGCTGCACTGCGGCCCCACCCGGGCCAGGCTGCCAGCGCGGACAACATGCTCCGCGTACTGTCCAACTCGCCCATTGTCGCTTCCCACCGGATCAATGACACCAAGGTCCAGGACGCTTACTCGCTTCGCTGCGCACCGCAGGTTGCCGGCGCTGTCCGTGACACCGTGGACCACGCCGCGCTTGTTGCTTCCCGCGAACTTGCCGCAGCAATCGACAACCCGGTGGTCCTCCCGGACGGCCGCGTGACGTCCAACGGCAACTTCCACGGCGCTCCCGTGGCCTATGTCCTGGACTTCCTGGCCATTGCCGTCGCGGACCTCAGCTCCATCGCAGAGCGCCGGACCGACCGCATGCTGGACCCTGCCCGCTCGCACGGTCTTCCGGCCTTCCTCGCTGGAGATCCCGGCGTCGATTCCGGACTGATGATCGCGCAGTACACGCAGGCCGGCCTGGTATCGGATAACAAGCGCCTGGCCGTTCCCGCGTCGGTGGACTCCATCCCGAGCTCCGCCATGCAGGAAGACCACGTGTCCATGGGCTGGCACGCAGCCCGGAAGCTGCGTAAGGCCGTGGAGAACCTTCGCCGCGTGCTCGCCGTCGAGCTGGTCACCAGCGCCCGCGCCATCGACATGCGGACGCAAATGTCCGACGGCGAACTCACCCCGGGTCCCGCCGGTGCTGCGGTGCTTGAGGTGCTTCGTGAGGTGGTCCAGGGCCCGGGAACCGACCGGTTCCTGTCGCCGGAACTGGAAGCGGCTGACCGTCTGGTTGGCTCCGGCGCGGTCCGTGCGGCCGCCGAATCCGCCGTCGGGATTCTGGCCTGACGTCGAATAAAGCGCTCATTTGATGGGCGTATTTGTCACGTCCCGGTCTTTGTACGCAACGCAATCACCGGGGCGTGGCAAATGTAGTAAAACTTATGGTGTACGTCACGTCCACGCCAACGATGTCGTGGGCTTGACGGTCAACCGTTCACACAACTCAATACACAACAGAGAACATCCACAAAGGGGTAGAAGTTCAATGAAGGCACGCGGAGCAGTCCTGTCCAGGCGAAGCGCTCACACGGCTAGGGTCACCGACTGGAAGACGCTGAAAGTTGGCGAGCGGGTTGAAGTGGTCAAGTACGCCCACGTGATCGCCGCCGGTCGGGTCGAGGAAGTTTCCGGAAGCGGCAACGTTGTATGGCTTGAGCACTCAGGGCCGGGCGTCACCGAAGAGGGCAAGGAACTGTTCATGAAGTCCGACGGCGTCACTCTCCGCCGGGCGTAGCTGCCCAACTGCGTCGCAGTTAAACAGAAACCGGGGCTCGTTCCCTTTCCGCGGGTAGTAGATGCGGAAGGGGAACGAGCCCCGGTTTTTTGTTCGCTGCCTTTAGTGCCGTCAGGGGTGGCAATCAGGCAGCGAGTACTTCGCGGGTCTGACCGAAGGGAACGGATTCGTCCAGAGCCACGGTGTAGGTGCCAGGCTCGTGCCGGGTCACCAGAATGCCGCAGTTAGCGTCTGCTGCTGCGTTTTCGATCAGGGTATCCACGGCGCGGTCGAGTCCGTCGTGGATCTCGTCTGCCTTGGAAAAGGACAGGCGAATTTCGCGTTCTGCAATCATTGCAGGGGTCATTTGGGGGCCTCCTATTACTTGCCGCATGCGAGGGCGACCCATCAATCATAGAGGCTGGGCGGCAAATATTTGTAAGATGACCGGCAGTTCAGTGATCCGGGTCTCATCTGCGAACCATGGCGCGGGGTAGTGCACGGGGAGTTTTGCCCCAGACGTGATGGCGGGATTCGAACCCGCGTGCGCTGCTTTGCAGGCAGCTCCCTGGCCTCTCGGGTACACCACGTGCCAACGACACCAGGCGCCCGGGTACTGCAGGATCAAAGTTCATTTCCCAGGCTTTCGCAGGGCTACGCGCGGTGTCCCGGAGCTACGCAGGGTTGCTTTTAGTTGCCGTCAATGACGCATGACCAGCCAGTTTCGTGACCCCGGACGCCACCAGAACCGTGAGAATGGCCGCCGCCATGTGCGTATAGAGCATGAGATGGACCGATCCACCGCTCGGGGCGGCTCCGGCTTCTGAGGAAACGTCCAGCTGGCCGCCGTGGAAGTGATCCAGGAACCCGCTGCCCGGGAAGTACCCTCCAGAGGCATCAAAGCCCAGATACAGCAGTTGCTGAGCCAAGCCGGACAGCAGCAGCAGCAACAAAGGACCATGCACCCAGCGGGAGATGACTTGGGCCGCCAGGCAGGAAAGTGCGGCAAAGGCCAAGAAGACGGGGACGGCCGGAATGCTGCCCCCAGCAAGCACATGCGCGGCCAATCCCAGGGCGACCGCTGCCAGCCCCGCAACCCAGGCCCACTTCTCCTGCACAAGAGCTGTGCGCATCGCCGTCCTTTCCTCCACACAGGCTATGTGGAGGAACGTGCCCAGGAACAGGCCTTTCCAAACGTCTGTCTATGCGAGCAGGGTGTTGATCAGGCGTGCGGCAACCTTCGCCGTCCGGGAATCAATGTCGAACTCCGGATTCAGCTCTGCAACGTCCAAGTGCAGCAACGCTCCGCTTGAAGCCACTTGCCGGCAGATTTCGCTGATCACCGGCAAAGGCACGCCGTAAGCGGCGGGCGCACTCACCCCGGGCGCCACGGACGCCGGCATCACGTCAAGATCAATGGTCAGGTACAGCACATCCACCCCGGCCAGGAAGTCGGCCACGAACACCTCTACGGCTTCCGGAGTGCACTGCTCATCAAGCAGGTACTTCACACCCAGCCGGCGGGCGGTGTTGAACAGGGTTCGCGTGTTGTTCGGCTCCGAGATGCCGACGACGGCGTACTGCAGTTCCCGCCCCTCGGCGGCTTCTGCGTGGGCCATCTGGAGGAACGGTGTCCCTGAGCTGGGCTTGGGCTCGTCGCGCAGGTCAAAGTGGGCGTCCAGGTTCAGCACACCCAGGCGCTTGCCACGAACGGCTTTGGAACCGGCCACGCCAAGGTAGCTGGCATAGGCGGTCTCGTGTCCGCCGCCCAGCACCACGGTGAGGTTGCCGGCGTCGAGCAGTCCCGAGATGGCGCGTCCGGCGCGCTCTTGGCCCGCCTCCAGCGAGTCGTCCTCCACAACTACATCGCCGGCGTCGAACACGTCGCGATCAAGGTGGAAAGCCAGCGGCCCCAGCGCTGAGCGGATGGCGGCCGGGGCGGCAGCAGCGCCCACGCGCCCTTTGTTCCGGAGGACACCGGCGTCACTGCAGAATCCGAGCAAGACGGCGGGACGTGAGGCTGCTTCGCTGCCGGACGCGCTATGGGGAGCTACTGCTTGCCACCAACGCCGGTGCTCATCGCCCTCGCCGTCGAAACGACCGGTCCATGGAGTGGGGGAGACATCTGCGGTGAGGGGGCTGCTTTCCATAGTTCAAGCACACCGGAGGCGCGACGCAAAAACCAGCCATTCCGCAGGTGGAGTGTCTGAAACTCCGGACTCCACCTCTAAGCCGACCGGGCGAGGACCTACTTTACGCCCAACAACTCCTCCACGGTTCCGATGCCGAAGAACAGCAGGAACGCGCCGGCCACAGCCCACATCAAGGGGTGGACTTCCCGGGCGCGGCCTTGGAACGTGCGGATCAGGACGTAGGAGATGAAACCGGCGCCGAGGCCGTTGGCAATGGAGTAGGTGAACGGCATGAGGGCAATGGTCAGGAACGCAGGAATGCCGACGCCCCAGTCCTGCCAGTCGATCTTGCCCACCTGGGAGACCATCATGAAACCCACGACCACAAGTGCGGGGGCAACGGCCTCGAACGGCACCAGGTTGATCAGTGGAGTGAAGAACATGGCCGCCAGGAAGAGGACACCGGTGACGATCGAGGCCAGGCCGGTTCGGGCACCTTCACCGATGCCCGCGCCGGACTCCACGAAGATCTGGTTGGAGGAAACCGAGGCTCCGCCACCCACTATTGCGCCGAGGGCATCCACCTGCAGGACCCGGTCCACGTTAGGGATATTGCCGTCGTTGTCCACGGTTCCGGCCTCGTTGGCAAGCCCAACCATGGTTCCCATGGCATCGAAGAAGATGCTCAGGAGGATCACGAAGGCGAGCAGGGCTGCAGCGATGAAGCCGAGGTGTTCAAAAGCGCCGAAGGGGTTCGCCTTGCCGATCAGGGACAGGTCAGGGGCGCCCCATTCGGTGAGTGTGGGGGCCACGAGGGACCAGCCACGGGGGTTCACGTTGCTGCCGTCAAAGCTCGGGCCAATCTGGAGCGTGAATTCGAGGATTGCGGCCAGCGCGGTAGAGACGACGATGCCGATCAGGATGGCGCCACGGACCTTTCGGACCACCAGGGCTATGGTCAAGATCAGGCCTACTGCGAACACCAGCGTCGGCCAGCCCATAAGCTTTCCGTCCACACCCAGGCCCAGGGGAACGGTGGTCCCCGCGGCATCAGGGATGCGGCGGACGAAACCCGCGTTGACCAGGCCGATGAGTGCAATGAAGAGGCCAATGCCCACCACGATTGCAGTCTTAAGGGCTTCCGGAACCGCCTTGAAGACGGCCGTCCGAAACCCGGTTAGCACCAGGATGAGCATGGTGACACCCGAGAGCACCACCAGCCCCATCATGTCCGGCCACGTCAGTCCCGGCTGTGAAGCCACGGTCACTGCGACGAAGGCGTTGACGCCCAGGCCTGTGGCCACGGCGAACGGGTGCTTGGCCCATGCGCCCATGAGGATGGTCAGGATGCCGGCAACGAACGCTGTGGTGGCTGCCACGGCTGTGAAACCCAGCGACGCGCCGCTCGAGTCAGGCCCGGAGAGGATCAGCGGGTTCAGCACCACGATGTAGCTCATGGCGAAGAAGGTCGCGAAGCCGCCACGGATTTCCCGCGAATATGTGGATCCACGTTCGGAGATCTTGAAGTAGCGGTCGACTGCAGAACCTTGTTTGAGCATGAAGGTCTCCGGGGATCGAGGGGAGTTTGCTCTCAAATCCTATGTGGTCCGGCGCGGAGCCTACCAACGATTCGCCTGGTCTGTAAGGAAGCCAACACCGGGAGCAACCGCCCCATGGGTACAGTCCGTCCGCTCCGGGCCGCCGTCGTTGCTGTTCTCGCCTTCGCGTCAGCCCTGCTGTTTTCAGCGGTTCCGGCGTCCGCCCACGACGCCGCGGTATCCACGACGCCGGCCAACGGTACCCGCAGTGGGTCCTGTCATTTATCTGGCTGTTACCGCACGGAAGAAACTTGCGCCCAGCAATAGCCTGGATAGTCATACTTCCGCGGAATAACGCGCTTTTCTACGCAGCTGCGAAGATCTCGAAACGGACACCGCGACACACCAGAGGCCCACTTCCCGTTACTTAAATGTGACTTCGGCGGAATCATCACGTAGGGTTGTACCTGTGCCTGTTCCACGTAGCGGGCACTTCCGGTCTGATTGCCTAGCTCTGCCGCAGTCCGGGATCCGTTCGCAGACAAACCTACGGCAGAGACGGGGAACCCAAATTAGGCCGCTTTCGAGCGCGCCTTGGGGTGAAGTCACGAAGCTTCCGCTGAACAGCGGGGGATAGTGGCCGGGTGACTCCCATCCGAATCCGACAGCTAACCTCGCAGGCATCGGGAGAGGCTCTTTCATGTCTTCACGCATTCTTCGCGGCCGTCGTAAGGCGGACAGCGTACGTCCTAATCCGTTCATCTCCATCTCGAAGGCAGTAGCCAGCAACGCCTCCGGCGCTGGACGCCAGGCAGCCGTTATAGCAGCAGCCTCGGGTCTCGTGTTGACCGGTTCCATTGCTGCTCAGGCAGCCGAGGCGCCGGTTCAGCGCGATTCCAGCCCTTCCACGGTTGCTGAGGCCGCCTCCGAGGCCCCCACCAAGGTTGTTACCGCGCTGGCAACGGCTACCATCAACTTCGAGCGTCCGGCTGTTGCTTCCGTAGCGGCTCCGGTCATCGTAAAGCCGGCGCCTGTTGTGGAGGCCCCGGTTGTCAAGAAGGCAGCCGTCACCACTGCTGCTGCAACGGCTCCCGTTGCCGCCCAAGCTACGGTTGGTGCCGCTCCTGTGGCTGCCCCGGCTCCTGTAGCTGCTGCTCCCGCCGTTGGCGGCGTCAACGCAGCCATGGTTGCTTCGGCCTACGCACAGATCGGTATCTTCCAGGACTGCACCGCCATGGTCGAGAAGGCTCTCGGCTCCGCAGGCATCCCGGTAGGAGACCTCGGTCCCATGCAGTTCATGAACTACGGCAAGGTCGTCAGCGATCCCCAGCCCGGTGACATGATCGTCCAGCCCGGCCACGTCGCCATCTACATCGGCAATGGCCAGGCAATCAGCGGTGGCATCAACGGCAACCAGACGGGCATCCACCCGATCAGCTGGTTGACAGCAAAGGGTGCACTGACCTACGTACGCCCTGGCGCATAAGGGCCTCGCGCTTCAGATCAAAGGCCGGTGCCTCCAAAGAATATCGTCTTTGGAGGCACCGGCCTTTGGCGTTACTTGCTGTTTGTTAATGTGTATCTGGAAAGTTCGACGGCGGCTCGGGGAGTCGCGTAGGCGGCGGGCGCGTGTAGTGAGCCCCTAGGCGAGGGCGATGCCTGGACCTTCAGGCAGGGCTACCTTGGAGGAGATGGCCTGACCGACTGCTTTGGCTTGCCTCAGTACTTCCTTCGGGGACGGAGTAATGAGGTCCCCGACGCCCACAAGGTGCATTCCTACCGCCCGCATGGCTGCGGCGAAGTTTTGGCCGACGGCTATTCCAAGCTCGGCGAGCATGCGGCGCAACTGGCTCTGGGCGCATCGTGTCACTACTACGTGGTCTGCCAGAAGGACGCCGTTGGCTGTGTGGACCGCCCATTGCCGTGGAGCGGATTCCAGGGGGCCGGATACGTGGAGGCCTGTTCTCAGGCCGGCTGTGGTCATGCTGGCCGCCAATCCGTACCCGATCTGCCGGGAGGGGTCTGACCCCAGGAAATCAAGGCGGACGGCACGGGTGGTGTTGCGGACGTCCAGTTGATGGTTGGCGGCGTAGTTCCGGAGGTGACGGAGGATCTCGTTGCGTTCTTGCATGGCGGCGGGATCGGCCACCTCGGTGCGTTGAAGCATGCCTGTGTGGACAGAAGGGCCCGTGGTGGACAGTGCACCGAACCCGTCCACGACGATTGAGTTCACGCCGAAGCGACTGAGCTCGCTGGCAACTGCCAAACCGGACATGCCGGCTCCGATGACCACGGTGGTGGTGCGTTCCGTGGCGGAATCAGGCGTGAGCGACACTGCTTGGTTCCTCCTTGACGTGTGTGCCTTACGGCATCGCGTGGGATCGCGTCCGAGTTCCCCAAGCGGCCGCAACTAAATGGCCGGAGTGTGTGGTGTGAAACACGTTGGCCGGCCATTCGGTGACTCGAACACTACCGAACTTTTTCGGCCATGGATAGCCTCTGCGACTGCGCGTTTTGTGTGTTCGTCCGGAGCGCAATGTTGACGTCCGGGAACCGAGCCCGGACCGTTATGCACATAGCCCAATGTCGCCTTGATTCGGCACTGCCGACCGAGAATAGTTGGCATTGGGAGGAGAAATTTCCAAGTTTCTCCTGCTCCGGCCATTGACAATGAAACAGCGAGGGAATCCGACGCGGAGAACCTCTGGCAGAATAGCCGGAACATCAAGCAGTAGGTGGAGAGGCGGGCCCCCATGGACCAGCACGGCAGACACAGTGAAGAGTCACAGGACGGCCAGGATCAGGCCGTGGAACCCGGTGGCATCGTGGTGGGAGTGGACGGCTCGGAGCATGGTCAATGCGCCTTGGTTTGGGCCGCGCGTGAGGCTGAACGGCGGCAACTTCCCCTGCACATCGTCACGGCATATTCAGTACCCATCTTCGCCGCCTCCGGGCTGGATGGTGGCTACGCAACGGTTGACGACTCCGTAATCCGTGAGGGCGCGGACGCGATAGTTCGGCAGGCGTTGGATAAGGTCTCCGGCTATGCCATTGACGTTGATGCTTCCGTGGAGAACGGCGATGCTGCCGGGGTCCTGTTGGACCTTTCCGCGGATGCCGCACTCCTTGTTTTCGGTAGTCGGGGTCGCGGTGGCTTCGTAGGGCGTTTGCTTGGCTCGGTCAGCAGCGCCTTGCCCGCCCACGCCAAATGCCCCACGGTGACAGTCCCGCTCTACTGTGCTGACCGGCTTGGAGAAAGCACCGAGGACAAACACATCAAGGCCGAGCATGCCAAGGCGGGACCACGAACCGTGGAAAACGTGGTCGCAGTGGGCGTGGACGGCTCGGAGCAAGCCCGCGTGGCCGTGCTCGAAGCTGCCGAGCAAGCACAGCGGATGGGTGCGAAGCTCCGGGTGATCTGCGCCGTACCGCAATATAGCGGCTCGCTTGCGTGGGTTCCGGCCCCGCTGGACCGTGATGCCCTGTTTGCAGATATAAAGATCCAGCTTGACGCGGGCGTCGACTGGCTCAGAAGCCACTTCCCGTCCTTGACCATCGAGACGGAACTCCGGGATGGTTCCCCGGTTGATGTTCTGGTGGAAACCAGCCGCGGCGTTGAATTGGTGGTTCTGGGTACCCGGGGCCGTGGCGGATTCGCCGGGATGCTGCTGGGTTCCACGTCGGATGGAGTACTGCACCACTCCAAGGGGCCGGTCATGGTGGTGCCGGATCGTGAGGATCCGCGGCTCGCTGATCGTCACAAGTTTGGGCCTATGCTCGGCGCTGCCTAAACGGAGCCTGCTACGTCCATGAACAGGAACTCCGGGTTGGTACTGGATATCGCCGAAATCCGTGGGTCAATGCTTTCGGAAGTCGGTGGCAAGGCTGCCAATCTAGGCGAGATGGCCAGCGTTGGCCTTCCCGTGCCGCCCGGTTTCTGCCTTACAACTGCTGCGTACCAACGGGCACTCTCCAGCGCTGGTCTGGAGGAGGTCTTCAGGGCTCTGAAGGTGACCACCGCCGGCTTGAACGCCCCGGACTTGGACCAGATCAAGGGGCTTGCCACACGTGCCCGGTCTTTGGTGCTTGATGCCGGTGTCCCCGCCGGGATCGCTGAAGCCGTGCGGTCTGCGTACGAAGCTTTGGGGGAAAACGTCCCCGTCGCCGTGAGGTCCTCGGCCACCGCTGAGGACTTGCCCTTTGCGAGCTTCGCCGGACAACAGGACACTTTCCTGAACGTGGTGGGCGCTGACTCAGTCCTGGATGCCGTGAGCCGCTGCTGGGCATCTCTCTGGACCGACCGTGCAGTGAGCTACCGGACCACCAACGGGATCGACCACGCGACTGTGGCGTTGGCTGTTGTGGTGCAAGAGATGGTGAATTCCGCGGTCGCCGGGGTGATGTTTACCGCCAATCCGGTCACCGGGAATCGCCACGAAACCGTCATTGATGCCAGTCCTGGCCTGGGAGAGGCGGTGGTGTCCGGCGCTGTGAATCCGGATCACTTCGTTATTGACCCCCGGAGGTCCGATGCCAAGGGCGGGGCCATCGTGAAGAGGACCTTGGGAGATCGGCACGTGGAAGTCCGTCCTGTAGCCGGTGGTGGCACGGAACGCTTGGAACGCCCCGATCAAGGCAGGCTTGAGAGCCCACCACCATGCCTCACTGATGGCCAGGTTCTTGCGCTGGCCACGTTGGGGCTTGAGGTTCAGGAGCATTACGGCGCTCCGCAGGATACTGAGTGGGCCATCGATGACGCCGGAAAGCTGTGGCTCACCCAGGCCAGGCCCATCACCACGCTCTACCCGCACACTACCCGCACCCCTCCCGCTCCCGGCGAGCACGCGTTCCTGAACTTCAGCCTCGCCAGGGCCTCACCCGGCCTCTGACGCCCATGGGTTTGGCCGGAATCCGGCTGATCGCCTCCAGCGTCGCCAGAGCTGCGGCTTTGGACGTTCCCCAGCTCCGGTCAGGACCGCCTGCCTACTACGAGGCCGGGCAACGCATCTTCTTTGACTTCACGGCGGTGCTGCGGAGCCGTGTGGGCCGGGCCATCGTGCCAAGGGTTTTTGACGTCATGGAAGCCCGCTCAGCCGCGATCATGCGTGGACTCTTCGATGACCCACGCTTCGCTGTCACCCTCAAGACGCCCATTGGACTGATCCGGCATGTGGCTCCTGTCGCAGCCAAGTACCGCGTTCCCGAGACACTTATCCGAGGACTGTTCCGTCCCGGCAGCGCTTTGAAGCGCGTGGAACGTCTCAACGCGGAACTGCGCAACACCTATTCCGTCCCGCCCGAAGCCACAGCGCATCAGCGGCTGGGCCACGTCCAGAGAATCCTGGGCGAGGAAGTCTTCGCCACGGTTCCGCAAGTGCTCCCCCTTCCGGCGCTCGGCTTCGCGATGCTGGTGCTGGTAAGACGGATTCTTGGAGGCCAAGCGCCCTACAACGAGCTGCAAACCGTCATCCGTGGCCTACCCAACAACATCACCACGGAGATGGACTTGACTTTGTGGAAGCTCGCCGCTGAGATCCGTGAGGATCCAGACGCCGTTGCCTCCATGGTTGGTCAAACTGCAGCTGAGCTGGTGGAACGGTATCGCGACGCCGACCTTCCAGAGATTGCCCGGTCCGGCGTGGAGAGGTTCCTGGGTATATATGGACACAGAGCCGTTGCAGAGATCGATCTCGGCATGCCTCGCTGGTCCGACGACCCCACGCACATACTCGGGGTCGTAGCCAACTACTTGAGGCTTGCAGAGGCTGCAGAGGCACCGGATCAACAGTTCACGCGAGCTGCGCGCGACGCCGATGAGCAGGTAGCGCGATTCGTGGCCCGAGCCCGGACGAAGAGTCCGCTGCACGCGGCAATCGTCAGAGCTGCTTTGGACCGAACACGGCGTTTCGCCGGGTTGCGGGAGTTGCCCAAATACAACGTGGTCCTGGGACTGTCAAGCGCCCGGGAGCAGCTGATTGTCGTCGGGAATGAGCTTGCGGTTGCACACCGAATCGAACGTTCTGAGGACATCTTCTTCCTGGACCTCGACGACGTCGAGGTCGCCTTGGCAGGAGATGACCTCCGCGAAGTGGTTGCCGAACACCGTGCGGTGTACCAGCAGGAACTCCGCCGCAGGCGCATTCCCAGAGTACTTTTATCTGATGGGACGGAACCCGAGGCAACGGTCAGCGGGAACGGTGGCCAGCAGAGCCCAGGCACCGTGCACCCAGGAACCCTGTCCGGCAGCCCGGCGTCGGCAGGTCAGGTATCTGCTCCCGCGCGCGTCATCATGGATCCGGTGGGCGCCCACCTGGAGCCGGGGGAAATCCTCGTGGCGCCCTCAACGGACCCTGGTTGGACGCCGTTGTTCCTCACAGCGGGTGGGCTGGTCATGGAGATGGGCGGGCCTAACTCACACGGCGCTGTGGTGGCCCGTGAATACGGGATCCCTGCTGTTGTGGGCGTCCCGGACGCCACCTCGCGCATCAGTACGGGGCAGCACATCACGGTGGACGGCGCAGCAGGGACCGTCAGCATCGAACACTCCGAGCAGTGAACAGCTCAGGTGTGCTGGTGCCGGCTAGCCCCAGCCGAGCTCATGCAAGCGGTCGTCGTCTATTCCGAAGTGGTGCGCGATCTCGTGGACCACCGTGATGGCCACCTCGTCGATGACCTCTTCACGGGTGCTGCAGATGTTCAGGATGGGTTGCCGGAAGATCGTGATCCGGTCAGGCAGGGAGCCTGCCTCCCACCAGGAATCGCGTTCAGTCAGCGGAACTCCCTCGTAGAGTCCCAACAGCACGGTGTCCGGATCTTCGCCCGGCTGCGGTGTGTAGTCGTCCTCGATAAAGATCGCCACGTTATCCATGGCGCTGGCCGCTTTGGGCGGGATCAACTGCAAGGCGTCACTGACGGCTTCTTCAAAATCTTCGGGTGACATGTCGTAGGGCCCTGAATCGCAGGCCTCATCAAGGGGTGCATTTTCGACAGGACTGTGCACCGCATTGCGTTCCCGTAGCGGCGACGAAGGGCGCTCGCCGTCGGGAACAATTGGCAGGCCGGGAGGGAGATTCGCGGGCATGATTCGACTTTAGTCCGCGTAAGCATCATTGGCGCCGTGTGATGGGAGATACTGAACTCAATCCTCCTTTCGACAGACACAGGAACCGCATGACCGGCACCGCTTCCCTCGCACCCGAGCCCCTCGACGTCGTCGTTGTTGGTGAGGCTTTGATCGATATCGTCCAGTCGACGAACGGACAAAAGGAGTATCCCGGCGGATCGCCGGCCAACGTCGCCTATGGCCTGGGCCTGTTGGATGTGAAAACGGGCCTGCTGACCGCTATTGGCCGCGACGACCGCGGCGATGCCATTGCCGCGCATTTGCAGCACGCCGGGGTGGTCCTGCTGCCCGGATCCATGTCAGCGGGCAAGACCGCCACGGCCACCGCCCGGATAACTGCCGACGGTTCCGCAGACTACACCTTCGATATCGACTGGGCGCTGGCTCCACTAGCCCTGCCCTACGCGCCGAGGATCTTGCATACCGGCTCCATCGCGACCTTCCTGGAACCGGGCGCCAGCGTCGTGAGGAGTTTGTTGGAGCAGGCGCAGGGTGGATGCATGGTCACGTACGACCCCAATATCCGCCCTGACCTCCTTGGAAGCCACCACGAGGCTCTGTCCTTGTTCGAAGAGATGGTGCCGCTGACCGACGTCGTAAAAATGAGCGGTTCGGACGCCCGCTGGCTGTACCCCGGCAAGTCGTTGGAGGACACGGCGAACCATCTCTTGGCCTTGGGCACCGGGCTGGCTGTGGTGACCCAGGGGGTCAAGGGCGCGCTCATGGCAACCCGGCACATTCACATCAACGTCCCCGCCGTCCCGGCCACCGTGGCAGACACCATCGGTGCGGGTGATTCCTTCACAGCTGCGCTCATCATGGGGTTGCTGTTGCGGGGCAGCGACGGCCTGGCGCCCACAGTGCTGGAACGGATCGGAACCATCGCCTCCATGGCCGCCTCCATCGCAGTTGGCCGCCCGGGCGCCAACCCGCCCACGCACCGCGAGCTTCTGGTGGGCATGGCCCGCTAACGGGGGAGCTGGCGTGAACGGCGTCGCGTCAAACCCACGCCGACCAAGCAGATAACGCCGCCTATCAGTCCCCAGATGGTGGGAATTTCCTGAAGCACCGCCCAGGAAATCAAGATGGTGGTGCCCGGGACCAGGTATGTCGTGGCCGCCAGCTTTCCGGCAGAGATCAGGGATAGGGCGTAGGCCCACGTGGTGAAGGCGATGGCCGTGGGAAAAATTCCCAGGTAGACCAAGCCGAGGGTTGCAGGGAGCGGTGCCGCCTGGACTTCGGAGATCAGCTGTCCGGTCCACGGCAGGCAGCAGATCGCACCCACCATGATGCCGAACCACGTCGCCTGGCCTGCCGTGAACTTACGGAGCACGGGTTTCTGCAGGATCGCGCTCACCGAGGCGAGTACAGCGGCCAGCAAGCACAACAACACACCGGCTACGTCCGCCGTCGAGCGCTGTCCGGAACCCAACGCAATCATCGCGACGCCGCAAAATGCCACACCGCTGCCGATCAGCAGCCACCGCGGGAAGCCCTCCTTGAGGAAGACACCGGCAAGGATGGCGATCAGGATCGGAGAGACGTTGATGAGCATGGCGCTGGTCCCGGCGTCGAGCATGTGCTCCGCGGCGTTCAGCGCAACGTTGTAGCCGCCGAACCACATCACCCCGTAGGCCACGATCGGCAACCACTCACGGCCGCTTGGCCAGACCTTCAGCGTTGGCAGCACCACGATTCCAAGCACGACGGCGGCAACGGCCAACCGTCCGAGCGTCAAGGAGCCGGGGGAGAAACTGGGGCCGACTGCACGGATGCCTACGAAAGCCGAAGCCCAGAGGACCACCGTAATGATGACGGCCGCGATGCCGAGTTTGCTGATGGTTGCGCCCGGCGCGGGGGTGATGCGCGGGGGCAGGTCCGGGGAAGGCTGGCCGGGTTCGGCCGGGGTGGTGGTTGTCATGAGCCAAATCTATCCGGCGGGCAGTGGGGGCGGCTGGCGGTTTTCGGACGCGTCAGGACAAGATCCTGCCAATGTTCTGCGGTGGCCTCTCGTTGGTCCCGTTCTGTGGTCCAGGACACCCTGCGAACGTCGATTTGGGAATATCGCCATCTATGCTCTAAAGTTTTAGAGTCCAGTTCGGACGAGCGAGACACGGAAAGAACGCGTGAAGCGTCGCTTTTCTTCGTGAAATCCGAATTGAGTTCAGGCCCCCATCGTCTAGCGGCCTAGGACACCGCCCTTTCACGGCGGCGGCACGGGTTCGAATCCCGTTGGGGGTACGCAAGGAAGTGGTAAACCGGATGAAAAAAGTCTGGTAAGCTAGAAGCCTTGAAAAAAACGCGGTAGAGATACTGCAACGCAAGGCCCTGTAGCGCAGTTGGTTAGCGCGCCGCCCTGTCACGGCGGAGGTCGCGGGTTCAAGTCCCGTCAGGGTCGCTCTGAGCGCCGAAGAAATTCGGTTCTCAAGGTGACATGTCACCTAGGCTCTGTAGCTCAGTTGGTAGAGCGTTCGACTGAAAATCGAAAGGTCACCGGATCGACGCCGGTCGGAGCCACCACTGGGAAGCATCAGTTCTTCGGAACTGGTGCTTTTCTTCTTTAACGCGCATTTACTGTGGGCGGCTTTATCCCTCAAATCTTTTTCGTCCGGGCCCTACCCATGGCGTACGCTCACCACCTAATTTGAAGCTTCGACGGCGGCTGACACGCCGTAATACCCGGAGTGTCGTAGCCCGGGCGCCTCAAAGTCGGTGGTGGCGGCGCGGATGCCCAGGCGGCTGCTCACTGGGCGGCCGCAGGCTCCTCGCGGCCCGGCAGGAGGCTGCTCGTCGGGCCGGCCGCGGCCTGCAGGGCTCCTGTGGCGCCCCCAACCCGGCCAAGCCAGCGGTGCCGCCAGGCGCCTCAGCTCGCCGCCCACAAAACCTGTTCGAGCCAATCTATTGACGCCTCCAATTCGCCATGACACCATAATGACCACATCTTGATACCGGTATCAACCTGTTTCAACCCACAGCTCGTCATATCGAAAGGACCATCCGTGCTTGGCTTCAAAGAAGAGGAATTCCTCACACAGACCCGCAGCGCCCTGGCGCTGCAGGGGCAGATCGAATCGGTGGTTGACTCCATCCAGCAGCGGGAACCGACTAACTTGTTCCTCATTGGCGCTGGCGGAACCTACGCCGCGATGCTGCCCTACGAGCACTTCATCCGGTCCCGCTCCACGCTGCCCGTCCGTGCGTCCATCGGCAAAGAGCTGATGCTGACCGGGGATCCCACGTTCGGCCCCGGTTCCGTGGCCGTCTTCGCCTCTGTTTCGGGCACTACGGAAGACGTTATTGAGGCGATCGAGTTCGCCAAGGCCAAGGGCGCCTACACCATCGGGTTCACGGGATTCGGTGATAGCCCGTTCGCCAAAGCACTGGACGTGGCCCTGGTGACTGAACCCAAAACCTGGCCGTTCGATATCCCGATGATTCTCCTGAGCACCCGTCTTCTTGCCGCGCGGGGCGAATTCGAAGGATATGAAGAACTGGCTGCAGAACTGCAGACCGTCCCCGAAAGCTTGGTTAATGTAGCCCGCCAAGCAGAATCCGTAGCGGAAGCCTTTGCCGAGAAGAACAAGGACGCTGACTACCATTTCCTGGTGGGCACCGGAAATCTCTGGGGCCTCACCTACCTCTATTCCATGTGCATCCTGGAAGAGATGCAGTGGCTCCGCACCACCCGCGTGCACGGTGCGGAGTTCTTCCACGGATCCTTGGAACTCATTGAGGAAGACACCAGCCTCATGCTGCTCCTCGGCGAGGACGAGACCCGCCCCCTGATGGACCGCGTGGCCAAATTCGCCGAAAACTACAACAAGAACACCACTTTGCTGGACAGCAAGGATTATGAACTCCCCGGGGTTAGCCCTCGATTCCGTGCACTCCTTTCCCCGCTGATTCTGGACACGGTTCTTGACCGTTTCAGCAAGCACCTCGAACGCGTCCGCAACCACTCCCTGGATCTGCGCCGCTACTACCGGGTGGTCGAGTACTGACCAGCACGTCGCCCGAAAAGGCATAAGGCCGCGCTGCGGGCCCGGCCCTGCGCGGGCCCGCAGATTCGAGACAGGAAGAGCATGAAAGTAATCGGGTTCGGGGACAACATTGTGGACCGTTTTCTCGACCGCAAAGTGATGTACCCGGGGGGAAACTGCGTCAACGTCGCGGTCTTTGCCCGCCGGCTGGGCGTTGAGTCCGCCTACCTCGGCGTCTTTGGCTCGGATCCGCTGGGCGCCTTTGTCCGCGATGCCATTGATGCGGAGGGCGTTGACACCAGTCGGTGCATCATCCGTGACGGCCTCAATGGGGTCACTGAAATCAAAGTGGTGGACGGTGACAGGGTCTTCCTGGGCTGGAACGACGGGGGAGTCACCACGAGTGATCCCTTCATATTGGAGGACGAACACCTCCAGTACCTGGCCTCAGCAGATCTGGTGCATTCGAGCGTCTACTCCGCCTCCGAGACCCAGTTGCGTGCCGTTCGAAGCACAGAGGCCCTGGTCAGTTTTGACTACTCGTCCGAGCCGGAGCGCAGAACCGACTCCTATCTCATGCAGACAGCGCCTTACGTGGACCTGGCGCTTTTGTCGTGCGGAAACATGACCGTCACCGCCGTCGAAAATGACCTCAAACGCGTACACGCAGCGGGCGTTTCGCTTGCGGTGGGGACGCGGGGCCAGGCAGGGGCATTAATGTACGACGGCGAACGCTTCCTCACGCAGGCAGCGTCACCTACCGATCCGCTGCGGTTCGCAGACACGATGGGGTGCGGTGATGCGCTCCTGGCCGGACTCGTGGTCAGTTTGCTGGGCTCGGGGTGGAGCCGAAGTTATCGGCCATCAGCGGAGGAATGCCAGGCAGCACTGGCCCGGGGCGCCGAGTCCGCCGCGGCGCAGTGTTATGTGGAGGGCGCCTTCGGTCACGGCCGGGCGGTCGAGATAGCCAGCAGCGAGGTAGCTACTAGGATCTGATGCAGAGACAAATCAACGGACGGAACCGCACGCGCGGATTCCACGACTGAAGGGGGCCGGATGGCGACGGATCATCAGAACCACCCGGCTGCCCCAACCATCACTGAAGTGGCAGCGGCCGCGGGAGTGGGGAGGGCCACGGTCGCCCGAACCCTGGGGAACTATGGTTCGGTCAGTGATGCCACACGGGCCAAGGTCATGAGGGCCGCTGAGAAATTGGGCTACCAACCAAACACGTTGGCTCGAAGCATGACCACGGGGGTCACTAAGACCCTAGGCATTGTGCTGGCGGACGTGGCCAACCCGTTCTTCTCCGGCGTGCTCAAAGGCATCTCGGAAACCGCGAAAACTGCCGGCTACGACGCCATCATCCTGAGCACTGACGAGAAGCTTGAGCTGGAGCGCGATGCAATCGCCGTCTTGCTGGCAAAGCAAGTGGATGGCCTCGTTGTGGCCTCAGCCGCGGGACGAAGTGACGACGTCTCCCACCTTTCCAATGCCATGGATCGCGGAACTCCTGTGGTTCTTATCGACCGTTTGGTGGACAAGCTGGAGACGGACTCGGTGGTGATCGACAACCGCGAAGCTGCGAGGTCGGCCGTGGCCTCGCTCATTCACAACGGTCACCGACGCATCGCATTCGCGTGGGGGCCGGTAACCCTGAGCCCGGCGACGGACTTGAAACAGATGCACAGCATCCTGGATGAAGCGCTCTGGAGTGACGGTGAACGGCTGAGGGGTTACTTGGACGCGCTCGAAGAAGCCGGGATTCCGTTTGACACTGCACTCATCACCCACGTTCTCAAGAATGAGGGCCAGGCGACGAGGGCTGTCAGTGGAATGCTGGCTCTTGCGGACCCCCCAACTGCCATCTTCACCACCGAGACGGAGGCGACGGTGGGTGCACTGCATTCCCTGCGCGCCAAAAACCTGCGTCTGCTGAAAGACGTCTCCCTGATCGGGTTTGACGACAGTCCTTGGGCCGCCGTCATGGAGCCGCCGCTGACCATGATCCAGCAACCCATGCGCCAGATGGGGGCGGTCGCTTCCCAGCAGCTCATCGCGAGGATCGACGGCGATACGTCTGCCCCGAAGAAGCACGTCCTGCCCTCGTTGCTGGTGGCCCGCTCGTCGGACGGTCCTGTGCGGGCTGCCCGCAGCGACTAGAAATTCCTTCCTGTAATTTCCTCCACCTCTCTTCCCCGCTGCCTCAAATCATGATTCACTGTGGTACCGGTATCACAAGTTTCAGCCCCACGTCACACCCCAGGAGCTACCCTTCAGCCCGTCTCCGTGAAGTACATCCCAACGGCGGGCATGACTTCCCACTCCCATAGAGGAGCCCCCGGCTGATCGGCCCTTCGACCGAAAGAAGAAATGATGCGTAAAAGCACACAATTACTGATGGCATTGCTGGCCGGCGCGGCTTTGGCGCTTACCGGCTGTTCCGACGGCGGTAGCCAGCCTGCCGCTGTCCTGGATCCCAACGCTGAGCCACAGTTCACAGGAACCCTCAGCATCCTCACGAAGTTTGGTGGAGACCCCCTGGAACCCTACTTCGAGGACCTGGCTGCGGAGTACAAGAAGCAGCACCCGGAAGTATCCTTCGATCTCATCCAGGAGACGGACCAGAGCATCAAGGACAAGACCAAGACGCTCACTGCCTCCCAGGCCATGCCGGACATCTACTTCACTTGGGCCGGCAGTTGGGCGAACAACTTCATTGACGGAGGACTCGCAGCAGATCTGACCCCCGTCATTGCCCCCGGCACCGAATGGGGCAACAACTTCGGCGAATCCGCGCTGAAGGCATTTGCCAAGGACGGCAAGTATTTCGCCGTCCCGCTCTACAACAACGGTAAGTTCATGGGTTACAACCAGCGGATCTTCAAAGAACTGGGCCTGACGCCGCCGTCCACCTTCGACGAACTCATCGCATCTTGCTCCGTGCTCAAGGGAGCCGGCTACGAGCCGATCTCGTTCGGAAACAAGGACGGCTGGCCGGGCCTGCACTACCTGCAGCAACTCTTCGCCTACGAGGTGCCCGCCGAGACGCTGCAAGCCGACTTCAGCCCGGAAACAGCCAAGCTCGAGGACAAGGGTTACCTCAAGGCCATGGACCAGTTCACCACCCTGGTCAATGAATGCACCGGCAGCGGCAAAGACTCCAACGGTGTTCTCTACACCACGGCTCAGCAGGCCTTGGCTGAGGGGAAGTCAGGCATGTACTACCAGGAAATCCTGGAGTTCGACTCCACCGCATCTGCCGAATCTAAGCTCAAGCAGGATGGGCTGGGGATCTTCAAGCTTCCGGCGGCAACAGATGCCAAGGGCGATCCAAAAGCCATTGAAGGTTCGCCCGAGGGCTACATCATCAATGCGCGTTCCAAGAACGCCGCACTTGCAGCTGATTTCATGAAGTTCGTCACCAGCAGCCAGAACGCTGCAAAACTCTCTGCTCCGCCATACGGGCAGCCCAGCGCAGTCAAAGGCGCAGTTTCCACGGAGAACTCTTCGGGCCCGGTCATCGAGGGCATCAAGCAAGTCAATGAAGCATCCGCAGCCATAACCTGGCTGGACTCCGTCACCGTTCCCGCAGTGGCTGATGCTTGGCTGGCCGGCGGGGAGGCCCTGGTGGCCGGAACGCAGACGCCTGACCAGGTCCTTGCCTCCGTCCGAGCTGCTTCCAGTGCAGCAAAGTAGCAGGCAACGCCATGACCGTTTCAGATACTGCCTGGAAGCCTGCGGCTCCGCCTCCGGCACCTGTTTCCACTAAGACGCCGAAAGGCCGGGCAGCCAATTCCGCCCGGGCAAGACGTTGGCGCAACGTAGTGTGGGTGCTGCCGGCGGTCCTGCTTCTAGCTGTCTTCGCCTATCTGCCCTTGGTGCAGAACCTGGGGTTCAGCTTCCTCAAGTGGGATATCTACAGTGGCCGACAAACCTTTGTGGGTGCGGATAACTACGTCCGCATGTTCAACGACCCCATCTTTTGGAAGTCGCTCCTTAACAACACGCTGTACGCGGTCATCTCCATCGCGTTTCAAGTATTCGGGGCGATGATCCTCGCTGCGATGATCGAAGGACTACGAAGTCAGCGGTGGAGGGGAATCCTCAGGGCCGTCTACTTTGTACCTTCCGCCATTTCCCTGACAGTTGCCGGTCTCCTGTTCTATTTCATCTACGAACCCGAGATGGGCATCCTGAACGCGGCTTTGGAGTTCCTGGGCCTCGGCAACTTCACGCAAGCATGGCTGGGACAGGAGAACACGGCGATCTTTGCCATCATCGCCATGAGCCAATGGCAGGGCTTCGGGTACTGCACGCTTCTCTTCTCGGTGGCGCTTCAGCGAATCCCCTCCGAACTGTATGAAGCTGCGTCAATCGACGGCGTTGGTCCCTTCCAGCGGTTCTTTTCGATTTCCTTGCCGCTCGTCAGGGAAATGACCGGCCTCATGATGATCGTCACGGTGTCCGGAGCCTTCCAAGTGTTCAACGAAGTCATGGTGATGACCAGCGGAGGACCGAACAATTCCAGCCAGGTCCTGGGCACGTGGCTCTACAGAAGCGGATTCGTCCGCAATGACTTTGGCTATGCCGCCGCCGTCGCCACTGCCGTCTTCATCATCACCCTGGTCCTGGCGGTCATTCAGCTACGTATCTCCAAGAAGAGGAGGGTCCAATGGTGACGCGCTCAGCCGTACTGCTGGTACTTGGACGGGTTCTTATCAAAGCGTTCCTGATTGCCCTCGCCGTCGTCGTCGTTTATCCCTTGGTCTGGATGCTGTTGAACGGTGTGAAGTCCAACTCCGAGTTGTTCTCCAATCCTTTCGCGATGCCCATTGCGTGGAAATGGGACAACTACGTCACCGCGTGGAACCGCGGAGTTGGCGACTATCTCACTACCAGCGTTTTGGTCACCGTTGCTTCCACCATTGCCACAGTGTTCATCAGCGCGTGGGCTGCCTACGGACTGACCAGGGTGAACATCCCCTTTAACAGGGTGGTGCTCGTTCTCATTCTTGGTGGCCTAATGCTTGCTCCCACCGTGGCCCTGATCCCGCTGGTCAAGATGTTCCAGAGCCTGGGGCTCTACAACAACCTCTGGGCGCTGCTGATTCTGTACACGGCCTTCCGGGTTCCCTTCACCACGTTCCTTATCCGGGCTTACATGATGGACTTGCCCGCCGAGGTGGACGAAGCAGCATCAGTGGACGGAGCTTCCAAAGCCCGGGCGTTCTGGCAGGTCATTCTGCCCATGTGCAAGCCGATCCTGGTCTCGACCGTCCTCTTGAACATCCTGTTCACCTGGAATGAGTACTTGTTTGCCATGGTTTTCACCAGTGGGGGAGCGCTGCAAACCCTTCCTGTGGGGCTGACCAATCTGATGTCCAAACACGGCACGGACTATCCCGTGGTGTTCGCGGGCATGGCCATCGCCGCAATTCCCGTGATCGTGCTCTTCTTTGCCGGGCAGCGGTACTTCATCCGTGGACTCGCCGATGGAGTTGGTAAGTAGTCATGAGCGTCCTGGGTTTAGACGGCGTACTGGGTTTGGGTAGCGTTCCGGGCTTGGATCAGGTGAGTGGCTCGAACTTCGCCTACCAGCATCACACCCTCACGCGATGCCTGGACGACATGGCCGAACTGGGAAGGACCACAGTGGAGCTGTGGGGCATCGCCCCGCACCTTCACATTCCCCAAGCTGATTCGGCCCATCAGAAAAAAGTCAGGGAGTTGCTGCAGGAGCGTGAGCTCACCGTCGCCTGCGTTACCCCCGAACAGGTTGCTTATCCCGTCAATATTGCCTCGGGGGAAGAATGGCTCAGAGAGCAGAGCTTGCAGTTCTTCCTGCGGGCCGCGGAGGTGTGCAGCGAGCTGGAATCTCCGCTTTTGTTCCTCACTGCAGGAAGAGGGTACGAGGACGAACCAGCTGAAGTCGCGTGGGCCCGGTCCGTTGAATGCCTCCAAACGATCACCCAACGCGCTGCTGATCTCGGGGTGGCCTGCGTGCTGGAGCCTCTTCAACGTGTCGAGTCGAACCTCGTCACTGACGCCGGCTCACTGCGTTTAATGCTCGACGACGTCGGGTCCTCAACTTTGGGGGTGGTGATTGACACTGTTGCCATGGCGGCAGCGGGAGAAAACATCAGCGACTACGCCAAGGCCTTCGGTGAGGGCATCCGACACGTGCACCTGGTTGACGGTGCTCCCACCGGGCACCTGGCTTGGGGCGACGGTTTCCTGGACCTGGATGAGATTCTGCGCGAACTAAGTCAGTTGAACTACAGCGGAGCCCTGACTTTTGAACTCTTCGGCGACGGCTCCTACGCCTTGGAGCCCCGCGCTGCAGTAGTCCAGTGCCTCGATGCTGTTGAGGCCAGCCTGAGGCGTATCTCGGCTTAGCCGGTCTCGGCGCCGGGGCAGCCCCAGGAGTTGGGGTTTTCCTGGCAGGTGTCGGCGACGAGGGCTTTTTCTGTTTTCCAGACTTGGATGGTTTTGGGTGGTGTGGTGATGTCGAGTGTTCCGTTGATCGGTAGGGGCGGTCCGTTGTTGACGGAGTAGGTGCCGGCGAAGCTGGTGGTGACGGTTGCTTGGTAGTTGCCGGTTTCTGCGTAGATGTGGCTGGTGCGGGTCTCGGTGGTGAGCCATTCGGCTTCGGGGATGGGGTAGCCGGCGGCTGGGGTTGGTCCGAGGGTGGTGCCGTCGCCGAAGGTGTAGGTGTAGTTGGTGGGTGTGGCGGTCAGGTGGACTTCTTGGCCGAGGATGGTGACGTCGAAGGCCTGTTGGCCGGGGGTGGCGTAGAAGTTGGTGAGTCCGCCTTTGAGGGTGTGGGGGAAGGGTTGGGCTTCGAGGTTTCCCGGGTTGACGGGGAGTTGGCGGAAGTCGTTCAGGATTCTGGCGGCAATGTCGGCCAGGACGTTCTCGGGCTCCGGGTCGTAGAGACAGGTGGGACCGCTGACTGGGATCCAGTCCGTCCAGCCAGGGTTGGTGATGGCTTTAGGTGCTTCTTTCCAGATGACCGGTGTGCCTTCTTCACCTGCGGGAGTGGTGGCTGGGCATTCGAGGGCGTCGCAACCGGGGTCCTTAGTGTCAGGCCCGTCTGCACGGCAGTGGGTGTCGGCCATGTACTGATTCGGATCGTTGGCTACCGAACTAGGACTTCCACCAGCCCCGGCTCGAACAGCCGCCCCCTTTAACGGATCGAACTTCCAAATAACGCCCGCATCAATCGTTCCCTCTTGTTCGTTGCTAGTTCCCCAAGACGATGAGCCTCCCGGTCGATCGGCAGCAGCCGCGGGGAGCGGCTGAAACAACATTGCGATACAGGCGAACACGGCCAGGACGCGGTTACCGAATGACACCTATTTCCACCACCTTCCAAGTGGCCTGGAAACGCGCGATCAACACAAAAGCACTGTTCGTCGCTGCACTTGCCGGGCGCCCTTCCGTGCCGTCTGCGTTGTAATAGGCAATGCCGTCCTGAATCAACTGAACTTTTGCTAGATGCGATGGGTCGTCGGCCTTCCAGTCGAGCTCCATCGAAGGAATTGTGATCCGTCCTCCAGCCATCCAGCGACCATTGATGTAGCTGTCAGACGTTCCATCGAGAAGCGTGCTGCACGCCGTGCATTCCGGAGAGTTCAGCATGGAGAGACTTGAGATATCGCCTGTTTCATTGGCGTAGTTTTTCACTGCATAGTAATACCCAATGAACGCCTCCAGTCCCGCCTTCGAGTTCTCCTTCGCCATCTCGGGCATCACGGGAACGGGCACGTTCTGCGCCTTACCTGCTGCGTCCGCAGGCTTGTATTCAGCAGGCGCTGCCGGAGTAGCCGAAGCCGAGGGAACTGAGACGCTCGAGGTGGGTGCCGCCGTCGTCGAGCCTGTTTGGGAGGCGGTGCTGCCGGGTGTGGCGCCGCCCTGGCAACCGCTCAGAAGTAGCGCAATTGTGAGAGCCAAAACTGCTGGCCGGGCGCGAGCAAAAGATGAAGACATGAACGGATGGCGTGGCATGACAGGCTCCCCAGCAGCTGTTTTGGTGGTGTGTCGGCCAGTCTAGGTGGGGCAAACAGCCGCGGCCCAGCTGGGAATTTGGCCTTGTGGATAACTTGCCTGCAGGACTAGGCGGGGAAGAACTGCAAGTAGCCTGCGTCGGGCGCGCTGCCTTCTCCCTGAAGCTTCTCCCAAAGCGTCGGAGCTAGACGCTAGGGTGGTACTCAAGAGAAGGGGAGTGCTCCGTGGAAGACCAGAACGTGCAGCTTGATCCCGTGCCCGGGGGCGAAATCCTTGGTAGCGGACGCACCATCATTTCCGAGGCGGCCGTCGCCAAAGTAGCGGGTATTGCTGCCCGTACAGTGCCTGGCGTCTACTCGTTGGGCTCGGCACCGTCCCGTGCGCTGGGTGCCATTCGCGACGCCGTCGGCAGCTCGGACCACGCAGCAGGCGTCCGCGCCGAGGTGGGGGAGACCCAAGTGGCGGTGGACATCACGTTGGTTGCTCTCTATGGTCATCCCCTGCACGGCGTCGCCGACCAGGTTCGGGCTGCGGTCTACCGCGCCGTGGAGGAACTGGTGGGACTCCAGGTGATTGAGGTCAACATTGAGATCACCGATGTCTTCATTGCACCGCCGGCAAAACCGGCTGGAAGCAAAACAGTCGTAGTGGAAAGGGAGGCACTCCAATGAGCATGACCGTAGTGGGAATCGCTATCGGCGCTTTCGTGGCTTTCATGTCCTTCTCGTTCGGGCTGTGGGGGTTCCTGATCTCCCTGCTGTTCATGGGTATCGGCGCGCTGCTGGGCCGCGCAGCCGAGGGCAAGCTGGATCTCCGCAGTGTGCTGGACGCCATTACGGGCCGGCGCTCTTCGTCATGAGCGTGGCTGAGGCTGTGGAGTACACCACAAGCCTGGCCGGCCATAACCGGATCTCTACCCAGGCATTGACTTCCTTGGCTCGGGCCGCTGCCGCCGAGGCGCTCGGCGTTGAGGCCCATGACATCCGTGCTGATTGGGCGGACGACGACGGCCTGTTGGCTTTGTCCATCGTGGCACCTATCAGCGTCCCGGCTTTGACAGAGGTGTTGCGTGATCCGCAGCGTGTCAGGGGATTTGGAGGCTCCATCTGGGACCGTGCCGTGGCGGCCAAGGCCTTCGTTCTTGAAACCGTGACCCGGCTCAGCGGTTCCCAACTCAGCAGGGTGGATATCAGGATCAGCGGAGCGCACGTCACTGAGGGAGGCCGCGTCCAATGACCCAAGACCAGGTAACACGACAATTGAAAACTACGGACCCGAACGCGGGAGCCAGCCCGGTGGCCGGGGAAGATCCCGAAATGAGCCGCATCCTGCGCCGTGAGACTCATTCGTCACGCGCAGGAGCATCCGTGATCGCGGCCGTCCTGGTCATCATTTTGTGTGTCTACGCACTCCTCGAAGCGGGGGTCCGCGCCGTCGGGCAGCCCCCTTGGCTCATTGATCCCACCACGGCCGCGGAACGCATCATCGCACTCCCCGCAGGCATCTCACCGCTGCTGCTCGGTGCGAGCGGTGCCGTCATTGCCATGGTGGGACTCTTCTTCCTTCTTCATGCTGTTCTGCCGGGCAGGCGCGCCCGCCACTTGCTCCGGGACCCGCGCACCGCCGTCGTGGTTGATGACGAAGTCCTGGCCTCTGCGCTGGCACGTCGTGCACGGACCGCCGCGAACGTCACCCAGGAACAAGTCATGGTGGTGGTCTCGCGACAATTGGTGGTGGTGAACGTCCGGCCCACCTCGGGCAGCCGGGTCAGCGAAGAAGCAGTACTGACGGCCGTGCAGGCTGAGCTTGAAGAAATGTCGCCTGTGCCGACGCCTGCCGTCAGGGTAAACCTGGCGTCGTCGGGGGTGATCGGAGCATGAACGGAACACCGCGGGCCCTCAACCGCGTACTGCTCTTCATTATTGGCGTGAAACTGTTGGCCGTAGGGCTGCTTCTCGTCCTGCTGGCCGCCGTGCCGGCAGTGGCCACATGGTGGCACGGCTGGTCCGCATCTGCGTGGACGGCAGCCGAAAATGCGTTCCGTCAGACGCCCTTTCCCGGGCGCGAAGAGAGCTGGCTGTGGATTGTGGCAGGCCTGATCCTGGTGGCAATCATCATTGCGATGATCGCCTGGTTGTCGCAGCAGGGCAAAGGCCGGGCCAATCTTCTGGTGGCCAGCGACGACGACAGCGACGTGGACGGCGAGGTCCGGATCGGTGGTGGGGTTGCCGAGCAAGCGCTAAGGGCTGCCCTGTCTGAGAGGACCGACCTCGCCGGCGCATCCGTGGCAACCCTTGAGGTGAAGGGAAAACCCGGCCTGCGTATTCGCATCCAACCGAGGCAAGGAGTGGCGCCGCACATCCTCGCGGCTGAAGTGTCGCAGCTCGTTGAAGCATTGGACCTCGTGATCGGACAAAAAACACCGGTGTTGGTGCACATGGTTTCCGGTGCCCGGTCCAGATTCACCAAGGCCGAAAGGGTCCGCTGAGAGGTTGGAGCCCGGAAGTCCATTGACCCATACCCGAAGGACAGGACGCCCCAGTGGCTGGAACAACAGTGGCTGCAACAACAGTGGCCAGCACAACGGTGGCTGAGCTTATGGCGGAATTGGCTGCCTTGGAAGAACCCCGGGCTCGCGAGGTAAATGCGAAACGCGGTGATGACCACGGGGTAAACCTCAGCAAGCTGCGTGCTGTCGCGAAGCGCTTGAAGACCCAGCCGGATCTCGCACGTGAGCTCTGGAAAACCGGCGACACCGCCGCCAGGTTACTGGCGCTCTTGATTTGCCGCCCCAAGGCGTTTGAATTGGCTGAGCTGGATAGCATGCTGCGTGAGGCACGGGCGCCCAAAGTGCAGGACTGGCTCGTGAATTACGTCGTTAAGAAAAGCGCGCACTCCGAAGACCTGCGACGGGCATGGTTCTCCGACCCCCATCCCGTGGTGGCAAGTGCAGGATGGGCGTTGACTTCTGAACGTGTGGTCAAGAAGCCTGAAGGCCTGGACCTCGTGGAACTGCTTGATGTCATCGAGGCTGAAATGAAGGATGCCCCGGACCGACTTCAGTGGGCCATGAACCACTGCTTGGCACAAATCGGAATTGAGTTCCCGGAGCACCGGGCCAGGGCTTTGGATATCGGTGAGCGCTTGGAGGTCCTGAAGGACTACCCGACGCCGCCTAACTGCACGTCACCATTTGCCCCGGCCTGGATCAATGAGATGGTGCGGCGTCAGTCAGTGAAGTAGTCCGATCAGCCCCTGTTGCGGTGCATCATCCGATACGTCAGCTCGGCGAGGAGCTCTTCGTCGGAGAGGTGCGAGGCCCGGGCTATGGGAGCAGCGGGGACAGTAACGCGGGGAGGTCCCTGCCGTGACTCGTCGCTCGAGCGCATGTCGTCAGGCGTGATCATGTCCGGGGCGAAGTTCGACTTGCCTTTCAAGACCTCCGAAACGGAACCTGCCCTCCAGCCCAGGGCGTGCTCGAGCTTGCGCTGGTTGATCTCTTGCGTCCGGCGGGTCCCTGATTCCAATGTGCGGACCGTCTTGATGGCAGTGCCGGCCTGCTTGGCCAACTGAACCTGGCTCAGGCCTTGGGCCAGGCGTTCTTCTTTGATCAGTCGGCCGATAGTCTGCAGTGCTTCAAGTTCATCCACGATTCCCACTTTTCCATAGGCAATAGTAGGCAATCAAATCGGGCGGCTAAATGGCGGGGCGTGAAGTTCGTCTCACTGATGCGCAGGAGCCCCAAGATGGACCCGCCTTTGGATAAAGTCAGGCTACTTGGTATCGATGCGGTTACGTTATATGTAAGCGCTTGCATTACATGGACGATCATGGCTAGTGTGAGCGTCACCACATCAATTGCGCCGCCGAATCTTTGTACTCAGCGAGGAGTCTTTAGCATGAAGAAAACCAAGTACCTGCTACCGGTCGCAGCGGCCGGTGTTCTGGCACTTACCCTTTCCGCCTGCAGCGGAGATGGTGGCGGTGGAGGATCCACCGCCGGCTCGGATGATTGCTCCGCCTACGAAAGCTATGGCAAGTATGACGGCAAGACCGTCTCTGTCTACTCCACCATCGTGGATATTGAAGCAACCAACCTTGAGGAATCCTGGTCGCAGTTCGAGAACTGCACAGGCATCACCGTTAAGTACGAGGGCAGCAAGGAATTCGAAACTCAGATCGGCGTCCGTGCCCAGTCCGGCACCGCCCCGGATGTCGCGATCTTCCCGCAGCCCGGTCTTCTCGCCACGCAGGCACGTGCAGGCTACCTGAAGCCCGCTCCCAAGACCGTCTCGGACCTAGTGGACAAGAACTGGTCCCCTGACTGGAAGAAGTACGGCACGGTAGACGGCACGTACTACGCGGCCCCGATGCTCGCGAACGTCAAGGGCTTTGTCTGGTACTCGCCCAAGACCTTCAAGGACAAGGGCTGGGAAGTCCCCAAGACGTGGGACGAAATGATCGAGCTGTCCAAGAAGATTGCAGCCGACGACAAGAACATGAAGCCTTGGTGTGCCGGGTTCGAGTCCGGTGAGGCAACTGGCTGGCCCGGCACGGACTGGATCGAGGACGTCGTCCTGCGCGCCCAGGGACCCGAATTTTACGACCAGTGGGTAGCTCACCAGATCCCCTTCAATGACCCCAAGATCGTTGATTCCTTCAACAAGGCCGGCGACATCCTGCTCAACCCGGAGATGGTGAACGGAGGCTTCGGCGACGTTCGCACTATCCTGAGCACCGGCTTCGCCCAGGCCGGCCAGCCAGTCCTGGATGGCACGTGCGCCATGCACCACCAAGCCAACTTCCAGGCAGCCAACTGGCCTGCAGGAACCAACGTTGCCGAGGATGGCGACGTGTGGGCGTTCATTACCCCGCCGATTGACGAAAGCAAGGGCAAAGCAGTCACCGGTGGCGGCGAGATGGTGGGCGCCTACAAGGACACGCCTGAAGTCCAGTCGTTCCTCGCTTACCTGGCCAGCGCCGACTTCGCCAACAACCGCGTCAAGCTTGGCGGCGTAGTCAGTGCCAACAAGGGTCTGGATCCGAACAACGCTCAGTCGGACCTCGACAAGCTGACCGTCCAGATCCTTCAGGACCCTGAGACTGTCTTCCGCTTCGACGGCTCGGACCTGATGCCGAGCGCGGTTGGTTCCAACTCCTTCTGGAAGGGCATTGTGCAGTGGATCAACGGCACGTCCTCACAGGATGTTGCCAACAGCATCGAATCCAGCTGGCCTAAGAGCTAACTCCCAAAGTGCTGCCTCCCCTGACTGGAACTCCCAGCCGGGGAGGCAGTGCTTTTCCCGGAACTTAGTGATTCACTCACGCCCCGGAGGTTGGGTATGGAATTTATTGGAGAAAAACTCCTACAAGTAGTGATAGCCCTGGCGATATTCGCAGCGGTTATCGGCCTCATCATGCTCTTGGTGGACAGGGCACCTAAATCGGTCAAGGACAAGGTAACCGTTGCAGGCTTCCTTGCCCCCGCAGCCATCCTGATGTTGGTTGGTCTGGTTTACCCGGCGGTCCGCACGTCAATGCTGGCCTTCACGGATGCCGGTGGCAACGGCAACGGATTTGACAACTTCGTTTGGATGTTCACGCAGCCTGAGGCCCTGACCACGCTGCGGAACACCGTGATTTGGACCGTCCTGGTTCCACTTTTGTCCACGAGCTTTGGACTCGCCTACGCGGTGTTCATTGACAAAGCCCGTGGAGAGCGGGTTCTGAAGTCACTCGTCTTCATGCCAATGGCTATCTCCTTTGTGGGCGCCGGCATCATTTGGAAGCTCGTGTACGACTACCGCGGCCCGAACATCGAGCAGACCGGTGTCATCAACTTCTTCCGGGACGCCTTGGGCATGGATCCCAAGCAGTTCCTCTTGGATGCCCCGGAAAACACTTTCTTCCTGATCATCGTCATGGTCTGGATCCAGACCGGCTTTGCCATGGTGATCCTCTCTGCAGCAATCAAGGGTGTCCCCGTGGAACTCCTCGAGGCCGCCCGCCTGGATGGGGCCAACGCCTGGCAGCAGTTCCGCAACGTCACGGTTCCGGGTATCCGCGGCGCCCTGGTGGTGGTGTTGACAACCATCACCATCGCCACGCTGAAGGTGTTCGACATTGTCCGAACCATGACGGCAGGCAATTACGACACGTCAGTGGTTGCCAACGAAATGTACACACAGGCCTTCCGCGCCGGTGAGCCGGGACGTGGTGCCGCTTTGGCCCTGGTCCTGTTCCTCATGGTGTTGCCGATCGTCGTGTACAACGCTCGAGTCCTTCGCAAGCAAAGGGAGATCCATTGACAGCCACGCCAGCCCCGAAAGAGGCCTCGAAGGCCACCCGGCAGCGTCCTGGATCCGACCCCACGGAGGACGCCCAGCCCATCATGCGACGGGTCAAGACGAAGCTCACCTCCAAGTGGGCAACAGCGGCGGCCATCATCATCGCCGTCGTATGGTCCGTGCCGACGGTGGGGCTCTTCGTTACTTCGCTCCGTCCCGCCGCCAAGCAGGTGGGTCCCCGCTCCAACGGCTGGTGGAACGCCTTCGTTGACTGGGACTTCACGTTCAAGAACTATGTTGACGTCCTGACTCCGGCAGGTTCCCAGTCCGCCAACCTCTCGCAGTACTTCGTCAACTCCATAGCGATCGTCATCCCAGTCACCATCTTTGTTCTGGTGCTGGCGTCCATGGCTGCGTACGTTTTCGCGTGGGGGAAGTTCAAGGGCCGCGACGCACTCTTCATCTTCGTCTTTGCCCTGCAGATCATTCCGCTCCAGATGGCGCTGATTCCGCTCCTGCAGTTCTTCACGCAGACCCTGCAGCTTCCGGCGGGCTCGTACGCGCAGCTGTGGATTGCCCACACCATGTTCGGCCTTCCGCTGGGCATCTTCCTCCTCCACAACTTCATCTCGGAAATTCCCGGGGAAGTCATTGAGGCGGCAAGGGTGGATGGCGCCGGACACAGCACCATTTTCTGGCGGATCATCCTTCCGTTGTCGGTTCCCGCACTCGCTTCGCTGGCCATCTTCCAGTTCCTCTGGGTCTGGAACGACTTGTTGGTGGCGCTGGTGTTCTCTGGCGGTACAGCAGACGTTGCTCCTATTACGCAGCGTTTGGCGGAGATCTCGGGTACGCGCGGTGCCAGGGATTACCTGAACCCTGCGGCAGCATTCGTTTCCATCATCATCCCGCTCTTGGTGTTCTTCGGATTGCAGCGCTACTTCGTGCGCGGCCTGCTCTCCGGTGGCCTCAAGGGCTAGGAACGGCAGCCTCGGTTACGCAGCGCATTACGTCGCTGCGTAACCGAGGGCTATAAAGCACAAGTCCACATTTAAGGTGAAGGCGGAGCAACGGCGGCCGGAGAGGGGAGCCTGTGTCAAAAACAACGGGTAGGTCCCAACGCGGCGGCCACACAGGCGTCAGTATCGAGGATGTCGCAGCGGCCGCTGGAGTCTCGACGGCGACCGTCTCACGGGCCGTGCGGGGATTACCGCGGGTCTCTCCCGCCACCCGCGAGAAAATCCTCGAGGTAGCCAGTTCCCTCGGGTACGTGGCGTCGTCGTCGGCATCGGGGTTGGCGACGGGCCGCACACGCACCATCGGCGTCCTGGCCCCTTTCGTCAGCCGGTGGTTCTTCTCCAAGGCGATCGAAGGCGCGGATAGGGAACTGCACTCGCGCAAGTACAACCTTTCGTTGTTCAACCTGGGCGGCCACGGCAGCAACCGAGAGCGGCTCTTCAGCTCCACCATGGTCTACAAACAGATCGACGCGCTGTTGGTGCTGTGTATGTCACTGACCGAGGAAGAGCTGGAACACCTCCACAAGATCGACATCCCCCTGGTTGTGGTGGGAGGTCACGTTGAGGACTGCGCGTATATAGGTATCAATGATTACGACGCCGCGTCCACCGCCGTGCGGCATCTGCTGGACCTGGGGCACAAGGACATCGCACTGCTGCACGGTGACGACGAAACGGACCTGAACTTCGATGTTCCCCGCGTGCGTATTCGCGCCTTCCAGGAAGTCATGACCCATGCCGGCCTGGAAGTCCGGCCGGAATGGGACCAATGGGGTGACTTCACGGTAGCCAGCGGACAGCAAGCCTTCAACCGGCTCTGGAGCCAGCCCGGCCGCAAACCAACAGCCATTTTCTGTTCCTCGGACGAGATGGCGATGGGAGTCATTTTCGAAGCCGGCCGCCACGGTGTCCGGGTGCCGGAAGACCTGTCGGTCATCGGAATAGACGACCACGATTTCTCGTCGTCAGTGGGCCTCACCACCGTGGGCCAGCGGCCGGACAACCAGGCCGAACTGGCCACAAAAATGCTGTTGGACGAATTGGACGGCAACCCGGGAGCAGTGCATTCGGAAGTGGCCCCCCACAAGCTGATCGTGCGCGACACAACTGCCCCGCCAACAACAAGCTAGCAAGCCCGCGCCAAGCTGCATTTGTCCTCTCTCCGAGGACCGGATCAACATGGGCATCGGTTTCCGTGCCTGTAGCAACCGGGCTGGGACAGGTATGGCTGTTCATCCTCGAACGCTAAAGAAATGCGCCGGGTTAGGAAGCCCGCGCCAGCTGCCGGATGGGGATCCAACGCGAGGCGAGGCGTCGGTAGGCAGCGGCCGCCCCGGTCATGTCGCCTTCAGCCAAGCACTCGATGCCCAGCCGAACATCCATGGGAGACTCGTCCGGGTACACCTTGTCCGCTACTGCACCGTAGTCCAGCTCCACCATGGACTGGACATGGAAGAGTTCCAGCCACTCCGTGAGCTGCGTCAGGTCATCCAGCATGTCCAGATCCGGTGCGGCCAAGGCTAAGTGCGCCACGGCAAACCGTGCCCGGTCCAAGGCCTCAGTGAGGGGTGTCCATACACGGACGGTGAGGATGCGCCCCTCGGACTCCACCACGTCCTTGCGATCCGACTCGTTGAACAGCGAGAACCAACTGAACGGTATTCCCCAGGTTGAGGCACGGGTATGGACACGTTTGGCGGCCTCCCCGGCGTTGATGCGGTCGATCCTGGCCTGGTGTTTGTCCCGCTGCGAGACCGGAATGAGAAGGTCTGCCAAAGGGCTGTGCACACCGTCCATGAGCGCATTGGCAGCCAAGCCAGCCCGAATTACCAGTTGGCTGGGGCAGTAAAGCAGCCGTCCGGCGTCGTGATCTTCTGTATCCGGCTCGGCGGCGTGCCGTCCGGTGGGCACACGCGTCATGCGCACCAAGTCCGTGCGGCCGGTGGGGAAAGGATCGCCGCCGGAGCGCGTGATGCGTCCCAGCGAGGCCTGGAGCTCCGCATTCTCGACGGCGGCCCGGGAACCGCTCTTGCTGCCTTCCGCCACGAGCTGGCGCTGCTGTTCAGGCGGGAACGCCTCAAGGGGCTCGTAAATGCGCAGGGACGAAGAGAACGGCAGACCTGCCTGGCCCCGGTACAGGTTTCCAGTCATGTCCAGCCGTCCCCTTTCGTCGCGTGGAGCGTGTAGTTAGTCTGCGAGCTCCACGATCACGGGAGCGTGGTCCGAAGCGCCCTTGCCCTTGCGCTCTTCGCGGTCAATGGAGGCTCCGGTGACCCGTGATGCCAGCGCCGGTGAGGCGAGGCAGAAATCGATGCGCATGCCTTCCTTCTTGGGGAAGCGCAGTTGCGTGTAGTCCCAGTACGTGTACACGCCGGGGCCCGGTGTGTAGGGGCGGACGACGTCGGTGAACCCGGCGGTTTCGAAGGCGTGGAAGGCCGCGCGCTCGGGTTCGCTGACGTGGGTGTAGTTGTTGTTGCGGAAGAGCTCGATGTCCCACACGTCGTCGTCGAACGGTGCTATGTTCCAGTCGCCCATGAGCGCGATCTGGGCGGTGGGAGCGGACTTTACCCACTCGGCGGCGTGGCCCTGGAGGACGTCCAGCCATTTGATCTTGTACGGCATGTGTTCGTCATCCAGGGAACGGCCGTTGGGAACGTAGAGGCTCCAGATGCGGATACCGCCACAGGTGGCTGCGATGGCGCGGGCTTCCTGTGCAGGATCCTTGCCTGCCTTGCCGAACGCCGGCTGGTCCAGGAAGGTGCGCTGCACGTCTTCCAAGCCCACACGCGAAGCGATGGCAACGCCGTTCCACTGGTTCACGCCGAAGTGCGCAACCTCGTAACCCATGCGCTCAAAGAGCTCCCAAGGGAAGTTCTCGTCCTTGCACTTGGTCTCCTGGATGGCCAGGACATCACAGTCGCTGCGCTCAAGCCAGGCTTCAACGCGGTCGGCACGGGCGCGGAGGGAGTTCACATTCCAGGTTGCTATCTTCACAGCCACTAACTTACCGAACTTGGCGCTGAGCGCATCCCCTGATGCCCTTTTTGCCGTTCACAACCAGCTCTAACGCGCGAACAGCGGCGGTGAGCTGGCCAGCTTGCGGAGCCCGATGCCTGAGGCGATCAGGAGCAACCCCGTCAGGATCGCGAACCCTGCCAGCATCCACACCACGCCCAAGAGGCCGAGCCCGGGGTTGAAAAGGACAACGATCCCGAACACGGTGGTGATAAGTCCCGTCAGGAACCAAAGACCCCAGCTCCGGATGAAACTCCTCGCAGCGAGCGACAGGACGATTTGGGAGAGACCGAGAACAAGGGCCCACAACCCAATAAGGACGCCAATTGCTGCTGCAGTAATTCCCGGCAGCGCAATTGCCACAATGCCGGCCGCGACGGAGATGAAGCCCCCCACCATGGTCCAGCGGGAACGGCCGGCGGGGTCGTAGAAGTAATGCGCCACGCTGGTAATACCGTCAATGATCGCGAAAACGCCGAACATGACAACCACCACCAACGCGCTAACGCTCGGCAAAACAATGATCAAGAGGCCAAAAACTATGGAAAGGGCTCCCCGGACCAACAAAGCAGTTCCCGGGCTTTTGAACATTTTGCGATCCGCTACGTCCGACATAAGCCTCAGCGTAGCCAACCACGCACCTTTACCGCATCCCTTCGCGCCTGATGGCCGTGGCAATTGCTGCCGCCCGGGTTTCCACGCCCAGTTTTGCGTAGATGTGGGCGAGGTGGGTTTTGACTGTTGCCTCGGAAATGAACAGGCGTTTCCCCAAGTCCCGGTTGCTGAGGCCTTCGGTCAGGAGGCTAAGTAATTCGGCTTCGCGGGGAGTGAGGATCTCGTCCGGATTCCGCAGCTGTTGGAACAGGCGCGAGGCCACCGGCGCGCTCATTACGCTCTTTCCCTGCACAGCGCCCCGGACGGCCGCGAAGATCTCCTCCGGCGCGGCGTCCTTGAGCAGATAACCCATGGCTCCGGCATCCACTGCGCGGACGATGTCGGCATCGGAATCGTAGGTGGTGAATACGATGACGGCCTGCTTCGGGTTCCACTGACGGAGCTGCTTGATGGCTTCGATGCCATCCATTCCGCTGCCCATGGCCAGATCCATCAGGACTACCGCAGGCGTGTGCTCCTGCGCAGCTTTCAGTGCATCCTCGCCGGAGGCTGCTTCCCCGACGACGGCGATATCACCCTGGGTGCCCAACAGGGCCTTGAGCCCGCTCCGGACTACGGTGTGGTCGTCCACCAGGAGCACGGAGATGGTATTCACAAGGACTCCTTCAGGAGGTTTGCCGGATCAGCGGGATGGGTCAGCGGGAACTGCGCGGCGATGATGGTTCCCTCGCCCGGTGAGCTTTCCACGGACAATTCTCCGCCCAACTGTTCAACGCGCTGCCGCATGGCCCTCAGGCCGTATCCTCCCTCTGCCGACGGCGGATGTACAGCTGCGGGATCAAAGCCGCGGCCGTCGTCGAACACGTCCAGGGTGACCGCGTCCGGAAGGTACCCCAGGGTCACACTGGCGTGGTCCGCCTGTGAGTGGAGTTTGATGTTGGCCACGGCGCTCTGCGTGACGCGGAGCAGGGCATGCCGGACTTCGGAAGGAAGAGTGCGCACATCACCGGTGACCCGGATACTGACGGTCTCAACGTACTGCCGTGCCGCGTGTTCCAAGGCCTCCGGGAGCGGACCTGACTCGAGGCCAGGGGCGGAGAGTTCGTGGACCAGGCTGCGGGTATCAGCGAGGTTCCGCCTGAGTAGATCCGTCGCCTTGCGTACGTCGTCCTGGGCGGTTTCGGCAGGCCAGGAGCGCTGGGCGGCCTCGAGGAGGAGCAGGCTGCTGGCCAGGCCTTGGGTGACGGTATCGTGGATTTCCCGTGAAACGCGCTCGCGTTCAGTGGCAATTCCGGCTTCGCGCTGCTTGGCGGCAAGCTGCTGCTGGGCTTGGGTGACGTCGTCGAAAAGCGTCCGTTGCAGTGCCGCGTCGCGCTCAATCTTGTCGTAGATCAGGGTGAGCAGGGCGCCCGCTGCCAGTGGGCCGAGCAGCATGGCGATGTCCGTCCAGCCGCTCATCCGGAAGAGTCCGACGGCGGTGGCGGCAGCCGTCGCACCTCCCGCCACATAGCCTGCCCACCCTCGAAAGGCCGTGCGTGTGAGGAAGAAGATGGCGAAGGAACACCAGGCGAAGCTCGGGGCGACCACCACCAGCGCGGCCCACGCTGCCACCAAGGCGACCATCCAAGGAATCCATGGCCGTTGCTTACGCTGGCCTTGTTGCCGGTGGGCCAACACTGCGGTGACCGCATAAAGCGCGCACACGGCAACGGCCAGCGCAACGGTCCACAGGTTGTCCGCGGGGGAGTGGCGCATCACGTACCTGACCGCGGAAGCCACCATGAGGACGGCAAAGCCCACATGCACCACTACATCGATGCGGCCATCAATCCGGTTACTGGTCCCGTTACTGGTATCTGGCCGTGGATGAGCAGTTGGCATGGGTGGTTCCCGTTCAGGACATTGATGGAAGACGTTCTTTCCATGCTAGGTCCCGCGCAGTCATTGGTCTCTCCACCTTTTGGCTGATACCGGTGGCGGAAAGGCTGAGCCCCGGGACGGCGCCCGGCCGATGTGCCTTGGGGCTGTCCGCGGAAGCATGGAGCTGTACCCGATGCTTTACTACGAGGAGAACGCCGTGAAGAAGTCCAACAAGATGATTGCCGCCGCCGCTGCCGGAGCACTGTTGCTCACCGGCGGTGTTACTGCCGTGGCCAACGCCGTGTCACCCGCTGCCGCACCTGCTGCCGCCCCGGTGAAGGTTGCCGCCGAGGTCCAGCCCGCCCCGGAGAACGTGGTCGCTCAGAACCGCATTTCCGTGGGTGCCTCCAGCGCAGCCGTCAATGCCGCGCTCGCCAAGTGCCAGGCCGACAAGCTTCCGTTCGTGACCGTGGCCCTGGTTGACCGCTTCGGCACCGTCCAAGCGCTCCTTCGCGGTGACAACGCTGCCGAGCACACCATCGAAGCCGCCAAGCAGAAGGCCTACACCGCAGCCGCTTTCGGTGCTCCGACCAGCGAACTCGCCAAGCGCGTCAACGCTAACGGCCCGTCCATCGCCGATCTGCCCGGCACTTTGTTCCTGCCCGGCGGCGTTCCGCTGAAGGTCAACGGCGTATCCGTGGCCGGCATCGGCGTTGGTGGCGCTCCCGACGGCGCCCTGGACGAAGCCTGCGCCACCGCAGGAGCCGATGCGTTGGCCACGGCCGCGAAGTAACCATGAATCCTCGTGGAGTTTTTGTACAGATACCGCCCTTATGGAGGCGCTTTAGGGGCGTTATCTGTACAAAAACTCCGGGGGTGGGGGCGGGATTGCTGGTGCTTGGGCTGCTGTCCGGATGTACGACGGCGGCCGCCCCGCCTTCCAGCCCTGCCTCGACTTCCAGGCCGACGCCGCCCCCCAGCCCGTCTCTTGTCGCCCCAAGCCCGGCCGCGACGTCGAGCGCAAGTCCCCGCCCGGCGTCGTCGACTGCTATGCCGCCCACTCTCTCACCGGAGGCGCAAATCGAAACCGACCGACTCCTGATCCTGGCGGCGAAAGCCAACGACGTTGCCCGGGTAGGTGAATTGATCGCGGCCGGCGGAAACGTCAATGCCAAGGACGAAATCCAGGACTCCGCATTCCTCTACGCCGGAGCCGAAGGCTTCAACGAGGTGCTGCAACTAACGTTGGCTGCGGGCGCGGATGTACGCAGCACCAACAGGTACGGCGGCACCGCCTTGATCCCGGCGAGCGAGCACGGGTATACGGAAACGGTTCGCATTCTGATCGCGGCGGGTGTGCCCGTGGACCACGTAAACAAACCAGGCTGGACCGCCATGCAGGAAGCCATCCTGCTCAATAACGGCGGGCCCAATCAGCAGGACGTGGTCAGGCAGCTCCTCGCCGCCGGAGCCAACCCGGACATCCGCGACCCTGAAGGCCGAACCGCCCTGCAAAACGCAGAGCGGCTCGGATTTACGGAGATCGCGGAGCTGATCCGGAGCCGCTAATTACACGGCTTCGAGCACGCTCACGTAGTTGGCGATGCCCACTCCGCCCATGTTTTGCACCGCGCCACGGCGGGCCGTAGGCAACTGCATGTCGCCTGCGGTCCCGCTGAGTTGCATTGCTGCGATGACGTGCTGGGACACGCCGGTGGCACCCACCGGGTGGCCCTTCGCCTTGAGTCCACCGGAGACGTTGACGGGCAGCTTGCCATCCTTATAGACCCAGCCTTCCTGGATGGCGCGTGCGCCCTCGCCGCGGGGAGTGAGGCCCATGGCTTCGTACATGATGAGCTCGGCGATGGTGAAGCAGTCATGCACCTCGGCGAAGTCCAGATCCTCCAGGCCGACGCCCGCCATGGTGAACGCGCGCTCCCACGACGCGCGCGTGGCTGCGAACTCGGTGGGATCGCGCTTCTCCGCGGGGAAGAAGTCGTTGGCGTGGCCGAAACCGGCCAGCCGCACGGGCGCGGTTGCACCTCCGGTAGACGACGTGGAAAGCACGACGGCGGCAGCACCGTCGGAGACCGGCGAACAGTCCGTGCGGCGCAAGGGGTCGGCCACCATGGGGTTCTTCTCGGAGATGGTCCGGCAGAACTCCTCGCCGAAGTCCCGGTGCATCTGGGCGTAGGGGTTGGCCATGCCGTTGCGGTGGTTCTTGGCGGCGATGGAACCGAGGACGTCCCCGAGGCCGCCTTCAAAGCCAGGGCCACTGATGCCTGTCCCATAGCGCTTGCCGTAGTGCTTGGCGACCTCCGCGAACAGGCCAGTGAATCCGGTGCTGGACGCTTTTCCGGCCATCTCGTACGAAGCGCCGAGCAAGGCCGCCCCCACGACGTCCGCGCCGGCGTCGGTCATTTTCTCCGCCCCGATCACCAGGACGTTGCGGGCCGTTCCTGCCAGGACGGCTTTGACGCCCTGCTGGAAAGCCGCCGAACCGGATGCACAAGCATTCTCGGTGCGGGTTGCGGGGACGTTGGCAAGGTCCGCAGACAACTGAAGTGCCAGCGAGGACGTGAATCCCAGAGGCTGCATTCCCGAGTTGAACTGGCCGAGGTAGATCTCGTCAATGTCCTTGGGATCGAGCCCTGAGTTCTTGATGGCTTCGCCGGCCACTTGAACGATCAGCGACTCCAAGGTGTCCTCAGTGAGTTTTCCGAACTTGCTGTGCCCCCACCCCGTGAGCAGGATGTCCTGGCCAAATTGGTCCTTCAGGCTCATGGGTGTGCTCCTTCAAGCTTGTGTTCAACAGGCGTCGGTTCACCGGGCGTGGCTTCCCCGGAGGCGAGCGCCACTGTGAACTCCGCGTCGGTCTTGCTGCGGATTTCTTCCACCGTGACGCCCGGGGCGAGGCGGGTCAGCAGCAGCCGCGTGCCGGCGTCGTGCGTTTCCTTTGGCGCCTCTTCAATATCGAAAACGGCGAGGTCCGTAATGATCCGGTCAACGCACCTGAGCCCCGTCAGCGGGAGCGTGCATTCGGTGACGATCTTGGCCGAACCGTCCTTGGCGTTGTGCTCGGTGAGGACCACCACGCGCGGAGTGCCTGCCACCAGGTCCATGGCACCGCCCATGCCCTTGACCATCTTGCCGGGGATGGTCCAGTTGGCCAGGTCCCCGGAGCCGGACACCTGCATGGCGCCCAGGATGGCCACCTTGACGTGCCCGCCGCGGATCATGCCGAACGATGTTGCCGAATCGAAGATGCTGCCGCCGGGGGTGATGGTGACGGTCTGCTTGCCGGCGTTGATGAGGTCGGCATCTTCCTCGCCCTCATAGGGGAATGGGCCCATGCCGAGTAGGCCGTTCTCGCTCTGGAGGACCACCCGCACGCCGTCGGGCAGGTTGTTGGCCACCAGCGTGGGGATGCCGATGCCGAGGTTGACGTAGTCGCCGTCGTTCAATTCTTCGGCCGCAATGGCAGCCATTTCGTCTCTTGTCCATGCCATGGTGATGAGCTCCTTTGCTTCTAAACCGTGAGTGCTTCGGGGCTGGGTGCTTCGCGCCGGGGGCGGACTGTGCGCTGTTCGATGTCCTTGACCCGATCCGTGGCCTGAACCAGCCTCTGCACGTACACGCCAGGGGTGACGATGTGATGGGGATCCAGCTCACCCGGCTGCACAATGACTTCAGCCTCGGCGACGGTCACTGCGCCGGCCGCAGCAACCACGGGGTTGAAGTTCCGTGCCGTATAGCGGTAGATCAGGTTGCCGTCGGTATCGGCCCTGTGAGCGTGGACAAGCGCGACATCGGCGGTGATAGCGCGCTCGCGGACGTACGTCACGCCGTCGAACTCTTCCAGCGGCTTGCCTTCGGCAACCAGGGTTCCCACCCCGGTCCGCGTGTAGAAGGCGGGAATTCCGGCGCCGCCGGCCCGCAGGCGTTCGGCGAGGGTGCCCTGCGGCGTGAACTCAACCTCCAGCTTTCCGGCCAGGTACTGTTCGGCGAAGAGCTTGTTTTCACCCACGTAGGAAGCGATGACCTTCCGGACTTGGCCCGCCTCTATCAGGACGCCAAGGCCTTTGCCGTCCACACCCATGTTGTTGGACACGATGGTGAGGTCCTTCGCGCCCGACTCCCGGACGGCGTCGATCAGGTCCGCAGGGATGCCGCTGAGGCCAAAGCCGCCGACGGCGATGGTCAGGCCGTCTGCCATCAGGTCATGGAGTGCTTGGGCTGCGCTTGTTTGGATCTTTGCCACGTACGACTCCTCTTTGAGTTTGCTTCCCAGGGTATCCACTTTGTGGACCACGCTGGCTCTTCAGAAGCAGCTTAGGATCGCTGCGTCTACCGGTCAATGGGAGGAGGTGCGGGATACTCAAGGTGTGGACATTAGGATGGGAGGTGTCCATATTATGGATGAAAACTATCGGGAGGGTGCTGTGGCAGTTCAGGGAGCACAGGTGGTGGGCCGGGTGGCTTTACTGCTTCGGCTGGTGGGACGCAAGCCCGAAGGCACCTCCTTGGCCGGGTTGGTGCGCGAGTCAGGGCTGACCCGGCCAACCGTCCACCGGCTGCTGACGTCCTTGGCCGCGGAGGGCCTGCTGGAACACGATTCCGTGTCCGGGAAGTGGGTCCTGGGGCCGGAGATCTTCCTGCTGGGATCGGTGGCGGCTGCGCGGTTCCCTATGGAGGACATTGCCCGGCCCTCGCTACGCAGGTTGGCGGCAGAGACGGGGGAGAGCGCCTTCTTCTCCATACGTCGTGGAAACGAAACCGTGTGCGTGCTGCGCGAAGAGGGCTCGTTCCCGGTGCGGTCCTTCGTGCTGCACGAAGGGGTGCGCTTTCCTTTGGGCGTGGCATCTGCCGGGACAGCCATCATGTCCTTCCTGCCTCCCGACGAACAGGAATCGCTGCTGGGTGACTGGCCTGCGCATGCCGGCGACTTTGCCGTGGGGCATCCTGCGGACGTGGTGCGCAGCAATCTGGAACGGACACGGCTTGCCGGCTACTCCGTCAATCCCGGGTTGATCCTGGAGGGCAGTTGGGGCATGGGAGCGGCGGTGTTCGATCAGCAGGGACGGCCGGCGTGGGCTCTTTCCTTGACGGGAATCGAGCCCAGGTTCCGGCCGGGCCGCCAGGAATTCCTGGGCAAGCTGCTGCTCGAAGAAGCGCACCGGATGAGCGCGCGCCTGCAGGGCGCCCACCCCAACTAGGTGAAAGTAGATGGTCCCACCAAGCGGACGCCGCCAAGAAGCTGCACGAACTGAAGCTGCTGATGAGGACGGTTTTAAGGGCGACACGTGGGTCAACCCAGGAGCAGCGATACGAGTGGGCCGAGAAGGAACTCTCGCTCGCATGGAGGGCGTCGGTCCCGGGATCGAGAACCGCGTCACCGGCAACGACTGACTGGCCCTGGCACCACCAGGATTTGCCGCTTTGAATCACATACGGCGCGTCGGTCTTACTCCTTTCGTCTGAACGACGCGGGCACTGATTCCTCCGGAAAGACTGCCCCCGGCCACTCCTCGCCAAGCAGTCTGTCGAGGTTCTCAACGAGCTTCCAGCAGTCACTTTCAAGGGCACGCAGGTCATTCAGTGAGCCGATGAGTATCGTGTCATTCTTCTTGCGCGGCCAGCGGCTGGCCACAGTGCGATCCTGCTTGTACAGCCGCCATGACCCGTGCACGGCTGTATTGCGGCGCTCCCGGAGGTCAAGCTTCTGTGCCCAATCCAGAATCCGGGAAAGCCGGACGCGGCGCTTGTCCCGGTCGTCGCATTGCGCGGCAAGCTTACTCTCAAGATCACCCCACTGATAATCCACCAGGCCAAAGGTTGTTTCGTCGGTGGACAGGACCAGCAACAGGCGCTTCATGGCGGCCTCGGCGTGAGCGCCGGCGACAGTGATGGAACCGGCGTGGGGGCGGTTTCCCGGACGCGACTTGAAAATTATAAGGGCAACTGTCCGAATTCCGGCCCCCGGTCTTCTTCTTCCTGTGCTTCGAAACAGCTTATAGTCGTCCCCATAGAAGCTATATGCTTATGACATGTCGGATCCGGTTGTGGCACTCATTGTAGATATCGTGAACTCCCGCAAGCTTAGAGATCGCTTAGGCGCGCAACAGTCCATCCGGTCTGTTTTCGACGACGCACGCAAGGAACATCCAGTCCTTAGACCTTTGTGGCCGACTGTGGGGGATGAGTTCCAAGCCGTGTTCGCGACGCTGGGTGATGCACTTCTGACGACGGCTCTTGTTCGTCTCGCGCTTCCCGAGGACGTCGACTGTAGGTTTGGGTTGGGGCGCGGCGAGACTGTATATGTCGATCCGTCGGCTCCAATAGCAATCCAGGACGGATCGGCTTGGTGGAACGCACGAGAGGCGATTGAACTAACCCATCGCAAGGAGCATAAGAATGAGCCGTACCTGCGTTCATGGTTCGTTTCAAGCAACCGCCGGGAGGCAGGCACCATGGCGTTAGTCAATAGCTTTCTGCTGCTCCGAGACTCGTTGATCAGCTCGATGCGACCGCGCGACCGCAGGCTAATCATGGGGGCACTTTCAGGCGCCTCACAATTAGATCTGGCGCAGCGCGAAGGGATCAGTCAGTCTGCTGTCTCACAAAGTCTTCGTCGCTCGGGAGGAGCGGCCCTTGTTGCAGCGCAGCAGGAACTGACGAAGGGTGAAATTCATTGATCGGCTCCACGCTTCTCCTGATGGTTGGTCTTGTTGACCTTGTTGGTAGCGGCACTCGCGCAATGTCTTTTTTGCTTCGGCTGTTGGTCGTTTTAGGCGTTCCGGCGCTAGCATACTGGGGTTTGGGGTTGGACCCTTTACTCGCTGGTGCATGCTTGGCGCCTGCTGTGGCCTGGATTTGGGCCACGACGTCGACCTCGACGAAATCGTCGAGGAAGAACCTTCGAGAACCCCGCCAGCCTTCTCCGCGACTCTGGCCGGTTATATTACTCTTCGTGCTGGTCTTTGGGATCAGCGCTTACGACCGCACCTTTGAAACTGCGAGCGGCTTCCTCGTCGATTTCTATTCGCGGACTGATCCACGTTTCGCGGCGTCGTTCCCCCTTCCAATCATCGTGGCCGCCACGGCAGTTGCCATCTTTCTAACCAAAAGTGCCAACAACGTCACGGTTTCAGCACTTAGGTGGGCCAAAAAAGAAGACACAAAAGCGGAGATACAAGACGCGGTCTATGCGGAATCAGGCAGCGGGGTACCTGAGAGTAAGTGGGAACTGTTCGTCAGTAACAGGAAGGTCGCTAGCCTTCGTGCAGGCGACAAACCGGTGTCCGGGCCAGCGCTGAAGGGAGGCCGACTCATCGGCCCCATTGAGCGGCTCCTTGTCGTCGTCCTTGCTTTCGCTGGCGCGTGGCCCATTATCGCAGGGCTGGCGGCTGCGAAGGGGGTCATTCGTTTTCCGGAAATTTCTGAGGACCGCACTTCGGGCTCCAAGGCGGAAGAGTTCCTAGTAGGAAGCCTTACAAGCTGGGCAATGTCCGCAATCGCGATCCTCTACCTGATACTCGTGCGTAGCAGCTTATAATCGATCTTCTATAAGTCATTTGCTAATGAAACCGGTAGCACTACTCCCTATAGCTACCGCATACGAGGGTATGCAGGCCAGCACGTTGGCCGATGAGTTGCGAGAAGTTGGCTTCATCTACAGCGACTTCGAACAGGCTAGCGGGGATGAGGTTGTCTTCAGCGAGGCTCATCACCGCGTCAGGAATTTCGACAAGCGATTGTCGGAAAATCCTGGGAAGCCCTCCTCATCCGAATCCGGCATTAGACGTTGAGCGGCTCAGAACCAATTGCTCTGCGATTCGCCCGGCGCTAGCGGAGGTCCAGGCGCATCAACACCCGCGGGAAGCCGTTGAGGACCGACGTGGTTTCGGCAACCTTCTTGAAGCCTGCCTTCTCAAACAGCCTCCGGGTACCCACATAGGCCATGGTCAGGTCCACCTTGCCGCCCCTGTTGTCCACCGGGTAGCCCTCAATCGCCGGAGCGCCGTGGCTCTTGGCGAAGTCGATCGCCCCTCGCAGGAGCTCGTGGGAAATGCCCTTGCCCCGATGCCCGGGCCTTACCCGGATGCACCAAATGGACCACGCCTTAGTCTCGTCCACGTGCGGGATCTTGCGGTTCTTCGCGAAACTGGTGTCCGCGCGAGGGTGGACCGCTGCCCACCCGACCACTTCGTCGCCGTCGTACGCCAAAACCCCGGGAGGCGGGTCCTCGGAAACCAGCTTTTGGACGTACTTTCCGCGCTCCTGCTTCTGGAGCTCCTGGTTCAGCTTCGACGGGATCCTGTAGCTCAGGCACCAGCACACGTTGGAGTCGGGACTCTTGGGCCCCACCATGGTTTTCACGTCATCGAACACCGTCGCGGGTCGGACCTCGATAGCCATCCGCCCATCCTGCCACCGGTTGGGGCCCTCCGCTAGACTGGCCAACGTGATGACCGGATCGGGCTTCTGCCTTGACCGCACAGTGTCAGCCGAGTTCTACCGCTCCATCCTCGAGGCCGAGGAAGCTCCCAGCTGGGGCCCATTCACCAACCTGGCACTGGCCGCCGGGGTGATGCTGCAACTTGCCGAGCCACCGGTCGAGATCCAGATGCAGCACTACGCATTCCTCGTTGACGACCAGCACTGACCGCGCCTACAAGCGTTTGGTGAGTGCCGGCGTCGAGCACTGGGCGGATCCGCAGATGTCCCGCCCGGGCGAGACGAACACCGAGCATGGCGGACGGGGCGTGTATTTCAAAGACCCGGCCGGCCATGCCCTTGAACTGATCACCCGGCCGTACTTCTAAAAGGGGGAGTGGACGCTGGACAAGGGGCACGGCGGGGCGGATCTCGAAGTTTTTAAAAACTTTTTCAATCCGGACCCATCCACCCCGCGCCAACCTCCGAATAGCTGGTGAGACACAAACCGCCGGTGAAGCAAACAGCATCACTTTCAGCCCGTGTCCCACCACCAACTGGACCCAACGCCCTGGTTCCAAAAACAAGGAGAATGACATGTTGTCCACAAAGCGCCCCGCCCTCGCCTTCGTTGGCCTCACTGCAGCCGCCCTTCTCGGTCTCACTGCCTGTGGTGGTACCAGCACCTCCAGCACACCGGCTGCTTCCTCTGCCGCCCCGGAAACCTCCATGGCGGCACCGTCGCCGTCGGCTTCTGCCATGAGCTCCGCCGCAATGGATCCGGCCGCCAACCTGGTTGGCCCCGGCTGCGCCGGTTACGCGGCACAGGTTCCGGACGGTGCCGGCTCGGTAATGGGCATGGCCCAGGACCCGGTAGCCGTAGCAGCATCGAACAACCCGCTGCTCAAGACCCTGACCGCCGCCGTCTCGGGCAAACTCAACCCCAAGGTTGACCTGGTTTCCACCCTGAACGGCAGCGAATTCACGGTGTTCGCACCGGTTGACGATGCCTTCGCCAAGATTGACCCCGCCACAATCGAGACGCTCAAGACGGACGATGCCCTGCTGAGCAAAATTCTCACCTACCACGTAGTCCCCGGCCAGCTGACCCCGGACCAGATCGTCGGCACCCACAAGACTGTCCAGGGTGGCGAAGTGACGGTTGGCGGCACCAAGGATGCCCTCACGGTTAACGGAGCTTCCAACGTGATCTGCGGCGGCGTTCAGACCGCTAACGCCACGGTTTACCTGATCGACTCGGTGCTGATGCCCAAATAGGCCTTAGCCTCCACCAGCATTAACAACAACGCAGGCTCCGGAACCCCGGCGCCTGCGTTGTTGTGTGGCTGCTAGCGTACGGCTACCTGTCGGCTGTCCCCGAACGGGGGGTCTCAGGGATCGGTATGCTCCCTGTGGGTGTTCCCCCGGCGCAATCGGAGTCCGTGCACTGTTCGGCGCGGTCGTGTTTGGTGACGAGGTCGAACTGAATGCCGCCATGTTGCTCAACGCCCGTTCGGATGGCTCGTTCCACCACCGAAGTGGCCAAGCGCTTGTGCAACTGGAGCGGGTCCCGGCGAAGGTCCTTGACCAATGCAAAACAGAGCAGCAGCATGACGACCACGAAAGGCAGGGCTGCCACGATGGTTACTCTTTGCAGGCCCGACAAGGCTTCCGATGGTTTATCGCCGCCAGCAAGCAGCATGACCGCTGCCACTGCGCCCGTGAGGCTTCCCCAGAAGATCACCACTCCTCGACGCGGGTGCTCGGCTCCGTTGGAGCTAAGCGATCCCATGACGATGGATGCGGCGTCGGCGCCCGTGACGAAGAAGATCGCCACCAGGACCATGGCCAGGACGATGACAGCTGCCGTAAGCCAGCCAGGCATGCCCAGGTTCTTCACGAGGTCGAAGAGGGCACCATCGAAGTTGATGGAGGGTGCGCCGTCCACCATGGTCACAAGCCCGGGCGTGCCGGCCTTGTCTGCCTCTTGCTGGACCTTGAAAGCGGCGCCGCCGAAGATGCCGAACCAGATGACGCTGACAACGCTGGGCACCAGCAGGACGCCGGTGACGAACTGTCGGATGGTGCGCCCACGGCTGATGCGGGCGATGAACATCCCGACGAAGGGCGTCCATGAGATCCACCAAGCCCAGTAGAAGATGGTCCAGCTGGTCATCCAGCTACGCAGGGATTCGTCTCCCACAGCTTCTGTCCGGGATGCCATTTCAGCCAAGTCGCGGGCGTAGGCACCAACGGCAGAGGGGATCAGGTTGAGGATGAAGAGGGTAGGTCCGGCCACGAACACGATGAGGGCCAGAACAACTGCCAGGACCATGTTGATGTTGGAGAGCCACTGGATGCCGCGGCTGATCCCGGAGACCGCCGATGCCACGAAGCAGAAGGTCAGGATGGCCACGATCACCACCAGCACCGGAGTGCCGATTTCACCGAGCCAACCGTTGGAGGTCATACCGCTGCCGATTTGGAGGGCACCGAGGCCCAGCGAAGCGGCAGTCCCGAAGAGCGTGGCGAAGATGGCCAGGATGTTGATGAACTTCCCCAGCGGACCTTCGACCATTCGAATGCCAAACAGCGACGTGAAGGCCGCGGAGATCAGCTGCTTGCGGCCCAAGCGGTAGGTGCCATAGGCCATGGCGATGCCGACTACTGCGTACATGGCCCAAGGGTGCAGGGTCCAGTGGAAGATGGACGTGGCCATGGCCGTCTGGATGGCTGCCGGTGTGCGTCCATCCACGGTGCCCGGCGGCGGTGATATGTAGTTGTACAGCGGTTCGGCCACGCCGTAGAACATGAGCCCGATACCCATGCCGGCGGCGAACATCATGGCCACCCAGGATATGGTCCGGAACTCGGGCTTCTCGCCGTCTTTGCCCAGCGGGATGTTGCCAAACTTGCCGAGGGCAAGCCACAGGACGAAGACGACGAACAATGAAGCGAGGACCATGAAGAGCCAGCCGGTGTACTCCATAACCCAGTTCAGGGCGCCTTTGGAGGTATCCGACAGGCTGTCCCGTCCGACAAATCCCCAGACCACGAAGGCGACGGCGATGGCGCCCGTGATCCCGAAGGTGACTTTGTCGAGGGTAAGTTTGCGGTTCCGGCGGGCCGAAACGGCCTGCTCGGTCTTGGCGTGGCGCAGCTCTTCCATGATCTGTTCATATTCTTCAGAATCAGGAAGGCTCTCTGCGCCTCCGTCCTCAGCGTCGAGGGCGGCCAAGTTGATGTCGTCGGGGGAGACCCTGATGATTCCCTCAGGGTTCTCCGCGTGGGCAGGGCTGCTTGCTTTGGTGGAACTGGCTGCTGCTGAAGCACCCGCCAAGCGATCGTCGGCAGGTAACTCCTCGGGTGTTAAAGGTTTTGTGTCGCTGTTTATAGCCATGAGCGGGTCCTTTGCTCGGCGAGTCATGGGTTTGCGTTTATACATGGCCCTGGAAGATGAGGCCGAAGGAAAGGTTGGGGCTTCCCCCGCTGACCATGATTCTGCTGTCCCCGATCTTCGCTGCCTGAGCGTGGACGGGCAGTTTCATGGTGCACCTCTTTGGTCGGACGGGTTGGTTGAACGCTCGGCTCGTGGAGCCTAAAAGGCGTTCCGCATGAATCAACAACATTCGCGCTAAGCAACAGAGTGCGCTCCGTCACACTCAAAGTCAAGGCGTTTCCGCTCTTTGACAGTAATTTGATATATCAATTGGCTTTAAGCATCACCACTGTGTGAAGGGCCTTGGAGCAGTTCGGCCCGTGGCAGACAGTGTGGACTTGACAACCAACCGTGCCCACCAGCGCGGAACGAACCTGCCCCGCAACACAGGGGGACTCGCTGAATTACTAATCCGTTCTCATCTGGCTAGGCCAATAAGGAGACACGCCCTAGCGGTGCCTGTAACCCATGCGGGCGCTAATGGTCAGCCCGGCCTCGCGGAGGCCGTCGATAAGCCCGGGCTGGTCCTCGGGTGAGAAGCGGAACGCCGGTCCGGAGATGCTGACGGCGGCGATGACGCTGCCCGAGTGGTTAAAGATGGGCACGGCGATCGCGGCGAGGCCGATCTCGAACTCTTCGTGGACCGTGGCGTATCCCTTGCGGGCAACATCGAGCAACTGTTTTTCCAGCTCTTCACGGTTTGTCACCGTACGCGGTGTCCGGGCGGGAAGGCCCACCGTCTTGAGGACCTGGGTTCTTTCATCGGCGGTCAGCGCGGCCAGAAGGACCTTGCCGCTGGATGTGGCATGCAACGGCGTCAGGCTGCCCACCCAGTCGTAGGTAGCCAGCGTTGAGGGTCCCATCGCCTGGTCCACGTTCACGGCATAGTTTGACCGCAGAACGGCCAGGTTAACGGTCTCCTTGTATTCGGTGGCCAGCGTCTCCAAAACCGGACGCGCCTCATGAACCACGCTCAGTCGGCCAGGGATGGAAGACGCCAGGCGGAGTATTCCGAAACCCAGCTGGTACTTGCCGCGTTCACTGTTCTGCCTCACGATGTCGCGGTTGACCAAGGAACCCACCAACCTGGACACAGTGGACTTGTGGACGCCCATTTCCTCGGCGATTTCGCTCACACCGGCATCGCCTTTACGGGCCAGGATTTCCAGGATCTGCAGTGCACGGTCCACGGATTGGACGCCGCCGCCTTGGGCGTCTACGTCCTTGTCGATGTCCGGGTTGTTACGTGCGGCCATGGTGCCTCGTGTCATTGTCCAGGCAGGCCCTGAGCTGGGAGCCCTGTTCGGCCTGCACTCTCGTCTTTCCTCATCCTAGACGGAGTTTTGCACGGACCCTTTCACAACGGGGGGACTCGTTTAATGGTTAGTCCATGGCAGGGGAAGGACGGGCACCGGCGCCCCTGCCACGACGCCTTCAGGGGGAACTGCCATGTATCCGTCTGCCCAGGCAAGCCCGCGCATCATCCCGGGACCAGTGTGGGAGGCGGGCAACGCGAGGTCGTGGACACAGGTGCAAGGTATGAGGCGGGTACGCCCAGGATCGGGATCAATGTCGGCTCCGGATGTCATCAGGACGGTTTCTTGGAGGGGCCGGTGTCCCAGGGCAGCCAGCAAGGGTTCGCCAAGGGTCATCAGCGCCATCATCGCCGCCAGCGGATTTCCCGGCAGTCCGATCACGAAACGTCCGCCGGGAAGTTCTGCCAACACCGCCGGATGCCCTGGCCGCATGGCTATTTCGTCCACGAAGAGCCGGCCGCCGAGCGAGCTAATCGCGTTACGGAAGTGATCTGTCCCGGACTTTCCCGTTCCGCCGGTGGTGATCGTTACATCCCGCGGTGTCCTTTCAGGAACGCCACCCAGCGCCGCCATCCACTCTTCAAAGGAGTCGCCAATCCTGACATGACCGCCGGGTTGCCCGCCCAACTGTGTAATCACGGCATCCAGTTGCGGGCCGAACACATCCCGGACCTGTCCCGGTGCCGGCTCGCCTGAGGTCACCACTTCCGAGCCGGTAAGTACGACGGCGACCCTCGGCTTGCGCTGTATGTGTACGTAGTCGTGGCCTGCTACAGCGGCCAGGGCTATGTGCGCCGGGTTAAGGAGGGTGCCGGCGGGTATGAGGACATCGCCAGCCCGGGCTTCTTCTCCGGCTGGACGAATGTGCCGGCCAGGGAGTGTCTCACCTGCCTTCGCATCGTCCCTGAGCATGAGGTATCCGTCCCCGGAGACGTGCCCGCTTTCCTTGCGCAGGATTGCTGTGGCTCCGGCGGGGACGAGGCCTCCGGTGGCAATAACGCACGCTTCACCGGCGGCGAGCGGAGGCCCCGCCGTCGTCAGCTTCCACGGTCCGGTGCCATTGCCGGTGCCGCTGCCGTGGATGGCCCAGCCGTCCATGGCTGACGACGCGTAATGGGGCAGGTTCCATGGCGCGGTGACGGCGCTGGTAAGGGTGCTCCCTATGGCTTGGGCGAGGGAGGCGTTCGAGGACGGAAGGGGCCCCGCGCAGTGATAGGCCAGCTGCCGGGCTTCGGCCCAGGTGGGTGCATGCTTCCGGCGGAGGGCAGCGGCGGTGTGGGTGGCTTGGGCCAGCATGGATTTCCGATTCCTGAGGTAGTGCTTCTGGTGTGTGGCATAGATACCGGGGACTGCCCGGCCTTCCCGTACATCGCGCCGCGCAGTCCCCGGTATCAGTTGATGCGTACTGTATTAGGCCTTCACGTAACCGTTGGGGTTCAGTACGAACTTTGTTGCCGCTCCGGCGTCGAATTCGGCGTAGCCGCGCGGAGCGTCCTCGAGCGGTATGGCCGTGGCGTTGACTGCCTTGGCGATCTGGACCTTGTCATGGAGGATGGCCATCATCAGCTGACGGTTGTACTTCATGACCGGGCACTGCCCCGTGGTGAATGACAGGGACTTGGCCCAGCCGGTGCCCAGCGAAAGCGAGAGGGAACCATGCTTGGCAGCCTCGTCGATTCCGCCCGGATCGCCCGTCACGTAGAGGCCCGGGATGCCCAGGGATCCGCCGGCGGCCGTAATGTCCATGAGCGAGTTCAGCACGGTGGCCGGAGCCTCGTGGGAGGCGTCCTTGCCGTGGCCGCGCGCTTCGAAGCCAACGGCGTCAACGCCGCAGTCCACTTCCGGAACTCCGAGGAGCTGTTCGATCTGCTCCTTGGGGTCGCCGTTGGACACATTGACGGTCTCGCAGCCGAAGGAACGCGCCTGCGCCAGGCGGTCCTCGTTCATGTCGCCCACAATCACGACGGCGGCCCCCAACAGTTGGGCGCCCACGGCAGCGGCGAGGCCAACGGGCCCGGCACCTGCAACGTAGACGGTGGAGCCCACGCCCACGCCGGCAGTGACGGCACCGTGGAATCCTGTGGGGAAAATGTCCGAGAGCATGGTCAGGTCCATGATCTTTTCCAACGCCTGATCGCGGTCGGGGAAGCGCAGCAGGTTCCAGTCGGCGTAGGGAACCAGCACATACTCTGCCTGTCCGCCCACCCAGCCTCCCATGTCCACGTAGCCGTAGGCGCTGCCCGGGCGGTCAGGGTTGACGTTGAGGCAGATGCCGGTCTTTTGTTCCTTGCAGTTCCGGCAACGTCCACAGGAAATGTTGAAAGGCACGGACACGATGTCGCCCACCTTGATGAATTCGACGTCGGGTCCCACCTCCACCACTTCGCCGGTGATTTCGTGGCCGAGGACCAGGTCCTTCGGGGCTGTGGTTCGGCCGCGGACCATGTGCTGGTCCGAACCGCAAATGTTGGTGGTCACGGTCCGTAGGATCGCGCCGTGCGGGACCTTGCGTCCCACGTTGGCGGGGTTGACACCTGGTCCGTCTTGGAGCTCAAACGTTGGGTAGTCAGTGTCGATGATTTCGACGACACCGGGTTCCTTGTAGGCGACTGCTCTGTTTCCTGACATGGTCACTCCCTATTCTTTGGCTGTTGCTGAACATGCGGCCCAATGATCCGAAAGCGGTGCTTCGATGAGGAAATACCTCCCCAGGTTTCAGGCACCGAAGCACCTTTCACGGACCATTGGGCTGGTTGGAACTCTGTTGGGACCTAGGCTTTTTCCAAGCGGATGATCACCGACTTTGAGGTGGGCGTTCCGCTGGTATCTGCTACGGAATCAAGGGGCACCAGGACGTTGGTTTCCGGGTAGTACGCGGCGGCGCACCCCTTGGGCGTGGAGTAGGACACGATGCGGAAGTTCTCGGCCCGCCTCTCCGTTCCTTCGAACTCGGAGATCAGGTGGACCATGTCGCCGTCGTCAAATCCGAGTTCGGTGATGTCCTCAGCGTTGATGAGCACCACGCGCCGACCACCATGGATTCCGCGGTAGCGGTCATCCTTGCCGTAGATGGTGGTGTTGTACTGGTCGTGTGAGCGCAGGGTTTGGAGGACCAGGCGACCGGGCGGGATCTTGATGAACTCCAACTCGTTGCCCGTGAAATGTGCTTTCCCGGACGCCGTGTCAAACTTCCTCGCATCACGGGGCGGGTGGGGGAGCACAAACCCGCCAGGATGTTGGATCCGTTGTTCGAAGTCCTCAAAGCCGTCAAACACCGCTTCGATGTGCTGACGGATCAGCGAGTAGTCGTCCCTCATGGCCAACCAGGAAGCCTGCGGGGTATTGGGCAGGCGTTGGTGGCCGTCTTTGAACAACCTGTCTGCAAGGTTGCAGACAATGGCCACCTCGGAGTGAAGGTGTTCACTTGCAGGCTTGAGGCGCCCACGTGAGGCATGGACGGCGCTCATGGAATCTTCCACGGTGACCCGCTGGTCGCCGGTACGCTGCGTATCCTTCTCGGTGCGTCCCAGGGTAGGCAGGATCAACGCCCGGCGGCCTGTGGACAAGTGAGAGTGGTTCAGTTTCGTGGAGATCTGGACGCTCAACCGGGTGTTGGCCAAGGCATGTTCGGTGACCTCTGAGTCAGGGGCGGCTCGGACGAAGTTGCCTCCCATTCCCATGAAGAAACGTACCTTTCCGTCCCGCATGGCGCGGATGGCAGCCACGGTGTCGAAGCCGTGCTCGCGGGGAGAGCGGAACTCGAATTCCTGGTCCAGCCGATCGTGGAAGGTTTCCGGCATCTTTTCGAAGATGCCCATGGTGCGGTCGCCTTGGACGTTGGAGTGGCCGCGCACGGGACAGACGCCGGCGCCGGGCTTGCCGATGTTGCCCTGCAGGAGCAGGACATTAACTACGTCGCGGAGGGTGGGTACGGAGTGTTTGTGCTGGGTCAGCCCCATGGCCCAACACACAATGGTGGCACTGGACGCGAGCATCCGCTCACCGGTTGCATGAATCTGCTCCAACGTCAGGCCCGTTGCCTCCACAATGTCATCCCATTCCACCTTTTCCAGGTAGCGCAGGTAGTCGTCGATGCCCACCGTGTGGTTCTCGATGAAGTTGTGGTCCAGGACTGTTTCCAGGCCAGGAGTGTTGCGTCCCGCAGCTTCGGCTTCCAGCAGGTATTTGCCCAGGCCCTGGAAGAGGGCCTGGTCTCCGCCTGCGCGGATCTGCAGGAAATCGTCCGTCAGTTGGGTGCCCTGGATCATCCCGGCTACATGCTGCGGGTTCTCAAAGTGCAGGAGCCCGGCCTCAGGAAGGGGGTTGACGGACACAATGACCGCGCCGTTTTTCTTCGCCTTCTCCAGCGCGCTGAGCATGCGGGGGTGGTTGGTGCCGGGATTCTGCCCGGCCACGAAGATCAGCGACGCCGTTTCCAGGTCGGTCAGGCTGACAGAACCCTTGCCGATGCCGATGGTTTCCACCAGCGCGGAGCCGGAGGACTCGTGGCACATGTTGGAGCAGTCCGGAAGGTTGTTGGTACCCAGGCCGCGAACCAGGAGCTGGTACACGAAAGCTGCTTCATTGGAGGTACGACCCGAGGTGTAGAAGACCGCTTGGTCCGGGTGTTCCATGCTTCGCAGTTCCTCGGCCATGAGGTCATACGCTTCCTCCCAGTCAATGGCCCTGTAGTGCGTAGCGCCTTCATCAAGGAACATCGGGTGCGTCAGACGCCCTTGCTGGCCCAGCCAAAAGTCGTCGCGGGTCTTGAGATCGGCAACGGAATGCTGAGCGAAGAACTCGGGCGTGACGCGGCGGCGCGTGGCTTCCTCTGCCACGGCCTTGGCGCCGTTCTCGCAGAACTCCGCCGCATTGCGTTTCTCGTGTTCGGGCCAGGCGCATCCCATGCAGTCGAACCCGTCCAGCTGATTCACCGCAAGCAGGGTCTGGACGCTGCGTACCGGACCCATCTGTTCCAACGAAATCTTCAAGGCGTTGGCAACAGCGGGGATGCCCACAGCCTTGGTTTTCGGTTTGCTGACTGTCAGCTTCGACTCATCAATGTTCTCGCGCGGAGCTTTGGCATGCATGGGAAACCCTTCAGATCCGGGAGGTGGAAGCAGCCAGCAGGGCAGCGGGGGAGTGCTGACGCGCCGCTTCCACAGTGTGCAGGAGCAGGAGCGCGGTGGTCACCGACCCGACGCCGCCAGGAACCGGACTCAGCCCGGCAGCCACTCCGGTGACGCTGGCTTCGTCAACATCTCCCACCAGGGAACCGTCGGGAAGGACGTTCGTGCCGACGTCGATCACTACCGCTTCATGCGAGACGTGGCTGCCCTTCAGCAGTCCGGTCCGCCCGGCAGCAACAACCACGATGTCGGCCAGCCGGGTGTAGCGTTCCAGCGCGCCTGACTTGGAATGGCAGATGGTGACGGTCGCATCCCGTTCGAGGAGGAGCAGGGACAGCGGTTTTCCCACCACTGTGGAACGCCCGACGACGGCTACGTTCCGTCCCGCGACGGGCACCTCGAAGTGGTCCAGCAGTTCCACCACGGCCCGGGCAGTCGCTGGTGCGAAGGCGGGCTGTCCCACAGCCAAGCGGCCAAGGCTGAGGGGATTGGCGCCGTCGACATCCTTCTCCGGAGCGATGAGCCCCACCAGGGTGTCAGCCCGGACGCCGGCGGGCAGGGGTGTTTGGAGGATGATGCCGTGCACGGCTGGCTCAGCGCTCAAGTCTTCGATGACATGCGCCAGCATTGCTTGGCCGGCGTTCGCCCCAAGATCCACAAGCCGGCATCCGATCCCTGCCCGTTCAGCTGCGCGCTCGATCGAACGGACATACCAATGGGTTGCTTCGTCCTCCGTGGCGACAACAACCGCCAGCGTGGTCCCCAACCCCTCGGAGCGGAGGATGCGGGCCTCATCCCGGGCCCGCTGCTGGATAACGCCGGCCAGTTCCTTGCCGGAAAGCACTGCAGTGTTCATGCGAGGATCCTTTCGCGTACACGCTTCACCAAAGAGTCCGCTGCCAGGACCACCTTGTCTTCAATCCCGTCCGTCTGCTCCGCCAAGCGGGAACGCGCTTCGCCGTGTTTGATGGCGACGACGTTGATGTCGATGTTGACCCGGGCAGTGGTGGCGGCGGCACGGGCGGCATCCGCGGCCGCTGCGACGTCGCTGATGACATTGGGATTGGCCACGCCAAAGAGCTCCGTAGCCAGTTCCACCACCTCCCCGGCAACCTTAATGAGCTGCGCTGGAGTATGGGCGGCCTGGACCAGGGCGTCCTGGATGGCAGCTGTCTTTAATGACTTGAGCTCGTCGGTTTCGGAGGGGAGCTTGTAGGAGTCGATGACGGACTGGAAGGCGTGTTCGTCGGCGTCCGCGAGTCGCAACGCCTCCACGATCAGGTGATCGGCTGCGCTGGTGATCCGGGTGACCAGCGCGGAATGTTCCTCATATTTTGCTCCGGTGGTGTACCTGGCAACCATGGCTACCAAGGCAGCACCCTGGGCGGCATGCAGGGCTGCGGCCGCGCCTCCACCCGGGGTGGGCTGACGTGAAGCGAGCCTGGAGAGATACTCACTGATGGTTTCTGAACTGATCATGTGAGTGCTAGCCCCGGAGCCGGCTCATGGTGGGGTCGTACAGCGGATCTTCGGTCACGGTGGCTTGGATGCGGCGTCCGAAGTATTCAATTTCCACGGAGTCTCCGAGGGACACTGCAGAGGGCAGGTAGGCGTAGGCAATAGGCTTCCGGACCGAGTAACCGTAGGCGGCGCTGGTGACGTAACCCACGGCCTGGTCCTTATAGAACACCGGTTCCTTGCCCAGCACCAGGCTCCTGCCGTCGTCCACCGTCAAGCAGCGCAGGCGGCGGGCGGAGCCTTCCTCCGTGCGGCCTTCCAAAGCGGCCTTGCCGACGAAGTTCTCCTTGGCCATTTTCACGGCAAAGCCAAGGCCGGCCTCGTAGGGATCGTGCTCGGTGGTCATGTCCGTGCCCCAGGAGCGGTAGCCCTTTTCCAGTCGCAGCGAGCTGAAGGCTGCGCGGCCTGCCGCGATCACGCCGAACGGCTGGCCGGCCTTCCACAAGGCGTCCCAGAGGCGCTGCCCATTGTCGGCGCTGGCGTAGAGCTCCCAGCCGAGTTCGCCCACATAGGACAGCCGCATGGCGGTGACGGTGACACCCCCGATGGTGACCTTCTTGGAACGGAAGTACTTCAGGCCGTCATTGCTGAAGTCATCGCTGCTGACCGTGCTGATGAGGTCGCGGGCCAGCGGGCCCCACAGGCCGATGCAGCAGGTGCCGCCCGTGGTGTCTCGGACCTGGACCCAGTCTCCGGCGCTTCCGTTTTCGGTCTGGTGCCGGGCTGCGCGCTCAAAGTAGGCGGTGTCAATGTTGCCGTTCGCGCCGAGCTGGAAGGTGTCCTCGCTGAGGCGGGCCACCGTGATGTCGCTTCGGACGCCACCGGCCTCGTCCAGGAGCAGAGTGTAGGTCACTGCGCCGGGCTTTTTGTTGAGGTCTCCGGTGGTCAGTTCCTGCAGGAGTTTGAGGGCCCCCGGGCCGGAAACCTCAAGGCGTTTCAGCGGCGTCATGTCGTACATGGCCACTGCTGTACGGGTCTTCCACGCCTCAGCTGCGGCAATGGGGGAGCTGAACATGCCGGACCAGGCGTCACGCGCCGGTGGCTGCCAGTCGTCCGGCATTTCCTTGAGGAGTTCAGCGTTGGCTTCGAACCAGTACGGGCGTTCCCAGCCGGCGCCTTCGAGGAAGTAGCCGCCCAATTGCTTGTGCCGGGCGTGGAAGGGGCTGACGCGAAGGTTGCGTGGCGAAAGCTTGGGCTGGAGCGGGTGCATCACATCGTAGATTTCCACGAAGTTCTGCTGGGAGGTCTCACTGACGTATTCGGGAGTCAGTTGGACCTCTTCGAAGCGGTGGATATCGCAGTCGCCCAGGTCAATGTGGGACTTGCCGGTGGTCAGCAGCTCTGCCACGGCACGGGCGATGCCTGCGGAGTGCGTAACCCACACAGCCTCGGCCACGAAGAAGCCGTCCACTTCTTTGGACTCGCCCACCAGCGAACCGCCGTCAGGAGTGAAGGAGAAGATGCCGTTGAAGCCATCCTCGATTTCGCTTTCACGCAGTGCCGGCAGGATCTGCTTGCTTGCCTCCCACGCGGGGAGGAAGTCTTCCAGGGTGAAGTCCAGGCGGGAAGGCATGTTGTGTTCGCTGATGCTGCTGGGCTCGTAGCTCCCCAACTCGTCCAGGTCCACGGGCATGGGGCGGTGGGCGTAGGAGCCAATGCCGTAACGGTCGCCGTGTTCGCGGTAGTAGAGGTCCTGGTCCTGGTGGCGCAGGATGGGCAGTTGGGCGCCGTTGGGGAGCTCGTTCTTACCCTTCTGGGCCGGAACCGGCGTCGTTTTTACGTACTGGTGTGCCAGCGGGAGGAGCGGAACGGACATCCCGATCAGCTCGCCCACCTTGGCGCCCCAGAAACCCGCGCAGGAAACCACGATGTCCGCGGGGATCACGCCGTCGGCGGTTTCGACGCCGGTCACGCGGCGGTTGGACTGTTCGATACCAGTCACCTCGGTGTTGCCGATGTACTTCACGCCGGCGGCCTCGGTGCGCTTGATGAGCAACTGCACGGCGCGAGCTGCAAGGGCCAAGCCATCGGTGGGAACGTGGAGGCCACCGAGGATGTCTTCCTCATTGATCAGCGGGTAGAGCTCCTTGCACTCTTCGCGGGAGAGGATCTTGCCCTCGATGCCCCACGACTGGGCGTAGCCGAGCTTGCGCTTCAGATCAGCCAGGCGTGTCTCCGTGGTGGCAACTTCAAGGCCGCCCACCTGGTTGAAGCAGCTTTGGCCGTTTTCAGTGAGGGACAGCAGCTTTTCCACGGTGTACTTGGCGAAAAGTGCCATGGACTTTGAGGGGTTGGTCTGAAAAACCAGGCCCGGGGCGTGGGACGTGGAGCCACCGGGCATGTTCAGGGGTCCTTGGTCCAGGACGGTGATGTTGTTCCAACCGCGGGTGACCAGTTCGTCGGCCAGGTTGGTGCCGACGATTCCGGCTCCGATGATGACAATGCGGGGCGTGGATGCCATGGGGGTTTCTCCTGCTGAAGTTCGTGGGGATCTGGGGCGGCGGGTGACTTAGCGGAAAACCACGGTGCTGGTCCGGTCCAGCAGCACACGGTGTTCGCAGTGCCACCTGACGGCGCGGGACAAGGCCAGGGCTTCGGCATCCTGGCCCACCGTTGAGAGTGTGGTGGGACCGTAGCTGTGGTCGACGCGGATGACTTCCTGCTCGATGATCGGCCCCTCGTCCAGGTCAGTGGTGACGTAATGGGCAGTGGCACCCACAAGCTTCACGCCGCGGTCATAGGCCTGGTGGTAGGGGCGGGCGCCCTTGAAGCCCGGCAGGAAAGAGTGGTGGATGTTGATGGCGCGTCCTTCGAGGGCACGGCACAAATCGTCTGAAAGTACCTGCATGTAGCGTGCGAGAACCACGAGATCCACGTTGTACTCTTCCACCAGGTCCAGAAGCCGCTGCTCGGCCTCCGCCTTGGTATCCGGGGTGACGGGAATGTAGATAAAGGGCAGGCCGGCGGCTTCGGCCATGGCGCGGTGGGTCTCATGGTTGGAGGCAACGGCCACGAGCTCGCCGCCGAGGCTGCCGCCCCGCCAGCGGAAGATCAGGTCATTCAGGCAGTGGCCGAACTTGGACACCATCACCAGGACCCGCTTCTTGGTTTGGTCATGGAAGCTGAACTTCATGTCGAAGCGGTCAGCAATCGCACTGAATTCCTCTTCGAGCCGCTCCGGAGAGTAGGACAGCGGGCCGGAGAAAGCAGTCCGCAGGTGCAGTGTCTGGCGGAGGCCGTCGTCGAACTGCTGGTGCTCTTCAATGTTGAAACCGCGCTCGAACAGGAAGGTGGTGACTGCCTGAACGATTCCGGCGCGTTCGACGCACGACAATGTGAGTACGAACTTCTGTGCCTGCTCGCCATTGAGCATTTCGGGCTTGGTCTGGGTGCTTACGGGGGAATCTGTCGCCATGAGGGTCATGTCGCCTCCTTTAGATATATTCTTGAGTCCTGAACTGATATATTAGGATTGGGATTCAGCGTATACTGGTCCCTGGAGCAGGTCAATAGATTTTCCGGTTATGAGGAAGGGGATGGCGCTGTGGCTTTTGGAACTTTGGCAGTCGCCGGTGAAGACGCTAAGAAGTCTCTGGCCGACGTCGCCTATGAACGGCTCCGGGATCGCCTGCTGATGCTGGACATCAAACCTGGCGACCTCCTCAACGACGATCAATTGGCCAAGGACCTGGAGATCGGTCGGACGCCGGTGCGTGAAGCCCTGAAGCGCCTGGAGCTGGATCGACTGGTCATTACTTATCCGAGGCGGGGGACGTTTGCCACCCGGGTGGAAGTAACTGACCTCGCCTTTATCTCCGAGATCCGGGCCCAGCTGGAACCCCTTGCCGCTGCGAGGGCGGCGCGGGTTGCTTCCGCTGCCACCAAGGAACACCTGCGTGAAGTGATGCGCGCAGTGGAGGACTTTGACGTCAACGCGGCGTCGGTGGTTGAAACCCTGCGGCTCGACGCCAGCGTTCACCGGGGCATCTACGCGGCGGCCGCGAACCCGCACCTCGAAGACGTCCTGATCCGCTATGACAACCTCGCCACCCGGATCTGGTGCATGGTTCTGGACCGACTGCCGAACCTTGAGCACCACGTGCGCGAGCACCTGGACCTGCTGCGGGCCGTCATTGACGGCGACGAGGAGAAAGCCGCTGAGTTGGCCCGCGTCCACGTCAGCGGCTTCGAGCAGGCTGTGCGTCAGGCGCTTTTCGCGGCCTAGCTTGAACTGACGATGCCCCCGCAGTTGCCTGCAGGGGCATCAGGCTCGGAGCCTCGAGTACGCCTATTCGCAGGCGACGCCGTCATTGTCGCGGTCCAAGCCTGCACGGTATCCGGGCTGCCCCGCATACAGGGGTGCGGCACCCGCGGCGCGGGCGGCGGCGCAATTGGCATAGTAAGCAGGTGCGGGGGCAACCGGCGCTGGGGCAACCGG
>NZ_JBLYIE010000034.1:0-18436 GCF_048537125.1 Paenarthrobacter sp. PPS72 | reverse complement strand
GCCCGGTGGATCGAGGCTTAGGCTGCGAACCGGGATGGATCATTCAGCACACGGTGACACGAGCGGTGGTCATACTTCCTCGACAGTTTGCTATAGGTCCCAATCGAAAGGGCACGTCGATATTCGAAAGTGCCATTCGAGTCTCCCAGGAGCCAAGAGCGCGCCCGGCTCGCATCAAATTAAGCAGGGCACGCGGGCAGGGAGGCTGTGCTTTTCCAGGTTGTTAGATACGGTTGTGCCGGCGATGCAGCCGGATGGGGGCCGAAATGCGGAAACTCATTGCCAGATGTTCCGCCCCCGCATGCGCAAGGTTCCGCGTGGGTGTTCCGCATCGTGATTGCCCTGTAACTAAGCGGTTTCGGTTCGAAGTGTGCGGAAGTGCGGACGGAGCCCCACTACATCTCTTTTGTTACCCCAGAAGGGAAAGAAGCAGAAATACGTAGAAGAGAAGAGTGCGGATAAGTTCCGCCGTTCCGCAGGTTCCGCAATCACGAACTCTGCCAAGCGTCCCCTCACGACCGAGCGCATGGGGTGCGAGGAGCGAGCCAGCCTGACAAGTTAGTGGGTCTGTGTAGCCTCAAGGTCGTTGATGAGACGTTGGATCCCTTTTATTGCGTCCTGGGCGCGTTGGAGCTCTTCCTCCGCTTGGATGGCCCGCCACTGTGCCGCGCTGAGATCCCTTCGGAGCTCGCCGATCTTCTCATCTACGCTCTCACGGTCACGGATCATGGCAACCAGAGACACATCGAGCAGCTCCGCGATCACCACGGCTTCGTCGAGCCTCACCGCGCGTTCGTTCTTCTCGATTCGGGTGATTGCGCTGGCATCGAGCTTTTGATCGAGCACTTCCGTGACGCGTCCGGCCAGAGCAGCCTGACTGAGGCCTGCTTGGACTCTCTCTTCTCGAAGACGACGGGCGAATATTCGTCCGGCTAGCGGTTCCATCGATGATCCTTCCAGTGCATATCGCTTCAGTGTGATAATCACATTGCTACGTACGTTCTATTGCAATTTTTGCACGGAATGGCTATGCTGGAAGCACGATCGTAAAGGATCGCCCCACTGCACGACCCTAGCAAGGCGGCAGTCAGGGTGATGGTGCCCCTGTGCATGGCTTCGGCTGAGATGCTGAGAGCTCAAGCGTACGGCTGATGGCTGGCCGGCGCGGGTAACAATTCGTGCCGCTGTGGAGCTGAGACGCCTGCAGCCGTGGTCAAGGTCTGAATAGCGCCGCCTTGAGACACGTGCAAAGCGCACCGCACGATCTCTTGAGGTGTCCCTTTATGTCCGCCGCATTCACTTCTTCTGTTGAGTCTGAACTCCTCGACCTGCGCGAGGTTTGCGCACTTGGCTATGGCCATGCCCAGTCAATACGTTCCCGAATTCATCGGGGCGAAGTGCCGGCCGTACTCGTGGGCAACAGGTTCAAAATCCGCCGCGACGATCTTCACCACCTGACAAAGCCGGCGGGACCTGCCCTGACCGACGACGGGGGCGACTTGGATGCGCTCGTCCAGCGGATTGTAGAGGAACTCCCGCCCCTGACCGCCAGCCAGAAGGCCGAACTCGGTCAACTACTTGCCGTTGCCTGCCAATCAATGATTTTAACATCCGACTCACGAGTTGCAGCTCGATAACAAGTCGAAGGGAATTGACCAAATATGTCAGATACAACGACCTTGTTACAAGCGCGCCCAAGAGACAGCCCGAAGGCCGAAAAAAAGTCGACCTCACAGCAGCTCGTCGAGTTGGCCCGAGACAAATATAACTTCGGAATTGACACTGACGGCAAGGCGTTCGGCTTCCGCAAAGGTCGCCACGTCGTACGACCCTTGACGGGCAGTAAGCGGTCGGTTCGCCAAGAGGTTGGCGGTCTCTTCTACCGGGCCACGGGCAGACCGCCATCGCAGAACGCCCTGACCGACGGCAATGGAGTACTGGAGTATGAAGCACAGGAGCAGGGGGAGCCCGTAAGACAGGCGACCCGCGCCGCACGCACGAACGACGGCGAGCTTTTCGTTGACATAGGCAACCAGAGCGAGCAAGTCTTACACGTCACATCCGAAGGCTGGGAAGTCCTCGACGGGGACGCTGACATCCCGGTCCTTTTCCGCCGGACAAATCTGACATATACTCTGCCGATCCCTGAAGCAGGTGGCGACATGAGTCTCCTGTGGGAGTTCGTCAACATGCCGGGGGAAGCCGACCGGGCACTGATCATAGGCTGGTTGGTCGCCGCTCACATTCTCGTCGGGCTCCCCTGTCCAATCCTCGCCATCTTGGGCGAACAGGGCACCGCGAAGACGACCAGTGCTCGGCGCCTGTTTTCCCTGATCGACCCGACATCGGCAATAGTTCGACGCCCGCCTCAAGATTCCGACAGTTTCCTGCACGCGGTGCACCACTCACGGGGCTGCGTCTTTGATAATTTGTCCTCCATCCCACGGTGGCTGTCTGACTCCATGTGCCGCTTTGTTACGGGGGAGGCTGATGTAGACCGCTCTCTCTACACTGATGGGGACGCCCGGGTTATCGAGGTCCAGGGGGTCATGGGCTTCACAAGCATCGACGTGGGTGCTCTCGCCGGCGATCTGGCCGAACGTTGCGTGTGGGGTGATCTTAAGGTCATCCTGGCGAGCCAGCGGCGTTCGGAGCGGGAGCTCAACGCCGCTTGGGACGAGGCGTATCCATCAATGTTCGGTGGTCTGATGGACCTGGTGGTAATGACATTGAAGGCATTGCCCGACGTGCATTTGGTTGAGAAGCCGCGTATGGCGGACTTTGCAGAGGTGCTTGCCGCGCTCGACCTCGCCACGGACTCACGGGCTTTAGAGCACTACAAACGCGCACACGAATCCGTCGCTGCGGACATTGTCGACACCGACAAGTTCCTCGGTGCGATCTCATCGAAGATCACCCAGCGGTGGGCCGGAACAGGCAAGGAACTCTACAGGCTTCTTCCACGTCCGTCCGACGATAAGTATTGGCCTGAGGAGCGCGGTGTCAGCGGAAAGTTGCGGAGATCCGCCCCTGATCTGCGCAAATCAGGGTGGACGATCGAAGAGATCAAGCCGGATCCTGTGAGCAAGCGGCCCAAGACATGGGTGCTTGTGCCGCCGGAGGTCACGATCACCGACGCAGAGATTGCTACCATTCAGCTTTTCCAGAAGATGTACGCAACCGACATTGACGAGTGGAAGGCCAGGGCTCTTTCAGAGGGAGCTACACCGGCTTTCGCGCCCGAGCATGCATCCATCCTTCGCGTTGGGTCGGCTATTGCCTGTCGTGACACCTTCTGCTCAGCCCCCAAATGGAAGGCAGATTACGGTCCGCTCGCCGAGCGGTCTAAGGCCATTGACAAGAGGCTCTTGGACGAGCTCGACCGTCTGGGCCTGACCTTTGCCCAATTTGATCGCTTGGTGGCTGACCGCCTTGCTGAGAGCGAGGAGGAACTGAGATGAGTGAGACCTTGCATGCCGATGCCTGGTTCCCGCGATTCCGCATCGCCAGGCGGCCTGCCTGCTGGAGACATTCCTGACTGCGAAAGGACACACGAATGAGCATTGAAGATGAGATCGCTGCAGTAAAAGCAGCAGCAGAGAAGAAGCTGCGTCGCCTGCGGGATCGTGAGCGGAAGCATCAGCAGGCCGTCAATGCACGTGTGCTGAATCTGCTGAGGCGACAGCACGCGGACCTGACAGAACGGCTCGCGGTGGAGGCGCGGGCGCAGATCGCGGCGGAAAGAACTCTGCGCTCCATGCGTGCCAGATCTTCGAGGCCGCTGCCGCTGGAGGATCAGCCTGCTGGCGGCGACTCCAGTGATGGCTACAAACGGTCGATCCGGAGCATAAGCCAGGGATGATCGGTCAGGTTTTACGCGCGGCCATGGTCGGGTGCGACAGCACCCGAGCACGGCATCGCGCTTCGGGTTTGGGGGTCGAGGGGGAAGGGCGGAGCCCTACCTCTCGCAAGCGGCACTGAACGACGAGCGCCAGCGATGTCGGACATAGTGCCTGCTTGCCTTTGATTGCCACTCGATTTCTGGCGCTTCAACAACTAAGGGAGGAACGCACATGGGGCGTAGTACGGAACAGCTGGCCCCGAGTCGAGGAGCCGCCGTATCGACACGCGGTTCAGCTCCGCTGAACTCGCGTTGGTCGAGAAGGTGGCGACGCGGCGAGGATTGCCGCCGTCGGCGTTTGTGCGAGGCGTGGCTCTTGCCGCGGCAAAGCAGGCGGAGGGGCGCGGCCCCGACGTTGAGCATGCTGTGCCCTTAGCGCCGTCATTGCTCACGGCTGAGCAGGTCTCTTTGATCGAAGCTCTGCGGATCAAGGTAAAGAGGGTGGGCGTCAATCTCAACCAATTGAGTCTCAGGGACGTCAAGACGGCGAGCAGATCAGGGAGAGTCCGGTGATCCGCCTAGATGAGATCCGGCGGCTTCCTGTTGGTACGGCTCTCATGCTCGGCCGTCGAACAAGGCCGATTCTCTTGGATCTACGCGACTGGCATAGGCGCAAGGACGCCGCTGAGCTAGGGCGATCGAAGCTGGAGACAGAACGGGAATTGGCCGCCGGCCACCTGAGTCGGCAGGAAGCGAACAGCGAGGCTGATTCATGAGCACGCAGGCCGATGACTCTGACTTCGAGGTGGGGCGGGTATCTGACCTGGATGACGAACTGACAGCTGAACTGTTCCGGTCCTCATTCCAACCGTCGCCGCGCAACGTTGGCGTGACTCATCGATGGCGGGATATGTCGTCAGCGCAGGCGGACGTGGTGTGGCAGAGCCTCTTCGACTGGGTTCGATGGTTCGTTGCGACGTATCAGCTGACGACATCGGTGGTGCCGGATTGCTGGTGGCGGCACTCAGAGATAGTGGCGGAGCTGTATGCGCTTCAGCGGGCCGAAGCAGCATCTTTTACGTCAGACGACTCGGGATTCGGCCCTCTGGCGTTCCACGAGCGGCTGCCGCACGGCGTCGAGCGTCTCCGAACCCACACGCGGACGGCCGGGTGCGTGGGGCTGCAGAGCCATAAGGAGCCGGTCATGAGGATCCTGCCGCCCGCACCAGACTTCGAGGACTGGAAACTGGGCACCCATCAGACCACTAGCTGATTCCGTCATGCCGTTGCTCCGGTCGCTCGACATGAATAGGTGATCCCTTCTTGGGGCTGTCTAGAAGCACGAAGGATGGCTGTCGTGGCCTCTGCATCTGAACTGAATCCTGACTCAAGCGGGGCTGAAGGAGCCTCCGCGCCGCCGTCGAACGTTCGCCTGTCACCTGAGGAGCGCATAGCCGACCTGACCAGGGGACTTCACACGGCACTTGAGGAAGCCATTGATTCGCCCATGCGCTGGCAGGTTCTGCTCGACGCCTCCGCAACACTGTGGCGGTACTCCGGGGGCAACGTCGCCCTGCTGATGATGCAAATGGCGCAGCGCGGTACCCAAGAGCCGACCCTGGTGGCCGGGTACAAAGAGTGGGCCAGACACGGGCGGACGGTTCTGCGTGGAGAGCACGCGCTCTGGGTGATCGCGCCCCGGACAGCCTCGATGCAGGAACTGATACTTGCCGACGGGCAGCGCAAGCTTTTACCAGCGAATCAGACTGCACCTGTTGATGCCGTCAGCAGAGGCAAGAAGAACGTGATCACTGGTTGGCGTGGGCAGGCTGTCTTTGACGTCACCCAAACGGAGGGAACGCCGCTGTTGGTGCCTCGCGCGGATCCGAAAGGTGGGGCGGACGTGGGTGATCTGTGGAGTTCCCTGCGTGAGGTTGCGAAGGAACACAGCTTCCGGGTTGAGGTGTCAGGATTTCAACAGGGCTACACGAGTGGCTACACCGACTTTGATGCTCGTCGAATTCAAGTTGGTGCCTGGATGAACGACGAGGAGCGGGTAGCGGTTCTTGCCCACGAACTCGGTCACGTCCTTTTGCACGGACCAGACGACCGCCTTGGGCGACTGTATGGCAGCAGCGCGAACCATCGCGGCCTAGCGGAAGTAGAGGCCGAATCGGTTGCCTATACCGTCCTGAGGGCCCACGGCATTGATCGTGGACCGCAGTCAGTTTCCTATCTGGCTGGGTGGGCCGACGCTGTAATCAGAGCGGAAAGGGACTTGAAGCACGACTCCTCAGAAGGTTGGATGCCGACGTCGCGCGTCGACATCGCCAAGTCGGTGCTGGGGCGGGTGACCGCCGCAACCAAAGGGATCCTGGCGATCTCGGACCCTCCTGGATTCGGCGGGAAGTTCGCCGCCGCAAGTACTGAGCGCGCTGTGGCGGCTAGTCCGAGTTACGCCGGAGTCCCTGGACCGAATGTTTCATTGAACGGTCCCGAGATTGCTGGTCCTTGAACGCACAGATGTCCGTCGGGAGAGGCCCGTCGACTAAGGAAGGTAACCCATTATGAATACAAAGATCCCCCTCACTATCACGGGGAACCTGGTCGCAGATCCCGAACTGACCATCGGGGAATCCGGCACTCCGCACGCGAAACTCCGCGTTGCCGTGAACCAGCGGATTCAGAACCCGGACGGCACCTGGCGAGACGGTGAACCGGTCTTCCACAACGTGTCTGCGTTCCGGATGCTCGCGGAGAACGCTTCTACTTGTCTGAAGAAGGGCGACCCCGTAACGGTGTCGGGAGAGCTCGAATTCCGTGCTTACGACAAAGACGGGGAACGGCGTGAAGCTCGGCGGATTATTGCCGAGACCATCGGTCCGGACCTACGCTTTGGCACGGCGACGTATCAACGCTCGGCCCGAGCGGTCGCCGAGCCCGAAGCCGCCGTGGAGGCTCCAGGGCCACAAGCGACGACGGCGACTGGCTGGCCCGCGTACAACGTGACTACGAAGGGGCCGGTGGTGACGTCCCCTTTAGGCGGAGCTCCGGTGAATGACATGACTGTTTGACCCGTCTTCGCGGTTTCTGGCCCACGTTTCGATTGTTGAGACGTGGGCTCCTACTTGTGCCCAGGATCCGCGTTCGAATATATGTTCTAGTCTTGCTGGTATGAGACCGAAGCAAGACTCAACCGCTTTCGCCCGAATGATGGCCCAGATAGACGCCGACAACAGCCACCCAAAGCCTGACGACGGCCAGATTACCGAGCTCGAGCCTGGGAGTCAGCCTCTGGTTCGCGTAGGGGAGATCTACGGTAGGGCGATCAAATACACAAGGACCTTCGGGCTGGTCGAGTGGGTGGATGATCGTCGGGACTATCACGTTGAGTGGTTTCCAGCGGGGCAGGTGAGGCGCGTTGATCTGGAGTCTTGGAGGGGGCGGCCGCTGTAGGAGATGTGTGCGCGCCTGCGCCACGTCCAACTGCACCTCGAGGGAACGTTAAGTTCTGTACGGTGACGCCACGAATCCCCACGACGTTTGTGCTCGGCCGTCCTTGCATGCCAGTAGGCAATGATGGGAGCGTGACTTTTGTTCAAGGATTTCTCTTCAGCGGCTACCGTAGCTTCCCTTCTGGCCAACTGGCGCGGCTGTATCCCCTACGAAAAATCAACCTCATCGCGGGTCAGAACAACACCGGCAAGTCGAACATCCTGCGCGTAATCGCAGACACCTATGCTGCGGAGTCAAGTGCCTCATCCGTCTGGGATAGGCCGTTGGGAGACGGCGAGCACGCGTTTTTACGCAAGGAACTTCACCGTGTGGAGAGCATCCTAAACTGGGGAGACACGCAGAAGTTGGGTGAGAGGCAGCTGAACCGACTTGCTACATTTCTTCGTTCGCCTGGAATTGCATCCCCGGAGTACGCCGACTTCGTGGAAATTGGACTTAGTGGCCAGAATGTCATTGATCACGAAGTATTGAGATCTGCGGCCCGAGAAGCTGGAACCACACAGCTATCCCATGACCTTTCACTGGCGCTTACGAGCTCTGCAGGGGGCAGTGCGGGCGACGACGCGTACAGAGTCGTCAATCACTTAGTAAGATCACGCCCTTTAACCCCGCAGGCTTACACGGTTGGCGGGGTAAGGGCCATCTCGAACGAGAGCGCTCAGGCTCCTGACCTGAACGGGCTAAGCATAAAACGGCGTCTTCTCGAGTTGCAGAATCCTTCGACGGATCGCTTGCTGGACAAGCAACTCTTCGTCAAAATGCAGGATTTAGTTCGTGCTGTGATGGACGATTCCACGATCACGATAGATGTGCCGCACGATCTATCGACTATCCATGTAACCCAAGATGGGCGCACTCTGCCTATTGAGAACGTTGGCACCGGCGTTCACGAGGTGGTTATCATCGCAGCCGCCGCAACGGTTACTCAGAACGCTATTCTGTGCATCGAAGAGCCCGAGGTTCACCTGCATCCTGTGCTTCAGCGAAAGCTGCTGCGGTACCTAGAGTCGAGTACGACGAACCAATACTTTATCGCCACTCATTCCGCGCATATGCTGGACTCCCAAATCGGCAGCATCTTCCATGTGACGCGGGAAGGGGTTTCGAACGTCCGGTACGCGGGAGCGGCGCGCGATAGGGCAGCGGTCTGCGCAGACCTCGGTTATCGTCCGTCGGACCTTGTGCAAACGAATGCCGTCTTATGGGTGGAAGGGCCCTCTGACAGGATCTACCTCAGGCATTGGATTGAAAAGCTCGCCCCGGCAGAGTTTGTTGAGGGAACGCACTACTCAGTCATGTTCTATGGAGGAGCGCTATTGAGCGCTCTATCACCTCTCGACGCCGAGGAAGTTGAAGAGTTCATCTCCCTCCGCAGCCTTAACCGCTACATGATGGTCCTGATTGATTCCGACAAGACCAGCAGGAATGCCCGCATCAACGCCAACAAGCGGCGGGTGGTAGACGACCTAGCCAAGGATCCATCGACGGGGCTGGCATGGGTAACTGCTGGATACACAATTGAGAACTATGTTCCGGAAGTGATACTCAGGGACGCGGTGCGTAAAGCTCACCCCTCCACTGGCAAACGGGAGTTAACAGGTACGGATCGTTGGAAGAATCCTCTGGATGCTGCAAGGCTCGGCGTTAAGCAACCCAGCAAGGTCGCGGTCGCCAAGGTGGCTGTCAACGATTGGGGCGACGACTGGCCATTAGACCTGAGGAAGCGCGTACTTGAAGTCATCGACCTAATCAGGGCAGCCAACAGTCACACATGAGGGAAGATATCCCGACCCCCGTCCCTAAGGAATCCGGCGTTGGGTGCGTCCCGTGAGTGGGGCCCACGCTAGGACACGATCGGCGCCGATGCGATAGGTCTCTGGCCACGGAGCTCCCGGTTGAACCTGCGCTGGATCTGGCCGTATCAGGAGAACGGAACCAGGCCAGATGGGCTCCGAAAGTGCTTCGATCCATGCTGGTTGGATGTAGTCGAAGCGATTCCACCTGATGGTAATCCAGGAGCCGGTCGGCTGCAGAGAGTCAACGGTCAGAACTGTGATCTCGGTTGTGCTCCCTCCAGCCGCCTTCAAGCTTTCGATCCGCTTCCATTGTGCGGCTGTTTCGGCCTGCCACTGCCGTTGGCCGCGGAGACGTTGGGCCCAGAAGAGCAGGACTACTACGCAGAGGGTCGTGAGGGCAACCAGCAACCATACCGTGCCGGAAATTGCGAAGCTTAGAACTGCCAGGATCACAGCAAGCACCAGCGTCACTGCGCTCGCAACGATAAGAGCGGGTGTTGCCACTCTCGGCTTGAGGACTGGGTTCATCTGCATACTTGCTCCAGCTTCCAGTTTAAAGCTGCCATCCCGCAATTGTCAGGCTTATTCGGGAGTCCATCTCATACAAGTTGCTGACCTCCATGGTTTCTGGCTCTGGTGTGGGGGCCTGGCTAATTGCTAGTTGCAGGTTGTCCCGACGGGCACGCTGTTCCCATTCCCAGTCCGCAGGAGTGGGACCGAGAGGGAGAGTCGCGGTACTAACACCCCAACGATCCCGATAGACGGCAACCTCACGAATCAACGCTGCCGAATCGGATGGATTTGTGCCCTCCCCAATGTTTCTGCGCAATTGGGTGGCCCATTCAGGCTCGTCTAGTAGCGCCGCCTTGGCGACGCGTTCCGCACGGTTCCGAATCCGCCGTCGTACTTGGTCTATCAACGCGGCAAGGTCTGACCGGTCTATTGCCAGCAGTTCAGTCACCGGATCGAGAGCCGATTGGGGCATTGCCGAGCAGAACCTGCGTAGCCGGACGTGCGCCACAGCCGCTAGGTCCCGCGCATTGGTTTCAGAGCCCAGAGCCTCGTTCAAGATCCGCAAAGCTCCTGGACGATTGACGTTGCTGGCACGTCGCCAGGCAGCGACGGCGGCGCCCCAGGCTGGAGATTCGTGCATCTTATCTGAGCGGCCGGGCATAAGGCCGACGATAGCCTTCGTGAGATCCAAATCCGCAGCGATTTGAGCCAAGTAATCGTACTCGCGGCTCAGACGCTCGAGGCTGTCGGCTTGCTGCCGTTCGAAGTCCCGTACCTCGTGAGCCGTTCGCTCCGCACCTTCAGCAGCAAGGACCTCGCCAAGGATCACCCGCCAGCTTGAACGTGCACTCGGGTCCAGAATCTCGTCCTCGTCCGGGTCATTCTCACTGACGTAGGCCGTGTTGGAGTTCCGGCCGCGCGTCATGCTGACATACAGCAGTTCCCGCGTGAGGCGGCCAGGGGTCACGACGGTGTGGCCGGTGTCTACGGTGAGCCCTTGACTGCGATGGGCCGTTGTGGCGTAGCCGAGTTCCAAGGATGACTCCACATAACTGCTCGGCAAGCGCAGGGCAGCTCCGGTGTCTTTACGTATCGCGTTTAGAGCACCATGGCGTCTATCGACTCCCGTGACTTCGAGCAGCGCCCCATTGCGAAGGAACTCACCCCGATCGTCGCGAACGGATCTGTCATTTCGACGAGCAATGACCATGTCGCCACGACCAGCCCGCAACCCGTCCCGAAGGAGCAAGGTACGTTCCGCGTCCACATCGCCCAGACTTACGCGGTCGGCTTGAGCCCGCTCATTGAGCATCTGGACGCTCTCATTATCAGGAGCTATCAAGACCGAAACTCGGCCAGCCAGAATGTCCGTGTGCCACGCGGAGTAGGCATGGTCGACCATGTCCGAGTAGTGGCCATGCCTGATGCGACCATGTTCCTCATACTCTGCGAGCGCAGACGGACGACCCTCACGCAGCCCGAGGGAGGCTGACCGTTCCCACGGATCCTTGAAACGCCATATCGTGCTCAACCGGGCTGCCTTCCCTTGCCGGTCAAGCCACCCAAGCACACCACCGGCGTCGATGGAATCGAGCTGGGCCGGATCGCCAACCAGGAGGATCTTGGCACGGGCTTCCGTCGCCTGGCGGACCAGGGCTGCGAGCTGGAATGTTGAGACCATTGACGCTTCATCCACTATTACCAGCTGGTTATGCCGGAACAGCCATTGGTTCTGCTCGGCGGCCAGCCGAGCGACCTCTTGCTGAAGGCGGCAAACGATTGGGCCGCTGTTGGCCGCTGCCACACGGAGTCGATCGTCCGCTCGGAAGAACCGTCCTGCCCGCTCCGCTGCACCAGACCCAACAGATTCATGCAGCCACTTAGAGACATTTTCAGTCACCATCCGCAGCTCCGAGCCAAGAACCTCGGCGCTCGCAGCAGCCGGCGCCAGACCAACAACGCTGCTCACCCCGTATGCCGCCTCCCAGGCTGCCTTGACCGCACCAAGGGTTGTAGTCTTTCCGGTCCCGGCCGGTCCAACGACAGCGTCAAGTCTGCTGGAGCTCAGCAGGACATCCGACGCTGCCGTCAGCTGGTCATCGTGCAGGGGCGACCCTTCTCTGTTTGTGAAAGAGGTAAGTGTCTGGAATGCGAGATCGGCCGGCACAGCCAGCCCGTCGTCGTCGTTCTTCGCCGCCAGGATTTCGTCCTCAAAGGCGAGCGTCGACTCATCCGTGTAGAGACGCGACCCGTGGAAATCAAAGACGCTGCGCCCGGCGAACCGCAGATCATCAGCAGCATCCGCCGGGACGCCGTACCGGTACTCGTTGAGCGGCACGGATTGGCGCTCTGCAGCGGTGGCCACCGCATCAATCAGTGAATTGCGGTCGGCAGAGGAAGCGCAACGGATCTCAGCGCACACACGCTCACCCTCCGCGATCAGGTTCCAGCGATTCCAGGTTGAGCGCTTTGCTGCCACACGTTGCCGGGTGACAAGCCCGACGGCGGCAATCCAGTCCGGAGCGAAGTCGCCGATGTGGAACGGACGAGAGTGGGAGCGCCGAATGGTGGAAGCGACGACGGATTCGGGATCGAAACCCTTGGCCTTTGCTCTGTCTCGCCACTGTGCGGACAGGGCTCGTAACGGGGACGGCTCGACATTCTTGGGAGTTCGAGTCGAGAGGGTGGCTTGTTGGCGCAATCTCACGATGGTTGTCGCTGTCGGGTGAGCCCCGTGGTCCATGGTCCACTGTTTGACCAGGCGATCGGTCTCGATGTCGATGAGCCTTGAACGGTTGGAGAATTCGCGGACAAGGGCTTCAGCGATGCCGGTGAGTTGCTGGCTCGGGTTATGAGTGTTTTGCGCTGGGGCTCGGAAGTCGGTGTCCGTGCCGAGGCTGGTGTGCAAGGCATCGAAGAGCAGCCCGTTGTAGTGTTCGCTTGCGGCGACGACTGCTTTGTATAGGGAGCGGGAGTCCAGGGTGACCCAGGCTCCGTCTGTGACGCGCTGGACTCGGTTCGCGATGACGAGATGGGTGTGGAGCTGAGGGTCGCCAGCGCGGGATTCCCAATGGTCGAATGCGGCGGCGATCACTCCTCTAGTGCCGACGTGCGCCACTCCGTTCCGCCCGGATCTGGTGTTGATGACCTGCTCTTCCATCCAGGCCAGCGTTGCTTCGATGGCTTCGTGGTGGGTCTGCAGGATCTGGTCCTGGAGGTGACGCGGGCTGAGTGCCCACAGCGTGGAGACGGACTTGGGGACGCTGAACGTGAGGTCGAAGCCGGCGACGGGGTGTGTCGTCGTTTTTTGATTGCTGGTCTCTTGGCTGACCGACTGCCGCCCGTGGGGCCTCCCCAGCGGCTCCTTGCTGTCGGGGTGGGCTGCGTCTTGGAAGACGGCGCGTGCATCGGCTTCAGTGACTTTGTCTCCCGAAGTGCGGGCGATGCCTTGGAGACCGTTGCCCAACCAACGACCTTGGGGCGTTCCCGTCTGCATGTAATAGCTGATGGTGTCTGGGGGAGAAGGGGCGAAGTCGTCCAGCATCGTGGACGTGAACAGGTATTTGAGCCCTGAGCGGACGGAGAGCCTGGCGATGGACATCGTCATCGTCGTGTTCCAGTTCGGTTTCTGGCGGGCAACCATCCTCGCCGCCGGAGAATGTCGAGTGTTACTGAATCGAGTGCGATGCCTTTTGCGCGCGAAATTTGGAGCAAGACAGCTGCCACGCGGGCGAGATCTTGGACGTTTGTTCGCTGGGCGCGCTTTAGGCGAAGGACTTCGTTATGCAGGAGACCGTTTCTGGTTTCCAGCTCTTCGTAGATGGCGTGGAGACGTTCGAGTTCGGATGACTGGGACCGCAGCTCGGTCAGGAGCCGGTCTATGGGGTTGGCGTCGTTTCCGGGAGCAGCATGTGCTTGCTGTCCGGAGCTCAGTTTGTTCACACCAGTTCATACGGCCTACACGTGCACACCGCATGATTTCTTGGCCGACGGGCCTTGGATGCCAGAGGTGTGGAGAGGTCGCGTCGATGGAGGCACTTTTACCTCAGGTCTCCATTGACGCTGATGTGAAGCGGATGAGCACTTTATGGGTTTGCCCGGTAACGGGATCAGGGTGCTATTGGCTACCATTGGAGGCAAGCAGCACTAACGTCGACCATTGACCATTTCACGGTCATAATGAAGCCCGATCCACGGCGACGTGATGACTTCGTAATTTGGGGAGCGACTTGGGGCATCATTCCTTCGCGATTTCACATCTTAAGTCGATAGACACCGTCGAAACCTTCCGCTGCTGGAGCGCCGTAGTGACCAACTCGCATAAATTAGCTGTTCTTCTGGCGCTGGCTATTTGGTGAATGCGCTTCGCCCAGTGATGGCCCTGCCCACAACCAGGATGTTGATTTCTCCTGTCCCCTCGTAGGTGTAGATCCTTCGGTAGTAGGCGAAAACAGCGTTCCCGATCCAGTGCATTTCTTCGTTGGTGCCCCAGTTGTTGCTGCTTACGCGGGCGGACGTTGTTAGTCCGCGGGCGATATCGGAGCCGTGCACCGGTTGATTGAGGCCAACCGTTGGACATTTCGAAGAAAACGATAAGCTGCAGCCGGGGCTCGGTATGGTCATCGCAGTTACCGTCTAATCTTCCACCGGTTTAGTGGCGCGGGCTTCTCGCGCCACTAAACCGTATTAATTTGGACGAGGGAGAAGCGGTTAGCTGACTGCCATCTCGCCGAGCTTTGACCAGCCGTCAACCCTGACATTGACGATGTCCGGTGTCGCGGAGAGGTAGGCAGGAAGTTCGGTAGTGGCCTTCTTGACGTGGTCCGATTGCACATGTGTGGCCCCGGACTCGTCGTCGCGGAAGGCTTCCACCAGCACATAGGTGTCGGGTTCTTCCACAGAGCGTGACCACTCGAAGAAGAGGCATCCTTCCTCTGCATTGGTTGCGGTGGTGAAATCTTTGGTGATGTCGGCCCAATTCTCGGCATGCTCAGGTTTTTCGGGGAATCTAGCGGTTATGAAAATCACTTTGGGTCCTCTGTCAAGAAGGTAGGAACACAGCAGATGAACCGTGTGCTCAGGCTGTGCGGGCGGGACTAGCTGGGTCGTCTGTTGGAGATGCAGTGAGGGGTTTCGTGACGAAACCCTGGATGCGGTTTCCGAGGAAGGCTGAGAGCCATCCCAGGGCGGCTCCGATAATGAGGGAGACTGCGGTGGGCCAGAACGACAGCTGTGTCCCGAAGAATACGGCTGTCCCTGCGAAGGCGCCGGGGATGAACGATAGAGGCGCCCAGCCTGCCTGGAGACACATGGCCAGGGCTGCGATCCCAACGCCAATGGCGAGTGCACCAGGGACCTGCACCGCGGTCGTCAAAAGCGCTACCAGCCACCCATAGATGAGGCCGGAGAGGTTGGCTGACAGTCCTTTGAAAAATCCCGTTGCTCCTCCTCCTGCGGCGAAGAAGCATGCCCATGCGACGAATGCGACCCAGGTGATGAGGCCAAGTTCCACGCTCACCTCCGTCCATAGCCCGGCTAGAACCCCGACGGATAAACCCACGCTTATGTAAGGTCTCATGTCATCTCTCTTGGTCTGACGGTGCGCTGAAATGGTTGTCGTATTCCCCCCAAGGTGTTGGTTGTCAGGGCACAAGGATGGCCCGACCGCGCACTTTGCCCGCGTCGAGGTCACTGATGGCCTGTTCGAAGTCATCGAGAGCGTATTTCTGGGTATGCAGGGTGACGGCGCCGCGCGCCGCCAGGGCCATCAGGTCCTGGAGATCGTTGTAGGAGCCGACGAGATTGCCGATGATGTTAATCTCGGCTGAAACGATGTCGATGGTGGGAACGTCGATGTTCTCGCCGTAGCCCACCACGTAGTAATCCCCGGCCTGGCGGAGCATGGCGACGCCTTGGGCAGTAGCTCCTCCTTCTCCGACAAAGTCAATGAGCGCCTCCGCTCCTTTTCCATCAGTCAGCGCCAGGACTTGCTGAACCTGGGTTCCGTCGGCAAGGACGCCTTCGTGCGCTCCGATTTCCTTGGCGAGGTCCAGTGCGGCCGGGTTACGGTCTACGACGATGATGCGTGCGGGTGTGAGCGCCGTGAGGACTTGGATCCCGATGTGTCCTAGTCCGCCGGCGCCGATGACGACGCAGGTGTCCCGCGGGGTCAATCGCTTGGCTGCTTTAGCGGCCGCATGATAAGCGGTCAGGCCTGCGTCGGCCAGTGCCGCAACGTCGGCGGGTTCCAGAGAGTCATCAATTTTTACGACAGATCGGGCGGAGGTCAGAAGGTATTCTGCGTACCCGCCGCTGGTGTCGATGCCTGGGAACTTGCTCTGCTCGCAGTGCACGTCGTCGCCGGATCGGCAGGCGCGGCAAAGACCACAGGTGATGAGGGGGTGGAGGATGACTTTGTCGCCTTCCTGCACGTTGGTGACGCCGCTACCGATTGCGTGCACCCATCCGGCGTTCTCGTGGCCGATGGTGTAGGGCAGGTGGACCTGGGATTTTTCGGCCCATTGTCCTTCGAGGATGTGCAGGTCGGTGCGGCAAACGCCGGCGCCGCCGATTCTGACGACGACGTCGAAAGGGCCGGTGACTACAGGGGCCGGGACTTCTGCCATTTTCAGGCTTTGGTGGTAGCCGACCACCTGGACGGCTCGCATGGTGCTCATGAGTGAATCTCCTTGACTTTAATCGGAAGTAGTTCGTGGTGGTCTTTGGCCTCGGCGCCTTCTGGGCGTTTGCTCTGGTCCGCGCCGGAGCCCTCGTAGCGTGTGCGCAGCAGGCCGCGGCAGAAGTGCGCGTTCCCGTCAATGGAGATGCGGGTCGAGCGTGCTCGGCGAAGTGCCATCGGGACGGCGTCGGGGGGATACGGGTGTCCGTCGTGGTTGACCAGGACGATCGAGTCAGCGGCCTCGGGCAGGCCGAGCACTGACCGTCGGCGCAGCAGGGCATCCTTGTTTCTTCCGGTTAGAAGGTCCCCGAGGCGAACGGTTCCCATCTCCGTTTCCTCGAGTTCGGGGGTGGCGCGAAGGAGGTCGGTGAGGCACCTTTCCATGGCAGCGGTGTGGGCTTTGCGGCGGAATGTCCAGCGCAGCTCTTCCAGGCTGTCCTCAGCTTCGTGCAGGAACGTGCCGCGGTACCCTGCGTCGGCGGCGAGCCCCGAATTGATGAGGTCGGAGTCGTGGTGATCATCCAGCTCGACGACAACCTGCGCCACCATCGGCACCGCCGAGATCACGTCCTTGCTGTCGGACGCCATCAGGTAGGCGAAATTGGGAGAGCAGAAGGAGGTGGGCAGGCGCAGATGAACTTCCACCCGTGCCCCGTCGGCACAGGACTGGACCTTGAGGGAACGAACGAAGCCAAGATCAGTGATCGGTTCGTCCAGTTCCGGGTCGAACACCGAGTCCAAGGCACGCCGGATGTCCTCCTCGGTAACATCCCAGAGGGTCTCAGGTGCACGATCCACGTGCAAGGCTGTCACCGGATGCCTGCCATGTCGGCGCGTTCGGGCTGTCGCGGTCCTGTTTTCGTCTCGCTCGCGTCAGGGAGTTGCAGCTCTCCAGGTACCGGGATGTCATACATCTTCGCGGCGTTCAGTCCCAGAATTTTCTTCTTCTGGGCAGTGGTGAGTGGAGCGTATTCGGTCATGTCTTCCGGGATCTGGAAGTCGACGAAGCGCTCGACTAGCCAGCGGGGTGTCCACAGGGCGTAGTCGCTGGAGAACTGGATGCGGTCCTCGCCGATCCAGTAAATGAGCTCACCGATAATTTGGGCGAAGTACCGCGGCCGGGTGTGCATGAAGGGCATAGCAACGGCCAGGCCGCCGTGAACGTTGGGTTCCTGGGTGGCGATCCAGCAAAAGTCTTCCAGCCGGGGCAGACCGACGTGCTCGACGACGAAGTTCAAGTCGGTGAAGTCCGATGCCGCATGGTCTACATCAGCGACATCGAAAGCGTCCCGGTCCAGCGGGCGGATAGTAGGACCCTTGTGGATATGGATGTTCTTGACGCCGAGCTTGCGGCACTCCTCGAAGTAGCGGTAGGACCAGGGGTCCGAGAGCTTGTAACCACGGGATTCGCCGTGCCACTCTGCGGTGTAAAGCTTCACTCCTTTGAAGCCCATCTTTTCGTGGTCGGCGCGCAGCCGGTCAAGGCCTGACTCTCCCTCGCGGGGGTCATAGCAGTGGTTGTACGTGAGTTTGTCCGGGTTCGCCGCGGCAAGGCCAAACGCTTCCTCGACCTGTGCGAATCCGTTCTTGTAGAACGCGCCAAGATAGGCCGGCTGGAAGATTGCGTGGTCGACGTAGCCGTCCTCGAACAGATCCTTCATGAGGCGTGCGCCGCCCTGGTAGAGGTATTCCTCATAGGACCACTGTTCCTCCTCGGGGGAGAGGTTTCGGTGGTAGTCGTAGAAGCAATCGATGAACTGCTTGCCGTGGATATTCCGCTGGTTCTCTGGGCGGGCGTCCCACAGGGCGATGTGGGCGTCGACAATGAAATAGTTTTCGCCGTCTTTGCTGTACATGTCTGGTCTCCTTCTCGCGACTGCCGTAGTCGCGACACCATCGAGGCTAGGCGGAGGGAACAGCTGTCAACATGTGGCGTGTGTCTCATTTTGAGACGGCTCTCTTTCGGACTGACATCTCGAAACGACGTAATCTCGAAGTATCGAAACGAGGAGGACGGCGATGATGCCGAACAAGGAAGAGGCGATTGTCAGGCTGGCACGCGATCCGGATGGTTGGGTCCCCGGGTAGAAG
>NZ_JBLYIE010000033.1:732-1117 GCF_048537125.1 Paenarthrobacter sp. PPS72 | reverse complement strand
CTAAGCCTCGATCCACCGGGCGGGTTTTGATTGGGTGGGATCGTTCTGATCCTGGTCAGGGTTTCGGTCTGAGGGCGTGAGGGAGTTCCCGGCCTTGCTGCCGGTTGTGTTCCGTGGTCCTGGTTGCGCCGGGTTGGCTGGGTGGTCAGATAGCGGTCATCCGGGGTGGGCCGCAGGCCGCTTCGAAGAGGCGTGACCATCCGGTTTCCCAGGGCCAGTGTGCGGGCAGGTGCAGGATGATCTTCCGTGCCGAGGTTGCGATTCTGGCGGGGACGGTGATGAGTTTTCGGCGGATGGTGCCGCTGCGTGCTTTGCCCAGGTCAGGGCCGGCGAGGCTGCCGATGGCGCGGGAGAGGTTGAAGGCGATGCTCGCCAGGACCAGCCA
>NZ_JBLYIE010000033.1:428-592 GCF_048537125.1 Paenarthrobacter sp. PPS72 | reverse complement strand
AACGCACTGTCGGCACGCAGCAGCACCAGCCCGGTGGCATCCTTGCCGCGCAGCCGTTTCACGGTGGCCAAAATGTCACCGATGAACTTTCCCGCCCCGCGCGGGGAGCCGGCGCTTCCCTTGCGCAGCCTCGCGCCGATGATGACCGGCGCCGCGGTCGCGGT
>NZ_JBLYIE010000033.1:0-291 GCF_048537125.1 Paenarthrobacter sp. PPS72 | reverse complement strand
ACCGCCAACGCCATCGCCGGGACCAGACCTGCGTCCGACACGAGATTGGAATCATCGAACGCGGCTGACACGCGCGTAGATCTATGGAAAAGTTGCACCTACGAGATGCCTCTCGGATTGGCCAAACGGAGTTCTAGACAAACCCCATCTTTCCCGATCCGACAGGCATTCTCTGTTTAAAACGCCGCTACAACCTCAACCCGACCGGTGGATCGAGGCTAAGTGCCGGTCGACTGGCTGCCCCCAGCCTGGATTTAGTGCAGCAGTGGAAGGAGTTGCTCCGCTAACAGC
>NZ_JBLYIE010000032.1:352-865 GCF_048537125.1 Paenarthrobacter sp. PPS72 | reverse complement strand
CGATGCTCGCCAGGACCAGCCAGGCCGCGTTGGCGGTGAACTTTCCCGAGGGCAGGTGCGCCAGGGCACTGTCTTTGAGGTCCGCGTTGACCTGCTCAATGATGGCGTGTTGGCGGTGGGTTTTGTCTGCGGTGACGGTGTCCAGGTCGCTGGTGGTGAAGAAGGCGTGGAAGCGGTGGGTGTCGAACAGTGTCTGTTGCCCTTGGCCTGCTTTGGCGTTCAGTTCCGGGATCCTGCGCACGACCAGGCGTCCGTGGACGCGGTCGGCTTTCTTTCGGCCCACGAAGGCGGTGAAGGCGGTTTCGGCGACTTCCGCCGAGGAAATCCAGGCTCCGGTGGTTTCATCGCGGACCGCGTCGGTGTATTGGATTGTGGTCCAGTCCTTCTCGTTGATGGTGGCGATGGCGCGTTTGACGGCCGGGTCCATCCGGACGGTAATGGACACTTTCGCCCCGGCCCGCTGGGCAGCGGCGACGACCGAGTGGCCGTAGAACGCACTGTCGGCACGCAGCA
>NZ_JBLYIE010000032.1:0-264 GCF_048537125.1 Paenarthrobacter sp. PPS72 | reverse complement strand
CGTCGAGCTGGCGGACATGGCCAAAGGTGAACGCCCGCAGGAACGATCCCAACGTCGACGGGGCATATGCACCGGCGAAGAGTTTCTTCATCCCGCCGTGCCGCAACAAGGCCATGTCATCGATGGAATCGGCGCCCGCAACCATGCCCGCGACCAGTGCGCTGACCTTCAACCCTGCATTCGCGCCGAAGTATCCGGGCAGCGTCAGCCACTGATCAGCGAGTTCGCCAAGGCAGGTTTTCACCGCCAACGCCATCGCCGGGA
>NZ_JBLYIE010000031.1:417-929 GCF_048537125.1 Paenarthrobacter sp. PPS72 | reverse complement strand
CGATGCTCGCCAGGACCAGCCACGCGGCGTTGGCGGTGAACTTTCCCGAGGGTAAGTGGGCGAGGGCGCTGTCTTTGAGGTCCGCGTTGACCTGCTCGATGATGGCGTGCTGGCGGTGGGTTTTGTCCGCCGTGACGGCGTCCAGGGCGGTGGTGGTGAAGAAGGCGTGGAAGCGGTGGGTGTCGAACAGGGTCTGTTGGCCCGCGCCGGCTTGGGCGTTCAGTTCCGGGATCCGGCGCACGATCAGGCGCCCGTGGATGCGTTCGGCTTTCTTCCGGCCCACGAAAGCTGTGAAGTCGGTTTCGGCGACTTCCGCTGAGGAAATCCAGGCCCCGGTGGTTTCATCGCGGACCGCGTCGGTGTACTCGATGGTGGTCCAGGCCTTCTCAGCGATGGTGGCGATGGCGCGTTTGACGGCCGGGTCCATCCGGACGGTAATGGACACTTTCGCCCCGGCCCGCTGGGCAGCGGCGACGACCGCGTGACCATAAAACGCACTGTCGGCACGCAGC
>NZ_JBLYIE010000031.1:0-363 GCF_048537125.1 Paenarthrobacter sp. PPS72 | reverse complement strand
CGTCGAGCTGGCGGACATGGCCGAAAGTGAACGCCCGCAGGAACGATCCCAAGGTCGAAGGAGCATACGCGCCGGCGAACAGCTTTTTCATCCCGCCGTGCCGCAACAAGGCCATGTCATCGATGGAATCGGCCCCGGCGACCATGCCCGCGACCAGAGCGGTGACTTTCAGGCCCGCATTGGCGCCGAAGTATCCGGGCAGCGTCAGCCATAGATCAGCGAGTTCGCCAAGGCAGGTTTTTACCGCCAACGCCATCGCCGGGACCAGACCTGCGTCCGACACGAGATTGGAATCATCGAACGCGGCTGACACGCGCGTAGATCTATGGAAAAGTTGCACCTACGAGATGCCTCTCGGATTGG
>NZ_JBLYIE010000030.1:0-2794 GCF_048537125.1 Paenarthrobacter sp. PPS72 | reverse complement strand
CACCAAACCGCCGTCGAACGCTGCTTCCTAGCGGTCCATCAACTCGCGCATGGCCTCAACCACCGCCCTGGGATTCTCCTCCGCCGTGAAGTGGCTGGTGTTCATCGTCACGTGTTTAAGATCAGGCGCCCAGGCACCCCAAAGTGCAGCGGCATCGTACCCCAGCACCGCACCCCAACCTTGCTGCATCACAGTTGCCGGCATGGGCAACACATTGCCAGCGTTCCTGTCAGCGCGATCATGCGCGACGTCGATTCCCGCGGAAGCCCGGTAGTCCGCGACTATCGACCACACTGCTTCGCGCGACGACTTCAGGTACTCCTCGCGATATCGCAGAGGGATTGCTTGGGGATCAGCCGTCCATCCATCGATGAACGAGGCAAAGAAGGAGTCGGCGGCGGCTTCGATCATAGGCTCCGGGATTCCCGCCCGCTGAGCCATCAAGTAGAGGTGCCAAGCCACCCTGGCATCCACACCGCGGAGGATGTCCCACATGTCCAACGTCGGCAGCACATCCAGTGCCAGCAGGTGACTGACTGCGTCGGAATGGTCCAAGCCCGCACGCATGGCCACCAGTGCCCCACGGTCGTGGCCGGCAAGTGCGAAGCGGTGGTGACCCAGAATACGGGCTGGCAATGACATCCTTGGCCATCGTCCGCTTCGAGTATGTATCCTCGCCATCCTGTGCCGGCTTATCGCTCGCACCGTACCCGCGAAGATCCGGACATATGACCGTGTGGTCCGCCGCGAGATCAGCGGCGACATGCCTCCACATGAGGTGCGTTTGGGGAAAGCCATGCAAAAGTACGACGGCGGGACCGCGCCCCGCCACCGCGACGTTCAGTTCGGCGTCGGGCGACACCGGGACGCGGTGGTAGCTGGCTTCGGGCAGGAGTGTCAAAGTCAAGGAAGTCTCCATTCGTTGTTGGTGGAACCACTCTCCCGCCCGCGAATCAGCAGCGAATCAGTTGGGGCCCTGTCGCCAACAAAGGCGGGGATTGTCTTCCTCACTACGATTGACCCCTGACTACTGCGTCAATCCGAAACACTGTGCAGATCAGAGTCCTCGGCCCCCTCCAAGTGAGCGTCGATGGAGAAGTGCGGGATCTCTCCAAGCGGCGGCACAGGGAAATCCTCGGCATACTCGTTTCACTACGCGGCCGCGGCATCTCAACATCCTCGCTTGCGGAGGAACTGTGGGACGGGGAGCCGCCCAACGGGGCTGTCGGAGCAATCCGCACCTTTGTTGGTGAACTTCGGCGCATCCTTGAACCACATCGGCTACCCCGCACCCCACCCGCCGTGATCGTCACAGTGGGCGACGGGTACTGCCTGAGACTCGATGTCGACGCCGTTGACGCCTGGAGATTCGATACGGCAGTGACCCGCGCAGTTGGGACCACCCCCGAGAAGGCTGAGCCGAAGTTGTCCGCGGCCCTCAACGAATGGCAGGGAGCGGCCTTCCAGGAATTCGCCGAACGGCCGTGGGCCCTCCCTGAGGTGAGACGACTGACTGAACTCCGGCAGACCGCCGTCGAACACTGCGCCTCAGCGCGCCTGGACTCCGGCCGACCTGCGGACGCCATCACCATGCTGGAAACGCAGGTGGAAGCGAATCCCTGGCGCGAAGAAGGTTGGCGCTTGCTGGCCTTGGCTCTTTACCAAAGCCACCGCCAAGTCGATGCGCTGGCTGTCCTTCGGCGGGCACGCACGCAGCTTGCCAACGAACTCGGGCTGGACCCCGGCCCTGCTCTTGTTGACTTGGAGAACCAAATTCTCCGTAGGGATCCGCAGCTGCAGCGCCCGGAAGCCCTCACATTAGCTCCAACTGCCACCGCATACTCCCGAAGCGGCACGAGAGTTCAGCTCGAAGCATCCAACGCGGTGTTGGGCAGCTTGGCAGTCGCCGGCAATCTTCAGACCGTCCGCACCCAACGCCTTGCGGCCATCCGCGCAGCTGCCGAACTGAACGATCCCGATCTCATTGCCCGCGTCATTGGTGGCTACGACATACCCGGGATATGGACGCGCACCGATGACCCCGCTGCTTCCGCCGCCGTTACTGCCGCTGCGGAGCATGCGCTTACCACCACTCCAAGCCTCAGCGATCGGAGCCGTGCCCGCCTTCTGGCCACCATCGCGATGGAATCCCGAGGCACAGCCAATCGCTACTCGGAGGCCGGCGAAGCGGAGTCGATCGCCAAGCAGTTGGGAGACGGGCAGCTGCTCTGCTTCGCCCTCAGCGCCCGGTTCATGCATACCTTCACTTCAGCTGGCCTTGCGGCCGAACGCGCCGACATCGGCCAGGAGCTCATAACAACAGCATTCGACGCCGATTCGCCGACCTTTGAGATCAACGGGCGGCTGATACGTATGCAGGCGTTATGTGCGCTGAATGACATCGCTTCGGCCAGTGCGGAAGCCGACGCCGTCGACCAGTTGGCTCTGCGATACGAGAGACCGTTGGCAAGCGTGTTCACCCACTGGTTCCGGTGGACTTTCCTGGCAGGCTGTCTGCCGCCTCCCTTGCCGGCGGAGATGCCCGGCTTCACTGACGGAATCGCGGCTTTGGCAAACCTTGGCGGCGAGTTGCGGCAAGGTACTGAACTGAGCGGGTCTGAGCTGTTCAGGGCTGAACTGGACAGGGCTGAGCTGGACAGGGCTGAGCTGTTCAGGGCTGAAATAGGCGACGGCGATTTCGGCCCTTATGAGGCTCTTCAGAATTGAGGGTGTAGTTCCGGTCTGAATCCGCCGGATTCCAGGAGCGAGCGGGCTATGTAGCTGTCTCTTATAC
>NZ_JBLYIE010000029.1:0-89944 GCF_048537125.1 Paenarthrobacter sp. PPS72 | reverse complement strand
GCGACGACGGCGAAGGGGGGACCGCCGTCGTCGCGCGTTCTGGTGGGGTGCTTAGGCGGTGCGCTTTGAGGGCGCAACAACCTTGATGACGGCGGAGTCGTCGGCGGCGGCGAGGCCTTGGGCCTGGCCGAGAAGGTAGAGCTGTTCAGCAGCTGCGGCAACGGGTGCGGCGAGGCCGGCGGCCCGGGTTGCCTTACCCACGATCCCCATGTCCTTGACGAAAATGTCCAGGCGGCTGAGGACTTCGGCCCCGTCTTCGGTGTAGGCCTCGAGGATGCGCGGGCCACGGTTGGAGAGCATGAACGAACCTGCGGCTCCGGCTTCGAGGGCGGCCAGGGTTTTTGCCTGGTCGAGGCCAAGGGCATCTGCGAGGGCCATGGCCTCGGCAGCGGCGGCGATGTGGACGCCGCAGAGCAGCTGGTTGACGGTCTTGAGTGCCTGGCCGTCGCCGGGCTTGTCGCCAACGATGCTCAGGGTGGACGCAAGGAGCTCAAGCGCTGGCCGTGCCTTCTCAAGGGCCTCAGGCTCAGCGCCGACCACGATCAGCAGGTCACCTTCGCCCGCGCGTTTCGGGCCTCCGGACAGCGGCGCGTCCACGAGCGAGACGCCGTATTCGGCAAGCTTTTCCACCGTGGCGGGAATGGCTTCGGTGCCGACGGTGCTGCCGAGGATCACGACGGCGCCCGGCTTCAGCACCGGAGCGACGCCGTTCTCGCCGAAGAGGACATCGTTGAGCTGCTCGCCGTTGCGTACGGCCAGGAGCAGCGCATCAGCACCGTCCGAAGCTTCGCGGGCGGAAGCGAAAGTCTTGATGCCGGCTGTTGCGGCGAGTTCCAGGCGCGGCTCGGCGATGTCGAAACCGTGGACTGTCAGCTCGGATGCGAGGCGGGTTGCCATGGGAAGGCCCATGGCGCCGAGGCCCAGGACGGTGACGGTGTAGTTGCTGCTGGTCATGGTGTTCTCCAGTGAAATTTTTCTGCGGCTGGGTTCTAGAAAGTGGCGCTGAGCTTGCGGGTGACGTCGGTCAGGGATTGGTCATCGCCCACGTTTCCGGCGAACACGATGTAAGGGATGCCCTTCGCGGGCCCGTCCACCGGCTCCCACAGCGAAACGATGCCCGGCAGCATGGGGCCGCGGACAATGGCGTGGCGGATTTCCAAGCCGTGGGCTGCGACGTCGGAGGACGTGATGCCGCCCTTGGCAATGACGAACCGCGGCGGGAAGGTTTTCAGGGTCCGGTTCACCACGGCGACGACGGCGGCGGAAACGGTGCGTGCGATCTTCAGGCTCGCTGCGGCGTCGTCGGTCTTGATGAGCAGGCGGCTGGTGTGCACGATGACGTCGCCTTGGTGCAGGGCGTCGACGACGTCGGAAACCACGGCTCCGATGTACGCGTCGGCTTCGGTCTCCAGCAGTTTCTCGACGTCGATTTCGATGGTCCTTGCCGAACTGTGCTGTGAGGTCAGGTGGTTGAGCTGGCGGGTGGTGACGCCCACGTGCGAGCCGACCACGATGAGTCCGCCTGCTGTGGAGGGAGTGTTGCCCGCGTAGGCTTCCCCGGAGGTCAAAGCGGCACGGATCTCCTGGCCGATGCGTCCGCGAACGAACGGCGGACCCACACGGTAGAGAAGCTTCTTGCCGCGACGCTCGGCTTCTTCGAGGCCCAGGGCCAGGGCCCGGAAATCGTTCTCCGTGACGATGTCGGCCACGATCGGGGTGGAGTTGGTGGCGGACTCCAGGGCATCTGCAATGGCCTTTGCGGAGATGGTGGGGTCTTGGGCGGAAGCGCCTGCCCGGATGATGTTGAGGTCCAGGACGATCACGTCACCGGCGGCGAACCTGCCCTGGGACTTCTCCTCCACATACTTGCCCATCTCGGAATTCCGGAAGCCGAAGCTGGCGTCCTTTGCAAATTCCGTCTCGGCCACGGGGGTGAGTTTGCCAGCGTCTTCTCCGGTGCCTCGCATGTAGTGCACACCGCCGATGGTGACGCGACCGGCGTCGGGGAACGCCGGGACGATGACCACGCCGTCGGTGGCTTCGCCGGTCTCGGCGGCCACGGTGGCAGCGATGACATCCGGCTCCAGCGGGTAGTGGCCGCGGAGGGTGGAGTCGCTGCGGCTGACGAAACCAAGTCGCAGCCGAGGACCAACACGGGTGCCGGCAGCTGCCGCGAGTGCGTTTCGGACGATCTCCTCATTGCGTGCTGCGGCCTCGGCCGGGTCCAGGCTCCGGGTATTGGTGAGGACGTAGACAGCAGGCTTGGTCTGGTTCTCGCGGATATGGGTGAAGGCCCACGTGAAGTCGGCCACCTCCCACCGGGTGAGCACAGCGAGGTCCGCAACGGACTGCGTTCCCGTGGGGTCGTCGTCGAGGACTACCAGAACGCGGGGAGACGTTGTTGAGGACGTCGCAACGGCGTCGGCAACCAACTGAGCAGGAATCTGGACTTCCGCCGGGAAAGCGGCCAGAACGTCGGCTTCAAGGGTCACTGTGCACTCCATCGTGGGAAATCTGTGTAGCGGTTTGGTGAATGTAAGATGTCAGACATCTAACATTTGAATTAGTGTGACACACGGCTCTTCACCGCGCAAGGTGCCCCACATCACTAGGCTGGGCACATGGCCGACAGTGCTGTTCCGCTCCCGTTCGTGAACGTCCTCACGCCCGACATTCCCGCAGGTCAGCCCGTTCCCGCAGTACTGGTCCACGGCTGGGCGTCCGGTTCCGTGTACTGGGAACCACTCGCGAAGAAACTGCTCGACGCCGGCCGGACGGTGTGGATTCCCGACCTCCCCGGCTACCATCCGGGCGAAGAGTTGCCGCCGGATTTCGTGTGGACGCTGGACTCAGCGGCTGCCTCGGTAGCTGCCGCAATTGAGCTCCGCAGCAACGGCCCCGTGCATTTAGTGGGGCATTCCATGGGTGGCAGTGTGTCGCTGGCGCTTGCGGCAGCCCACCCCGAATTGGTGGCCACCGTAACTTTGGTGGGCATGGCGCCCGTGCCGCAGAACCAGGGCTTCAAGGCGCTGCTGAGCTCGCAGCTGGAGCAGGGATTCTTCGATTCCGGGACAGTTGCCCAGCTCATGGAGGCCTGGTACGGGCAGCTGTCCGCAGCCGACATGGAGAGGCTCAGCGCAGGATTTAATGTACCCTTCCCGGTTCTGTCCGCCAGCGCCTTGGCGGCGATGACCGGCGTCGAGCCCTCGGTGCCCGGGCGCGTCCACGCGCCACTGCTGGTGATTGCCGGAACCGGCGACCGGGTGCGGCCCGTGGAACAGATGCGCGAATTCGTGGCCGAAAGCCCGGATCGGCAGCTGTGTGCCATCCCCGGCGCCGGCCATAACGTCCACTGGGAACAGCCCGGAGTATGCGCCGACGCGTTGACCGGGTTTTGGAAAACAAGCTGGCCGCTGCCAGCGTAAGATGTCTGACAACTGCCCGTCCCGGGGGAAATCCGCGGGGAGCCGGGCAGCCTGAAGTACAAGAAATGGGGATACATGGCACGCAAGTCGCTGGTGGGCGTCGTGGCTGATGAGCTGCTGGACCGGATCATCGCGGGCGAGTTCCCGCCAGGAACAGTGGTTCCGGGAGAGCTGGAGCTCAGCGCCAAACATGAGGTGAGCCGGATGACTGTGCGCGAGGCCATGAAAACCCTTGAGGCGCAGAAGATTCTTAGTGTCGAACGCGGCCGCGGAACCTTCGTCAACCCGCTCAACCAGTGGGCGTCGCTGGAAGCCGTGCTGCGCGCAGCCTCTGAGGGAACCAAGGATGCGGCAGCCGCTATCCATCTGATCGAGCTCCGCCGCATGCTTGAAACCGGCGCATGCGAATTGGCCGCCGAGCGCATCTCCGATGATGAGTTGGAGACACTCAAAGAGCACGTTGAGAAGATGCAGGCCGCCCACGAGGTCAATGACCTCGCCTCTTTCGTGGAAGCGGACCTCGGTTTCCACGACGTTATACTTCATGCTTCCGGCAACGTCTTTGTTGCTGTTCTCTTCGAGCCGCTACACCGGGTCCTCGAGGCGCGGCGGGCTGAAACTTCGGCTTTCCCTGAGATCCAGGAACATGCAATCGGCCATCACCGGAAGATTGCCGCCGCTTTGGAATCCCGCAATCCGCATGAAGCGCGCCTGGCCATGGATGCGCACATGCAGCAGACCCTGGACGACCTGAAAACTTACGTGCTGGAGGCGTAGCTAGCGGCGCAGGCTCTCCGACGGCAGTTCCCCGAAGGCCTTGAGGTACAGGGCGGAGAAGCGCCCCTGGTGAGTAAATCCGCACAACTCCGCCACCGCAGTGACGCTCTGCTCCCGGGGACTGGCCTCCAGGAGCATCTCCCGCGCCCGATCCAGCCTGATACTGCGTAGCATGTCCGACGGCGTGGCTCCCGTTTCCGCCCGAAGCGCCGTTTGCAGGGTGCGAACCGACACCTCCAGGCACTCGGCGATGTCCGGGACGGTCAGTTCTTCGAAAGCGTGCCTTTCCAGTAGTTCACGGCATTCACGGACAAGCCGGCTTTCCGCGTCTGCGCTCCGGGTCTCCTCGCCGGGCTGCTCCATCGCCATCAGCAGGCGGGACATCATGCTGTCCGCCAATAACCCCTGGACAAAGGCAGGAGCCGCGGACTGCGGTTGGCTGATCAAGTCGTCATGAAGTTCGACGACGGCCCTCAAGAATGCGCGACCGGCGGCACCTGAGAGGTCCATGCCGTAGCCCAGCTCCACAGAACTTTCGCCGTACAGCTGCCCGGCCACCCGCTCAAGGGCAGTGCGCCGCACGTAAACAATCAGGTGTGGACTACCGCCGTCCCAACTCATCGAGAATGGCCGGTCGACCGGCGGCACCGTGGCCAGGCGCGGACCGGACTCCACTGTGTCCGCACCCACCTGCATGGACGCGTGCCCAGACAACGGAATCTGCACCAAGTGGAAGTCCTGGAGGCCCTCCGGCTCAATCCGAACGTCCGCGCCGTAATCCAGGAACTCGATCCCCACGTCGCCACGGTGCAATGAGCGCAGCTTCATGTCCATCAAGGATGCACGCGTCCGCGGCGCAAGCTCGTGGCTGCAGAACAGTTCCGCGATCTTGGCGTGTGCTTCGTCCACGTCCGTTGTGGCCGTCGTCGGCTGTCCCCGCAGAACGTCACGGGCCAGAATCCTCACCATCCGCCACCTACTTCACGGGTATTCACAGTTCGCACGGGTATTTTGCAGCTTTCGCTTTTCGGATGATCCCCGCGCCGGGCGGATATTCCGGAGTGCAGCGGCTGTCTAGAGTCGTTTTTAAGACAAGTATGACGCAGCTCACAGAACCATAACAGTGACGGAAGCGAGGTGAGGACAAGTGAAGAACATCAAGCTCGTGCATGACCGCCGGGATGAATGGGATCGGAACCATCCGAAGCCCGCTCCGCAGCCAAGCAAGTGAAGCAGGCGCCGGTTTCGCTTTGTGGATAGTCCTCGCGCCAAGTGGATATTCCGGGCCCCGGCAGCGGCCTAGAGTCAGTTGGAACATGAGTATGACGTACGTCATATTTCCGTAACATCAGCGTTGCACGAAAGGGTCGGCACATGTCAGCACTCCAAGGCAGGACAGCCATAGTCACCGGTGGGGCCACCAAGGTAGGCCAGGGAGTGGTCACCTCGCTGCGGGACGCCGGGGCCACGGTGGTGGTCGCTGACATAGACCCCGACGGCGCTTCCCTCACCGCCGCATTGGGTGAGAGGATCACCTACTCCCACACCGACATCACTGATGACGATGCTGTGGACCGGATGGTCAGCGAGACGGTTGCTGCGCATGGCAGCTTGGACATTCTGGTCAATCTGGCCTGCACCTACAAGGACGACGGCGCGGCTTCGGGACGCGCCGACTGGCTCGACGCACTCAACGTCAACCTGGTCAGCGCCGTAGTAGCAAGCAACAGTGCCCGCCCTTACCTGAAGGCTTCCGGGCATGGCGCCATCATCAACTTCACCTCAATCTCCAGCTCGGTGGCCCAAACAGGCCGCTGGCTTTATCCGGCCAGCAAGGCTGCCTTGGTCCAGGTCACCCGCAGCATGGCGGTGGACTTCGCACTGGACGGGATCCGGGTCAACTCAGTCAGCCCGGGCTGGGTGTGGAGCAACATCATGGACTCCCTCAGCAGCGGGAACCTCGACAAGACAGATTCCGTGGCGGCACCGTTCCACGCACTCAAACGCGTCGGCCGCCCGCACGAGGTGGGTGACGTCGTCGCGTTTCTTGCCAGCGACCAAGCAAGCTTCGTGACCGGCGCTGATTGGGCTGTCGACGGCGGTTACTCCGCCTTGGGACCGGAACGCGCCGAAGAAACCATCCCCCTGCTCGCCGCAAACTGACAAACCAGACACAGACTGCAAATAGACCAAGAGAAAAGGCAAAACCATGACGCAACGCCACATCACCATCGTTGGAGCCGGCCAGTCCGGACTCCAACTGGGCATCGGCCTGCTCGACGCCGGTTACCAGGTCACCACAATTTCCAATCGGACGCCGGAGGAAATCGCTGAAGGCAAAGTCGCCTCCAGCCAGTGCATCTTCCACAACGCCTTGGAGCACGAGCGGGCGCTGGGACTGGATTTCTGGCCGGACGCCCCCACCGTGGACGGCATTTCCTTCACCATCCCGCACCCCGAACTGCCGGGTGAGAAGGCCATTGGCTGGGCTTCCCGCCTGGACCACCACGCCAAGTCCATCGATCAGCGGGTCAAGTTTCCCAAGTTCATGGAGGAGTTCACCGCCCGCGGCGGCGAGCTGGTCTTCGAAGACGCCGGCATGGCTGAGCTGGAGAAGTACACGCAGGATTCTGATTTGGTGATAGTGGCAGCGGGCAAGGGTGAAATCGCCCAGCTCTTCGCCCGCGACGCCGAACGCAGCACCTACGACGCACCGCAGCGCGCCCTTGCCCTGACCTATGTCAAGGGCCTGAAACCCCGCGAGGAGTACTCCGCGGTTTCCTTCAACCTCATCCCGGGCGTGGGCGAATACTTCGTCTTCCCTGCGCTCACCACCACCGGACCTTGCGAAATCATGGTCTTCGAGGGGGTTCCTGGCGGACCCATGGACACTTGGAAGGGCCTGTCCCCCGAGGAGCACTTGCAAAACTCCAAGAACATCCTCAACACCTTCCTGCCTTGGGAAGCGGAACGGGCCACGGATGTGGAACTTACCGACCCCAACGGCGTACTGCAGGGGCGCTTTGCCCCTACCGTCCGCCACCCGATTGCCACCCTGCCCAGCGGCAGGCAGGTACTGGGCCTGGCCGACGTCGTGGTCTTGAACGATCCGATCACCGGGCAGGGCTCCAACAACGCGAGCAAATGCGCGGCGTCGTACTTGGACAGCATCATCCAGCACGGAAATGGCACTTTCGATGCAGGCTTCATGCAGGCCACGTTTGAGCGCTATTGGGATTACGCCCAGCACGTTGCACACTGGACAAATGCCCTCCTGGCTCCGCCGCCGCCCCACGTCCTTGAACTCCTGGGGGCAGCGAACAACCAGCCGGACATCGCGCGCCGCTTCGCCAACGGCTTCAACCACCCTCCGGAATTCCAGGAGTGGTTCATGTATCCCGAGAAAGCCGCGAGCTACCTTGCGGACCTATCGGCCGCCAAAGTTTCCTAGCACGCCCCTGCTAATAAGGACTTATCCATGCGAAAAATAGCAATCATCGGGGCCGGTGAATCCGGCGCCCAACTGGCCCTTGGCCTGCAACGGGACGGCTACGCGGTAACACTCCTATCCGATCGTTCAGCAGCCCAGATCCGCACCGGCAAGGTCATGTCCAGCCAGTGCATGTTCTCCACTGCCTTGGATGCCGAAGCCCAGATGGGGACAGCGCTCACCGAGTTCTACCAATCCGGTTCCGTCCCCGGCATCACCTCCATCCGCCTGCGCGTGGACGCTGATGACCCCATCGAGTGGGAAGCCCCCTTGGATGGCCCCGCCCGATCCATCGATCAGCGCATCAAGAGCGCCCTCTGGATCGAAACGTTTGTTGCAGCCGGTGGTGATTTCCGGATTGAGAAGGTCACCCCGCGCATGCTCGAAGAACTGGCGCATGACTACGAGCTCGTGATTGTCAGCACCGGCAAAGGCGAGATCGGCCAGATCTTCCCCCGCGACAAGGCAAAGTCACCCTTCGACCGCCCGCAGCGGGTGCTGGCTTTGAACTACGTCAAGCCCGACGGCGTCGCTCCCGCCAGCGGAGCGATCGACCCGTCACCCGGCAGCACCTCCAGCAGCGGCGACGCCATCCGCATGTCCATGGCCCCCGGCGTCGGCGAGTTCTTTACCTTCCCCGGCCTGACCGTGTCAGGGCCCTGCCGCATGATGGTGTTCGAAGGCGTGGTGGGCGGACCCATGGACCGTTGGACCGACGTCGGGACCCCCGAAGAGCAGCTTGAGCGTTCGCTGGAGATGCTGCGTGAGCATTTCCCGCACGAGGCCGAAAACTTCGCCGGCGCGGAACTCACTGACACCGGCGCCACGCTCCTGGGGCGCATCACCCCAACGGTGAGATCCGCCGTCGGGGAGCTCGGCAACGGGAAGTTGGTGTTCGGTCTCGGTGACGCCGTGGTCCTCAACGATCCCCTCACCGGGCAAGGTTCCAACAACGCAACACTTGCCGCGAAGTACTACCTTGACGCGATCCTTCGCCGCGGCCAGCAACCTTTTGACCGCGCACGGATGGAGCGGACCTTCGACGAGTTCTGGCGCGGTTGGGGGCAGTGGGCGGTGGAATGGACCAATGATCTCCTGAAGCCGCGCCGGGATCACCAGAAAACGCTCCTCAGTGAAGCCGCCGAGCATCCGGCACTGGCGGCAAGCATCGTGAGCGGCTTTGATGATCCACGGACCTCGTACCCATGGTGGTTTGACTCCGCAGCTGCCGCGGACTTCATGCAGGCCCGCAAGGAAGAAGACACATCGGTTTTCGATGTCCGTGACTTCCGGAGCGCCTTGGGTCAATTTGCCACCGGCGTCACCGTTGTCACCACAGTGTCGGCGGATGGCCGAAAAGTGGGCATGACCGCCAATTCGTTCACGTCGGTGTCCATGGATCCGCCCCTGGTGCTCTGGTGCCCCAGCAAACGGGCGCCCAGCTTGGGTGATTTCGAGGACGCAACGCACTTTGCCATCAACATCCTGGCCAGTGACCAGCACGTCCTGTCCCGTCAGTTCGCGACTCCCGCCACGGACAAGTTCGCCGGCGCGGAAACTACTGAGGGCATCGCCGGCATACCGCTGCTCGAAGGCGCTGTGGCGACCTTCCAGTGCCGCACGGTTTCGCGACATGACGCGGGGGACCATGTCATCTACGTCGGTGAAGTGGAAAGCTACAAGCACGACGGCGGAGCTCCCCTGGTGTTCCATGGCGGCAAGTACCACGCCACCGCCAGCCATCCGGATTTCTAGGCACCCTCCTTTCGACCCGGCACTTCCCCCTTGAAAGGTGCGGACATGGACGATTCCGTTGACGTCGCGATCATCGGCTCAGGCATTAACTCCCTTGTCGCGGCAGCTGAGTTGGCCTTGGCCGGAAAGCGCGTGTGCATCATCGAGCGCTCGGACCGGCTGGGTGGATTCATTCATTCCGCCGAGCGGACCCTGCCGGGCTTTATCCACGACACCTTCTCCTCCTGGCACCCATTGTTCGTCTCCGGCGGCGCTTACTCGGCGTTGGGCAAGGAACTGCACGCCAGGGGCTTGGAGTACTGCAACACCTCCGGCCCGGTCACAGCGAGCGTTGCAGCCGATCCGGCCACGGGTGCTCACCGCGTGGTCATCGCGCAGCGGGATCCGGCTGAGACGGCGGCTGCCTTCAAGGCCCCTGGCGATCATGCCGCGTATCTGGCCATGTTGGATGATCTTGGGCGCAACGCCGGCACGGTTTTCGGGGCTTTCGGGGCGGAACTCCGGTCGTTCCGAGAGGTCGCGAAGATCGCGTTCGGGGCTGTCCGGCGCGGCCGTTTCCCGGGAACGGAGGCCTTCGTCCGGGATTCGGTGATGAGCGGCCGGAACTACGTCCGCAGCCGATTCGACGGTTGGGAGGCGGACCAGTTGTGGTCACCTTGGCTCCTGCACGCAGGTCTGGGCCCGGACCAAGCCACCGGCGGTGTCATGTTGCCTGTGATGGCGATGAGCATGCACAGCTTCGGACTTCCCGTGGTGAAGGGCGGGGCCTCCAGGTTCATCGCGGCGTTTGAGTCGTTGCTGCGCGACAACGGGGTTCGGATCATGCTGGGCGTGGAGGCCGAGGAGATTTTGGTGGGCTCCGACGCCTCCGGCAAGGGACACTCAGTCTCCGGCGTCCGGACTTCACAGGGCGTGGTCGCCGCTCATTCTGTCCTGGCAAACGTCTCACCCCAGGCTCTCTACACACAGCTCCTTCGCCAGCCACCTGACGGAACTGCCGAGGCAGCCGGACGCTACCAAAACGGCCGCGGAGCCATGCAAGTACATCTGGCCTTGGACAAAGCTGTGGAGTGGCTTGATCCACGGCTGAACGATGTTCCCCTGGTTCACATCAGCAACGGCTCGGACAGCACGGGAATTGCCTGCGCCCAAGCCGAAGCCGGGCTGCTTCCCAGCGAACCCACGGTGGTGGTGGGGCAGCAATGCGTCCTGGACCCGTCCCGCGCTCCGGAAGGCAAGGCCACACTATGGCTGCAACTCCAGGAAGTGCCGTTCACTCCAGTAGGCGATGCAGCCGGCGAACTGTCCGTTGCGGAAGGCTGGACCGAGGAGCTGAAACAGGGCTACTTGGAGCGGGTTCTGGCACGGCTTGAGCAGTTCGCTCCCGGAACCCGGGCCAATGTACTTGCTTCAGACATTCTGGCTCCTACGGATCTAATGGCCTCGAATCCCAACGCGGTAAGCGGCGACCCCTATGGGGGCTCAGCCGAGCTCTTCCAGAACCTTCTGTGGCGGCCCTTCCCGGCGGCGGCCGGCCACCAAACCGCCGTCGAAGGTCTCTGGCACATCGGCGCATCAACGCATCCCGGTCCCGGCCTTTCCGGCGGTTCCGGACACCTGGTGGCCCAAAAACTTACCGCACCGCCCTCACCACTTTCCCGTCTTCAAGCAGCACTGCATTTCAAGAAGCACTGAAACCAAGCAAGCGATAGGAGAACAATGTCTGTTCTGGCCGGGCTCACAGCAGCCCTCTCAAGCGGTTCGGTGGAAATCATCGACCTCACCACGCCCCTGAGCTCCGAGACGCCGATCCTGAACCTTCCGCAGCCATTCGCGAATACGGTGGGGTTGTCGGTCTCGCCGGTGAGTAAATTCGACGACGCCGGCCCCGCTTGGGCTTGGAACGATGTCACAGTGGGTGAACACGCCGGGACACATCTGGACGCTCCGGTCCACTGGATCACGGGCAAGGACGGAAAGTCCGTGGACCAGATCGAACCACAGCGCCTGGTGGGTCCCATCGCGGTGATCGACAAGACTGCCGAGGTTTCTGCCAACCCTGATTTTCTGTTGGAACCGGAACACTTTGAGCAGTGGCAGGAGGAACACGGAGCTTTCCCGGAGAACTGCTGGGTCATTTTCCGGACTGGCTGGGCGGCCCGTGGCGCTGACGCCGCGGCTTTCGTCAACGCGGACGACGCCGGTCCCCACACTCCGGGCGTCTCTTCCGCAGGTGCCAAATGGCTAGCCGGCAATTCCTCGATCAGCGGTTTCGGCGTTGAGACCGTAGGCATTGACGCCGGCCAGGCCGGAGGCTTGGATCCGATGTTCCCTGTCCACTCGTTCCTTCTGGGAGCAGACAAGTACGGCGTGACCTCGCTGCGGAATGTAGACCGGCTCCCCGTCACAGGCGCCACGTTGATAGTGGCGCCATTGCCGATCGTGGGCGGCACGGGCAGCCCCAGCCGCGTGTACGCGCTGATTGAAAAAGACGCGGCTGAAAAGGGCGCGGCTGAAAAGGACGGGGCTGAAACAGCATGAACGTCCGAGTTCGGGTCTCAACGCTGGTGGGCAGGACGCTGGCGAAGCTCGGTGTCGGACACGTTTTCGGCGTGGTGGGCAGCGGCAACTTCGATGTCACCAGCACCCTCATGGCCCAAGGCATCCCCTTCACTGCTGCCAGGCACGAGGGCGGCGCCGCCACCATGGCCGACGCATATTCGCGGATGTCCGGAAAGGTAGGCGTGGTCACCACCCATCAAGGGTGCGGGTTGAGCAACGCCATCACCGGAATCGGTGAGGCTGCGAAAAGCCGCACCCCCATGATCGTCCTGACTGCCGACACGCAGGCTGCAGCCACCAGGTCCAACTTCAAGATTGACCAGGACGGATTGGCGCGCAGCGTGGGCGCCGTGGCCGAACGCATCCACTCCCCCGCCACAGCTGTCGCGGACACTGTCAGGGCTTTCCGGACCGCGGTGAACGAGCGCCGAACAGTGGTCCTGAGCCTGCCGCTGGACATCCAAAGTGGCACTGCCTCCGACGAGGTGAGTGACGTCGTCGTGCCGGAGCCGTTGAAGGTCCGCCCGGACGCTGCCGCAGTTGAGCGACTGGTGGCGCTGATCGGGGCAGCGGAACGGCCCGTGTTCGTCGCCGGACGCGGCGGACGGGGTGCCCGGGACGAGATCCTGGAGCTGGCACGGCACGCGGGTGCGCTGGTGGCAACCTCCGCTGTGGCGAGCGGGCTGTTCAACGGCGACTCCCACAACTTGGGTATTTCGGGTGGCTTCTCGTCGCCGACCACGGCGGAACTCATTAGCGGCGCCGACCTGATCGTGGGATGGGGCTGCGCGCTGAACATGTGGACCATGCGGCACGGGAGGTTGATTTCCGTCGGCACCAAAGTGGTGCAGATCGACGTCGAAGATTCCGCACTCGGCGCGAACCGGGCTATCGCGCTGGGAGTGCTGGGTGATTCGGCGCTGACCGCGGTTGATGCTTTATCGCTGCTGCGGGAGGTGCGGGCCGAGCCCGCTGAGAAGTACCGCACGGAAGCCAACGCCCTCGCCATCAAGCAGGCATCGCGGTGGCGGGACGTGGACACGGAGGACCTGTCCACGGCAACGTCCATCGATCCCCGCGTTCTGACCCGCGAACTCGATTCAATGCTCCCCGCCGAGCGGATCGTGGCCGTGGACTCGGGGAACTTCATGGGTTATCCCAGCCAATACCTCGCCGTGCCGGACGAATTCGGGTTCTGCTTCACCCAGGCGTTCCAGGCAATTGGGCTGGGTCTCTACACGGCCATCGGCGCCGCCCTTGCACAACCGCACCGCCTGCCGGTCCTCGGCGCAGGCGATGGCGGATTCCTTATGGGCATCAGCGAGTTGGAGACCGCCGCGCGACTCAAACTGCCCTTGGTGTGCATCGTCTACAACGACGCCGCCTATGGGGCGGAGGTGCATCACTTCGCGTCCGAACACACGGAGGCTGAGCTTGCAAGCGTCGTGTTCCCGGAGACGGACATCGCCGCGATCGCCCGCGGGTTCGGCGCTGAAGGAGTGACCGTGCGGACCGTGGCGGACTTGGAAGCGGTGCGCCCGTGGATCGCGGCATACCAAGCCGGAACCCAAGACCGGCCTCTGGTGATCGACGCAAAGATCGCGTCCGATGGTGGCTCGTGGTGGCTGGCCGAAGCGTTCCAAGGCCACTAGCTACCCGGCCCCAACCTAGCTCGCAGTAGTGGTTGTTCCCAGCTCCGGGAACAACCACTACTGTCAGCTACTTGAAAAAGAACTGGACTTCGTTAATAAGTAGCCTTAGCATTTTTACCTGTATCGACAGCTAGCTGTTGGAGGCGGCGAAAATGCGAGCGATGGTGTACCGCGGCCCTTATAAAGTCAGGGTCGAAGAAAAAGATATCCCCCGGATCGAGCATCCCAATGACGCTATAGTCCGGGTAACCGGAGCCGCGATCTGCGGCTCAGACCTGCACCTGTATCACGGCATGATGCCGGACACGCGGGTGGGGATGACCTTCGGGCATGAATTCGTGGGAGAGGTCCACGAGGTTGGCTCGTCGGTTCAAAACTTGAGCGTCGGGGACCGCGTGATGGTGCCCTTCAATATCTACTGCGGGTCCTGCTATTTCTGTGCCCGCGGACTCTATTCCAACTGCCACAACGTCAACCCGAACGCGACGGCGGTGGGCGGCATTTACGGATACTCCCACACCACCGGCGGTTACGACGGCGGCCAGGCGGAGTTCGTGCGCGTGCCGTTCGCCGACGTCGGACCCACAAAAATACCCGAGTGGATGGATCAGGAAGATGCGGTGATGCTCACCGATGCCCTCCCCACCGGCTACTTCGGGGCACAACTGGGAGACATTGAGCAGGGCGACACTGTTGTGGTTTTCGGCGCGGGACCTGTGGGGCTGTACGCGGCGAAGTCGTCGTGGTTGATGGGCGCGGGACGGGTGATCGTGATTGACCACCTCGAGTATCGGCTGGAGAAGGCCCGGACGTTTGCCCATGCGGAAACGTACAACTTCACCGAGTACGACGACATTGTGGTGGAGATGAAGAAAGCCACGGACCATCTTGGCGCAGACGTGGTGATTGACGCCGTCGGAGCTGAAGCGGACGGCAACCTGACACAGCACATCACGTCGTCCAAATTCAAGCTGCAAGGCGGTTCGCCCGTTGCGTTGAACTGGGCCATCGATTCCGTCCGTAAAGGCGGAACAGTGTCCGTGGTGGGCGCCTACGGCCCCATGTTCAGTGCAGTGAAGTTTGGCGATGCCATGAACAAAGGGCTGACGCTGCGGATGAACCAGTGCCCGGTCAAGAGGCAGTGGCCCCGACTGTTCGAGCATGTGCAGAACGGCTACTTGAAGCCCAGCGACATCATCACCCATCGGATTCCGCTGGAACACATCGCTGAGGGATATCACATCTTCTCGGCCAAGCTTGATGACTGCATTAAGCCGATCGTGACCACGACAGCCTAGACGGCCGGACCAGGCTTACGGCCTGAACAGGCAAAGCAAGGAGAACATCATGCCTTACACAGCAGAAAGGCCCCAACCGCGGCCAACGCCTGAGGAGCTGCGGGCCAAAATCCCGGGGTGGGGCGTCGATCTGGACCCCAAGGACCGCCCGGCTTTCCCCCGTGAGCAGCGCGGGATTCCCACCGGGGCTCATTGGGACTTTCCGGAACGCCAAGAGGAAACCTGGCCACGGGAACGCTCTGTTGAACACAAATTCCTGACACCGGTTTTTGGGACATCAACCCCGCCAAAGGGCGTTTCAGGTGCCATTCGAAAGTACGCCTACAAGTACAGCGAAGGACGGGCCGCGCACTGGCTGCTCCTGATCGCAGGTGACCGCGTGGACGCCTGGGAGAACCACCTGAAGTCATTTGCCACGCTGCGCCCGGATAATCCGATCACCGAAACCGGCGTGCTGAGCGAGTTCAAGAACCACGGCATGTCTTCACGATGGGGAAGGAAGCGGGCGGACACCAAACACCAGTGGATGGACCCCATCATCGTCGCCGGTCCGTGGCTCCTGGTGGGTACCGGCGTCGTCCTGGCTCTCAAGGGCATCACGAAAGCCGCCGGTAAATCCCGCCGCTAATTTAAGCCAATATGCAGCAGATGCCGTTTTGGACGTCCAAAACGGCATCTGCTGCTTCCTACATGGGTTGGTTACGCGTCGACGTCCGTGTTCACGATGTACACGTCGCAGGGGGCACCGTGCGCCACGCTGTTGGCGATGCTGCCCAGGACGCGGCCGAGCCCCTTCATGCGCTTGTTGCCCACAACGATCAGCGAGGCATTGTTGGTCTCGGCGTAGTTGATGAGGGCGTTGGCCGGAGTACCGCGGGCTGCGAAGTACTTGATGTTGCCTGCGGGAACGTCCAGCTCTTCGGAGACCTTGCGGGCCACGTACTCCGCTGAGTCGGCCGAGGAGACGGTAATGCGGTCGCTGCCGCTGCCGAATTCTTCGATCCGGTCATCAGAGAAGCCGCTGATGACGTGCAGTTCGGCACCGAGTGCGGTGGCGAGCTTCGCTGCTGCCACTGCTGCGCGCTTGGCCGTCTCGCTGCTGTCAACGCCGACCACAATAACTTCTGACATGAGTACTCCTGGTTGTGGGGATTCACTGGGTGCTGCTGCAAAGAAATCTACACTCGATCACCACCTGCCGGGCTGACCCTTTTGCGTCGGGAGTGTTTACGGCGGGTGTCACTGGGTAGGGATAAATCATCGGAACGATCACACGACCGAAAGGCAAGACAATGAGCGACGCACAATTTTCCCCGCAGACCGCCATCGTCACGGGATCGGATTCAGGGATCGGAAAGGCCACGGCGGTGGCGTTGGCCAAGGCCGGCATGGATGTTGGCATCACCTGGCACTCGGATCAGCAGGGTGCGGAGGAAACCGCCGAGGAAGTCCGCGGCCTGGGCCGAAAAGCAGTGGTACACCAACTGGACACCACAGATGTCCGTGGAACGGCCGCGGCCATCGACAAGCTCGCTGAGGAACTGGGCGGCGTGGACGTCTTCGTCAACAACTCCGGGACCGGAGACGGCACCAAGTTCCTTGAGCTGGATTACGACACATGGATGTCCACCCTGGATACCAACCTCAACGGTGCTTTTGTGGCGATGCAGACAGCGGCAAAGCGCATGGTGAAAGCCGGCCGTGGTGGGCGCATCATCGCAGTCACCAGCGTCCACGAGTTCCAGCCGAGGGTGGGAGCCTCAGCTTATGACGCCTCCAAGCACGGATTGGGTGGCCTCATCAAGACCATGGCCCTGGAACTTGCTGAGCACGGGATCACTGCCAACAACGTGGCACCGGGCGAAATCGCTACTCCCATGACAGGCCAGGAGGACGAGGATCCCACCAAGAAAGAACGGCCCGGAGTTCCCGTGGGTCGCCCCGGCGATGCCCGGGAAATCGCTGCCGTCATAGCCTTCCTGGCGTCTCCGGATTCCAGCTACGTCAATGGCGCTTCGTGGCCGGTGGATGGCGGAATGTTGCAGATGGGACCGCAGGCAGGTTCGCACATCACCAGTAACGACTGGCGCGAAAGCTAAGCCACTGCAGACTCTGGCCGCACGGTGATCCGTGGGCTAGTCTGCATGGACGGCCTGCCTGGCGGGCCCGATTTTCCAGAGATTCGTAAGACGTTGATGAGGAGCACCATGGCTGGCCACACATATAGCGTTTCCGAAATTGTAGGAACTTCCACCGAGGGCGTTGACGACGCCATCAAGAACGGGATTGCCACCGCATCCGAAACGTTGCGGAACCTCGATTGGTTTGAGGTCAAGGAAATCCGCGGCCACCTTGAGGACGGCGCAGTGGCCGACTGGCAGGTCACCATCAAGCTCGGTTTCCGCCTGGAGCGCTGATTACCTCAGGCGCTGACCTCCCGCGAGCGCTGACCTCCCGCGAGTTGGCAGTTAACGCCCATGTTTTCCGAAAACATGGGCGTTAACTGTCATCTCGGCGGGCGGGTTCCGGTTCCGGGACCTCAGCCGGGCTACCCACCTCACCGAAGCTCAGCAGCGTCAAAGCGTCCGACGACGGCGAGCCGGCTTTCGCGGAATAGACCCTCAGCATCTGGTCGGGGTCGTCCGGGAGGCTCAGCGTTTCAAAGTTCAGTTCCAGGTGGCCGACGATCGGGTGGTGCAGCCGGACAGTTCCTGCGGACCGCGATGCTACCCTGTGCCCGGCCCACCACTGCCGAAAATGCTCACTGTGTACGGCGAGTTCACCCACCAGCTGGTTGGTCTGGGGATCGTTCGGGTGCCGGCCTACGTCCATGCGCAGAGCACCCACGGCTTCGGCCGCCACCGACTTCCAATCCCTGAACAGCTGCCCTGCCAACGGATCCAGGATGATCCAGCGGGTCAGGTTCCGCTCCGCGGCCGGCAGCGCCGTGAAGTCGGTAAACAGCAGATGGGCCATCCGGTTTCCGGCCAGGACGTCCGCGCGCCTGCCAAGCACCATGGCAGGAACATCGCCAACGGCATCGAGCAACTGCCGGAGTGCGGGCCTCACCTTTTGAACCGGGCCGGGGTTGCTTGCCGAACCCGCGCAGTGCTCCAGCAGGTCCATCATGTGAGCCTGTTCCCCCGCGTCCAGTCGCAGTGCGCGGGCCACGGAGTCGAGGACCGCCTTGGATGGATGGATGTTGCGGCCCTGTTCCAAGCGTGTGTAGTAGTCGGTGCTCACTCCGGAGAGCCGGGCAACCTCTTCGCGGCGGAGTCCGGGCACCCTGCGGGCACCACTGGACTCCTGCGCTCCGGCATCCTCGGGTGAGAGGCGGGCACGCATGATTTTAAGGAATTTACCGAACTCGGCGCTTTGACCCATCCGTCCATTCTGCCGTTCAGAGCGTGTGAAAGACCACCATTGTGGGTAGGACTACCAGACCTAGGAAAAACAGGATCAGGCTGGATTGCTGACTCCGCCGCCAAAAGTGAATAGGCTCGGTACAGAGCCTCCGAAAACGCTTTCTGGAAACAGGAAGGCGGAGTGTCACCACCATAACCATCCCGTCGAAGGAGACCGTCATGCCAGAGCTGACATTGAACAACGGCGTCACCATTCCCCAGCTCGGATTCGGTGTGTTCCAAGTGCCTGCTGAGAAAACGCAGAAGGTAGTGGAAGACGCCCTGGAAGCCGGCTACCGCCACATCGACACCGCGGCTGCCTACCGCAACGAGGCCGGAGTGGGGGCCGCCGTTGCTGCCTCGGGCATTCCCCGGGAAGAGCTCTTCATCACCACCAAGCTCCGTAACGGCGAGCAGGGCGAGGCTTATGACGCCTTCCAGCGCAGCCGCGATGCCTTGGGTCTTGAAGTTATCGACCTGTACCTCATCCACTGGCCGGTCCCTTCGCAGGGCCTCTACACCCAGGCCTGGAAGGAGATGGAGAAGCTGTACCAGGACAAGCAGATCCGGGCCATCGGAATCTCCAACTTCCTCTCCGACCATGTAGACGCACTGCTCAAGGAAGCTGAAGTAGTTCCCGCCGTCAACCAGATCGAAGTCCATCCCACGTACCAGCAGGGCGAGCTGGCCAACAAGTGCCGCGATCTCAGCATCGCTGTGGAGGCCTACAGCCCACTGGGCCAGGGCAAGGACCTGAATGCCGAGCAAATAGCACTCGTGGCAGCGGCACACGGCACTACCCCTGCACAGGTGATCCTGGCCTGGCACCTCGCTCAAGGGACCATCGTGATCCCCAAGTCCGCTGACTCGAAGAGGATGCGGGAAAATTTCGGCGCGGCAGACCTCACCCTCACCGAATCCGAGCTGGCAGCCATTACGGCACTCGAAGCGGGCGCCCGCATCGGTTCCGATCCCGCCGTCGCCGCTTTCACCCAGCTTTAAGCCCCGGAAGAAGGACTGACAAACATGCAGTACACGCATCTGGGCCGATCCGGCCTGAAGGTTTCACGCCTCTGCCTGGGCACCATGAACTTCGGTCCGCAAACAGACGAAGCAACAGCCCACTCGATCATGGACTCCGCATTGGATTCCGGCATCAACTTCTTCGACACCGCCAACGTATACGGCGGAACCGGGCACCGCGGCTGGACCGAGGAAATCATTGGCCGCTGGTTCGCGAAGGGCGGCGAGCGCCGTGAGCGCACCGTCCTTGCCACCAAGTTGTACGGCACCATGACAGACCGGCCGAACGAATCCAAGTTGTCGGCGCTGAACATTCGCCGTGCACTGGATGCGAGCCTGAAGCGGCTGCAGACGGATTACATCGATATCTACCAGTTCCACCACATCGATCGTGATACGCCGTGGGATGAAATCTGGCAGGCAATCGAGGTTGGCGTTCAGCAGGGCAAGATCCTGTACTCGGGCAGCAGCAACTTTGCGGGGTGGCACATCGCCCAGGCGCAGGAAGCCGCCCGGAGGCGTCATTACACCGGGCTGGTCAGTGAGCAGTCCATCTACAACCTTTTCCGGCGCGAAGTGGAGCTTGAGGTCATTCCGGCCGCGCAGCAGTACGGCCTGGGCCTGATCCCTTGGTCGCCGCTGCAGGGCGGGCTGCTTGGCGGCGTGCTGAAAAAGGAAGAGCAGGGCGTCCGCCGCACAGAGGGCCGTGCGCTGGAGACCCTCAAGAAGCATGGGGAGCAGATCCGCCAGTACGAGGATTTCGCGGATGAGTTGGGCCACGCACCCGGAGATGTAGCGCTGGCTTGGCTTCTTCACCAGCCTGCCGTGACGGCTCCGATCGTTGGACCACGCACACAGGAACAACTCGATGCGGCCATCCGTGCCTTGGATGTCGCCTTGGACGAGGACGCCCTCAAGCGGCTGGACGGCATCTTCCCGGGTCACCGGACCGCCCCGGAGGACTACGCCTGGTGAGTACCCTCTTACCGCAGGCGGACACCGTCTCGCCGCGGAACATCCTGTTCATCGGCGGGACCGGGGTCATCAGTGCGGCGGCGGCTGAACGCGCCGTCGCACTGGGCCACGGGCTGACCATCCTCAACAGGGGAAGGTCGGCCGGGCGGCCGGTTCCTGCGGGTGCGGAAATCCTCCATGCGGATGTCCGTGACGCAGCCGCCGTGCGTGAGGTGCTGCAGGGAAGAGAGTTCGACGCCGTTGCGGACTTTATCTCCTACACACCGGAGCAGGCGCGGGCCGGCTTGGAATTGTTCCGCGGGCGGACGGGACAGTACGTCTTCATCAGTTCTGCTTCGGCGTACCAGAAGCCGCCCACCACGCTGCCAATCCGGGAATCGACGCCTCTGAAGAACCCGTTTTGGCAGTATTCGCGGGACAAGATTGCCTGTGAAGAGCTGCTGTTCGAGGCCTACCGTGAGCTGGACTTCCCGCTCACGGTAGTGAGGCCCTCCCATACCTATGACCGGACCAAGATCGCGATGGTGGGTGGTTGGACTGATATTCACCGGATGCGCGCCGGGATGCCCGTCATGGTGCACGGTGATGGAACGTCCCTCTGGACGCTGACCCACAGCCGGGATTTTGCCAAGGCGTTTGTTGGTCTATTGGGACGGCCCCAAGCCGTTGGTGAGAGCTACACCATTACCTCTGATGAGTTTCTTCCTTGGAACCAGATCTACCGCCTGTTTGCGCGGGCGGCCGGGGTGGACGAACCGGAACTCTTTCATGTTTCTTCGGAAACCATCGCAGCCCACAGCCCTGAGCTCGGCCCCAATCTGTTGGGCGACCGCTCGCATTCGGTGGTGTTCGACAATTCCAAAATCAAAGCACTCGTCCCTGATTACCGGGCTACGATTCCCTTCGCGGACGGTGCGCGGGAGATTGTGGCATGGCATGATCAGCATCCTGAGCAACAAGTGGTTCAAGAGGACTACATGGAGCTAAGCGATCGGCTTTATGAAAGGAATGTGCGCCCATGACATTTGCCCCGCTCATTGAACTCAACGACGGCCATAAGATCCCTCAATTGGGACTCGGCACCTGGCCGTTGAATGATGCCGAGGTTGCCGATGCCGTGGTGGAGGCGGTGTCGCACGGCTACCGGCACGTGGACACGGCAAAAAAGTACGGCAATGAGAAAGGCGTGGGCAACGGCATCCGTGCCTGCGGGGTGAATCGCGAAGAACTCTTCATCACCACAAAATTGGACGGGGAATTCCAAGGCTCGGGCCAGGCCGCTGCCGGGCTGGACGGCTCCTTGGAACGCTTGGGGCTGGAGTACGTGGACCTGCTGCTGATCCACTGGCCGCTCCCCCGCCGCGGCGAGTTCGTCTCTACCTGGAAGACCTTCGAGGAACTCCAGGCCTCCGGAAAGGCACGATCCATCGGCGTTTCCAACTTCAAGCCCGCCCACCTGGACCAGCTCTTCCGCGAAACGGACGTTGTGCCCGCGGTCAACCAGATCCAGGTCAGCCCTTCCATACCCCGCCCGGCCGCACGGGCGTTCAATGAGCGGAATGGCATCATCACGGAGTCCTACAGTCCGTTGGGTGCCGGCAGCGACCTCTTGAACGCCCCGGTATTGGCCGGCATTGGCGAGAAGCACGGGAAGACGCCGGGCCAGGTGGTGCTGCGCTGGCACATTCAGCAGGGTCTGGTGGCCATACCTAAAACCTCGAATCCGCAACGAATGAAGGAGAACCTGGACATTTTTGACTTCGAACTGGACCTCGACGACCTCACTCGACTGCAAACCCTCGACGCCGGTCCGGACGCCGGTGTGGACTCGGACGTACAGGGGCACTGACCATGGGTAACGCAAAAACACTGATCTGGGTTGGTTCCTATACCGCGGACAGGAACGCCAACGGCGAGGGCATCGCCGCGCTTTCGGCCGATGATGACGGTCAACTGACGCCCCTCGGCTTGGCAGTTGCCGCCGATTCACCGTCGTTCCTGGCGCTGCATCCGACGCTTCCGGTGCTCTACGCGGTTGCGGAGGAGGCAAAGACCGTGCGGGCGTATCGGCGGACAGGTGACGCCGTGCTGGAGGCCTTCGGCGAACCGTGGCCGGCCGGTGAAGCCACCTGCCACGTAGCTGCCGATCCGCAAGGACGCTTTATTGTGGCCACCTGCTGGGGCGACGGCCAGGTCATCCTGTACGAACTGGACGACGACGGCGCCATCACCTCGCGCACCAGTGCGGCAGCCGCCGTCGATCCCCACACTGCAACGTCCCCGGACGAGCAGCGTCCCAGCCGCGGGCACTCCAGCCTGATGCTCCCGGATGGCCGTGTGATGACCACGGACCTGGGGCATGACCTGGTCCGGGTGTGGCAGTATTCGCCCGGCGAAGGCCTGCAGCTGGACCATCAGGTGGTTTTGCCCAAGGGCTCGGGGCCACGGCACATGGCCCGCCATCACAGCGGAACTGTCTTTGTGGATACCGAATATTCGGTGGAAGTAGCTGCGATTCGGATGGAACCGGACGGCACCTATGAGCTGTCGACCATGGTTCCGGCGAGCGCCACGGGGGCCAAGGACGGCGACGCCGGCGCGGAGATTGCGCTCTCCCCCGATGGCCGCTTCGCTTATGTGGGCGTGCGGGGGTCCAACCGTATTTGTGTGTTGAAGGTGTCCCACGGCGGGGCCGGTCTGGAGCCCCTCGCGGAGGTTCCCTGTGGCGGCGAGTGGCCTCGCCACCACTTGGTCCGCGAAGGCTGGCTGTACGTCGCCAACGAAGGTTCGGACGACGTCGTGAGCTTCAAGCTGGACCCCAAGACCGGCCTGCCGGACGGTCCTGTGAGCCGGGTTGAGATGGGCTCTCCGAGCGTTCTGGTTCCCGCCGCTTAAATGACGCCGAGACGGCAGTTAACACCCATGATCCGCTCAGACATTGGTATTAACTGCCATCTCGGCGAGTTATTTCAGGCTGTCCAGACCTCGACGTCGTCCGTTCCGCAGATGAGTCTGCGGCCGGTCGGCTCAAGGATGACCCAGAGCAGTTCCTGATGCTTGGAAACGTCGTCCACGCGGCCGGTTCCAGCGCCCCATGCGACGTCGTAGATCCACACGGGGTCGCCGGAGCTGAGTTCAGTCCACTCCGCGGCCGGTACGTGGCGGTAGTCGGCGGGCCTGTTCAGGATGGTGCTGGTCATGCCGACACTTCAGCGGCAGGGCGCCGGCGCCATACGGTGGGAACCCCGTTGTGCGCCGGCAGGATGTGGCCTTCCGCGAACACCTGGACAGCATCCGGGTCGGCGTCCGGGCTCCACAGGCCTGATGCCGGGCAGTGGGAACCAGTGGGCATGACGCGGGTGGCTCGTTCGCGCAGGAGGGCGATGCTCTTCATCGTTGAAACTCATCCTTGGGTAGATCGGGGGCGTTATGTGAAGCAGATCTCTTCAACTCTATGCAAGTCCCGCATGCCTGGTTATGGGCAATTGCATAACATTTTCGATCACGGAAGTGCAGAGGCACAGCCAGTGTCAGAACTCCCTGTCCAAAATGCCGTTTTCGGTCAGCGGAGCCAGCGAGCAGGCGACTCCCGCCGGAGAACTGACGGCCGACGTCGGTGTCCAGACCATGTTGGCCGCCGCGCCTGAGGTCCTTATTCCAGCTCCACCACTGGCAACGCTTCCCAGGACCACGGTGACAACAGTCCGGGGAATTCCGCCCACCGTTTCAGTGGAAGCTGTCATGGTGGCGTTGAACACTACCGTCTTGCGGTTCTTGGCGTAGTTCTGCTTCAGGTTGACCGAGCCGAGGTTCACGCTGCTCCCGGCCCGTTGCACGTCAAGGACATCCTGGCCGTTGCCCAGGCCCAACAGGTTTCCGTCCCGCAAACGAACTGTCACAGGAAGGGACGCCCCCGCCCAGCCCGGAGTGACAGTTGCCAAGTTGACTTGCTGGCTGTAGACGAAGCTCATCGAGTCGCCGGGTTCGAGCCTTCCCTCAACGGCCCCGGCATTGGAGGTCCGGATGTCGGCTACCCGGAGCGGACTGTTGTCCACTCTCCTGGCAGCCACCGTTGCGGAGACGGTTTCCTTGCCGTTGCGGTCGGTGAGTACCGCCCTGAGGTCGTAGGTACCGTCTGCGTAACCGGTGGTGTTCCAGTTGCAGCTGTAGGGAACAGTGGCAACGGTGCAGAGCGCGCTCCAGGTAGTTGTCCCGGCAGGGGCAACTTGAATGCGAACAGAGGCCACTCCGGCAGTTGAGTTCGCGGCAGCAGTCAGAGGCACGATGCCGGTGACGTAAGCGCCGGGATCCTCCAAGGAGACCGATGCCACCGTGTTGTCCACGGTTCTGCTGAGCGTGGCGGAGGTGGCACTGTTCCCAGCTGCATCCACACTGATGGCCCTGAAGGAGTAGCTGCCGTCGGCCACGGTGGTGGTGTCGAAGCGGCAAGAGTAGGGGCTCTCGGTAACGGTGCACACAGTGGTCCAGGTGCTCGTCCCGGTTCGGGCGTACTGAAGGCTGACTTGCGCCACCCCGGAGTGGGCGTCCATGGACGTGGCGCCCAAAGTACGCACGCCGCTGAGCGGCGTTCCCGGGTCCGTCATGGTGACTGCAGGAGCCAGGTTGTCCACGGTGATATCCGTGACCACTGCCGAATAGGTGGTGGTCAGGCCTGCGACGGCCACGGCCCGGAGGTCGTAGGTTTCGTTCGCGGTGAAGGCCGTATTCCACGTGCAGTTATATGGAGCAGTGACGTAAAGGCACAGGGTGTTCCACTTGTTGGCCCCGGCCAAGGAGTACTCAACCCTGACGCTGTAGAGCGTGTTGCCCGCACCCAGCAGGGTGGTGGACAAGGGAATGCTGCCGCGAACTGCTTCAGCCGGGCTGGCCAGGACCACCAGGAGATTATTGGCGACAGTCGTGGCCCGGACGGCAGTAACGGAAGTGAGCCCGGCGTTGTCCGTAGCCCGCGCGCGGAGGCTGTAGCCGCCGTCGGGCACTGCTTTGGTATTCCACTGGCAAGTGATCGTGGCGGTGGAACCTGAACAGATGCTGGTCCAGGTGGTGGTTGTACCGTCGCGGAGGTACTCGACGTCGATGCTCCGGACACCGGACTCGGCATCCTGCGCTGCGGCCGGGATGGCAACGGTGTCCTTGACCGAGGCGCCGGGGTCCGCGAGCGTTACAGTGGGCGGATTCCAATCCGGAGACGCCGCCCAACTGTTGCCGGGAGTGGACGTCACGGAGGTGAAGGCAGCGGCGGACGTGCCAGCCGTCGCACCGAGGATGACCAATACGGCAATGACCGCCGCGAGGAGGAAGGCCGCAGCGGCCTTGACGCGCGGACTGTCCCAGAGGCCGGGAATGGCAGCGGAAGGTGGCTGGGGACTGCTCCGCTGGCGGCTCGCCCGCTGGGGGCTGTCCCGCTGGGGGCGGGACGTCCGGGTTTCGCCCCCAGTGCCGCCTATATAGATGGCGCAAACAACAGCGAGAAGCGTTCCCACAGACCAGATGGCAAGCTGCGGTAACGCCCCGTGCGTCATCCAGAGCCCCGGCAAGCCGACCATGGGCACCAGGATGCGGGCCCTGCCGCTGATCTGCTCACGCTTCATCGGAGTGCTGTCCACATCCATGTTGGCGTCGCCGGCCGTCACGTAAGTGCCGTCGTCGTTGGCATCCACCACGCGATGAAGCCGTGTTTTTGCTGTTCCGTCGGGTTCAGCCTCAGCTGGGCTGAGGTAGGCCACCACGCCACCCACCGGGACTGGTTCGGCGTCGGAAAGCTCAGAGGTGAGGACCACATCACCGGGGCTGATGTGCGGCTCCATGGAACCGCTTTGCACCACGCTCCCGCTCCAACCCAAGAGCGCCGGGAAGAGGGCTATTACCGCCAGGCTCAGCGAAATGCCGAGATAAACCCTGGCGATAATGCCCACGACGAAAGGAACCCATCCCTCAGCGGAGAACAGGGCTGATCCGGCGTTGTCCTTGGTGTCCAATCCCACGTGGCAGCAAAGAGTCCAATCAGCCTACGGAGTAGGCGCGGTGTCCGACTGCAGTTCCCACACGAGGTCGATGCCCACACGGGCGCCCTGCAAAGCGTTCACTTGGTCCTGGGTCAATCCGGTGGTGTCGAAACGCCATGTGCCGCGGTAGCTCTGGGTCTCTCCGGGCGCGCCCGCAGTCTGCCAGGAGGAACCGCCCGTGGCGAAATCTCGGTTCTGGGCTGCCAGTGTGGAAATGGGAAGCTCAGGAACGGTGTTGGCGATGGGAGTGAAACCGGTGCAGTCATTGAATGAGCCGCCCGTGCCCTGCTCCAGGTCAAAGAAGATGCGGTCTTCAAGGCCGCGGTCCGCAATCAGATTCTGCGTGTAGGCACGAACTTCACCGGCCACATTGGCATTTGATGTCACCACGATGCATTTCTGGCCGGTCTGGCCCGGCACAATGTTTTCAACGGTGAATGCCGCGGCACCAAGGTCATCGTCGGTCAACGTGACACTGCCGGTGCTCCAAGCGCTGCCGGAGTTACGGGTGGTCGCCGTGAATGCGGCCTGTGATCCCTGCCAGACCATTGCTCCGGCGATGAGTATTGCAATGGGCCCAGCTGTGAAGGCCGCAATGGCCCTGGTACGTGAGGAAGGGGTTTTCATGATGCAAATCCTTTTGCTTGAGACCGGTCCGAGGCCGCACGCTGGGAAGCATCGAGACCAGGCACCCCATTCACTGCGTAACGACGAGTTCAGAGTACGTGAATTCAGGAGAGCTATCTACACGTTTGTCATGCAATTGATCATTTGGTCATTGACTTGTCATAAAAGGCACCCCTACTTAACATGCTCGGGAAATAATGAGCCACGGTAGATTCGATGCACCAACCGCGAACGAAGGCGTGAAACAACATGATGAAAACAGGACCGGCAGCAGACTGGGCCCGCAAGCAGGTAGACCTCAATCGTGTGCCCGTCGCTGTCCTGGGCATCGCCTCCAGCCAGGGCATCGAGGACATCGTGGCGTTCGGGACCGACGACGCCAGGCGAGCCACAGCCGATGACCATTTTGCACTGTTTTCGGTGACCAAACCGATCACTGCGCTCACGGTCATGCGGCAGGTTGAGCTGGGGAAACTCTCGCTCGGCGCTTCGCTGAGTGACGCTCTCCCGGACTTCGGCGCCGGCCGCACTGACACTGTGACCCTCGAGCAGCTACTGAGCCACCGTTCCGGCATTGCGGATCCTGCGCTCGACGACGGGACTCCCCTCAGAGAGTCGCTCACCTCCGCGGGTCAAGCCTTTTACGCTGGCTCCTTGGCCCAGTACTGCAACATCGCCTTCGAAGGTGCGGCAGCAATGGCTGAGTGGGCCGACGGACGCCCGTTCGAGGAGCAACTGCTGGCCTTGGCAGCTGACACCGGAGCCCAAGGCTTCACCTTTGAGACGGAATGCAACCCGCACGCTGTCCACGGCACCGATGCGGCTGGGTTTAATGTCCAGGCAATGTACAAGAACAGGCATCCGGGAGCCGGGCTGCTCGGCACGGCCGCCGACCTGCTCAATCTGGGCTCCGAGCTCCTGCGGAACTCCGGGAAAGCCGTCAAGCCCGCGACGCTTGCCGCCATGCGTCGGCCCCGAACCACCGAGGTTTCCCACGTCATCAACCGGCCCGCTCCCCTGCGGCACACGGGCTTGGGCTTCCAGTTGCCCGCCAACGAGTCCGAACTCCTCGCGAAGGGGATCTACGGCCACCCGGGATGGTCCGGCACCGAGTGGTGGATGCTCCCGGAGCAGGACCGCTGCGTCGTGTTCCTGACCAACGTGCTGGATGCCCCGGACCTCGGCGTGGACACGAACGAACTCTTCAACGCTGTGGCGGCCTCCTAGCGGACACCGCCCACACGAGCACGAACAGGCCCACCAGGATCAGGCCGGCGTCGCCAAGGTCGATGCTGCCAAGCCATGTGGTCAGGGGGTCCTCGAGTTCAAACGCGGAATTTATGAATCCACCGAGGGTGATGACAGCAATGAACAGCGCCGAGACTGCTGAAATGCCAGTGATCACGGCATTGAAGCCGAGCTTGCGTCTCGGGTCATGGATGGCCGATTTGTACATTTTCATCATGGTCACGCCGTTGACGGAATCGCACAGGGTCATGGCAGCGGTGAACGCAAGCGGGAGTGCCATCAAGGCAAGCGGCGAGACCCCGGCGAGTGACGCCGTCGTGGTGATAACCAGCAGGCCGATGGTTGTGGCGGTATCGAACCCGAGGCCGAACAGGAAGCCGATCACGTAAATGTTCCGTGGCCGCTCCACCTTGGATAAAGGCTTGGCGAGCAGCCGTGCGACGAAGCCTTTCGCTTCGAGGTCCTCCGGACGCACTTCGCCGCCGCGCTGCACGTACCGGTAAACCTGCGAGGCGCGAACGAATGCCGAGCCGTTGAACAGCCCCATCGCCAACAGGAACAGCCCGGAAACTCCGCTACCAATTAAGCCGAGCACCTTGTTTCCCGTGGTGCCGTCTTCCATGAACTGCCCGATGAGCGTCGCACCCGCCACTACCAGCAGCCCGGTCAGGATCACCACGGAGCTGTGGCCCAGGCTGAAGGCGAAACCCACGCTCACAGGGTCCTTGTGCTGAGCCACGAATTTGCGGGTGGAATTATCGATCGCGGCGATGTGGTCCCAGTCGTAACTGTGCTTGATTCCGGCCGCATAGGCGGTGATCACCAGCCCAAGTCCCAGCGGCTGCGCGCCACCGGTGGTACCAACAAGCAACAGCACGACGGCGGCAAGGTGCAGCGCGGCCACGGCGCCGAACGTGAACAGCAGCCGGGTACGCAAGGACAACGTCTCCCGTTCCCGGTACATGGTGGCGAACCCGGTCAGCGGAGTCATCAGTACTTCCTCAGGTTCAAGGGCGCCTGCCCGTACCAACGCTCCCGCAGGAGGCCGGTGCAGGCACCCAGTAAATTGTTGAGTTCCTCAGTGCTGTTGGACAACGATCGCAGCACAAGCCCGGCACTACCGGCAATAGTCGCCGTCAAAGACACCCCGGTGTGAGCCTCAAATTCACGGGCTATCAGGTCAAGCTCATCAGCAAGCCCTTGACCCACCCGCGAATCCACCACCACCAACGACCCCAAGTGACTGAAACCCTCCATAAAGCCCATCCCGCTCACATCGGTAAGGGGTGGCCGGATCAGGAGGTTGTCGAGGGCCAAGAGCTTCGCTCCGTCCCCGGTCTCCATCCAGATCTCATTCCGCAGCCGCACCTCTTCGTATTTGAAGGATGCGCCGTCCGGGGACCACCCCGGCGTGATGACCTCGGCCATGACAAGGCTCGACGCCGGGTGGAGACTGATGCGCGAATTCTGCCGGTAGCTCGCTTCCCGGTAGGCAATCAGTTGGTCGGGCATCAGTTCCAGCCGCGAGCCCTCCCCCAGTTTGATGTTCATCCGCTGCTCAGCAAACGACCCCGGGGTCCGGTAAATCTTGGTAGCCGACTGCGTGGTCAACAACACATCCGCCCCCGTCTCGACCTCCACCTCCACAACAAACAGGTCCGCCCCCAGATACGCCCCACCGGGATTGACCATGACATAACAAACCTGCCCGGACTCATCCAAGTAATGCGGCCGGAGCACCCTCAACGCGCCCTCATGAAACTGCCGGGAAGCCACGGACCGCCCATCCCGCACACTGATGCCAAGCTCCAACCGCCCCCGCAGTGACCCGACAGCGGAGGCGGCGGAGCCGGGGATAAGGGGCCGCGGCGTGGCGGGCACCGCGAAGCGGGCACGGCCCCTTATCCCCGGCGTAGCCGCCGGACCCGTGGTGGGCGCTGTTGTAAGTGGGCTCATGACGCCAAGTCGAGCATCAGGACATCGCGGCGGATCCAATTGAGGACCGCGTCCAACCCGTCGTCGGTCTTGAGGTTGGTAAAGCAGAACGGCTTGTTCCCGCGGAACTCCTTGGAATCCCGCTCCATGACGGCGAGGTCCGCCCCTACATGGGGTGCCAGGTCGGTTTTGTTGATGATGAACAGGTCGGATTTGATCATGCCTTGGCCGGCTTTGCGGGGGATTTTTTCGCCTTGGGCGACGTCGATGATGTAGATGGAGAAGTCGACGAGTTCGGGGCTGAAGGTGGCGGAGAGGTTGTCGCCTCCGGATTCGACGAAGATGACTTGGAGGTCGGGGTGCCTGGCCTTGAGTTCTTCTATGGCAGCGGTGTTCATGGAGGTGTCTTCGCGGATGGCGGTGTGGGGGCAGCCGCCGGTTTCGACGCCGATGATGCGATCCTCGGGGAGGATGCCGTTGGCGGCGAGGATTTTGGCGTCTTCGATGGTGTAGATGTCGTTGGTGATGGCGGCCATGGAGATGTCGCCGCTCATGTGCCGGGTGATGCGTTCCACGAGTTGGGTTTTGCCGGCTCCGACGGGTCCGCCGACGCCGATTTTGATGGGTTCTGTCATGTTTTCTGTCCTTTGCACTAGCTAGCTCATGAACATGCGGGCACGTTGCCGTTCGTGCCGCATTTGTGAAATTTCGAGGCCGGGGCTGACGGCCCCGAAGTCGTCCCAGCACAGCTGTGCTATTTCATCGACGGCGGCAGCTACGGCGTCGTGCGCCTGGCGCAGTACCCGTTGTCCGGCGTTCTGTCCGAGCGGAATAGCGCGCACGGCGTTCTGGGTCAACGAAGTAACGGCAGCATACAGATAGGCAGAAAGCGCCGCCCCAAGCGGAACCCCCAAAGACCGCGCAATGACCCCAAAAGCCAAGGGCTGATGCCCCGCGGCACTTCCACCACGAACCAGCCCCCGATACGCCTCCAACTCCGCCGAAGGAAACACCTCGCCCCCAATCTCCAACAGCCGGCCCCCCATTTTCAAAGAAGCCTCCCGAACCTCCCGAGCCAACAACTGCGCAGAAAGGACAGAATCCAACAAGCCAACATCCACCCCCTCATACAGGAACCGCAAAGCCAACCCATCGGAATAGGCCAACTGCTGCCCCACAAAAACCCCCAACCACTCCCCAAAAGACCTCGCATCCCCCACAAGCTCACGATGTATGTAGCTCTCAAACCCCAAAGAATGAGCAAACGCCCCCGTAGGCAACGCAGAGTCGGTCAGTTGCTGAAGAGCAAGCTGATAGGAGGTCATGAGAGGCCCCCGAAGGTGCGACGACAGACCGGAGCCGGGCCGGGATTTTGGGCCGCGGTGTGGAGGGCATCGCGAAGCGGGCACGGCCCAAATCCCGACCCGGCGCCCCAGCCACGTTCACCCACGGACGCCACCATAACCGCGGTATTAGTGCGAATGCTCAGCATGGCGGAAGGCAACCGGCATGACCTGTTCTTGCCTCTCGTAGGGGGCGCCGACGCTCTTCAGATAATCTTCGACCGTGTGGTCATACTGGCAAACCATGACTTCGGCCCCGTACTCGGACGCAGCGTCGAAGAATTGTGCCTGCAGGTGCCGGTTGCCGAGCGAATGTGCCACGACGCCCATTTCGTGGATGCTGCGCGGGGCGATGACCAGGACGTCGGTGGGCAGCACGGAGATGATGATGACGTTGTGGTCGCTGATGTCGAGGACGTCGCCGTCGCGGAGGTCGCCGGTTCCGGTGGGGAGGCGGATGCCGAGTTCTTTACCGTGGTCGGTGGTGACGCGTTGGATGCGTTTGACGAGCAGGGCGCTGGGCAGGACTACTTTTTCCTTGTGATGCCCTGCGTAGTGGTTGGGTTGTTCGTGGACGTTGCCCAGGATTTTTTCGATGATCATGAGGGCTCCTAGAAGAGGAAGTAGCGCTGCGCCATGGGCAGCACCTCGGAGGGCTGGGAGGTGGCTTCGACGCCGTCGACCGTAACCTTGTAGGTTTCGGGGTCGACGGCGATTTCGGGGGTTTCGCCGTTGTATTTGAGGTCCGCTTTGGTGAGGTTGCGGATGCCGGTGACTGGTTTGATGATGCGTTCGAGGCCGAGCTGCGAGGGCACTCCGGCGTCGATGGCGGCTTTGGACAGGAACGTGATGGCCGTCTGTTGAAGTGCCTTGCCGTACGTTGCGAACATGGGCCGCATGGTGCGGGGTTGGGGCGTGGGGATGGAGGCGTTGGCGTCGCCCATGAGTGCGTAGGCGATGTGTCCGCCTTTGATGACGAGTTCGGGTTTCACCCCGAAGAACGCGGGATCCCATAGGACGAGGTCTGCGAATTTGCCTTCTTCCACGGAGCCGATGACGTCTGCCATGCCTTGGGCGATGGCCGCGTTGATGGTGTATTTCGCGATGTAGCGTTTGAGTCGGAAGTTGTCGGATTCTGCGGACCCATGCACCGCGCCGGAGGGGTCCTGCAGGACCCCTCGTTGCCTTTTCATGGCGTCGGCAACCTGCCAGGTGCGGGTCACAACTTCACCCACGCGTCCCATGGCTTGGGAGTCGGAGGACGTGATGGCGAAGATCCCGAGGTCGTGCAGGACGTCTTCGGCGGCGATGGTTTCGGCCCGGATGCGCGAGTCGGCGAACGCCACGTCTTCCGGGATGTCCGGGTTGAGGTGGTGGCAGACCATGAGCATGTCCAGGTGCTCTTCGATGGTGTTTTTGGTATACGGGAGCGTGGGGTTGGTGGATGCGGGGAGGACGTTGGGAAGGCCGGAGATCTTGATGATGTCCGGAGCGTGTCCGCCGCCTGCGCCTTCGGTGTGAAAGGTGTGGATCACGCGCCCATCGATGGCCCGGATGGTGTCTTCCACAAAACCGCACTCGTTGAGGGTGTCGGTGTGGATGGCCACTTGAACGTCGTATTCATCGGCCACCCGCAGGGACATGTCGATGGACGAGGTGGTTGAGCCCCAATCCTCATGGACTTTCAGCCCCACGGCACCGGCGCGGATCTGCTCGGCGAGGGGCTCGACGGCGGATGCGTGGCCTTTTCCGAAGAGGCCGATGTTAACAGGAAGTCCTTCGGCGGCCTGGAGCATCCTGGAGATGTGCCAAGCGCCGGGCGTGACGGTGGTGGCTTTGGTTCCTTCGGCCGGGCCGGTTCCGCCGCCCACCATGGTGGTGATGCCGTTGCAGAGGGCGGCGGGGACTTGTTCCGGGGAGATGAAGTGGATGTGGGTATCGATGCCACCGGCGGTAAGGATTTTCCGCTCGCCGGCGATAATTTCGGTGCTGGCACCAATCACGATGTCCACGCCGTCTGTGATCTGTGGATTGCCGGCCTTGCCGATCCTGAAAATGTGGCCGTCTTTCAGAGCGATGTCGGCTTTGTAGATGCCGCTGTAGTCCAAGACAATCACGTTGGTGATCACTGTGTCCGGGATGTCTTCAGAGCTGGTCAGTTGGCCGTTCTGGCCCATGCCGTCGCGGATGACCTTGCCGCCGCCAAACACTACTTCTTCGCCGTGGACCGTGTGGTCCTTCTCGATCTCGAGGAACAGCTCGGTGTCGGCAAGGCGGATGGCGTCACCCGTCGTGGGACCGTACAGCTCGGCGTACTGCTTGCGTGGGATCTCGAAGCTCACTTGGCGCCTCCTTCTGCTGCGGTGCCCTGGCGGGCCTCCCCGCTCAGGCGGGTTCCGCCGTCGAGCTTTCCATTGACAGCGTTGCTGAGCCCGAAAACTTCACGCGCTCCCGCGAGCTCAATCAACTGAACCGTTTTCCGGTCACCGGGTTCGAACCGCGCTGCGGTGCCCGCGGGAATGTCCAGACGGCGGCCGTAGGCGGCTTCGCGGTCGAATTCGAGGGCACTGTTCGCCTCGGCAAAATGGTAGTGCGAACCCACCTGGATTGGTCGGTCGCCGCGGTTCACAACCTCGACGGCGATTCCCTCACGGCCGCTGTTGCATGCGATGGAACCTGGCAGGAGCCTGTATTCACCGGGGATCATGGGGGCTCCTAGCGGATGGGGTTGTGGACGGTGACGAGCTTGGTGCCGTCCGGGAAGGTGGCTTCGATTTGGACGTCGTGGATCATCTCCGGCACGCCCTCCATCACGTCTTCGCGTCGGAGGACAGTGGTGCCGTAGCTCATGAGTTGGGCAACAGTTCGGCCGTCGCGGGCGCCTTCAATGAGTTCGTAGCTGATAATCGCCACGGCTTCCGGGTAGTTCAGCTTGAGTCCTCGTCCTTGGCGGCGCCGCGCGAGGTCGGCAGCCACCACGATCATGAGTTTCTCCTGCTCACGTGGCAAAAGATGCATGGTTACTCCTTGGACGCCGGGCACCTGGACGGATTGTGATCAGCGTAGGGAGCGGAAGTTTCGGCTACGTTTCCAAATCGTCTCAGTCGGGGGTCGGTTTCCCACGAATTGACCTCAACTTAAGTTGAGGTCCTAGCATCAATCAGGTGTGTCCCCGTGAGGGCACCATCCTCAACCGCCCGGTTCCAGCCCCACGAAGGTGTACGAATGACCCACCCCAAGCCAGTGCCATCCGAAGCAGTCGGCGAGCTTTTCAGGGCTGCGTTCCGCGCTCATCCGGCTGGCGTCTCCATTGTCACCGCAGCAGGACCGGACGGAGCGGTGGGGCTGACAGCGTCCTCGGTGGCATCGGTTGCGGTGGATCCGCCCACCCTCGCGTTCTCCGTAACCAGCGGCCGTTCGGCTTCACACATCGCAGCCGCGCAGACAATTGTGGTCCACCTTATTGGCGCCGATCAGCTGGATCTCGCGCAGATCTTCGCGGACCCATCAGCCCCTCGCTTCACCGACTCCATGGATTGGGAGGTGCTGCCCACAGGAGAGCCCCTGCTCAAGGAGGCCGTCTGTGCGTTGCGGTGCGAAATTATCCACCGGGCACCGCTGGGCGGCTCCGTGTTGCTGGCAGCGAAGGTTCTGGAGATCCGGTCCAACCCGTCCAGCTCAGCTCCGCTGGTTTATCTCAACCGGGAGTTCCATACGTTATTCCAGAGTGTGTCAGCCGTGGCTTAGCTGAAGGTACTGGTCCATCAGGTCCACGAAGACCTGCCGGTTGGTTTCGAAAGCCACTTCGGCATGGTGGAGAATTTCCTGCTTCTCGGCGTCAGAGAAACCGGCCTCGTCCAAGTGACCGCGGTATGAGTCCTTGTACGGCTTGATCTTCCCGATGCTGTGAAAAGCGTAGAAGTTCAGTCCTTCGGGGCTGATGCCGTAGTGCCGTTGAACCAGGGCGGAAATGATCTGCCCGCCGGAAAGATCACCCAGATAGCGGACGTAATGGTGGGCCAAGAGATAGGTAGCTGAAACCGGCCCCAGGGCAGCGAGTTCATCGGCGTAGGCCTGGGCACCGGGCGTCACGTGCAGTTCGCCCGTTGCCAGCCTTGACTCCCAGTCATTTCCGTAATGCACCGCCATGTCATGTTGCAGTGCCGGAACCCGCATGAGGGCGGGGTCGGCGAAGGGCGTGAGACGAGGGTCCGGGTTGACGTCCAGGGCTGACTCCAAGGCGCGGTAGATGACGTAGTTCTGCAGCAGCAGAGCTGCCACTTGGCTCGCCTCCATCCGGCCGGCGAGCAGTTCCGTGACAAATCCAGCCTGCTCGGCGTGCTCGTGGGCGGAGGATGTGTGGCTTTTGAGCTCCTCGGAAAAGGCCGTCATGGGGTGCTCCAGTCGTCAAGCTAAACGGACCAAAAGGCTGTTTGATGACACTCTGTCACAGGGCAGATATTGGGTAAAGCTTTTACGGGGTGGACAGCAAACCTGGCGCACCCGAGCCAAGCTCCAAACCATATTCGAACTCATCAAGAAGCCCGGAGCGGCCGATGACCTCCGGGGGTGTGGCCCCGGCCGTGGGTCTAAAGGGGTTCTCGGTCTTGGTCACTCAGCACCCTCCCGGATCAGGTGAGTTCAGGTGAATATGGTGAATTTGGACAGCAGGGTGAATTTGGTGAATACCACATGCTAACTCACGAGCTCCGAGCTACGAGGCGGAGGCTGGATGAATCCTTCGAGGGTGGATACCTGGTCGGCAATTCTGCATATAGAGCGGGCGCAAAATGCAGAGCGCCGGAACGTTGGCTATAACGTGTGGCGGTTGAGCCGAAACGTCCTGAGTGGGTAGATGCTATTGAAAGGCCAGGACGGACGGTCTAGTTGTTCCGCCCCCGCGCCGCCACAGCCCACTGCGCCACCACAGCTCCGCCGCGCAGCACAGTGACCTCATCCACGAGGTTCATGGTGAGGCACACATGGTTGGGGATCACCCGGAGCCGGGTTCCCAGCGGCGGCAGTTCGGAGGAATCCGGCCAAACCACCGTGGCGTGGTGCTCGGACAAAGCCGCTACGCGAGCTTCGGGGTATTCGGGAAGCCGTCCGTATCCGCTGGCCCACTCAGGGCGATCGCTGCCCAGGATTTTGCTGCCTGCATCCACCACAACCCTGCGCACGTTCCCGCCACGGGTTTCGTGCCTGCTGACCACCGTGGCAGCTACGGTCAGGGCGATGTCCTCCCAGCCGCAGCGTTCCAGTTCCAGCTGTTGGGCGTCCCCGAATACATAGACTCCAGGACGCAGTTCCGTTGCCGCGGAGTCACCGGAGAGAAGGGCCGTAGGCGTGGATCCCCCGCTAATGGTTTTCACTTCAAAGCCGGCCCGGACCAGGGCGTCGGCGGCCAGTCCAAGGGCCTCATTTTCATTGTTCGCCGCGCCGGTCGGCATGCCGGGTTTGTAGCTGTGCCCAGGGAATGTAAAGACGCCCGCCACGTTCAACCCGGCCTCAGCCGCCGCGCGGGCAACATCCACCACCTCATCCGGAAGTACGCCGCTCCGGTGGTGCCCGCTGTCCACTTCGATCAGCACCTCAATGCTTGCGGCATCCGCCCCGAGTTGGCGACCCATCGCCGTCGCGCTTTCCACCGAGTCAACGCCAACGGCAAGGCGGCACTGTGCCGCGAGGGCGCGTAGGCGTTCCGCGTGCGGCGCTTCGACCCAGAGCGGGTAGGCGATGAAGATATCCTTCACGCCGTCCGACGCGAAGACTTCCGCCTCCCCGATGGTGGCCACAGTGATGCCGACGGCTCCCGCCGCGAGCTGCTTGCGCGCAATTTCCAGCGTCTTGTGCGTCTTGACGTGCGGACGGAGCCCCAGCCCGCGCCCGCGCATGCTCGACGCCATCCGTTCGATGTTCCGGTCCAGGACATCGACGTCGATCAGGACGGCAGGGGTGATGACAGCGCTTGGGATTCCGTTCATTCCTCAAACACTAACGGCCGGGACACAAGCCCCGGAAAGTAAGGATCCTACGGCGCGGACTGCCTGACTCGCATCTCGAACGCCGCCCTCGGCTGCTGGACGGTCCGCACGGCGTCTTTGCTCTCAATCCGCTGAATGAGGAGTTCGACGGCGCGCTCCGCAATTTCCGCACGCCCCGGCGCCACAGTGGTCAACGACGGCGATGCGAACCGCGACTCATCAATGTCATCAAAGCCGGCCACCGCTATCTCCTCCGGGACTTTCCGGCCGCGGACCAGGAGTTCGTGCAACGCCCCCAGCGCGAGGGCGTCATTGAGCCCGAAAATGGCGTCGAATTCCACTCCGCTGTCCAGCAACTTCGCGGTCGCTTCAGCACCGCCGTCGCGACGCCAATCGCAAGGGACCACCAGCGCCGGATCATGCTCAACACCGGCGGCGGCGAGCGCAGCCCGGTACCCGCGGAGGCGGAGGCCGTTGCTGCCGGCTTCGTCGCCGTCGTGCGCGCCCAGAACGGCTATACGACGGCGGCCGCCCGCCAGCAGATGCCGGGTAACTGCAGCGGCGGCCTCCTGGTTTTGGATAAGCACCATGTCCAGCCGCGGGTCCTGGACGAATTCGCCCAGGAGGACCAGCGGTTTCTTGCCGGCAGCAGCGATGATCTGGTCGGCGTCGAGCGCCAGCGGGATGAAGAGGAGACCGTCGGTAAGGCTGCGGAACTGCCCCTGAAGCGCAGCTTGCTCGTGTTCTGCCTCGTTGCCGGACTGCTCCACCAGAACACGGTAACCGCGTGCCCACGCCGCCTTCATGATGTCCGACGCGAGCTCGGCGTAGTACGGGACGGAGAGATCGGACAACACTAATCCGAGCATGCTGGTCTTGCCGGATCGGAGGCTGCGGGCCGTCAGGTTGGTTTCGTAGCCGAGCTCGTCGATCGCATCAAGGACGCGTTGTTTGGTGGCAGGCCGGATGAACTCGTAGTTGTTGATGACGTTGGAGACCGTCTTCAACGAGACTCCCGCCGCGCGTGCGACGTCGTTCATGGTGACGGCCATGCGGGTGCTCCTTCTTTCAGTACGTTTGTATACATCGTTGCAGATGGGAGGTTTTATACGGCGTCCATCACGGCGGCGACTGCCTCAATTTCAACCAACTGGTGGTCGTAGCCGAGGACTGTGACGCCCATGAGGGTACTGGGGACATCGTGATCTCCGAAAGCTTGGCGCACCACTTCCCATGCTGCAACCAAGTCGGCCTGCTGCGTCGAGGCGACCAGGACGCGGGTGGAAATGACGTCTTGGATTTCGGCTCCGGCAGCTTCCAAGGCCAGGTGCATGTTTTCGATTGCCTTCTCCGCCTGGGCTTTATAGTCACCCATTCCTGCTGTGGAGCCGTCCTCGTTAAGCGGGCAGGATCCCGCCAGGAAGATTAGCCGGGCACCTGCACGAGCAGAGGCGGCGTAGGCGTATTCCGCGACGGAACTGAGCTGCTTGGAGCGAATGAGGGAGACTGCGCTTGGCATGGAAGTCCTTTTGTTCGGTTGGGTACATCCCATCACGGGCGTCTGCCCTGTCATGTTGGATGGCATCGGCGTAGTGTCGGAAGTAGGAGATTTCGGGAGCGACTATTGGTCCGGAGTTGAATATCCGGGCTTTGCGCGAACACGAGCGCACTGCCGCCCAGCTGGAGATGCGTGGACTCCGGTGTTGCTGGAATTGAGGCCGCATGGCCCAGAGTGACGCAGTCCCCACAGCTGAACAGCTGCAGGACCTGCTTTTGGAAAGCCCCGGTTTCACCGAATTCCTCCTTGGACTGGCAACAATTTCGGCGTCCCTGTTGGGCGGCGATTCTCCCATGCTGTGCGCCATCACCGTCGAACGCGATGGGGGCCCTTCCACGGTTGCCAGCAGCAGTGACGCTGCCCTCCGGCTGGATGAAAAGCAATACGAGTTCGACGACGGCCCTTGCCTCACGGCCCTCCGGCAACAACGGACGGTGTTGATTCCGGACCTTCAGACCGACGACTCCTGGCAACACTATGCAAAGGCAATTTCCAATGAGGGCGTCCGGACTGTGCTGGCAGTGCCGATCACAACGGATGACGGGTCACAGTGTGCCCTGAACTGCTACTCCACGGAGCTGGGGACCTTCGGTCCGGACACGGTGAGCCGGGTGGAAAGGCATGCCGAATCGCTGTCCCGTATTCTGCGGTTGGCCCTACGCATGCATGCCGAGGACCCCTATCCTGAACATCTGCGGTCCGCTTTCAAATCCCGCGCAATCGTGGATGCGGCTATCTCCCTGATCATGGTGCAAAACCATTGCAACAGGGAATCAGCGCTCCGATTAATACAGGTGGCCTCGCGCAACAGCAATAAACGGCTTCACGAAATTGCCGGAGACATCCTGGACCGTGCCGGCTATATGGACCAGAGGGGAAGGTAGATTCGATGAATGCCGAACCTTGGGGGGGCTGGAACACCGTGGAGTTTGATCAACGCCTGCAAGCATCTTGCAGATTCCAGGTTGAAGATATCGGCCTCAATAGACTGTGGACGTACTATTTCGGGATTGGAGGAAACGCCGACGAATTAGCTTTGGAAGCCTACCTTAACGAACTTCTGGCTCTCGCCCCGGGTCAGATGGAACTCGTAGACACTGCCATGAAGGAGCTCAGCTCCGACGATCGGACGGAATCCGCGAGCAGTAGTGAGGAAACACAGATTGACTGAAACCCAGCCCTCGGAACACATCCCAGTCCCTGTCCCGGACGAGGACCACGTAGATCTGACAGACTTCCTGGCGCACCTGCAGGAGTTGCTCGTAGAGAATGCCGACATTCGGGAGTTCCTTCAGGATCTCGTAGACATGACTGCCGGAAGACTCAGCCGGAATGGCAACACCATCGCTTGCGGCGTGACCGTTATTCGGCAAAAAAGCCTGTAGCCGTGGCGGACAGCGATCCCCTGGCCCGCAAACTGGACGACATCCAGAACAGTTTCGGCGACGGCCCCTGCCTTTCCGCCCTGCGGACACGCACCATCACCCATGTCCCGGATGTCCGCGAGGAAACACGCTGGGCGGACTATATGCAGGCGGCCACTTGCACTGATGTCGGCTCTATTCTCGCTGTGCCCATGGAACTGAACAGCACTGCGGAGGCTGTGGTGAACCTCTACTCAACGCGCCCCCACGGCTTCTCCCATGAGGACATCGTCGCTGCTGAGAGGATCACCGCCACAGGAGCGAAGGCGCTGTACTTGGCACTAAAGATTGCCCAGCTGCGGGACGCGCGCGAGAACCTCGCAGCTGCCTTGGCGTCGCGCACGGCGATTGATACCGCCGTCGGAATTGTCATGGCACAAAACCGCTGCAGCCGCGACGCTGCCTTCCAGATTCTGGTCAGCGCCTCCAGCCACCGCAACATCAAACTTCGCACTGTAGCGGAGGGCGTCATCAACCACGTTGCGGGAGACCGGAATATCTCCACAGCATTCGAGGAGTAGCGCTTAGCTCATTTCAGTTGGGGTACGAGGTTATAAAAGCACTAGGCTGGAATTGCTAAGCGGGAGTCCTGCAACTACAGAATTTACGTGCCGGCTTGCCGACAAGAACCACCCGGGAGACAACCATGACGAAGAAGCAACTTCCTCTGGATGAGCTCTCTGGCGCCATCGGCAGGATACTGGGCCTGCTCCTCACTGAGGAAAAGGTGGATCAAGCCGTTCAGAACCTTTCGCAGGCCATTAAGGAATCCGTCCCGGGGACCATCGGGGCGGGAGTATCCATCCTCGATTCCCAAGCCCGCAGAACCAGCACAGGTTTTACGGACAGCATCGTGGAGCAAGCCGACCACCTGCAGTACGAACTAGGCCAAGGTCCTTGCCTTACCGCTTGGGCTTCTGAGGAATCGGTCATCATCAACGATGTCCGCACCGATGCCCGTTGGCCGGAGTGGACTGCCGCGGTCAGCACGCTACCCATTCGATCCGTGGTCAGCGCCCCTCTCATGGCCAACGGACACAGCATCGGCGCTATCAAGGTCTACTCTCCGGAGCCTTCGGTTTTTGAAGGTGCTGCCGCGTCCCTCATGGAGCTCTTCGCTTCCCCCGCCGCCACCCTTCTCTCTCACATCCAGAGCGCCGAAACGCCCAAGCGCATCAGCGAGGGCCTCCAGATGGCTTTGCACAGCAGGGACCTGGTCAACCGCGCCTGCGGAATCCTCATGGAGCGCCACAAATTCACTCATGAACGAGCCCTCCAACAACTCATACTTCAGTCACGTGACAAGAGCCGTAGCCTGCAGGAAGTCAGCGCGGAGCTAATAGCCGGGATTCCGGCAGACCGGAACTAAGGCCGCAGGACAATGGGCTTCGATAACAACGAACCCGAGCAACGCCGCAGACTCCATGCGGCACTCTCAGGCGCGGGTATCACCACAGGAACTCTGTGGCTGCAGTACTTCAGCATCGGCGGATCGGTGGGCGAATACGAGGTTGAGGCTTATCTGCAGGGCATGCTCTCCCTCCCCGAACTGGAACGCGACCTCCTGGCTATGGCGGCAAACGAGCTGTCCAACAGCGGTCCCGGCCCCCACGCTCCTTACTCTGACGAGTTCCCCCTGGACGCTCCGCGGGAAACCGATTCCCCGGACGACGGCCCCGCTTCTGCGTAGCTGTCACACCCCGCTCATTTTTCCGCAACGCGCCCGCAACATACATGCGCAAAGCTGGGTTCATAGACGACGCGCAGCCAGCTGAGGGGTGGCAAACATGAGCATTGCAAACAGGGATCTTTTTCAAGCGCTGAAGACACAGGCCAGCTTGGCCCAGGCCTTCGGCACGTTGCCCGGCGGCAAGGATGAGCCGCACGCGCTGAAACCGGGTGAGTACATCGAGGCATGGCACAACGGCCGCCTCTATCACCGGGGCACCGTAGTCAAAACAGTGGCCGGTACCGACCTCTTTTGGCTCCAGGACCAAACGGGCAGCCGCCGTTTGCTGGATATGGAGTCGATGGAAATCGTGACGGGCGATGCGTCGGCACCTGCAACGGCCCCGGCACCTGCATCGCAGGCACCGGAGCCGGCCCCGACAGCCACGGTCACACCGATTTCGGCGTACCCGATCTTCCGGGACGGTTCGCAGGCTATTGCCTAGGCGCTGAGCGCCAGGCGGATCATGGTCCAGCTCACGGCGGGCAAGTCCGCGGTGAGGCGGCCGCCGTCGAGCTTTACACTGACGTTTTCGGACGGCAGGACTGACGTGGAATCGTCAGCCGTCGCCTGCCAGTACGGGTCCTTGTTCGTGTAGGTGACAGCCTCGATGATTTTGCTTGCGTTGAGGCTTCCGACGGCGGCATCCAGTGTTAGCGCGTCCGTCACCGAGCGGTTCACGGCGAAGACCACGGCCTGGTTGGCTTCGGCGTCGTACGTGGCCACGGCTGACAGGGCGGTGAAACCCGAGGTCTTTCCGCTGGAAAGCTGCGGGGCTTCGACGGCGAGATTCAGCACCGCGCCTGAGGCGTGCTGCGATGTGAGCGCGAAGGGGTGGAACGTGGTCTGCTTCCAGGCGCGGCCGCCCGGCTCAGTCATGATCGGTGCGATCACGTTGACCAGCTGGGCGAGGCTCGCCGAGTGGACGCGATCCGTGTTGCGCAGCAGCGTAATGAGGAGGTCGCCCACCACCACGGCATCCGCCACCGTGTAGCGGTCCTCGAGCAGCACCGGCGCAACCGGCCAATCATCACCGGTAGGCACCTTGGATTCGTCGCGGGACATGTGCCATACATTCCACTCGTCAAAGGAAATGTTTACCTGCTTCTCCGACTTGATGGCCGACTTCACGTGGTCGATATGGGACACCAGGTCCCTGATGAATGCTTCCATCCGGTGCCCGGCGGACAGGTGCTCCTGCAGGTCGCCAAAGTCCTCGAAGTACTGGTGCGCCGAGATCAGGTCCACCAGTTCGTACGTCTCGTGGAGGACCACGCGCTCCCATTCACCAAACGTGGGCATGGTGGGGCCGGAACTTCCACACGCCACCAGTTCCAGGTCCGGGTTGACCATGCGCATTGCCCGCGCCGTTTCTGCGGCAAGCCGCGCGTATTCGCCTGCTTTCTTGTGGCCGATCTGCCAGAAACCGTCCATCTCGTTTCCGAGGCACCACATCTTGATGTTGTGGGGTTCGACGGCGCCATTGGCCTTGCGCTGTTCGGACAGGGCCGTTCCGCCCTTGATGTTTGAGTACTCCAGCAAGTCCAGGGCTTCCTGCGTTCCCCGAGTGCCCAGGTTGACGGCCATCATGGGCTCCACACCGGCTTTCCCGGACCACTTGGCGAACTCGTCGACGCCCACCAGGTTGGGGTCGCTGGAGTGCCAGGCGAGATCGAGCCGGGTGGGGCGGTCTTCCTTGGGCCCCACGCCGTCTTCCCAGCGATAGCCCGAGACGAAGTTGCCGCCCGGGTACCGGACCGTGGAGACGCCCAGTTCCTTGGTGAGGTCCAGGACGTCGGTGCGGAATCCGTCGTCGTCAGCCTCGGGGTGCTCCGGCTCGTAGATGCCCGTGTAGACGCAACGTCCGAGGTGCTCCACGAATGCGCCGAAGGTCTTCCTCCTGACGGGGCCTACGACGTATGCGGGGTCGATGGTGATTTTGGCGGTCTCTTTGTTGCCCAAAGGGTGGGTCCTAATCTCTCGGGTTTCTTGGCTTGCAGAATTTCTATAACGTTGTAGAAACTATGCTGACTGCGATGAGGGGTGTGAGTCAAGGGATTTCTTCGCCGGGCTCACCTTGTCCCGCTCTTGTTCGCTGGGCACACCGTTGTGCGGCGGGAGATTCGTACGAGTGCGGGCCTGGGTGCGGGTCAAGGCGACCGGGCTCCGACACTCAACCTTGTTCGCCGGCCCCACCGTTGTGCGGCGGGCAGTGCGGACAAGGGCGGGATCCATGCCGGGGCAAATAAAAAACAGGCCGGAGACTCAAAGTCTCCGGCCTGTCTTGGAGGGTGGGCCCTGTGGGGATCGAACCCACGACCCACGGATTAAAAGTCCGATGCTCTACCAACTGAGCTAAAGGCCCCTCCAGCTGTAGAAACAGCCATGAATACTGTACCCCAACGTCACGGCAGACGAGGAACTCAAGGTGACGTGCGCCGTCGTCACCTGCTTTGGGGGAAGGTACGACGGCGGCGCGCGGCGGCAGCGGCGTGTCGAGCCCGGGACTGCGGCATAAAGGGTCACGAAGCAACAACCGCAGCAACAACCGCAGCAAAAGCGCAGCCCCGGCAACCGTTACTCGACCCCACCAAGGCACAGGAGTACGGTGAAGTCATGAGCGAACAGCCAGGATCACGTGCGTACGGCGGAGCAAACAGGCACCACAAGCCCAAGCCCTTCGCGCCCATCGATTTCGAACCGTTCGCCGGCGGGGCAGATCCTGCCCGGGTTTCGGAGGCAGCCCACCTCGCTGCCCAAGCGCTGGTGAGGCGCGGCCGTGACAGCGACGACCCCAAGGTCACCCGACGCCTGGTAAAGCTGGCTGATGAGCAGGGGCTCGAAGCCATCGCCGAGATGTGGGCAGAAAGCCCCGCCCGAAGCCTCCCGGGAGCACTCTGGAGGCTCTACGCCCTCCGCGCGGCCACCATCCAAAATCCCGAGAAAATCTCGGTTTACTTCAGGGCCGGGCGCGACACCGCGCAGGTTTCCAACGTCGTGGCGGGTGCAGCTGAGCCGCCGGGAGCCGACGAAATGAAGACCATGGCTGACGCCATTTTGTCCGGCGCTTTCGACGGCGAGTTCGACGTCGCGCTGGAGCGTTCCGCCGCGTTCTGCCGCGTGGTGGCACTCGGCCAAGCGACCCTGGCCGACGGCGCGGAGCACAGCAACGAGGGCCACGCCAGCAAGCTCACACGGAATTCGCACCAGCTGGTGAAGACCGCCGAAGACCTCGAGCATGCTGCCAACGCGTGGCGCTTGGGCGAGCTCGACTAAGCAGCAAAAGAGGCGAAACGTACCCACGTCGGGCCCGGCCTGTCAATGTTGACTTAGCCCGCCCGACGGTGAAAACTAAAGCTGGTGTCGAACCGCGAAACCCCCGGGCTTCAACTTACAGCCGCTTCGAGCGGCCTACCGCCGAGAGGCGTATCCGGTTCGGCACCATTTTTATGCCCGAACGCAGTTTGCCCGGGCCTGCACTAAGGCAGACCCGGGCAAGCGCCGCAAATTACTTCAGCGAGACCGTGGTTTCGGCCTTTTCCTTCTTGTCGTGGTCCAGCTTGCCGTCAGCTGCGGCAGGAGTCAGGGTCGCTTCGATCTCAGTTTCCTTGCCCGCGGCGTAGGCAAAGTTCTCGGCAATATTGAAGGACTCTCCCGGCTTCAGCACAAACGGGGCCTTCTCCTTCAGCTTCACGCCGGAGCTGGAAAGCCCGTGCTTCTTGTAGCCATCGCTGCTGGAATCGGACGGCATACCACCCATGTACTTCCAGTCCGTGTACTTTGCCTTGGGCGTGACGAGCGAGTGACTCAGGGGGATGTCGGCCGACGAGGTGTTGGTGACCACGTAGTTCAGGTACACGATCGGATCGCCCTTCTTCAGCAGGTTCTCCTTGGTTTCCTTGTCCACGAACATACTGTCCTTGGACGCGACATCGGTGGCCACCTGGTAGATGTCTACGCTGAAGCTGTCGCCCTTGAGGCTGCCCAACTTGTCCCCCGCTTCCGAGACGGGCAGAGCCCAAGCGGCTACTTTGTACGAGCCCGAGGAGGTGCCGGCACCCCCTGACGACGTGGAGGCCGGCGAGGCGGGCGAGGACGGCGAGGCGGGCGCAGACGAGGACGACGACGATTCGGAACCATCGGTCGTCGAGCCCGCCGTGGTGGTGCCACAGGCGGTCAGGGCCAGCAGACCGGCGAGGGCCACGCCGGTGATTTTCATTACATTGTTGAGTCGCATAGTTCCCCCATTGAGTGGATTAATTCGGGTGCGTCCATAGTCTTGCACAGTGAAGGGGTGGCCGCGATGGGGACTACTCCCCGCCACGGCGCCTACCGCTTCCCTGACCTGGTAGCAGTGCCGGTAAAGTTGGGGTTGAAACGGGTGGCGTCAAGTCAAACCACTCGTGCCCATCCGTCCCCAGCCCGGAAGCGAAATGAAGCTGCGCCTTTTTCCCCAGGAACCTGCCGGGCTCGTACTGCTCGCGCAGATGGCCGGCGTCATTGTTGCCGCTACCGGAACGCTCTCCGAAATACTCGGCACACCGGCCACTGAGCACCAGCGCCTCGCCGAAGAACTGCACGAGCACGAGTCCAAATCCCTGGACCTGCACTTCGCGCTGCTGACGCACATGCGCACCAGCTTCGTGAACCCCCTCCCCCGCGAGGACATGTACACGCTCTCCCGCCACCTCAACGAGGCCATGGAGAAGCTCGACGCCGCAGGGGAGCTCGTGGCGCTCTACAAACTTGACCGCCTCCCCAAGCGCGCTGCGGACCAGTTGGAGATCATCAGCCGGCAGGCCGAACTCACCGTGGACGCCATGCGGAAGCTTGAAGACCTGGACGAACTTGAGGACTACTGGATCGAGATCCTCAGGTTGGCCAAACGCGCCGAGCGCTCTCACCGAATCTGGGTGGCGGAGATGCTCAAGGATATGAAATCCACGCAGTACGCGCGGCACCGGGATATCGCCAACCAGCTGGTGGAAGTTACCAAGGACATGCGGAAGGTCGCCACCCAGGTAGGCAGCATCATCGTCAAGGAATCATGACGTGATCATCGCCTTCCTGGTCCTCGTAGTTGCTTTGGCCTCCGGGTTCGCGTTCCTCAACGGCTTCCGCGACGTCTCCAACGCCGTCGCGCTTTCCACGCGGACCCGTGCCCTCACACCTTCCATCGCGGTGCTCCTCGCCGCCGTCTTCAACTTTGCGGGTGCCATGCTCGCCGGCACCTTCGTCCTGGCCTTTACGCAATCGTGGATCACGTTGCCGGAGGGAACCAGCGGCCTCACCATGCTGGCGTCCGCGCTAACCGCAGCCATCTTGTGGGGCGTGTACGCATGGTGGCGGGGCATCCCGCTGTCGTCCACCAACTCGCTGATTGGTGGCCTGATCGGCGCGGGGGCAGCGAGCGTCCTCGTGGGCGGTAATCCGGTGGACGGCATGGACAACGTCCTGCTGACCCAAGTGGCGCTGCCGCTGGTCCTCTCCCCCATCATCGCGTTCGTGGCCGCGTATCTGCTGGTATGGCCGGTGACGTGGGCGGCCCGGTACACGCAACCCAACGTGGTTAACCGCAGGTTCCGCCGCGCACAGGCGATCTCGGCAGCCGCTGTTGCCTTCGGCCACGGGCTCCAGGATGGTCAACGTACGGCTGCTGTCATGGTGTTGGCCATGGTGGCTGCCGGCTTGTCCAGCGGCAGCGACGTGCCGCTCTGGATTCTCCTCCTCACGGCCCTCATGCTCACCGCGGGCACCATGTTCGGCGGTTGGCGGATCTCACACACCCTCGGCCACAAGCTCATTCGGGTGGATCCGCTACGCGGTTTCGTGTCACAAACTTTGACGTCCGTGATGCTTTTCATCGGCGCAATCGGTTTTCACCTGCCGTTGTCCACCACCCATACGTTGACCGCCTCCGTGCTCGGTTCGGGCGTGAATCAGCGTTTCCACGCCGTCAACCGGCGCTTGGTCAGGAGGGTCCTGCTGTTCTGGGTGGCCACCCCGCTGATCACGGCCGCAGCGGCCTTCATCCTTGAGCTGGCGTTCTCGCCCCTCGCGGACTTGTAACCCTCCCGCACGCACCCAAGTAGGTCGCAGATCAGGTCGTTCCCAGCGCTGGGAACGACCTGATCTGCGACCCAGTTGGGCAAGAAAAAACGACGGCGGCCGTACCCCCAAGGCGACGGCCGCCGTCGTTCCGTGCCGACTCCCCCCATAGAAGCCGGAACCTGCAGAACCCCTTATCCGAAGCGGCCGGAGACGTAGTCTTCCGTTGCCTTCTGGCCGGGGTTGTTGAAGATGCTGGTGGTGTCAGCGAACTCGATCAGCTTGCCGGGCTTGCCCGTGCCTGCGATGTTGAAGAACGCGGTCTTGTCCGACACACGCGCAGCCTGCTGCATGTTGTGGGTCACGATCACCACGGTGTACTGGTCCTTGAGCTCGTTGATGAGGTCCTCAACGGCCAGGGTGGAGATGGGGTCCAGGGCGGAGCAGGGCTCGTCCATGAGGATCACCTGGGGCTCAACGGCAATGGCGCGGGCGATGCACAGGCGCTGCTGCTGGCCACCGGAAAGGCCGGAGCCGGGCTTGTCCAGGCGGTCCTTGACCTCGTTCCACAGGTTGGCGCCCACCAGGGACTTCTCCACCAGGGCATCGGCTGCGCCCTTGGAGATCTTCTTGTTGTTCAGCTTCACGCCGGCCAGCACATTGTCGCGGATGGACATGGTGGGGAACGGGTTGGGCCGCTGGAAGACCATGCCCACCTGGGTGCGGACGGTCACCGGGTCCACGCCGGGGCCGTAGAGGTTGTCGCCGTCCAGGAGGACTTCGCCTTCAACGCGTGCGCCGGGGAGGACCTCGTGCATGCGGTTCAGCGTGCGGAGGAAGGTGGACTTGCCGCAACCGGAGGGGCCGATGAAGGCCGTCACGGACTTGGCCTGGATGTTGATGTTGACGTCCTCAACGGCCAGGAAGTTGCCGTAGTAGACATTCAGGTCTTTGACGTCGATGCGCTTAGACATGGTGTTCCTTTGTTCCTTGGGGGTGTGGAAGTTTGAAGTGAGCGCCGACGGGTTCCGGCGGCCGGCCCGGCTAGCGTCCCGTTTTGGGTGCGAACAGACGGGCGATGAGGCGGGCTCCGAGGTTCAGGAGCATCACCAGGATGATCAGCACCAGGGCGGCGCCCCAAGCACGCTGGTCCGAGGGGCCAGGGTTGGACGGCGACGTCGGGTTGAGGATCTGTGTGTAAATGAACGTGGGAAGCGATGCCATCCAGCCACCAAAAACGTTGTTGTTGATGGTGGTGGCGAAGCCTGCGGTCACCAGGATCGGCGCGGTTTCGCCGATAACGCGGGCGATCGCCAAGGTGACGCCGGACGCGATGCCTGAGATCGCCGTCGGAATAACCACCTTGGTGATGGTGCGCCACTTGCGCACGCCCAGCGCGTAGGAGGCCTCGCGGAGCTCGTTCGGGACGATCTTGAGCATTTCCTCGCTGGAACGGACCACAACAGGGATCATCAGGACGGAAAGCGCGACGGCGGCTACCGCACCGGTTTTGGTGCCTGGGCCCACGATGGCGAAGAAGAACGCTGCTGCGAAGAGACCGGCCACGATGGACGGGATGCCGGTCATGACATCCACGAAGAACGTGATGGCACGGGCCAGCGGGCGGTCGTTGCCGTACTCCACCAGGTAGATGGAGGTAAGGAGGCCCACGGGGACGGAGATGACCGTGGCGAGCAGCGTGATCTGGATGGTGCCCAGCAGTGCGTGGTAGATACCGCCCAGGACCGGGGCGCCTTCCTCTGCTGCCTTGTTATCGAAGGCGCCGGTGACACCGTTCATGGACGTACCCAGGAAGCCGGGGGTGATGAGCCCGGGGATGCCGTTGACCAACACTGTGACGATGACCGAGATCAGCGGCAGCAAGGCAATCAGGAATGCGCCCACCACCAAGCACGTGGCGAGCTTGTCCTTGGCTTTGCGGGCGCCTTCAACAGCGCCGCTCCAGGAAACCAGGCCGACGGCGAAGAGGATGGCCGAGACGATGCCCCAACCGAAAGCGTTGAAGCCGATGAGCGCCAGGATGGCCGCGCCTACAACAAGCGCGACTGCCAGGACAATGTAGGGCGCGAACTTGGGCAGTTGGCCCTTGGTGAGCGCTGAGCGCTTGCGGACTACTGTGGCGGACATTTAGTTGGCTCCCGAGAATTCTTTGTGCCGGGTGATGATCCAGCGGGCGATCATGTTCACGCCCAGCGTGATGACGAACAACACCAGGCCGGCTGCGATCAAGGTGTTGACCTTGATACCGCTGGCTTCGGGGAAGTTCAGGGCGATTTCCGCGGCAATGGTCTGGTTGCCGGACTGGATGAGGCTGGCAGTCAGGACACCGGAGGACAGCACCAGGGCAACGGCCATGGTCTCGCCAAGTGCCCGGCCGAGGCCCAGCATGATGGCGCTGATGATGCCCGGGCGGCCGAAGGGAAGCACGGCCATCTTGATCATTTCCCAGCGGGTAGCTCCAAGTGCGAGCGCTGCTTCTTCGTGCAGCTTGGGGGTCTGCAGGAAGATTTCGCGGGACAGGGAGGTGATGATGGGAAGGACCATGACGGACAGGACGATGCCTGCGGTGAGGATGGTCTTGCCGGTAGCGGATGCCGGTCCTTCGAAGATGGGGATCCAGCCGAGGTAGGTGGCCAGCCAGTCGTAGGCCGGGGAGATTTCCTTGGCCAGGAAAGCCGCACCCCAAGCGCCGTACACAACGGAGGGGATAGCTGCGAGCAGGTCCACCACGTAGCCGAGGCCCGAAGCGAGCCGGCGCGGGGCGTAGTGCGAAATGAACAGTGCCACACCGATTGCTACGGGAGTGGCAATGACGAGGGCGATCACGGCGGCAATCAAGGTGCCCACCACGATCGGGGCGATGTAGGCGAAGAAGCCGTTTCCACCCTGGATGTCCTCAGCCGGGGCGGTCAGGGCAGGAATTGCCTGCACTACAAGGAACAGCGCGACTCCGAAGAGGACCGCGAGAATCAGGCACCCTGCGGCCATGGCGGCCCCGGAGAAAACCTTGTCCCCGGCGCGTCCTGCGCCTTGGGAGGTTGTCAGGGAGTTGGTGGTCACTTCACGTTCCTTCAGTCTGGAGTGAACTGGTCTTACATGGCTAAGTTCCCTGCCCCGGTCCGGTGCCGCGGTGGCCACCGGAGAGCGGGACAGGGAACTTCAATGTTCAGCCGGGTTCAGTAAACCCGCGGGAAACCCTTAGGCCTTGGCCTTGATGGTTTCGATAGCGGCCTTGGCCTTGTCCTGCAGCGTCTTGGAGAGCGGCGCGGACTTGGCGGCGTCAGCTGCGGTCTTCTGTCCTTCGTCGGAAACGACGTAGCTTTCGAAGCCCTTGACCAGGTCAGCAACTTCCTTGGTTTCGTACGTTGTGCACACAACGTGGTACGAGACGAGGACTACGGGGTAGGCGCCCGATTCGGTGGTCTTGCGGTCCAGCTTGATGGCGACATCGTTGGCGGCGCGGCCGTCAACGGGCTTGCCGGCTTCGACAGCCTTGGCAGCAGCTTCGGCGGAGATCTTGACGAACTCTTCGCCCACCTTGATGGAGGCGGTGCCCAGCTTGCCGGAAACTGCGGAGTCATCAGCGTAGGTCACGGCACCCGGGGTGTCGGTGACGGTCTTGACGACGCCGGAGGTGCCCTTGGCGTTCTCGCCGGCAAGGGTTGCGGGCCAGATGCCTGCAGCCTTGTCAGTCCAAACCTCGGGTGCAGCAGCTGCGAGGTAGTCGGTGAAGTTGGTGGTGGTTCCGGAGTCGTCGGAGCGGTTCACCGGTGTGACCTTGAGGTCCGGCAGGGTGACGCCTTCGTTGAGGGCGGCGATTGCGGGGTCGTTCCAGTTGGCGATTTCGCCGCGGAAGATCTTGGCGACGGTGGCGGCGTCGAGCTTCAGGTCCGTGACGCCGGGAACGTTGAAGGCCACAGCGATCGGGGAGATGTACACCGGGATGTTGATGGCGCCTTCGGGGCCGCAGGTGGCCTTGGAGCTCTCGAGCTCTTCGTCCTTCAGGTAGGCGTCGGAGCCGGCGAACTGTGCCGAGCCGTCGATGATGGCCTTGCGGCCTGCGCCGGAACCGTCCGGGGAGTACTGAACAGTTGCGCCGGAGTTCGCGGCGGAGAAGCCGGCCTTCCAGGCGTCCATGGCTGCGCCGGTGGAGGAGGCGCCAATGCCGGTCAGGGTGCCGGTGACCTTGGGGCCGGAGGCAGCCGACTGGGTGCCGGCGGTGGTGCCCGTTGCGTTGTCTGAACCGCAAGCAGTGAGCGCGAGAGCGCCGGCTGCGATGACCGCGATTGCCGCGTTGCGGCCGAAGTGAGTTGCCTTCACTTGGATGTGCCCCTTCCAGGGATTCTTCGATGCGGGCCGAACGGAGATTTCGGCGTGCGCGAGCTGTGGACCAATTTGTTCCTTTACTGAAGGTAAGGAGTGCAGGTAACGGGATCTGCCGCGAAAGGTGAACGGAAGGTGAACGACGGCGGACCATTGGGTTATGTGGCGCGTGCCACCTTGAGCGTCACCTGGCTTGCGGTAGTTGGGAGGGGTTGGGCAAATAGACTGGAAGGCATGGCTGCCGCGAAGGGATTTTCTGCAAGCAAGAGGTTCCTGCGCGCCAGAGTCCGGACGGGCCTGGTCCGCAGCCGCAATTCCCTGACTCCGGCCATCCAGATGACGGTGTGCGCGGTTGGGGCCTACGCTTTCGCCGAATACGTGCTGGGCCACCAAGGACCGCTGTTTGCCGCCACTTCTTCCTTGATAGCCCTCGGCTTCTCCCGTGATCCACGGTTGCGCCGCGTGATCGAGGTGGGCCTGGGCTGCACGCTGGGCATCGTGGTTGGCGATCTGCTGCTTCACTTTCTGGGTGCCGGGATCTGGCAGGCCGCCGTCGTGCTTCTTTTCTCCATCCTCCTGGCCAGGTTCCTGGACAGCGGCACCATCTTCACCACCCAGTTGGGGCTGCAGTCGTTGCTGGTGGTGCTGCTGCCGGCACCGGCCGGCGGACCGTTTACGCGCAGCCTTGATGCTGTGGTGGGCGGCGTGTTTGCCTTGCTGGTGACCATCCTGGTGCCCAAGGATCCGCGCCGGGAGCCGCGGAAGGATGTCCAAAAGATCCTGCATGAGCTGGCGGAAGTGCTGCGTGAATGTGGCAAAGCACTGACCGAAAGCGACTCCACTATCGCCTGGCACGCCCTGATCCGGGGCCGGAACTGCCAGCCGCTGGTGGATCGAATGCGGCAGACATTGCGCGCTTCCGGTGAAGTTGCCACCCTTGCGCCAGCCCATCGACGGCACCGCGACGAGCTCGCCAGCTTGGAGCATTCGCTGGAGTACATCGACCTCGCGTTGCGTAACAGCCGTGTGTTCGCGCGGCGGCTCACCAGCGCGATCAACCATGCGGCGTTATCCGACGAAGCGATCGAGAGCATCTCCGAGGTCCTTCAGGAAGCGGCTGATGCGATCGACGAGATGACCATTGGCTTATCCGAGCAAAGTGAAGGCACGCGGCGCGTCCACCTCCGCCGGGCCCGCAATGAGCTGTCCGATATCGCCGCCCGGCTGCACCCCAAGATGCTCGATGTCCAGAGGCTCGAGGGCGAAACCGTGGTGATGCTGTTCCGGCCGCTCATGGTGGACCTGCTGGAAGCGAGCGGGATGGAACCGGACGAGGCCCGCGCGGTGCTGCCTGCGCTGTAGGTGGGCTGCGCTGTAGGTGCATTCACCAATTCGATGGCTCGCTGCGCATTAGATGGTTCCTACCGTCGAATGCGCAGCAACCCATCGATATGGCCGTGAAGCGGGCCGGCTAATACTGTCAGTCCCCGCCACTACGCTTGAACCCATGGCTTCCAAGACTTCCCGCGCATCCAAAACACCCGCTTACAAGTGCGCCGAATGTGGCTGGACCGCCATCAAGTGGGTGGGACGTTGCGGTGAGTGCCAGGCCTGGGGAACCGTTGAGGAGTACGGCGCCACGGTAGCGCGTACGACGGCGGCGGCAACAGTTTTGGAGCCTGCCCGCCGGATCGCTGAGGTGGATGGGACCACCGCGGCCTTCCTGCCCACCGGCGTGGACGAACTGGACCGCGTCCTCGGAGGAGGGCTCGTCCCAGGTGCCGTCATCCTGCTGGCCGGGGAGCCCGGCGTCGGAAAGTCCACACTGCTCTTGGATGTAGCGGCGAAGTTCGCGCGCACCGGGCAGGACGTCCTGTACATCACGGGCGAGGAGTCCGCCGCACAGGTGAAGCTGCGGGCAGAGCGAATCGACGCCGTCGCCCATACTCTTTATCTGTCCGCCGAAACCGACCTCGGCCAGGCGCTGGGCCAGGTGGAGAAGCTTGAGCCCAAATTGCTGATCGTTGACTCCGTGCAAACCCTGAGCAGTGCGGATGTGGAAGGCAGCGCGGGTGGCGTGTCCCAGGTTCGCGAGGTTGCGGCGTCGATCATTTCCGCAGCCAAGCGACGCAACATGACCACCCTGCTGGTGGGCCATGTGACCAAGGAAGGAACCATCGCCGGACCGCGTTTACTGGAACACCTGGTGGACGTCGTGTGCCAGTTTGAAGGCGAGCGCCATTCCCGTCTGAGGCTGTTGAGGGCCGTGAAAAACCGCTACGGTGCCACTGACGACGTCGGATGCTTTGATCTGAATGAGACCGGGATCGAGGGCTTGGCGGATCCCAGCGGGCTGTTTGTTTCGCGGACCCGCGAGCCTGTCTCGGGAACGTGCATCACGGTGACCATGGAGGGTCGCAGGCCACTCCTTGCCGAAGTTCAGTCCCTTCTTGCCGAGAGCGCGAACTCCCAGCCACGCCGGGCGACCAGCGGGCTGGAAAGTTCCAGGGTTGCCATGTTGCTCGCAGTACTTCAGCAGCGTGCCGGCTGCATGCTCCACAAGGACGATTCGTACGTGGCAACCGTGGGCGGCGTGAAGCTGACGGAACCCGCAACGGACCTGGCTGTTGCCCTGGCTGTCGCATCGGCCAAGTCCCGCAAGGCGCTCCCTCAGCGGCTCATTGCGTTCGGCGAGGTTGGCTTGGCGGGCGAAGTACGTCCCGTGCCCGGGATCAACCAGCGCATCCAGGAGGCCCATCGGCTCGGCTTCACGCACGCTATTGTCCCGGCAAGCCCGGCAGGGGCGGGTGTTATCCCGGAGGGCTTCTCAGTGCGCGAAGTTGGCCACCTCGCAGAGGCACTGGAACTGCTGATCACGTAGCCCTTCCGGGGTGTCGCGGGCTCCTCCGCCGGGTGGTCGGCAAGGATAAGAGGCATGACCAAACGGAATGTGCTTATCGGGGGACGCTTTTTCTTTGGTCTTCTGACCTTGGTGGCAGTGGGAACACAGCTGACGGTTCATCTGGGCATGGGCTATGACCTATGGAACTTCTTCAGCTACTTCACCAACCTGTCCAACATCTTCGCCGCACTGGTGCTGCTGATCAGTGGCTACCGGGTGCTGATCCGGAAGCGCCCCAGCGAGATCGATGACGTCACTCGAGGCACTGCCACCATTGCCATGGCCGTGGTGGGGCTGGTGTTTGGTGCGCTGCTGGCCGGTGAAGACCTTGGTTCGCTGCTCCCGTGGGTCAACTTTGTGGTGCACTATCTGATCCCCGTGGTGATGGTGGCTGACTGGCTGTTCCAACCGCCCAGGGCCACCCTGCGCCCCAAGCACATTTGGTATTGGCTGCTCTACCCGGTTGGCTACCTGGTCTACAGCCTCATCCGCGGAGCTTTCGTGAACTGGTACCCGTACTGGTTCATCGATCCCGCCCGGGCAGGTGGATGGGGTGGCGTAGTGGTGTTTGCCGTGGCCATTTCCGTCGGATTCCTCCTGGTGAGCCTGGCCATGCTGTGGCTGGGGAACAAGCTCAAGCGGCAGGTGGATTACTAGGCGGTCTTCTTTGCAAACCAGCGACTCGTGCACTCCAGCGGAGTCAGCTTGCTCACCGCACCAAAGATCGCACTGGCTTCCTACTCTGCTCGGGCGGGTTGCACCTGAACATTCTCGTTAGGCACTGGCCTCAGCGCCTGCGGCATGAGCGGCCGCAGCGTGGGTGGATAGTTTAGTACAGGTTCTCCCATGTCCTTGAGAAAGCGTGCTATATCATCCGCTTCTAGCCAAGTAACCAAACCACGCATAGCGGCAAACTCCAGAAGAATTCGGGTTGTGGCGGTTTCAATGCCAAGTTTTCGACATTCCGTGAGAACTCCCGCGTCCTCGGAGAGGACCAGAACCATCTTGCCCCCATACCTGTGCTGAATGACAGCTAGAGTCTCGCACTCCCCCCCAATGCTGACTCCGCGAATCGCCCGGCTTCGCAAGTCGGCGGCGGATTGCCTCCCCAGTTGTCATCTCCTCAGCCCGGGCAACATGGGGGTCCTGGGGCATGAAGTCAAACACTTCCGTCAAAGGCTGGTATTCAGTCGTCTGGCACCACCGTTGGACTTCATCATGAATTGCCTCGGTCCAGGAACCTCGGTCTTCGACGATCTGTCGCACCAAGTCAATCCGATCCACCGCCGCGAAAATTCGTCAGAAGGCTCGTATCCGGAAAGATAAATTCCACGGGGCCGTTCTCGTTGTTCACAGCGTGGCGTGAAGGCGCTTGGCCGTCATAGTTGCGCCAGCGCCCCAGTTGGGGTCAACGTCTTCTGTAGGGACTCCCAACATCCAGGCTAGAGTCTGCCCGCTGATCCGTCCTTCCGCAACTGCCTTTTGATGCTCAGCAATGACTCGCCCCGGGAACCGGGGTGCGCGATAAACGTCTTCAATCGGGGCTACCCAAAATGGCGAGTATGCGTTCTGGAGCAATCGCGGCGTCTTCCATGCCAAGGCTTTTACAATCTCACGTGAGGGCCAAATTCCGAGGGTGTTGACACGATTAGCCAGCGCCGCAGTAGACACACCGTGGCTCACGGCAAACTGGGCGACTTCTTTAACATCCTCGGTCAGCCAATCAAAGCTACCCATGTCAGCCTCTGGAAGCAGAAGCTCTGCTGCGAAGTTATTGGCCCACCATTCATCCGACCTAACAGCGCGCTCCTCATCGCTATAGGCCAAATCATTGTGAAGAATATGTCCAAGCTCATGGGCGACGTTGAATGTGGCGCGCCACCATGCCCCAGTCGTTCTCTGCACGATGAACTTCGCACCGTTTGCTTCGGCTGAGTAAGCGTCAAAGACTGCATCGTAATCGATGACAAACACATCGATGGCAAAAACGCGTTCGATCAATGTCACCAAGTGATCGGCCAAGACTTGGCCCTCCGCCATTGCGGCTTCAAGATGCCCGCGAGCCCAGCGGGCTGCCTCTACGGGGGACGCGGCTGCGGGAATAGTGGCATGCTGACCCGCCGCACCGAGGCCAACCTGATGGTAGATACCCGCAATGTCGTTGCTTACGCGCTTGGCTGTCCGCCAGTCGTGCGGCTGATCAGTCCTTCCTTGCGGATCCCACGCATGGCGGGCCGAAAGTTTTACCTCGTATGGATCGCGCTCCCCGGTGACCAGCCAATGAATGGACGTGTTCAGGAGGTCAGCGATTGCTGCCATCTCCACCAACTTGAAGTTCCGTTGGCCGCTAAGAGAACGGGACAAGGCGTCCGGAGTCATGCCGACGCTTGTGGCCACCTCTGAGTGCTTCATTTGTAACGCTTCTATGCGCTGCAGTGCGCGGGATCCCGCGCTGGATTGCTGAATTTCGGGCCCCATGTCCCCTCCGATTTTTCGGTGCTGACGCTAATAATTTAGCCTAGTCCGATCTCCCACCTTAGCGCTAAATTGGGATTTTCCCAAGATAGGCGCGGATTCGCGCCCCGTCGGGTAAAGCGCACGCTGACGAAGCGAGCCGAAGTGGATAGAAGCACTCCATTTACTGCGGAGCGCGACCACGAGATCGCCTCGGCGAGCCTGCGGCGGAAGAAGCAACCACATCTCCATTTTTCATTCCCGATCTCGGCAACATCACATGGAGCAACCAGGCAGCAAAGTGAGCGTACGGTAACTACATCAACTGGCTATATTCGCCAATGTCAGCAGCAAACTTTCCTAAAGTGCACCTTTAGAACAGGTCCGCGATTGCGCCTTCCAGGCACCGCCGAACATAACGAAGTGACCCACTTTGGGGCTTGCTGGTGCGGTTAACGCTGCCCGGAAGCCCTATCATTGTGCTTGTCGTCATGTGGGCATTTTTGCTGGAGCGCACTGACGCCCGATTCAGCTTGTCTGTGAGCCGTGGCTTGCACCTTCGAAGGGAAACCCTATGGCCCGGAGTCCGGAAGAGTCGCTCAAGGCGACCTTGGCCAGAGTTGCACCCGGAACTCCATTGCGTGATGGCCTGGAACGCATCCTCCGTGGACGCACCGGCGCATTGATCGTGCTGGGCTATGACCGCACCATCGACTCCATCTGTTCCGGCGGATTCGATATCGGCATCGATTTCTCCCCCACGCGCCTGCGTGAATTGGCCAAGATGGACGGCGCCATCATTTGCGACAAGGACGCCAGCAATATTGTCCGGGCGGCCGTTCAACTGGTACCCGATTCCAGCATTGAAACCCAGGAATCCGGCACCAGGCACCGCACCGCCGAGCGCGTGGCAATCCAGACCGGCGTTCCCGTGATTTCCGTCAGCCAGTCCATGCAAATCATCGCGCTTTACGTGAACGGCCTCCGCCATGTCCTTGAAGGCTCCGAGAAGGTCCTCGCCCGCGCAAACCAGGCCTTGGCAACCTTGGAACGGTATAGCGCCCGCCTGGACCAGGTCACCAGCTCGCTTTCGGCCCTCGAAATCGAGGCACTTGTCACCGTCCGGGACGTCGCAGTAACGCTCCAGCGCCAGGAAATGGTCCGCCGCATCTCCGAGGAAATTGCCCAATACGTCCTGGAACTCGGCGAAGATGGCCGGCTGCTGTCCCTCCAGGTTGAAGAGCTCACCGTGGGGCGTGGCCCGGGCAGCGATGTCATCATCCGCGACTACTCCGACCCCAACGCTACGCCCGAGGAGATCGAGGAAGCCGTCCAGGCCCTCCTCAACCTTGGCCCCACGGAACTGATCGACCTTAGCCGCATTGCTCACATCATCGGCTTCGCCGGCGGAGTGGAGCAGTTGGACGCAGTGGTACAGCCGCGGGGCTACCGGCTTCTGTCCGGCTTGAAGTCCGTGCCGAAGGCCGTGGCAGACCGTTTGGTGGACTACTTCGGCGGGCTCCAAAACCTCATGGCAGCCACCATCGACGATCTCATGACTGTGGACGGCATCGGCGATCAACGTGCACGCACGGTTCGCGAGGGCCTGAGCCGCATGGCCGAGGCAAGCCTGCTGGACCGCTTCCTCTAGAATGGGCTGAGTCGGACTCAGCCGATTCACTTGTTTTATCCCCAGAACACAGCTCTGCCCAAACTCGTTTGGGCCCACATGCCATGCCCTCCGGGGCAGTTTCAGGGGTAAATCAGTATGGACTTCTACGCTTCCGACGCTTTCCTCACGGGTCTGGCCCGCGACTTCTACCGAGCCAAAAGCACCGAACTAAAAACGTACGCACTCCAAGGGAGCACCGCGCACGTCCGGCTTGCTGAGATCAACGGAAAAAGAGTGATCCATACCGGACCCTTCTATGACTACGTGAAGCCCTTGGGCAACGGCGGACCTGCCACCGCACCGGACGGAACTCTAAAGTACCTGCCCAAACTGGTCACGTCAGTCATCGAACTGCCGGATGAGGATCCCACCTCGGTGGTTCCCCAGACCCCCTTGGACCCGGCGCCGCTGGTCATGTGGGGAAAATTTGAAACATGGGAGGCGTATCAGGCCCTCATCCGGAAACGCAGCAGGAGCTTGCTGAGAACCCAACGGCAGCGGCTCCGGAAGGTAACTGAACAGTTTGGCGAGCCTGAATTTGTTTTCGACAATACGGACATCACCGCTTTCAACACCTGCATCGAATGGAAGATCCAGCAGTACAAGGGCGGACACGAAACGCTGGAAAGCGCTGAAGCCGTGGCCATGCTCCGGCGGCTCTTCGAGGACCGCCACCTGATCCTGTCCACCATGAAAGTGGCTGATGAATACGTCGGCTTCCACGCCGGCTTTATCTGGCACGACGAATACCTGGCACTCATTCCTGCCTACAGCCCGGCCTTCGCAAAGCACGGAATCGGCAAGGAAATGCTCTTGCGTGTAATGAAGCACAGCTTTGATGCAGGACATAAGAGTTTCGATTTCCTGCAGGGCGCCGAGACCTACAAATGGGAGTTCGCCACCCACGTCCAGATCATCGAAAGCCACGGCACACCGCCACTGATCAATCGCCTGAAAACCACGGCGGAGAGAACGGTCAAGCAGGGACTCGTTTCACTGTCACCGGAGCTCTTTTACCGGGTCAAACGCATCGTTCTGGAAGGACGCCGTGTTGTGGCGAGTATCCGCGGCGCTGGTAAGGGACCGGACAAAGGTTAATTCGGACAAAAGTTAATCCGGACAAGGGCTAATTCAGCTGGAAAGCAACCTTGGGGCTCGACTTGTTCCCGAGGCGCGCTTCAAATGTGTAGTAAGCACCGCCGGCGCCCGGCTTCGCAGTGATCGCTGCGCAGCCTTCCAGGGTGCGGTTGCGCTGCCACGGGAAGTTCGCGGTCTCGCTCTTGCCGGGTTGGATGGTCTTGATCAGGTCCTCGCCACCCGCCTGGCAGTCCTTTGACGAGAAGATACGGTCCGAGCCGCTCATCAGCAGATACTCCATTTGGGAGGTGCCCACGTTGACCTCGCACGGGGCCGTGCCGCCGTTGGTGATGGTCATGGTCAGCAGTGGTTTTTCCTCCGGGCCGTAGGCGGGCTTATCGGTCTTGGCTGCGACGGTCATCAGGTTGAAATCGCACACAGGCGTGGGTGAGGCCGACGGCGAAGGCGCCGCGGTTCCTGTCGGCGCAGTCCCCGCCGTGGGTGCCGTTGATGCGTCCGGCGTGCTGACAGTCTGCGGTTCCGGGTTCCCGGCCAGCGCACCGGTGAGCGCCACGGCGCCGCCGACGATCAGGGCGATGACCAACAGCAGCGCACCAAACACCACTTGCCGACGACGGCGGTACACGGCAGGGCTCGGCCGTCGCTTGTTTACGGGGGCAGCACCCCCGGCCGGCGCTGATGTGCGCCCGGTCGACTGCTGCTTACCCTTGTTGGCCATGGTTCTAGGCTAGGCTCGCGGCCGCACGGGCGCCTAACCTCCACGCCGCAGGGGCCCAATACCGGCCTGTGTGACGTCGGCCATGAGCACGGCAGGGGGCGGCCGCCCCCGGGATTCCACTACAGTGGATGGCAGCATGACACTTCCCGATTCAGGCCAGCTGGCAAGCCTCCACCGAGCCCTTGATCAGTGGTTCTCCGAGGCAGCCCGCGACCTTCCATGGCGTGAGGCCGATTGCAGCCCCTGGGGAATCCTGGTGAGCGAAGTGATGCTTCAGCAAACACCCGTAGTCCGCGTGCTTCCGGTATGGCTCGACTGGATGGAACGCTGGCCCACCCCCGCCCACCTTGCCGATGAATCGTCGGGCGCAGCCGTCCGCCACTGGGGGCGCCTCGGCTACCCGCGCCGGGCCCTGCGACTGCACGCGGCCGCCGTCGCAATCCGCGATCAGCACCACGGCCGGGTTCCTGAGAATTACGCCGAGCTCCTGGGGTTGCCGGGTGTCGGCAACTACACAGCGGCCGCCGTGGCAGCTTTTGCCTTCGGCCGCCGCGAAACCGTGGTGGACACCAACATCCGGCGCGTCCACGCACGGCTGTTTTCCGGAAGCGCACTCCCCGCTCCCGCACTGACAGCCGGGGAGATGCGGCTGGCGGATTCCCTCCTGCCCAAGGACCAGGAGTTGTCCGTTCGATGGAACGCGTCCGTCATGGAACTCGGCGCCATGGTCTGCACCGCCCGCAGTCCCAAGTGCGCTGACTGTCCCGTTCGCTCCAGTTGCGCCTGGCTTGCGGCCGGTGAGCCGCCGCCGTCGTACACCCCCAAGGGCCAGTCCTGGCACGGAACGGACCGCCAAGTACGCGGTGCCGTGATGGCTGTCCTCCGTGAAGCAGCCACGCCCGTCCCCCGCGAGATGTTTGAGCAGGCGCCAGCGGACCTGGGGTTCGCGCCGTCCGGCGTCGGAATCCCGCTCGCCGCACTGCACCGGCTCAACTCCGCGCCCGAGCAGCTGGAGCGGGCACTTGAGGGCCTGCTGATGGACGGTTTGGCGGAAATGCACGACGGCGGCTTGCGGCTTCCGGCGTAGCGCTCGTCAGGCGCGGTGACGGTTAGGCCACGGGCACGTTCTCACCGTAACGATGCGGGTTCGTTTGCCCTGCTGCGGCGGCATTCCCGCGACAAGGCGTGGGCGCGGTCCTACCCTGAAGCATGGGCAGAATCGGTTTGGCCTTGACCCTGGCCGGGACCGCAGCGCTGCTTCCCGGCTGCTTCGCCGAACCAGTGGCCTGCCCGGCGATCGGACATGTAGCCGGAGTTTCCCTGACCGTCGCTGCCAACTACGCAGACGACGTTGCCTCACTTCGGATGAAGGCGTGCCAGGACGGTATCTGCACCGAAAAGGATCTCATGCTGAACCCCGGCACGACGGCCGTGGACCAGGGCTGCACGCCGGATGGTGTTTGCTCCGCGACGTCGTCGCCGGACGGGACTCTCCAGGGCTTCGTCGAACTCCCGGCGCTTAGCGAAAGCCCCCTCGAGGCGACCGTTAGCGGCACTTCCCCCGCTGGTACGGCGCTGCCCGTGCGGACACTGACCTTCACGCCGAAAGGCGACTATCCGTACGGCGAGCAGTGCGGACGGGTAATTTCGGCCGCCCTGACGCTGGACGACGAAGGGTTGCGGCAGCGGTAGGACTGAGCCTTTGGAGCTGGGGCTGCGCCGTAGGATGGGAGCGTGCCTGATCCCAAGATCCATCCCGACGTGACCGAGGCACTGAAAGCCCTGCCTCAATTCGCGGGGCACTACTCGCTGCCGGTTCCGGAGGCCGATAACCATGAGTACGGGGCCGCCGTCGCCGGACTCGGCCAGGAACGGATCCGGTTCCGCGTCGGGAAGCTCACCCCCACAAAGGTGGGCTTGTTCGTTGCCGTCTGGCGGCGTGCTCAGGGCGGGTCCACCGAGCCCTTTCCTTCCGACGACGGTACTGACCTGCTGGTAGTGACAGTCCGGGAGGGGACCAAGGCTGGCCACTTCGCCTTTCCCGTATCGGCGCTGCTCAAGCATGGGATCGTGTCCGTAAAAGGCGCCGGTGGAAAGCGTGGCTTCCGCGTCTATCCTCCATGGTCGGACGTGAGCAACCCACAAGCTCTACGGACCCAGCAGTGGCAGTGCGCGTTTTATACCGATCACGCGCCCGTCTGATCATGTCTGGGTCTGATCACGTCTGGGGCATGATCACGCCCCAAGCCTTTCACTGACCGGCAAGGCTTCACTGACCGGCAGCAAAGCGGCACTCTTGTCTTATGAGAATCGCTTCCGGGCAATTCAGTGCGGGCACCGATCCGCAACGTAATCTCCAGGACGTCAGGCAATTGATGACGACGGCCGCCCGCGGTGATGCTGAGCTTCTGGTACTTCCTGAGTCCAGCCTCTACGCCAGCAACGAGCCCGCGTCCGTCCTTCCCGGCGTCGCCCAGCCATTGGACGGCCCGTTCATCAGCGCTGTGGCAGCATCAGCCAGGGACCTGCAGTTGCCGGTGGTTGTGGGGACCACCGAGGCAAATCCTGATGGCCTGCCATTCAACACCCTCGTGGCTATTGACGGGTCCGGCGCCGTGCAGGCTACGTACCGGAAAGTGCATTTGTATGATGCTTTCGGTTACAGGGAAAGCTCTGGAATCTCTCCCGGCGCAGTCGATCCGCCCGAGTTGCTGATGGTCGGGGGCCTGCACTTCGGAATGCTCACCTGCTACGACCTCAGGTTCCCTGAGAGCTCCCGATTACTGCTCGACGCCGGCGCGGACGTCCTGCTTCTGCCGGCCATGTGGATTGTGGGGCCGGGCAAGGAGGACCACTGGAACACGCTGGTCCGGGCACGGGCAATCGAGAACACAGCTTATGTGGTTACAGCCAACCAAACTGGGCCTCTTGCCACCGCATACTCCATCATGGTGGACCCGTTTGGAGTGGTAGTGGCAAACGCCGGCGAATCCCCCGGCGTCATTTTCTGCGAGTTGGCTGCCGAGCGAATCGCGGAGGTTCGTGTGCGGGTTCCTTCCCTGCTGAACCGTCGCTTCAGGGTGGTCCCCAGGGAGCTTTGAGAACCAGGCCTGGCGTGATCGGACTGACACGTGATTTTGACAGCAACGAAACATTCCGCTGCGTCCCACGTCCTAGAATTTAAGGGAAGATTTGCCCCGGAAGGACCCCATGGAAACCACAGACACCGCCATGAAACCCGTCATTGGACTCACCACCTACCTTGAACAGGCAGGTACTGACGGCTGCGGCACAGTCAATGCGGCTTTCCTTCCGGAAACATACCTTGCGCCCATTACGGCGGCCGGAGGAGTGCCCATCCTGCTGCCACCGCAGCCAGTTGCTGCAGGTGTGGTGGAACTCCTGATCAGCCGTTTGGACGGCTTGGTCATTCCCGGCGGTTGGGACGTTGACCCTGCTCTATATGGGCAGGAGCGCCACGAAAAGACGGACGAGCCTCGGCCGGAGCGGGATGCCTGGGAGCAGGCCCTTATCCGTGAAGCCATCCGACAGGATATCCCCTTGCTGTGCATCTGCCGCGGCGAGCAGCTGCTGAACGTGACCTTGGGCGGCACTTTGCATCAGCACCTCCCCGAAGTGGTGGGAGACGGCAAGTATCAGCTGGGCGGATATCAGTTCAACCTGATTCCCGTTATGGTGCGGCCGGAATCCACGCTGGCCAGGCTGACCGGCTTGAGCATGGACGCTGTCCCGGTCTCGCACCACCAAGCGGTGGACAAGCTTGGTGAGGGACTAGTGGCCGCAGCATGGAGCGAGGACCAGATTGTGGAAGCCATTGAGTACCCGGCAAACACCTTCACCGTGGGCGTCCAGTGGCACCCTGAGGAGCTTCCGGAGGAGTTCGGCCTGTTCCGGGGTTTCATTGAAGCTGCGCGCGGGAAGTACCTGTCCCGCCTGGTCCCCGTGACGTCTTCTACGGCTGAACTCAGTGAGGCCTTGGACGGAACCCCGTCCCTGGCGTCGGAGGATCTTCCCACGCTCTGATGGAACGCATTGCATCCCTGTAATTTTCCTTGCCCTCAATAAGTAAGCATGCTTACTATTGGGGTTACTTCAGAGGTTAAGCAGTTAGCCCACAGCTCTGCCAAGGAACAACCATGTGCGGAATTGCAGGGGAAATAGCTTTTAGCGGTAGACGGGCGTCCACGGATTCAGTCCTGGACATGATGGGAGCCATGACCTCCCGGGGGCCGGATGGGCACGGAACCTGGGACGCGGGTTGGGTGGCACTGGGTCATCAGCGCCTCAGCATCATCGACCTCTCCCAAGCCGGCGCGCAGCCCATGGTGGAAGACCACCACTTGGCCATCACCTTCAATGGCTGCATCTATAACTACAAGGAGCTGCGCCGCGAACTGGAGCCTGACTTCACGTTCCGGTCAACCTCGGACACCGAGGTGATCCTGAAGGCCTACCAAAAGTGGGGCCGTGACTTTGTGCATCACCTGACGGGCATGTTTGCGATCGCTGTTGCCGATATGCGGCGCAATGAGGTCCTGCTGGTCCGCGACCGGCTGGGTATCAAGCCGCTCTATGTGACCCACTTGCAGGGGCGAATGCGGTTCGCCTCCACATTGCCCGCGATCCTGGCCTCCGGCGGTGTGGACACGTCCCTGGACGAGATCGCTCTGCATCACTACTTGAGCTGGCACTCGATTGTCCCCGCCCCACGGACCATCCTCAATGGTGTGGCCAAGATTCCCGCCGCCACTATCCGGACCATCAGCGCGGACGGCACGTGGCGGGACCAGGAGTACTGGAAGCCCGAGTACACGCGGCAGGAACAGCACGCAGGCTGGTCCCCCGACGACTGGCAGGATGCCATTGCGGAGGCTCTTCGGACAGCAGTACGACGCCGGATGGTGGCCGACGTGCCCGTAGGTGTCCTTTTGTCCGGAGGACTTGATTCGAGCCTGCTCGTGGCGTTGCTCGCCGAGCAGGGTCAGCACGGGCTATCCACCTTCAGCATTGGTTTTGACGGAGCCGGCGGGGATTCGGGCAACGAGTTCGCCTACTCGGACCGGATTGCCGGGACCTTCGGGACCAGACATGAGCGGCTCCATATCAGCACTGCAGACTTCGCCCCAGCGATCCCGGCCGCCGTCGCTGCAATGTCCGAACCCATGGCCAGCCATGACGTGACTGCGTTCCACCTGCTGTCCGAGGCCGTGTCCCGGCACCTGAAAGTGGTCCAATGCGGCCAAGGGGCTGACGAGGTCTTTGCAGGTTATGCCTACCACCAGCCGCTGGCTTCAGTGGCACGGCATCAAGCACTGGATGCCTTCACTGCAGCGTTCGTAGACCACAGCAACCAGGAACTTGCCCACATGGTGGAGCCGGAATGGTTGACGGGCAGGGATGTCAGCCGCAATGTCCTGGCTGCGCACTTGGCAGAGCCCGGCGCCGACACCGCCTTGGATGCCGTCCTGCGATTGGACACCCACCTTTTGATGGTGGATGACCCCGTCAAACGGCTCGATAACATGTCCATGGCTTGGGGCATTGAGGCCCGCGTTCCCTTCCTCGACCAGAACCTGGTGGAGTTGGCCGCCGCTTGCCCACCGGAGCTAAAGGCGTCGCAGGGCGGCAAGGGAATCCTCAAGGACCTGGGGCGCCGGCTCCTCCCCACCGACGTGGTGGACCGTCCCAAGGGATACTTCCCGGTACCCGCACTGACCCATTTGGAGGAACCGTTCCTCACCATGGTGGCCGACCCCCTTCACGCCCCCGAGGCCAAACAGCGCGGTCTTTTCCGCTCCGACTTCATCGAGGGGCTGTTGGCCAACCCCAACGAACGTCGGACACCGGTGAACAGCAACGTCCTGTGGCAGGTAGCGCTCCTGGAAATGTGGCTCCAAAGCCATGGTGCGGGCTGATGCCGGTGACGGAGGAGCTGCGTCAGGCAGTGAAGGGGGACTTTCCGGAGACCATTGAGCAGCTCTCGGAGTTGGTTCGGATACCTGCACTGGCCTGGGACGCGTATGACCCCGACCAGCTGGACAAAGCTGCCGGGCAGGTAGCCCGTCTCCTCCGAAAAGCCGGGATGGCCGACGTCGTGCGTCTCCAGGCGCCGCGCCCGGACGGTAAGCCGGGATCCCCGGCGGTGGTGGGGCGCAGGCCGGCGAAGGCCGGCAAGCCCACCATCCTGTTGTACGCGCACTACGATGTCCAGCCTGCGGGCGACCTGGCACTTTGGCAGAGCCCTCCTTTCCAAGCTGTGGAGCGGGGTGGACGCTTATGGGGCAGGGGCGTGGCGGACAATAAGGCAGGCGTGCTCCTGCATGTGGCCGCCCTCCGATCCGTGCTCCGCGTGCTGGGCGACGAGCTCGGCGTGGGGATCACCATTTTCATCGACGGGGAGGAAGAAGCCGGGTCACCCAGCCTGCCCCTGCTGCTGCAGGAACACCCCACGCTTCTGGAGGCCGATGTCATGGTGGTGGCCGATTCCGGCAACTGGCAAGTGGGGACTCCTGCCCTGACCACGAGTCTCCGCGCACTGATTTTGGGGACAATCGAAGTCCGGGTCCTGGAACACGCCCTGCATTCGGGCACTTACGGCGGTCCGCTGCTGGATGCGGTGACTGTACTGTCGCGGCTGATCGCCACCTTGCACGACGACGACGGCACAGTGGCCGTGCGGGGCCTGCCCGTCCATGAACCCATAACTTCCACAGAGCGCGTCCCGGATTTCGACGAAGCCTTGTTCCGCGCAGATGCCCGGGTACCGCCCCGGACCCGGCTTGCAGGTAAGGGCAGCTTGGCGTCCCGCTTGTGGAACAAACCTGCGTTGTCCATCATCGGGATGGATGTACCGGCGGTTGCCGAGTCCTCCGACACCTTGTTGCCGATCGCGAGAGCGCGTTTCAGCCTGAGCCTGGCGCCGGGCACCAACACCGTGGAAGCCATGGAGGCGGTCAGGCGCCATATTGAAGACCATGCCGCCTTCGGTGCTGACGTGCGGCTCATCCCGGAGGGCCGGACTGAGGGATTCGCCGGCGATGCATCATCGGCAGCCGCACGGACCATGCTGGATGCGATGACCGAGAGTTGGGGTGTACCCGCTGTCTGCATGGGCGTGGGCGGATCCATCCCCGTAGTGGACACCTTGTCCAAGCTTTGCCCGCAAGCAGCCATTCTTATCACCGGGGCGGAGGACCCTGATTCCCGCGCGCACGGCACCAACGAATCCATCCATTTGGGTGACTTCCAGAATGCCATCCTTGCCGAGGCCCTGCTTTTGGCCCGGCTGGATTCCGGACCGGCCACCGACCCCCTTTAAGGAAAGGAAGATCATGACCACTCATCAGCGGCGGCTTGCTTTGGTCACCGGCGCTTCAAGCGGCATCGGATTCGAGCTGGCGAGGCAGTTCCTCAGCAATGGATTCGACACCGTCATTGTCGCTGAAAACGACAAGATCCATACCGCCGCAGAGGAACTGAAAGGCCTCGGCGGTGAGGTGTATGCAGAACAGATCGACCTCACCGGCAGGCAAGGCATGGCCCGTTTGCACACGGCAGTCAGCGCTTTAGGCCGGCCCCTGGAAGCCGCCGCCATCAACGCAGGCATCGGAGTGGGCGGGCCTTTCGTGGAAACCGACCTCGAAGCCGAACTCAAGACGATCGACCTGAACGTCACCTCCACGGTGGTCATCGCCAAATGGGTCGCTTCGGACATGGTGCAGCGCAACAAGGGCAAAATCCTGTTCACCTCCTCAGTTATCTCCAGGGCGCCGGCACCTTTCCAAGCCATCTACGGGGCATCCAAAGCCTTTGTGCAGTCCTTTGGACAAGCGCTGCGCAATGAACTGAAGGACACCGGAGTCACCGTCACCACCCTCCTCCCGGGACCAACAGAGACGGACTTCTTTGAGCGGGCCGATCTCCTGGACACCAAGGTGGGTGCAGACGAGAAAGATGACCCTGCGTTGGTTGCCAGGCAGGGATTCAAGGCCCTGATGGAAGGTGAGGGCAACGTGCTGGGCGGCTCGCTGAAGTCCCGCACCATGGGCCTTGGCAGCAACGTCATGCCCGACGCCGCGGGCGCTGCATTCAACCGCAAATTGAGTGAGCCGGGATCCGGAAAAGATAAGTAGGAACCAAAACAGAAGGAGTAGCCATGTCGAACCCCCATGAAGAACAGAACACCGCTGGCGAAGCCGTCGAGGACGTCATCGTTCCGCAGGACGACGCCTTGCCCAATCCCGACCGTTCAGGCCACGGCAAGATGCCCCAGGACATCGATGACGACGTTTACGAGAAAGCCGCGGAGCAAGAACGCGTTGCCGCAGGCCTTGCCGATTACGCTCCCAGCGACGTCCCCGACGCCACCGAGCCGTTGCCTCCGGAGGCCTCCGAAGAGGCGGACCTGGCACAGCGTGGACTATTGAATACCTCTGAGGAGTCTGGAGAGGACCGCTGACGGATCCCTAACCAGGCGCCCCGGCCATCACGGCGCCTCACCGAACGACTTCCGGTAGCCACTTGGCGTAAAGCCCAGGTACTTCCGGAAGTCGTTCGTCAGGTGAGCATGGTCTGCATAGCCAAGTTCGACGGCGATCACGGCCAGGTCCGCTGTCGGGTTGGACCGGGTACGCTCGGCGGCATCCTGCAACCTTCGACGCCGGATCAGGGCTGAGGGACTCAGCCCCACGTACTTCCCGGCAATTCTCTGCAGGGTTCTGGGTGAGACCGACAAGGAAGCAGCCACGTCCTCAATCCTTGAAATGTCCGGCTCGGAAGCAATGACATCCATCATCCGGTTGGCGAGCAAGGCCTCGTCGGAAGCAACGAACTCCAGGGAACCCAGCCACGACACAAAGGCTTCCACTGCCCGCTCGCGGTGAGCGCCGCCGTCGTGCGTCTTGTCAGCGGAGGGCGTCTTGTCAGCGGTAGGCGTCGCCATCTCCGCTGATACGGTCCTCTGGAGGTCTGCGAGCGCCAGCACCACTTCCTGGTCGCGGACGGCTCCCGGTTTGTCGGTGAAGAGCGGCACCGCCGCCGGGCGGAGGAGGGCGCCCACTGCCCAGCCCTGGCCGGTGAGGTCACGGTAGGCGGCCCGGGTTGTGGGCCCGGAGAACTCGACCACGCCGCCTTGCACCACCAGGTTAGAGGTTGGGTAGGCAATCACGTGCTGCCGCGATGACCGGCCGGGCCCGATGTTCCATTCCGGAATCCAGAACCACTGCACCAGGTGGGCTACTGATGCCGGGGCCGGGAAGCGGTGGAAGGTGGGTAGCCGCGCCGGATACAGGATGCCCTTGAACGAACCCTCCATGGGGAGCCTTTCCCGAAGCGGATCAAAGCTGTCGCAAATCTCCAAGCGCTGCCCGGCAGAAGGCCCGTAGCGTCGTAACCATGACAGATACTACAAGCACCGGGTCCACCACCGCAGCCCACGGCGAACACACCACCCATGGCGTCCCGAACGGCTTGACCAGCCTCACGCCGTTCCTCGCCATTCCCCATGCAAAGGACGCAATCGCTTTTTATCGCGATGTGTTCGGAGCCCGGGTGGTAGGCGAGACCGAGATGGGAGGGGTGGTGGTCCACGCCGAACTCGACTTCGGCAACGGGCACCTTCAGCTTGGTGAGCCCAACCCCGGATACCACCTGGTCCCTGCCCCAAGCGGCGAGGACGCCTGCTATTCCCTCGGCTTCTACTGCCAGGACGCGGACGGACTCGTCAGGAAAGCAGAGCAAGCCGGAGCCACCATCCGTGAGCCTTTGTCCACGTTCGTCTCGGGTGACCGCTACGCGAGCATCCGCGATCCGTTTGGTGTTCGCTGGTCCATCATGACGCGGGTGGAGGACCTCTCCGAAGAAGAGAGCAACCGCCGCGTCGATGAGTGGGCGGCACAGCAGGGCTAAGAAGAGGGCTTTAGCTCAGGCAGAGGCAGAACGGGTGCCCGGCGGGGTCAAGGAACACCCTGAACGTGTCGCCTGGCTGGTGATCGGCTTTGGTGGCACCAAGGGAGAGGGCAACTTCTTCGCCCTTGTCCAAGTCCTCCACGATCATGTCCAGGTGCATCTGCTGCGGGATGGTCTGCCCGGGCCACTTGGGCGGCTGGTACACCTCTACTTGCTGGAAGGAGATGCAGTTGCTGCCGTCGCTGGGACGGATATCGAACCAGTCGCCTTTGTCCTCGATCTCCCAGCCGAAAAGCTCGCCGTAGAAGGCGGCCAATGCAGCTGCGTCGGGACAATCGATGACAACACTCGGGAACTTAGCAATAGCCATTTGTTAAACCTCGTCAGCCGTCTTCTTCATACGGGCCAGGGCGCTCTTGGTGCCCCGCTGGGTAAGAACGTGAACTATGGCGCCAACACCTGCGGAAACAACCGCGAAGACAAGAACGCCGGGCAGGGAGTCGTTGAGGTCCGTCCCGTCCTTGGGGGCGGGCTTACCGGTCTTCTTCTCCCAGAGGCCTTCCAGTGTCTTGTTTGCGAGCGTGCCAGCTCCGAGGCTGACTGCCAGGCCGAAAAGTTTCACCAGTATGTTCACGAACATCCTCCATCAGATAGCGCGCCGTCCAGCGACGCCTCACACAACAATCGCCTCAAAGACAAGGCAGGGCCGCTGCATTGCAGCGGCCCTGCCTGGACTTTTAGTCTTTCTTGAAAGCGTCCTTCAGCTTCTCGCCGGCACCCTTGAGGTCGGCCTTCGTCTGGTCGCCCTTGCCTTCGGCTTCCAGGCGCTCGTTGTCAGTCAGCTTTCCGGCAGCTTCCTTAGCCTTGCCACCGAGCTTCTCGCCAGCGTTCTCCATTTTGTCGTCAGTACCCATGTTTCGCACCTCTTCCTAGTAGTGAACCTGTACCTCTACAACATCACTAATCAGTGTACTTAGCAATGTTTGGGAGAAAATCGTCGGGCTAGAGCTCCCCAAACCCTTCCTCAACGAGCCGCCCTACGTACTCAACGGCCTTCAAGGCATCCTTGCCCCGGGCCTCAACGTGAAGGGTGGAACCCTGTCCCGCGGCGAGCGCCATGAGCGCCATGATGGACATGCCATCCACGCCATTGACGGTCACTTCCGCGTCCAGGCCGGACAGTCCCCCGGCGATCTTCGCCGCGGGCCGGGCATGCATGCCCAAGGGATTGATGAGCTCAAAATCGCCGCTTGCGTCCGGTTCATCCTTGAGGTCAGGGATTTCCGGACCCCCCACTCCTGCGGGCACGTTGCCGAACGCCACAGCCTCTGCCGCCTTGCAGACATCCTCGACGCCGGCACCTCCTTGGGCGGCTACGGCCGCAGCCACGAGGCCCTCAACCAGCGGCGCATCGGCCAGCCGCACAGCGTCCGGATCGCTGGCGAACTCCATCGCCGATTCGGCTGTCATCACGGCCGAACCCAGATCCGTCAGGACCACCACGCCGTCACCACCGGAATCAACCAGGGACTGCTCGACGGCGGCCAGCACCTTCTCCAGGCTGGTTCCGATCCGCTCGTCGTCTGTTCCCCCGGCAGCGACGAGTTCGACGTCGGGAGCCATCTGCGCGGCGAGTTCCACCGCCCCTTCAGCGATCTTGCTGCTGTGCGATACAACCACGATCCCCACTGTCATACGGCGTCGGTTCCCTTGTCACCGGTGGATCCGGCAGCAGCAGCTGCGGCCGCCCTCAGAAGAAGGGCTGTTGAAGCGGCGCCAGGATCGCGATGCCCTGCGCTGCGCTCCCCCAAGTAGCTGGCCCGGCCTTTTCGTGCCACCAACGGATCGGTGGCCATGGCGCCGGTTTCGGCGGCTTCCGCAGCCGCTTCCAGCACGCCAACCGGGTCCGATCCGCTCGCTGCGGCTTGTTGGGCCGCTTCAACCGCCGGCGTCCATGCGTCGATCATGGTCTTGTCACCGAGCTCGGCTTTTCCCCGGGCTACCACCCCATCGCGGGCGGCTGCGAGGGCCGCAGCCAGCGCCACTGCGTCAACATCGCCGGTGTCCCCCAAAGACGTTGCGGCCCGCAGATACGCAGTGCCATAGAGCGGTCCGGCAGCGCCACCCACCTTGGACATGAGTGCCATCGCAGCCGCTTTCAATGCTGCTCCGGGGGTCTCCGGCGGGGTTTCGTCAAGCTTCTGCAGTACGGCTTGGAAACCGCGGTCCATGTTCTCGCCGTGGTCCGAGTCGCCGATGGCCCGGTCCAACTCAATGAGTTCCACCCTGTGTTCGGCCATTGCTTTTGCGGCGAGCTTCAACCAGTCCAGCGCCCAATTGACGTCCAGCCCCATGCTCAGGCTCCCCACCGCAGGGCCGCCGTGTGGACAGGAGCGTCCCATAGCCGGGTCATTTCGTCATCGAGGCGAAGCACGGACACCGAGCAACCCTGCATTTCCAAGGACGTCACGTAGTTCCCCACTAGCGAGCGCTCCACGGTGGCACCGCGCTCGGCGAGAACCTGGGCCGCGCGCCGATACACGATGTACAGCTCGCTCTGCGGGGTGCCACCCATGCCGTTGACGAACAAGAGCACCTTGTCGCCGGATGCGAGGGCAAGATCCTCCAGCACGGGCTCCAGGAGGCGGTCTGTGATGGCGTCAGCACTTTCCATGGCAATTTTGTGGCGGCCGGGCTCACCGTGGATGCCGATGCCGATCTCGATCTCATCATCAGCGAGCTCAAAACTCGGTGTCCCAGCATGGGGAACGGTGCAGCCGGACAGGGCCACGCCCATGGTCCGCACGTTGGCCACCACACGCTCGGCGATGGCTGTGACCGCCTCCAGATCGTCACCGCGCTGGGCGGATGCGCCTGCGATCTTTTCCACGAGGACAGTTCCGCCAACCCCTCGCCGGCCAGCCGTGTACAGCGAGTCCTCCACCGCCACGTCATCGTTCACCAGCACAGAACGCACGTGCACGCCTTCGGCTTGGGCCATCTCGGCTGCGGTTTCAAAGTTCAGGACGTCGCCGGTGTAGTTCTTGACGATATGGACGACGCCGGCGCCTGAGTCCACTGCCACGGTTGCCGGAATGATTTGGTCGGGGGTGGGTGAGGTGAAGACTGCCCCGGGGACCGCTGCGTCCAACATGCCGAGGCCGACGAAACCTGCGTGCAGGGGCTCGTGTCCGCTGCCTCCACCGGAGACCAGGGCTACCTTGCCCGCTACCGGAGCGCCCTTTCGGATGACGTATTTTGGCTCGGGATGGACGTCCACGATGTCGGCATGGGCCATGCCGAAACCTTCAACGGACTCGTCCACCACGGCGCGTGGATCATTGATGAGCTTTTTCATGTGATGCTCCTGGGCGTGCTGTGGCTGGTGCTCTGACCCTACTACCGGCGGCTGTGGCCACGGTAGGCCTTAGGCGCCTTGGTACAAGACTTAAGAGCGGAAGGGACAGCCCCCAATGACTGTCCCTTCCGCCCTTCCACCGGATCCGCTAGTCCTCGGCGGCCTGTGTCGTCACCGCCTCGGACTCACTTACGGCGTGGTACTCGGGCCAGAAGGCCGAGTACAGATCCGGATTCGAGTGTCCCGCGTCCTGCCATGCTGCTTCGTGCGGCCATGGCCCATGCGGAATGTCGATCTGGAAAGCGGAGAAATCCGGGAATGTGACCCGTTGGTCCATGGTCCGCATCCCCTTCAGCTGTTCAGGACGGCGTCGCCGCCGGCAGTAACAACATCCTCCAGCAGCACGGTCTGATCGATGACCGGAAGCCCAACAACGTGCCCGAAGCTGAACATGTTCTTCGGATCAAGCTCTGCTTTTGCCTTCCTGAGCCGTTCGCGGACTGTCGGACCCCAGGCCCGCTCCCGGTCCTCAGCGTCAACAAAGTGGCCGTGCAGGTTCACGAACGTCCCGCCGTTGGAGGCGTCGCGCAGGTCCTCACGGACGGCGTCGAACACTACCGGAAGCAACTCCGCCAGCGGCGGGACCGCCATGCCCGCCATGAAGAAACTGAACGCGGCGTCGCGGGCGCCAACAGTGTCATCGCCTTCGGCGCTCTTGGCCAGGGCACCGCCGAGCAGCCGCAGCTCGGCCATCAACACGGGACTTTCGACGCCGGGGCCGAAGTGCCGCAGGATGGCGTCCTGCGCTCCGCTGTCCAAGCGATCCAGCAGGAATCCCCGCTCGCGTACGGGAACGGGCTGGTCCGGGTCCTGATGGATCATGTCGAACTGCGTGGCGTCCAGCGGACCGGTCCCGTCCATCATGAAAGGCGCACTTTGGCGCATGGGCTCCAATAGTTGCGAGGCCACCCCCGCGTCACCTTGGTAGGCGTAACGCAGATGGACCACGAACTTGCCGCGCAACGGCTCGGGAACGATGTCCATATCCGGCAGCCTCAGGAAAGCCAACGACGCCGATGCCTCCTGCGGGAGCGACGTTACCCAGTGGCTGAACTGCTGGAGAACCGTAGCCGCGTGCTCGCCGTCGTAATACAGTCCGCCCGCAAAGAGGTCCGAACCAGGGAAGAGGTGGAATTCCATGGCAGTGACGATGCCCAGGTTCCCCTTGCCGCCGCGGAGAAGGTAGAACAGCTCCGAATTCTCGTCCTTGGTCACCCGGCGCTGCGTGCCATCGGCGGTGACGAGTTCGAATGCGATGACGTGGTCTGAAGCGAAGCCATACTTGCGGCCCAGGATCGGCAGGCCACCGCCCAAGGTGTAGCCCACAACGCCGACGTCGGTGGTGGAACCGCAGAGCCCCATCAAGCCGAAGGTCGCGGCGAGATCCACCACGGCCCTCCAGCGGACGCCCGCACCCACGCGGGCCGTCTTCTCCACGGGGTCGATACTGAGCTCCAGCATCCGGCGGGTGCTGATGAGCAGCCCGCCTTCAATGGCGTTGGTGGCACCGTGTCCGGTGGATTGCACTGATACGGGCATACCCCGCTCGGCCGCCCAGCGGATAGCGGCGGAGACGTCCTCTGCGTCGAGGGCGCCGAAGGCAAGATCAGGTTGGTGCTGTGTGGAGAGGTTGAAGGCCGCTACTTCGGGAGCGAAGCCCGGATCGGCAGGCGTGAACACGGGACCGCGCACGCTGAGTTGGAGTTCTGAAACATCTGGAAAGGAGGCGTGGGACTGCATGATCTTCTCTCAATTGACCGATGTGGTGGAAGCTTCCCCAGCAAGCCTTGATCAGTTTATCCATCAACTGGATATAAGAGAAGAGTTAATAAATCACTCATAATCGGGCAGGGTTGATTACCGCGCCGTGGTGGACGCGGATCGGCGGCGCGCAAGGGCTACGTGGGGGGCGCTAGAGCTGCTTGATCATACGGGTGTTGCCCAAAGTGTTGGGCTTCACGCGGGCAAGATCCAGGAACTCTGCCACGCCTTCGTCATGCGAGCGCAGCAGTTCGGAGTACACCTGCGGATCCACGGCCGACTGGTCAGCCATCACTTCAAATCCATGGCGCTTGAAGAAGTCCACTTCAAAAGTCAGGCAGAACACACGGCTCACGCCGAGCGCCCGGGCTTCCTCCAGCAGGTTCTCCACGAGGACATGCCCCACTCCCCGCCCACGCCATGAGTCAGCTGCTGCCAGTGTGCGGATCTCGGCCAGGTCCTCCCACATCACGTGGAGGGCCCCGCAGCCGATGACTTCACCGTCATCAGACTCGGCGATCCGGAATTCCTGCAGGCTCTCGTAGTAAGCCACCGTCTCCTTGGCCATGAGAATCCGCTCCTCAGCCAAGGGCGCCACAAGCCTTTTAATCGCCGCCACATCACTGGTGCGGGCAGGGCGAAGGCTAAAGGTGGAATTCACTCCCCCATCCTAGCTATGGGCGGCTTGGCGTACGTTATGTAACGTGCACCGTCCCTGCTGGGCCGCCGCCCCAGCTAAATCCCCAGCTCCTCAGGCAGCGAAACGTCCTCGCCCAGCACTTGCTTTGCCAGGAAGTGCTCCACCACTCCGTACCAAACCTTCGCGTGCTGCGGCTGCAGGACCCAGTGGTTCTCATCCGGGAAGTACAGGAAGCGGTGCGGGCTCTGGCCGTTGTCGTCGGCGGGCAGCTGCGATGAGGAAAGGAGTTCGTACCAGAGGCGCAGTCCTTCGCCGATCGGCACGCGGTAGTCCTTGTCTCCATGGATGACGAGCATGGGCGTTTTGATGTTGCCCACGTTCAGGTGCGGCGAGTTTTCCATCGCCATTTCCACGGTCATTTCCTTGAGCCAGTACTGCGCTGCGTCGGTGGTGGGGCCGAATTGGTCCAGTGCCCAGAGGCTGGCGTGGGTGACCACTGCCTTGAACCGATCCGTTTGCCCGGCAACCCAGTTGGCCATGTAGCCGCCGAACGAGCCTCCCATGGCCGCGGTCCGCGATTCGTCGATGTCCGGCCGGGCAACCACTGCGTCGGTGATGGCCATCAGGTCAGTAAAGGGCCTTTTCCCCCATTCGCCCCAACCGCGCTGGATGAACTCCTGGCCGTAGCCGGTGGAAAGAGCTGGATCCGGAAGGAGAACGGCGTAACCCTTGGCCACCATCAGCCAAGGATTCCAGCGCCACGTCCACGCGTTCCACGAACCCAGCGGCCCGCCATGAATCCACAACAAGAGTGGTGCCGGCTTGTCCGCAGAGGCACCCTCCGGAAGCGCAAGGTAGGCGGGCACACGCGATCCGTCTTCTGCCGTGGTTTCCACGCGCTCAAGGTGACCCTTGTATACGGGACGCTCCGCTGGCGCCTTCAACCGGAGAACCTCGCCGGTGGCGAGGTCAATCCGCACGGCTTCGGCCGGGAACTCGTAAGAGCTTCGGAGCGCGTACGCCGTGGTCCCTTCAGGAGAAACCACGACATCGGAATAGGCGGCGGCATCCTGCGTCACCCGGGTGACAGCACCGTCAGCGACGCCGATCCGAAATACCGGCGCGGCGCCGTCGTCGTCCGCTGTCGCCAGGACCGCAGTGCCGTCCGGAAGCCAAACAAGCGGCGTAGCCCAACGGTCCCACTGATGCGCGAGCGGCTCAAGGTCTGTGGTTTCGCCGTCGGCCACATTTAACAGGTGCAACTTCACGAGGGGAGCCTGCGTGGGCGTAGTGTCGCTCTCGCTCTGGACCACGAGGGTCCGGCCGTCCGGGCTGACGGGCCCGGGAAAGTAGCTCATACCTTCATGGTCCAGCAGCACCTTGATGGTCCCGGTGGCAACGTCGACGGCGGCCAGCACCTCGCGGCTGTCAGCCTTCGCCAGCGCTTTGGTCATGCTGGTGTAGATGGTCCTGCCGTCCGGGCTCACCACCGTTTTGGCTTCACGCAGCGAACCGCCGACGCCGGCCGTCAGGTTCCGGAGTTGCAGCGGCGCTGATGCATCCACAGTGGAGGGCTTGCCGGGCTCTTCCGCTTCGCCCTTCTCCACGGCGAAAATCCGCGGCTCGGCCGGGCCAAGGTCGGCATCCCAATAGCGGACGGGGTAGCCGCTGTGCAGGATGGCCGAAACTTTGTTGTCCTTGCGTGCCTTGCGGCGCTCGTCGTCGTTCTCCTCGTCGGTGGACCCGGCCAGTACCTCGGCGTTGACGAAGGTGGCGTCTGCATCTTTGGCCGCCATGACCGAATCGATGCCGCCGGCACGTGAGTGCACTACGCGGGCCTCTCCCCCGTCGGCCGGCAGCAGCCACAGTGCGCTCACGGGATCGGCGTCAGGACTGTCCGGATCAGGACGCGCCGAGGTGAAGTAGAGGTCGCCGTTGGCGGCGAAGACAGCACCTGCCTCCCCCTTGGAACTGCGGGTGATGCGGCGGGCATGTTTTTGGCCGCTGGGGTCGAGTTCCCACAGCGCCGTGGCAAACTCGGTTCCCTTGCCGTTCAGCGTGGTCACGGTGGTGACCAGGCGCTTGCCGTCCGGGCTGAGGCTGAGGCCGCCAACCCTCGGGATGGCGAGGTAGTGGTCCATGTCGTGAAACGGGGTTTCGGGCTGCTTAGCCCGGGTGTCAGCAGAGTCCATAGTCCGATTCAACACGGATTGTGCTGCCGATCACAGAGCGGTTCACTCAGAGTGAAACAGTACTTTCAGATATTCACCCAATTAGGTCGCATTGGTGCGCGTTTTGAGTGCCCCAAACACTGCTAATACTTGGATGGGAGATTACGCAGCGCTTCGACCACGGGCACCGTTCCGTCTTCAGTCGCGATGGCCGCCGCTATCTTCGCTGCCCTCTGCGCGTACGACGCCGTGCCAACAGTTTCCGCGATGGCGTCACCGAGGCGCTCCGGAGTCAGCTTCTTGTAGGGAACCGGCTGAGGACCCACCCCGAGCGACGCAATCCGGGAAGCCCAGAGCGGTTGATCCGTGTACACGGGAACCCCTATCGCTGGCACGCCCGCCCGGAAGCCGGCCGCCGTCGTTCCCGCTCCCGCATGGTGAACCACTGCAGCCATCTGCGGGAACAGCCACTCATGCGGAATGCTTCCAACGCCGATTGCATCGTCACCCAGCACACCCTCGGCGCCCTGCGCTCCTTCCACCCCCTGCACTCCCTCTACCCCCTGCACTACAGCCCGCACTCCGGCGCGGCGCGTGGCCTCAAGGACGAACGCTGCATCAATGTGGGCGCTGCTTCCAAAGCCCACGAATACGGGCGGAGGGCCATCGGAGAGGAAGTCCACGAGGTCCGTTGGCGGCTGCCACTCCGGCTTCACCGCAGGCCACCAATATCCAGCCATGACCAGGCCCTCGTGCCAATCAGCAGGCCGTGGCAGGACCGATGGGCTGATGCCGTGAAGAATGCTGGCATACGCTTTACGACGGCGGCGCTCACCGGTTGCGCGACTCTGCTTGGCCAACCCCAGCTCCTTGCGAAGGCGTGCGCTGGGGGCATCGTAGGGAGCCGGGCCCGCTGCTGCGCGCTGGCCAATGAACTTGTTTCCCCAAGCCCCAAGGCTTCGGGCCGAATTCATGAGAACAGGCGGATAGGCTGCGCTGGGCTCCGTGGGCTGTAAATGTGCGCCGATGGCCGGAATGCCCATAGCTTCCGCAATATCGTAGGCATAGGGCGCCACCGAATTCGCCAAAATCACGTCGGCACCGGCCTGGGCTGCAGCCAGTGTGCCCGTGGCAGCGTTGTCCATGTACTCGGTGAGCTTCCGCCAGAAGGTGAGCATGGAGCCGGAAGACGCCTTCGCGCCGGGGGCCGGTTGCCTGATCAGTCCCTCCAGGTCCCCGGGCAGTGGCCTGAACTCGCATCCTGATTCAACAACAAGAGACGCGTAGGCCGGGTTGGCCGCGACAGCTACCTCGTAGCCCAAGCCTTGCAACGCGCTTCCCAACCCCGCCATGGGCGCAACGTCTCCCCGCGTCCCCGGAGCAACCATGAGTACTCGCATGCAGTCCCTTCCCCTTCCCTCTCCCTCGGAGTTTTTGTACAGCTAACGCCCTTTAGAAGCCACCTTAAGGGCTTTAGCTGTACAAAAACTCCGGGGTGGGCAAAGCAAAAGCCCCGCCTGCTCCTTGGCTGGAGCGGGCGGGGCTTTGTGTTGCAGGGCCCTACGCGGTCGGAGCGATCTCCGGGATACGCGGCTTGGCGTTGCCTTCGAACGTGAACTTGGCGTCGTCACCTTCGCCGTCAACGTCCACCACAACGATGTCGCCGGAGTGGAGTTCGCCGAACAGGATCTTCTCGGACAGCTGGTCTTCGATCTCGCGCTGGATGGTGCGGCGCAACGGCCGGGCACCCATGGCGGGATCGTAACCACGCGTCGCCAGGAGAACCTTGGCAGCGGGGGTGAGCTCGATGCCCATGTCCTTGTCCTTGAGGCGACGCTCCAAGCGGGTCACGAACAGGTCCACGATCTCGATGATCTCGTCCTGCGTCAGCTGCGGGAACACCACGACGTCGTCAACACGGTTGAGGAACTCGGGGCGGAAGTGCTGCTTGAGCTCTTCCGTGACCCGGGCACGCATACGGTTGTAGCCGGTCTGGGTGTCCGTGCCGGACTGGAAGCCCGTGGCCACGCTCTTCGAGATGTCGCGGGTACCAAGGTTGGTGGTCATGATGATCACGGTGTTCTTGAAGTCCACTACGCGGCCCTGGGAGTCGGTCAGTCGGCCGTCTTCCAGAATCTGCAGCAGCGAGTTGAAGAGGTCCGCGTGGGCCTTTTCCACTTCGTCGAACAGGACCACGGAGAACGGACGACGGCGGACCTTCTCGGTCAGCTGGCCGCCTTCTTCGTAGCCGACGTAGCCCGGAGGTGCACCGAAGAGACGCGAAACCGTGTGCTTCTCGGAGTACTCGGACATGTCCAGTGTGATGAGGGCGTCCTCTTCACCGAACAGGAACTCGGCAAGGGCCTTGGCAAGCTCGGTCTTACCGACGCCCGTGGGGCCGGCGAAGATGAACGAGCCACCGGGGCGCTTGGGATCCTTCAGGCCTGCACGGGTACGGCGGATGGCCTGCGACAAGGCCTTGATGGCCTCGTTCTGGCCGACGACGCGCTTGTGCAGCTCGTCTTCCATCTTGAGCAGGCGCGAGGACTCTTCCTCGGTGAGCTTGAAGACCGGGATACCGGTGGAGTTCGCGAGGACTTCAGCTATCAGGTCTTCATCAACCTCGGAGATATCGTCCATTCCTCCGGACTTCCAGGTGCGTTCCTTCTCCGCGCGTTCGGCAATGAGCTTCTGCTCCTTGTCACGCAGCGAGGCAGCACCCTCAAAGTCCTGGGCGTCGATGGCGGATTCCTTCTCCATCTTCACGTCGGCGATGCGCTCATCCATGGCCTTGAGCTCCGGCGGAGCCGTCATGCGACGGATGCGCAGCCGTGCGCCGGCTTCATCGATGAGGTCGATCGCCTTGTCCGGCAGGAACCGGTCCGAGATGTAGCGTTCGGCCAGCTGCGCAGCTGAGGCGAGGGCGCCGTCGGTAATCGTCACGCGGTGGTGTGCCTCGTAACGGTCACGCAGGCCCTTGAGGATCTCGATCGCGTGAGCGACGGAGGGTTCCTTGACCTGGATCGGCTGGAAGCGGCGCTCAAGGGCAGCGTCCTTCTCAATGTGCTTGCGGTACTCATCCAACGTGGTGGCACCGATGGTCTGGAGTTCACCACGGGCAAGCATCGGCTTGAGGATGGACGCAGCATCGATGGCGCCTTCGGCAGCACCGGCACCAACGAGGGTGTGGATCTCGTCGATGAAGAGGATGATGTCGCCGCGGGTGCGGATTTCCTTGAGGACCTTCTTCAGGCGCTCTTCGAAGTCACCGCGGTAGCGGGAACCAGCAACCAAGGAACCGAGGTCAAGCGTGTACAGCTGCTTGTCCTTGATGGTCTCCGGCACATCGCCACGGACGATCGCCTGGGCGAGACCTTCGACGACGGCAGTCTTACCAACGCCGGGCTCACCAATCAGGACGGGGTTGTTCTTGGTACGGCGGGAGAGGACCTGCATGACGCGTTCCATCTCCTGCTCGCGGCCGATCACGGGATCAAGCTTGTTCTCGCGGGCAGCCTGGGTCAGGTTGCGTCCGAACTGGTCGAGCACCACCGAGCCGGCAGGAGTACCTTCCGGCTGGCCCTGGCCGGAGCCGCTGCCTGCGGTCTCCTTGCCCTGGTAGCCGGAGAGCAGCTGGATGACCTGCTGACGGACCCTGTTCAGGTCCGCACCAAGCTTGACCAGCACCTGGGCGGCTACGCCTTCGCCTTCGCGAATGAGGCCGAGCAGGATGTGCTCAGTACCGATGTAGTTATGGCCGAGCTGCAGAGCTTCGCGGAGGGAAAGCTCGAGCACCTTCTTGGCGCGCGGGGTGAAGGGGATGTGACCGGACGGGGCTTGCTGGCCCTGGCCGATGATCTCCTGCACCTGTTCGCGAACGCCATCGAGCGAAATGCTCAGGGACTCGAGCGCCTTGGCAGCAACGCCTTCACCCTCGTGGATCAGACCCAAGAGGATGTGCTCGGTACCGATGTAATTGTGGTTGAGCATCCGTGCCTCTTCTTGGGCAAGGACGACCACGCGACGGGCACGGTCCGTAAATCTCTCAAACATTTCGCCACACTCCTAGCTACGACGTACTTTGATGCTACGTGCCGGAGCAACACTTTTGGGGCGTGTTCGCCACAGGGGAAACATGACGGGGTTGCGGAATAAATCCGGTTCCGGCCCTTGACCGACGCCAGCCCGGAGTGGCACCCTCCCGCCTGGCCCATGGGCGCTGCCTGAGAGCTGGCCCGTGAATATTTTCCCGGCGCCATGGTCCACCGCATTGTCTGAACCCGCCAGAGCCCGCATTCGGACCTTTCCGGTCCCGGCGGTTCACAGGATATTCCAAGTATCGGGGACCAGGGGGCTCCACAAACTGCCCGCTTAAACGCCAATGCCCCGGCAGTGACTGCCGGGGCATTGAAGCGGTGAATCAGGAATTGGCCTTTTGGTACGCTTCCTGAATTTCAGCCTGAATACGTCCGCGGCTGTTGACGGTGTAACCGTTGTCACGGGCCCACTGACGGATTTGCGCGGAATCCTGGTTACGTGCGGCTGTAACACGGCCCCGGGTCGCGCGGCCGGAAGAAGTCTTCCTGGCCTTTGCGACGTAGGGCTCCAATGCCTTGCGCAGCGAGGCTGCATTGGCAGTGGACAGGTCCATCTCGTAGCTCACGCCATCGAGGCCAAAGCGGACAGTTTCGTCCGCAGCGCCCTCATCCAGGTCATCGACGAGGATGATTTTTACTTTCTGTGCCATGAGTTGCCTCTCATTTGGAGGGTTGGATAATCAGAAATTCCCCGGATTCCTTTGATGATTATCGTTCACGGCAAGCACGCACGTCAAAGCGTAATTGGATTCTCCTCAGTAAGAGGAACCCAATTGGCGGCTATTTAGCTGCGGGGTCCTCGGAAGCAGGACCTGAATTTTTCAAATTCGCTTCGGCCTGCGCTTCGGCTTCGGCCTGCCGTTCTGATTTGTCCGCATTGAAGATCGACTTCATGGCAAACCAGAAGATCAATCCGACCACAATGGACGGCGCCAGGACTGCGATGTACTCCATGATCAGTGACCTTCAGGCTTCAGCAACGGGAACAAAATGGTTTCGCGGATTCCGGCACCGGTGAACAGCATCACCAAGCGGTCAATGCCCAAGCCGATACCGCCCATGGGCGGAGCGCCGTATTCAAGGGCGCGAAGGAAGTCCTCGTCCAACTGCATGGCTTCCTCATCACCGGCAGCCAAGCGGCGGGACTGCTCTGTAAGGCGTTCACGCTGGATCACCGGGTCAATGAGCTCGGAGAATGCCGTACCGCGTTCCATGCCGCCGATAATCAGGTCCCAGGCCTCGATGAGGCGGCCGTCCTCGCGGTGCGGGCGCGCCAGCGGCTGGGCGGAGGGCGGGTAGTCGTAGACAAACGTGGGATTCAGCAGGGTGGGTTCCACGATCTCGCCGAACAGTTCAACCACGATCTTCTCGGCGTCCCACTTGGGGTCCACCTTTACCTCGTGCTTGGCAGCAATTGCCAGCAACTCATCCACAGTGGTGTCGGGGGTAATTTCAATTCCCACTGCTTCGGAAATACCCGGGTACACCGAAATCCAAGCCCATTCGCCGTCGAGGTTAATTTCGCCGGCGTCTGTCCGGATGGTGCGGGTGCCCACCACGTCAGCCACATTGAGGATGATTTCCTTCATGCGCTCGGCCATGACGAACTGGTCCGCCCAGGCTTCGTAGCATTCGAGGGTGGTAAATTCCGGGCTGTGCGTGGAGTCCACGCCTTCATTGCGGAAAACCCGGCCCATATCGTACACACGGTCAATGCCACCAACCACGGCACGCTTGAGGAAGAGCTCAGTGGCAATGCGCAAGGTCATCTTCTGGTCGAACGCGTTCATGTGCGTCTCGAACGGACGTGCCGTAGCGCCGCCGTGGACCAGCTGCAGGATGGGGGTTTCCACCTCCACGTAGCCGTGGCGGTCAAGGGTGTCGCGGACCGAGCGGGTGATGGCAGCACGCTTGTAGACCATTTCACGGGCTTCGTCGCGGACCATGAGATCCACGTAGCGCTGGCGAACGCGGGTTTCCTCATTCAGTTCCGCGTGCAGGACCGGCAGTGGACGCAGGGCCTTGGATGCCATGGACCAGGAATCGGCCATGACGGACAACTCACCGCGGCGCGAAGAAATGACCTCGCCTTTGATGAAGACAAGGTCCCCAAGGTCAACCAGTGCCTTCCAATCTGCGAGCGCTTCTTCGCCCACGTTGGCAAGGCTCAGCATTGCCTGGAGGCGAACGCCCTTGCCGTCCACGCCACCCTCCTGAAGGGTTGCGAAGCACAGCTTTCCGGTGTTGCGGACGAATACGACGCGGCCGGTGACGCCAACCACGTCGCCGGTGGTTTCGTCAGCTTCCAAGTGCGCGTACTTTTCGCGGATCTCGCTGAGGGAATGGGTCCGTTCAACACCCACCGGATAAGCCTCGGTGCCGCGTTCGATCAGCTTTGCGCGCTTCTCCATACGGATGCGCATTTGCTCGCTGGCGTCGATGGGCTCTGCGGAGGTGTTCGGGGCGGGGGTGTTTGCGGAAGTCACAGTCCTTAAGTTTACCGGTGATTACGGGCCTTTACTTCCGGGCCCCAAGATCCGGTAAACGCATAGACTCGGGCTGTGGAAACGTGGACGGTTGAAACGAACGACGGCGGCGGGCAACTTGAGGTGCACACCTTCCGGCCTGCGTCGAATGCTTCGATTCCAGGGTCGAAGGCACCTGCTGAACCAGCCGGCGTCGTGCTTGTTCACGGCACCCTGGTGACCGATTCGCTCTACTGGCCGTTCGCGCGAACCCTGAGCGTCATCCTGGGACGCCCTGTGCACAGCTACAACCGGCGCGGGCGAGGCCATTCCGCACCGCAGCCTCCCGGCTATTCAGTGGACACCGAGATCGCGGACCTTCAAGCGGTCATGGAAAAGAGCGGTTCCAACGACGTTGTGGCGCACAGCTATGGTGGCTTCGTGGCCCTACAGGCCGCCCGCCGGGCCAAGATCAACAAGTTGGTCACCTACGACGCCGCCGTGTCCCTTTCCGGTAACCTCACCGGCCGGTGGCGGCCCGAGCTGGAAGAAGCGGTAACTGCCGGCCAGCTCGATCATGCATGGGCCCACCTGGTGCAGGGGCTGGGAACCGCGGGGCCGATTTCCTACCTGCCCATGGGCGCCCTGCGCACGCTCAGCGTCCTCTCCGCCCGGACACGGCTGGGCCTGGAGATGCGCTCCCTACTCCCAACTGCAGTGACGGAAATGCGCGCTGTCCTTGATGCCGACGCCCACCTTCACGACTTCATGAAACTCTCCACCCCCACGCTCATGCTCAGCGGCGGGTGGAGTCCGTCGTACTTCGCGGAAACCGGCCGGATCCTGGCCGGGGCCGTACCCGCAATTGACTTCGCGATCGTGCCGCTGCAGTTCCATGAAGGTCCGCTTCGGCCCGGGAAACGGCTCGCTTCGCGCATCGCCCGGTTCCTGTCGGGGAACCCTGTGGGGGAAGAACCCGGCAGTGCCACCTAGGATGTTCCGGTGAAGGAACAGGACATCAAGACGCACGACGGCGGCAACCTCGCCTTGTACAGCTACGGCACCGAAGACGCACCCGGTGAACGCCGCGTGGTACTTATCGGTGGCGCATTCCTGACAGCACTGATTTACCGACCCTTCTCCATAGCTTTGTCCAAGGGACTCGGCGAAGGCTGGGCCGTGGACGTGTACGACCGCCGTGGCCGGGGCAGATCCAGCGAGCAACCCCACAACTACTCCATGGCCACCGAAATCGCCGACGTCCGCACCATCATGGACGCCACGGGTGCCCGCAACATCATGGGCCACAGCCTCGGCGGCGCCGTTGCCCTCAACGCAGCGCAAGCATTCGCAGGCACGCGCCACCAACCGGACAAGCTCGCGGTGTACGACGCAGCAGTTAATATCGACGGCAGCATGGACACTGCCTGGCTGGATGATTTCGCCGAGTCCGTCAACCAGGGCGATGTGGGGCGGGCGCTGGCCCGGATGAAGCGTGGCATGCACCCCGGAACTGCCCTCGCCCGGGTCCCGGAGCCGGTATTGGCCGGGCTTATGGCAGTGGTCTCCGGGACCAAAGTCAACAGGCTTTTCCGTGAGCTCATGCCGTCGGGCGTCGGTGAACTGAAGGCGGCCTTCGACGCCGCCGACACGCCTCAGGACTTCTCGGTCCTGCCTCCCGGCACGCATTTCATGGTGGGCAAGAAAAGTCCCCGCTTCTACAAGGTCACCGCCGCACGCCTGAACAGGGCCGTCCCCGGCAGCACGTTGGAAGTCTCCCCCAAAGGCTTCCATGGTTCCGTTCCGGCAGCGGTCAAGGAACTCGTTTCCGACGTCACGGACTACTTCCACCGCTGACAGTCCACTCAATTGACTTTCCACTCAACTGACTTGTCCACGCTTCTGAGTTGTCCACATATGGGCCGGCATGCTGCCCGCATTCAGGTGGCTCGGATAGGCTCAAGTCATGACGCGCGACATCATCATGACCCACGACGGCGGACACCTCGAACTACTCACCACGGGCGGTGAGCTGGCAGCGGCAGGCTCCGGCGTCGTCGTCGTTCCTGCCTCCATGGTGACGGCCACCGACTACATGCGTTTCGCCCAGAAACTCAGTGAGGCCCTTGGCCGGCCCGTCCACACTTTCAACAGGCGCGGGCGCGGTGATTCGTCGCCGCAGTCCGAGGATTACACGCTCGAAGCCGACATTCGGGACCTCGACGCCGTCATGAAGCACACCTCCAGCACCGACGTGTTCGGACACAGCTTCGGCGGTGCGGTCGCGCTGCACGCCGCCCGGACGCTGCCGGTGGAGCGCCTCGCAGTTTACGATCCCGCCGTCTCGGTCAACCACAGCGTTAAAGCCGACTGGACACCGGACTACGAACGGGCGACGGCGGCGGGAGACTACGATCGCGCCCTCGCCATCCTCATCAAGGGAGTGGAAACCGGCGGCGCCTTCGCTCGAATGCCCCTATCCATGTTGACCCTGGCAAATAAGCTTGCCGCCGGCACGCCATTGGGCAAGCAGATGCGCGAGCTGATGACCTGCGGCGTCCGCGAGATCAAAGCCGTCATCGCCGCAGACATGCCTCCCGAGCCATTCCTTGAGTTGCCCTTGGAGACCCTGATTGTGGTGGGCGAAAAGAGCCCGGCGTACTTCGGTGTTGCGTGCGGCCAGATCCACGGCGTCCTGTCCGGGTCCAGCTACACCATCCTCCCCGGGTTCGGGCATGACGGGCCGAACAAGGCACCGGACAAGCTGATCGCGGAGCTGTCGGAGTTTTTCTCGGGCTAGGAGTCACAGCACCTCTCTTTGCAGATGGTTCTTTGCAGATGGTCGCCATGCCCTTTACGCTGTAAATACTAAGTCCCCTTACCTTTTGAGGGGGCGGGTGTGGGCCGGGCCATATCCCGGCAGCGCCCTTCCGTGTTTCAGACCTCGGCAACAGGAGGACCACCATGACTGATCAGTACACGTTCCGAAACCCGGTTACTGCCTACGAACAGATCTCACCGCCGAAACAACACCAGCCCGAGCCCGGCCTCGATGCTGAGCTGACTCCCAAGGCAGACCTTGGTGAGGAGAGCTACCGGGGGACGGGACGGCTGGAAGGCCGCAAAGCAATCGTTACCGGCGCAGACTCGGGCATCGGCGCCGCTACAGCCATCGCCTTCGCCCGAGAGGGAGCAGACGTCGTCCTTTCCTACCTGCCCGAAGAGGAAGAAGACGCAGCACGGATTGCCGGCATCATCGAGGCCGCCGGTCAAAAGGCGGTCAAAGTGCCCGGAGACCTCAAGGACTCCGCCATGTGCCAGGAGGTGGTGGACACCGCCGTAGCCGTCCTGGGCGGAGTGGACATCCTGGTCAACAACGCCGGCAAGCAGGTGGCTCAGGAAGAACTGACCGAGATCACCGATGAACAATTCGACCACACGCAGAAAACCAACGTGTACGCAATGTTCTGGCTGACCAAAGCGGCCCTCCCCCATCTTCCTGCGGGCTCCACGATCATCAACACCACATCCATTCAGGCCTACAACCCGTCGCCAACCTTGGTGGACTATGCCACCACGAAGGCAAGCATCAACAACTTCACCAAGGGGCTCGCACAGCAGCTCGCGCCCAAGGGCATCCGCGTTAACGCTGTAGCGCCCGGCCCTATCTGGACGCCCCTGCAGGTCAGCAGCGGCCAGCCCAAGGAAGAATTGCCGGAGTTCGGGCAATCAACTCCCCTGGGCCGCGCAGGCCAACCTGCGGAACTGGCTCCGGCGTATGTATTCCTTGCGTCACCGGAATCCAGCTACGTGATCGGGGAAACGCTGAACGTTAATGGTGGCAGTCCCACGCCGTAGCCGGCGGCTGTCCCGCTCTCAGGGGCCAGGCGGGTTTTGGTTGTTAAATGCGGGGAGCCCCGACCTTCGTGGTCGGGGCTCCCCGGTTTAATGGTTGTCCGGCGGTGTCCTACTCTCCCACACCCTCCCGGGTTCA
>NZ_JBLYIE010000028.1:0-5581 GCF_048537125.1 Paenarthrobacter sp. PPS72 | reverse complement strand
TCCTCGTCGGCAGCGTCAGATGTGTATAAGAGACAGGGTTGTCCGGCGGTGTCCTACTCTCCCACACCCTCCCGGGTGCAGTACCATCGGCGCTGTGGGTCTTAGCTTCCGGGTTCGGAATGGGACCGGGCGTTTCCCCCACGCTATGACCGCCGTAACCCTGTTACCCGTCCCCGTGTTGTGTGTGGGGTGGGAAGTCTGTGGTTACAACTGTGGTGTTGTTATTTTGTTGTGTTGGTTCCTGTGAACATGGGTTGTTGTTCGGGAACCACATAGTGGACGCGTGCAGTGTGTTGTGTGGTGTAAGTTGTTGGCCTATTAGTACCGGTCAGCTTCACGAGTCTTTAGTCCTCGCTTCCACATCCGGCCTATCAACCCAGTGGTCTGGCTGGGGGCCTCTCACACGTAATGTGTATGGAAATCTCATCTTGAAGCGAGCTTCCCGCTTAGATGCTTTCAGCGGTTATCCCATCCGAACGTAGCTAATCAGCGATGCACTTGGCAGTACAACTGACACACCAGAGGTTCGTCCGTCCCGGTCCTCTCGTACTAAGGACAGCCCTTCTCAAATTTCCTGCGCGCGCAGCGGATAGGGACCGAACTGTCTCACGACGTTCTAAACCCAGCTCGCGTACCGCTTTAATGGGCGAACAGCCCAACCCTTGGGACCTACTCCAGCCCCAGGATGCGACGAGCCGACATCGAGGTGCCAAACCATGCCGTCGATATGGACTCTTGGGCAAGATCAGCCTGTTATCCCCGAGGTACCTTTTATCCGTTGAGCGACGGCCATTCCACAATGTACCGCCGGATCACTAGTCCCGACTTTCGTCCCTGCTTGAGATGTCTCTCTCACAGTCAAGCTCCCTTGTGCACTTACACTCGACACCTGATTGCCAACCAGGCTGAGGGAACCTTTGGGCGCCTCCGTTACTTTTTAGGAGGCAACCGCCCCAGTTAAACTACCCATCAGGCACTGTCCCTGACCCGGATCACGGGCCGAAGTTAGATGTCCAAAGTGACCAGAGTGGTATTTCAACGATGACTCCACCCGAACTGGCGTCCGGGTTTCAACGTCTCCCACCTATCCTACACAAGCCACTCCGAACACCAATACCAAACTATAGTAAAGGTCTCGGGGTCTTTCCGTCCTGCTGCGCGTAACGAGCATCTTTACTCGTACTGCAATTTCGCCGAGTTTATGGTTGAGACAGCGGGGAAGTCGTTACTCCATTCGTGCAGGTCGGAACTTACCCGACAAGGAATTTCGCTACCTTAGGATGGTTATAGTTACCACCGCCGTTTACTGGGGCTTAAATTCTCAGCTTCGCCCGCAAGGGGCTAACCGGTCCTCTTAACCTTCCAGCACCGGGCAGGAGTCAGTCCGTATACATCGTCTTGCGACTTCGCACGGACCTGTGTTTTTAGTAAACAGTCGCTTCCCCCTGGTCTCTGCGGCCCACACCCGCTCCACAGAGCAAGTCTGTATCACGGGGCAGGCCCCCCTTCTCCCGAAGTTACGGGGGCATTTTGCCGAGTTCCTTAACCATAATTCTCTCGATCGCCTTGGTATTCTCTACCTGATCACCTGTGTCGGTTTGGGGTACGGGCGGCTAAAACCTCGCGTCGATGCTTTTCTTGGCAGCATAGGATCACCGGATCCCCCCAAACGGGGGTCCCATCAGATCTCAGGAACGTGCTCGAAGCACACAGGAACGGATTTGCCTATCCCTGACCCTACATCCTTAGACCGGGGCAACCATCGCCCGGCCCGGCTACCTTCCTGCGTCACACCTGTTAATACGCTTACCTCCCGGGATCAGGTCCCGCGCTCGGCCAAAACCCACAACACCACAAGGGTGAGCGGGCAGGCTCCGGGCGGTTAGTATCCCCCGCTTGGCATGGGCGGTTTTTCGCCGGTACGGGAATATCAACCCGTTGTCCATCGACTACGCCTGTCGGCCTCGCCTTAGGTCCCGACTTACCCAGGGCAGATTAGCTTGACCCTGGAACCCTTGATCATTCGGCGGACGGGTTTCTCACCCGTCTTTCGCTACTCATGCCTGCATTCTCACTCGTGTAGGCTCCACCGCTGGTTTCCACCGCGACTTCACTGCCCACACGACGCTCCCCTACCACTCCACACCCCTGAACCACGAAGGCTAGGGCATTATGTGAAATCCACAACTTCGGCGGTGTACTTGAGCCCCGCTACATTGTCGGCGCGGAATCACTTGACCAGTGAGCTATTACGCACTCTTTCAAGGATGGCTGCTTCTAAGCCAACCTCCTGGTTGTCTTCGCAACTCCACATCCTTTCCCACTTAGCACACGCTTAGGGGCCTTAGTTGGTGGTCTGGGCTGTTTCCCTCTCGACTATGAAGCTTATCCCCCACAGTCTCACTGCTGCGCTCTGACTTACCGGCATTCGGAGTTTGGCTGACGTCAGTAACCTTGTAGGGCCCATCGGCCATCCAGTAGCTCTACCTCCGGCAAGAAACACGCAACGCTGCACCTAAATGCATTTCGGGGAGAACCAGCTATCACGGAGTTTGATTGGCCTTTCACCCCTACCCACAGCTCATCCCCTCCATTTTCAACTGAAGTGGGTTCGGTCCTCCACGACGTCTTACCGTCGCTTCAACCTGGCCATGGGTAGATCACTCCGCTTCGGGTCTAGATCACGCCACTACACTCGCCCTGTTCAGACTCGCTTTCGCTACGGCTACCCCACACGGGTTAACCTCGCGACGTAACACTAACTCGCAGGCTCATTCTTCAAAAGGCACGCCGTCACCAGAATCAGACTGGCTCCGACGGATTGTAAGCACACGGTTTCAGGTACTGTTTCACTCCCCTCCCGGGGTACTTTTCACCTTTCCCTCACGGTACTGGTCCGCTATCGGTCATTAGGAAGTATTTAGGCTTATCAGGTGGTCCTGACAGATTCGCACGGGATTTCTCGGGCCCCGTGCTACTTGGGATACTCCCCAGGCCGTGCACAACATTACGGTTACGGGGCTCACACCCTCTCTGGCCGGCCTTTCAAGACCGTTCACCTATGCCTGCACCTCACCTCACTGGTCCGGCAGAACCAGAACGGAAAGTCCCACAACCCCGCCCATGCAACGCCCGCCGGCTATCACACATGGAAACGGTTTAGCCTGATCCGCGTTCGCTCGCCACTACTAACGGAATCACTATTGTTTTCTCTTCCTGCGGGTACTGAGATGTTTCACTTCCCCGCGTTCCCCCCACGCACCCTATGTGTTCAGATGCGGGTCACACAATCACTTTTGACAGCGTTGTGCGGGGTTTCCCCATTCGGACATCCTGGGATCAACGCTCGGTTATCAACTCCCCCAGGCTTATCGCAGATTCCTACGTCCTTCTTCGGCTCCTAATGCCAAGGCATCCACCGTGTGCCCTTAAAAACTTGACCACACAAAGATCAAAAACTTACTCGAGAGAACCACGAGCCACTTGGGCCCAGGGTTCATTCATAAGAAATTGCTGTAGAAACACACACACAAATGCATGTGTCTCAGATGCTCGCGTCCACTATGTAGTTCTCAAACAACAACCCCGTCAACCACACCACCAACCACCACAACCCCCACAAAACACAGGAGCCGACACGGTGACCGACAGTACCGGAAGCAGGAACAAAAGAAACACCAGAAGATGCTCTCCGCATTGCTGCAAAAAGGTCCTGTTGCCTCAGGACCCAACAGTGCGCCAAACACAACCNNGAGAACAGCGCTGCCGTACTGGCACCAGGACACAACCGGTGAAGGCCATGCCAAACAAGTTTGATTCGTTGATATTCCACCCATGAGCACCCACCGCAGAACAGACGCCTGCGCAATGGGCAACACTGACAACCACCACATATCCGCATGCACGGACACCAGCAGTTGTTAGCAGCTCCTTAGAAAGGAGGTGATCCAGCCGCACCTTCCGGTACGGCTACCTTGTTACGACTTAGTCCCAATCGCCGGTCCCACCTTCGACGGCTCCCCCCACAAGGGTTAGGCCACCGGCTTCGGGTGTTACCAACTTTCGTGACTTGACGGGCGGTGTGTACAAGGCCCGGGAACGTATTCACCGCAGCGTTGCTGATCTGCGATTACTAGCGACTCCGACTTCATGGGGTCGAGTTGCAGACCCCAATCCGAACTGAGACCGGCTTTTTGGGATTAGCTCCACCTCACAGTATCGCAACCCTTTGTACCGGCCATTGTAGCATGCGTGAAGCCCAAGACATAAGGGGCATGATGATTTGACGTCGTCCCCACCTTCCTCCGAGTTGACCCCGGCAGTCTCCTATGAGTCCCCGCCATAACGCGCTGGCAACATAGAACGAGGGTTGCGCTCGTTGCGGGACTTAACCCAACATCTCACGACACGAGCTGACGACAACCATGCACCACCTGTAAACCGACCGCAAGCGGGGCACCTGTTTCCAGGTCTTTCCGGTTCATGTCAAGCCTTGGTAAGGTTCTTCGCGTTGCATCGAATTAATCCGCATGCTCCGCCGCTTGTGCGGGCCCCCGTCAATTCCTTTGAGTTTTAGCCTTGCGGCCGTACTCCCCAGGCGGGGCACTTAATGCGTTAGCTACGGCGCGGAAAACGTGGAATGTCCCCCACACCTAGTGCCCAACGTTTACGGCATGGACTACCAGGGTATCTAATCCTGTTCGCTCCCCATGCTTTCGCTCCTCAGCGTCAGTTACAGCCCAGAGACCTGCCTTCGCCATCGGTGTTCCTCCTGATATCTGCGCATTTCACCGCTACACCAGGAATTCCAGTCTCCCCTACTGCACTCTAGTCTGCCCGTACCCACTGCAGAACCGGAGTTGAGCCCCGGTCTTTCACAGCAGACGCGACAAACCGCCTACGAGCTCTTTACGCCCAATAATTCCGGATAACGCTTGCGCCCTACGTATTACCGCGGCTGCTGGCACGTAGTTAGCCGGCGCTTCTTCTGCAGGTACCGTCACTTACGCTTCTTCCCTACTGAAAGAGGTTTACAACCCGAAGGCCGTCATCCCTCACGCGGCGTCGCTGCATCAGGCTTGCGCCCATTGTGCAATATTCCCCACTGCTGCCTCCCGTAGGAGTCTGGGCCGTGTCTCAGTCCCAGTGTGGCCGGTCACCCTCTCAGGCCGGCTACCCGTCGTCGCCTTGGTAGGCCATTACCCCACCAACAAGCTGATAGGCCGCGAGTCCATCCAAAACCACAAAAGCTTTCCACCACCATGACATGCGCCAGATGGTCGTATCCGGTATTAGACCCAGTTTCCCAGGCTTATCCCAGAGTCAAGGGCAGGTTACTCACGTGTTACTCACCCGTTCGCCACTAATCCCCCAGCAAGCTGGGATCATCGTTCGACTTGCATGTGTTAAGCACGCCGCCAGCGTTCATCCTGAGCCAGGATCAAACTCTCCGTTGAAGTAAAACAAAAACAGACACAACCACACCCACCGGAAATAACGGCAAACACGGCTGCACAAAATTCGAAACCAGCTGAAAACCAGACCACCACACACGGGGGTGCGCAACGATCCAGCCATAATT
>NZ_JBLYIE010000027.1:0-33732 GCF_048537125.1 Paenarthrobacter sp. PPS72 | reverse complement strand
GGTGGATCGAGGCTTAGCCGGCGAGAAGTTCGTCCAGGCGTTCGTATCCTTCGATCACGCCATAGTCCATTCCGGTGGACAGCGCCATGTCCCGGGCTTCAACCGACGGGTAGACCTCGTGGGCCGACATCCGGGTCTTGCCGTCGATCTCCTCGAAAGTGGTGGTGCTGTTAACCACTTGGTTGGGCGCACCGTCGAACTCGACTGTTTGGATGATCAACGCATCGGATTCAACAGTGTGGAAGACGCCGCGGAAGCCATACATCCCGCTATCGTCGCCGCTTTCGTAGCGCCAGCTGCCGCCCGTGGTGGCGTTGTATTCGATGATCTTCGTGACCGTGCTGCGGGGGCCCAGCCACTTGGCCAACAGGTCAGGGTCAACGTGGGCTTTGAAGACCGCACTGACGGGCGCATCGAATTCGCGGACTGTGTCAACGAACGGGACGCCTGGGTCGGCGGTGATTGTTGTTGGATTGCTCATTTCAGTTCCTCTTTCTTCTTTGCTGGTGTTTGTGGTTCTTGTACTGAAGGACTGCCGCCAAGCAGTACGTCGAGCTGCCGGAAGCGTGATTCCGCGATCAGCCGGTACTGGTCGATCCAGGCGGTCAAATGCTCGAGCGCCGCTGCGTCGAGGTGTACGGGACGGCGCTGGGCATCACGGGAGCGTGTCACCAACCCCGCATGCTCAAGGACTTGAATGTGTTTGGAAACGGCCTGCTTGGTAATGGCGAATGGTTCAGCGAGCTCATTGACGGTGGCGTCTCCCCGGGAAAGCCGGGCAACAATGGCCCGCCTGACCGGATCCGCCAACGCCATGAAGGCCCGGTCCAAGGTGTCAGGGCCTAGATTCTGCTCCACCGCCGCGTCAACCTTTCATTGTCAACCAAAGTTGATCAACCGTTTGCTTGATCAACTGTCTGGTTGGTTAAGAGAATACGCTTCTCCCGCGAAAGGCACAACGGTTTTTCTACTCCCCGCCCAGTTGCCGGAAGTCGTTCTCCCAAAGCCTGCGCATCTCGGCGTCTTTGCGAATGACCTCCAAGGTCTCCAGCTCCGCGGGGGGTGCGGGGCGCTTGGATCGCGGCGTCAACGTCCTGCGGCCTTGGTCCAGCGCAAGCAGTGCCCTGTCGGTCAGTGCGTCATTCTTCAGTGCCAGGTTGGTCTTCCGGCGCCGGAGTACTTCCTTCAAGGCCGCCTGAGCGGCTTCGAAATCGCCGCGGGCCCTCAAGGAACGTGCCCGGATCAGCAGCAGTGCGGCCGAAAGGTCGTCCGTGTTCAGCAAGCCTTCGGTCCAGAGCACCACATCACGGTGGCGCTCCAACGAGTACGCCGCCGTGCAACGCGCCAATGCGGAAGGCAACGACGGCGGCAAAGTCACCACTGCTTCCAACGCTGCCTCGGTCATCCCCATCTCCCGAAGGCAGTGGGACAACGCCAGAAACACGGATTCCTCGCTGAACAGGACCGGAACCTCGATGCGTTCGGCAACCTCGACTTTGGTGACCACCTGCCCAAGGTACATAGCCGAGAACTGGCTGGCGTCGTCGTCGATCCTTGTTGTTAATCCTCGCTGCAGCAGCTCCGAAGCCCTCAAGAACCCGCCATGTTTGTACGCGAGCAAGCCCGCCATGACGTGGCACAAACCGGCCCATCCTGGATATGTGCGGCCGAAGGCGAGGAGTCGATCCGGCTCTGTAGAGGTGAATACGGCCTCATGCATGGCCCTGGCGGTCTTGGAGGACAGCATCTTCAGCCTCGGGACGTTGCCCACCACCGACAACCTGGCGTGGTCGCTGCCCACAAGGACACCGGAGAGCACATCATTGACTCCGTCAGCGAGGCCACGGACCGGGGTTCGGACGTAGCCCTCGCGGAAGGGCGTGAGGTCCCGGGTGTCATGGAAGATCGTGTGCACACGTCCGTTCGGAGCTTGGCTCATAAATCCATGCTAACCGCCGCTGAACCAGGCCAATCCCCCTGCTATCGGAGGCATTTCAGGAGTATTATGGCGGCGTCGGCAAGGTTTTGCCACACTCCTTGCCGCAGGTCGGCTCTCCATGAGAAGAGCCGGGTAATCGCGTGAAAAGGGAGGACTGATGACCACCGCTTCGCACCCCGCCGAACACCACCACATGATGGGGTTGACGCTTCGCAACACCGCCATGGGCGTTGGCATTGTATTTCTGCTGGTAGGCATCCTGGGCTTCATCCCGGGAATCACCACCAATTTCGGCGCCATGACCTTTGCGGGACATGAATCCGGCGCCATGCTGCTTGGAATCTTCCAAGTGTCCATACTCCACAACATCGTTCACCTGCTGTTTGGCGTGGCCGGCTTGGCCATGGCAAGGAACGCACGCATGGCTCGCCTGTTCCTCCTGGGCGGCGGCGCCGTGTACATCGTTCTTTGGATCTACGGCCTGGTCATCAACCAGGAAACAGGCGCCAATTTTGTCCCCTTCAACACGGCCGACAACTGGCTGCACCTGATCCTCGGCGTTGCCATGATCGGGCTGGGCGCCTGGCTGGGCAGGGATGCCATGGACGAAACCACCACAGCGCGACGGAAGATGTAAACCTTTCCCACCGCCTGGTGAAACAACGACGGCGACCGCTCCCTTTCGCGGGGACGGCCGCCGTTTTGGGTGCTCCCCCCCTTCGCCGAGTTGGCAGCACACCCCCATGTTTTGGCGGCTCACCATTGGTGTTAAGTGCCATCTCGGCGCGCAATCTTAAGGGCGCGACGGCGGGTTCCCGGTTATCGCGGGGCCCGCCCACCCAGGCGCGTGGTCACCTTGGCTGCAGCCGCCGCGCAGGCTTCACCAAGGCTCTCCAAGGTGTCCTGGGAAACACGGAACTTCGGGGCCGGGATCAGGACGGAGGCCACGATGTCTCCCCGATGGTCATAGACGGGGGATGCAACGCCCACCTCTTCAATGGAGGTCTCTCCGAAATTCACAGCCCAGCCGCGCTTCCCGGCTTCGTCCAGCCGTGCCAGATACGCCGCAACAGCATCCTCATCCAGACCAGGAAGAGTGACCGAGCCACTGCGCAGCAGCTGACGCACCCTGTCCTGGTTCTCCGCGGCAAGGAACACCTGCACCGACGAACTCAGGGCCTCGTTGTACCGGGCGCCCAACGGAGCGAGGTGTTTGACCTGATGCCGACTGGGGATCTGCTCCACACACATGGACTCATTACCGTTCCACACCATGAGGGCGCTGGTCTCCCCCGTGCGCTCGGTGAGTTCGCGCAGCACAGGGTAGGCAACGCGGCGTTCCTCGAGTTCCGCCAGGAGGGGGCCCGCCATGGCGATCATCCCCAGCCCCAAGCGGAACCTGCGCGAATCGACGTCGCGCTCTACAAGGTTTTCCTGTTCCAGCGTCGCGAGAATTCGGGAGACGGTGCTCTTGTGCAAGCCGATGCGGCCAGCGATTTCGGTGACTCCCAGGAGCGGTTCATCGGCTGTGAAGCTCCTCAACACGGCGATGGCGTTGACGATGACCGAGGTGTTTTTGCTGTCCCCATTGCTGTTGCTGTTATCGGGAGTCTCGCTGGATTCGGTGGGAGTCATGGGTTCACTATATTTCGCCGGGTCCGCGCCGTCGGACCGGATTCGGCCGGCGGACACCACGCTGTGTCCACCGGCCGGGTCATTAGGCTCCGATGATGTTGTGCTCGGGGCCGAACGGGAACTTGGTGATGTTCTCAGCACCGTCTTCGCCGACCACCAGGATGTCGTGCTCGCGGTAACCGCCGGCACCTGGCTGGCCGTCGAGCACCGTGATCATCGGTTCCATGGATACCACCATGCCCGGCTCCAGCACGGTATCGATGTCCTCGCGCAGTTCCAGTCCTGCTTCGCGTCCGTAGTAGTGGCTCAGCACCCCGAACGAGTGGCCGTAGCCGAACGTGCGGTTGGCCAGCAATCCGTGGCTGACATAGATCTCATTGAGCTCTGCGGCGATGTCCTTGCAGACGGCCCCCGGTTTGATGAGTTCCAAACCGCGCTTGTGGACCTCGACGTTGATGTTCCACAGCTCCAATGAACGCGCACCCGGTTCGCCGTAGAACAAGGTACGTTCCAGGGCTGTGTAGTAGCCGCTGGTCATGGGGAAGCAGTTCAGGGACAGGATGTCGTGTTCCTGGATCTTCCGGGTGGTGGCCCAGTTGTGGGCGCCGTCGGTGTTGATGCCGGATTGGAACCATACCCAGGTGTCACGGATTTCGGAGTCCGGGAAGGTGCGGGCGATCTCGTGGACCATGGCTTCAGTGCCGATCAGGGCAACCTCATACTCGGTGATGCCGGCCGTAATGGCATTGCGGATCGCCTCGCCACCGAGGTCGCCGATACGGGCGCCATGCTTGATGACCGCAATTTCCTCGTCCGACTTGATCATGCGCTGCCGCATCGCAGCCTGCGCCACATCCACCAATGTTGCTCCGGAGAAGGCAGCCTGGATCTTGTTGCGGTTATCCAACGGCAGCGAGTCGTCTTCGACGCCGATGCGGCGCGGGTTGATGCCGCGGGTGCGCAGAACTTCCTGGATGGCGTGGATGTAGTTGTCACGGCGCCAGTCCGTGTACACCAGGTTCTCGCCGTAGCTGCGGCGCCAAGGCATCCCGGCGTCGATGTTTGCCGTAATGGTGACCGTGTCATCCTTGGTGACCACCATGCCGTAGGAGCGGCCGAAGTAGGTGAAGAGGAAGTCGGAGTAGTACTTGATGGAGTGGTAGCTGGTGAGGATGACGGCGTCGAGGTCCTTCTCAGCCATGATGCTGCGGAGGCCGGTGAGGCGGCGCTCGAATTCTGCGTCGGAGAAGGTCAGCGAGACTTTTTCGCCGTTGTTGAGGACCTTGGTGCGCTCGAGCTTGGCGACATCGTTGACGGCCTCATTCTGCGTGATGGTCATGGTGGTTCCTTTCAATGGGTGGGTTGTATTAGTCCTGCAGCAGAGGCTTCTTGGAAGTCTCCGTGGCGAACAGGACTGCGATGAGGGAAACTATGGCTGCGGCCACGAGGTACCAGCCGGGGGCCAACTTACTGGCGGTCATGCCGATCAGGAGGGTCGCCATGAACGGTGCGGTACCGCCGAACAGGGCATTGGAGAGGTTGAAGCTGACGGCGAAGCCTGTGTAGCGGACCTTCGTGGGGAAGAGTTCGGCCAGGAAACTGGGCAGGGTGCCGTCGTTGAGGGTGAGCATGCCACCCAGCAGGATCTGCACCAGGACGATCACCAGGAAATTGCGGGTGTCCAGGAGCATGAAGGCCGGCACCGTCAGCAGGATGAACAGGACTGAGGCGGTAATCAGCATGCGCTTGCGGCCGAACTTGTCCGAGGCAATGCCCGTCAGGAAGATGAAGCCGATGTAGCTGGCCAGGGCAATAGTGGTGGCAAGGAACGATTCCGTGGCACCGAAGCCCAGCTCCTCCGACAGGTACGTCGGCATGTAACTGAGGATGACGTAGAAGCCCACGGCGTTGAGCAGCACCGCCCCCGTGGCAATGATGAGTTGCCTCCGGTACGTTTTGAACATTGCCAAGGCAGGCGCTTTGACGCTGTTGTCCTTCTCCGCCAGTTCGCGGAACGCCGGGGTGTCTTCCAGCTTGGTCCGGATATACCGGCCGATCAGGCCCATGGGCGCGGCGAGCAGGAACGGCAACCGCCAGCCCCACTCGTTGAGCTGCTCCGCGCTTAGTACTGAGGTCAGCAGGGCGGCCAGCAACGATCCCAGCAGCAGTCCCGCTGCGGTACTTGCAGGCACGACGGCGGCATAGAGCCCGCGCCGATTGGCCGGCGCGTACTCCACCAGGAATGCGGAAGCTCCGGCGTACTCGCCTGCTGCGGAGAAGCCCTGGACCACCCGCACGAGGAGGAGCAGAACGGGGGCCATTACGCCGATGGTGGCGTAGCCCGGGATCAGTGCGATGCAGAACGTGGCTACTGACATCAGCACGATTGACAGGCTCAGCGCTTGCTTGCGGCCCAGCTTGTCCCCGATGTGGCCCCAGACGAAACCACCCAGGGGCCGGACGAAGAAGCTGATAGCGAAGACCCCGAAGGTTGCTAGCAGTGCCGTCTGACGGTCCGACTCGGGGAAGAAAACAGTAGAGATGATGCCGGCCAGGTAGCCGTACACGGCGTAGTCGAACCACTCAACAAAGTTGCCGATGAAGCTGGCAGTGACCACTCGCCGTCGAGTGTCCTTGCTGACCGTGTGGTTGGGGCTGGATGTGTGGTTGGAGCCTGAGGCGGATGAAGTGCCTTGCTCGGCTGCCACAGAGGATTCAGTGCTCATGTGTCCACCAAAATCATTGGGGTTGCATTCAACGCAACGCTGTTGCACCAGAGTATGTGTGAGCGACGGCACAGTCAAGGGGTGAATGTGAGCGATTCTGGGGCGCAGCATAGGCGGCCGACGTCACCGAGCAGAATTCCCTTTGGTTGCTACTGCAGCGACAGCGTTGCATTCAGCGCCCCCAACGCTCTATCACCTCCTTGGCCCTTCAGCCCATCCCTCTCGCATCCACTTGACTGAAACCGCCCACACGTTCAATCGGTTGCCGAGTGAGGGCTCGACGTCGGCGCCGCCAATTGGGTGCTCATGTCCGGATTCAGACGAGGGAGGTGAGAGAACGATCGCCCCAAACCGGCAGGAGGTGAGAGAGCGATCGCCCCAAACCGGCAGGAGGTGAGAGAGCGATCAGAAAAAACCCGCGGGAGGTGAGAGAGGGTTAGAGGACCTTGCGGATGGTTTCCTCGAAGCTGACTACGTGATGCAGTGCGAGTTCGGCGGCGCGGTCTTCGTCGCCGTCGGCAATCGCGGTGAGGAGGTCCTCGTGTTCGGAGATGTGGCCGGAGACGGAGGGCATCTTTTCGAGCATGTGGCACCAGATGCGGGTTGCAAGGTTGTCGTACCTGATCAGGACGTCTTCGAGGTGCGCGTTGGCGGAAGCTTTGTAGATGAGCCTGTGAACCTGGATGTCGTAGCGCATGAGTTCCTGCGAGGAGTTTTCCTGGCCTTCGAGATCGCGAATGGCGGCAGCAACCGCGCGGAGCTCTGACCGCATGGCGGGGCTTGCCATGCGGGCGGCTTTCCTGGAGGCGAGGGGCTCCAGGAGCTCGCGGATTTCGGAGACTTCGGCGAGCTGGGTGATGTCAACGCCGGTGGCGAAGGTGCCGCGCCGGGGGTATGACACCACGAGATGGTCGCTTTCGAGGCGCTTGATGGCTTCGCGGACGGGGGTGCGCCCGATGCCCAGCTCGGCGGCGATTTGGCCGTCGTTGATGGGGTCCCCGGGTTTGATGTCCAGCATGATGAGCCTGTCGCGCAGCAGCAGGTAGGCGTTCTCCGCGAGGGATGTCCCTTGCGGAGCTGATTCCAGTGCTTCCAGTGCTGCGCTCATTACTCTCTCCCGTTAGTCGCATTCCCAGTCTGCTGGATGAGTTACCGCGGACCTGTTGACGACTATGTGATCTCCAACATACTATGGCAATAGTTCTAATATATCAGTTGCCTAACAGTCGGCCACTAGTCAAGCTTTTGAAGGAGAACACCATGGTTGAACCGCTGATCCGCCCGCTTGCACAGGCGGACCCGGAGGTCGATCAGGCGATCGCGCAGGAACTCATCCGCCAGCAGTCAACGTTGGAAATGATCGCCTCTGAGAACTTCGCTCCTACGGCCGTCATGGAGGCCCAGGGATCGGTACTGACCAACAAGTACGCCGAGGGCTACCCGGGCAAGCGTTACTACGGCGGCTGCGAACACGTTGATGTGATCGAACAGCTGGCCATTGATCGTTTGAAAGCCCTGTTCGGCGCAGAGTTCGCCAACGTCCAGCCCCACTCCGGCGCCCAGGCAAACGCCTCGGCCATGCACGCACTGATCACCCCGGGCGACACCATCATGGGCTTGAACCTTGCCCACGGCGGACACCTGACCCACGGTATGCGCATCAACTTCTCGGGCAAGCTGTACAAGGTTGTTCCGTACGGCGTCCGCGAGGACACGCACACGGTAGACATGGCTGAAGTCGAACGCCTGGCGTTGGAGAGCAAGCCGCAGTTGATCGTCGCCGGCTGGTCGGCATACTCCCGCCAGCTTGACTTCGCGGAATTCCGCCGGATCGCGGACCTGGTGGGCGCCTACCTCATGGTGGACATGGCCCACTTCGCCGGCCTCGTTGCTGCAGGGCTCCACCCCAGCCCCGTCCCCCACGCCCACATTGTCACCAGCACAACGCACAAGACCCTCGGCGGTCCCCGCGGCGGCGTAATCCTGACAAACGACGCCGACATCGCCAAGAAAGTTAACTCAGCAGTCTTCCCCGGCCAGCAAGGCGGTCCGCTGGAGCACGTCATCGCCGCCAAAGCCGTCGCCTTCAAGATGGCAGCCGAACCGGAGTTCCAGGAACGCCAGGTTCGCGTCCTGGAAGGCTCCAAGATCCTGGCCGATCGCCTCCTTCAAGACGATGTTGCAGCAGCCGGCATCTCCGTTGTCAGCGGCGGCACCGATGTCCACTTGGTTCTGGCTGACCTCCGCCACTCCGTCCTCAACGGCCAGCAGGCCGAAGACACGCTGCACCGGATCGGCATCACCGTCAACCGCAACGCTGTCCCCTTCGACCCCCGTCCGCCGATGATTTCCTCCGGCCTGCGCATCGGCACTCCCGCCCTCGCCGCCCGGGGCTTCAAGGCTGAGGACTTCAAGGAAGTCTCGGACATCATAGCGACGGCGTTGATCGCCGCGGCGAACAGCGGCACCAGTGCCGACGCGGCAAAATCAGCCACCACAGAAGGTGACATCACCTTGGACGAGGCCACCGCCGTCGAACTCCGCAATCGGGTGACAGCGCTGGCGGAAAAGTTCCCCCTCTATCCCCACCTCGGAACCGGCAAAGGCGCCGTTACCGAAACCGAAGCAGAACTGATTGGAGCAGCCCAGTGAGTGCAGACCACCTCCCCGAACACCCGGACTTCCTCTGGCGCAACCCGGAACCGAAGAAGAGCTACGACGCCGTCATTGTGGGCGGTGGCGGGCACGGCCTGGCCACCGCGTACTTCCTGGCGAAGAACCACGGAATGACCAACATCGCCATCCTGGAAAAGGGCTGGCTGGCCGGTGGAAACATGGCCCGCAACACCACCATCATTCGGTCCAACTACCTCTGGGACGAGAGCGCCGCCATCTACGAACACGCCCTCAAGCTTTGGGAGATCCTCCCGGAAGAGCTCGAGTACGACTTCCTGTTCAGCCAGCGCGGCGTCATGAACCTGGCCCACACCTTGGGCGATGTCCGCGAAAGTGTTCGCCGCGTGGGTGCCAACAGGCTTAATGGCGTGGACGCTGAATGGCTGGACCCGCAGCAGGTCAAGGAACTCTGCCCCATCCTGAACATCAGTGACAACATCCGCTACCCCGTCATGGGCGCCACGTACCAACCGCGCGCAGGCATCGCCAAGCACGACCACGTGGCCTGGGCGTTCGCCCGCAAGTGCGACGAACTCGGTGTGGACATCATCCAGAACTGTGAAGTCACCGGGTTCATCAAGGACGGCAACCGGGTCACGGGCGTCAAGACCAGCCGCGGCACCATCAACACTGAAAAGGTGGGGCTCTGCGCCGCCGGCCACAGCTCGGTCCTGGCAGAGATGGCCGGCTTCCGCCTGCCGATCCAGTCGCACCCGCTCCAGGCGCTGGTGTCCGAACTGCACGAGCCGGTCCACCCCACCGTGGTCATGTCCAACCACGTTCACGTCTACGTTTCCCAGGCCCACAAGGGTGAACTCGTGATGGGTGCCGGCGTCGACTCCTACAACGGTTACGGCCAACGCGGTTCCTTCCATGTCATTGAGGAGCAAATGGCAGCAGCCGTGGAGCTCTTCCCGATCTTCGCCCGCGCCCACGTACTCCGGACCTGGGGCGGCATTGTGGACACCACCTTGGATGCCTCGCCCATCGTGGGCCTCTCCCCCGTGGAGAACATGTTCGTCAACTGTGGTTGGGGAACGGGCGGCTTCAAGGGCACCCCCGCGGCAGGCCTCACCTTCGCGCACACCATTGCCACGGGCGCACCGCACAAGCTGAACAAGCCCTTCGCTCTGGAACGCTTCGAAACCGGCGCCTTGATCGACGAACACGGCGCCGCAGCCGTAGCCCACTAGCCAGACAGGACAGGAAAGACATGCTCCTCATTTCATGCCCCAACTGCGGGCCACGCGACGAAACCGAATTCCACTACGGCGGCCAGGCACACATCGCCTACCCGGAAAACCCCAACGAGCTGACGGACCGCGAATGGGCTGAATACCTTTTCTACCGCGAAAACACCAAGGGAACCTTCGCCGAGCGCTGGGTCCACAGCACCGGATGCCGCCAGTGGTTCAACATGCTCCGTGACACCGTGAGCTACGACATCCACTCCATCTATGCAATGGGACAACCCCGGCCGGACATCCCAGGCGCCGGGCCAAGCAAAACCGAAGCCACCCAGCCAGGCGAATTCAGCCAGGCCGGCGACTTCGGCCAAGCCGGCGATCCAGGCCTCGCACCCGGCGCCGCAACAACAGGCGCCGCCTCACCCATCTCCTCGGAAGGAGTCTAGAAGTGACCAGCAAGAACGCACGCCTCGCCACCGGCGGACGCATCGATCGCAGCATCTCTTGGCGCTTCACCGTGGACGGCCGGGAATTCACCGGTCACCCGGGTGACACCATTGCCTCGGCATTGCTGGCCAACGGCCACATCAACGCCGGCAACTCCCTCTATGAGGACCGCCCCCGCGGCATCATGGCCGCCGGCGTGGAAGAGTCCAACGCCTTGGTCAAGGTCGCTCCCCGTTTCCGCGGCCACGTTGCGGAGTCCATGCTTCCCGCCACGGCAGTGTCCTTGGTGGACGGCATGAACATTGAGCTCCTGTCCGGCCTGGGCAAACTGGATCCGAACGAAGACAAGGCCGAGTACGACAAGAAGTACGTCCACACGGACGTCCTGGTGGTAGGCGGCGGTATTGCCGGCCTGGCAGCAGCCCGTGAAGCTGTCCGCACCGGTGCCCGCGTCATCCTGATCGATGACCAGCCCGAACTCGGGGGCTCGCTGCTCTCCGGTTCGACCGCCCCGGAACTGGCCGAACAGATCGAAGGCCAGCCGGCGCTGGAATGGGTTGCCGACGTGGAAGCCGAGCTGGTTTCCGCCGCTGAATGCACGGTGCTGAACCGCACCACCGCGTTCGGTTCCTACGACTCCAACTACTTCATCGCAGCCCAGAACCGCACGGACCACTTGAGCGTTCCTGCAGCTTCGGGCGTCTCCCGCCAGCGTATTTGGCACATCCGCGCTAAGCAGGTTGTGCTGGCTCCCGGGGCCCATGAGCGTCCGTTGGTGTTCGAGAACAACGACCGCCCGGGCATCATGCTCGCCTCGGCTGCCCGCACCTACCTGAACCGCTACGCCGTTGCGGCCGGTTCGCGGGTGGTCATCAGCACCACCAACGATTCCGCTTACGCTCTTGCCGCGGACCTGAAGGCAGCAGGCGTGGCGGTTGCCGCCGTCGTCGATGCCCGTCCGCAGATCAGCGCGAAGGCTGCAGCCGCCGTCGAGTCCGGTATCCGGGTCCTTATCGGCAGCGCCGTGGCTAACACGTCCGCGGATGAGAATGGCCGCCTGAACGGCGTCACCGTCCGCAGTATTAACGACGACGGCGAACTCACCTCGGGCGTCGAACAGCTGGCTGCTGATCTCCTGGCAGTTTCCGGTGGTTGGAGCCCTGTGGTCCACCTGCACAGCCAGCGCCAAGGCAAGCTCCGCTGGGATGACGAGCTCGCGGCGTTCATTCCCACCGCTCCCGTCAAGGACCAGCACGTTGTGGGCGCGGGCCGTGGCAGCTTCGAACTCCAGGACTGCCTGGCAGAGGGCATCTCGGCGGGAGCAGCAGCGTCCATCGCCGCCGGCTTCGAATCCGCAACCACCCCGGTGGAGCTGCAGGCACCCTCGGCCAGTGCGCCGAGCCGTCAGCTGTGGCTGGTTCCCGGACAGAGCGGTGAGCCCGGCGAGTGGCACCACCACTTCGTGGACTTCCAGCGCGACCAGTCCGTGGCTGACGTCCTCCGCTCCACCGGTGCGGGCATGCGGTCCGTGGAGCACGTCAAGCGGTACACCTCCATCAGCACGGCCAACGATCAGGGTAAGACGTCCGGCGTCAATGCAATCGGCGTGATCGCCGCGGCGTTGAAGTTCGGCGGAGCTGAGAACATCCCGGGTGTCGGCGAGATCGGCACCACCGCGTACCGTGCACCGTTCACCCCGGTGGCCTTCGCAGCCCTGGCCGGCCGCCAGCGCGGCGAGCTCTTCGACCCCGCCCGAGTCACCTCCATCCACCCGTGGCACGTAGCCCAGGGCGCACTGTTCGAAGATGTTGGACAGTGGAAGCGCCCTTGGTACTACCCTCAGGCCGGGGAAGACATGGACGCGGCAGTCCTGCGTGAATGCGCAGCCGTCCGCGAATCCGTGGGCTTCATGGACGCCACAACGTTGGGCAAGATCGAGATCCGTGGCAAGGACGCCGGTGAATTCCTGAACCGCGTGTACACCAACGCTTTCAAGAAACTCGCCCCGGGATCCGCCCGCTACGGTGTCATGTGCACCTTGGATGGCATGATCTTCGACGACGGCGTGACCCTCCGCTTGGACGACGACCGCTACTTCATGACCACCACCACCGGTGGGGCAGCCAAGGTGCTGGACTGGCTGGAAGAGTGGCACCAGACGGAGTGGCCCGAACTCGACGTGGTCTGCACATCCGTAACGGAACAGTGGAGCACCATTGCCGTTGTGGGCCCGAATTCCCGCGCGGTGATCGCTAAGGTTGCCCCCCAGCTCGCCGAAAACGGTGGCCTGGACGCTGAAGCCTTCCCGTTCATGACCTTCCGCGAGACCGCGCTCGCCTCAGGAGTGCAGGCACGGATTTGCCGTATCTCCTTCTCCGGTGAACTGGCCTACGAAATCAACATTCCGTCCTGGTATGGGCTCAACACTTGGGAAGCCGTTGCTGCCGCAGGTGCCGAGTTCAACATCACCCCGTACGGCACCGAGACCATGCACGTGCTCCGCGCCGAGAAGGGCTACCCGATCGTAGGGCAGGATACCGACGGCACGGTCACCCCGCAGGACGCCGGCATGGACTGGATCGTTTCCAAGGCCAAGGACTTCATCGGCAAGCGCTCTTATCTCCGCGAGGACGCAAGCCGCGAGGACCGCAAGCACCTGGTGAGCGTCCTTCCCGTGGACCACTCGCTGAGGTTGCCGGAAGGCACGCAGCTCGTGGAAAAGGGCATCCCGGTCAACCCCGCTAACGGCCCGGTTCCCATGGAGGGCTTCGTGACCTCCAGCTATCACAGCGCCGCGCTGGGCCGCTCCTTCGCCCTGGCACTCATTCAAAACGGCCGCAACCGCATCGGCGAGACCCTGGTGGCCTCGTTGGGAGACCACTTGGTGGACGTGGTTGTTGGCGAAACCGTACTTTTCGATGCTGAAGGGACCCGCAAAGATGGCTGAAACAGCAATACCAGCAGAAACCGCACACGTCGACCGCGTCCGGGGCACCCGCCGCAGCCCTGCCGAACACCTGGCTGACGCTTTCACCTCCGGCTCCGTGCCGGGCACGGTGACACTCACCGAAATTCCGTACCAGACCATGGTGGGAATCAGGGTTCACCCGACGTCCGACGCCGGCGCCCGGGTTGCGTCCGTCAGCGGCGGTTTGCCCGCGGCTTGCGGTGAAGTGACGGGCAGTGCGGTGACGGGGACAGGCTCCGTGAACACCCTGTGGCTCGGCCCTACCGAGTTCCTGGTGGTCGCGCCGGAAGAAGCCCACGATTCCCTGGGCGGATCCCTGGTAAGCGACCTCACCACGGCGCTTGGCGATGACGCGGGCCAGGTGGTGGACCTGTCCGCCAACCGCACCACGTTCGAGCTCTCCGGGAGCCACGCCCGCGCAGTGTTGGAGAAGACCTGTTCCTTGGACCTGCACCCCCGCGTCTTCAAGGCCGGGACCGCTGTCTCCACTGAGCTGGCGCACATTCCGGTGATGTTGTGGAAGACCTCGGACGAGTCCTACCGGATCTTTCCCCGGGCCTCGTTTGCCGACTTCCTGGGACGTTGGCTCCTTGACGCCATGCGGGAGTACGCCTCCCCCGAGGTCCCCTGATGGCACTGAGCGTGCTTGATCTGTTTTCTGTTGGCATCGGGCCGTCGTCTTCACACACGGTTGGCCCCATGCGCGCGGCAAAGCAGTTCACGGACGGTCTCGAATCGTCCGGCCAGCTCCCGGCTACGGTGCGCGTCCAGGCTGAGCTTTTCGGCTCCCTGGGCGCCACCGGCCGGGGCCACGGCTCAGACAAGGCCGTGGTGCTGGGCCTGCAAGGCCACTCCCCCGAAACCGTGAATACCCATACCGCCGATGACCAGGTTGCAGCGGCCGCACTCGACGCCGAACTTCGCTTGGGCGGCAACCACCGGGTGGACTTCAACTGGGACGAGGACGTGGTCCTGCACCGCCGCAAGTCATTGCCCGCCCACCCCAACGGCATGACTTTCCGGGCCTTGGACCACACTGGCACGGTCCTGCGGGAGCGCAGTTACTACTCCATTGGCGGCGGCTTCGTGGTGGACGGTGACGCGTCGGGCACCGACAAAGTGGTAGCCGATGACACCGTACTGCCCTACCCCTTCACCACCGCCGATGAGTTGCTGGCCATCTGCCTTCGCGAGGGAAAGTCGATTTCCGACATCATGTTGGCCAACGAACTCGTCTGGCGCTCCGAGGAAGAGCTTCGCCAACGGCTGTTGGGCATCTGGGCCGTCATGCAGGAATGCGTGGACAACGGCTGCTCTGCCGAGGGAATCCTGCCGGGAGGCTTGAAGGTGAGGCGACGGGCGCCGTCGTTGTTCAAAAAATTGTCCGAGACGGACGCCGAACTGAACGGGGCAAGTTCGGCGGACCCCCTCCTCGCCATGGAATGGGTCAACTTGTTTGCCCTGGCCGTGAACGAGGAAAACGCCGCGGGCGGCAGGATCGTCACCGCGCCCACTAACGGTGCGGCCGGAATTGTCCCTGCGGTGCTGCACTATTACACCAAGTTTGTTCCGGGAGCCAACGACGACGGCGTGGTGCGGTTCCTGCTGGCGGCGGCCGCCGTCGGGATCCTGTTCAAAATCAATGCCTCCATCTCCGGCGCCGAGGTGGGCTGCCAAGGTGAAGTGGGTTCCGCCTGCTCCATGGCCGCTGCCGGCCTCTGCGAAGTCCTGGGTGGAACGCCGGAACAAGTGGAAAATGCCGCAGAAGTGGGCATCGAACACAATCTGGGCCTCACCTGCGATCCCGTGGGCGGACTGGTGCAGATTCCGTGCATCGAGCGCAACGCGATCGCCAGCGTCAAAGCCATCAACGCCGCCCGACTTGCCCTGCACGGCGATGGCAGCCACAAAGTTTCCCTGGACAAAGCCATCAAGACCATGCGCGAGACCGGCGCCGACATGAAATCCAAGTACAAAGAGACCTCCCGTGGGGGCCTCGCCGTCAACGTAGTGGAGTGCTAGCCATGACTGCCATCCAAACCGAAACCGCCGCCGTCGCTTCTGCGGAGACAACCGTGGAACACGTCCTCACCCTCGACTGCCCGGAAGGCCCCGGAATCGTGCACGCCGTGTCCGGATTCCTGCTGGAACACGGCTGCGACATCATCGACAACAAGCAGTTCGGTGACCGCGCCGAGGGCCACTTCTTCATGCGGGTGCACTTCGCATCGTCCGGAGACACCTCAACAGTTGACTCCTTGCGGACCGCTTTCTGTCCCGTGGGCGAGAAGTACGGAATGAACTGGCAGCTCGAGCGCCAGGGCTACAAGCGGCGCGTGCTGATCATGGTCTCCAAGTTCGGGCACTGCCTGAACGACCTCCTGTTCAGGGCAAGGATCGGCGAGCTGCCCATCAACGTGGTGGGCGTGGTGTCCAACCACACCGATCACCAGGGTTTGGCCGAATGGCACGGGATCCCCTTCTTCCACGTCCCCGTCACCGCTGCCACCAAACCCGCGGCTGAAGGGCGCCTGCTGGAGATCATCGATGAACTGGACGTGGAACTCATTGTCCTGGCCCGGTACATGCAGGTGCTCAGCGATGACCTCGCCCGTAAGCTGGACGGCCGGGCGATCAATATCCACCACTCGTTCCTCCCCAGTTTCAAGGGTGCCAAGCCCTACCACCAGGCCTACGCCCGTGGTGTGAAAACTGTGGGGGCCACGGCCCACTACGTCAACGGCGAGTTGGATGAAGGTCCCATCATTGCCCAGCAGGTAGTGGAAGTGGACCACACGTTCGGGCCGGAAGACCTGGTAGCCGCCGGTCGGGACACCGAATGCAAGGCCCTCAGCAACGCCGTTCGCTGGCACTGCGAGGGGCGGATCATCCTGAATGGGAACAGGACGATCGTGTTGAAGTAGTGCCCTGCAAGCATCCATTTCGACGGCTTGCTGCGTCATAGACGGTTCCGGCCATCTAACGCGCAGCGGGCCGTCGATTTGGCGTTTAAAGAGCTACAACCAGGCCAGCCGAGTTGCCAGATGCAGCGCAGCCAGCCTGCCGGTTCCCCGCGGATCGCCGCCGCAGAGTTCGAAGATCCGCTGCAGCCGGTGATGCAGGGACTGCCGTTCCAAGTGCAGCTCCCGTGCAGCTTGGGCGGTGTTGCAGCCGGTATCCAGCCACACCGTCAGCGTCCTCATGAGCTCGGACTTCCTCAAACGGTCATGCTCGACGACGGCACCCAGCTGCCGCTGCACAAACCCCTCGCGCGTGGCCGGGTCCAGCGACTCGTCCGCAAGGAGCTCCACGGCCAAAGTGTCAGCATCCACAACACCTGTGCCTACCCGGGCCAGGTCCAAGGCCCGCCGCGCTTCCGTCAGGGACCAAGGCGCTTCATCAATGCCGACGCCCAACGGGCCCACGGCCACAACGGAACCCGCCGGCATTTCCACACCACGCAACGCCTCCATCAGTGCATGACGGGCAGCAGCTCCGCCACCCAGGGCCGCTAGGGCGATCAGCTCAGCATTGTTCGCGTAGCTGGCGCTATGCGGAACACACTCGCGAAGCAATGCATCCACAGCCGGACGCAGATGCCCGGCTCCGGTTGAGCGAATCACGACGGCGGCCACCTGACCCTGCGCGGGGAAGCCCGACGCCGGCCCGAGCTGCTGCAGCTGCCAGTGCTGACTCCCTGAGTTGATGGCACGCATGAGTTCAATGCCCGCCAGTTCCTTAAGCCCGGGCGGCATCCGTTGCAGCAACGCCAAGCCCAGGATGTCCACGGAACGTTCGCCGGCCACCCGCGCCAGGCCGCCGTCGCCGTCGTCGGGCATGTGCAGTTCAAGTCGCGCGGCCAGGACGCCGCGCACCGGCACATCCACCGTGGTGACGCTGCCGCCGTCGTCAAGGGGAGTGGTGCCGCCCGCGGGGAACATGCCACCGGCAGCACCGAGGGTGAGGCCCGACGGCGAGACCAGCCGCGCGCTGGCGCCGGTCCTTTCGGACAGGACAGCCAGGAGTTGATCGAGCCCGCTACCGTGGGCAAGTTCGGCGGCCATGGCGTGGCTGGCCTGGTCACCGAGCTGAAGGTGCTCCACGGATTCGCTGACCAAGAGCGAATTGATCTCCTGCATCACCCCCACAAAAGGGACAACCTGGCGCAGCTCAATAACCGGCAGCCCGGCGGCCTCGGCTACTTCCAGCATGGTGACGGGCACTTCGGGAAGCGCAGGACCAGTCTCCAGCGCCAGCGCTGCGATTCCCCGGGCGGCCAGCTCGCGGACGTAGTCTGCCTGCCGCTCAGCCGTCACGCCGGCGAGCGCCTGGCCACCGCTGAGCAGGAGTTCGCCGCCGCTGAGGAGCGGGGCGATGTCCAGGACTTCGCTGGAGTGCACCCAGCGGACCGGCCGTGAGAGCGCGTCCGGCACGTCGTTGAGGAGCCGAGGCTCGGCAGATTTCAGGCTCTGATACTCGAGAGCTGCACCCAGCAGGATTGACACGACACTCCGTACGGTGGCTGATGGTTTGTTTAGACACATCGTATCTTGTTGCTGTGATGCAAGGCACATACGCTGAAAGGGTCCCTTTCACACACGGAGGCTCCCCCATGCAAGACAACCTCTCCCCTTCGCCTTCACCTTCAGCGGAGCCGCGCTCCTCGGACTCAGGCGCATCGCAGTCAGGTCCGGCAACGGCGCCGGGCCACGACAGCGAAGCCTGGCTCCAGCCCATCCCCGAAGCAGACCGCACGCGCAAAGTTTCCGGACAGTTCTGGATCTGGGCCGGCGCCAACCTCGCCCCTATTAACTGGGTCCTGGGGGCACTTGGCATCCATCTGGGCCTGGGCTTCGCGGACACCGTCATTGTCCTGGTCCTGGGAAACCTGATCGGCATGCTGCTCTTCGGCTGCTTCGTCCTCCTTGGCCAGAAGACGGGTGCCACCGGAATGGTGTTGGCCCGCGCCGCCTTTGGTCGCCGCGGCAACTACCTTCCCGCCTCCATTCAGGCACTCCTGGTGATCGGCTGGTGTGCTGTTAACACGTGGATCATCCTGGACCTGGTCATGGCACTCTTCGGAACCCTTGGTTGGGTGGACCCCGAAGCCCAAAACTACGGCTGGAAGATCGGCGTCGCCACGGCCATCATGGCAGCGCAGGTTGCCATCGCCTGGTTCGGCTACAAAGCCATTGCGGCTTTCGAAAAGTGGACCGTCCCGCCCACCATCATCATCCTCGCCGTCATGTCCTGCGTGGCCTGGTTCGGCATGAAGATCGACTGGGGTTACGCGGGGCCGGCCGGTAACATCCTTGAAGGCTCCGAGCGCATCGCCGCCATGAGCGCAGTGATGACCGCCATCGGCATCGGATGGGGCATCACGTGGTTTACGTACGCCGCCGACTACTCACGCTTCGTCAGTACCTCGGTTCCCAAGCGCAAGGTCTACCTCGCTTCGGTCCTCGGCCAGTTCATCCCCGTGGTGTGGCTGGGCATCCTCGGCGCAAGCCTCGCTACCAACAGCGGTGAAATCGACCCCGGCAAGTTGATTGTCCAGAACTTCGGAGTCCTGGCCCTCCCCGTCCTCCTCATGGTGCTGCACGGCCCCATCGCCACCAACATCCTGAACATCTATACCTTCTCCGTGGCCACACAAGCCCTGGACATCAAGATCAGTCGGCGAAAGCTGAACCTGTTCGTCGGCGTCTTCTCGCTCATCGCCGTCGTGTTCTTCATCTTCCAGGAGGACTTCGCTGCGGTGCTCGACGCCTGGCTGATCGGCTTGGTCGCCTGGGTTGCCGCTTGGGGTGGAGTCATGCTGGTGCACTACTTCTGGCTGGAGAAGCGCTGGCCCGCCAAGGTTGATCGCCTCTTCGATGCCGTAGGAACCCACCGCCTGCCGGTCATCAACTGGGCCGGAATTGTGTCCCTTTTGGTGGGCATCTTCTCCACGTGGTTGTTCATGTACGGGCTTGTTCCAGCAATGCAGGGGCCGATTGCAGTGGCACTGGGCGGCTGGGACCTGTCCTGGCTGGCAGGAGGACTCACCAGCGCGGCGGCCTACGCAATCCTCGGCCCACGGGCACACAAGAAATATCTTCTGGCGGAATCAAACCACGTGTCAGTGACGCAACCATCGGCCCCCGCCACTCCTGCGGCTCCCGCCACTCCCGTAGTTCCCGAAAGGACCACAGCATGAACCAGCCTGCTTGCGCTGATTCCCTTCACCCGATCACGTGGCCTGAGGGCTACCAGGCAGCAGCGTCGTTCACCTTCGACGTCGATGCTGAATCCTGCACCATCGCCCACGATCCTTCCAGCACCCGGCGAATGTCCCTCATGAGCCACCAGTCCTACGGACCCAGGATTGCCGTTCCGCGCCTGCTTCAGATCCTGGACCGCCAGGGCATCAAGGGAACGTTCTTCATCCCCGGCTTCACGGCCGAAAGTTACCCTGACGTGGTCCGCAGGATCGCCGATGGCGGCCACGAGATCGCCCACCACGGCTACCTTCATGAGCCCATGCAGGGCATCGACGCCGCCACCGAAGCCAGCTACCTGGATCGAGGCCTTGAAGCCCTGGCCAACGTCGCGGGCATCCGCCCCGTCGGTTACCGGGCACCGTGGTGGGAGCTGAACTGGCAGTCGCCGGCACTGCTTGCGGACCGCGGCTTCCTCTACGATTCAAGCCTGCTCGACGGCGATGCCCCCTACCGCATGGCCGTTGCCGAGGGCGATTCCCGGGACATTGTGGAGATCCCCGTGGACTGGGCACTGGACGATTGGGAGCAGTACGGGTTCTACCCCGGCGTCACGGGCAGCGGGGTGATCGAGAGCCCGGCCAAGGCGCTGGAAATGTGGACCCTTGAAGCCCAGGCGCACCATTCCCAAGGCAGCTGCTTCGTCCTGACCAACCACCCCTTCATTTCAGGCCGGCCGTCACGCGCCGTAGCCCTGGAACAGCTGATGGAGCGGGTCAAGGATTTGGACGGCATGTGGGTCACCACGTTGGCCGGGATCGCGCAGCACACCAAGGACACCGTGCAGGAGATCCACACCCACGCGCGGATCGACGTCCCGCTGTTCCCCGGAGCCGGAGCAAGCTTCCGCCCAGCCCGGGTCCACGTCCTCGCGGGAGTGCCGGTGCGCCACTAGTTCTTCCCCGAGTTTGAGGGGCTCAGCCGTTTACCGCATTGATCCACACACCGATGATCCAGGTACTGGCCGCAGCACAAGCCAGTCCGAATTCCACCAGAATTCCGATGCCCGTGGCTTTCAGCGCGGCGCCGCTCGAACGTACTGCCGTGCGGAAGTCACGGGTTCGCTGGACTTCGCTGAGGAGTAGCCCGACGGCGAATCCAACAAACAACCCCACCACGGGAATAACGAACATGCCCACCACACCCAGGACCACGCCGATCAGCACCGACCTGTTGGGAATGCCGTGCTGTTTCAGCTTCCGGCCGGTGAGAACAGCACTGGCTGCCATACCGGCCACCACGAACACCATGCCGACCGCGAAGATCACCCAACCGAGCGGACCGGCACCTCCCCAGATAGCCCAAGCCAGCAGGCTCGCGCCAATGAGAATACTGCCGGGGAGCACAGGAATGATGGTCCCGGCGACGCCTACCGCAATGGCCAGGCCGCACAGGATGGTCACAATAAGTTCGGCGTTCATGGCCACAAGTCTATGCACTGCAACGCGGGGTCACTTGTGGCCCCTTCGATGCCCCGCAACGGTGCGTACGTGACCCCGCGTTGCTTACAACGAGAACGACGGCGACGCTCCCCAGCACGGGAGGCGTCGCCGTCGTCGGACTTGCGTCAGTAACCGCTACTCAGCCACGGCGGCAGCAACAGCCGCGGTGACGGCCGGTGCCACGCGGGCATCCAGCGGGCTGGGCACGATGTAGTTGGCCGAGAGGTCTTCCGCAGCCAGCTCGGCGATGGCGTTGGCAGCAGCGATCTTCATGGCGGGCGTGATGCGGCGGGCTTTGGCATCGAGCGCGCCGCGGAAGATGCCGGGGAAGGCCAGCACGTTGTTGATCTGGTTCGGGAAGTCGCTGCGGCCCGTGGCAACAACGGCTGCATACTTCCGGGCAACCTCGGGAAGAACTTCGGGATCCGGGTTGGACAGGGCGAACACGATCGACTGGTCGTTCATGAGCTTCAGGTGCTCTTCATCCAGCTTGGAAGAGGAGACGCCAACAAACACATCGGCGCCCGTCAGTCCTTCGCCCGGACCGCCGGTGACGCCGCGCGGGTTGGTGCGCTGGGCCATGCGGGCCTTGACGCTGCCGGGATCGGCTACAAGATCGGCACGGTCAGCGTTGACCACGCCCTTGGAGTCGAGCAGGATGACGTCCTTGATGCCAACAGCAAGAAGAATCTCAGCAATGGCGATGCCTGCGGCACCAGCGCCGGAGACAACAACCTTAAGGCCGGCAAGCTCGCGCTGCGTCACCTTGGCAGCGTTGGTCAGGGCAGCAAGAACCACGACGGCGGTACCGTGCTGGTCGTCGTGCATGACGGGGCAATCGAGCGCTTGGATGAGGCGTTCTTCGAGTTCGAAGCAGCGCGGAGCCGAGATGTCCTCGAGGTTTACGGCGCCGAAGCTCGGGCGGAGGCGGACCAAGGTTTCAATGATCTCGTCTACGTCGGTGGTGTTGAGCACCAGCGGGATGGAGTCGAGGTCACCGAAGGACTTGAACAGGGCCGACTTGCCTTCCATGACCGGCAAGGAGGCACTCGGGCCGATGTTGCCGAGCCCCAGAACGGCCGTGCCATCGCTGACCACAACTACCAGGCGCTCGGCCCAGGTGTGGGTGCGGGCAAGTTCGGGATTGGCATGGATCGCACGGCTTACCTGGGCGACGCCCGGGGTGTAGGCGATGGAAAGGTCGCGCTTGTTGTTCAGCGGAACAGTGCTGGAAATGGTCAGCTTGCCGCCTTCGTGGGCTGCGAAGATCTCTTCTTCGCTCAGTACCAGGGCGTCGTTATCAGTTGCAATTGTCTCAATGGACACGTCTTTGTCTCCTCAGGCTAGCCGTGAACCCACGGCACGATTCGGGCAGGAACAGAACTGCTGGTGCCGGCCAAGGGTGACTGGTCCGGCATTGCTTCTGCAGATAGGGGGCTGCTAGCCGCTTCGGTGTTTCCAGCCTAGGGAAACGCTGAGGGTACAAGATTCAATACCAAGAGAGACGATTCGAGAGTAAAACGTTCAACCAGCCGCGAATGTGACCCACATCATACAGAAAACCGCCTTCTGAGATCTTCGCGGTCTAGACCAGCGGGTTGAGCCTCACTCGCCAGTCAGCAGAGTGCACGCTTTCTTGAGATCCTTCTCGGCCTCGAACAAGGACAGCCGGCGGCACCGGACCGCCTGAACCAACCCGCTCACCAAATGCAACAAGACCCTGGCCGTGACGGTGTCATTCCCGGAGTCCCTACTCAGCGAAGCAACCACGCCCTCGGACAACGCATCGATTTCCCGCAACAACTGGGCAGTGTCATCGTCCTTGCCGGCAGGCCGGATGAGGCAGTGTTCTACGGCCGGCTGCATGACCCGTAAGTGGAAGATCTCCATCATCAAACCCGCGAGGGCGTGGCCCTGGCCTTCACGCATCCGGACGCCATCGCGGAGTTCCCGCAGTTGCTGACGATAGACAGCCAGCATGAGGTGGGCCGTGGAGGGGAAGTAGCGGTAGAGCGTGCCTAGCGGAATGTCAGCCTTGGCCGCGACGTCGGAAAGGCTCAAGGTGTCGAACTGTCTCTGGGCAAATCCTGCCGCCGTCTTCAAAATGCGGGCATAGCGCAGCTGCTGCCGCGGCGTGGTGGGTGCGGCAGCCATGCGGGGCAACCCCGTTGTCAGGTCAAGGGAGTAGGGTTCCAGTGAATTTGATGCAGGCATATCCGGCGATCTCTTGGCAGGCTGACAAGGAAACGGCCTGCCGGGTCAAGGACCGCGGCTGGCCGATCGCATCCATGATACGGGAGCAAAATGACCGTTTCCTGAGAGCTCGCCCGACGCCCCTGAGACCCGCCATTCGGGGCTACCGGTCCCGCACACATACACTTCATGCAGGCTTGGAACCCACACGGAAGGAACACGCATGGGGAAATTACGACGTCGGATTGCAGCGGTGCTGCTGACCGCCGGGGTGGCGGTCATGGCACTTAGTCCCCTTCCGGCGTCGGCCGCGCCCAGCAACGGGCCGGACCCCATACTCAACGGTGAAGCATTCGTGGGCAAGAGGCTGACCGCTGACATCGGCCCGTACACGTTCTACGGCTGCGGAGGCGGCAAAGGCCCGGACTTCACTGTCTACTGGACGCGTGACGGCTTCCTTGTGGCCGGCGAAACTGCCCGTGATTACGTGCTGGAGCAGGATGACACCGGAGCGAGGATGGCTGCGCACGTCACCGCCAGCAAGACGTCCTGCGGTGGAGAGTCACTGCACAGCAACGAGACCAAACCTGTGGGTGCCGTGAATCGGGCGGCGGGTTTCACCGGACGGAGTTTCGAACTTTTAACCCGCGCCAGTGACGGCTCGCTGGTGCTCTACGGACGAAATGGCAGCGCTTGGGACCCCGCCCGAACCGTGGGTTATGGCTTCAACATCTTCAATACCGTTTTCTCCCCCGGCGACTTCGACGGTGACGGCAAAAGCGACGTGATCGTACGCGACTCCGCCGGAGGGCTCTACCTGTTCGGCGGAGACGGCGCAGGCGGCTGGAAGACGGCCAAGTCCATCGGCAACGGATGGAATGTGTTCGACTCCATCGTCAGCCCTGGCGACTTCAACGGCGACGGCCACAACGACGTCCTCGCGAGGGAACCCGGCGGCGCCCTCTACCTCTACCCGGGCAATGGCACCGGAGGCTGGTTGGGGCGAACCGCCGTCGGGACGGGGTGGAACGTCATGGACGCGCTGGTGACGCCGGGAGACTTCAACGGCGACGGAAACGTGGATGTCCTGGCGCGCGACCGCAACGGTTACCTGTACTTTTACGGGGGCAATGGCGCAGGCGGCTGGGCACGGTCCTGGATGATCGGCGTCGGATGGAACGCGCTAAAGTTCGTAGGTGGAGCCGGCGACTTTAACGGCGACGGCTTCCCCGATGTTTACGGGGTAGACCAGCAGGGTCGCCTTCTTGCCTACTACAGCGACGGAAAGACCGGATGGAAGGGCTCCGAGGCCGTTGGTGCCGGATTCGGATGGTTCACAGCAATCTTCTAGGAAAATCCCAGTCGCGGTACCATTAACCGCATAAAGTCTGGGGAGGACACAATGTTTGCTTCATCACGCCCTACAACCGGCGTGCGCCGGGCACTGGCCGGAATAGGGGCTGCGCTCTTTGCAGCAGTAGTACTTGCCCCCGCTCCCGCCATGGCCAATATGGACCCTGAACCTCCAGTAATTACCGGCGCTCCTTATGTTGGTTCCACGCTCACCGTCACCTGGGATCCGTATGCATACAAGGGCTGTGGTGCTGCCGCGGGCCCGGATACCCGCATCTACTGGACGCGCGATGGTGAAGTGGCGACGGACCACCCCACGTGGCCCGACTATTTCCTCACTGAAGAAGACCGCGGCAAAACCATCGCCGCACACTTGGTGGCCAGCTATCCCTGCGAAGGCCTGGAAGTCGCCAGTGAAGAAACCGCGCCGATTTCTGCGTCCAACCGGCCAAATGGCTTCACCCCGGATGACTCTTTCGACCTTCTGGCCCGCCGATCCGACGGCGCCCTGATGATGTACCAGCGCGCCAACAACGCCTGGGGACCCGCCCAGACCGTCGGCGCCGGCTGGAACATCTTCCCCACGGTGCTCTCCCCCGGCGACTTTGACGGCGATGGCATCAACGACGTCCTGGGCAGGGACTCGGCCGGCGGCCTTTATCTTTACAGCGGCAATGGTTCAGGCGGCTGGAACGGTCCCCAAAAGGTGGGTACCGGATGGAACATTTTCACGTCGCTGGTCTCCCCCGGAGACTTCAACAGCGACGGCAGCAACGACATCCTTGCCCGCGACGCCAATGGAGTTCTCTACCTCTACCCCGGTAACGGACAGGGTGGATGGCTCCCCCGGTCCGTGGCGGGCCAAGGCTGGAACGCCCTGAACGCAATCATCACCCCCGGCGACTTCGACGGCGACACCAACGTTGACGTCCTGGCTCGGGATTCTGCCGGGTACCTGAAGCTCTACAGTGGCAACGGATCCGGCGGCTGGAACGGCATGACTGTGGTGGGTCAGGGCTGGAACGGCCTGAGCAAGATCGGCAGCGCCGGGGACATCAACGCCGACGGAAGCCTCGACGTCTTCGCCGTGGACGCCTCCGGCCAATTGCGCGCCTACTACGGCAACGGAAACGCCGGCTGGGCTGGTGTTGAAGTGGTGGGCTGGGGCTGGGGCGGGTTCACGGACCTGTTCTAGGTGTCTTGTTGTTTAGGTCGTCCAGTTGTCTAGGTCGTCCAGTTGTCTAGCCGCGTTGTTGGGAACCCCGTTCGGAGCGATCCGGGTGGGGTTCCCGCAATAAAAGGGCCAGCTATATGCCAGGGCCCCGCAGGCGGTAGTGTCATCCCAATTGATCTCTTCGGCCAACTCTGTGCCGCCTTATTTCTCCGGGAGAAACCTTGGGCTACAACTCTGCCCTTCGCGCGCCTGCGCGCCGACGCAGTCCTCGCCGACTGCTTGCACTCATGATGGCCCCGGCTTTAGCTACTTGCCTCCTACTCGCGGCGTTCCCTGCTTCGGCCGCCGAACAAGCGGTGGACACCAAAGCCTCCCTCAACACAGAGGCGATGCTCACCAAGGAGACCGCCCAAGGGCTCCCCGTTGAAGCAGCCCCGCGGTCGAGAGGTTTCGACGGCGACGGCACCTTCGATCTGTTCGCTCGCGACGCCGCAGGCCGCTTGCTCCTTTACCCCACCGACGGCAGAGGCAACTGGCGGGCACCGCAAGTCATCGGTAACGGCTGGCACATCTATAACCTCTTGGTTTCGCCGGGAGACTTCGATGGTGACGGAACAGTGGACGTCATGGGTCGCGATGGCTACGGACGCCTCTTTCTATACCAAGGAAATGGCGCCGGGGCTTGGAAACAGGCGTTCCAGATCGGCCAAGGGTGGCAGGGCTTTATCAACCTCATCGCACCCGGCGACCTGAACGGCGATGGCACCAACGACATCCTTGCCCAGGATGCAGCAGGCAACGTGTTCCTTTACCCAGGAAACGGGCGGGGCGGGTGGCTCGCGCCCAGCAAGGTCTCCTCGGCCTGGCAGGGCCTGGATGCTGCCGGGGCAGGGCATTTCTATGGCACACCCGAGGCCGTGGTCCTCACCCGAAGTTGGTGGGGTGACTTACAGGTTCGCTCCTCTCCGCGCAACGGTTTCTTCTATGAGTACGGTCATCCGAGCGGCTATGACGGTGTCATTGGCAGGGGCTGGGAAGTGCTCAGTCGTTTTGGGGTGGCCGGTGACTTCAATGGCGATGGCTACAACGACGTTTACGGCATCAGCCCGAACGGTCTGCTGACGATGTACCTCGCCGATCCTTCTGGCTTCAGCAGCCGGGGCATCTACGGCTTCGCATGGAAGGGCCAGCCAGTTGTTGGCAGCGGCTGGAACGTCATGAACGCGGTGTTCTAGGCCGGGCCCTTTTAGCCCTACGCCACGCTCTTGATCTTCACCACGAACACGGCGCCCAAAAGGCCAATGACTGCGGCGGCTACGTACAGGGAGACGTAGCCGCCCCAGTAAAGGACAAACGGAGAAGCGATCAGGGGCGCGATCACCTGCGGCAAGGAGTTGGCAATGTTGATGACGCCCAAGTCCCGCCCGCGGTCCATCCCGGTCGGAAGGACCTGGGTAATGAGCGCGAAGTCGACGGCCAGGTAGGCTCCAAACCCGATCCCCAACACCACCGCACCGGCGAGTCCGCCGATCCAGGTTGGTGCAAAGGCGAGGATCAGCGACGCCAGTGCAATGATGACCGACGACGCGATCACCAGAGGCTTCCGTTTGCCCATCCTGTCGCTGAGCCGTCCACCGAGAACACTGGTGATAATGACCGAGACCGCGTAAAGACCGGTAAGAACGAGCACCCCGAAAGAGGGATCGATTCCCTCAGTCTCCTTGAGGCGCACCGCATCGCTGAGGAAGAACAACAGATACAACGTGACCATGTGGTTACCGGTGCTTACCAGCAGGCGCGTCAGCCAAGCCCAAGCGAAGTCGGGATAGCGTTTGGGCGAAACCCAGAAGCCCCTAAGGAACTCTGCCAGGTTGAAGGGCGGGCGTTCGGTTGGGGGAAGTTGCTGATCGTCATTCTTGAAGAGGTAAAGCACGACGCCGGCGAGCAGCGCCGCAGCGCACAGCCAGTACCCGGCCGCAAAGTTTCCAACAACCACTGCCGCGATCACGGCGCCGATCAGAATCCCTACCGTCTGCCCCATGGCGGCGAGTCCGCCCACGGTTCCGCGCTGTGGAACCGGGACTCGGTCAGGTACTGCGGCCGTTATGGCGGCGTACATGGCGTTCGCTCCGGCCTGGACCAGGCACCATAGCAAAGTCATGGCTGCGACATTGGGAGCACCGGCCAAAGCAACGAGCGCAACAGCCGCCAGGACCGCACCCATCAGGACCCAGGGAACACGGCGGCCAAACCGGGAGGTCGTGCGGTCGCTGAACGCTCCGAAGAGCGGATTTGCCACCATGGAGACAGCCGCACCACAGCCAGTGACCAAAGCAAGGATTGCTTCCTTCTGGCCCTCATCGAAGTGGGCTGCCTGCTGTCCCAATAGGACTTGAAGAGGGCCGAAGAACGCTGCGTTGATGCCCAGGTTGACCAGTACAACGCCGGTGACCCAGAGCGGCCGGACACGGGCAACAGGCTCAGCCAGCGCCGTGGTGGTTCCGCCGCGGACGACAGCTGGATCCGGAACCGGACCCGGCAGGTCGGACAGGCTCATGGCAAGTTCCCCCTTGTTTCAATGTTTGGATTCAGCCTAGCGCGGCGGAGCGACACTGAACCGCCGTCGCGCCTTTTATCCACATAGGCCGAAACATGTCCTGCGGAAGCCCTGATGCAAGAGTTAGTGTGGCCTCAAACCGATAGAGGAGCAGCACTATGAGCGAGCAAATAAATACCGCCGATCTCTACGATGAACGCGGCGAGGAACTGGAATCCATCGCCGTCCAGTTCCAAAACCTGGGTGGGCACACACATTTCAGCGGGCCCGTTCGCACCATTCGGTGTTTCGAGGACAACGCCTTGGTGAAGACCATCCTCAACACACCCGGCGAAGGTGCTGTTCTTGTCGTCGATGGACAGGGGTCTTTGAGGACTGCGCTGATGGGAGACATGATCGCGGAAAGCGCCGTGGCAAACGGCTGGGCCGGCGTAATTATCAACGGTGCCATACGCGACCGCGAGGCCATTTCCCGGTTGCCCCTGGGCGTCAAGGCACTCGGCAGCAACCCGAAGAAGAGCGCCAAGACGGGCGTCGGCGAGGTGGACGTTCAACTGGTGATCGATCGCGTCCGCATCCAGCCCGGGGTGATGATTTTCTGCGACACGGACGGCATCCTGGTGGAGCGCTAGCCCTTCACCAGGCACCGACTTAGAAGAAAAGTCGGTGAAACATTCTCCCCAGGGGAATCAATCGGGCCGTAAGATAGTTACTGAAAGCAACTATCCTGCTTAATCCACTTTTCTGCCACCTCTGGAGAAGATATGTCCAAAACTGCGCCCGTACGGGCTGCCGGAGAGGTCCTGACACATCGTCAGACACTCACCGTCATGGTGGGGCTCATGCTCGGCATGTTCCTGTCCTCGCTGGATCAAACCATTGTGTCCACGTCCATCTACACCATTGCCAACGACCTCGATGGCCTGTCTCTCCAGGCGTGGGCCACCACGGCCTATCTCATCACTTCTACCGTGAGCACCCCGCTCTACGGCAAGCTCAGCGATATCTTTGGTCGCCGCCCGCTCTACCTCGTGGCCATCGTGATCTTCCTGGTGGGATCGCTTTACGCCGGATCAGTCCACTCCATGACCGAGCTTGCCATTGCCCGCGGCATCCAAGGCCTCGGCGCCGGTGGCTTGCTCGCATTGGCGCTGACCATCATCGGCGACATCGTGGCACTGAAGGACAGGGCAAAATACCAGGGCTACTTCATGTCCGTCTTCGGTATCTCTTCCGTTCTGGGCCCGGTGATTGGCGGTGCTTTCGCGGGCTCCGCCAACATCCTGGGTTTCGAAGGCTGGCGTTGGGTTTTCTTCATCAACCTCCCCATCGGGCTCGCCGCGCTTGTAGTTGTCTTCATGTACCTGCACCTGCCGGCGCGGCACGTGAAGCAAAAAATCGACTACTGGGGCGCCGCCGCCATCACGCTGGCGATTGTGCCCTTGCTGCTGGTGGCAGAACAGGGCCGCATTTGGGGCTGGGCCTCCGGGGCATCCTGGCTCTGCTATGGACTTGGGGTGATTGGCATCGTGGCATTCCTCCTCGCCGAAAAGCGCGCCGGGGACTATGCGCTGATTCCTTTGCGCCTCTTCAAGAACATGACATTTGGGCTGTCATCGCTTCTGAACTTCATCATCGGCATCGGAATGTTCGGGGCCATCGCAATGCTGCCCATGTACCTTCAGCTCGTGAAGGGGCTGACTCCCACCGAGGCCGGCCTGATGATGATCACGTTTACGGTGGGCATCCTCTTCGGCTCAATCTCTGCCGGCCGAACCATCTCCTCGTCAGGGGTGTATCGGGTCTTCCCGATCATGGGTACGGCTATCCTGGCTGCTGCTGCCACCGTGATGGGATTGGTCCTCGGCGTCGATACCGGGCTGTGGGTTCCCGGCCTGATCGCAGTGTTCTTCGGGGTCGGGCTGGGCTTCTGCATGCAGCCGCTCACACTTGCCATGCAGGTGTCGGTCCCGCCCAAGGACATGGGCGTAGGCACCTCCACCGCCGCGTTCTTCCGTTCCATGGGTGGAGCAGTGGGAACGGCAGTGTTTATCTCCATGCTCTTCAGCACGGCGGCCGACAAGATTGCCGGGGGCATGAAGACTGCCGCTGCGAACCCGGACTACCAAGCCGTCATGAAGGATCCGGCCGTGGCAGCCGATCCGGCAAACGCCAAGCTCTTCGATTTCTTCAAGAATGGCGCCAACAACGAGTCCCTGAATGACACCAGCTGGCTTCACACGGCGAACAGCACGCTGACACGGCCCATCACAGAAGGCTTCGCCCAAGCGATCGACATCGTGATGCTCACGGCTGCCGGGCTGATGCTCGTGGCCTTCCTGATCAGCTTCGCCTTGCCCAACAAGAAGCTGACGGACCCCAAGGCAGCAGCCAAGGAATCCGTTCCAGCGCACTGAGTCCATGCGTTAAGCATTCAATTCATGGAGCATCAAGAACGGCAGGCAGTCTCCGGACCGCCTGCCGTTCTCCTTTGATCGCAGTACCGCTTAGTTGTGGTCTAAAAAAAATCTAGTAGGAAGCCGTCACAAGTTCGATGCCCTGCTCCAGATCGCCGCGGAGGTCGCGGTCGCCCACATCGGACGGCAGAGTAAAACCTCCCTGCATCATGGCGCGCAACCGGGCGCTGGCGAACTCCTCGGGTCGGCGCCCCTGAAGGCGCAGGGCCCGTGAAGCACAAACGAGCTCGACGGCGGCGACGATGGCGAGTGCGTCCGCCGTCGACTCCAACTGGGCGGTGGCCACGCTTGCGAAGCTGGCGTCCTCCTCAGCCCCGAGCGATAGCACCACTGTCTGCAGGCTTGCCGGCTGGGCGTTGCCCCGAATCCGACCGACTGCGGCAGCAGCCACATATTCAAGCATCATTACCCCTGACTGACCGGAACCGTCCTCAGCCAGGAAGGGCTGCAGGCCCGTGTACTTCGGGTCGCAAAGGAGATCAATCCTCCGCAGCTGGGTGGCGCATGCTGCGCCGATTGCCAACTGCAACGTATCCAGTCGGCGGGCCAGGTTTGTCATTTGGAAGAGCCCGTGGTGCGAGACATCGTTGCTGTCGTCGGACGGTGAGCCATGGACGAGCGGATTCTCATTGCCGGCTGTGACAAGGCGACTCAGCAAAGCATGCAAGCGCCCGAGTTCCTCTGCTTGGGAACCGAAAATTTGAGGCAAGGTCCGCAAGCAGTAAGGGTCCTGGATTCGAGCGGGCTGACCGCTGCCGTGAACCATGCCACGGAACATGGTTGCTGCCGAGGCCACCTCTTGAGTATCTGCAGCTGCCGCTACGGCGGGGTTCAGTGCCTCGGAGTTGCCGGACATCGCAATGAACGACAGTGCGGCCGTCACCGCCGCATTGTCCAAGAGCGTCGATAGTTTTTGCTGGGCCAGGATGGCTTGGCCAATAGTCAGCGCACTGGAGCTGATGAAGGGAAGGGCATCGGCAGTGGCCCAGTCCGTCAGACGAACCGGAACCTTTCTTCCGCCCAATGGCCGACGTTCGCCCAGCATCGTGAGCGCAGTACCCGCAAGCGCCTGCAGGTCGGCGGTTCCAATACCACCGAATTCCCGAACCTCGGGGACAACGTCGCTATTGATGAGTTCCACCAACGCCTCGGCAATCGCGGGGTTGATTCCAGATCCACCAGCCGCCAGTTGGCTGAGCCTGACAACCAACATTGCACGGACGGTCCGGCGTTCCAGCGGCTTGCCCGCATCCACAGCGTGGCTGCGCAGGAGCTTCAGCCCGTGCGTGTCACCGCCCTGGGCTTCCGTCAGGGAAACTGTGCGGTTGGCACCGACCCCTGTTGATCTGCCATAGACCGGACGTCGTAGCGCCGTAGCTTCCGCAGACTTTCGCGATTCGTCCATTCGAACCACGGCTTCCGGGGCCAACGTGACATGTTCGCCGTCGGCAACTGAGACGACATCCGCCAAGTTCAGCGTCAAGCCATCGATAACGACCATCAACCGGTCCCTTTCTCGTCAGTTTTCGGTGCTCATCCGTTTAGGTGCTAATCCGGTTCCGGTCCTAATCTGTTTCCGGCGTTAATCTGTTTCCGGCGCAGTGCAGTAGAAGCAGTCTTCAGGACAAGTCAACTGCTTTTGTTCCACGCCTGCGGCACTTCGATTAGAGTATTCATCCCGATCCGGAGCATGAGTACGAGTATCAACTCGGAGGGCCATTGGTATGGGTTGTGCCGTCATCGTTCACCAGGGGTCAACTGAAACCCGTCCTCAGTGTGAAAGAGCTTCCGTATCCCTGTCCTTGAGAGGATCCAAAGGATTGTTCCGTCCGCGGTTCTATCATCCACAGTTCCCCGAAACGGGTTGTGGCCGCGTTTTATCATAGTCACCCGCGTTCCGATAGCAACTGATGCCCACGTCCCCGGGCTTTCCCTGTACACGGTGCATTTCCTCGCTCTCGACTGGGCGTGCTGGTCGTTTGTTATCCGGACTGATGGGTTGGTTGTCCCGGGACGGCCAGGCGAGAAATACACTGCATAGCCGTCCCGGGATTTCCTTCCAGATGCTGCTAACGCGTGCTGGCAGATTCGTTCATGGGGATGCGGACGCCGCGTTCGTTGGCGACGTCGACGGCGCGGTCGTAGCCGGCGTCGACGTGGCGGATGACGCCCATGCCGGGGTCGTTGGTCAAGAGTCGTTCGAGCTTTTCCGCGGCGAGGTCGGTTCCGTCAGCGACGGAAACCTGACCGGCGTGCAGGGACCGGCCGATACCCACCCCGCCGCCGTGATGGATCGAAACCCAGGTAGCACCCGAGGAGGTGTTGATCAGGGCGTTCAGCAACGGCCAGTCAGCAATCGCGTCCGACCCGTCGGCCATGGACTCGGTCTCCCGGTACGGAGACGCCACAGAACCCGAATCCAGGTGGTCACGGCCGATCACGATCGGGGCCTTGACCTTGCCCTCCTTGACCAGCTGGTTGAACAACAACCCGGCCTTGGCGCGTTCACCGTACCCCAGCCAGCAAATACGGGCCGGCAGCCCTTCGAATTCCACCCGGTCCGCAGCAGCGTCCAGCCACTCGCACCGGCCCTCACCCTCCGTGGCCCAGGCACCTCTCCCAGCCCCCGCCACATCGATACCGGCCGGATCCCGGGACAACGCGACCCAACGGAACGGGAAAAGGAAATCGCAGAAAG
>NZ_JBLYIE010000026.1:0-107374 GCF_048537125.1 Paenarthrobacter sp. PPS72 | reverse complement strand
TGGAATCATCGAACGCGGTTGACACGCGCGTAGATCTATGGAAAAGTTGCACCTACGAGATGCCTCTCGGATTGGCCAAACGGAGTTCTAGACAAACCCCATCTTTCCCGATCCGACAGGCATTCTCCGTTTAAACCGCCGCTACAACCTCAATCCGACCGGTGGATCGAGGCTAAGGTTCCAAGCCATAGCGGACATCGACTTTGAACATTCCAACGGGCAAGACATTGTAGATCTGTTGGATGCAACGCTGGCATATCTCGCCGAACGGCAGCCTGACTAGCCTGCCCAGGGATTCACCCGGGGCGGTGGCTTGCTTCGCAAGTGCGCCGGCGCTAGAGGTCCGTCCTGTCTGGCACCGTCGGGAGCTGTTCTCCAGCAACTGCCTTAAGAGTGATGACGGGAGCCTCGACGTCTCGGATGATTAATGAGCGACCACGCCGGACAGGGCGTGAACAGAGATTGTTTAACCGCGCTATGTCGTGAAATGGGATTTTGACATTCAGAACACATGTCGTCCGCAGTCAATGGCGGTACAGCCAGTAGCATCCCGAGCTCTTGTTCCGCATGCTTGAACACGGGCCATAGTTTCGAATGGCCGGACGCGCTCAGGGGATCGGTAGCGGATGACCTCAGTCCCGGCATTTGTGCCCTGAGTTCGCGCACCCGCCTTTGGCGATCCCACTTATAGCGAGACAGCATCAACTCTCGTCGATCGCGCGGCAAGCGCCCCTCGGCGTCGACCACGTCCTCTCGATCACCTACAACGGCTACGAGTTCACTAATCCGTGACTCAGCTGCGGCCACCAGTTCTGCAATCTTGATGATCCTGTCGGCGCGTCTGACTGTGAGTTGAGATTCTGACTCTCCGCCATGGGCGGAGTTGGCCTTTTTGTCGGCCAATGCGGCGACATTCCTAGCGAGAAGGGACTCTTGTTCAAGTAGGGATAACCGCGCGTATTCACGACCCGGCTCGTAACGCCTCAGGTCTTGTCTGTGCCGAGCCGAATCCGCTGCGAAACGGGCCGCGGACTCGAAGTACAGATCCTGCTCCCTCTCGTGCGACATAATCGGGCCCGGGCCGAGTAAATGTCGTTCACTAACCACCCCTCCTGCTCGTGCTGCCGCGTCTAGAACCTCGTCTACCCAAGGGTTCCAGAGAGTGTCGCGATTGTTGATGAAGAAGGTGGCTCGATCAGTGGCGAACTCCTCGAAGGTGACGTTGGTCCATGATGCCGGAACCATCTGTAGGCCATCGGGAGGAGGAGTCTCATCTGAGGGGCGACCGGATGCCTTGGTCATGACCCCTACCATCCTCCGGCCGGACGCATAGCGCTAGCGGTTGTGAGCTATTCTCCGGCTACGGTACGAGACATCACCAAAAATCCTGTTACCGCTGCGTTACCGCAAGACCCTGCCTCTGCATGAAGAAAGGTCCCGGTTCCCTTTATTTATAAGGGAATCGGGACCTTTCTCATTGGCGGTGACGGTGGGATTTGAACCCACGTTGGCTTTTACACCAAACAACATTTCGAGTGTTGCACCTTCGGCCGCTCGGACACGTCACCAACTGAAATAGGGTACCGGAGTTGAGCCCGGTTCCCCAAAACGAACCCCCAAAGTGCCGCAGGAAGAACCAGTCAACGCGCCGGTCAAACACAGCCAACTTCCGTCCGCAGCGACCCAACGATAGATTCGTAAGTACCATGACGATTTCGCAGGAACACGAACAAGAACACGGAGCCCGGGCCTACTGGGTCACAGAGACGGGCGATGGTGAGCTGCGCCCGGAGGCCCTGCCACCAAGGCAAGAAGGGGAAGCCCTGGTCAGGACGCTGTACTCGGGTGTCAGCCGCGGCACCGAGCGTGTGGTGCACGAAGGCCGCGTCCCGGAACGAGTAGCTGACCTGATGCAGGCCCCGCACCAGGAAGGTGAATTCCCGGGACCGGTGAAGTACGGCTACCTCAACGTCGGGGTTGTGGAAGAAGGCCCCGACGAATGGCGCGGGAAAACCGTCTTCAGCCTGCACCCGCATCAGGACTTCTACGTGATCCCCACCAGCCAACTCACCGCAATCCCGGAGGACGTGCCAGCCCGTCGTGCGGTGCTCACGGGCATCGTTGAGGTTGCCGTCAATGCCCTGTGGGAAGCCGGACCGAGGCTGGGAGACCGTGTCGCCGTCGTCGGTGGTGGCTTGGTGGGTGGCGTGCTGGCGACGCTCCTGCGGAAGTATCCGCTGGGCCGCCTGCAACTGGTGGATGCGGACCCGGAGAAGCGGAAGCTGGCGGACACCATCAACATCGAATTCGCCGAACCAAAAGATGCAAGAAGCGACAACGACATCGTCTTCCACTGCTCCGCTTCCAACGACGGCCTCAAGTTGAGCCTCCAACTGGCTGGCGACGACTCTGACGTGATTGAACTTTCCTGGTTCGCGGACAAGGAAGTCACCCTGCCGCTCGGCGAGGACTTCCACGCCCGCAGGCTCACCATCCGCTCCAGCCAGGTGGGCGCGGTCGCCCTGCCACGAAGGCACCGGCGCACCAACGCCCAGCGCCTGCAGGAAGCGGCGAACCAGCTCAAGGACCCGCTCTTCGACACTTTCCTCACCAGCGAATGCTTGTTCGAGAACCTGCCCGGCACCCTCACGAAACTGTTTGAACGGCCCGGCGGTTTCTGCCACGTGGTCGCGTACCCCAACCCGGAGGATTAATACATGTTCAGCTTGACCGTACGACGCCACTTCATGATCGCCCACAGCCTTCCCCGTGAAGCGTTCGGCCCGGCCCAAGGCCTGCACGGGGCCACGTTCGTAGCCGAAGTCACCTTCCGCCGCCCCAACCTCAATGACGACGCAATCGTCCTGGACATCGGTGCCGCCGGCGGCATCCTTGAGGAAGTGCTCGCAGACCTGAACTACAAGAACCTGGACGAACACCCCGCTTTTAAGGGCAAGCTCTCCACAACGGAGGCACTCGCGAAGCACATCGCAGATGCCATGGCCGCCCAAATCCAGGACACGGCGGACGGTCCGGCACTCACTGGCATTGACGTGGTCCTCCGCGAGAACCCTGACGCTTGGGCCGGCTACTCGCTGGAGCTCCCGGTCAAGTAAGTGCGCATCCGCTTCCTGGCCCCGGGGAATGTCCGGCACGGCTCCGGCGGCAACAAGTACAACGCCAAACTTGCCGAGCATCTGTCCGCCTTGGGCGTCAAGGTTGAGACAGTAAGGGTCGACGGCGGCTGGCCGGTCGGTAGCCCTGCGGACAGGCAGCGGTTCGCTGACATGCTCGACGTCGGCACTACAGTGATTGCCGACGGACTGGTGGCGAGTGGGGCACCGGAAGAGATCGCAGGCGCGGTGAATGCCGGGACCCAGGTCTGGATCCTCTCCCACATGGCGTTGGCGGACCACCACCACCTGGAGGCCAAGGCCCTGGCTGCGGCAACCGGGATCATCTGCCCGAGCGCCCACGCAGCGGCGGAGTTGGAAGCAAAACATGGGGCGCCGCACATCGTTATTGCCAAGCCCGGGGCTGATAAAGCCAGCATCGCTAAAGGATCGCAACCACCTCGCATCGTGGCCGTCGCGGCGTTGTTGCCCAATAAGTGCCAAACACTCCTGGTGGAGGCGCTCAGCCGGGTACAAGATCTGGCTTGGACCGCAGCTCTCATCGGTTCCCAGGACGCTGACCCAAGCTATGCAGCCGGGGTGAGGGCCGCCGTCGGGCATCACGGTCTCGAGAACCGCATCAGTGTCACCGGCGAGCTGAGCGGCGATGCCCTGGACGAGCAATGGCACAGGGCAGACCTCAGTGTGCTGATTTCACGTTCGGAATCTTTTGGCATGGTGGTCACGGAATCGTTGGCCCACGGCGTCCCGGTTCTTGTCCGAAAGGGGACCGGAGCAGTTGAAGCCCTCGGCGACACAGGAGCGGGCGCGGCGCTGGACCTCAGCGACCCCAATACGCTGAGCGAAACTCTCCGCCATTGGCTCACGGACCCCGCCCAACAACAGGCTTGGCACAACAATGCACTCCAAGCCCGGGAACGCCTCCAAAACTGGGACACCGCAGCTGCCACCGTTTTGGAGGCCCTGGAACGCCCACCGAGGTGACACTTAATGGCAATCCCAGGCGCCCGGATTGCCATCAAATGCCATCTCGCGGGGGAGCGGGGGTCAGAGCAGCCGATGCGTTGCGAAGAAATCCCTCAGCAGCGCCGCGCATTCCTCCTCGCGGACCCCCGCATAGACCTCAACCCAGTGATTGAGGCGGCGCTCGCGGAGGACATCGAACACTGAGCCCACTGCGCCGGCCTTCTCGTCCCACGCGCCGAACACGACGCGGGGAATACGGGCCAGGACAATAGCCCCGGCACACATTGCGCAGGGCTCCAGCGTGACCACCAACGTGCAGTCCTCAAGCCGCCAACCGTCACCCGAGCCGCCCGAAGCCAAAGCGCGCTGACGCAAAGAAGCAGCGGCCTGGCGAATGGCCACCACCTCCGCGTGGGCGGTCGGGTCCCCATGTGCTTCACGTTCGTTGCGTCCCGAACCCAGCACTCCGCCGTCGGGCCCTAACACGACGGCGCCGATCGGAACGTCGTCCGTTTTCAGCGCCAGCCGGGCCTCGTCCAGTGCAAGGCCCATCCAGGCCATGTGGTCTGCGTGATACGGCTCGGTGGCGCTCATGTCTCAATGATAGTTTTGGGGGATGCGCACTCTCGTCGTGGACCACCCGCTGGTCGCTCACAAGCTCACCGTTCTGCGGGACAAGAACACCCCTTCACCCGTCTTCCGGCAGCTCACTGAAGAACTCGTCACCCTCCTGGCCTATGAAGCCACCCGCGAGGTCAAGACGCAGCCAGTCGAAATCGAGACCCCGGTCACTACCACCATCGGAACGGCGTTCACCAAGCCCACTCCGCTGGTGGTCCCCATTCTGCGCGCAGGCCTTGGCATGCTTGAGGGCATGACCAAGCTGGTCCCCACCGCCGAGGTGGGCTTCCTGGGCATGGCCCGCGACGAAGAGACCCTGGACATCATCACCTACGCCGAGCGCCTCCCCGAGGACCTCACCGGCCGCCAGATCTTCGTCCTGGATCCCATGCTCGCCACCGGCGGCACGCTGCGCGAGGCCATCAAGTTCCTCTTCAAGCGCGGTGCTTCCGACGTGACGTGCATCTGCCTGCTGGCCGCCCCGGAGGGCTTGTCCAAGCTGGAAGAAGAGCTTTCAGACGCCAACGTGAAGATCGTCCTGGCCTCGATTGACGAGAAGCTCAACGAAAAGTCGTACATCGTGCCGGGCCTGGGCGACGCCGGCGACCGCCTCTACGGCGTGGCCGGCTAGGGAGACCCCTACCGTAGCGGGTTAAGGGAGGCCCCTACCGGTTTCCTGGGTGTCCCGTTAGCCTGTGGCGCATGGATTGGAAACTTGAACTGGTATTTGTCCCTGTGTCCGACGTCGACCGCGCGAAGGATTTCTACGTCAACAAGGTTGGTTTCAACGCCGATTTCGATGAGCGTCCCATGGACGGCATCCGCTTCGTGCAGCTGACTCCGCCTGGTTCGGCGTGTTCCATCGCGATCGGGGAGGGCCTTAGCGATGCCCCTCCGGGAACAGCGCCCAGCCTCCAAGTGGTGGTGGCAGACATCAACAAGGCGCATGAGCAGCTCAAGGCCAACGGCGTGGACGTCAGCGATATTGACGTTCAGGATTGGGGCCACTTTGTCTACTTCGCGGATCCGGACGGCAACAAGTGGGCGGTGCAATACCTACCGCAGCGACCAAACGGCTAAGTCATACTTCAACACCACCTACAAGCGTGCGGCAGGATGGAACCATGAGCCATCCTTCCGAGCCTGCCTCCCAACCCTCAGTGCTGACCGTCCGTGCCGTCCTCTTCGACATGGACGGCACACTGGTGGATTCAACAGCGATAGTTGAGCAAGTGTGGCTCGAGTTCGCCGAGCGGTACGGCTTGGATTTCAATGAAATCCTGCGCACTTCGCACGGTGTCCAAGCCGGCGATACTGTTCGCCGATACGCGCCGGCCGGTGCTGACTTCGAAGCCTTGACCGCTGAACTCGGTGAAATGGAACGCTCCCGGACCGACGGCGTGATCGCCCTTCCCGGGGCTGAGGCCCTGCTGGCGGGGCTGCCTGATGATGCCATCGCCTTGGTCACCTCCGCGGACCGGGTCCTTGCCGATATCCGCATGCAGGCAGCCGGACTCACCATGCCCTCCACTACCGTCACTGCTGAGTCCGTCACGCGCGGCAAGCCTCACCCCGAGGGCTATCTCAAGGCGGCGGCGCTCCTGGGAGCCGACCCGGCCGACGTCGTGGTTTTTGAAGACGCGCCTGCAGGTATCGCTGCTGCGCGCGCCGCCGGGATGCGGACCGTTGTGGTGGGCAAGGCCGCTGCCAGGCACAATACGGAACTGGAGCCGGGCATGTGGCGGATCCCGGACTACTCGGCAGTGACCGTCACCGCGGTGAAGGACGACGACGGCGGGCACCTCCTGACGCTGACCCTCTAGTACCGCCCGGCTAAAGGCTGTTCCAAGCGATGAACCGGGCGTAGGCTGTGCGCATGTCTGCGATGCCGGAGGCGTACGGTGCTGCATTGGAGCGGGCCATGGTCCACGCCGGTGACTGGCTGGCGTCTGTCCCAACACGTTCGGTCCGCCCTTCATCCGACGCCGACCAAGTGGCCAAGAGCATCCTGCCACGTCTTCCCGACGCTGCCACTGACGCAGCCGAGGTAGTTGATGAGCTGGCCGCACTGGCCGAGCCCGGCTTGATGGCCATCCAGTCCGGACGCTTCTTTGGGTGGGTCATGGGCGGAACGCTGCCTGCTGCGATGGCTGCTGACTGGCTCGTCTCCGCCTGGGACCAGAACACCGGGCTTCGCTTTGCCACGCCCGCAGCCGCTGCCATCGAGGAATCTGCCGCCGCGTGGCTTTTGGACCTACTGCACCTGCCCGCCACGGCCGACGTCGGATTCACCACGGGTGCCACAACCGCCAACTTCGTGGGGCTGGCAGCGGGCCGCCAATACCTGATGGACGAGGCCGGTTGGGATCTCGAAGCGCTCGGCCTCACCGGAGCGCCCCGCATCACAACTTTCGCGGGCCGGGAGCGGCACGCCGCAGTGGATCTGGCGTTGCGATACCTCGGCTTGGGCACCTGCGTTCCTGTAGACGCCGACGAGGAAGGCAGAATCCTTCCCGAGGCCTTGGCTGATGCCATGGATCAGCAACCGGGCCCATCGTTGGTCTGCTTGCAAGCGGGCAATCTCCATTCCGGGGCGTTTGATCCCATGGAGGAAGCCATAGCCGTAGCCCATGATCGCGGTGCGTGGGTGCATGTAGATGGGGCATTTGGTTTGTGGGCCGCCGTGAGTCCAAAGCTGCGAGGCCGGCTGGCGGGTGTGGAAGACGCGGATTCGTGGGCAACGGATGCCCATAAGACCCTGAACGTCCCTTACGACTGTGGCCTGGCAATCGTTGCCCGCCCGGAGGCTCTGAGACGTGCCTTCAGCGTCCACACCAGCTACCTCATAGCCACCGATGCCGGACCGGGGGATCCCTTTGAAAAAGTCCCCGAGATGTCCCGCCGTGCCCGTGGCATTCCAGTGTGGGCCGCCCTCAGGCAATTGGGCCGGGACGGCGTTATTGCCATGGTGGAGCGCTTGGCGGCAAATGCCCGTGCACTGGCTGAAGGACTGTCCTCGATCCTTGGTGTGGAGGTCCTCAACGACGTCGTGTTCACGCAGGTTTCGGTCAGTTTCGGCAGCGATGACCGCACTCATCGGATCACCCAGCGGCTGATGGCAGAGGGCGCGGTCTGGATGTCAGGCTCGTCGTGGCGCGGCCGCGAAATCCTCAGGATTTCCGTGAGCAACTGGACCACGGACGCGGGGGATGTTGCCGCTTCCATCGCAGCCGTACGTGGCGCGGTGGAGGCTGAACCGGAGGCGTAGCGCAAAAGCCGCACCCGCTCCCGCCATTCGCTCCAGTGGGTACTGGTGCGAACGGCGGCAACGGGCGCGGCGATCAAGCAGTCTGGCTTAGTACCAGTTGTTGGCCAAGTGGAAGCCCAGAGCGGCGGACGGGGATCCGTAACGCTCCTTGATGTAGTTCAGGCCCCACTTGATCTGGGTCTGGTAGTTGGTTTCCCAGTCAGGACCAACGGTGGCCATCTTGGAGGCAGGCAAGGACTGGACGATGCCATAGGCGCCGCTGGAAGCGTTCATCGCCGTGGTCCTCCAGTTCGATTCCTTCTCCCACAGCGTGTTCAGGGCGGTCATTTCGGCTGCACTCCAGCCGTAGTTGCCCAGGATGCTCAGTGCGTAGGCTTTGGCAGCGGCGGGGTCGTCCACAGCCTTGGGGGCTGCAGCAGCAGCTGCGGCTTCCGCGGCGGCAGCGGCAGCAGCGGCGTCGGCGGCTTGCTTGGCAGCGGCGTCAGCGGCAGCCTTCTCAGCTGCGGCTTGGGCGGCAGCGGCATCAGCAGCTTGCTTGGCAGCGGCGTCAGCGGCAGCCTTCTCAGCAGCGGCCTGATCGGCAGCGGCCTTTTCTGCGGCAGCCTTCTCAGCAGCGGCCTTGTCCACAGCAGCCCGGTCGGCTGCGCCCTTTTCGGCCGCAGCATTCAGGGAAGCAGAGATCTCAGCCGATTTGTTGGTGTTGACCTGGGTAGCGGCCTGTGTTCCGGCAACGCGGCTCGCCTCGGGGAGGGTCAGTGCGGCGTTAGCGGCGGTTCCGAGCGATGCGACGCCCAGCGCAGCGGCTACAACACCGGCTACGACGGACATGCGGTGGCCGGACTTACCCTGGCGGGCTGCGTTCTTGAGGACGGACTGCGACTCGTTGTGTACGTCACGGTGACGCGCGGAAGGGCGCGTCTGATCGTTAAATTCAGACATGTGTGATTACCTCTCAGCGCCTGCGGAGTTAGCTGTCGGGTTCGGATGAGGTCATCCGGCCGCGCGTCACGCTGCGGCTTCACCCCAAGGGCCAAGCAAAAAGGCCTGGCCCGGAGACTCTGGGTCCCCCGTCTCTGCCTCGGAGAAAGAACGGACTCCGGGAAGTGGCAGAGCTCGGCGCATCCCGGATGTGGGCCTGCTAGGGACGACCCACCCTTTCGACGGTACAGGAGGTTTCCGCAGAAGTCACATTTAGGTAACAGAGATCACGACACCGGTGAGTCGCCTTGCCCGATTCGCTACAGGACTCCGGTGCTGGCGGCAGGGAGCCGGAGGGCGAATTCCGTGCGCCCCGGCCGCGAGGTCACTTCCACGCTACCGCCATGCGCTGAAACGATGGATTCCACAATGGACAAGCCGAGTCCGGAGGTGCCCTCAGAGCCCGATCGCGCGGCGTCGGCGCGGGCAAATCGGGAGAAAATCCGGCCTTGGAAATCTTCGGGAATTCCAGGGCCGTTGTCTGTCACTGTGACCACGGCGCTGCCATCGGCGGAGAGCGTGACTCCGGTGACCACGGTGGTGCCGGGGCCTGTGTGTTTGCGGGCATTGGACAGCAAATTGGCCAGCACCTGGTGAAGTTGGGTGGCATCGCCTCGAACGGTGATGGGCTCATCGGGGAGCTGAAGCTGCCAGACATGGTCCGGTGCCATGACCTTCTCATCGCTGACCGTTTCGATGACCAGCTGCGTCAGATCCACGTCCTGGACTTTCACTGGCTGGCCCTCGTCCAGCCGAGCCAGCAGAAGAAGGTCCTCCACCAAGGTAGTCATCCGTTCGGACTGGCTTTGGACCCGCGCCAGCGATTTGCGGCCGTCCTCCGTAAAGTCCTCCGTCATCCTCAGCAGCTCGGTGTAGCCGCGGATTGCGGTCAGTGGGGTCCGCAGTTCGTGGGAGGCATCGGCCACGAACTGGCGAACCTTGGTTTCGCTTTCCTGGCGCGCTTCCAGCGCGCTCGAAACGTTGTTCAGCATTTGGTTCAAGGCGTAGCCGACGCTGCCCACTTCCGTTCCGGGGTGAGATGCCGACGGCGGTACGCGAACCGCAAGTGCCACCTCACCGGCGTCGAGAGGCAAGCGCGAAACCTTCGTGGCCACCTCGGAGAGCTGTTCCAGGGGCCGCATGGTCCGGCGGATGATGACCGTACCCAGCAGGCCGATCACCACAAGCCCACCCAACGAGACCAGCACCATGGTCCATACCAGCGAGGCTTCGGCGGTTTGCTTGTCCGCGAGTGGCAGGCCCGTGACAATCACATCGCCGTAGGTGGTTTCCAGTGCCACCAGCCTGTAGTCACCGTTGGACAGCGATCGGTCCACGGGCTGATTGTCCCTGGGGAGCGAGAGCAGGACGTGCTCGTCCTCGGCCGAGAGCGAGACACGGTTACCTTGGGCGTCGATCAAACCCGAGCTGCCTACCGTTGTGCCATCGATCCGCGCGTTCAGCGTCCCAGCGGCCTGACCGCGGGCTTCCAGCGGGTCAGGCCTCCCTGAGGGCGAGGAAGGAAAGTTCGACGGCGGCCTGCCGAAGTCATTCGCGCGGCTGGACGCCTGCTCCAACTGCTTGTCGAGTTGCTTCGTGAAGACCATGTCCATGGCGGCGTAACTCACTACTCCCACGGCAGCGCAAATGGCGGTCAACAGAGCCATGGCCACCAGAACCAAACGCGTACGCAGGTGCCAGGTGGACGGATTGAGCCAACTGGGCTGTGGCCCTCCGGCAGGTCCTGACTTCCGGGCCACTCGTGAAAGTGTGCTCAATGCCTAGTCCGCCGGCCTGATGACGTATCCGGCGCCGCGGATGGTGTGAATCATCGGGGGATGGTTGGCTTCGATCTTCTTGCGCAGATAGGAGATGTAAAGCTCCACGATGTTGGCCTGGCCACCGAAGTCGTAGTCCCACACGCGGTCCAGGATTTGGGCTTTGCTGACCACTCGTTTGGGGTTCTCCATGAGGTAGCGCAGCAGCTCGAATTGGGTGGCGGTGAGCGTGATGTCCTCGCCGGCGCGGGTTACTTCCCGGGTGTCCACGTTGAGTGTGAGGTCGCCAACCACCAGCTCGGCAGTGTCCATGGCAGCTACTCCCGAGCGCTGGACCAGGCGGTGGAGGCGCAAGAGGACTTCCTCCATGCTGAAAGGTTTGGTGACGTAGTCGTCCCCGCCGGCGGCGAGTCCCACGATACGGTCCTGCACGGCATCCTTGGCCGTGAGGAACAGGGCGGGAACCTCCGGTGCGAAGGTGCGGATGCGATTCAGGACCTCGACGCCGTCGAAGCCGGGGAGCATGACGTCCAGGACCAACACGTCGGGCCGGAAATCCTTGGCAATTTTCACGGCCTGAGGACCGTCTTCGGCAATGGCCACGGACCAGCCTGCCATGCGCAAGCCCATGCTCATCAGCTCGGCCAGGCTGGGTTCGTCATCCACCACCAACGCGCGAATGGGGGAGCCGTCCGGGTGGGAGAGCTGGGGAAGGTTGTTGGTCATGGAGTGCGGGGAGGCCATGGGATAACTCTCCGTTCTGCTGGTTTGCCAACGCTTTGCCCATGCTGTGAGGACGCTGTGAGAACCAGACTAACGATGAGGGAGTGGCCGGGCATGATTTCGGCGTAGATGCGTGTTCTACCGCTTGTAGCAGATTTGGTTCCTGAAACCGGTCCGAAAGCCGGCCCGCGATTGGACAACATGTGTTTCAGATCGTGAGATTCCGTCCGGGATGGATTCGTGGGAATGCCAACGGGCATCATGCCCTGTTTGCCGAAGAATATTCATAAAAGTGCGAATATTTCTTGATCGGTCCGAATGAAATGACGTTCATTTAGCGCCATGAATGAATTGTGATTTGCGACACAATAGACCTCTGTGTCTCAAAATGTGGACGGTTCGGCGCTTTGTTACTTGCGTGTTGCCATTGTTACGTTGCACACTTCCAATGTGAACAAGAACTCAACAGCACCTGCAGCCGCAGCAACCTGGCCCAGCGCACCCGCTGGCCATGATGACCGCTGTTGTCGAATGCAAGCCTAACTTTCCACCCCAAGAAGTTTCAGGCATTCGCCCCCTAGCCCAACGTTGGGCGCCCCTCCCCAAACTCATTGCGGGGACAACCAGCATTCGAAGCCGCGATGACGGCTATTCACTTTTGAGGTAAGCACTCCATGTCAGTTGCATCTGGATACGTCCACATCTCCGTCCGTAACGCCAACAAGGCCGCGTCAAACGCGGGGCTTCGGCCCGGCTTCGGCAACCGTCCCGGCTACTCTCCGGCTCCGCAAGGCGCCGGTCAGCCTGGATATGTGCCGCAGGGCTACAACCCCAACTCCTACGGCCAGCTGCGCGCAGTCCCCACAGCAGAGCCGGCCCCCATGACGGCCCCCACCCCTGTGATTGCCCAGTCGGACAAGCTCCGCCCCGTTGCCAACGACAATGTGGCCCGCGGATTCGTCCTTTACATGGGCATTGACGAAGAAACCGCAGCTGCCGCCGGTACCTCCATTGCAAAGCTTGCCCAGGAAATCCGGGCATACGCCCAGTCGCTCGTGACCGGCGCCGAGAGCTACGCCGCCGTCGCAGTTGCCCCCGCCGGGGCACCCGGGTCCGCACTCGACGTCGTGCGTTCCACCTTCGGCGACCCCACGGTTGCACAGCGCCAGCGCACCGAGGCTGTCCGTCCGGCGCCCCAGCAGGAATCCCGCCCGTCCGGCGTGTTGATCGACCTCGCCCGCCGCGAAGTGCACCTCGACGGCGAATCGCTGAACCTGACATTCAAGGAATTCGAGCTCCTCAACTACCTCGTCGAGAATGGCACCCGCACCGTGGGCCGCGACGAACTCCTTGAGGGCCTGTGGCGCAACGCCGAAGAGGTACCCAACGAGCGCACCATCGACGTCCACATCCGCCGCCTCCGTTCCAAGCTGGGTCGCCTCGCAAACACCGTCCGCACGGTCCGTGGCCAGGGCTACCGCTTCTACGAGCACCCCGAGGTCATCGTCTGGGCCGCTCCGGAATACTCCATCTAAGTAACACGCAGCCGAAAGCGCTCGTCCTGTAAGGGCGGGCGCTTTCGCGTTCGCCCTGCAACAACGGCGCTGGCGGGGTGCCCCGGTGGGGTCGTGACCCTCTTTGAGCTGCCGACATCTCTTGAGCAACCCCCTCGGGTTGCGAAACAGCTGTTCTGGCCTCAAAGAAGGTCAGGAAGCCCCGGGGGCCGGCGGCGGATAGGGTTGGGTTATGAGTGACCATCACATTAAGCGCCTGGTGATCATGCGGCACGCCAAGGCTGATTGGCCCATGGGTGTGCCTGATCATGAACGCCCCCTGGAGGAGCGTGGGCACCGTGAGGCTCCGTTGGCCGGGAAGTGGTTGCTCAACCACGGTGTGGTGCCCGACTTCATTCTGTGTTCCTCAGCGCTTCGCACCCGGCAGACCTGTACTTGGGTGTGCGATGAGTTGGGAGACAAAGCGCCGACGCCCAAGCTGGAGGATGGTTTGTACTCTGCTTCGGCCAACCGTATGTTGACGGTCATCAACCACGTTCCGGACACGGTAACCACGTTGATGGTCATCTCGCACATGCCCGGAGTGCAGGATCTCGCCATGCACTTGGCTTCCCGGGACTCGGACCACGACGCCTACATGGATGCTGCTAACCGTTACCCAACGAGTGCGTTGACGGTAATGGAAACGGACAAGTCGTGGGCTGAACTCGATGGCCAGGATGCCAGGCTGACTCACTTCACAGTTCCCCGCAAATAGCTACTAAGAGTTACCGGGATCCCCGTAAGCCAGCTGCGGCATGCACATGCAACGGATCTCGAACATCGCAGTACTTGGCGTCGGCCGCAAAATCCGGCCGCAAACTCCCGTTGTGAGGCCCGCTCTGCGTCTCTAGAAACCCCGCAAGCGCGCAGAGCGGACCCCGCAACTCAGTCCATTCAAGGAAAAGAGGATCAGCGCAGGCTGAAGATGGTCCGGTGCCAGTCCTTCTCGATGACGCCCTCCAGCTCGACCATCACATGCTTGACCTGGGTGTACTCCTCAAAGGAGTAGGCGGACATGTCCTTGCCAAAGCCGGATTGCTTGAAGCCTCCGTGGGGCATCTCGGAAATGATCGGGACGTGATCGTTGACCCACACGCAGCCGGCCTTGATCTCGCGGGTAGCCCGCAAGGCACGCTGGAGATTGTTCGTCCAAGCCGAAGCAGCCAGCCCGTAGACGGTGTCGTTGGCGAGCTGGATGGCTTCGTCGTCAGTATCAAAGGGTAGGACCACAAGGACCGGGCCGAACACCTCGTCCTTAACGATTTCCGAGTCCGGCGCAGCGTCGACCACCAGCGTGGGGCGGTAGAAGGCCCCGTCCTGCAGGCCCTCATCCGTTGGAACGTAGCCGCCTGCCACCACCTTGCTGTAGCTGCGGGCGCGGTCCACCATTCCCGCTACGTGGTCGCGCTGCTTGAAGGAAACCAGGGGGCCGAGGTCCGCGTCAGTATCCCCGGGCGCGCCCAGAACGATCCCATCAAAGCGGGCGGCCACCTTGGCGACGAATTCCTCGTACACGCTCCGGTGAACGATAGCCCGGGTGGCGGCAGTGCAATCCTGGCCCGTGTTGATCAGCGAACCGGCCACGGCGCCATGAACGGCAGCGTCCAGGGTGGCGTCGTCGAACACCACGAAGGGTGCCTTGCCGCCCAATTCGAGGTGCACGCGTTTCGCGTTAACGGCGGCCGCCTCCAGAACCGTGCGGCCAACCGCGGTGGAGCCCGTGAAAGAGACCATGTCCACATCGGGGTGCCGCATGAGTGCTGCGCCAACTGTGGCGCCGTCGCCCACCACCACGTTCACCACGCCGTCGGGCAGTCCGGCGTCAGTGAGCGCCTGCGCAAACATCAAGGACGTCAGCGGAGTGATCTCGGCGGGCTTGAGAACGATGGTGTTGCCGGCGGCAATAGCGGGAAGGATTTTCCACGCGGCCATTTGCAGAGGGTAGTTCCACGGCGCGATGGACCCCACTACGCCAATCGCCTCCCGCCGGATGGACGAGGTGTGCTGGGGAGAGTACTCCGCTGTGGCCTTGCCCTCGAGGTGTCGTGAGGCGCCCGCAAAGAAGTCGATGTTGTCGATGGTGCCGGGGACGTCGAATTCACGCGTCAAGCGAAGCGGTTTACCCGTCTGTGAACTCTCAACCCGGGCGAATTCCTCCGCGTGGTCCTCGACGATGCGGGCGAATTTTTGCAGGATCCCTGCGCGTTCACCCGGGACGGTGCGGGACCATGCCGGGAAGGCGCCGCGGGCAGCTGCTATGGCGGCGTCAAGGTCTGCCAGTGAAGCGAGCGCCACCGTTTCCACCACCTCCGCGGTGGCCGGATTGATGACATCGAGGCTGGCGCCCGAGGTTCCAGGGAGCAGTTTTCCGTTGATGAACTGGTGCATATTGGTGCCGTGCTTTCCCTGCCGGGCGTCGCTGTCCGGGCAGTGCTGAATGGACGACGCCGGATGGTGGCGTCGTGCGGGGAAGGGGGGTTGCGTTACTGGCCAAGCAGGCGGTCAGGCTTGCGTGCTTTCGCGTTCGGCGCTGTCCAGGATGGCCGCGAGGCCGGCATGGAAGGCCTTGAGTGAGTCAAGGTTTTGCAGTGCGGCGTGGTGTTTTTCAAGGAGTGGCCGGCCGGTGATGCGTGTGAATACCCGGGGGTTAAGCCAGGGATCATGGCCCTCGGAGTCCGGGAGCCGTTGGATCTCAACCGCAATGCCGGCGCCGAGCGCGAGGGTGTAGCTTTCCAGGGCCGCGTAGTAGTGCACCACGCGGTCCTCTTCCAGCCCGGCGTCGCTGAGGCACTGCAGGACGAACTCGATTGCTTTCAACTCACCGGGGCCGTAGGTGTCCGTGGCGAACGACTCACTGCCTAGTGAAGGGTGCTGCATAAAGGCTTTGAGGAGTTCGTCGAGATACGCCTCCAGTCGGGCACGCCAGTCGCGGTCTCGTGCTGTGGCCAGCGTGCGTTCAACGGACGTCATGAACAACTGGTCCAGTGCTGCCCTGACAATCGCGTCGCGGTTCCGGAAATGCCGGTAGACGGCGGTGGCGTCCACCTCGAGTTCCTGTCCCAACCGGCGGACGGTCAGCCGTTCGCCGAGTTCCTGACGGGATATACGCAGGACCGCGTCAATGATGGTGGCCGGATCAAGGCGTGTGCGGCGGTCCGCCGACTGTGCTGGCTGCGCCATCAGTTGTCCGCCTTCCATGCGATCCCGGGTTGATTATCAACCTACATGATTCATGGGGTCCTCCTTTCCAAGACCAGTCAAAGTCTTTGTCAGCATTGATGTCAACACTGTTGACTTTAATGTGATCCGGCTCATAGTGTGTCTCGCAGAGTTGAATTCCCCACGAAAGGACTCCACCGTGCACGCAGAGATTTTGTTGGAGAACGGATGGGTTTACACCGGCAATGACGCCGGACCCATCCGGGCAGACCTGGCTATAGCCGCAGGGCGCATCATCGGGGTCGGAAAACCCGACCACCTCAAGGCAAGGCTCACGCCGGGCACCCGCAGGGTAGACCTGCAGGGGCAACTGGTAGTGCCTGGTTTCCAGGATGCCCACATCCACCCCATCTTCGCCGGGATCGAATTACTTCAGTGCGAGCTGACGGAGGCCACCAACGCAGAAGAAGCCGTGGCAACTATAGCCCGCTACGCAGCTGAAAATCCCGATGAACCCTGGATCCTCGGCGCTGGATGGTCCATGGACTTCTTCCCGGGAGGTACTCCTGCACGGCAACTGTTGGACGCCGTAGTGCCGGGCCGGCCCGTGTACCTCGTCAACAGGGACCACCACGGTGCGTGGGCCAACACTGCCGCCTTCGAGGCGGCGGGCATCAGCGCGGAAACACCAGATCCCGAGGGCGGACGGCTGGAACGCGAAGAGGACGGGACGCCCGCCGGCACAGTTCATGAAGGGGCCATGGATCTCTTCAACGCCGTCAAGCCCGCCGTTCCGTACGGCTTGGCGTACCAAGGCCTGCTCGCTTCCCAAAAATTGCTGTTGTCGCAGGGAATCACCGCGTGGCAGGACGCCTGGGTTCCCATCCCGGAGGGTGGACACGCCGACCACTTGGACGTCTATATGGACGCGGCGAAGGCAGGAGACCTGAAAGTCCGCGTCACAGCATGCCAATGGTGGGACAGGACGGCCGGCATGGCCCAGCTGGATCTGATCACGGAGAGGCGCCGGCGTGTGGCAGATTCCTTCGACCACCATCAGCTCAACGCCAACACAGTGAAGGTGATGGTGGACGGTGTGGCAGAGAATTACACAGCAGCCATGCACCACGTCTACCTGGATCACCACGGCCACCACACTGACAACCGCGGCATCGAATTCTTCGAGCCCGATGAGCTCAAGGAATTCGTCACCGCGATTGATGCTGCAGGGATGCAGGTTCACTTCCATGCCCTCGGCGACCGGGCGGTGACGGATGCCTTGGACGCGTTGGAAGCAGCGCGGGAAAGCAACGGGAGCAACGACAACCGTCACCACCTGGCGCACCTTCAAGTGGTCCGCAGCGAAGATATTCCCCGTTTTCCCGAGCTGAAGGCTGCGGCCAACGTGCAGGCTCTCTGGGCCTGCCATGAGGAACAGATGGACACCCTGACCCTTCCGTTCCTTGAACCGGCCGCCGAGGACAGGCACTACCCGTTTGGCGAACTTGCTTCCGCGAATGCGCGCGTGGTGGCCGGGAGCGACTGGCCTGTCTCCACCGCCGACCCGATAGCGGCCATTCACGTTGCGGTGAATAGGGTAGCGCCGGGGGAGGAGCTGCCCCCACTCGGCCGTGAATCGCAGAAGCTCAGCCTCAAGCAGATCCTCGATGCCTACACTCACGGCTCCGCCTGGATCAACCACCTGGACAAGGAAACCGGAACGTTGGAACCGGGGAAACTGGCCGACTTCGCCGTCCTGGACCTCAACGTCTTCGACCTCCCGGCGGAGGAACTGCACCGGGCGGTGGTGACGCAGACGTGGATTGGGGGCGAGTGCGTCTACCACCGCGCGCCCACACGGGACAACCAAATCGCCCGGGACAACCACCTCCAGCCCGTCCCGGTGATGCCATGAGGCCGCAAACAGCACCGCCACCTGCAAAAGGTGCCGTGCGCCTCAAACAGCGGACGACGCCGTCGCGCATCACCGCGGTTGGCATCGCCGCCGTCGTGGCCGGCCTGGTCCTGGGCGGCTGCGGTGTTCGGCCCACCGGCGTGACTGACGCCGCGGGCGGAGCCAAGTTCACCTTGTCCGACACGAGCCCGGCACCTACCCGGGAGATCGATAACTTCAACTGGGCCATGTACGCCGAGCCGTTCTCCCTGGACTATGCGTACGCCTTCGACTACCCGGACAACACTGTCCTTTCCAATGTGTGTGAGTCGCTGTTCCGGTGGAACGCTGACCTCTCCACGTCGCCTGGCCTGGCCACGGGAGTGGAGAACCCGGATCCGCTGACATGGATTTACACCATCCGGCAGGGCGTGAAGTTCCACGACGGCACTGAAATGACAGCTGACGATGTTGTGGCCTCCTTGAGCCGCCACCTGGACCCCGAAGTGGGTTCCTTCTGGGCCTCCGCCTACCAAAACGTGGAATCCATCGAGAAGACCGGCGACTTCGAGGTCACGGTGACTACCACCCGGCCGGACTACGTGTTCAACAGTTCCTTGGTGGGAGCCACGGGCGTGGTCGAATCTGCCAAGACTTTGGAAGCGGCGGGCAAGGACTATGGAAACTCCAGCACCGGGGTGAACTGCACGGGCCCCTTCCAATTCGAACAGTGGGAAGCCGGCGAAAGCATCACCCTCAAACGCTTCGACGACTACTGGGACCCGGAGCTCAAAGCCAAGTCAGGCCAGGTCACTTTCAAGATGCTGCCCGATGCCACGTCCCGCATCAATGCCTTCCAAACCGGCGAAATCGATGGCGGCTTCGCGATTCCTTCCAATGCCATGGACATCCTGAAAGCCAATAAGGATGCCGGGGACCTGTACTTCGGCGAGGACACCTCAGTGCAGAGCATGGTCTTCACCAATCTGGCCGGTACGTTCCAGGACGTCCGGGTCCGCCAGGCATTGATGATGGCCATTAACCGTGAAGCGTTGATCAAGGCAGCCGAACAGGGCTATGCGAAGAAGACGGATGCGCTGGCCACCAAGAGTGTGTGGAAGGACGTATCGTCGCAAACTGCTGACGAGGCTTTTGAGGGCCTCCTGTCCACACCGTATGACCTGGAGGAAGCCAAAAAGCTCATCAAGGAAGCAGGAGCCGAGGGCAGCAAGTTCGTTTTCGCCACTGCCTCGCTGAACGCAGCTTTCGACATCTCGGCGCGGGCCATCGCATCCGCTGCCAAGGAGATTGGCCTGGACCCGGAAATCCAAACCATGTCCAACGACAAATACACCACCCTGTTCTCAGACCCCGAGGCACGCAAGAACGTGGACCTCCTGGTGACCTCCTGGTACCTCTCCAGCACCGAGCCCCTGGAAATGTACAGCGTGCTGCGCACCGGCGATTTCAGCAACTACGGCGGCTGGAGTAACCAGGAATTCGATGATCTGGTGAACTCCGCCTACGGAATCCAGGACCCCGACGCCCGGGGCAAACTCACGGGGCAAGCCGCCAAACTGGCCAGCGACCAAGTGGTGTGGGGGCCGCTCTATGAGACCGTCACGTCCATGTGGCTGGGCAAGCGCATCACCGGGGCGGACCCCTCCATCAATTACATGTACTTCCCGTGGGCAGCCCAGATAGGAGGTCGCTGACATGACCGCCATCAACCAGATCCAGTCCACGCCTGGCGCTCCCACCCGCAAGCGGGACAAACGCAGGGCAGTCCGTCCGGCGGTATACATCGTGAAGAAGCTGCTGGCCCTGGTACTGACATTGTTTGTTGCCTCCCTGGCCGTGTTCTTCTCGCGTTTCCTTGTTCCCGGCGATCCCGCCCGCTTCCTGCTGAGGGGACGCAGCCCCAAGCCTGAAGCACTCGAAGAGATCACCCGGCAGTTCGGCTTGGATAAGCCGGCTTGGGAACAGTACCTGAAGTGGCTCGGCGGCATTGTCCAAGGGGACTGGGGCCGTTCGCTGACCTACCGCCAGGACGTCTCCGACGTCTTGCTCGGACGGTTGCCCACCACGCTTCAACTGGTGGCGCTCGCCGCGGTTTTCATTACTGTCCTGGGGTTGTTCGCCGGCATTGTGGCCAGCCTGAACAAGGGCTTCGGTGACCGCTTCATCCTCATCACCCTCACCGCAGCGGGCGCAGTGCCGCCGTTCGTGGCAGCGATCGCCTTGGTGGCCCTTTTCTCCGTTGGCTTGGGCTGGTTCCCCTCCTTTGGAAGCGGCGACGGCGGTTGGGACCGGATCTGGCACCTCACCCTTCCGGCACTCGCCTTGGGCATCACCTACATCGCCATGGTGGCCAGGGTGACCCGTTCCTCCATGAACGAGCAATTGCTCCGCGAACACGTGGAGGTGGCCACCAGTCGTGGCCTCACCCGCGGATCAGTGGTGGCACGCCACGTCCTGCGCAACGCCCTGGGTCCCATCCTGACCGTGAGCGGCGTGCTGGTGGCAGGCCTCCTGGTCTCCAGCGCCATCATCGAGAGGACCTTCGGCCTCTCCGGCATCGGACAACTCCTGGTGCAATCCATCGACAGGCTCGACTTCGGTGTTGTCCAAGCGATCGTCATGGTGGTGGTGGCAGCTTTCGTGCTGGTCAACACCGTCGTGGACCTCGTCCAACCCCTCATCGACCCGCGTATCGCGGCCGGAACGGAGTCCCGATGACTTTAGCCATCCAGCTGCCACAGGCCGGCCTTCGCCGTTACGGCAGCCTCCTGTCGCCCATGGCGTGGGGCGCGCTCGCCGTTGCCGCCGTCGTCGTACTTCTCTCACTGTTCGCCCCGGTGCTGGCGCCTTACGACCCCGACTATGTGGACCTCAACAACGTACTGGCCGGCCCCAGCGGACAGCACCTGCTGGGGACTGACTCGCTTGGCCGTGATCTCCTTAGCCGGCTCATGCACGGCGGACGGACGTCACTGCTGGGCCCCACCATCGTGGTGATCGGATCCACGGTCCTGGGTCTGCTCCTTGGCTTGGTCGCGGGCTGGTCCGAGGGCTGGCCGGGCAAGGTTTTGGGACGCCTTTTCGATCTCCTCTTTGCTTTTCCCGCATTGCTCATGGCCATGCTCGCCATCGCCCTGTTCGGTAAGGGGCTCTTCGCGCCCATCCTGGCCATGACCATCGCGTACGTTCCGTACGTCGCCCGGTTGGCGCAGTCCCTGGTGGTGGCTGAGCGTGGCAGGCCGTATGTGCAGGCGTACCGGGTGCTCGGATTCCGAACGCCCTGGGTGGTACTGGGACGGGTTCTGCCCAACCTGATTCCGACCGTTGGCGCTCAATCAACACTGAATTTCGGTTATGTACTGGCCGACCTCGCGGCGCTCTCCTTCATCGGACTCGGGGTCCAGCCGCCCACCAGCGACTGGGGCGCCATGATCGAGGAATCCCGCGGCGCGCTGCTGGGAGGCTACGTCCTGCCCGCTTTCTGGCCCGCCCTGGTAGTGGTGCTGGTGGTGGTGGCCGTCAACGTCATCGGCGAGGAATTGTCAGACCGCATCGGAGGAAAACTTTCATGAGCCAGCTGTTGCAGATCGAAAACTTTACGCTCGGTTTTCCGGACAGGCCACCGCTGCTGGACAACGTCTCCCTGCACGTGAACGACGGCGAAGCGGTCGCCTTGGTGGGGGAGTCCGGCTCAGGCAAGTCGCTGACTACCCGGGCCGCACTGGGGCTGTTTCCTGGCGGCTCGCAGTCCTCCGGCCTCGTGTCGGTTCAAGGCCTCGACACCCTGACGGCCAGCAAGGAACGTCTCATGGAGCTGCGGCGGAGACACGCTTCCATGATCTTCCAGGACCCCAGGGCGGGCATCAACCCCGTCCGTACTGTGGGGGACTTCCTCACCGAAACCCTGGTGAGGCTTGATGGCCTGTCCCGGGCCGAGGCTACTGAACGCGCTGTCACGCAACTGGAGCAGGTGGGTCTTCGGCGAGCCAAAGAACTCATGGACCAGCACCCGCATCAACTCTCAGGCGGCATGCTCCAAAGGGTCATGATCGCAGCTGCCCTCCTGAACTCACCGGACCTGTTGCTCTGCGACGAGCCCACCACCGCCCTGGATGTCACTACACAGGCGGGGATTGTGCGGCTCCTCCGCGAGGAGCAGCAGTCGCGCGGAATGGGCATGCTTTTCATTACGCACGACCTCAATCTCGCCGCCAGCCTGTGTGAACGTGTCTACGTACTTCGACGCGGCGAAGTGGTGGAACACGGGCAAACCCGGACTGTTTTCCTCACGCCACAGCAGGACTACACCCGGCAGCTGGTGGAGGCGACGCCTGTCATCGAGGTGGATGCCGGCTCTGCTGTGCTGGCGGCTCCCGGGCTTGAACCGGCAGGGTCCGCCCTGCTGAAGGTTTCGGGGCTCAGCAAAACCTATCAACTGCCGCGCGGTGAAATCATCACCGCCTTGGACGACGCCCATTTCAGCCTGCCGGAGGGCGGGTCCTTGGGCATCGTGGGTGAGTCCGGTTCAGGAAAGTCCACCCTGGCCCGGCTGGTGGTTGCGCTGGAAACCGCTACATCCGGTGAACTCACATTGAGGGACGTCCCCCGGCCTCATCGGGCCCTGAAAGCTTCCGAACGGAAAGTCCTGGCCAAGGATGTCCAGATTGTGTTCCAGGATCCCTATCTGTCTTTGGACCCGCGTATCCCCGTAGGAAATGCTGTGGCCGACGTTTTCCGCCTTCACCGGAAACAAGGCCGCAAGGAAGCCAAGGACAGCGCCCGCGATCTGCTGGGGCGCGTGGGAATCGGGCCGGAGCGTTTCGATGCCCGGCCTCGGGCGCTATCGGGTGGGCAGAGGCAACGCGTTGCCTTGGCCAAGGCGCTTGCTGCCCGCCCGCGCCTTCTCGTGTTGGACGAGGCCACCAGCGCCTTGGACGTCTCTGTCCAAGCCCAGGTTCTGGAGCTCGTGGAGGAACTGCGGGACCAGCTCGGACTGACCATCTTGTTCGTTACCCACGACCTGGCTGTGGTCTCGCGTCTTTGCTCCGAGCTCCTGGTGATGCATCAGGGACGGATCGTGGAGCAGGGGCCAACGTCTCGAATCCTTGAGGACCCCGGTGACGACTACACGCGGAACCTCATCGCCTCCCGTCCCCGGCCCTTGTGGGACGCCGAGCCGGTCACTGCCTGACCGCGCTCAGATACCACCCATTGAAACAGGAGAATTTCCCGTGAATACCACCGTTTTCGAACGGAATGTCCCGCAGGCCGCCGTCGTGTCCCGTGCCTTGGAAGGCGCGGCCCACCGGGCGTTCTGGATCGACGACCTCAAGGACTCAGCCGCACGCTACCCACAACTTGACGGCGACGCTGCCGCGGATCTGGTGATCGTTGGAGGCGGCTATACCGGATTGTGGACCGCACTGCGCGCCAAGGAACGCGACCCCGGCCGGACAGTGATCCTGCTGGAAGGGGAGCGTGTGGCCTGGGCAGCTTCCGGTCGCAATGGCGGCTTCTGCGAGGCCAGCCTGACGCACGGCCACGAAAACGGCAGGAACCGCTGGCCGGAGGAATTGGCCACCCTGGACCGGTTAGGCATGGAAAACCTGGATCGCATGCAGGAAGCCATTGAGAAGTACGGCATGGACTGCGATTGGGAGCGCACCGGTGAGCTCAACGTCGCTGTGGAACCCCATCAGGTGGCCTGGCTCCAGGAGGATGACAGCCCCGGCAGCGTCTTCCTGGACCAGGAAGCCGTGAGGGCGGAGGTCAACTCGCCCACCTATTTGGCCGGCCGCTGGCACAAAGACTCCGTGGCGATGGTCCACCCGTACAAACTGGGACTCGAGCTGGCGCGGGTGGCAACGGAGCTCGGCGTGGTGATCCATGAGGGCACGCGCGTGCGCGAACTGAAGGACCACGAGGACGGCGTCACGGTTGTGACGGAACGGGGAAACGTGGAGGCCGGGCACGTGGTGCTTGGTACCAACGTGTTTCCGTCCCTGCTCAAACGGAACCAGCTCATGACAGTGCCGGTGTACGACTACGCGCTCATGACCGCGCCCCTTTCCCCGGAGCAATTGGAATCCATCGGCTGGGGGAAACGCCAGGGGATCGGCGATGTGGCCAACCAGTTCCACTACTACCGCATCACCAAGGACCACAGAATTCTCTTTGGCGGGTACGACGCCCTCTACTTCTGGGGCCGGCGCGTGGACCAGCGGCACGAGCACCAACCTGCCACGTGGGAGAAAATCGCCTCCCACTTCTTCACCACGTTCCCACAGCTTGAAGGCCTCAAGTTCACCCACAAGTGGGCCGGACCCATCGATTCAAGCACGCAGTTCTGCGCCTTCTTCGGCACTGCCCGGAAGGGACGGGTGGCCTACGCTGCAGGATTCACCGGACTCGGAGTGGGTGCCACTGCTTTTGCCGCAGACGTCCTCCTGGATCTTCTGGCCGGCCTGGACACCGAGCGCACCCGGGTGGAGATGGTACGGAAACGGCCACTGCCCTTCCCGCCCGAGCCGCTGGCTTCCCTGGGCATCAACCTGACGCGATGGTCCATGGACCGGGCCGATCACAACCAAGGGAAACGGAACCTGATCCTCAAAGCGCTCGACGCCGTGGGGCTGGGCTTCGACTCCTGACCTCCTTCGTTGTGGGGCCTGCTGTGCGCGTCTGCGTGTCGCGTTAGGGCGCAGAGCGGGCCTCGCAACGGAGGGGTTTGCTTGTGGGGCCTGCTGTGCGCGTCTGCGTGTCGCGTTATGGCGCAGAGCGGGCCTCGCAACGGAGGGTGGTTGGAAGCGTCAACGCTTGGGGGCCGGCTTGCGCTGGGTGGAAGCGCTCGACGTCGGACGCTTGGCTGCCGTGGATGGCGTCCGGGGCGCGGGGCGTTTGGTGGGCGTACTTGTGCGTGGGGCGGGCTTGCGGGTCACGGGTTTGCGTGGTGGCGGGGTCCGCTTGGCGGTTGGAGCCGGCCGCTTTGCAGGGACAACAGCGCGCGAACCAAAAGATGGCACCACCGCACCGAGGAAAAGCACACCAAGTGTCCCCACTCCTGCCATGGCCGCGAGGTAGAAGTAGATGTCGGAGTCCAGGGTGCTCACTGCACTGCCCAAGGCGTTGGCATCCTGGTTGAACGCGATGCCCCACATCCGAAGGAAGGCGATGCTGCAGCCGATGAATACGCTGGTCCCCGCTGCGCCAAGGAGGACCACGAAGTAGCGCCGCCGGTTGAAGACCTGCACGAGCGATGCGAGGTAGCAGATCAGCACGGAACCCAGGAACAGGTACAACACCAGTTCCTCCAGCACCACCGCGGCCAGCACCAGCAGCCCAAGCGAGACGAACGCGGCCACCACCGCAAGCTTCCCGCTGTTCCCCATGTGACGCATGAGGTTAATCATCGCCGACCACGTGGCCGCGCCACGCCGTCGTACATTGCAGTTGGATACCGTTGTGAGGCCTGCTGTGCGCCCCGAAAGCGAGCGAAGACGCGCAGAGCGGGCCTCACAACGGGCGGGCGAGCTTACTTGATGACGTACCCGTGCATGATGGTCATGACGGCCGCGACGCTTTGCTCGCGGGTGCGTTCCGGATTGTAGGTTTGCCGGTCGAGGCCCACCACGAAGATGGCACCAAAAATCGCCGCCTCCAAGGATCCGCGGGCAATACTCTCATCAACCTTGTAGTCCGATGCGACGCCCTCCACTGCAGAGCCGATCACGGCCAGGAGTTCAGCGCGGAGCTCGGCGAACACCGCGCCCCACTCGCCCGGAGTGCGCCAGTTTTCGCTGACCCACAGGCGGGCGAAGGATGGATAGTCGTCCATGAACTCCATGGCCTGCCCCACCATGTTATTCATGGATTCCAAGGGATCGTTGGCCTGGCCGCGGACGTCCTGCAGCCGGACCAGCATGATGTCCACACCGTGCCGCAAAAGCTGCGCTATGAGGTCGGACTTGCTGCCGAAGTTGTAGTACACGGTCCCTTTGGACACTCCGGCGGCGGCCGCGATTTCGTCCACGGTCACCCCCGCAGCGCCGCGCTCGCCGATCAACTCCATGGAGGCCTCGAACAGGCGCTGCTTGGTGGCGTTGGTGCGGCCCGGGCGGAGTTTCTTCTCCGCAGGACCGGACGTGCCGGCAGTGGAAGGGGCCGGCTCGGTGGTGCTCATACTGCGATCTCCGGCTTCAGCGTCTTGAGGGTCCACATCTTGTGCTTGCGGACGGCGAGCGTTGACAGTGCCGCTCCCAGCAAAGTGTATCCAAGCAGCCCCAGTACCGTGGGCCAGATCATGCTGAGCTCACCGCCGTAGATCAGGTGCCGCATGCCGGTGACCACATACCCCATGGGCAAGACTTGGTGTACAACATGGAGCGGCATGGGCGTGGTCTGCCATGGGAACGTTCCGCCCGAGGACACCAGCTGCAGGACCAGCAGGATCAGCACCACGAACTTTCCGGGTGTTCCCATGAGCGCCACGATCCCTTGGATGATCGCGCTGAACGCCATCACCGCTGCCAGCATGAAGAGCCACATCCCGATGGGGTGCGCGGGGTTCAAGCCGAGGCCCAGATTCACCACGAGGGTGAGGATGGTGGCCTGCAGCACCGAGACAACGAAAAACGGCAGCCAGCCTCCGACGGCGATTTTCCAGGCGGGGGCGTTCGACGCCAGGGCCCGTTGGGTGATGGGTCGCATGGCCTGGACCAGCATGAATACACCGATCCACAGTGCGAGGGTCAGGAAGAAGGGCGCCAAGCCGGCACCGTAGGAGCCTGCCTTGGCTTGGGAGACGTTGTCCACGGCGACAGGATCCGCGATCACCTTGGACACGCTGTTCTTCTGCTCGTCGTTCGGGTTGGGGATTTCTCCCGCGCCCTTGGCGAGCTCGGAGGCCAAGGTCTGCGCGCCGTTGAAAGCTGTCACCCCGCCACTGGCAAGCTGTCCGGCGCCGTCGTCCAGCTGGTGGGCGCCGTCGTCGAGCTTGGCTGTACCGTCCAGGGCGGTCTGCTGCCCGGCGGCCAACGTTGAGGCGCCCGCGTTCAGCTGTCCGGCGCCGTCCGCTGCCTGGGAGATCGCGTCGGTCAGGGCTGGTGTCGCAGCGGCGAGCTTGGATGCTCCGTCGCTCACGGCGGCTGAACCGTCGGAGAGTTGTTGGATTTTGGCGGCATCGCCGGCGATCTTGGACTTCGCGTCCGTTACAGGGCTCGACGCTGCGGCAGCGTCAAAGTCCGCCAGGACCTTATCGGCCTGCTCCTGCGTCAGGACGCCGGCAGTCACCAGCCGCGCGTTCGATTCCACCACGCGGTTGCGGAGGCCCTTGTCTGCCGCTTCGAGTTGCCCGACGACGTCCTGGACTTTCGCGTTCAGCTCCGCGTTTCCGGCGGCTACTTGCGCCGCGCCGTCGGCTAGTTTCTGCGAATCGGCCGGAAGGGTAGCGGTTCTGTTTTTGAGCTCGGTCAGGCCTGAACTTAGCTGGCCGGCACCTGTGTTCAGCTGCACGGCGCCATCCCGCAATTGGGTCTGCCCGGCCACGAGTTGGTCGGCGCCAGTGGCCAGTTCGGTAGTGCCGCCGTGCAGTGTTGCGGCGCCGTCGCTGAGTTTGCCGACGCCCGTGGCCAGCTCGGAGGCGCCATCGGCAGCCTTCACGATGGACGCGTGGATGGTGCCGAAACCGGTGAGGAGCTGGTTGGCTGTTTCCTCGCCCACCTCCTTTGCCACTGTGGAGTGAACCGCGGTGGTGAGTTTGTCCACGATGGTGCTCAGGAGGTAGTTGTTGGCATCGTTGGTGGTGACGTGCAGCATGGCCTGGTTAGCGGCGTCGAAGCTGCCGGGCGAGACCAAATTGGCGGAGAAATCCTTGGGGATGCGCAGCGCAAAGGCGTACTCACCCGTACGGACACCAGCATCGGCATCCTCGGCGCTGGAGACCTGTTTCCAGTTGAAGACATGGCCCTCGACCAGGCTGTCGGCTACTTTCCTGCCGGCCTGAAGTTCGGTGCCATCCGATGACGTGGCTCCGGTATCTTCCACCACCAGTGCGGCGTCGATCTGGTTCAGGTTGCCATACGGATCCCAGTTCGCATAGAGGTACACGGCGCCGTAGAGCAGCGGAACCATGGTCAGGGCGAGGATGGTCAGCTTGGGCAGGAGCCCGCCGGTCATGCGCTTGAGTTCGGAGCGGGCCAGCCGCAGAACAGTCACTTTGCAGTCCTTTGAAGGTTTTCGGATTCAGGTTGGGCCGCTGCTGTGCTGGCTGCGGGTGTTGTAGGCGCCGCATGGGCAGCGTGCTTGGCTTTGGGCTCGACGACGGTGGCCGGCTCTGGTTGGGCCGCTGCGGTTTGGGCCGGTTTGACCAGTGCGGGGGCGGGTTCCGTTCCGGGTTCAGGCGGGTGCGAGACGGAGTTGCCGATCACCGCAGCGGCACCGGTCCAATTCCCCGGAAGGGCACCCACGACGGCGACGACGGCAAGCGGCCGCCCGGCGTCGGACGCCAATGCTTCAAGTCGGGGCAGCCACGCTGCCGGATCGGCACTATGGCGGTCCGGGGAGTCGACCACCAGGAGGTCTGTAGCTGGATCTGCCAGGGCGAGCGCGGTCAGAAGCTCCAGCCGCCGGGCCGCGGGAATCTGTTCTATCCAGAGGCCCGCAATGTCTTCGAAGCTGTTGACCTTCAGCCACGGCTTGCTCAGCAGCGCGCCGCGGTAACGGCGGGGGATGAGGGAGAGGTCCTCGGTGACCAGATCGCGGACGCTGAGGTGCTGCTCGGGTTCATTGACGCCGGGGGAGTCCACCAAGGCGCTGACGAGGCGGATCTTCTTGGTCTTGGTGGTGGTGTCCCAGCTGAGGACGCCGTTGCTTGGCTTCATGCGACCGCTCAAAGCCAGCGCCAAAGCGGTCCGCTGATCCTGGCCCTCTCCTGCGACGAGCAGGAGTTCGCCGCGGCGGACTTGGAGTGACGTTGCCGGAAGGAGATCGTCCCGGCGGCCGTTGATCTGGAGTTGCTGTACGGACAGCACAATGAAGCCTTTCGCAGAAATGGTGTCTGCTGAAAGTCTAACTAAACTGACCAGTCAGTTCAAATAGAGATTTAGAGTCCGTACTTCTCCAGAAGCCTCAGCCATACTTCGCTGATGGTGGGATAGGACGGAACTGCGTGCCAGAGGCGGTCCAGCGGGACTTCGCCCACTATCGCGATTGTTGCTGAGTGGAGTAACTCCGCCACTCCCGGGCCCACGAACGTGGCACCAAGGATGACCTTCCGGTCTTCGTCCACCACGATTTGCGCCCAGCCCTTGTAGTCAGGGGAGTGAAGTTGGGAGCCCGAGACGTTGATGGGGAGTTCCACGCCGGTGACATTCTTACCCTGAAGCAGCGCCTGCTCCAGGCTGGGGCCAACTGAGGCAACCTCGGGATCGGTGAACACCACGCTCGGAACAGCATGATCGTTGGCGGTATGCGCCCAAGGGCTCCACGGTTGGGGCGCCCCTTTGAGCTTGCCGTTGGCCCGGGCGACGATCGCATCACCCGTAGCGCGGGCCTCGTATTTGCCCTGATGGGTGAGGAGGACCTTGCCGGCGGCGTCCCCGGCAGCGTAAAGCCACAATCCGCTGGTTCCATCACTGGCTGGGCCTTCCACCAGGCCGCTGGCTTCGGTGGTGAGTCGGAGGGGTTTGCCGTCCTGTGCTTCCACGCCTACATTTTCCAGCCCCAGATTGGCCAGAGCGGGATGTCGTCCCGAGGCCACCAGTAGTTTGTCCGCCGAAAGCGACTTGCCCTCGAACGTAACTGTCACTGAGCCGTCGTCGTTCTTCTCCGTTTTCTCCACATCAGTGTGGACGTGGACAGTGACGCCGTCGGCGCGAAGCCCGGCCAGCACCAGGTTGGCGGCTTCCTCCGGGTAGCTGCTCAGCAAACGGCCGCGGGCAATCAACGTGACGTCCGAGCCGAGGCGGGCAAATGCCTGGGCCATCTCCACGCCCGCCACGCCGCCGCCGAGCACCACGAAACGCTTCGGCACTTCCTTGGCTGCCGTGGCGCCGCGGGTTGTCCAGAAGGGTACGTCTTTCAGGCCGTCAATATCCGGGATGGTGGGAGTTGAACCTGTCGCGATCACCACTGCATGATGGGCTTTGAGCGCGTAGCTGTTGCCGTCGAGCCCATCCACCTGGACCTCGCGAGGACCTGTAATACGTCCCCGCCCGCGGATCAACTCAATGCCGGCGCTGTCCAGCCATTCAACCTGGCTGCCGTCCTGCCAATTATTGGTGAACCAGTCCCGATGCTTCAGCGCGGCCTCTGCATCTATGGTTCCGGTGATTGCCTCTTTCGCCCCGGGGACCACTTGGGCGGCGTGGAGTACGTTCCCTGGCCGGAGCAGTGCCTTGGACGGGATGCACGCCCAGTAAGAGCACTCGCCCCCTACCAATTCGCTCTCGACAATCACCGCCGTCAAGCCGCCGCGGACCACCCGGTCCGCCACGTTTTCCCCGACGGCGCCCGCGCCGATCACGATTACATCGAATTCCCGGGAGCTCTCGGCAGTCATGGGGAAAGCCTACGCCCGCTCCCTGAGCGTTGTGAGGCCCGGTTTGCGCGCTTGGCGTGGGTTTTGGCGCGCAGAGCAGGCCCCGCAACGCAGGCCCTTTCGTTGTGAGGCCCGGTTTGCGCGCTTGGCGTGGGTTTTGGGGCGCAGAGCAGGCCCCGCAACGCAGGCCTACGCGTGCATCGCACCTTTGAACCAACCCGTGATGCTTGCCGGATGCGTGATCGCGGTGCCGACCACCACGGCAAAGGCACCGGCGTCCAAGGCTTGCCGGGCGTGGGACGGGGTATGGATCCGGCCTTCTGCGATCACCGGCTTGCCCAAGTCCACGGAAGCGATCTGCTCCAACAGCTCCAAGTCCGGGCCGTCAGTCTTGGGGCGCTCGCCGGTGTAGCCGGACAGAGTATTGCCGATCAGGTCAGCGCCGGCCTCCACTGCGGCAACTGCGTCGTCGAATGAGCCGCAATCAGCCATGACCAACGCATGGGATTCCGCGTGAATTCCGGCAATGGTCCCGGCCAGGGAAAGCCCGTCCGGCCGTTCCCGACGCGTTCCGTCGATCGCCACAATATGCGCGCCGGCGTTCGCCACGGCAAGGGCATGGCGAAGAGTCGGGGTGATGAAGACGCCGTCGTGACCGTCCTTCCAGAGACCAATGACAGGAACCTCGACGGCGGCACGCGTGAACTGCACGTCGGCCAACCCTTGGACACGGATCGCCGCAGCGCCGCCGATGACTGCCGATGCGGCTACTTGAGCGGTGGTTCGCGGATCGCGCATGGGCTCGCCGGGGTATGCCTGGCAGGAGACGATCAGTTGGGAACGGAGGGCCTCAAGGCCTTCCGGGGTGAGAATCATGGGGTCTCCCTTACTTAAAGAACGAGTTTTGCGGCGCCGACAATGGCGGCGGTGTTGCCCAGGGTCGCCCTAACCACCGGAACCGAAACCAGTGGTGCCAGCAGTTCCTGGCGCAAGGCAAACTCCATGGGTTTCCACCAGAGATCACCGGCGTCGGCCAGCCCACCGGAGATCACCACCGTTTCAGGGTCAAGGATGTTGATGAGCCCGCCCACGGCCTGCCCGGCTGCGGAAGCGCCAACTGCGATAGCACTCAAAGCGGCGGCGCGGCTGTTCGCAGAAGCTGCGGCAGCACCGTCGTCGTGCGCTTCCGCAGCAGCCAGCGCAAAGACGCCCCGGGTATCCGCCGCATCCAAGGCAAATCCTCCGAAGCGCAAAAACGACTCATAAACCGCGGGCCCCGAAGAGATCGCCTCAACGTGCCCGGAACCATCGCACACGCACGGCAGCGGTGTGCCATCAGACGTGGCGTAAGGCGAGGCAAAATGACCCACGTGCCCGCCTACAAAACGGTGGCCCAAAACAGGTGCGCCGTCCAGGACAAAGCTCCCGCCAACACCAGTTCCGAAAGCCACCATGAGCGAACTTGACGAACCAGCGGCAGCGCCCAGCCACGCTTCGCCGAGGGCATGGGCGTGGACGTCGTTGACGGCGCGCACGGCCCGCACCGCCGGGGCAGCGAGCGAAAGACGGGAACACAACCCGGCAATGAGGGAAGTCCCGGCCCAGCCATGAATCGCGTCGGTCGCAGATACAACAGCCCCGGAAGAAGCGTCAATAACCCCGGCGGAGCCGATACCGACGCCGGAAACCGACATTCCAGCGTCGGCAGCGCGCTCCGCCAAGCCTGCGATCAGCGCAGCGGTCGCGTCGAGGATGGCTTCGCCGCCGGCCCGGTTCAAGGTGGGAATGGTCTTCAACATCAGCACTTCGCCGGAAGGGGCAACAACCCCGGCGGCAGTTTTGGTGCCGCCGAGGTCAACGCCGATCACGTGGTTTATGGAAGCGGTCATGGAATACCTAGACCAGTCCGTTCCGCTCCAGGATTTCGCGGATCGCAGCAGTCTCGGATTCGTTCAACGAAAGCATCGGCGAGCTCATGGTGTTGGACTCGATGACGCCCATTACCTGCAGGGCGGTCTTGAACGCACCCAAGCCCGCAGCGCCGCCGGAGACACGGCCGTTGGGGGTGTAGACGATCTCGAAGACGTCGGCCAGGCGGTCCTGCTCCCTTGCTGCGAGTGCCCAGTCACCTGCCTGGGCGGCATCGAACAGGCGTCGGTAACCGGCCGGGTCAACATTGCCGAGACCCGGAACAACGCCCTGCGCACCGCCCAGGAGGGCGCCGTCCACCACAACTTCGTGACCGGTGAAGATGTCGAAGTTGGGGACGTCCTTCGCTGCGAGGAGGAGCTGGCGGAAGGAGACGTCATCGCCCGAGGAGTCCTTGACGCCGGCAATGACGCCGTCACGGCCGAGGCGGACCAGCAGGTCTGTGGGCAGCTTGAAGTGCGTGCGGACCGGAACGTCGTACGCGAAGATCGGCTTCTCGATGGCGGCGTGGATGCTGCGGAAGTGGGTCTCGGTTTCTGCGGCGTTGCCAATGGCGTAGTACATGGAGGTGACAACGATCGCGTCGGCGCCGAGGTCAACTACCTTGCGTGCTTCTTCGATGACGCGGTGGGTGGTTTGCTCATTGGCGCCCACGATCAAGGGAACCGCACCGGCGTTGGCGTCCGCGATGGTGGAGACCACCACCTCGCGCTCGTCATTGGTCAGATAAGGCACTTCGCCGGACGAGCCGAGGACGAAAAGTCCGGAGACACCGCCGTCGATCAGGTGCTTGGTGACATTCTTCAGCGACGCGGTGTCGAGGCTGCCGTCGGCGTGGCGGGGAGTGATGACCGGGGGGATAACGCCCTGGAACTGAGTGGACACAGAATTCTCCGTTGTTTGTAGCTTGTGAAGGGAAAAACTAGATGTGGAGCAGGCTCGGTGCGGCGCCGAGCAGCTTCTTGGTGTAGTCGTTGCTCGGGTTGTCGAAGACCTGGGTGGCTGTGCCTTGCTCGACGATTTTGCCGAAGTACATGACGCAGATGCGGTCGGAGACATAGCGGACGGTCTGGATATCGTGCGAGATGAAAACCATGCCCAGGTTCAGCTGCTTCTTCAGGTCGGACAGCAGGTTCAGGACCTGCGCGCGAACGGAAACGTCCAATGCCGACGTCGGCTCGTCAGCCACGATGATGTCCGGATCCAACGCCAGTGCTCGGGCTATCGCCACGCGCTGGCGCTGACCACCGGAAACCTGCGACGGCGTCACCTCGGCTGCCGATTGCGGCAAGCCCACCAGGGCCAATAGTTCCTCGACCCTGGCAGCACGGGAAGCCGCGTTGCCGATGCCGTGGATCTGCAGGGGATCGGTGAGGATGTCCTGGATGGTCATGCGCGGATTCAGCGCGGTGGCCGGGTCCTGGAAGACCACGGAAACAGAGCGGCCGAACTCCTTGCGCATGGCCGCGTTCCGCTTGATGGCAGGCTTTCCGTGGAACAAGACCTTGCCCGACGTCGGCGGCTGAAGTCCCACGAGCACTGAAGCGAGCGTGGACTTGCCGCAGCCGGACTCACCCACAATTCCCACGGTTTCGCCGCGGCTGATGGTGAAGTCCACGCCGTCCACTGCTTTGACGATGGTCGGACGGAACAGCCCACCGGTTCGTGCGTGGTGGTAGACCTTCACGTCCTGGAGTTCGATGACCGGCTTTCCCGTTGACAGACTCATTTCGCGTCCTCCTTCAAATGGCTCGCCCAGTAGTGGTCGGCATCGTGGCCGCTCGCGGAGTCAACCGGAGAAACACTGGTGAGGACCAGTTTTTGGTGGGGATCGGCGTCGGCGCGCAGCGAGCGGGCAGCGAAGCGGTCTCCCGTGGCGAAGTCCCTCGGGGAGGGGACCGTGCCGGGGATCTGGTGCAGTCGGACGGCGTCGGCCTCGATGGAGAGAACAGCGCCGAGCAAGCCGCGGGTGTATTCGTGCTTGGGGTTCTGCAGGAGCTCGGAGGCCTGTGCGGATTCCACCACCTGGCCCGCGTACATCACGGTGATCCGGTGGGCGAGGGAGGCCACCAAGGCGAGGTCGTGGCTGACGAACACCATGGCGAAACCGAGCTGCTCACGGAGTTCGTTGAGCAGGTCCACCACCTGCTTCTGGACCGTGACGTCCAAGGCAGTGGTGGGTTCATCGGCAACCACGATCTTGGGCGAGCGGGACAGGGCCATGGCGATCAACACCCGCTGGCGTTGGCCGCCGGAGAGCTCATGCGGGTAGCTGGCGAGGGTCCGGACGGGATCCAGTTTCACCATTTCCAGCAGCTCGGCGGGAGACTTGCGGCCGCCGCGCTTGGTGAGCTGCTGCATCTGGTCCTTGATCTTCATGGACGGGTTCAGCGAGCTCAACGCGTCCTGGTAGACCATGGCGATCTGCTCACCCCGGAGGCCCACATAGGCCTTGGGGTCGCTGTGCTTGGTGTCCGAATTCAGGAGTTCCTTGCCATCGAAGGTGATGGATCCGGTGACCTGGGCGGTCTTCGGCAGGAGGCCCATCACAGCCAGCGAGGTGATCGACTTGCCGCAACCCGACTCGCCAACCAGGCCCATGGTCTCGCCTTCGCGGACGGCGAAGGAGACGTTATCCACGATTGCGATGTCACCAAAGCGGCCCGGGAAGCGGATGGACAGGTTCTTTACCTCGAGCACGTTGCGTGCCTCGGGGGAAACCTGGGGGAGGCGGTCTGTGCGCTTGGCTTCGATGGCGGCCAGGAGTTCCAGTTCGCGATCCAACAGGAGGTGCGGGTTGGCGGCGGCCACCTTCACGTCGGTGAGGACGGCTGAGGTGCCAACACCAGAAGTGACTGTGTCCCCGGAAGCCGCACGGACGCCGTCGAGCTCGTGTTCCTCAACCACCGAAGGCTGGGCCACAGAGGTTGCCACCTCGGTGTCCACGGCTACACCTGCTACTGCTGCCGACGCGCCGTCGTCGTCCTTCACTGCCGGTGCGCGGCGCAGCTTCGGGTTCACCATGGCGTCGGTGAGGCCCTCGGCCAGGATGTTCAGGGAAAGTACGGTCAGCAGGATGGTCACACCGGCGAAGGTGGTGGCCCACCAACCGCCGGACAGGACAAGGTTGCGGCCATAGGAAATCACGTTGCCCCATGATGGCGCGGGGTCCTGAACGCCGGCGCCCAGGAAGGAGAGCGAGGCTTCGAGGATGATGGCGTCGGCAACCATCACCGTGGCGAACACCAGCACGGGGGCGGCGGTGTTCCGGACGATGTGCTTGACCAGGATGTAGAAGCGGCCGGCGCCGATCACGCGCTCAGCGCGGACGTAGTCCTCGCCGTACTGTGCCAGCACGTTGGCGCGGACCACGCGGGCCAGTTGGGGGGTGTAGATGATGGCGATCGCAATGATGATGGTGGGAACCGAGTTGCCGAATGCCGCCAGCAACACAGCAGCCAGGGCAATGCCCGGGAACGCCATGAGGATGTCCATGAGGCGCATGATGATCTCATTCACGGACTTGCTGGACGTCGCGGCGAAGGAGCCCAGGAGCGCGCCTGCCAGGATGGCCAGTGCAACGGCGCCAAGGCCGATCAGGAGCGAGGACTGCGCGCCAAAGAGGAGGCGCGAGAAGATATCGCGGCCCAGTCGATCAGTGCCGAAGAAGTGTTCAGCGCCCGGCGGAGTGGCAGGAATGAACGTCTCCAACGGATCATGCGGGGCGATGACCGGCGCGAAAATGGCCGCCAGGACAATCATGATGAGGAAGAGCAGAGCGATACGGGAGCCCCAGGGCAGGGCTTTGAAACGAATGCCCGGGGCACTTAGCCGTTCTGCGAGCTTGCTGCGCATGAGCTATACCGTCCTGATTCGGGGGTTGATGAGCAGGTAGAGAAGGTCCACCACGATGTTCACCACAACGAAGGTGACCGAGATGGTGAGCACCACGCCCTGGACCAGGTTGACGTCCAGGTTGGTGATGCCGTTGAGGATCAGCTGGCCCATGCCGGGCAGGGCGAAGATCATTTCAATCACGACGGCGCCGCCCAGCAGGTAGCCCACGCGGAGTCCCAGCACGGTCACGGGGGTGACGAGCGCGTTGCGGAGGACGTTCCTGGAGACAACCTCGCGGTACGGGACGCCGTTGCCGATGGCTGTGCGGACGTAGTCGCGGTCCAGTTCTTCCACCATGGAGGTACGGACCACGCGGATCAGCGACGCTGACACAGGGATGCCGAGCGCCAGGGCAGGAAGGGCCATGGAGTTGAGCCAACCGCCGAAACCGGACTCCGGCGTCGCAATTCCGCCTGAGGGGAACATGGGGTTGGCACCGAGCGCGAACCACTGAATGAGCAGGATGCCCAGCCAGAATGACGGCGTAGCGATCGCGGCGATGGAGAAGACGCGGACCAACTGGTCCTGCCACTTATCGCGATGGAGCGCGCCGAGGATGCCGAACGCGAGCGAGAGCACAATCGCGATCAGGACACCAAGGAAGGTGAGCTGCAGCGTCAGGGGGAAGGCCGAGCCGATCATGGAAGCCACCGACTTGGCCGGCGGAGTTGTGACGCCGAGATCCAGCTGCAGGAGCTTGCCGAGGAATCGGAAGTACTGCAGGACCAGGGGATCGTTGAGGCCATTTTCCTGGCGGTACTGCTGCTTCGCTTCTTCACTGGCGCCGTCGCCGAGGGCCGAGCTGGCCTGGTCGCCGGGAGCAGCCTGCAGGACGAGGAAGACGAGCAACGTGATGCCCAGGATCATCAATGGCAATGCTGCAAGTCTGCGGCCGAGCAGACGCAATATCGTGACCAATTTGTTCTCCGGTTTGGTTGGGGTGCTGCTGGTTGTGGGGCCTGCTCTGCGCGTTATCCAGGGGATATAGCCCGCAGAGCAGGCCTCACAAACTCGAGGGGTGCTTAGGCGGTTCGTCCGACGTCGATGAATGACAATCCGGTGGTAGGCAGGGGCTGGAAGCCGCTGAGCTTCTTCTCGTCCCAGGCACTGGGCAGCTGGCGGTGGAGGATCGGGTACAGGGGGACCTCGTCGGAAACCATGTCCACGATTTCGCCCACGATCTTCTTTGCCTCTTCACCGGAAGCCTGCGAGCCCTTGTTCATGAGCTCTTGCAACTTGGTACGCTCCGGGGCGGTCCAGAAGGCGCGCTTGTCCATCCACGTTGCGCCCGAGTAGAACCAGCTCAGAAGGAGGTCTGCGTCGTTGCCGAACACCGATGGGTCGCCGGGGGCTGCCACCACGGAGAAGTCGCCCTTGCCAACGCGGTCGCTGTACAAGGCGCCGGACTGAAGGCTCTTGACCGTGACCTTGACGCCCGGGATCTTGTTCCAGGATTCGAGGATCAACGGGGCAACGTCCTTGACCCACGCGGTGTCCGTCGTGAGGAGTTCGAACTCGAGGTTGGTGACGCCGGCCTGCTTCAGCAGTTCCTCGGCCTTGGAAGTATCGAAGCCGTAGACGTTTTTGGCCTTGACGTAGTCCGGGTGGCCTTCCTGGAAGTAGGAAGTCGCGGCCTTGGCGTTACCGAACAGGGCCTTCTTGATGATGGCTTCCTTGTCCAGGCCGTAGTGCAGGGCCTGGCGGACCAGCTTGTTATCGAACGGGGCCTTGGCGCAGTTGAACATGAGGAACAGCAGGCCGAAGGACTGGACGGATTCCACCTTGACCTTGGACTTCAGGCCGTCGACATCAAGGTAAGGAACGTCTTCGATGGCCTGGACGCGGCCGGATTGGACCGCAGTGACCCGGGCCGCGGCATCGGAGAGCAGAAGCCAGGTCATGCCCTTGGCCAGTGCCGGCTTGGGGCCGTTGTAGTCGGCGAATGCTTCGAAGACGATCTTGTCGTCCTTGACTGCGGAGACCAGCTTGTAGGGGCCGGAGCCGATGGGTGAAGCGTCGAAGGCCTTCAGGTCTGTAGCCAGTGCCTTGGGGACAATCTTGACGACGGAAATGCGGGGACCGAAGCCGGGGAAGGCGTACTTAAGGGTGAACTCCACCGTCTTGGCGTCCAGGGGCTTGACGTCCTGGATGAAGGGGATGAACTGGGAGAACAAGGACTTGTTGGCTGGGTCCATGACGCGGGTGAAGGAGAAAGCAACGTCTTCGGTGGTGACGGGGGAGCCGTTGTGAAATTTGGCGCCGTCGCGGATGGTCACCTGGTAGGTGGTGTCGTTGACCTTCTTGGGATCTGTTGCGGCCAAGGCGTTGTAGGGCTGACGCGTGGCCGGGTGGAGTTCGATCAGGCCTTCAAAGGTATGCAGGTTCGCTGCCATCGGCGTGGCTCCGGATGAACTCAGGGGATCGAAACCGGTGGACAGCGCGTAAGAGATGCCCGCCTCAATGATGAGGTCCTTATTAACTGCTGCCGTGTTGGTGCCGGTGCCGGTAGTGGTGCTGGCAGCGCCGCCGCACGCGGAGAGGCTTGCCGTGAAGGCGGCTGCTGCACCAACTGCGCCGCTTAGCTTCAGGAAGTTCCGGCGGCTGGCATCGTTGACCAGCGGCAGGCTTTGGATCGTCTTGCTCATAGGGTGCCTCACCATTCACATTTATGGGTTATCGGATGTAGGACGTCCGATGCTCGTAGTGAAACTGTAAGGGCGGTCACAACGGAACGTCAAGTGAGAATGGCGTCTTAGGTTGCGCCTCTGCGCCTGGGGTATTGCCGACTGCGGCCGGCCCGGAACGGACATCTCAGGGATTTAGCGCCACATAGCTATGACGGAGGTGGGACATCCGATATTGTATGTTGCGAGTCACTCGTTCTTGCGTGGGCACTAAGCTCGCCTCAATATTAACACCGCACTTGTTTCCGGGATTGGCCTTCGTTGGCGCCGGGACAGGTGCATCGGCAAGGAGATAGCCATGACAACTTCCGGTGTGGTTCCGCAGGCGCGGTTCAGTGCACAGGCCCGGCTGCGCGCCTTGCAGTCGGACATTATGGAATTGATCCTTGAGCGCGAGCTCGAGGCGGGAGATCCATTGCCGACGGAGAGCGAGCTCTCCGTTGCCCTTGGCGTGGGGCGCAATACGCTTCGCGAATCCCTCAAGGTGCTCCAGGCCCTTGGGGTTATCGAGATCCGGCACGGCTTCGGCATGTTCGTGGCCCCGAGCAACTTTGATGCCCTGGCCGATGGGCTAACGTTCCGCGGGCGGCTCTCGCTTCGTCATCAGGGACTTGAAGCCCTCCAGTTGGTGGATGTCCGCCAGGCCCTTGAATCCGGATTGATTGGCTCCTCCATGGACGTCATGAGCAAGGAACAGCTCGCCTCCATCGAAGAAGCCGTGAAGCAGATGGAGGAGCTGGCCGCCGCCGGTGAGAACTTCGTCGCCGCCGATGCCGAGTTCCATCGCCGCCTTTTCGAACCTCTCAACAATGAACTCCTGATCAACCTCATGGGAGTCTTCTGGAAGGTCTACCGGAAAATCCACGTGGAGATCGGACCAGGCAACGAGGACCTGGAAAAAACCGCTGCCATGCACCGCAGCATCTATGCGGCAGTTGCCGCCGGCGACAAAGTCTCCGCTTCAGAGCTACTAAACCGGCACTTCGACGGCATACGCCGCCGCATCAGCGAGGCCGTGGGAGAGTAAGCGCTCCGCAGTCAACGCAAGGGCCGCCGTCGTACTTCTTTGGAAGGTACGACGGCGGCCCTTGCCGTTTCTGCGCGTGGGCCGCCTGCCGCTGCGCTCGGCGGGGCATGAAAAAAGACCCGCACCGGCGAACCGGTGCGGGTCTTTATCTGTGCGCCCAAAGGGATTCGAACCCCTGACCTTCTGTTCCGTAGACAGACGCTCTATCCAGCTGAGCTATGGGCGCATACCGTGTGATTTCCGGCGGTCTGTTTCTCTGACCCCCTCGAACCTCAATAAACTTTACAGAAGTTCATGTGAAGTTCCAAATCGAAAAGCTGTAATCTGTGCAACTAGACCGGTCTACGTGACCTTAGTCACTTAAATCGCGCAATTTCGATCCTGAAACCTTGATTTCTAGCGGTTTTCTCTTCGCCCCGCACTGGACGTCCGATGTCTGACAGCGAATTGGTCTGGTCCGCGGCCCCTATCGTTTAGGACACACCACTGAACCCGAGGAAGGGAACCGCAATGGGCGATCTGGCGCGACTGCCGCTGCTTGAGAAGGCACCTACTACGCATGCACGCCTGCTGGCCTGGGTTGAGGAAGTTGCCGAGCTGACTCAGCCTGACCGCATCCACTGGGTAGATGGCAGCCAAGCAGAAAACAAAAAGCTCACCGACGAACTCGTCGAGGCCGGCACGCTGAAGCGGCTGAACCCGGAAACGTTCCCGAATTCCTTCGCGGCGTTCTCTCACCCTGCTGACGTCGCCCGTGTTGAAGAGCAGACCTTCATCTGCTCCGAAAATGAGCGCGATGCAGGCTTCACCAACAACTGGATGGCCCCGGCCGAAATGAAGCAGAAACTGCGCGGACTGTTCGCCGGCTCCATGCGTGGCCGAACCATGTACGTCATTCCGTTTGTCATGGGCCACCTGGATGCAGAAGATCCCAAGTTTGGCGTCGAGATCACCGACTCCGCCTACGTTGTGGCCTCCATGCGCATCATGGCCCGTATTGGCACCGACGTCCTGGACCGCATTACGCAGACTGACGCCTTCTTCGTTCCGGCCCTCCACTCGCTGGGTGCACCTCTCGAAGCCGGCCAGGCTGATGTCTCATGGCCCTGCAACACCGACAAGTGGATCGTGCACTTCCCCGAAGAGCGCTCCATCTGGTCCTTCGGCTCCGGCTACGGTGGCAACGCCCTCCTGGGCAAGAAGTGCTACGCGCTGCGCATCGCTTCGGTGATGGCTCGCGACGAAGGCTGGCTTGCCGAGCACATGCTCATCCTCAAGCTGACCTCCCCTGAGCAGAAGACGTACTACGTCTCTGCTGCGTTCCCCTCCGCTTGCGGCAAGACCAACCTCGCGTTGCTCGACCCCACCATCAAGGGCTGGAAGGTTGAGACCCTTGGCGACGACATCACCTGGATGCGCTTCGGCAAGGAAGGCGAGCTCCGCGCAGTCAACCCCGAGGCCGGCCTCTTCGGTGTTGCCCCGGGCACCGGTTGGGGCACCAACCCCAACGCCATGCGTGCCATCGCCAAGGGCAACAGCATCTTCACCAACGTCGCACTGACCGACGACGGCGGCGTCTGGTGGGAAGGCATGACGGAGGAAACCCCGGCACACCTGACCGATTGGCGGGGGGAGTCCTGGACTCCGGACTCCGACGCTCCCGCTGCCCACCCGAACTCACGCTTCTGCACGCCGATCGACCAGATCGACATGCTGGCCGAAGAGTACTTCAGCCCGGAAGGCGTGGAACTGTCCGCGATCCTGTTTGGCGGCCGCCGCAAGACCACCATCCCACTGGTCACCGAGGCCCGCGACTGGTCAAACGGTATCTTCATGGGTTCCACCCTGTCCTCCGAAACCACTGCTGCTGCCGCCGGTGCCGTTGGCGTCGTCCGCCGCGACCCCATGGCCATGCTGCCATTCATCGGCTACGACGCAGGTGACTACCTGAACCACTGGGTTAACCTGTCCGCCAAGGCCAACCCGGAACGTCTGCCTAAGATCTTCCTGGTCAACTGGTTCCGTCGCACAGCTGAAGGCGGCTTCGCCTGGCCCGGCTTCGGAGACAACGCCCGTGTGCTCAAATGGGCAATCGAGCGCCTCGAAGGCAAGGCCGACGCCGTGGAGACGCCGATCGGTTTCGTGCCGACCGGTGAATCGATCGACCTCGAGGGCCTGGACATGACCCCGGCTGAGGTTGAGTCGGCGGTTCGCGTCGACCCCGAGGAATGGGCAACCGAGCTGGCGTCCATCGAGGAATGGTTTGCCAACTTCGGCGAGTCACTCCCGGCGGCCCTTCAGTCCGAACTGGACGGTCTCAAGACCCGTCTGGGCTAGACCCCTTAGGAACAACGGCGTTCTTAAGCGAACGACGACGGCCCGTCACCTTTTGAATGAAAGGTGGCGGGCCGCCGTCGTGCTTGGGACTGTTGTACCCGCTGCCGTGGTGACTACGACTGCGCGGCAGGCGTCCGAAATTCCGGCCGGAGCCCAATGGATTGAAACACCGGGTTCATCTGGCGTGCATGGGGAAGGGAGGCGATAACCACAGTGTCGAGTTCGCTGTAAAAGGCTTCCCTGGCCCGATTCATGGCGTGGCGCAACCCGCACTCGTTGATGAGCGGGCAGTTCTTGGTGGGGGATTGGCATTCCGCCGGATCCTGCCGGCTGTCCAGATGCCGAAGGACTTCGCCAACGGTGGCCCGCCGACCGGATTCACTAAGCCGCGAACCGCCCAGCCGCCCACGTTCAACGCTGATTATTCCGAGGGCTCGCAAGCGGACCATCGCCTTGCTGACATGGTTGTAGGGTGTCCCCACGGCATCGGCCACTGCTTGGGTAGTCAGCAGTGTGCCTTCGGGCGCTGCGGCCAAAACCATGATGGCGCGAAGACTCACATCTGCGAAGGCGTTGATTTTCATGGGATCAGCTCACGGATAAGGTCTAGTCCACCCAGATGGATGGTTCGTGTGTATCGGGTTCCATAGCGCTGAACACGAATCCGTCCGCTATAGGAGTGTACGGAATGATTGCCGCACGGACTTCGCCATCCCTGTGCTCGGCTGCGCCATGGATGCCGTCAGAACCATGATCCGGCAGGCTGACGTCACTCACAACTGCTACAGCCTTGAAATCATCGCGGCCTTGGCGCAGCAGTTCATGGATGTCGGTCAACATCTGTCCAGCATCCACCTCGCCGTTCTCGTCCGGTTCACCCGGGGCGATCATCACTATCCGCAGTTCGTCATCGTTCGACAGCGTGACGCCAAACGGAAAGAAGCCGCCGTTCTGTTGGATGTGCTCCTGCGCGGTCCCGAGGGCAGTGCCCAGTGTCTCGCGGAGTTCGCGGTCTTGGAGTGGTTCGCCCTCTCCGGGCGCGTGGGTGGGTTGTTCACTCACTCGGACCACACCTGAGCAGGAGTTGGTATCACTGCCGTCTCTCCGAACGCGACGGCCCGGGACTGCTCATCGATTTCGTAGGGCTTCAAAAGGAGCATCGAGAGTCCTTCTGTGTGTTCGATGTGGAGCCTGAGGGCGTCTAAGCCAACGCCTTCGCCATTACTGGGGGTGAGGCGAACATCGCTGATGACGCAGGTCCCGCGCAGCGACTCCAGCTTTTGACGGAATCCTTCCGTCATCATCAGGACAGACTCTGCAGAATCGATCTCGTCGTCCTCATCGGGCTCTTGGTACGCCATGTGATGGCCGATCTCACCGGTGAGATCCGTCGTCAGACCGTATGGGGCCAATGAACCGTTCTTGCCTAACTGATCCTGGGCGAAGGGGACGGCAGCACCAACAAGATCGAAAACGTCCTGGATGGCCTGCTCTGAGAGCCCCTCGTGCCACCATTCGTCAGCGGCAGGTGCGGCTCCACCGGCCCATACGTGGGGCTCCTGGGCTTCTACCCGGGGGTCACCCAAGGAGGGGTGCTTCAGGAACTTCTTACGGGTGAAGTCCACCCGAATGATTTGGCTGATGCCACTACGGTGTTCAGCCCAGAGGTGGAGAGAGTCCTCGTTCTTGCCCGCCTGCGGATCCAACACAGCAACCATCGCGAGGAGGTTTTCGGCATGGCCCGAGAAGAGATCAATGGTCAGCTTCACGGCCAGCAGCGGGTCCGGGGGCATGGTCCCCTGGATTTCCTTGGGGACTTCGCCTCGGTGGATGGTGCCGTCAGCGTCGAGCATGAAGACGAACGGTGCGAAGCTCTTGTTGATGACCAACTGAGCGTCGGCCAGTTCAAGTGCTTCGGCCACGACTGCAGCCAATTCGGATTCGGGAGACATCCGGGCCTCAGCCGGAATCTGCGTCATGAGGGCCGGTTCCTAGGCCCGGACCAGCGCCAGGACGCGGTCGCGAATCTTTTCCATGGTGGCCTGATCCTTGGCTTCTGCATTCAGGCGCAGGAAGGGCTCGGTGTTGGACGGGCGAAGGTTGAACCACCAACTGCCGTCTTTGGCCGTGAATGTGCTGCCGTCCATGTGATCGATGTCGATGTCTTCGGTTCCGAAGTCCATGCGTACCCGTTCGACGGCACCGGCTTTGTCTTCGATCTCGGAGTTGATCTCGCCTGAGGAGACATAGGGCTCATATTGGCGGCCAAGTTCGGAGAGCGGGCCGTCTTGCTCACCCAAAGCGGCGAGGACGTGCATGGCCGCAAGCATGCCGGTGTCAGCGTTCCAGAAATCCCGGAAGTAGAAGTGTGCCGAGTGCTCGCCACCGAACACGGCCCCTTCTTCGGCCATGACAGCCTTGATGAAGGAGTGTCCCACCCTGGTCCTTACGGCACGGCCGCCATCCTTGGCTACGAGCTCGGGCACGGCCTTGGACGTGAGGAGGTTGTGAATGATCACGGGAGTCTCTTCACCTGCGGCTTGGGCGCGGGCGATTTCACGGCGGGCAACCATACCGGTGATCGCGGACGGGGAGACGGGCTCACCCTTTTCGTCAATAACAAAGCAGCGGTCGGCGTCGCCGTCGAAAGCAAGGCCAATGTCGGCGCCGTGCTTGACCACAGCGGTCTGCAGGTCGCGCAGGTTTTCCGGTTCCAAGGGGTTGGCCGGGTGGTTGGGGAAGGAACCGTCCAGTTCGAAATAAAGCGGGATGATCTCGAACGGCAGCGCCGGGAGCAGTTTGTCCCCAAGGACAGCCGGTGTGGTCAGACCGGCCATGCCGTTGCCGGCGTCGACGACGATTTTCAGCGGACGGGAGCCGGACAGGTCCACCAATTTGCGAAGGTACTCGGAGTAGTCCTTCAAGACATCATGCACACCAATCTCACCGCGAGTGCCCGCAGCAGGAATTGTGCCGGTGTTAAGGTACTGCTCAGCGAGGGCCTGGATTTCCTTCAGCCCGCTCTCGGAAGAGATGGGCTGAGCGCCAGCCTTGGCCATCTTGATGCCGTTGTACTCGGCGGGATTGTGGCTGGCCGTGAAGGTGGCGCCGGCAGCGTTGAGGGCGCCGCATGCGTAGTAAAGCTCGTCAGTGGAGATCAAGTCGAGCAGTTGGACGTTCGCTCCGCGAGTCGCTGCACCATTGGCAAAGGCACGGCTGAACTCCGGTGATGAGGGACGCATGTCACCGCCAACAAGCACGGTGCCGCCCTCAAGGCCCAGGACGTCGATGAAGGCAGCGCCAACGGCCTCGACGATTTCAGCTGTGATGGATTCACCGACGATCCCCCGGACGTCGTACGCCTTGAAGGAAGCCGAAAGGTCGAATGTCTTGTTCTGCTCGCTAGTCACGGGCTCAATCCTACTGTGGCAACGCAATTGGGGTTGAACTTGAACACATGGCCTGTGGATAGCCGTTGTCCACATAGCAGCGTAGCCAGGTTCTGGCTGTCAGGGTCGGCTGGAATACTGGGTTGATGGCCAACAACTCCCCAAATGCAGCCGTTTCCGTGGAATCACCTACCCATCAGCAGGCTCTCGCTTGCCTTCGTGAGTTGGTGGGCCACCCCGAAGCGGACTTCCATGACGGACAATATGAAGCCATCGAGGCGCTGGTGGATGCGGGCCGCCGGGCCTTGGTAGTCCAGCGAACGGGTTGGGGAAAGTCAGCGGTGTACTTCGTGGCGTCATTGTTGCTGCGTCGACGCGGTGCCGGACCAACGCTGATCGTGTCACCCTTGCTGGCGCTCATGCGTGACCAAGTGGCCGCAGCTGCCCGGGCCGGAGTCCGGGCTGTCGCAATAAACTCCGCCAACGCCTTGGAATGGGACACGGTTCTGGCCCAGCTTGCCGCGGACGAGGTCGATGTCCTTTTGGTCTCCCCGGAGCGGCTCACCAACCCCTCCTTCAGGGAGAATCAGCTCCCTGAGCTCATTCGGCGCACGGGGCTTTTGGTCATTGATGAGGCTCACTGTATTTCGGACTGGGGACACGACTTCCGTCCTGACTACCGCCGCATTTCGGACCTCATTGCACAGTTGCCGGAGTCTGTTCCCGTCCTGGCAACCACAGCCACCGCTAATTCCAGGGTGGTTCATGACATTGAAGAACAACTCGGCGCGGGAGTGCTGACCATACGTGGTGCACTGGGCCGCGAATCGTTGCGGCTCGGTGTCCTGACGCTGCCGGATTCGCGGGATCGGCTGGGATGGCTACTGACACACCTTGCCGATATGCCCGGCAGCGGAATCATCTATACCCTTACTGTTTCGGCGGCCGAGGACACTGCACGGCTTCTCGCGGAGGCCGGACACAACGTCCTGTCCTACACGGGACGAACGGATCCAGCTGACAGGGAGCGCGCGGAGCAACTGTTGAAGGACAACCAGGTGAAGGCCCTTGTGGCCACCTCCGCCTTGGGTATGGGATTCGATAAACCGGACCTGGGCTTCGTGGTCCATCTTGGTGCTCCGTCGTCGCCCGTTGCCTACTACCAGCAGGTTGGCCGTGCAGGCCGTGGTGCAGCCAACGCAGACGTCCTGCTGCTGCCAGGCTCCGAAGACCGCGAAATCTGGCAGTACTTCGCTACGGCCTCCATGCCGTCGGCTGAAAAAGCCGATGCTGTGCTGAGTGCACTGGGGGAGGCGGGCTCAGCCCTGTCCACGGTGGCACTCGAAGCCCGGGTGGATCTTCGCCGCACACCGTTGGAACTGCTCCTTAAGGTCTTGGCAGTGGATGGTGCCGTAGAACGCGTTGGGGGTGGTTGGCGATCAACCGGCAAGCCATGGAACTATGACGCCGAGCGCTATGCGCGCATCGCTGAGGCCCGCGTGGATGAGCAGGATTCCATGGTGATCTACCAGGACACTGCGGGTTGCCGCATGGAATACATCACCTCGGTCCTGGATGACGAAACGGCAATGGCCTGCGGACGCTGCGATAACTGTGCAGGCCGCTGGTTTCCCGTGGACGTGGCGGCATCGGCAGTCGACGCTGCTGGACAAACTCTCCGGCGTGCCGGCATCGCCGTAGAGCCTCGCCTTCAGTGGCCCAGTGGCATGGACCGGCTTGGGGTGGCCGTCAAGGGCAAGATCAAACCGGATGAGAGTGTTTCCGAAGGACGGGTCCTGGCCCGGCTTACTGACTTGGGCTGGGGAGGTGCTTTACGGGAGTTGTTCGCCGCCGGGGCGCCGGACCGTGCCGTGGATCCTGCCATGCTGCAGGCCTGCGTCCAAGTACTGCGGGAATGGTCGGGAGCTGAGGGCGGAACTCCGTGGAGCGGCGTAGGTAGGCCTGCGGCGGTTGTGAGCATCCCATCCCGGAGCAAGCCGCAACTGGTGGAGTCCTTGGCCCGAGGAATCGCTGGAATAGGACGGATGCCCTACCTGGGACAGCTGCAGCCTCAACATGGAGGGCCCACCGGCGCACGCGGAGGTAACAGCGCTTACAGGCTTGCCGGTGTCTGGGACAGGTTGGTGGTAGGTCCCGAACTTGCCCAAGCGTTGGCGTCTACGGGCGGGCAACCCGTGCTGCTGGTGGACGATCTCATAGACAGCCGTTGGACCATGACCGTATCTGCTCGTGCCCTGCGCCAAGCGGGTGTGGGCGCCGTCCTACCGCTGGCGCTGGCGCTGGCGGGATAGAGCCTCAGGCACGGTCGGGCACCAGCGGACTAACGCTAGGGAACGGTGGAAGCTGGCCCGGGGTCGGTAGAACTTCGTCATGTTGTGATCGCTCCCACCCTGCGTCTATAGGATCGAGCAAACACGCCTGCATTCCTGTCGCAGGCCACCAGCGGAGAACTTGGACCGAAGCCATGAGCACAAAACCCACCACGGACCTCGAAGCAGCCGGCGAAACCAGTTGGCGGCCCCGTCTGGCCTTGTTGGTGGCGGCAACGTTCTTCATGGAGTTCCTCGATGGGACCATCCTCACCACCGCCATTCCCAGCATCGCCTCTGACTTCCAGGTGGCCCCGGCAGATATCAACATCACCATGACCGCGTATCTGGTGACGGTGGCGATGGGCATTCCGTTGAGCAGTTGGCTTGCCGAGCGCTTCGGTGCCCGCCGGATCTTCTGCCTGGCGATCTCGGTGTTCACCATTGCCTCCCTGCTCTGCGCTGTCAGCACGGACCTGACCATGCTGACGCTCAGCCGCGTGGCCCAAGGCATGGGCGGAGCAATGATGGTTCCCGTGGGCACACTGGTGGTGCTCAGGGGAACCCCCAAGTCCGAGCTTCTCCGCGCCACCGCGTACCTCGTATGGCCTGGCCTGTTGGCTCCGGTCTTGGCCCCGATGGTGGGCGGTGCCCTCACCACCTTCCTGTCATGGCACTGGATCTTCATCATCAACGTACCTCTGGGCCTGGCCGCCTTCATTGCCGCACTCAGGCTGGTGCCGCGAACACAGTTTGATGCCAAGCGCCGGCTCGACTGGTTCGGGCTGCTGCTCACAACACTGGGCGTGGGCGCCCTTGTGGTCGGCCTGGAGACGTTGGGAGGCCACGCGTCCAACGTGCTGGCCGTGGCGGTGGTTGCTGCCGGCCTGCTGTCCTTGGCGGGTGCCGTGTGGTGGATGAGGAAAGCCCGGGTTCCACTGTTCAATCTCAGTGTCTTTGGCACCAGGACTTTCAGGGCAACTTCCACCGGTGGTTTCATTTACCGGCTGACCATCAGCTCGGTCCCTTTCCTGCTGCCGTTGATGTTCCAGGACGGCTTTGGGTGGGATCCCCTGAAGGCCGGCGTGATGGTCGCGGCAGTGTTTGTGGGCAACATCGGAATCAAGCCGGCCACCACGCCCCTGATAAGGCGCTTTGGGTTCAAGCCCGTGCTTGTCTTTGCATCGTTTGCTTCAGCCGTGACATTCGCGCTGTGCGCTTTCCTGGATGCCCGGACACCAGAGCCGCTGATCTTTGCCTTGCTGCTGTTCAGCGGTGCTTTCCGTTCCATCGGTTTCTCCGCGTACGCCTCTGTACAGTATGCGGACATCGTCCCGGGGCAGTTGCCCTCTGCCAACGCAATCTCGGCAACGCTGGTTCAATTGGCGGCAGCAGCCGGTATTGCGGTGGGAGCCTTGTTCCTGCGCCTGTTTGAGACCACCGATGTGTTGGGTGCGGACCAGGTGGTTGCCTACAAGGGTGCCTTCCTGGCCATGGCCGTTTTGATGCTGATCAGCACAGTGGACAGCCTCACCCTCCACCGTCACGCGGGAGCTGAAGTCAGCGGCGGAGCGAAGCGGGCTTAAACGCAAAAGGTCCCGGTTCGAAAACCGGGACCAATTCGCGGAGACGGGGGGATTTGAACCCCCGGTGGAGTTGTGCCCCACACTTCATTAGCAGTGAAGCCCATTCGGCCGCTCTGGCACGTCTCCCTTTGCTATTGCTAGCCCACCAAGGATACGCAGAACGTGCCGTCCAGCGCAAAACAGACGGAGTTTCAGTTGCTTCCGGCCAGCGAACGCCACAGGAAGTGATTGCTCCGAGCCTGCAACGCCGCCGACTGCCGGTTGTCTGATGCGCCGGCGTGGCCACCTTCCAAGGCTTCGTGGAACCAGACGTTCGGGATGCCCATGGCCTGCATGCGCGCCGCCATTTTGCGGGCTTGGACAGGTCCCACACGATCATCGGAGGTGGCAGTCCAGATGAAAGTCTCCGGATATTCCACACCGTCGTGAAGCAAGTGGTATGGCGAGAAGGTGCGGATGAACTCCCATTGCGCCGGGACATCAGGGTCACCATATTCTGCGATCCACGAGTATCCGGCGGAGAGCTTGGTGTAGCGGCGCATATCCAGCAGCGGCACCCCGCAGGAGACAGCCCCGAACAGTTCCGGGTACTGGGTCAGCATGTTGCCCACCAGGAGGCCACCGTTGGAGCCGCCCACGCAACCGAGCCGACGCCGGCTGGTGACGCCTCGCGAGATGAGGTCCTTCGCCACGGCGGCGAAGTCCTCGTAGGCGCGGTGCCGGTTTTCCTGGAGCGCCGCACGGTGCCAGGAGGGACCGTACTCGCCGCCGCCACGGATGTTGGCTACAACGTAGACGCCACCGCGTGAGTGCGCGGCAGCACCGTCGTCGGAGGATGCGCCCGTGGTGCGGCGCTCAAGCCAGGCCCGGCCAATAGTTCCGCTGTACGCCGGAGTCCGCGAAATTTCGAACCCGCCATAACCGGACAGCTGGGTGGGGTTTTGCCCATCCAGCACAAGATCCTTCGATGCGACCTGGAAGTAGGGAACCTTGGTCCCATCGTCAGAAACCGCAAAGTGCTGCTCCACCTTATATTCGGCGTCGTTGAAGAACGACGGCGACCGCTTCACTTGGGCGTGCCGGCTCGCCACACCATCAACGAGCGTCCCCCTCGTCAACGTTGTGGGCGTGGTGAAGCCGGTGGCCACCAGCCAGAAGTCGTTGCCTTCAGCGCCCGTGTCTTCGTCATCCACAGCGTAGGCATTGACGTCATGCAGCGGAGGGCAGGTGTCCAGGACGGTGGAAGCCCAGCCGCCCCCGGAATCGGGACGGGACGGATCCAACACGCGGATTTCGGAGGACACATCACGCAGAAGGTTCAGCAGGAGGTAGTCCTTGGTCCAACTCCAGGACTGCAGGGATGTGTGGGCATCCGGAGTGAACAGGACCAGCAATGAACGGGAACCCGCCAGATAAGACTCGAAGCCGGCAGCCAGCAAGGAACCGGCAGGGTAGAGGACACCGGCCACCTCCCAGTCCTTCTGAGGACGGAACAGCAGCCAGTCCCGATGGGCGCTGATGTTCACATCGGTGGGAACGTCGATGACCAGCCAGGAGTCGCCTCGCAACAGCGAGGTTCTCCGGTTGTAGAAGTCGATGTAGTCCACGGCGAACGTCCGCTCATAGCCCGGGGTTGAATCGTGGGCCACCATGGCCAGCATGTGGTCCTCCGGGATTTCGAAGAGCCGCTCAGCATGGGCCAGGGACTGGCCGCGACGAAGCTTCACACCGGTTCGGGCATAGGAGGACGTCGTTGCGGGAAGCCCGTCGGCAGTACTGGAGACGAGCAAAGTGTCGGCGTCCAGCCAACTGACATTGCCCTTTGCCGTCGGCAGGTCAAAGCCACCCTCCACGAAGGTGCGGGATTCGACGTCGAACTCGCGGTGGCGGTTAGCGTCACCACCGTCAGGGGAGAGCGAGACCATGGCCAGCCGGTACTCGGAGCCTTCGGCCGGTCGGAGGAAACCGGCTCCATGGAAGACCCACTCGACACCTTCGGCAGCGGCAAGGGCATCAATATCCAGCAGGACGTCCCACTCGGGTTCCTCAGTGAGATAGCTCTCCCACGTAGTGCGGCGCCACAGTCCCTTGGGGTGTTCCTGGTCTTTCCAGAAGTTGTAGTAGAAATCGCCGCGTTTGGAGACCATGGCGATGCGGTCTGTGGAGTCGAGGACCTCCAGGATTCCTGCCTCAACCGCCGCGTATTCGGCGTCCTCCAGCAGTTCCTCGGTGCGGGCGTTCTGCTCGCGGACCCACGCCAGCTGCTCTTCGCCGTGGATGTCTTCCAGCCAAACGTTCTCATCCGTGGGTTCAGGCGCGACGTCCGCTGCGTGGCGCGGGCCGGGGGCCGGCGCGGTCTCATTCTCGGAAAGTGGCGACTGATCAGCTTCTGTGGTGGTCATGGCCCCATCCAAACAACACTATTCAACGGTAAGCAAGTCATAGGAAGTTAGGCTTGAGCGTGGCTAAATCGCAAAGCAACCGTGTTGCCCTGGTCGGGGCCGGTCCCAGGGGCACCAGTGTCCTCGAGAGGTTGCTCGCGAATTGGGCTGCGGAAACCCCGGAAGGCAGCACTCTTCGCGTTGATGTCGTGGACCCTTACCCGGCCGGTTCGGGGCATGTGTGGCAACCGGAGCAGTCGCGCCTGTACTTGATGAACACCCAATCGTTCTATCCCACCCTCATCCCCGAGGACCCCGAGCTCGCACCTCCGCTCACGGGCACCTCGTTCGATCAGTGGCGGGAGGCCCGGCGTCGTGATGGCCAAGGACTGAACGACGCCGAAAAGGCAGAGTTGGCCACGCTCGAATCGCACGACTTCCCCAGCCGCGCGCTGTACGGGCGGTACCTTCGCCAGACCTTAAAGGCGTTGCTGGGACAACTGCCCGACGGCGTCGAGGTCACCTTTCATGAGGCGCTCGCTGTTGCGGCCCGCCCTGTGAAACACGAAGGGAAGGACGGGTTCGACGTCGAACTCGACAACGGTGAGACGCTCACGGTCGGTTCCGTGGTCCTCGCGCTGGGTCACATCGGGTCCCGACTGAATCCCGAGCAGCGGTCTTTCAAGAGCGCCGCGGAGGAACAGGGACTGACGTATTTCCCGCCCGCGCCGCCCGCCGACGTTGATTGGCAGGCAGTGCCGGACAATGAGCCTGTCCTGGTACGCGGAATGGGTCTGAACTTTTTTGACGTCATGGGCCAATTGACGGAGGGGCGCGGCGGCAAGTTCGTGGAGGGTGGTTCTCCGGGCGCAGGGGTCCTCGAGTACCGCGCTTCGGGCAGGGAGCCCAAGATCATTGCTGCCTCCCGCAGGGGCACGCCGTATCGCGCCAAGGCCGGGCTGGCAGGCTATTACCCGAGCAGCATCACTATGCGTTACCTGACAGAAGATGCCGTGGATCGGTTCCGTGCGGCCGGTATCCAGCCGGGGTTCGATCATGACCTCTGGCCGTTGCTTCACCGGGATGCGCTTTGGGCCTATTACTCAACGCTTGCCCGATCCCAGCCCGCCGCGATCAAGGACCCCGCACAGTTTCTGGCCGACCTTGAGGATGCGCTCCAGCCACACGCGCACACCACTGCGAACTGGGAAATCGAGGTGGGAAATGTCGTGGAAAAACACGTCGTTACCTCCCGCCGGCTGAATTTGAGGGGGCTCGCAGCGCCGCTCGCTGGCCGGACGTTCGCCTCCAGGGGTGAACTGGATGCCGTCATCACGGCCTACCTCGATGACGATGCCCGACGATCTGCGCTGGGTGAAGCTGACCCCGTCAAGATGGCCATCGGTGCCCTCCATACCGGCCGGGCGATCCTGAAGTCCGTAGTGGCGGATGGCGGAATCACCGACGAATCCTGGCTGGCGGGGTTGCGCGGCTGGTTCGAATCATTTGTCGAAGGTTTGGCCAGTGGTGCCCCTGCCCTGCGGTCGGAGCAGCTGGCCGCTTTGGCGCGTGCCGGCGTCGTAAGTTTCGTTGGACCGGACCCGAAGTTCAGCGTGGACCGGAGCGCCAAGGTGTTTCGGGCGGTGTCGCCGTGGGTACACGATGCTCCGGTTGAAGCGCGGACCCTGATCGAGGCGATGTCTCCGGCAAACAGAGTGGGCATCAACCTCTCGCCCCTGCTGGAGCAACTCATGGCCGACGGGCTGGTGCGCACCAAGATCATGATGAGCGTTGAGGGCACTCCCATGCAGACCACAGGCCTGGACGTGGAACCGCATCCTTACAGGCCGCTGGCGGCCAACGGGTCCATCACCGGGAACCTGTACGTCCTGGGCCTCCAACTCTCAGCATCGCAGTGGGGGACAGCCATCGCCGCGGAAGCGAGGCCGCGCACCGGACCGGCCTATGCGAGCGGCCAACGCACCCTTCGCGATGCCGATGAGATTGCGCGTAGCATTCTGGGGCGTTAGTGACATGGGCTTGCGGGCGCGCTCACGCTTGACTATGGTGTGAGCTGCATCACCGAATTGGTGGTGCGCGCTTTTGATCCGCGGCGGGAGAGTCCTGCCGGTACATCCCGTCAGGCGCCGTAGGAGCAAACCCTCCCCAGGAATCTCTCAGGCCCATGTACCGCCGCGGCGAGGCAACTCTGGAAAGCAGTCCGGTCACCCGGGCTCACCGAAGGTGCAAGCCTTCCTGCCCTGCAGGAAGGCGGAAACTCTCAGGTCCACGTACAGAGCGGGGAGGAACCCGAATCAACGTGGCACCCTGTGCCGCCTGAACGATGGAGTTCCTTTGACGATTCAGCGCCCGCCTTCCACTGGTCCCGATTCACCCCACCTGGAGCGACAGCTCAGCAACCGCCACATCCAGCTCATAGCCATCGGCGGAGCCATTGGCACAGGCCTCTTCATGGGCTCCGGCAAGACCATTTCTGCTGCCGGTCCGTCCGTCATCTTCGTGTACATGATCATCGGATTCATGCTCTTCTTCGTCATGCGTGCCATGGGCGAACTGCTGCTGAGCAACCTCAACTACAAGTCCTTCAGCGACTTCGCGGCCGACCTGCTGGGGCCGTGGGCGGGCTTCTTCACCGGCTGGACGTATTGGTTTTGCTGGGTCATCACCGGGATCGCGGACGTGATCGCCATCGCCGGATACTCGCAGGAACTTTGGCCGTCCCTGCCGCTCTGGGTGCCGGGACTGATCACCATCGGCATCCTGCTGCTCCTGAACCTCGCCACCGTCAAAGCGTTCGGTGAGACTGAGTTCTGGTTCGCCCTCATCAAGATTGTGGCCATCGCAGCGCTTATCATCGTGGGCTTGTTCATGATTTTCAGCGGCTTCCAATCCGACGCCGGCCCGGCCACCTTCTCCAACCTCTGGAGCCACGGCGGCTTCTTCCCGAATGAATTCATGGGCTTTGTAGCCGGCTTCCAGATCGCCGTCTTCGCATTCGTAGGCATCGAGCTCGTTGGCACCACGGCGGCCGAGGCCAAGGACCCCGAAAAGAACCTGCCCAAGGCCATCAACTCCATTCCCATCCGTGTGCTGCTCTTCTACGTCGGTGCGCTGATCATCCTCATGTCCGTTACCCCGTGGACTCAGTTCGCTGCCGGACACAGCCCTTTCATCGCCATGTTCTCCCTGGCCGGTCTTGGTGCAGCGGCTACCATCGTGAACCTCGTGGTGCTGACTTCGGCTATGTCGTCGGCAAACTCGGGCATCTACTCCACGTCGCGCATGGTGTTCGGACTGGCACAGGAGGGCGATGCGCCCAAGGTGTTCGGCGCGCTCTCCGGACGCAAAGTACCCCGCAACGCCCTGTTCCTTTCCTGCGTCCTTCTGCTGTCCGGCGTCGTCCTCATGTATGCAGGCTCGGACATCGGCAAGGCGTTCGACATGGTCACCACGGTGTCCGCTGTCTGCTTTGTCTTTGTGTGGTCCATCATTCTGGCCAGCTACCTGGCCTTCCGGAAGCGTCGACCCCACCTGCACGAATCTTCGGCGTTCAAAATGCCGGGTGGAGTGGTCATGGTGTGGGTGGTGTTCGCGTTCTTCGCCTTCGTCCTCTGGGCGCTCACAACGCAGCCGGACACGCTCGCCGCCCTGCTGGCCACGCCGGTGTGGTTCGTCATTCTGGGGGTCGCCTGGTTGATACTTCGCCGCCGACCAGCGCACCTGACCCGTTATGAAGAGTTCAAGGCTGAACTCCAGCGGGATGCTGACAGGGTTCGGGAACCGGAGCCGGCGAACAAGTAAACACGCAGCCCAAGAGGTTATGGAACACACAGCGGGGCCCCTCACGAAGAAGATCGTGAGGGGCCCCGCTGCTGGCGTTCAGGCCATGTAGGTCGGGGGCGGTCAGCCCCTCAGGCACCTCTGATATTCCAACCAGGCAAAGGCATACCGGAGCCATCCGGCGACGTCGTACCACTTGCCCGGCTTGGTAGGTGCGGTGCACTGCGGCGGGTTCGGTCCGCTCTCAGCCACCTTCACCAGTGCCTTCACCACCGTTCCACTCTCGACGGCGGTGAGCACCACTGTGCCGGTTCCTGCAGCGGCCGCTGCGGGAACCTTAAGGTCCGCTGTGGCGGCTCCCGCTGTCACCGGGACTGCACCGAGTGCCACTGCCGCGCCCTTGGCGTCAACGAACTCAGCGTTCAGCGTTGCGTTGGCGGGGCTGCCGATCGAGGTGAGGTTCAGCTTGGAGATGGCCAAGGCGATGGAGTCTCCGGCCTTCACCTCAGCTGCGGTGGTGTTCACCACGGCAGTTGAACGGCGTGCGAAGTCCGGGGACACCGGGTTGTGTTCGCGCAGGTACTGGATCCACGCATCGCGGTCCACCAAGCCTGTGTCCTTGGTGTTGGTGCCCTCCTTGAAGACCCGGAAGTTGTCACCGCCGGTGGCCAGGAAGCTGAACGTTCCGATCCTGTACTGCTTGGCAGGATCGATCACAGCGCCGTTGACCCAGATGCCGGTGACACGGTCACCTGCGGGGCGGGCGGCGTCGTAGGTGTAGTTGACGTTCTTGGATACGCCCAGCTGCTGGTAGGGGCGGCTGGGAATGGTCCCGTCGGCGTTGGTTTGCCACTGCTGCTCCAAGAGCGTCTTGAATTGCGCACCGGTGAGGGAGGTGGTCCAGAGGTTGTTGACGAACGGCAGGACCGCGTTGGCCTCAGCGTAGGTGATGGTCCCGTCCGGCGCGTAGTACAGCTCATTACGCAGACCGCCCGGGTTCACGACGCCGATCTCCGCCGCACCCAGTTCGGGCGCCTTGAGCGTGTCCACCAGGGAGTCCGCCACCAGGTTGCCGAGCGTGGATTCGCTGGCGCGATCGTCCCGCTTGGGGGCGCCGCCGGCAGTATCCGGGGTGAAGGCAGTGGTGATATCAGCGGTCACCGCGCCCACCGGCTGGCTGCCGATGACGGCAGCCTCGGCGAGGGCCTTGTCCACGATGGTCTTCACAGCCGCCACACGAGGGTACGCAGCGACGAGGCTTTCAGCGGTGTCGGTGGTCCGGTCCACGATGGCGGCCTTGTAAGCAGTCACCGATTTGCTTGCGGTGTCCACTGTGAGGGTCACGCTGCCCACGTTCTCGCCATAATTGCCGGTCTGCACAATGGGGCGGGTCTTGCCGGTCGGCTGGCCGTTAGCATCCAGTACCGGGGCGTCCCAGGCATATTCCTTGTGCGTGTGTCCGGTGAAGATTGCGGCTACATCCGGGGTAGTTTCGTTGACCAGCTTGGCGAACGGGCCGCCGGCGGCAACTTCCTGCTTCAAGGTTGCTCCCTCCGGCGTTCCGGAAGCAGCGCCGTCGTGGTTTTCGACGATGATGAGGTCCGCCAGGTTTTCAGCCTTGATCTTTGCGGCAACCCGGTTGATGGCTTCCACGGGATCGCCGAACTCCAGGTCCGCGATCCCTGCCGGCGTTACCAAGGAAGGTACTTCCTGGGTGACAGTTCCAATTACGGCCACCCGCATGCCGTTCATGTCCAGGACCTTGTACTCCGGCAGCACAGGAGTGGTGGTGCCCTTCTGATAGACGTTCGCACCGAGGTAGGCGAACTTCGCGTTGGTACCTCCAGCAATGACGCGATCCCGCAGGTCTGCCCAACCGCCGTCGAACTCGTGGTTGCCCACAGCGGAAGCCTGCAATTCAAGAGCATTCAAGACGTCAATGGTGGGCTGGTCCTTCGCTACCGAAGAAGCGAAGAGGGAGGCGCCGATGTTGTCACCGGCAGCGATGAAGGCCGTAGCGCCGGGGGCAGCAGCCGCGCGGAGCTTCTCAACCGTTCCGGCGAAGAGGACTGTGTTGGAGTCGATCCGGCCGTGGAAGTCGTTGATAGCCAAAAATTGCAGGTCAACGGTTGCAGGCTGGTCAGCAGCCAGGTTCAGGCCCACCACCACGGGATCGTGGTCGCTGGCCCGGAACTCATCCCCGGCATAGTAGTTGGTCACATTGTTGTTATACCTGCTGTATTCCAGTGCGACGGACTCCACAGAGTTGACGTTCCAGATGTCGGTTCCGGTGACCACCTTGTGGGCGGCCGGGGAAGCCAGGATGTGGTCCAGGGAACCCACCATGCCGCCGAAGAGGTACGAGTGCTTGCCTGTACCCACATCGAGGTCGGTGTACCCCGCCCCGGTGAGGGCGTTGATGGGATCTTCTTTGGCATAGGCGTTGAAGTCGCCGATCAGGAACACCTTGTCCGTGCCTTTGGAGGCTTGGAGGTCCTGGGAGAAGGCGAGCAGGGATTCAGCCTGCTTTGTGCGGGCAATGTTTGAGGCACCCTGGCCCTTGTCCGTGTCATCCGGCGTGGCGGCGGAGCCCTTGGACTTGAAGTGGTTCACGATTGCGATGAACTTTTTGTCGTCGTCTGCACCAACCGGCTTGAAGACCTGTGCCAGGGGCTTTCGGGCACTGGCGAAGGCCACAGTGTCGTTGTGGATGATGGACTCGCCCACAGGCTCGGCCACTGCCTTCTTGAAGATGAATGCGGTGCGGATCATGTCCTCGTCGCTCAGCGGGGGAGCGTTGGCTGGTGTGCGCACATAGTCCCAAACCCCTGGGGTCTTGACGTTGAGGGCGTCCACCAGTTTGGACAGGGCGTCGTCACGGTTCTTACCGAACTGCGCCGAGTTTTCGATCTCTTCGAGGGATACGACGTCGGCGCCGGACTTGGTGATGGCGGCGACGATCTTGGTCTGCTGGCGCTCGAAGTTCTCGGCATTGGCAGCACCGCGGGCGTTGCAGCCTTCCTTGACCGTGATGGGGTTGCCGTCGCGGTCGGTGTAGAAGACGCAACCGGTCAGCTGGTCACCTGTGGTGGGGAAGTAGTTCAGTACGTTAAAGGAAGTCAGCTTGAGGTTGCCTCCTACATCAGCGGGACCATCGGGCCGGGTCGCTGTAAAGCTTGCCGGCTGGGCCGTCTCCGCATTGGCCGCAGTGAGGGCGGTAAGGGGCTGGAACTTCCAGGAGTTGTTGCCGTAGCCCAGGATGACGTCGGTGCGGAACTGCGCCGGAGAGCCAACTCGTACGGGATCCGATGTGGTCAGATACGGCAGCTGCTGGGCTTTGGTGGTGGCGTCCTTGAGGAAGTTGGTGGACGCGCCGTCGTCGAGCTTGATAGCGCGCAAAGCGTTGTCCGCCACCACAGCGGCATGCTCCGGCGAACCGAAAGTGGCTACCGCCGTCGGCTGCACCAACGGGGACGTACCCGCCGCGAGGCCGATTTCGCCGTACTGGTTCAGGGAGTAATTGTCCGTGACCGTGAAGTCACCTTGGGGCGCCAGGAGCATGCCCTCCAGGCTTTCCCGTGCAGCCTCATTGGCCGGCATCGTGAACGGCGTGGACTTTACCTCCGGTGCCGCCTCGGCGAGCTTCTTCAAGCCTGCCGCCTCAACAGTGAGCTGGGTTTGGCTGGCGAACTCGCTGACCACACCGGTCAGTTGCACGTAGTCGCCCGGCTGGACTGTCGCCGTCGTCGCGGGCGAGTAGACGAACAAAGCGTCCGACGCCGTCCTTGCCGCCCCCGCGCTTTCGCCGCCGGTTCCGGCGGTCTGGACGTAATAGCCGTTGAAGCCGCCGGTAGCGTAGACAGCGGTGACCTTGCCGCTGGTGGTCACAATGCTGCCCACAAACGGACTTGCCGTACCGGTTCCCTGGATCTCGGCAATGGCCTTGACGCCGGGCTCGGGCTGGGGATCCACGGGAGGAGTTCCGCCACCGTTGGAGGCGGTGGGCGTGATGGTGTCGCTGAGGTTGAAGTCAGCGGCGTTGGAATCTGTATCGGCACCGGTGGCGCGGTTCAGGCTCTTGACGTCCGCATTGCTGGTGGGAGCAGTAGCCGCAGCCGTTTCGAAAGTGTTGGAGGCGCCGTAGCCAAGAAGGTCAGCGATGGATGCATTGCCCGTCACTGATCCTGCCGGAAGTGGAGAAACGGCAGTTGCCTGCTTGGCCAGGACCAGGGTTCCAGCGGTTCCGCTGGGGTTCAACGTGCCTGTTGCCTGAACATCGGCCGTGGGAAGTGCCGGTGCCGTGGACGTGGCGCTGTTGGTGGCACCCTGGACCAGGAAGTATCCCTTCGCGGGAATGCTGCCGGTCAGGGGAGTGATCCCTGTGGGCGCTGCCGTGGCCGTGGCGGACCGGTACTGCAGCGACCAGCCCGACAGGCTGACTGCTGCGTCCGAGGAATTGTAGAGCTCCACGAACTTGTTCTTGAAAGCGGCACCGCTGCTTCCGCCACTGAGATAGGCCTCGTTGATCACTACCGGCGAAGGGCCGACGGCGGGCTCATCAGCTGCAACGGCCGGCACTGCCGTCAGCGGGGCGGTGATTAGCCCAGCCGACAGGACAGTGCCCGCCAAGGATTTCCAATGCATAAATTTCATCCGTTCGAACTTTCATCAGTGAGCCCTTTAGAGCTCCATGAATGGCGCCCACTGTCTTGTGAAGTGGGCGGGTGCCGGAAGTTACTCCCGGGTAAAGCTGCCTCGGGCCTAGCTGAACACGAACGGATGAATAGAGGGTTGACTCTCGGTCAACAATGAGGGGGCGTACGACGGTCCACTAGTCCGCCGACCGGGTGGTCTGCCCCAAGTCCTGGATCACCTTGAAGACGGCTCCCGTGGGGTCCGACAGCGTTGCCAACCGCCCGAAGGGTGTGTCCTCTGCGGGTTGCATAACCGTGGCACCGAGGGCCGCGGCTTGCTCCACGGCGGCATCAGTGTCTTCCACTGCAAAGTACACGCTCCACATGGAGGGAACCTGTTCCGGCAGGAAGGCTGAGGCGTCCATGATGCCTGCCTTGGCGTCGTCACCGGCGACAAGGGTTGTGTAACGGAATTCAGGAGAATCACTCATGACCTCCGTATCCCAGCCGAAGACCCTCTGGTAGAAGGTGACAGCGACCTGGTAGTCCTTGGCCAGAAGTTCATGCCATGCGGGAGCCCCGGCCTCCGCGGCGACTTCGTAGCCCTTCATTTCACCGAACTGCCAAGCGCCGATAGCGGCACCGGAGGCATCCCCGTACATGGCCATGCTGCCTTGCTCCGGGACCTCCATAGGTTCCAGGAGCACCTGGCCGCCGTTGGCGGCAGCGGCCTCGGTAGTGGCCTTGATGTCATCGGTGCGCAGGTAGGTGGACCAAACGTCCGGCATGGCGCCCATGTCCGCCTGCTTCGCCATGATGCCCGCAACCATCCGGCCGTCCTTGGACGCCGTGATGTACCCGCCATACTTTTCCTGGTCTCCGGTTTCATACGTCCAGCCAAAAAGTGCCGTGTAAAAGGCCTTGGCCTTCTCCGTGTCGGACGTTACGAGGTCTATCCAGCAAGGGGAGCCGGGTGTGATGTCAGGCTTGGGCATAGGTCAGGCTCCTGTAGTTATTCCGCGGCCAAAGGTGCGGCTGGTGTCAGAGGGGTGGAGACAGAAAGAACACTATGCGGGGCCTCTGACACTTTCAATGATCTTCCGGGTGTCAGTTCTCAGTTCCGGGAAGCTTCCGAGGACACGGCGCTGGAATGCACCCAAGAGACAAGCCCGTGGACACAAAAATGCCCCGGGTTTTTGAACCCGGGGCATCTCATGTGCGGAAGGTAAGGGATTTGAACCCTTGGTGCGGGGTTACCGCACACTGGTTTTCAAGACCAGCTCCTTAGGCCGCTCGGACAACCTTCCTCGCCTAGTAGTGTTTCATAGGGAGTTCGCTGTTCCAAAACATCACGTATTCCAGCCCCTGCCCCGGGGTTGGAGGACAAGCAAGAAACCGGGAGTTCTTCATGAAAGCCGTCTACATCTCAGAGCCGGGCGGGCCCGAAGTCCTCGACGTCCGCGAGGTCCCGTCTCCGGTGCCGGGCGAGGGCGAGGTCCTGATCGACGTCGTGGCCGCGGGTTTGAACCGTGCCGATGTCCAGCAGCGCCGCGGGTTCTACCCGCCACCTCCAGGGGCATCGGAAGTTCCCGGCCTTGAGGTTTCCGGCCGCATTGCAGCTTTCGGCCCCGGCGTCACCAAAGCATTCTCCGTAGGGGACAAAGTAGTGGCACTGTTGTCCGGCGGTGGATACGCCCAGCAGGTGGCTGTCCCGGCTGAGCAAGTGCTCCGCATCCCCGAGGGCGTAGATCTGATCACAGCCGCCGCCTTGCCCGAAGTTGCCGCCACCGTGTACTCGAACCTGATCATGACGGCACAACTGCAACCCGGTGAAACTGTACTCATCCACGGGGCCACCGGTGGCATCGGCACCATGGCCATCCAGCTCGCCAAAGCCTACGGGGCAAAGGTGGCAACCACGGCCGGTACCGACGAGAAAGTCGGCACCGCCAAAGCCTTCCTGGGCGCCGATATCGCCATCAACTACACCGAAGAAGACTTCGCTGAGAGTCTCAAGGCGCACAACGGAGGCAAAGGCGCGGACGTGATCCTCGACGTCGTGGGTGCCAAATACCTGCAACAGAACATCGAGGCGCTCGCCGATTACGGACGACTCATCGTCATCGGTTTGCAAGGCGGAATAAAGGGCGAGATCAATTTGGGGCAGCTCCTCAGCAAACGGGCAGCCGTCATTGGAACTGCCCTCCGGCCACGATCGGTCGCTGAGAAGGGAATCATCATGTCCGCCGTGCGCGAGTTCGTGTGGCCCATGCTCAGCGACGGCAGGATCAGGCCCCTCGTCGCCAAGTCCTTCCCCTTGGAGGAAGTTAGTCAGGCCCACGAGTACTTTGACTCCGGTGAGCACGTGGGCAAGGTCCTGCTGCTCCTCTGATCACCGTTCTGCCTGCGTCCATCCGTCCCACTGCAGCGAGGAGCCACATGTCCATCCGGCACAGCCTGCTGGCCCTGCTCCAGGACCAGCCGCGGTACGGGTACGAGTTACGTGTCGAATTCGAGGACCGTACAGGTGCCGCCTGGCCGTTGAACATCGGCCAGGTTTACACCACTTTGGACAGGCTTGAGCGCGACGGTTTAGTCAGCAAAGACGGCGACGACGGCGGCGGGCACGTCATTTACAGCATTACTGACGCCGGGGCCGAGGAAGTCGAGGCCTGGTTCGCCGGTGCAGTGGACCGCGGCAATCCGCCGCGGAACGAAATCGCCATCAAGTTGGCCATGGCGGTGACGCTTCCCGGCGTGGACACGTCAGCGGTGATTCAGTCCCAGCGCGAGGTCTCGGTCAAGGCCCTGCAGGAGCACACGCAGGCGAGAAAGGCGGTCTCCGCCAACCAACGATCGTCGGACACGGCCTGGCTCCTGGTACTCGATTCACTGATTTTTCAGGCTGAAGCGGAAGTTCGCTGGTTGGATCTCTGTGAGGCCCGCATGGTTCAGGGGCGCGGTAATGGCGGGCCGGTTGGTGGTTAGGCAACCGTTCATCGCACAATAGCTACCGTTCATCGCAGTTGATTCGTTCTTGCGGTGAGTTTCGCCATACCCGGGGGAACCTCCTTGCTAGCTTGCCCGTGACGCGCGTCCGTGCCACGGCAGCGCAGCAGCTCTCAAGGAGGAGATATGGGCAAGATTCCTGACCAGGCCGGACTCGTGGAAGAACTGGATCCTTCGCTCCCTCCTCCGGCTGTGGACGACGCCGTTCGCGAAGCGGAGGATCGCCGGTGGACTCCGGCCAAGATCGGCCTCTGGATCGCCATTTCGCTCCTGGGAGCCGTGGCGTGGTTCATGCTGGCACTGGTGCGCGGCGAAACCGTCAACGCCATATGGTTCGTTTTTGCCGCCGTGTGCACCTACCTGATCGGCTACCGCTTCTACTCCAAAGTCATTGAGCGTTACCTGCTCAAGCCGGACGATCGCCGCGCTACTCCTGCCGAATACAAAGCCGATGGCAAGGACTACGTCCGCACTGACAGGAACGTGTTGTTCGGCCACCACTTCGCCGCCATTGCCGGCGCCGGACCGCTGGTGGGACCAGTCATCGCGGCCCAGATGGGTTATCTTCCCGGCACTATCTGGATCATCATCGGCGTCGTTCTGGCAGGCGCCGTCCAGGACTACCTGGTGATGTTCTTCTCCATGCGGCGCGGTGGCCGTTCGCTCGGCCAGATGGCACGCGAGGAACTCGGCGTCATCGGCGGCACGGCAGCCCTGGTGGCCACGCTGCTCATCATGATCATCATCGTGGCAATCCTCGCCCTGGTTGTGGTCAACGCCCTCGGCGAGAGCCCCTGGGGCGTGTTCTCTGTAGGCATGACCATCCCCATCGCCTTGTTCATGGGCGTCTACCTCCGCTTTATCCGCCCGGGCAAGGTGATGGAGGTATCCATCATCGGCTTCGTGCTTCTGATGGCAGCCATCATTGGTGGCGGCGCCGTAGCCGGTACTGAGTGGGGTGCGGAATTCTTCCACCTGGACAAGGTCACCATTGCCTGGGGCATCATCATTTACGGTTTCATCGCCGCAATCCTGCCCGTTTGGCTCCTCCTGGCTCCGCGCGATTACCTCTCCACCTTCATGAAGATCGGCGTGATCGTGATGCTGGCGGTCGCCATCATCGTAGTGCGCCCGGAAATCACCGTCCCGGCCTTCAGCGAGTTCGCCGGCCGGGAGAACGGCCCAGTGTTCTCCGGCGCCCTCTTCCCGTTCCTGTTCGTCACCATCGCGTGTGGCGCCCTGTCCGGGTTCCACGCACTCATTTCCTCAGGAACAACGCCCAAGCTGATCGAGAAGGAGCGGCAGACCCGCTTCATCGGTTACGGCGGAATGTTGATGGAATCCTTCGTGGCCATCATGGCCTTGTTGGCTGCCATCTCGATCGACCGCGGTATCTACTTCGCCATGAACGCGCCTCTGGCGCTTACCGGGGGCACCGTGGAATCTGCAGCGCAGTGGGTGAACAGCCTTGGCCTGGCCAATGTGAACATCACCCCCGACGTGCTGGCACAGACCGCGAAGGACGTCGGCGAGGAAAGCATCATTTCCCGTTCCGGTGGCGCTCCTACGCTGGCAGTCGGTTTGGCGCACATCATGCAGCAGTTCATTGGCGGACCGGGAATGATGGCTTTCTGGTACCACTTCGCCATCATGTTCGAGGCTCTTTTCATCCTTACCGCAGTGGACGCGGGCACCCGTGTTGCCCGCTTCATGCTGCAGGATTCCATCGGCAACTTTGTTCCCAAGTTCAAGGAAGCCTCATGGCGGCCCGGTGCTTGGCTCTGCACCGCCATCATGGTGGGTGCCTGGGGTGCCGTGCTCCTGATGGGTGTCACGGATCCATTGGGTGGAATCAACACGCTCTTCCCGCTGTTCGGCATTGCCAACCAGCTGTTGGCAGCCATTGCGCTGGCAGTCTGCCTTGCCATCACGGCCAAACGTGGAGTATTCAAATGGCTCTGGATCGTCGCAGTTCCGCTGACTTTCGCCGCCGTCGTGACCATTACCGCCAGCTTCCACAAAATCTTCTCGCCGGTCCCGGCAGTGGGCTACTTCGCCAACAACCAGGCGTTCTCCAAGGCGCTGGCTGACGGCAAGACCGAGTTTGGCACGGCCAAGACCGTCGCAGCTATGGAAGCCGTGGTCCGCAACACCATGATCCAAGGGGTGCTTTCGGTGATCTTCGTGACCCTGAGCATCATCGTGATCGTCGCCGCCATACTGGCAACCATCAAGGCAATCCGCGCCGGCGGAGGCCAGGACCACGAAGACGCGGCTGTGCCTTCCAAGGTGTACGCGCCGGCCGGGTTGTTCCCGACGGCGGCAGAGAAGGCCTTGCTCGCAGAATGGAACGCCCTGCCTGCTGAGAAACGAACACAGAAGGCCGGCCACCCCTCATGAGCACCGTCCTTAAGGGCCTTCGGGGCTTCGCCACCTACATGGGCTCGCTCATGGGTGCGGATGCGTACCGGAAGTACCTTGAGCATTTTGAAGCTTCCGGCCATTCCGGTCCCGCCATGACTGAACGCGAGTTCTGGCGGGACCGGATGGACCGGCAGGACAACAACCCCCAAGGAAGGTGCTGCTGAGCCGGCATGCACAACGAAGTTTCGCTACGAACGAAGTCCAAAACCAAAGCTTGGACAACGGTTCGCATGAAGCACGTGAGAGTATGAACGAATGAGCGATCTGAACAACATTCAGCCCACGGATGAGGCTTCGGACGACACCCCCGTGGAGGGAACCACGCTGGACGAGGGCCTTGAGAAGCCCGAGGTACAGCAGCCTTTGGCGGAAGAGGTGGCGAAGGACGCCAAACCCAAGGGCGGCAATCTCCACGAACTCGTTGATGAGCCGGCCAAGGTGATGAGGATCGGCACCATGGTCAGGCAGCTCCTGGAAGAGGTGAAGTCCGCGCCTTTGGATGACGCTGCACGCGGTCGCCTTGCAGAGATTCATGAGCGTTCCATCAAGGAACTTGAAGACGGGCTGGCTCCGGAACTCATTGAGGAGCTGGAACGAATCAGTCTGCCTTTCCCTGACGAGAAGGCGCCTTCCGATGCGGAGCTTCGCATCGCGCAGGCCCAGCTGGTGGGTTGGCTGGAGGGACTGTTCCATGGCATTCAGGCCGCGATTGCCGCACAGCAGGCTGCCAAAGAGCACGCTGCGGCCCAGATGCAACTCCGCCAGCTCCCGCCTGGAACTGTCATCGCGCCGGGCATTGTGATCGGCGAGAACGGCCAACCGCAGCGAGCCGCAGCCCCGGGTGCTCCCGGCGCTGCTCCCCAGGGCCGCAGGGAAGACCCCGACCACGGTCCGGGTCAGTACCTCTGAGTTCGACCGTGGGTTTCTTTGGGGCCGTCCGGCAGGGGCGGAAGGATGATCTGGAGCTTGGAAAGGGGCTGTGGCGGCGTGCCCATGACCGTTTTCACCGGGGACTGGACCGCTACCACCAGGTCCTTGAGGGCGTCGATGATGAGCAGCTCTATAACGAACTCGTGCAGATAGCCAATGAACTTGCCGAATTATCATCACGGGTAAGGACCGTCTGCGTCGAGGCGCAGAAAAGGTCTCCCAGCGACGGTTTGGATGTCCCGGGAGGACTTGCAGGAGTGCACCGGGCTCTGTCCAAAGCGGGGAATTCCCTTGCCACCACGGCGGAAGCGGCGGCCATGTTGAGGCTGGCCGTGGGACCCGTTCCGGTGGGCGCGTTGTCAGTTCGGCGCCGGGCCGAATCCGTCTTCGAGCAGGTTGCCGACGCGGAGCGCCAGCTAGGGGCCTGAGCCGGCGAGGCGATGAATGCCGCGCGTTGGCAACTACCAGCGCGCGCGCTTATTCCTTGCATGCAAGAAGTTAAGCGCATAGCTGATCTGCGTAATATTCGGCGCTGTTGGTCACTGCTTGCTGGCAGGATGGCAAACATGACTTCGTCACCAACACTTACATTCAACGACGGCAACACCATCCCCCAGCTCGGCTACGGGGTGTGGCAAGTTGAAGACGATGTAGCCGAAAAGGTGGTGCGCCAAGCTTTCGAAGCCGGGTTCCGCCACATCGATACCGCCAAGATCTACGGCAACGAGGCAGGCGTCGGCCGTGCCATTGCCTCCTCCGGCCTTTCCCACGAGGAAATCTTCATCACCACCAAGCTGTGGAACGCCGATCAAGGCTACGAATCCACACTCGCGGCCTTCGAGGAGTCCATGGACCGTCTCGGCCTCGAGACCCTGGACCTGTACTTGATTCACTGGCAGCAGCCCAAGCAGGAAAAGTACGTCGACACCTGGAAGGCCCTGATCGAGCTCAAGAAGCGCGGCCGGGTCAAGTCCATCGGCGTCTCCAACTTCACCAAGGAAGGCCTGCAACACATCATCGATGAAACCGGTGTTGTTCCGGCCATCAACCAGGTTGAGCTGCACCCGTTCTTCAACCAGGCCGACCTTCGCGAATTCAATGCTTCCAAAGGCATCCTGACGCAGGCCTGGTCCCCGCTGGGTCAGGGCGGCGAACTGCTCGAAAGCGCCACCGTGGCTGAGATCGCCGCCAAGCACGATGCTACCCCGGCGCAGGTCATCATCGCCTGGCACCTGGCCATAGGCAACGTGGTGATCCCCAAGTCCGTCACCGAGTCCCGCATCCAGGAGAACTTCGCGGCTCTCAACGTCAAGCTGGACGCCACCGACGTCGAGGCCATCAACGGTCTGGATCGCGGCGCTGAAGGCCGCATCGGACCCGACCCGGCAGTCTCCGACTTCGCCTAACTCCCAAGCTTTGCCGCGGTGCCCCGTCCCTCTTTGGGGGCGGGGCACCTGCCGTTAACGCCCGACGACGGTACCTCGCCTTCGCAGCGGGCTAGCATCGACACATGACTACGCCCGTCCCCATCAACAGGCTGACCGCAGAGCGTCTTGCGGCAATTCCTGCGGGAACCGTTGCATTGCGGGATGCCCGTTCCGGAGCGACCCGTGATGTTGCGCTTGAGTCCTTCTCAATGGGAAGGACGCCGGTGACCAAGGCCGAATGGGATTCAGCGTTCGCCGGGAACCGGAGCCTGAACGGGAATGGGAGCCGCAATACCCCGGCGCACCCTGTGACCTGGTTCGACGCCATCAAATGGTGCAACCAAGCGTCCGGGGCTGCGGGCCTAACCCTCGCGTATTCAGTACAGGACCGCGACGTCGTCTGGCACTTGGATGCTGATGGCTTCCGGCTGCCGACAGAGGCCGAGTGGGAATGGTCCTGCCGTGCGGGAACCACCGGTCCGCGGTATGGAGAGCTCAAAGACATCGCGTGGACGGCGGCAGACCAGGTGGAAGGGCCTCAGCAGGTCGCGGGGAAGGCGCCCAACACATTTGGTCTCTTCGACATGATCGGCAACGTCTGGGAATGGTGCTGGGACTTTGCAGACACTGCCCGCTACGGCGACTATAGGAGCCTGCGGGGCGGTGGTTGGGCTGACCCTGGCTGGAGCTGCAGGGCGTCCGTCCGCCGCGGGAGCGCGCCGGACGCCGTGCTCGAAGACGTCGGGTTCCGGGTTGCCCGCGGGGCCGTTGGCACCTCCGGTGAGCAGGCGGCGCAAGGCTGGTCCGCCGTCGAGGACTGGCGACGGGCTCAAATCCGAGGGCCTTTGCCCATCGGGTGGACGCCGCACCGGGAGCTGCGGAAGCCCTAATGATCCAAGACTTAGTCCTGCGTTCCGGGTCCAAACAACTGTGGGCGCCCTAGGATGAGCCCATGGGGGACATTGAAGGGCCTGCATCAGGACTGCCAACGCCATTTTCCAACAAGCCTGCGCTGTACCGGCCGGCGGCAGAGGAAGCGGCTCCGGTCAAGCACCTTGCCGGTTACGGGCACTTCGTGCAGTTCTGCGGGAGCAGCGGAGTTCGGGGCGAGGAGCTGGCCTCCGACGCAGCCAAGCTGTTTGCCTACTTGCGGATCAACGTCCGCCGGATCTCGGATGACCCCAAGCTACGCAATGCCGCCGTGGTTTTCGTTGGCAACGTCATTGCGGCGATGCGCCCGGAAGCACACTGGAGGGTCTTGGCGGACGGATCCCGCGAGGCCGGAGGCCGCGGCATGATGATCGCGGTGGACCGTCTGTTTGACGGCCTGGCGGAGGTGGACGACGCAATGGTGGCCGGACTCGTTGCCGGTCTTGGGGAGTGGTCAGCTGACGAGCCGAGCGAATCTGCGCTTCCTGAGTTGCGTCCCGTTCCTGTGGGGCAAGCCCGTAGCACGTTTGTGCGGCCGGACCTTCCGTCGCGTGAGTATCGCGAGGTCGACGGCCAAGTGATCGTATACGGAAACAGATGGGGCGCCGATTCTCCTCCCGAAGACAGCTATAGCGTGCAAACCCACGTTGAACGCTTTGAAGGACTCCACCTGATAGCCCGCGCGCTTATTGAGTACCTGGAAAGCGTGTACGAGGTCGATGTCAGTTGGAATCCAGCCCACGCTGAGGACGTGTCCATGAACACCGGCGAGGTGTTCGAGGTGGCGCGACTGACACCCCGCGAGCCGCTGGCGGCGCCATTGACCTTCGCCTGGACCAGTTTTCCCGGTGTCGTGGTCCATGCGGGTGCACTGCACGACTTTCCGTTGGCCGTCCCCGACGGCTGGAGGCCATGGACACTCAGAAACTACCGGGGGAGCCAGCCACTGGACTGACCGCGCCGCTGATCTGGGGGACACTTGTGAAAATCGTGCTGTACGTTGTGTGGGCGCTGTTTGTGATCGCCGTGATATGGACACTTTTCCGCGCCATCAGAGACATGAAGCGCAGGGAGACGCTGGTTGCCAGGTGGTCAAAAGTCCTCGCGACTGTGACCGGTAACCGCTCGGGATGGACCAATGGTGCGGGCAACTCCTCCCGCAACCGCCGCTTCCGGCCGTACTACCAATACAGCGACGCCCGTGGTGACGTATATGGAGGAGAATCGGACGTCTCAACTGTCGCCGAAACCGAGCTCGGGTCCCCGCTGGCTGTAGCCTACAATCCGTCTGATCCGGCGGAGTCCTATCAGCTGGTGAGGCAGTCCAAGAAGCTGGTTGGTTGCCTGATTCCCGCCTTCGCAGTATTTGCTGCGAGCTCATTGTGGTTCATCGGGATTTACCCGGTGGGCTGACCCGAGGCAATAAAAAACCCCGCCGATTCAGCGAACCGGCGGGGCTTTTTCTCTGAGCTTCCTATCAGAATCGAACTGATGACCTTTTCATTACGAGTGAAACGCTCTACCGACTGAGCTAAGGAAGCACCGCGTTCACCAGGGTTTCCCGGGCGATCACGCAAGACATAACTGTAATAGAGGCACCGCACCCGGGTCAAAACGAGGGCGGTGGCGGCCGTTGCGGGGATGTTCACCCGAGCGTCGGGCCGGGTTCAGGCGGTGGTTTCCCGGCAGCCGGAAGCTGGGGAATCAACTGTGGTGGGATTCAGCCGCCATGCACACAAATTGAAGGAGCCGCTCCATGACCGGGGACGCATTGAACGGGGACGAAATCAGCAGGGACGCCAGCCACACACCCAATCGGCTGAGGCTCGCCGTGGTGGACATGGTGGGCACCACCATCACCGATGATGGCCGCACAGAGCGGGCCATCTCCAGGGCCCTTGTGGAACACGGCATCGAACCGGGCACCAGCAAGTTCGAGAGCATGCTCGGCTATGCCCGGGACACCATGGGCTTCTCCAAACTGACCGTTTTCAGCCACCTTTTCGACGACCCGGCAGTGGCCGAAAGCGCCAACAAGGTTTTCGAGAACAGCTACGACGAACTCATCGCAGATGGCGGGGTCCGCGCCATTGCAGGGGCGGAGGACGCAATCCTGTGGATGCGGGAGTCCGGAATGCAGATTTGCTTGGCCACGGGATTTGGTCGGCACACGCAGAACATGGTGCTGGAATCCCTCGGGTGGATGGGCCTTGCGGACCTCAGCCTGTGCCCAGCTGATGCCGGACGCGGCCGGCCCTACCCGGACATGATCCTGACGGCCGTGCTCGCCCTGGATCTCGACGATGTGCGTGAGGTGGCAGTGGTGGGCGATACCAGTTCGGACATGCTGTCCGGGGTCCGTTCCGGTGCATCCCTCGTGGCCGGCGTCCTGACGGGCTCCCACTCGGAGGCGACGCTACGCGCGGCCGGAGCCACCGTCGTCGTGGATTCCATCAAGCAGCTCCCGCTCCTGGTGGAGAAGCGGGAAGCCCGGCATCTCTAGCACTTGAGGCCGTCCTGCGGCAGCTTGCCGTCTACGAAGTAGTCGTCGACGGCGGTGCTGACGCACGAGTTAGCGCGGCCGTAGGCTGTGTGCCCCTCACCTTCCCACGTTACGAGCGAAGCATTCTCCAACTGCTTGCGCAGGGACTGGGACCACTCAATCGGGGTGGCCGGATCACCGGTTGTACCGACCACCACAATGGGGGCAGATCCGTTGTACTCCACCGGTGCAGGGGTGCGGGTGCTGGGGTAGGGCCAGTCCTTGCACGTGACACCGCCATAAGCGAAGAAGGCACCGAACGTGGGGGAGTCCTGCAAGAGGCGGATTTCCTCGGCCCTCATGCCGGCAGTATCTGTCACCATCGGGTAGTCCAGGCAGTTGATGGCTTGGAACGCGAAAGCGGAGTTGGAGCTGTACGTGCCGTTGGGCTCGCGGTCTGCGCCAAGGTCGGCGAGCCTCATCATTTGCGAGACGTCACCGGAGAATGCGCTCTCCAACGCCTGGGTCAAGGCCGGCCAGCTTTGGTCATTGTAGAGGGGCAGGATGAGGCCATTGACGAAGTCATTGGCTGTGACCAAACGGCCGTCCTTGGCGGTCTGCGGATTCTGGTCCACGGCATTGATGAGGTCACGGATTTCCTGCACACCGTTGTCCACGGAACCGCTCAGGGGACACTGTTGCTGTCCCTGGCAGCTGGCCACATAAGTGCCCAGGGCCTTCTCGAAGGCCCGCGCCTGCCCGGCCGTCAGTTCCTCGTTGCTGATGGCCGGGTCAACGGCTCCGTCAAGTACCACGCGGCCCACGTTGTCCGGGAAGAGCGAAGCATAAGTGGATCCCAGGAACGTGCCATAGGAGAAGCCCAGGTAGTTAAGTTTGGCATCGTTGGCCACGGCGCGCAGGACGTCCAGGTCCTTGGCAGAACTCACGGTGTCGATGTGTCCCAGAACATCACCGGTCTGCTGGGCGCACTGCTCAGCGAATGCTTTGTTGAACGCCAGGGCGGCAGCCAATCCTTCGTCAGTGTTCTTTCGGAACACCTTTTCGCGGGCAGCGTCACGTTCGGCGTCGGTCATGCACGTCACCGGAGCGGAGCGACCCACTCCACGAGGATCAAAACCGATCACATCGTAGTTGGCCCGCAACTTCTCAGTGAAGTGGGTGTTGCCGGCATCCTTGATGAAATCCACGCCGGAGCCACCAGGTCCGCCCGGGTTTATCAGGATGGATCCCTGCTTGTTGCCGGTGCTGGGCAACTTGATCACGGAAAGCGTGATGTCCCCGGCCGCCGGATTGGCGTAGTCCTTAGGCACCTGGACCTTGCCGCAGTGAAGACCGTCCTCACAAGAGCTCCACTCCACGGACTGTGAGTAGAACTTTTCCAAACCTTCCGGAGCCGAGGCCGCGATGGATGGATCCACCGTGCTGGTGGACGGCTTGGCCGTGGGAGTTGGCAGGAAAGGGACGGTGCACGCGCTGAGTACCAGCATGGAAGCAAGGGCAACGAACAGCGCCGCAAAGCCACCACGGGATCCCCGCCGTGCAACACCCCGGCTTGCCGAACCACCACCCGCATCAAGCTGGGCAGACCGGTCCCTTGAAGGGGTACCGGCGGACCGGCGGGGTGCGGACTTCATGCATTCTCCTATTGCTGGATGAGGCTGGTGGCCATGGACTCGACCGCCAACAGCGGCGCTACGTTGGTGGTGGTAATTCGGACACGGGCTTTGTTGATGGCGTCCATTCGGGCCAAGGTGGTTTCCGGCGTTGAATGGCGCGCGTATTCTTCCAATTCGCTCTTGAGTTCAACGTTGACCAGTTCCACGGCGTTCCCCAGCTGAATGATCAGGACATCCCGGTAGAAGGACAGCAGATCCGTCAGCGTGCGGTCCAGCGAGTCTGTGATGGAGCGCTTGGCGCGCCGTTTCTGGTCATCCTCAAGCTGCTTGACCTGGCTGCGCATGGATGGGGGGAGCGTACCGGATTCCGGCGCGCCGAGGCTCGCCAGTAGTGCAATCTTCTCTGCGGCATCGCGTTCGTCGTTGGAACTGTTGGCTTCTTCGGTGGCGATCCTGACCAACTTTTCAGCCATCATCACCGCAGCGGTGACACCCCGTAGACCAAGCGGGATACGAACGGTATCCAACCGACGTTGCCGGGCATCGGCGTCGCGGGCCAATCGGCGGGCTATCCCTATATGGCTTTGCGCCGCACGCGCGGCACGGTCCGCGAGTTGTCGTTCGACGCCGTCGCGCCTCACCAAAAGGTCAGCGACGTCGGAGGCCGGCGGCAGGCGCAGGCTCACCGGGCGGCATCGCGAGCGGATGGTGACCAGGACGTCGGCGGGAGAGGGGGCACACAGCATCCAGATGGTCCTGGGAGTGGGTTCCTCGATGGCTTTCAGCAGTACGTTGGTGGTGCGCTCGGCCATGCGGTCAGCGTCTTCGACCACGATGATCCGCCACCGTCCCGTGGCGGGGCGGTCACCTGCCTTGGAGACGAGTTCGCGGGCTTCGTCGATGGTAATGGTGACCTTTTCGGTGCGTACGAACGTCACATCCGAGTGCGTCTCACCGAGGATTGTGTGGCAGGCCGCGCATTCGCCGCAGCCACGCATGGTGACGTCGTCCTGCTCGCAGTTCAAGGCGGCGGCGAAGGCCTTGGCTGCGTTGGAACGGCCGGATCCCGGCGGTCCAGTGAAGAGCCACGCGTGGGTGAGGCCTGTACCGCCCTGTGCCGCCTGCTTGAGCTGGGCAACCACGGGCGCCTGCCCTTGGAGGTCGTCCCAGACGCTCACGGACGCTCGCCTGAAGTAGGTTCGCCCACTACCGGCACGCCGTTATCTACGAGCAGCGACTCCACCCGCTCCAGAATCCGGGCGGCCAGTGTTTCAATGTCCGCACTCGCGGGCAGCACCAGATAGCTGGAGGGTGCGGCCGCGGCGAGGTCCAGGAAAGCGTGCCGGATGGCGGAATGAAACTCGTCGGGCTCGGACTCCAGCCTGTCCTCGGTGGCGTCCCCGGCGGTCCGGCGTTGGCGGCCGTCGGAGGGGTCGACGTCGAGCAGTACCGTCAGGTCCGGATGCAGGCCTTCGGTAGCCCACTCGTTGAGCGACAAAACGCCTTCGGCGCCGAGGCCGCGGCCCGTACCTTGGTAGGCAACGGAAGAATCGATGTAGCGGTCCGTGATGACAACGGTTCCGTCGGCCAGCGCGGGCCGGATCACCTGGCTGGCATGGGCGGCGCGGGCTGCGGCGAACATAAGGGCCTCGGTCCGGGGATCAATGGTGCCGTGCCCGTGGTCCAGGACCAGGGAACGCAGTTTCTCGCCAATGGGGGTGCCCCCTGGTTCGCGGGTGCGCAGCACGGAAAGGCCCCGTGACTCGAGGGCGCCGGAGAGCCGGGCGGCCTGGGTGGACTTGCCCGCTCCGTCCCCGCCTTCGAAGGCGATGAAAAGGCCTGGGCTCTTGATACTCACTGGACTAGCCTACCGATCACCGGCATGCGAGACGCCTTTTATCCACAGCATTGCCCGCGACTACGCTGAATCCATGAGCCTCTCCGATCAGCACGCCGCCGATTTGTCTCCGGAAACCGTCGTAGTTGCAGTCGGCCGCCCGGACCGCGCCCATGACGAGCCGGTGAACCCGCCCATCGTCCTGTCCTCCACATACTTCGGAACAGGCTCATTAGGCGAGGGAGACCGCGGTTACGGGCGCTACGCGAACCCCACGTGGGATCCCTTCGAGGACGCGTTGGCCAAACTGGAAGGCGCCACCCTGCCGGGGCTGCTTTATGCCTCCGGATTGGCAGCGGTCAGCTCAGCGTTGTCGCTGGTTCCCGCCGGCGGTGTAGTGGTGATGCCCTCCCACAGTTACGCAGGGTCCTTGGTCATGGCCACTGAACTGGCAGGGAAGGGTTTCCTTGAACTTCGCACCGTAGACATCACGGACACGGACGCCGTGAAGGCGCTCATCAGCCCTGAAAACGGCAAGAAGGCGGACCTGCTCTGGCTGGAAAGCCCCACCAACCCCATGCTTGGCATCGCCGATGTCCGTGCGCTCACTGAGGCTGCGCACGCAGTCGGCGCAATCGTGGTCACGGACAATACCTTTTCCACGCCTTTGGTGCAGCAGCCCCTCAGCCTGGGTTCCGACGTCGTGCTCCACTCGGTGACCAAGTACCTGGCCGGCCATTCGGACGTTGTTCTTGGAGCCTTGGTGACGTCCAACCCTGAACTGCGCGCCACCCTGCTCCACCACCGGATCATCCACGGCGGCATCGCCGGACCGTTTGAGGCCTGGCTGGCGCTGCGCGGTCTGCGTACCCTGGCGCTGCGGATCGAGCGCTCCCAGGCGTCTGCTGCGACGCTGGCTGAACGCCTCAGCAGCCACCCTCGCGTGGAAGCCATCCGCTTCCCCGGGCTCCCCACGGATCCGGGCCACGAGCGTGCAAAGACGCAGATGAAGGGTTTCGGTTCCATCCTCTGCATCCAGATCGCCGGCGATGAACAGCGCAGCGGTGCCGATGCTGCGGACGAATTGGTCCGCGCCTTGCAGCTGTGGCTGCCTGCAACATCCCTTGGCGGGGTCGAGTCACTGATTGAACGCCGACGCCGGCACACAGCCGAGCCGCTCAGCGTTCCGGAGAATCTGGTCCGGTTGAGCGTCGGGATCGAGAACGTGGAAGACCTCTGGTCCGACCTTGAGCAAGCACTGAAGTCGCTGGACGGTTAGGCTAAAGGGCGTGGACGGAAAAATTTTGATCGCTTACGTTACCAGCGGGGTTTACTTCATCCTGGGCCTGGTAGCCCTTGCGTTGGAACTGTGGGCTTTCGCGGACTGCCTGCGCCATAAGCCGACGCTCTTCGTCGCGGCCTCCAAACGCACCAAGACGTTCTGGTTGGCACTCACCGGCGTGGCACTGGCGATCGGCGCCCTGACGGTCCTCACGGGCGGCAGCGGCCTTGGTCTGTTCGGCATCGCGGCGGTCACCGCAGCCTGCGTGTACCTTGCCGATGTCCGTCCCGCCCTGCGCGAGGCCGGCAGCGGTGGCAACCGCAACGTCGGTCCCTACGGCCCCTGGTAAAGAACCCTACTTCGGCGCAACCGCGTCCCACGCAACCGTAACTTCACCCAAGCGCCACCGTGCGGGACCATCCTGAAGCGGCCACCCGGCGTCGCGCAGTGAACGGCACATGCCCGTCCACCGTTGACGGTTTCCGAACGACGCCAGGGGCGCTGCGTCCAGCCACGCCTTATCCATGGCCTGCAGGAAGGCATGGATCGGTTCACCCGGGACATTCCTGTGAATCAGGGCTTTGGGTAGCCGCTCTGCCACCTCGGATGGCAGCTCGAAACTGCCGAACCGTACTGAAAAACTGAGGCTCAACGGACGCTCGGCGTCCAAAGCCACCCACGTGACGCGCCGGCCGATTTCATCGCAGGTGCCATCAATGAATAAACCGCCGGATGCCAGGCGCGACTGCACCAGCCGCCAGATCCCGGCAACGTCCGCTTCCTCGTATTGCCGCAGCACGTTGAAGGCCCGCACCAACACCGGGTCACCGGGTACAGGGATTTCGAAACCTCCCACGTGAAAGCTCAGCCCGGGCCGTTCAAGTGCTTTTGCAGTCCGTACCCGCTCCGGTTCAATCTCGATACCGCAGACCCTGACGTCCGCCCTCACAGCCTTCAGCCGTTCGAAAAGCTCGACGGCGGTGGTCGGTGAGGCGCCATAGCCAAGGTCCACGACAAGGGGGTCGACGGCGGTGCGCAGCCGCCATGCCTGCGGGCCAGCCAGCCAGCGGTCCAGGCGGCGCATGCGATTCGGATTGGTGGTGCCCCGGGTGATGTTGCCAACAGGCTTTCCACCCCGACTGCGGGGAGAGCCCACCCGTTCCGCTTTTTGCACCACGGCCTCCACTTTATCCTGCAACGCGGGGTCACTTATGGCCCCTTCAAAGGCTCCGAAAGGGCCAAAAGTGACCCCGCGTTGCTCTTCGTAACGCCGGGCAGGGCACGTAACTGCTCAGCTAGGATAAAAACCATGACTTACAAGCTGATTCTGCTGCGCCATGGCCACAGCGAATGGAACGCCAAGAACCTGTTCACCGGTTGGGTGGACGTTGACCTGAACGATCAAGGCCGCGAAGAAGCAGTCCGCGGTGGGGAACTCCTGGTTGAGAACGACATCCTGCCGGACGTCCTTTACACCTCGCTCCTGAAGCGTGCCATCAACACCGCCAACATGGCCCTGGACAAGGCCGACCGCGGCTGGATCCCGGTCAAGCGCGACTGGCGCCTGAACGAGCGCCACTACGGCGCACTGCAGGGCAAGGACAAGGCCCAGACCTTGGCCGAGTTCGGCGAAGAGCAGTTCATGGAATGGCGTCGGAGCTATGACACCCCGCCGCCGCCCCTCTCCGATGACAGCGAGTTCTCCCAGGCCCACGACGTCCGCTACAAGGATCTCGGCGACGCCCTGCCGCGCACCGAATGCCTCAAGGATGTCCTGGTCCGCCTGCTCCCTTACTGGGAATCGGACATCAAGGAAGACCTCAAGGCCGGCAAGACCGTCCTGGTCACCGCCCACGGCAACTCGCTGCGGGCGCTCGTGAAGCACCTGGACGGCATCAGCGACGACGCCATCGCCGGGCTCAACATCCCCACGGGCATCCCGCTGGTGTACCAACTGGACGAGGACTTCCAGCCCATCAACCCCGGTGGAACCTACCTGGACCCCGACGCAGCAGCACAGGCCATCCTGGCTGTGGCCAACCAGGGCAAAAAATAAAGCTTGACGAGATCACGACGGCGGGGGGGGGGAGGGGGGGGGGGGGGGGGGGGGNNCCCTCCCCCCCCCCCCCCGCCGTCGTATGTTCTGAGAAGTAGGAGCTAGAAGCCTTCAGGCTGCCATTCGCCCGTCACCAGGTAGGTGACCTTGCGGGCAACGGAGACGCCGTGATCGGCGAAGCGCTCGAAGTAGCGGCTGGCGAGGGCGACATCCACGGTGGTGGAAGGGCTTTCGTTCCACTCGGGGGAGGCGATCGCCTTGAAGACGCTGAGGTGGAGGTCGTCCACGGCGATGTTGATCTTGAGGATGTCCCGGGCAACTTCAAGGTCGCGGGTCTCAAGGAGCTCGATGACCTTCGCGGTGATGTCGATGTCGTGCTGGGCCATGGCCTTGAAGGTCTGGGTCAGCGAAGCGGGGATAACGGTGGCCGGGTAGCGCAGGCGCGCCAGCTGGGCTACGTGGCGGGCGAGGTCGCCCATGCGTTCCAGCGACGCGCTCATGCGCAGCGAACCCACAATCATGCGGAGGTCGCTCGCAACAGGGCCCTGCAAGGCAAGGATGTCGATGGCACGCTCGTCCAAGCTGTTCTGCAGGAAGTCGATGCGTGCGTCTGCCGCGATGACGTCCTGGGCAAGATCCACGTCGGCGCCTTCGAAGGAAGTAGTAGCCTTCGTGATTGCTTCATGAACCAGCTTGGAGATCTCGATGAGGTCGTCACCTACCTGGGTGAGCTCCTCCTGAAAAACCTTGCGCACTAAGGCGTCCTTTCCTTGGAAATCCGGTTCCCATGATGGGGGTCGGATTTCAAAACCATTGACAGTCCAACCAGTAACTGTGTCAGGGGCCAATGAACTGTTCGGCTCCTTTAGATGAACGTTAGTTGAACCGTCCGCGTTTGGCGCCGGATCACTGCTTGCCCGTCTTTCCACAGCATAAGCTGGACACGTGGATCCATTGCTCATAGGTGTCGTCGCAGGTCTCGTAGGCCTGTCTTTGGGCGTCTTTGGCATGCTCGCATTCAGGATCAGCGAGCGGCAACGCAGCATTGTGGACCTGGACGTGACTGAGCCCCTGCTTCCTGAGGGTGCAGCGGAAGTCCTGGCCGTCGTCGGGCGTGCCTTTGTTGTAGTGGACGCGATCGACGGCGTTGTCCGTGCAAGTCCCGCAGCGTATGCCTACGGCCTGGTGCGCGGCCACACAGTAGTGCATAAGCAACTCCTGGATATGACTGCGAAGGTCCGCCGCGACGGCGTGATCCTGGAGGAGCAGTACGAACTGCCGCGTGGACCTCTGGGCAAGGGCACCATTGTGGTCCAGGTCCGGGCAGCCATGCTTGGGTGGGAATACATCGTGCTCCTGGCCGACGACCGCACGGAGATCACCCGCACCGAAGAGATCCGCAACGACTTCGTGGCCAACGTGTCCCACGAACTCAAAACCCCCGTCGGCGCAATCTCGCTCCTGGCCGAGGCCTTGGAAGCGTCGCCCGACGACGAAGAAGCGGTGCGCAGGTTCGCCAAGCGCATGCATAAGGAATCCGGCCGCCTGGCCGCCTTGGTTCAAGACATTATTGAACTGTCCCGCCTGCAGGGGGCCAACGTTGCCCAACAGGGTCACCCGGTTGATATCAATACGGTGATCACCGAGGCCGTGGACCGCTCGCAGCTGCCGGCCGAAAGCAAGAACATCCAGATCGTAGTGGGTGGCCACTCCGAGTCGCTGGTCTTCGGTGACCGGGACCTCCTGGTGACGGCCCTGCGCAACCTTATCGACAACGCCATCCGCTATTCACCCGAGAACACACGGGTGGGGGTGGGGGTCCGGACGCGCGAGGGCGTCGTTGCCATCTCTGTCACGGACCAGGGCGAGGGCCTGACTCCGGAGGACCAGGAGCGCGTGTTCGAACGTTTCTACCGGGTGGATGCGGCACGGTCCCGGCACACCGGCGGCACGGGCCTCGGACTCAGCATAGTCAAGCACGTCGTGTCCAATCACGGCGGTGAGGTGACCGTTTGGTCCCAGCCCGGTCAGGGGTCCACTTTCACTATCCGACTGCCCGAGATGGAAGGCCAGGACGACGACGCCGGCCTTCCGACTCCCGCTGCGTCGTCCGAACTTCCGGCGGCTGCTGCCGCCGTCGAACCTCATCACGCGATTCAACAACCACGTCACGTGAATCACCAAGGGGGCGCCAGTGGTGCCCAAGAGCAAGGAGCAAGCGCTTGAGCCGCATTTTGATAGTGGAGGACGAAGAGTCCTTCAGCGACCCCCTGTCCTATCTCCTGGGCAAAGAGGGTTTTGACGTCGAGGTAGTGGACAACGGTAGCGACGCCTTGGTGGAATTTGACCGGAACGGTGCCGACCTCGTCCTCCTGGACCTGCAGTTGCCCGGAACGCCGGGCACCGAAGTGTGCCGGCAGCTCCGCCAGCGCTCCAGCGTCCCCGTCATCATGCTGACGGCCAAGGATTCGGAAATTGACAAGGTGGTTGGCCTGGAACTTGGCGCAGATGACTATGTGACCAAGCCATATTCCTCCCGCGAGCTCGTGGCCCGCGTCCGTGCCGTGCTGCGTCGGCAGGGCGAACCTGAGGAACTCATCACCTCCACAGTGCAGGCCGGTCCCGTCCGCATGGACATAGAGCGCCATGTGGTGAGCGTCAACGGCGAGCAGGTTTCCTTGCCGCTGAAGGAGTTCGAGCTGTTGGAGATGCTCCTCCGGAACTCGGGCCGCGTGCTGACGCGTGGCCAGTTGATCGACCGGGTGTGGGGTTCTGACTATGTGGGGGATACCAAGACCCTTGATGTCCACGTGAAGCGGCTTCGCAGCAAGATCGAACCCGATCCGTCCGCGCCGCGTTACCTGGTGACCGTGCGGGGCCTCGGGTACAAGTTCGAGCCGTAAGATTTGCCGGGGGCGACGCGCATATTCGTTGGCGCCACGGAAAGCGTCTGACGACGCTCGGATTTGGGTGTCGCCAGCCTTTCAGAGTGGCCGGGGCGAAAGAGGGTGTCCGGGCCGGCTAGTGGCCGGCGGCCGGAGCCTCCGCAGTAGTAGCCGTAGAGGTCGACGTCGGTGTTGCCGTAGGGCTTGACGTGGTCGGCAGGTACTTGGCGTACTCGGGGAGCGTGCCGTCAACCACCGGCACGTTGACTGTGGCGGAGTCTGATCCACTTCGGATGGTGATCGGGGTCAGCCCGCCAGGGATGACACCCGCAGTGCTGAGGATCGCCGCATCGGCGGTGTCGTTCAGGTACGTCTCGGAGTTGGCCTTGACCGGAATCTCGGTCTGGGCGCCGTTGGCACCACTCATGGTGAGCGTGGCGTCGGTAGCGGAGCTGTTGAAGACGGCGCCGATGACGCGGCCGGGCTCATTCTCGCCCGAGGCAACAATCAGGATGTTGCGCAACTGCAGGGAACCGAGATCAGCTTTGATCCCGTCCGATGCCGAGTATTGGTGGGTAGTCTGCTGGGCGTTGACGAATCCACAGCCGGTGACGGACAGAAGACCGACGCCGATTGCAGCCGCCGCAATTGCCAGCTTGCCGCGCTGGACAGGGTTCATCGCAGTATTGCGCACGACACCTACTCCTCAAGAGTCATTGGAACACTTTTCAGCCATAGCCTATCGGCAAACCCCCCGAAATACGGATTCGGTAAGGCTATGTGGCGCCACCAACGGGGGAGATCTTGCTCCCACGTGGCTTGCCCGAAGCATCTTTCGCGGAATACGTCAAGACCTTGGAGGAAGTCGTTTAAGGCCGTGTTCCCTTTATTGGCGCGGCAGAAGGCCCTGTCTGATGCCAGTCGTATGCCTTAATCGTGATAGACTGATCTGCGGGAAAGGGGAAAGTCCACATGGTTTTTGAGGTCGGCGAGACAGTAGTTTACCCTCACCACGGTGCAGCAAAAATTGAGGAAATCAAGATGCGCACCATCAAGGGCGAAGAGAAGATGTATCTCAAGCTCAAGGTGGCTCAGGGTGATCTGACCATTGAAGTTCCAGCAGAGAACGTTGACCTTGTTGGGGTCCGGGACGTAGTGGGCAAAGAAGGCTTGGAGCACGTGTTCGACGTTCTCCGCGCCGAGTTCACTGAAGAGCCTACCAACTGGTCGCGTCGTTACAAGGCGAACCTGGAGAAGCTTGCTTCAGGCGATGTCATCAAGGTGGCAGAGGTCGTTCGCGATCTTTGGCGTCGTGATCACGATCGCGGCCTTTCCGCAGGTGAGAAGCGGATGCTGGCCAAGGCGCGGCAGATTCTGATTTCAGAACTGGCCCTGGCTGAGAAGACAGACGAAGAGAAGGCTGCAAGCGTTCTCGACGAGGTCTTGGCTTCCTAAGAATTGAACCCGGTGGTGCGAAAGCGCCGCCGGGTTTCTTTTTGCCACGATCCTGCCGCGGCGTCGCGGAATTACCCGGTATGTGGGTATTCTCTGCACATTCCGCATAATCTTGGGCCCATGAGTATTCCTTCCAAGCGCGCCGTTACGGCCGTGATCGTGGTTGCTGCCGGCTCCGGTGAACGCCTCGGCTACGGCATGCCCAAGGCCCAGGTTCCGCTGGGCGGCGAAACCATCCTGATGCATGCACTCCGTGGTGTGGTCGCCTCTGATGTGGCGCGCCAAATCTGCGTCGCAGTGCCCAGAGGAGACACGGCCCTGCGCGAGTCGATCTCCGAGTTCACCATTGACCTGGTGGATGGCGGCCCGGAAATCTCAGTGGTCGACGGCGGTTCCTCCCGCGCTGATTCGGTCCGTGCCGCCATGGCTGCGCTGGAGGAAGGAACCGAGCTGGTCCTGGTCCACGACGCCGCACGTGCCCTGACCCCGGAGCGCGTTTTCCAGCGCGTATCGGACGCCTTGGCCTGCGGTGCGAAGGCTGTCATTCCCACCATGCCGGTAGTGGACACCATCAAGACGGTTGCCGAAACGAACGGCTCAGACTCCTCTATCGCCCCGGAAGTCGTCACAGGTACGGCTCCCCGCGAACAGCTCCGTGCCGTGCAGACCCCTCAGGGTTTCGAATTGGACGTGCTGCGCAGGGCGCATGAAGCTGCAGGACTCTTCGACGACAAGCAGTCGGCAGCCGTTACTGACGACGCCATGTTGGTGGAGCTCCTCGGTGTTCCGGTCCACGCCGTCCGCGGAGCCAGCCAATCCCTCAAGATCACCACGCCCCTGGACCTCATCATTGCCGAGGGCTTGCTGGAAGGCCCGCTGGGAATTCGTTGGGTGGAAGGCTGATGACAACGAACATGGTCCTTCCACGCACCGGTATCGGCATAGATGTCCACGCATTTGCTCCGGAAGATGATCCTCAGCCGCTTTGGTTGGGCGGGCTGTTCTGGGAAGGGGAGCAAGGACTTTCAGGCCATTCCGACGGCGACTGCGTAGCCCACGCCGCTGCCGACGCCCTTTTTTCCGCCTGTGGAATCGGTGACCTGGGCACACACTTCGGCACCGACCGCCCCGAGTTCGCGGGAGCCTCGGGAGTCAAGCTCCTCGGTGAAGCGGCCCGCATCGTGCGCGCGGCAGGCTTCGGGATCGGCAACGTCGCAGTGCAGTTCGTGGCCAACCGTCCCAAGTTCGGACCGCGCCGGGAAGAGTCCCAGCGGGTGCTGAGCGAAGCCGCCGGGGCGCCGGTCAGTGTCACGGCAACCACCAGCGACGGACTTGGTTTCACTGGCCGCGGCGAAGGGATCTCCGCCGTTGCCACAGCCCTCGTGTACCGGGTTTCCGATCATGAAGAGCCGGCAACCGAGCCTGGTCCCGCGAAAGGTGCTCCACATGGTTAAGCCGTGCGCCGGCGTCGTGCGTTCCGCTGTGGTGACAGCAGGCCTGGCCGCGTCGCTGCTGTTGAGCGGTTGCAGCGGGACCCAAACGATGGATGTGGCTGCCAGCTGCGAGTTCCTGAACAACGACACCTTCAAGCCGGACGGCAACCAGCAGCAGCAGTCCAAACAGATCGCCGGGCATTATCACGAGATCGCCGGCAAACTGGCTCCGGAGATCGGCAATCCCATCAAGGAGATGGCTGCGATCATGGACGAAGCGGCGGCTTCATCCCTCGGGGCAGCTACCCAGGACCAGCAAGAGAAGCTCAAGGTTCAGTTCAACAAGATCGGCGAATACTGCAAGTAGGCAGGTCACGCCGCGTCATCGGCTAATCTGGAGCGGTGACCCTGCGCTTCTATGACACCGCCTCCGCCGAAGTCCGCGACTTCGTTCCCCTCGAAGACGGCAAGGCCAGCGTGTACTACTGCGGGGCCACCGTCCAAGGAATGCCGCACGTGGGCCACGTCAGGTCTGCCATCGCCTTTGACCAACTGACGCGTTGGCTCGAGTTCAGAGGCCTCCGCGTTACCGTGGTGCGCAACGTGACGGACATCGACGACAAGATCCTGGCAAAGTCTGCGCAGTCGTTCGGCCCGGACTGGGATGCCGAGCCCTCGGCACGCCAAGCCGAAGAGTGGTGGGCGTTGGCGTACCGCTACGAGCAGGAATTCGAGTATGCCTACGAATCCCTCGGCGTCCAACGGCCAACGTATGAACCCCGCGCCACCGGCCACATCCCGGAAATGCACGCGCTCATCCAGCGCCTCATCGACCGCGGCCATGCCTACCCCGCACTGGATGATTCCGGCGACGTCTACTTCGACGTCCGTTCCTGGAGCAAGTACGGCTCGCTGACGCGGCAAAATATTGATGACATGCAGGGAGCGCCCGACGCCGACCCTCGGGGCAAGCGCGATCCCCGCGACTTCGCGCTGTGGAAGGGTTTCAAGGAAGGCGAGCCTGTTACCGCCAAGTGGGAGTCGCCTTGGGGTGCCGGGCGTCCCGGATGGCACCTGGAGTGCTCCGCCATGGTTACCAAGTACCTTGGCCCGCGGTTTGATATCCACGGTGGAGGACTGGACCTTCGCTTCCCGCACCACGAGAACGAGATGGCCCAGTCCCAGGCAGCGGGCGACGAGTTCGCCAACTTCTGGATGCACAACGGCATGGTCACCTACGAGGGCGAAAAGATGTCCAAATCCATTGGCAACACGGTGAGCCCGGCCGAGATGCTTGAGCTCGCCTCGCCGCGCGTGGTTCGCTACTACCTCGGCCAGGCGCACTACCGCTCCGTCCTGGACTACCGGCCCACCTCGCTGCAGGAGGCCGCTGCCGCCGTGGAGCGCATTGACGGGTTCATCCACAAGGCATCTGCGAAGGTGGGCACGGAAGCCTCTGACGTTTCCCCGCAAGCGAACATGCCCGCTGCTTTCATCGCGGCCATGGACGACGACCTCAACGTGCCCCAAGCCCTCGGTGTGCTGCACGAAACCGTGCGGGCAGGAAACACGGCCCTGGCTTCAGGCGACGCGGACAGTGCGAAGACCGCTCTCTACAGCGTGTTGTCCATGACCGAAGTCCTTGGGCTGGATTCGGTGAAACGTCCGGAAGCTGTACAGGGCCGCGAGCACGCCGCCCTGGAAGTGTTGATTGAAGCCCAACTCGAAGCCCGCGCTGCCGCCAGGGCCAACAAGGACTGGGCCGCATCCGATGCGATCCGCGACACTCTCGCCGCTGCTGGCGTCGTCGTCGAAGATGGTGCCGAGGGCGCCACCTGGAGCCTTAAACGCGACTGACATACCGGCGCGACGGCCGAATTGCATCGGGTCAGTAGACTTGATTCCAGACTTACTCACAAAATCAAGGATGGAATCTCATGGCCAACAATGGTCGCCGGTCGGTCAAGCAGAAGAAGGGCCCCACCACCGGAACCGGTGGCCACGGCCGCAAGGCCCTGGAAGGCAAGGGTCCCACGCCCAAGGCGGAGGAACGCACCTACCACAAGGCATACAAGAACAAGCAGCTGGCTGAGCGCTCGGCTGCCAAGCGCGGACCGGGCACCCGACCCGGTGGCGCCGGCGCCCGCTCGGGCCCCAAGGGCCGTGCCACTGAAGAGCTGGTGACGGGCCGCAACTCGGTGGTCGAAGCCCTGCGCGCAGGCATCCCGGCCAAGGCCCTGCACGTGGCCATCCGCATTGAGATGGACGACCGCGTCAAGGAATCCCTGAAACTCGCGGCCGAGCGCGGCATCCCGCTGCTCGAAACCGGCAAGGTCGAGCTGGACCGCATGACCGAGGACGCCGTCCATCAGGGCCTCGTGCTGCAGATCCCGCCGTACGAATACGAGGACGCTTACGAGCTCGCCGAGGAAACCCTCGCTAAATGGAAGAAGGGGCACATCTCCAACGCTCCGATCTTCGTGGCGCTGGACGGCATCACCGACCCCCGCAACCTCGGCGCGATCATCCGCTCCGTGTCCGCGTTCAGCGGCCATGGCGTCATCGTTCCCGAGCGTCGCTCCGTGGGTGTCACGGCGTCCGCCTGGAAGACCAGCGCCGGTGCCGCTGTCCGCGTTCCCGTTGCCCGTGCCGCGAACCTCAACAACGCGCTCAAGCAGTTCAAGAACATGGGCATTTACGTCCTTGGCTTGGACGGCGACGGCGACGTCTCGCTGCCCGACCTCACGGTTGCAACCGAGCCGGTCTGCATTGTGGTCGGCTCCGAAGGCAAGGGCCTCAGCAGGCTCGTCCGCGAAAACTGCGACCAAATCGTCTCGATCCCCATCGATTCAGCCATGGAGTCGCTCAACGCATCCATGGCCGTCGGTATCTCGCTGTACGAAGTGTCAAGGCAGCGCGCCGCCAAGTAGTCCTCGCTAAGGCGCCGCAAGCACCATCCTCCTCGGATGGCGGTTGCGGCGCCTTTCGCTTGCCTGCACCGATCGCTCTCTCATATCCCTCGGGCTTGAGCCGCACGCTCTAGCATGTCCCTCGGGCTTGAGCCGCACGCTCTAGTGCGCTCGGGCTTGAGATCCTCGGCCTGCGTCCGGAACGCAAACGAACAACGGCGGAATTCACCCGGGGGGACTGCTGGCCGAGGGATGTGCGAGAGGGTTCGCGCGAAGGGCTAGTGATGTGAGAGACGATCAGAGGTCGCGGCGGTTGGCCAGCACCGGGAGCTTCGCCCGGGCTTCTTCCACCACGGCCGGGTCAAGATCGTAGAAAACGAGGCCGGGTTCACCTTCGAGGGCTTCCAACACCTGGCCGAACGGAGACACGACGGCGGAGTACCCCACGCCCGTGGGTGCGGCGCCTTTGACCTCTACTCCTTGGGTAGCCGGGTCTCCCTGGCCGCAGGCAAGCACGAACGTGGTGGTATCCACTGCGCGGGCACGCGCCAGGAGCTGCCACTGATCGGCTTTGCCCGGCCCGGATCCCCATGAAGCGGAAACGATGTTCACCAGGGCTCCGCGCTGGGCGTTGGCCGTGAACAGGGCAGGGAAACGGATGTCGTAGCAGGTGGCCAAACCAAAGGTGAGGCCACCGGCGTCGAACGTTACCGGATCTGTTCCCGCCTCAACGGTGTCCGATTCCGCGAAGCCGAACGCGTCAAAAAGATGAATCTTGTCGTAGCTGGTTTCCACGCCGGGCCCGGTGGCCAAAAGCGTGTTCCGTACGCGCGGTGACCCGGAATCGGAGGGGCTGCCCGGGGTGAACATGCCGGCCACGATCACCAACTGAAGTTCGTCCGCAAGTGATCGCACCTGGCTGGCCCATGGCCCATCAAGTGGTTCGGCGATGTCCAGCAACGAGTTTCCGAACGCCCGCATCATCGCCTCAGGGAAGACCACCAACCCGGCACCCCCGTCCTTGGCCCGGCGGGCGTACTTCTCCAGGAGCCGCAGGTTATCGGCCGGATCCCGGCCGGTGATGACTTGGGCGAGTGCCACACGCACGATAAAACCTCCAGTTGTCTCCGTCCCAGTATGCCAAGCGGACTGGCCCTGGACGGTGGAACGCGACACAATCGGTCCACCCAAACCCGACCGGTTACAGCGAACATGGAGCATCGCAGCACGTGAGCGTCAGATAAAATCCCGCCACCTGCGGGCAAGAAATGAAAAAGCAATGCTGAACGTCGTCACATGGGAGGCCCGCGCGGTACATACTTTGCGTGGAACTAAACTTGCAAGCAATGGTTATGCCTATTTTTGACACAGCAGCTGCCCTGGACGCGTCGCAGCCCAGGCCCCTCGGACTGAGCACGCCCCAGCCCGGAGTTTTCGACGCCGAATCCGGACGTAACCATGCGGTGAATGTGGCCGTATTCGCGCCGGAACTTGAGCGGGTGGAGGTGGTGTTCCAAACTCCAGGGGAACCTTGGCGCGCGCATATCCTGTCCAACATCCAGGATGGCGTGCATTTCGGCCTCGTGGACGGCATGGCTCCGGGCACCCGCTACGGCTTCCGCGCTGCTCCCGGCGAGGGCGGTCTCCCTCTTTCCATCCCAGCTCTGGATATGGACGACGACGGCCACCAGCCGCTGCTGCTCGATCCCTACGGTCGCGCAGTGGACCAGCGGGGCGAGTTCCTCACGAGCGTGCACGTGCAGACCGGTTTCGATTGGGGTGACGACCGTCCCCCGAGAACGCCTATGCGCACCTCGGTAATCTATGAGGCGCACGTCCGTGGCCAGACAATGCTTCACCCGGACATCCCGGAACATCTCCGCGGCACGTACGCGGGCATGGCGCACCCTGTGATGATTCAGCACCTCAGCGAACTTGGGATCACTGCCGTCCAGCTCCTGCCGATTCATTTCCACCTGGATGAGTCGCACCTCCAGGACCTGGGCATGACCAATTACTGGGGCTACAACACTGCGGCGTTCTTTGCACCGCACGCGGACTACGCCACGGAAGCGGCACGGAATGCCGGTCCCCACGCGGTGCAGGATGAGCTCAAAGGCATGATCAAGCTGCTTCATGCGGCGGGGATCGAGGTCATCCTGGATGTGGTTTACAACCACACGGCCGAAGCAGGGCCCGACGGACCGCCGCTGAGCTTCCGCGGTCTGGCAGAGAAGCGCTACTACCGGCACGACGCCCACGGTCGTTACCTGGACACCACTGGGTGCGGAAACACCTTGGATTTCAGTGATCCCATAGTGGTGGATCTGACCTTGGATTCCTTGCGGTACTGGGTGAACGACTTCCACGTGGACGGGTTCCGCTTCGACCTCGCAGTTACCCTGTGCCGGGACGCGAGCAACACCTTCGATCCCCAGCATCCTTTCCTGAAAGCCATAGCCGAGGACCCGGTACTTTCTGAGGTCAAGCTCATCGCCGAGCCGTGGGATGTTGGCTACGGTGGCTGGCAAACCGGCCGTTTCCCGCAGGGCTGGTCGGATTGGAATGACCACTTCCGCGACGGCGTCCGGAGCTTCTGGTTGTCCGACCGGGCAGCCATCGAGGCCGGCGGCCAGGGTGGCTCGGTGGCGTCTTTGGCTGAGCTCATGGCGGGCTCGGCGAACCTTTTCGCATCGTCTGGCCGCACCCGACTGGCCAGCGTCAACTTCATCACCGCGCATGACGGCTTTACCCTCAAGGACCTGGTCAGCTATGACCGCAAGCACAACGAGGCCAACGGCGAACAGAACCGCGACGGACACGGCGACAACCGAAGCTACAACCATGGTTTCGAGGGCCGCAGCGAGAACGAGGCCATTGTGGCTGCGCGGGCGCTGTCCATCCGCAACCTCATGGCCACGCTCCTGCTTTCCATTGGCGTTCCCATGATCACGGCAGGCGACGAGATCGGCCGCACGCAGCAGGGCAACAACAACGCCTACTGCCAGGACAACCCCACGGCATGGCTGGACTGGAGCCGGACGCAGGAAGCCAACGCCATGTTCAGGACTACCCGTGAACTGGTCCGTCTCCGCCGCTGGTTCCTGCGTCACCAGCCAGAGAGCTTCCCGGGCCAGGCCAATGACTCCAGCCTTCAGTGGTTTGACGATAAAGGCAAAAAGATGACTCCGGCGCGCTGGAATGATCCCAACGTCCGCTCAGTCCAACTCTTGATGGGTCACGAGGACAGTGAGATCCGCGGCTTGATCTCGGTGAACGGAAGTAACCAGGACGTCAAAATGGTCTTGCCGGAGATCCTGAGCGAGTCGGGCATCGGCAAGCGCATGTTTGAGCTGCGATTCACCACCTCCGTGTTGCACGACCGACGGAAAGGCGCGTTGGTGGCCTCGGGCGAGCGGGATATCCTGCAAGCCAACACCATCAACATCTACCGCACATAGCCAACCGATCATCGAGGGGAGCCCACCGGATGAACCGTAACCGCAACAAACTGGTGGCCTTCGCGGGGCTGGTGATCGGCGTCGTCGTGCTGGTGGTCGCCATGGTCGGCGGCGGCTCGCTGACAGCGCCAACCACGACGACGGCGCCTGGCTCGGCCACAGCGTCACCTGCTGCTGCCGGTCCGGCAGCTACCAACCAGTCCAGCACAAACCCGTCCAGCACAAACCCTTCCACGCTGCCCGCAATGAACGCTTCGCAGTTACCCAAGGAAGCGCGCCAAACGCTTGCCCTGATCGCGAAGGGCGGCCCGTACCCTTACGACCGTGACGGCGTGAACTTCGGCAACTTCGAGGGACTGCTGCCCAAGAAGTCGGGTGGTTTCTACAAGGAATACACCGTGCCCACACCGGGGGAGTCAGACCGCGGTGCCCGACGGATCATCGTGGGCAAGGACTCAGCCAAGTACTACACCCCTGACCATTACGAGTCGTTCACGTTCATCGTCGAAGACAAATAGTCGAAGACAAATAGAGGAGCCCATGAAGATCTTTTCCGCAGACACCTGGACGCTCGAAGAGTTGCGAGAGCAGATCTCCGACGCCGGCCGCCGGACCCTCCTGGTGCCGCCCGCAACCACAAAGCAGGCAGTCCTCGAGGTCTTCGGCCAGGTCCTCGATTTCCCCGAGTACTACGGCGTGAACCTCGACGCCCTCAACGACTCCCTGCACGACTACGCCGATGCCCTCTCAGAGGACGACGGAAGCCCAGTGACCATGATCTGGCAGGTCCCCGCGGCCTACCGTACGGACCGTTCCTTCGGAGTAGTCTGCGAAATCCTCCAAGACGCAGAGCGCTACGCCGGCCGGGACCTGGCAGTTATCGCAGTCTTCGAGAATTAGTCGGCCCAGCGGGCCCTAACTGCGCCGGCGTCCTACCCGTATGGGCAGGCGCCCGAAGAGGCAACTTCATTGGCTGGTCTTACGGGCAGCTGAGATGTAATCAGCGTTGGTTCCACATGAGCTATGACTACCGCCGAAATCCGCTTAAGTGGTGCGTTCAACTCAATCGTGACGCGAAACATTGAATATTTCTATAACTACCCCCATTATTTCAAAAGTTTGAAATCAAAAGTGTTGAGCGATATGTTCTTGGCGAGGCACGCTTTCTGCCTCGCCACTTGCGTATTGGGGAACACGCGGAGTTAATTGATGGCCTCAAGTCGCACCAGCCAGATGAGGACCAAGATATGAAAAAAGCTCACACGGGCCGCTGCCGTCGTCGCATTATCCACCGCAGCGCTCTTTGCTGCCAGCCAATCTGCGAATGCCAGTATTTTCTATGACAACAATGACTACGGCGGCGCTACGTACGGAGCCGACAATTCGACTTGGATGGGATCGTTTGACAACGAGGCAAGTTCGGTAAAGAACTTCGGCTACTACGTAACTTGGTGGGAAAACATCAACTACGGCGGCGCTGGATTGGGTAGCGCTAACGATTACAGCGCCTTGGGTTGGTACGTGCCCTTCCTGGGAACGTGGAATGACAACATCAGCAGTTTTCACCGTGGCTAAACATAGCATGCGCTTCGATTAACACTAACTGAGCGCGGTTGTGCTTTGACCTGCCGACTAAAGTTTCGGCAGGTCAAAGTTGCTTTCCGGGGCAGGCCCGGGTACCCAATCGAGGCACAAAAAGAGATTGGACGCGAAAAGTGTCGAAAAGAATTCCTGAACGACGGGCACGCTGGAATAGCTACATCGCTCCCGCTCTTGCCATAGGCGTAGCCCTGGCTATCTCATCTTGTTCCGGAACTCCGGATGCATCAATCACGCCGGATCCATCTGGGAAAGTGAAGCTGGATTATGAGAACTCCCTGATAATTTTCCCAGTTGATGTATATAGAATTTCGGCTAGTGATCGCTCGCAAATTCTCCTTGCGAGAGAAGTCATCATGACTACATGCATGAAGAAATTTGGCTTCATAGATGATCCGAATGCAGCTTATCCAAAGGCGGAAAATCGGAACTTCGGGGTATGGAACGTCGACCGTGTGAGGCAGCACGGCTTCCGGCTTATCGGAGAAGATGGTCCATCGAACCAGAAGCATGATGAGGCAGGCGAGTGGGGGGACACCCGATATAAGTGTCTCGCCAGCGAAAAGAGCAGGATCGAAGAAATCACTCCCCCCGACGATCTGATGAATGGCGGGGCAGCGGCTGAGATCGCGTTGAAAAGCCTCAGCATGGCATCAGAAACTGATGCTTGGAAGGATGCCAAGGACAGCTGGGACAAGTGCATCTCAGCGGCAGGCTTGACGCCGGGGCGGGACGCCGATAAAGCCAAGTGGTCGAGCCAGCAGTCCTTCGACCTGCAGATGAGGGCAGATCAGCAAAACCCGTCGACATCGGATACCGCCGAGGGCATCCGAATCGCTACGGTTGAGGCCGAATGCAATCAAAAAGTCCGGCTAACCCAAACGCTTGGTGATATTCAGGCAAGCTACCAGCTGCCCCTCATCAGACAGAACGAGGCAGTTCTTACTGAACTCAAGAAGAAGAGCCAGAAGTACGTGGACGTCGCTCAGAAGTTCTTGAAAGAGACGCAGTGATCCATAAACAACCTCGGCAGGGGGCGGCAGCCGTCGGCTTATCTCGAATCTCGCGACGGTGGCTTGTCGTCCTGTTGGCAGTCACCGCAGCCATGTCCGCCGGAGTGGGCTTGCTGGCTGGAGGAATCTTTGGTCGTTCAGAGATCATTCGGCCAGAGGACTCGATGGCTGACGTCCCGGTCTATGCAAAGGTTGAGAACCGCATCGTCGATGACCGTCTTGCATTCTCCGGAGTTATAAAATCCGGCCCGGCAGTGCCAATCCAGATCGATCTGGAGGGACAAGAACCGATTGTCGTGCGGCAGACACTTCAGGCTGGGGAGGCGCTAAAGTGGGGCGATCTGGCTGGTGTAGTCTCTGGCAAGCCCTATTTCGTGCTGCCAGGTCCGCTCCCGTTGTATCGTGATCTCTCACTAGGCGATGAGGGAGATGACGTCTCGGCTTTGCAACGGGCGCTGATGCGGGTGGGGTATCTCCTACGAAACTGGTCGCATGGACAGCGCAACCATGGAAGCTGCATCCTCGTTCTTTGCTAGCGAGGGATTCACCTTGAGCAGCGGAAGAAAAACTGCCATGAAAAATCATCAGGTCGAACCTGGTGCTACACCCGAATCCCCTGCACTAGACGACTCGAAAAACCCTGAGGTGACGATCCCGTTCAGGCAACTGTTAGTCCTCCCCGTCGCCAGTACGACCGTCGTCTCCTCTCTGGAGGTAGGGCAGAAGGTTACGGCCGAAAGCCCTCTCGCCAGGTTCCAGGCCGAAGACAACTTCGTCGAGTTCATCGCTGAGGTCCAGCAGGCTGGATTCCTCAAGACTGGGCAGGAAGTCTCTGTCAGGGTCGTTGAGAAGCTAGTGACGGGACGGATAACTTCAGTAGGCCCATTCACGGATGTGGGGAATGGCCAGCGTGCGGGACATGCCGTGATGGTGGAGCCTACGAACAAGGCAGATCTTGCCCTATTGACTCCCAACCTAAGCGTCACTGTGGCTGGCCAGGGTACTGCGGAGCAGGCCCTCGCTGTACCGATATCTGGCATTCGACAGGATGCCGAAGGGACCTACGTTCTTAGAAGCTCGCCGGACGATAGAGCTTCGAAGGTGTCTGCTACGCGTGTCCCTGTTACGGTTCTTCGGTCAGGGGGAGGTTTCGCCGCAGTCTCCGGCGACCTCGCCCAAGGAGACGAGGTCCAAATATCGTGACGGTTCTACGATCTAAGCGACTAGCTGGTACAGCGGAATCTACGGACTCAGATGACGCATTGGCCATCAGCCTGCAGAGAGTTTCCCGCACCTTTCCCGGCGCCGAGGCCCCGGCTCTATTGGACGTCTCACTGGCTATTGAGTGCGGTGAGTTCGTTTCCATTGTGGGCCCTTCCGGCTCTGGGAAATCGACACTTTTGAACATCATGGGCTTGTTGGATAGAGCAAGCTCGGGGAGTGTCGCTATTCGTGGGCAAGCCGTCGAAACCGCATCGGAACGAAGCCATGACACGGTGCGGCTACATCGGATTGGGTTCGTTTTCCAGTCCGCGAACGTCATCGGTGACGACAGTGTGATCAGTAACGCAGCAATCGGATTGCGTGTCCAAGGCGTGCCGATGGATGAACGGGCCGTAGCTGCCTTGGAGGCGCTGGAGTTCGTTGGGCTGGTGCATAAGCGCAAGGTCCAAGCGAAGCTCCTCTCAGGCGGTGAGCGACAACGACTTGCCATAGCACGAGCGATTGCGACGCACCCGCAGATCATCCTTGCCGACGAACCGACAGGCAATCTTGATTCCAACAACAGCAGTCGGGTCATCGAATACCTTCGGAAGCTCAACTCCGGAGGCGTCACAGTGATCATCATCACCCACGATTTGGATGTGGCGAATCAAACAGATCGCCAGATTGAAATCCGGGACGGTCGAATCAGCCGTGATGTCCGGGACAATTCTCAAATAAGACGGAATCTTATGGTCCCGTCCGCCCCAGAGGCTCCCGATGCATCAAGCCAGCAGACTTGGGTATCCCGCATCGCGCGCTCCCTACTGGATGATTGGGGCGATGCATTTACCGCCCTCTCCGCCCGTGCTCTCCGAACGATGCTTCTTATCACCGCATTCGCGATTGCTATTGGCGGGATGACGGGTGCCCTTGGCATCAGTTCGACCACTTCGAATGCCATAAATAATCGGCTGGCAATCGCGTCACAGGATCGGCTGTCCATCTCCGTCGGAGGCGGACCTGCTGTGCTTCGAGACGATTTCGATGGACTTCGTTCCGGGGTAGATCGAATCGCCAACCTTCCTCATGTAGTTGGCGCATCCTATGTGTACTCAGCTGTACCGGCAGACGTACGTATTACGCGAGTTGGACCCACCGACCTGGAACCCGAAACACCTTTGTCACTTCATTCCTCCTCGAAGACCTACTTCAATGACTTCGAAATGCAGCTAATTCCCCACAACAGCCGAAGTGCCCTCGGCGATTCAGGAGCGGGTCCTCTCGCTGTAGTCTCGACCAAGGCAGCAATTGCGCTCGACGTCCCGTACAGCAAGCAAACCGGACCGTCGGCAGGGGCGAGCATTTGGATCGATGACCGACTTGTATCGGTTGTTGGCGTATTCGACCCCGGCTCAAATTTTCCTGAGTACACTAACTCCGTATTCGTGGATGCCAGTGTCATGAGTGCTGTCTCCAGAGCAGAACTAAAAATTCAAGTTCGAACCGAAAAGGGCTCCCCGCTGCGATCGCGCGAGTAGCTCCGCTGGCATACTCGCCGAGCGACCCAGGGCAGGCAAGAGTAGACGTCACGGCCGATATTCAGTCGATCAGGCAGGGTGTCTCAAATGATCTAGGGTCACTCATCGCATTGCTATCCCTTGTCCTGATGCTCCTGGCTGTCATCACGGCGGCGTCCGCGATGTACCTGACCGTTCAGAACCGATCGGAGGAGATAGCGCTGCGACGAGCGATCGGTTCAAGTCGATGGCTAATTTGCCGCTCCTTTATCTTGGAGGGCTTAATCGTGGGAATTACAGCAGGTTCACTCGGCGGCATTATCGGAAACTTGACCACGCTTTGTGTCTCTTGGATCCAGACCTGGCCGCCCGTGTTGCCCCCAGAGCTTTGGCTGGTTGGACTCTTCCTCGGGGCGGCCACCGGCATTCTAAGCGCCATATACCCTGCATGGGTCGCCAGTCGTAAAGATCCCGCTATTGCCATTCGCGGCTAGAGAATGAGGGTGAAAAGGAGTCATGCTGCCCTGAGATAGGCCAACGTCGCTGGCCCGCTGTTCCGTCGTTGTACAACGACGGAACAGCGGGCCAGGAACGTTCATGCGCCCAACGGGCGGACAACGGGCTTAGGCGTTCGCGATCAACCCCAGCTCAGCTTTGGAAGCCAGCGCGGAGTGCTTCGGGAACACGCGGACGGTATAGCCGAAGGACCCTGAGCGGTTGATCACCAGGGAGCCGCTGAACAGGTGGCGTCCGCCGCCGAGGTCTTCCAGGGAGTCCAGTTCGGCTACCACGATGTCCTCGAGCTCGTCGGAGTCCTCGGCGCGGCCGAAGGCCACTTCCACGGAAACGTCGTCCGGGGTGAGGTTGTTGAGGGCCACATAGGCGTTCACTTGTAGCGAGTCGCCTACCTGGGGTTCCTCGGAGACGCCCACGGAGTCAACGTGCTCCACCACTACCTCGGGCCACGAATTCCGGACCTTGGTGGTCCAGGCGGCGAGTTCTTTGGCTTCCTTGAAGGACTCGGCAACGGCGCGTCGCCCGGACACAGCGGCCGGGCAGTAGAGGTTGTTGACGTAGTCGTGGAGCATGCGTTCAGCCGAAACGGCGGGACCCAGGTTAGCCAGGGTGTGCTTGATCATGGACACCCAGTGGGTGGGCACGGTTTCACGGCTGGATTCGGACGGGCCCGCTGCTCCGGCGCCTTGGGCCACGGTGGTGCCATAGAAGCGCGGTGCTACCTGGGTCTCCAGCAGCTCGTAAAGAGCTGAGGCCTCGATGTCGTCGCGTTCCTCGGAGGTTGCGTTGTTGTTGGCCGTTGGGATTGCCCAGCCGTTTTCGCCGTCGTACATCTCGTCCCACCAACCGTCCAGGACGGAGAGGTTGAGCGAGCCGTTGATGGCGGCCTTCATGCCGGAGGTGCCGCACGCTTCCAGCGGGCGGAGCGGGTTGTTGAGCCAAACGTCGCAGCCGGGGAACAGAGTCCGTGCCATGGCGATGTCGTAGTTGGGCAGGAACACGATCCTGTGCCGGACCTGGGGATCGTCCGTGAACTTAACCAGGTCTTGGATCATTTTCTTGCCGGCATCGTCTGCGGGGTGCGACTTGCCTGCGATGACCAGCTGGATGGGGTGTTTGGGATCCAGCAGCAGGGCCTTCAAACGTGCGGGGTCGCGCAGCATGAGCGTGAGCCGCTTGTACGTGGGTACACGGCGTGCGAATCCGATGGTAAGGACGTCGGGGTCCAGCACGGAGTCGGTCCAGCCGAGTTCAGCATCGGCAGCGCCGCGCTTCTTCCAGGAGGCCCGGAGCCGGCGTCGAACGTCTTCGATGAGTTGGGCGCGAAGGTCGCGACGGAGGGCCCAGACGTCTTCGTCGCTGACGTTGTAGGCCAGGTCCCAGCGTCCCAGTGCTTCGGCTTCCGCGCCGAACTGGGTCCGTGCCAGGGACGAGATGCGGGGGTCCACCCATGTAGGAACGTGGACGCCGTTGGTAACGGAGGTGATGGGAATTTCGGCGTGGTCGAACCCCGGCCAGAGGCCTGAGAACATTTCGCGGGACACCACGCCATGGAGCTTGGCCACACCGTTGGCTCGCTGCGCCAGGCGCAAGCCCATCACTGCCATGTTGAACACGGAAGGGTTGCCGCCGTCGAAGTTTTCGCGGCCGAGTTCAAGGATCCGTTCGGTGGGCACGGCAGGCGCCAGCCCGGCCTCGAAGAAGTGCTTGATCTGCACAGTCTCGAAGCGGTCAATGCCGGCGGGCACGGGAGTGTGCGTCGTGAAGACGGTGGACGCACGGCCGGCGGCGAGGGCTTCGTCCCAACTGAGGGGCTCGTTGGGATCGGACATCGCTTCCTGGATGCGCTCGATCCCCAGGAAACCTGCGTGGCCCTCATTGGTGTGGAACACCTCCGGCGCTGGTGTGCCGGTGAGCTCCTGGTAGACGCGCAGCGCTTTGACCCCGCCCATGCCCAGGAGGAGTTCCTGCTGGAGCCGGTGGTCGCCTCCACCGCCGTACAGGCGGTCGGTGATGCCGCGCGCAGCTTCGTCGTTGGAGGGGACGTTGGAGTCCAGCAGCAGCAGCGGAACACGTCCGACGTCGGCACGCCACACGTGCGCGTGGAGCTCGCGGCCGTTGGGCAGCGGCAGGGAAATGTGGACCGGCTTGCCTTGGGCGCCGTCCTTGGCCGGATGACGGAGCAGCGTCAGCGGCAGGCCGTCGGGGTCCAGAACAGGGTAGGTTTCCTGCTGCCAGGCATCGCGGGAGAGCGACTGCTTGAAGTATCCGGCCTGGTACAGGAGTCCGACGCCGATCAGCGGCACGCCGAGGTCCGAGGCGGCTTTGAGGTGGTCGCCGGCGAGTATGCCGAGGCCGCCGGAGTACTGGGGCAGAACCTCAGTGATGCCGAATTCGGGGGAGAAGTACGCGATGCAGGCCGGGGCGTCTTCGCCGAGGCCTTGGTACCAGCGTGGTTCGCTGAGATAGCGGTCCAGGTCTGCTGCGGCGTCCTGGACACGATTTACCAGCTCGCCGTCATTGGCCAGGTCCTGCAACTGTTCGCGGCTGATCGATCCCAGCAGGGCTATGGGGTCGTGCTGTGATTCCTCCCAGAGAGCCGGATTGAGGCTCGCAAAAAGTTCCCGTGTGGGCCGGTGCCAGGACCAGCGCAAATTGGTGGCCAAACGGGCCAGGGGCCTGATGGGCTCGGGGAGGACGGTACGGACTGTAAACCTTCGAATAGCCTTCACGAGCGCCACACTAACGGACTCACATCGCAGCCGGAACTGGATTGGGTTTCTTTTAGGTAAAAGTCATCTTGCGTCGAGGAGATAGGTCGTGTGCTTAGCATTCTGTGATTTTTGTCGCTAACGTCGTGGTTGTGACGAAAACCGCGCGAACCATCACAGCTCTGAAATCCAAGACGACTACGGACATCACCGAGGGACTTCGCTTCGGCCGGTTCCCCATCACGGCCGTGCAGCCGGTAGTTGAGGGTGGCCGTTTCCCGGCGAAGGCCTTGCCGGGCGAGGACCTCGTTGTCGGCGCCACGGTCTTCCGTGAAGGCCATGACCAGCTCGGCGTCTCCGCTGTGCTGCTCGATCCCAGGGGCAAGGAGCGTCAGCGCGTCCGCCTGACCCCGGCCCAGGGGGAGCAGTGGAAGGGCCTTGACCGCTGGGAAGGCCTGATCACGCCCACCGGCACCGGTGCCTGGTCCTTCGTGATTGAGGCCTGGCATGACCGCTACGGCACGTGGCACCACAACGCCGAGGTCAAGGTAGGTGCCGGCATTGACGTGGAGTTGATGCTCGCCGAGGGCGCTGCCCTCCTCGCCGAGGCAGCCGACGACGCCGGGCGCAGCGCTACGGAGAAGCGCACCCTGCGTGCCGCTTCCGTCGTGCTGGCCGACACCACCAAGACAGCCGAGGAGCGCCTTGGCGCCGGTTTCAGCCCGGAGGTGTTGGCCGCCGTCGGGCGCGTTCCGATCCGCGAACTGGTGACCGTTTCCGAAGGTTTCCCGCTGCAGGTGGAACGCGACCTCGCGGGCCGCGGCTCCTGGTATGAGTTCTTCCCCCGCTCAGAGGGTGCCGTGCTGGATCACTCCACCGGTGTGTGGACCTCGGGCAACTTCCGTACAGCGGCCAAGAGGCTCGACGCCGTGGCGGAGATGGGCTTCGACATCATCTACCTGCCACCCATCCACCCGATCGGCTACCAGCACCGCAAGGGCCGCAACAACACCTTGACGCCGGGTCCGCAGGATCCGGGTTCGCCGTGGGCCATTGGTTCCAAGGACGGTGGACATGACGCCATCCACCCTGAATTGGGTACGTTTGAGGACTTTGATGCGTTCGTGGCGCGTGCCAACGAGTTGGGACTCGAAGTCGCCCTTGACCTCGCCCTGCAGGCAGCCCCGGACCACCCCTGGGTGACCTCGAACCCGGAATGGTTCACCACCCGCGTGGACGGCTCCATTGCTTACGCCGAGAACCCGCCGAAGAAGTACCAGGACATTTATCCCCTGAACTTCGACAATGACCCGGCCGGACTTTCCAAGGAAATCCTGCGGATCGTGCAGCTGTGGATCAGCCACGGCGTCAAGGTTTTCCGCGTGGACAATCCCCACACCAAGCCTGTGTGGTTCTGGGAATGGCTGATCGGCAAGATCAACAAGAAGAACCCCGAGGTCGTCTTCCTGGCGGAAGCCTTCACACGCCCGCCGATGATGCATGCTCTGGGCCGCGCAGGATTCCAGCAGTCCTACACTTACTTCACCTGGCGGAACACCAAGACCGAGTTGGAGCAGTACTTCCACGAGGTCAGCCACGAGACAGCGGCATTCTTCCGGCCGAACTTCTTCGTGAACACTCCGGACATCCTTACCGAGTACCTGCAGTACGGAGGACCGGCCGCGTTCCGCATCCGGGCCGTTTTGGCCGCTACGGCAAGCCCGCTGTGGGGTGTCTACGCCGGCTATGAGTTGTACGAGCACGTGGCCCGCCCGGGCGCCGAGGAGTACATCGACAACGAAAAGTACGAGTACAAGGCGAGGGACTGGGAAGGTGCGGCCGAGTCAGGGCGCACCTTGGCGCCGTACATCACCCGGCTCAATACCATCCGGAAGAACCACCTGGCCCTGGGCGATCTGCAGAACCTGACGCTGCACAGCAGCACAGACGACGCCACCATCGTCTACTCCAAGCACAAAACGCTTCCGGACGGCACCAAGGACACCTTGATCATTGTGGTCAACGTGGATCCTCACAGCACCCGCGAAAGCACCGTGTCCCTGAACCTGGAGGCCCTGCAGCTGGACCCCTCGGACTTCAACGAGGACGGCCGGTTCCGGGTGGACGACCTGATCAGCGGCCAGAGCTGGGAATGGGGCGAGCACAACTACGTCCGGCTGGATGCCCATGTTGAACCCGCACACATCCTGAGCATCCGGAGGCAGCCTTAGTGAGTTTTTCTCCGCAGAACCCCAGCCAGTACTTCACTCCGAAGAACACCTTCGAGTTGAGCGCCCCAGGTCTCCAGCATGATCCGCACTGGTACCGCAAGGCAGTCTTCTATGAGGTACTGGTGCGGGCCTTTGCGGACGCCAACGGGGATGGTTCCGGCGACTTCCACGGACTGATCGAGAAGCTGGATTACCTCCAGTGGCTCGGTGTCGACTGCCTGTGGTTGCCGCCGTTCTTCCATTCCCCGTTGCGCGATGGCGGTTATGACATCGCCGACTACACGTCCGTGCTGGATGAGTTCGGCACCATCAGCGATTTCAAGCGATTGGTTGCCGAGGCCCACGCCCGCGGTGTCCGGGTGATCATCGACCTCCCGTTGAACCACACCTCGGACCAGCATCCGTGGTTCCAGGAGTCGCGAAAGGATCCAACGGGTCCCTACGGCGATTTCTATGTGTGGAGCGATACGGACGAGAAGTACCAGGACGCGCGCATCATCTTCGTTGACACCGAAGAATCCAACTGGACGTTCGATCCCATCCGCCGGCAGTTCTTCTGGCACCGCTTTTTCAGCCACCAGCCGGACTTGAATTTCGAGAACCCCAAGGTGATCGAGGCCCTCTATGACGTGGTCCGGTTCTGGCTGGACCAGGGCATCGACGGTTTCCGCGCGGACGCCATTCCCTATCTGTTCGAAGAGGACGGCACCAACTGCGAGAACCTGCCGGCCACGCACACCTTCCTGCAGGACCTCCGGCGGATGGTGGACTCCAACTATCCCGGCAGGGTGATCATTGCCGAGGCAAACCAGCCTCCGCATGAAGTGGTGGAGTACTTCGGCACCGAGGAAGCCCCGGAATGCCACATGGCCTTCCACTTCCCCATCATGCCGCGGCTGTACTACGCCCTCCGGGACCAGAAGGCTGCACCGATCATCGAGACCCTGCGGAACACCCCGGAGATCCCCAAGGGGGCGCAGTGGGGGACCTTCCTGAGGAACCACGACGAATTGACGTTGGAGATGGTGCCCGCGGAAGAACGTGCCGCCATGCTCGGTTGGTACGCCCCGGACCCCCGAATGCGGGCCAACATCGGTATCCGCCGACGTTTGGCTCCGCTGCTGGATAACTCCCGCTCCGAGATCGAACTCATCAACGCGTTGCTGCTGTCGCTGCCGGGAAGCCCCTTCCTGTACTACGGGGACGAGATCGGCATGGGAGACAACATCTGGCTCGATGACCGCGATGCCGTCCGAACCCCGATGCAGTGGAACCCGGACCGCAACGCAGGTTTCTCCGGGGCAGATCCGGGCAAGCTCTACCTTCCGGTCATACAGTCGCTGGTTTACAACTACAGCATGGCCAACGTTGAGGCTGAGGCTGCACACTCGGGTTCCCTGCTGCGCTGGACCCGCCAGATCCTCAGCGTCAGGAAGAACCACCCGGTGTTTGGCTTGGGCGGCTTCCGGCATATCGAGGCAGACCATGAGGTGGTCCTGGCCTACGTGCGGGAACTGCCGCCGGGCAACACGGAAGGGGAGGACGCAGAGACGATTCTGTGCGTCTTCAACCTCTCCCAGCACCCTGTGGCGGCCACCTTGGACGTTCCTGAGTTTGCAGGCCGTGGCCTGCGAGATATTTTCGGCGGCCAGCCTTTTCCGGCGGTCGGCGATAACGGTCACTTGACCGTGATGCTGGGCAGCCACAGCTTCTATTGGCTGCGGGTCCGCTCGGCATTTTCTAATCCCTCGTCGCCTTTTACCCAGGCGATTCCCGTGGTGACCTCCAAAGGATGAGATGAGCAAGGAAAACTTGAACCCCTCCATTGAAGGACTTCTCCGGAACTGGCTGCCAGGCAAGCGCTGGTTTCCGGTCAAGAGCCCCGACTTTGCCCTGGAGCAGGTGGGCGGCTTCAGGCTGCCGGATACCGGCGGGGACGCCGGGCTGGAAGTGGTGCTGTTCGCGGTGACCCACAGAACCGTCGACGGCGGTTCACGGACCGACGTCGTCCAGGTTCCTTTGAGTTACCGGAGCCAGCCCCTGGCAGAGGCTCCCACGGCGTTGCTTGGTGAGTTAACGGATCCTGATCTTGGGCTGCGGCTTGTGTACGACGCCGTGTTCGACCCGGACTTCGTCACCGCATGGATGGACCTTATGCGCAGCGAAGCAACCTTGGCTGCCCAAGGAACTGCGGGCGGTGCTCAGGGGCACCTCACGCGTGGCCGTGTTGCGCTTCCGAAAAATCCCACCTCCGTAAAGGTCTTGTCCGGCGAGCAGTCCAACACGTCCGTCATCGTGGACGACGGCGACTCCGCAGCGATCCTAAAAATCTTCCGCGTGCTCGCCGCCGGCAAGAACCCCGAAGTGGAGCTTGGTGCCGCCCTGACGGCAGCGGGGACCAGCGAGGTTCCCGCGACGCTCGGCTGGATTACCGGCTCGTGGGACGTGCCGGCGTCGAACGGTTCCACAACGGCCACCGGTGAGCTGACCGTCGCCCACGAATTCCTCGCCGGAGGGATGGACGCCTGGCGCCTGGCGGTAGAGGCAGCGGCAGCCGGCAAGGATTTCACGGCGGAAGCGCGCGGGCTCGGCGCTGCTACTGCCACGGTTCACGCCAGGCTCGCAGAAACGTTCGGCACCCACGACGGACAGGAACAGGGGCCGGACATCATCGCGACTGTGGCCCGGCGCGTCCGCGGCTCCTGGGCGGAAGCCTCCTCCGCCGTCGGGCCCTATGACGACAATTTGGAGGAGTTACTGGCAGCCCTGGATCCCGGGGACGTGGGCCAGCTGCAACGTGTCCATGGCGACCTGCATCTGGGACAGATCCTGTTGGTGCCCGGCGCGGAGGGGCAGCCGGGACGGTGGGCCATCCTCGACTTCGAGGGCGAGCCGCTCCGGACAATCGACGAACGGAATACTCCTGATCTTCCCCTTCGGGATGTCACGGGCATGCTGCGCTCCTTCGACTATGCAGCAGGTGCCGCCACGCGGGAAAACGTAGCGGCAGCCGTCAGAGTGCCCGAAACCTGGGTAGATGATTGTGCTGCAGCGTTCCTTGAGGGCTACAGCCGAGTCACCCCGGGAACCATAGACCGCCGCTCGCCGCTCTTTGTGGCATTGTGGCTGGACAAGGCCTTATACGAGGTTGTTTACGAGCTGCGGAACCGGCCCGACTGGCTGTCGATACCGGTAAACGCATCGCGACGAATCCTCGACAACACAAGCCGCGGCAAGCATGCGGCAGCTACAGCGGAAGGTAATGACATGACTGGCTCAGCACGCACCGAACGGCCCCGAGTTCCCCTGCACGTGGACTCCGAGACCTTGGAACGCGTGGCGGCCGCGGCTTACCACGCACCACACTCAGTCCTTGGCGCGCACTTGGACGATCATGGCCACGTCACTATCCGAACAGTGAAACACCTCGCGAAGTCCGTGGTTGTGGTGACCGAAGCCGGGCGCACGGAAATGACCCATGAAGCCCACGGTATCTGGGCCGCGGTCTTGGAACCGCTGCAGGCCGGCCACGTGCCGGATTACCGTTTGGAAGTGGTGTACGACGCCGAACCCGTCACCATCGATGACCCGTACCACTACCTGCCTACCGTGGGTGAGGTGGACCTGCACCTGATCGGCGAAGGCCGCCACGAGCGCCTCTGGGATGTCCTTGGCGCGCACGTCCAGCACTACCGCTCCGCATTGAGTGATGTGGACGGTGTCTCCTTCGCCGTCTGGGCCCCGAATGCCCAAGCCGTGCGCCTGAAGGGCGACTTCAACGGCTGGGACGGACGTTCCCACGGAATGCGTTCCCTCGGCTCCTCGGGTGTGTGGGAACTTTTCATCCCGGGCGTTGTAGCAGGGGCGTGCTACAAATACGAGATCCTGACGAAGGCTGGTCACTGGATTGAAAAGGCGGACCCGTTGGCCTTTGGGACCGAAGTTCCGCCGCTGACCGCCTCGCGTGTGGTGGACGCCAGCTACCGGTTCAAGGACGAAGAATGGATGACTGAGCGCGCCCGGAAGGACCCGCACAACTCACCCATGAGCGTTTACGAAGTCCACCTGGGCTCCTGGCGCCTTGGCCTTGGCTACAAGGAACTCGCCAAGGAACTGGTGGACTACGTGAAGTGGCTTGGGTTCTCCCACGTGGAGTTCATGCCCGTGGCGGAGCACCCCTTCGGCGGTTCGTGGGGCTACCAGGTAACGTCCTACTTTGCGCCGACCTCGCGCTTCGGACACCCGGACGAGTTCCGGTTCCTGGTTGATTCACTGCACCAGGCCGGCATCGGTGTGCTCCTCGACTGGGTCCCGGCACACTTCCCCAAAGACTCTTGGGCGCTGGCGCAGTTCGACGGCCAGCCGCTCTACGAGCACTCGGACCCGGCCCTGGGCGAACACCCCGACTGGGGAACCCTGATCTTCGACTTCGGGCGCAGTGAGGTCCGCAACTTCCTGGTGGCCAACGCGCTGTACTGGTTGGAGGAATTCCACATCGACGGCCTGCGCGTGGATGCCGTGGCTTCGATGATCTACTTGGACTACTCCCGTGAAGAAGGACACTGGAGGCCCAACAAGTTCGGTGGCCGCGAAAACCTCGAAGCTATTTCCTTCATGCAGGAAGTCAACGCAACCGTTTACAAGTCCCACCCGGGCGCCATCATCATCGCCGAGGAATCCACGGCTTTCCCGGGTGTCACGGCGCCCACCAACCATGGTGGGCTGGGCTTCGGGCTCAAGTGGAACATGGGCTGGATGCACGACTCGCTCAAGTACATTTCGGAAGACCCCATCAACCGCAAGTGGCACCACGGCACCATCACGTTCTCCATGGTCTACGCCTTCACCGAGAACTTCCTTCTGCCCATCAGCCATGACGAGGTAGTGCATGGCAAAGGCTCCATGTTGCGCAAGATGCCCGGTGACCGCTGGCAGCAGTTGGCCAACCTTCGTGCATTCTTTGCCTACCAGTGGGCGCACCCGGGGAAGCAGCTCATCTTCATGGGTACGGAGTTTGGCCAGGAAGCAGAATGGTCCGAGCAGTACGGACTGGATTGGTACCTCGCCGATATCCCTGCACACCGCGGACTGCAGCTCTTGGTCAAGGACCTCAATGAGCTCTACACGTCCACGCCTGCCCTTTACCAGCGGGACAACGAAGCCGGCGGCTTCCAGTGGATCAATGGTGCAGATGCCGATCACAACGTTCTGACTTTCATCCGCTGGGACCAGGAAGGCAAGCCCTTGGTTTGTGCAGTGAACTTCTCGGGCGGCCCGCACAAGGACTACATCCTGGGTGTTCCGGCAGCAGGGGAGTGGACCGAAGTCCTGAACACCGACTCGGAATCGTATGGTGGCTCGGGAGTTGTCAACGCCGGAGCCTTGAAGGCATCCACGCCCGGGACAGATGGCCAGCCTGCGGCCTTGACCGTCACGCTTCCTCCGCTTGGTGCTTCCTGGTTCGCGCCGGCTGAGTAGGTTCTTCAGTCCGAAGAGGGTCCGGAGCCTTGGCTTCGGGCCCTCTTCGCTGCGTTGCATGGGACGGTTCGCCCCGTGTTTCCGGGGTTTGGGCCTGCAAGAGAGGTGTGTCGCTACCGGGTTTTGCCATCTCTGCGAAGTAGGGGTATAGTTAGTACCCGCGCTGGTCCCCGAGTGGAGATCGCCGAGCAGACAAGATGCCGCAAGGAAAAATCAAGTCCTGCTTGCCGATTTGACTCAGAGAGATCCAGCCGGTAACTTTGAAAAGTTGCTCCGGAGCGATCCAGGCCCCTTGTGGGGGTTTGGTGGTGCCGGGTG
>NZ_JBLYIE010000025.1:0-145434 GCF_048537125.1 Paenarthrobacter sp. PPS72 | reverse complement strand
CTTCCTTCCGGGTTCGTTCCACAGCCTGCGCCGCGACAAGCTGCAGGTACTCCAACGACCGGGAAATCTCCTCAACCTTGCCGGCAAAATCAGCAGCCTCAACAAAGCCAAACAACCCAGCCTCGTGGGCCGCCATGGATCGCAATGAGTCCACTGCGGCAGCACCCTTCAGAAGGGCCGCTTCCATAGCCGGTGCGCTCGACGACAGTGAGCCCGTGGAAAACGCCGCGGGCGCCCCTTTGGTCACGGATTCCCCGGGCGTGGAGGACGTCTCGGAGGCTTCTTCGGGCGCGGGTTTCTCGGGCCCTGATCCCCTGGGCGCGGCCAACGACTCGAGCCCAAGCAGCCCAGCACTCCGGAAGGCGTCCGCGGTGGTGCCTGCCGACGTCGGGCATTTGGGCGCAGCAGCCTCGGAAGGCTTGTCGAGTGGGAAGGTCGGGACACTCCGGGGCAGCTCACTGGGGCCGGGTGAAGCTCCCCGCCGCGCCAATACCTGCCCTATGCCTTCCATAACTCAACCCTGTCACGGTCGCTTAGCAGCTATCAGCCCTCATCGGCGCTATGTGGAAAACCAGCCTGGTGCTCGCGTTGTTGAGGGAAGGAGAGGTGTAGGGATCTACCGTGAAAACATGACTATTGACCCCAGACCAAAATCACCGGTACGGCAGTTGCGCGTGGTCGTGGAGGCTGAGGATTACGACGCTGCATTGTCGTTTTTCCGTGACGCACTGGGGTTGCCTGAGCAAGCTGCCTTCGAGGAGATGGCGACGCCCGTGTCACCATTCCGGAAGCCGGCCGGGCTACCCTCGAGATTGCCAACCCCGCGCAGGTGCGGCTGATCGACCAGATTGAAGCCGACGGCCAGCCCAGTGCCAAAGTCCGGATTGCTTTCGAAGTGGACGACTCCGCGGCGACCACCAGAGACTTGGTCGAGGCCGGGGGGCACTCTAATTGCTGAACCCGTGGTCACTCCGTGGGCGTCGTTGAATTCACGGCTCGAAGCCCGGTTTCAGAAGGCCTTGAGTCCCGGAAGCGTACGACGGCGGGAGTCGCCGTCGTACGCTTGTCGCCTTAATCGAACCTCTCTTTTCGGGTGAGGTCTAAGCTACGAGTCCCGTTTGGTGGTCAATGCCCGCTTGATCGACCTTTCGATGAAAGCGCATGCCGGCCTTGCCACCGACGATGGCGCCGATAAGGGGAACAATCAGGGCGATCACGAGGCCAATGATGCCGCTCGCGGTCATCAGGCTTCCGTCGACGGGAATCTGCGGGGCGCCGTTCAGGTTGCCGAGAATGTTGAACTGGCTCCCTGCCACCGCCGCGAGGACTGCCACGATGATGGCGATGATGATGCCCCAGAGCCACACGGCCAGCCCCTGCTTCACTCCATCGAAACGGGCCATACGGCCAGCGACGTATCCTCCGCAGTAATATGCCAGGAACAAGACGACTGCCAGCACGACTCCGCTGACAATTCCCAAAGTTTCCGCGTTTTGCTGGGCCTGATCGGCTGCTTGTTCAGCGCCGGATGGATTCGCCGCCCCCACGCCGACGCCGATGGCAGTCGCCAAGGCGCTGAGCAGGACGGTCATCCCGATGGCCGTTAACCAGCCAAAGAATGCCGAGCCCCATTTGATGCCCCCAAAGCGTTCCTTTTCCGCATTGACGACGTCATTCCGGCGGGCATTGGGAGTGCTTGAGCCCGCGCTGTCTTCATAGACCATGTCAGCTCCTAATCCGGGTGCCTGAACGTTGGTTCTTCAAGCAAAACACCACCTTCGGCAAGAAAGCAAGCATGCTTACTAAATTCATGTCAGGCAACCGGCAGCAGCTTGGGTGGTGAGTAGTGTGGGCACATGCTGATGCTCGTGGATTTGGACAAGACCTTGGTGGCCGCTCAAAAGCGCTGATCCCCGACCATGTCTTCCAAAGCCCATTCAAGAACCATGAGTTCGAAGGGATCCGGTTCCTGGATGCAGTTGATGTAGGCGTCCAACTCAAACAGCTTGGCGCTCCCGCCGTTGGCCCAATACCGCACCCACAGGTCCAGCAGCGTGATGGCACGTTGGGCTATGAGGGTTCGTGCGCGCTGCCGGGGGTCGTTCACGTGCTGCGGCTCCTGTCTGAGATGTCCATGTCTGGACCATAAAGGAGCATGCGACACGTTGCGTTGAGATGCACAGGTTTGAACAGTCGCCCTATGTCCTCGCATGCTGCCTTAGGGATCATCAGGCCCGGGAGTCCGGTGAAGCGGAATTCCGGGGCGCCGCCGTCGACTGTCGTATGTGGAGTCGGGGGAGAAGCTCAATGTGCTCGGTAGCTGCGGCCTCGCTGGCCAGCCGGGCAAAACCGCCCCCGCGGGAACCTCTCATGAGGCGGCCCAGCAGCCGCTGGACGGCACGATGCCCGACCTCGCACTTCCATGGAGCCACCGCCGTGAGCTGAACGTGGGCCAGGCCGGCGATGACGTCGTCATAACCGGCCAGGGAAACATCGGCGGGGATGTTAAAGCCGGCGTCCTCGAGCCACATCATGCATTTCACGGCCAATTGATCGTTGTGGACGAACACCGCCGTGGCCCCGTTCTTGACCACGTTGATCAGTTCTTCGGCTGCGTCGTCCGAGCCGGGCGTTCCTTCGCTGATGATGCCCGCCGACGTCAGGCCCGTTGCCTCTACGGCTCCAAGGTAACCGTCTACGACGCGGTTCGAGTTGGGCCCGGAGATAACAACGCAAGCGATCTTCCCGTGCCCAAGTTCGGCCAAATGACGGACTGCCAGGGCGGCTCCTGCTGCATGCGATGAACAGACGGAATCCAGTACGGAGGCGGCACCGGTCCATGAGACAGTCCGTTCCACCAGCACCACCGGAACGGGCAGGGAGACGAGCCATTTCTGCTGTTCAGCGTCCAGCTCTCCGGTAGCGAAGTCCGGTGTGGGCGCGATGACTATGCCGTCCACGCCCTTGGCCGTCAGGCGCGCAACCTGATGCATTTCCGTCGACTTGTCGTAGTCCGAAACCCCCAGGACCAGTTGTGCGCGGGCCACCCCGGCGGCCACCTTGGCACCATGGATGACGCCGTCGAAGTAGTAGTTGCTGTGCGGCACAACCATGCCGATGGTGAAGGGGCCGTCGTTCCCAACAGGCCCGTCAGCAAGCGCGCCGGCGGACCTGGCCGGCGCCACGGAGCCGTGTCTGCGGTACACAAGTCCCTGCCCGGACAGTTCCTCCAGGTCGCGCCGGATGGTCACTGCTGAGATGTTGAGCCGTATCGCCAGGTCATTGACCAGCTGGGCTCCTTCCCGCTCCACGATTGCCAGAATATTCTGACGCCGTTCTTCGACGCTGCGACCCACGAAACCTCGCTTCGAACGATTAATTTGATCAAAGCGATCATAGGGTCCGGCGGCACTTTTCCCGGCGGATATTACTTGATTTGAAAGCCCTGACTCCCCGACCATAAAACAGCTTTTAGCCCTTTTTATGATCGTCTTGATTGGATTGATCATATGAACTTGACCTTCTCCCGCACCCATTCCAGCATGTGAAGGATTCGCGGTTCGACCATCGATCCGCCGCCCTTTGAGGAGATGGCAAGGCCATGATGGGAAGCGGCTTTTTCGCTCGTCCGGAACGGAAGCCGGTGGTCCTGGCCGTTGAGATCGGAAACCTCGCACTAAGGGGCGCGATCTTCGGCCTGGATGGGGTGGCGCGGTTGCGCCGATTGCGGCCTTCGGGCCCGCCCGGCGACGGCGTCACGGATCGATCCCGCGCTCTTCTTAGGGAACTTGCCGTTGATGCGCGGGCGAACGGCATGGAGCCGATCGCTATCGGCATCACCAGCACCGGGGCTCACACGCCGCTGGCCAACATTCTCGGCAACGAATTGGGAGTGCCGGTGGTCGTCAGCACCAGCGTCGCCGCCAGGGGCCTGGCCGAATCGTTTGCCGGGCCACCGAAGGAGCAGGGAAACACGGTGTTTGTCACCGTCGGCGCCAGAGTGCGGGCTGCGATCGTCTCAGGCGGCTCTTTGCTTGCAGGATGTACTGATAGTGCAGGCGAATTGGGGCACTTACCGGTGATGCCCGACGGCGAGTGGTGCCACTGCGGGCAGCAAGGCTGCCTTGAGGTCTACTTTTCAAGCGAGGGACTCGTGCGACGGTATCGGGCGTTCGGCGGCCCCCTCACCATTGCCGGGGCCGACATCGCGCGTCAGCAGAACGACGATCCTCTTTGTGGGCTGCTCTGGAACGAAGGCCTGCGTGCCTTGTCGTTGGGACTGGCGGCGCTTACCTTGCTGGTTGATCCCGCGGCAATAATCCTGGACGGCAACCTTCCCCAGCCCGTGCCTAGCTTCAAGGAGGCCGTTGGATCACGGTTGGCCGACCTCCTTGCGTGGCGTACCGTACCAGCCATCCGCGCCTCCCGGCTGGGACACGGAGCCGCCCAGATCGGCACCGCAATCCTCGCCTTCCAAGCGGCCGGACATGTGGGGATTGCCTCCGCGTGGGATCTGGCCTCAGCCTCACACGATCCTGCGTTCACGCGCACGAGTGATGAGTATCATTCGTGGAACGAGGACGAATGAACGCCGTCTCCTATCACCGATATGCAGTGGCCGCACCGAGAATCCATGTGGACATCATCGAAGATCACACAGTCCTCCTTGAATGCCTTGCGGCCTGGTTGGCCACGAAAGCGCCGGACATTGTGGTTGTGGGCCGCTACGGTTGTTGGGCCGAGGCGGTGGTGGATCTGGACGACCTGTCGGATGTTGTGGTGCTGGACATTCTTTTGGGTGACAGTGTCCCGCTGGTCAATAAGATCAGGACACTCCGCTCGGCAGGGGTCAACGTGGTGGTGCTCAGTTCCGAAGCTCCATCCCGCTTTACAGCCGTTCAAAATCCAGCTGAACTGCATTGCGGCTGCCGCAGCGGTGGCACTGTTCCTCAAGAAGCCGGCTTCCGCCTAACGCCCGCACAAGGGGGGGGGGGGGACATGCACGACGGCGGAGGCTCGCCGTCGTGCATTTGCTCGGTTGAGTGCGGGCTGAGTGACCAGCGGCGAAGCTTTCCATATATAGGGACGCGTGCCTGTTTCGTGGGAGAATGAGGGGTATGGAAGCCACCACCGCCGGAGCCCGGACACTTGAACGCGGACTCAGCCTCATTGACCACGTAGCGGCCGGCAACCATCGGCTTGAGGACATCACCAAGGCCGCAGGACTCAGCCGGTCGGCCACCCACAGAATGCTGACCTCCCTGGTGGGAGCCAAGTACCTGAGCCAGTCGGAGGACCGCAGCTACCATCTGGGCGTCAAACTCCTTGAGCTGGGTACCCAGGCGCAAACCAGCATCGATTTGCCCGGGGCCGTACAGCAGATCCTGTCCGACATTGCCCGTATAACCCAAGACGCGACGCACTTGGGGATATTGTCCGGCGATGAAGTGATCTACCTGGCCAAGGCCCGCGGTCACCGAGGGTTCGAGATGACCTCCTACCCGGGCGTTCGCCGGAAGGCTCAAACCACGGCGCTGGGCAAAGTGCTGCTGGCAGAGAAGGACGACTCCGAGGCGATCAAGGCCTTCAACCACACCATCACCCCAACGCCGCTCTCCATTAAGACAGCCGAAGACTTCCTTGCCGCGCTGCACGAGGCCAAGCACAACGGTTATGCCATGGACGATCAGGAGAACGAACTCGGGATCACATGCCTTGCCATCGGGATACCTGATTTGAGCGGAGCCATGGCGGCCGCCGTGTCAGTTTCAGCTCCCAGCGTCCACATGACTCCCGAGCGCACCCAATCCCTGGTTGCCCTGCTGCAAAAGTTCCAACCGGAACTCACCAGCTGCCTGCCGCCCGGATTTGAAAGAGCGTGGATCTAGGCAGGTCTCGATCCGGCCCCCTCAGATCCGGCCCCCTCAGATCCGGCACCCCTAAGTCCGAACGCAGCTAGCGGGCCACGGGCTCCGAAGAGTCCAGTAATCCCAGCTCGTGGCGTCGTGGCATGCCTTCCCAGTCGCCGGGGACCAGGCAGGCGAAAGCGCCTGTTCGTACGGCCGTGTGGAGCCGTTCCTTTATGGAGGCCCCGGCGAGGAAGTCTGAAATGTAGCCGGCCACGAAAGCATCTCCGGCGCCCACAGTGTCCACGGCGTTGATGCGTACTGCTTCCTGGCGATATTCGGTGCCGTCGATGACAGCCACGCAGCCGTGCGGCCCGTTTTTGATGACTACCTGCCGAGGGCCCAAGGCTGCGATCCTGCGTGCGAGTTCGAAGGAATCCGCCCCGTGGCCCACCGCGATTCCGGCTTCGTCATCGCCGGCGAAAACGATGTCTGCCAGTTCAATGAACTTGCGGAAGACCGGGCCGGCCTCGTCTTCTGTCCAGAGGGCGGCGCGGTAGTTCAGGTCGAACGAGACAGTCACTCCCGCTTCACGTGCCACGGACACTGCGTACAGGGCAGCTTCACACGCTGATTCGGAGAGCCCGGGCGTGATTCCGGTCAGGTGCAGGAGCTTCGCGTTCCGGATGGCATCCACCGGGACGTCTTCCGGAGCCAGGCGTGAACCCGCGCTCGCGGAGCGGTAGTACCAGACCTTCAGGTGTTCCAGGGTGCGGCGTTCCTTGATCATCAGGCCTGTGGGTGCGCCGGCGTCGCGGATGCCCAGGGTGGTGATGCCCTCGGCCGCTACCTCACGGAGTACAAGGTCGCCGAGGCTATCCTGCCCCACCCGCCCGAGCCAGGTCACGCTGGTGCCGAGGCGCTTCAAGGCGATGGCGAAGTTGGTTTCGGCCCCGCCCATGCCCAGTCCCAGGGAACCGGCATGGGCCAGCGGACCGGGTGTGGCAGCCTTCATCAGTGCCATGGTTTCACCCATGGTGACTACATCGCTGTACGTCCCCGTCTCCGTGTGAGCGGTCATTTGGCCTCCCTCGCTTCCACGGCGTCGCTTACGAGCCGGCTGAGTTTTTCTGCCCTTGCGGTCAGTTCGTTCAGGTTTCCGCCGGAGAACGCGTCACGCAGCAAGGGCCCGCCAAGGCTGACAGCCAGGGCGCCGGCTGCGATCCAGGCGGGTGCGTCGTCAATCCCGATCCCTCCTGAGGGAACCATCCGCATCTCGGGGAAGGGTCCGCGGAGCTGGCCGATGTACCCAGGCCCTACTGTCGAGGCGGGGAACAGCTTCACCGCCGTGGCGCCGGCGTCCCAGCCGGCCAGCAGCTCGGTAGGCGTGAGTCCGCCCGGGAACACCGGGATGCCACGCTCGACGGCGGCACTCACCACCGCGGTGACCATCGCCGGGGTGACCAGGTAGTCCGCTCCGCCGTCGAGGGCTTGCCTGGCTTGATCCACGGTGGTGATGGTGCCGACGCCGATTTCGGCGTCCGTGCCGAAGCGTTCCCTCAGAAGGGGGAGTTCCTCGAAAACGCCTTGGGTGCTGAGGGTCAGCTCGATCGATCGGACGCTGCCGCGTACCAGTGCTTCGATCACGGGGGCGTACTCGCGGGCGTGATGTGCCCGCATGACGGCCACCACGGGGTTGGCTGTCAGGATCGCGGACGGCGCTGGCCGTTGAGGGTTGCCAGGTGACTGAGGGTTGCCAGGTGACTGAGGGTTGCCAGGTGACTGAGGGTTGCCCAGTGACTGCACATTATTCATCGGGCCAGCCACCCGCCGTCGACCGGAAGGACAACGCCGTGGACGTAGTCCGCGGCCGGGGAGGCCAGGAACACCACTGCGCCTGCGAGGTCGTTCCCTGAACCCCATCGGGCGGCGGGGATACGGCTGGAGATCTGTTCATTGCGCACGGAGTCGGCCAGCAAGGCCTGGTTCATGTCGGTAGCGATGTAGCCGGGGGCGACAGCGTTGACGTTCACGCCCTTCGGTGCCCATTCATTGCACAGTGCCTTGGTCAGTTGGGCCACCGCTCCCTTGGACGCAGCGTAGGCCGGCACCCGCAGACCACCTTGGAACGTCAGCAGCGAAGCCAGGTTGATGATTTTGCCGTGTCCGCGCTCCACCATGGCCTTACCGAAGCCCTGGCAGAGCTGGAACACTGCCCGGGTGTTGATGTTCATCACTGCGTCGAAGTCTTCCAACGGGAACTCCACGGAGTCATGGCGGATCTGCGTGCCGGCGTTGTTGACCAGGATATCGATCCGGTGCTTCGCCAGCGTCGTTTCAATGGCGTGGCCAACGGAGTCTTGGCTGGAGAGATCGATGGCAATGGCTTCGGCGCTCACGCCCGCCTCCGCCGCAGCTTGGGCCAGTTCCGGAGCAAGCGGACCGCGTTGCAGCGCAACAATATTCGCACCCGCCCGGACCAATCCAAGCGCGATACCCAGGCCGATGCCCCGGGAAGCTCCGGTGACGGCCGCCGTCGAGCCCGTCAGGTCGAAAGGCGTCCGCAGCGCCGCTGGGTCAGTCCTGCCAATGTCAGTCATACCGGTGTCTTTCATGCTTCTTCCTTGCCGGGGATCGGTTCCGCAGCAGCCGGGCCCACGAATACTTTGAGGACCGCGCCGGCGGTCATGGCTTTGGTGAACGCGGCCGGGGTTTCTTCCAAGGGAAAGACCTCCACGGGGACGCGTCCCAGCCCAAGGTCGCCGCCTTCGATGAGCTTGACGGCCCGTTCGACGTCGGCCCGCGTGTAGACGCGGACGCCCACCACGGTGTTTTCTGCGAAGGTCAGGGCCTGCAGATCCACCTCGACCGGTTTCTTGTAGACGCCCACCAGGACGATGGTGCCCAGTACGCGAACAGCCTTCGGCAACAGAGCCGCCACCGAGGGGTGCGCAGCCGAATCAAAGACGATGTCCGCGCCGTCGCCGCCGGTTGCCTCAAGGACTGCATCCACCGGGCTGGTACCGGAGGCAACAGTCTCGAAGCCGAGCTGCTCTGCCACCAAACGGCGCTCTTCGGAAGGCTCGGAAATCAGCACACTGCCGGCCCCTTCGTGACGGGCAACAAGGGCCGTGAGGATGCCGATGGGACCGGCACCGAAAACCACCACCCGCTCACCGCCACGCAGACCGGACCGGGACACAGCGTGAACAGCCACGGCCAACGGCTCGGCCAGTGCGGCTTCCTGCAGCGGAACAGCTGAGCTGATCGGGATCAGGGTTTCCGCGGGCAAAGCCACGTACTCGGCAAGGGACCCGGCGACGTCGATCCCGTACAGCTTCAGGTTGCGGCACACATGCGTGTTCCCCTCCCGGCATGGATGGCACTTCCCGCAGTGAATCAAGGGTTCCACCGTCACCCGGGTGCCCGCTTCCGGCCCTCCCGGGGCACCAATTTCCACGACGCCGGTGATTTCATGGCCCATCACCACGGGCGCTTCTGCGCGGGGGTGGCTTCCGTGGAGGATGGAGAAGTCCGTGCCGCAAATCCCCGTGAGTTCCGATCTCACCAAGGCCCAGCCCTCCGGAACCTCGGGAAGGGGCACAGTTCGGTACTCAATGGTGTCCGGACCCGTCCACACCGCTGCGCGCATGGTCTTGACTGCTGTTCCTGTGATGGTTTCGGTGCTCATCGGGCCACGCTTCCCATCAGCACTTCGCCGTTGAGGATGTTGCGCGGCGTGCGGCCGGCGCAGACCTCCACCACGTTCTCCACCGTGCGGCGCTTGAGCTCGGCGTACGACTCCTCGCTGTACCAGGCGGCATGCGGTGTGAGAACCGCGTTCTCAAGTTCCAGCAAGGGGCTGGTCCTGGGCAGTGGTTCCACCTCGAAGACGTCCAGGCCGGCCGCCTGCAGGCGCCCGTCCTTCAGGGCCGCTGCCACAGCATCCGTGTCCACAACCCCTCCGCGGCAGGTGTTGACCAGCACAGCCCCGGGCTTCACCTTGTCCAGGACGCCACCGTTGATCAGATGATGAGTGTGCTGGTTGAGGGGGACATGCAGCGAGATAACGTCCGCACGGGCAATAAGGTCCTCGAAAGTGACCACGGTGATCCCGTCCTCCGTGACAGATCCGGGTGCCAGCAGGGGATCGGAACCAACAACCTGGTAACCAAGTCCTTTGGCCTTCCGGCCCGTGGCCGCCCCGATCAAACCCAGTCCAACCACCCCGAACACCCGGCCGCTGATCCGGTGCAATGGTTGCACCGGCCCCAGCGAATAGTCACCGCGACGCACGCCGCGGTCCAGCTGCGTGATCCCGCGGGCCAGGCTGACGGCCAAGGCAATGGCATGATCACTGACGTCTTCGGTGCCGTAGTCCGGGACGTTGCAGACGGCGACGCCGCGCGTGGTGGCGGCTTCGACGTCGAGCGTGTCAACCCCGACGCCGTAGCGGCCAATCGCTTTCAAGCCCGGCAGCGCGTCCAAAACCTTGGCGGTGATGGGCGCGTACTGGACGACGATCGCGTCCGCGTCGGCGGCGGCAGCGATGACCTCCTCCTCCGTCCGGCATTGGGCCAGCACCAGCTCGACGCCGGCGGCCAGGGCGACAGCCCGCTCGATGTCGATGGAGTCGTGGTCGCAATCAGTGATGACTATTCTTGTCGAATTGATGGTGGTGCCTGGGGTTTGCATTACTTGGCGTCCTCTTCAAGGAGAAGGTCGCGATCGACCGTCTCCGGAGATTTGATGGTGGTGAACAGGCTGATGCCCATGATGGCCATCATGTAGATGGCAACCGGGATCCAGGATCCGCTGAAGGCGGTGACCAACGCGGAGCAGATCAGTGGGGCAACGCCGCCGCCGAAAACGGAGGAGAACTCGCGGCCGAGTGCCACACCGGCGTAGCGGTAGCGTGCGCCGAAGAGCTCAGGGAAGTACGCGGCCTGGACACCTACGGATCCCTGGGCGGCAAAAATGAAGCCCAGGACAATCACCAGCGATATCAAGAACAGGTTGCCGGTGTTGATCAGCAGGAAGGCCGGGATGGGGAAGATGAACAAGAAGGTGGTGACCACCAGGTACATGGATCGGCGGCCGAACCTGTCCGAGAGGTTGCCGAACACGTAGGCGGACACGCAGGCGAACAAGGCGCCCACCAGCAGTACCTTGGGGATGAACGTGGCATCAATCTTGAGTTGGCTGATGAGGTAGGAACCAAGGAACACCTGGAACAGGTAGGAATGGGCGTTGGCGCCGACGTTCATGAAGAACACGCGGAAGAGGTTCTTACGGCCGTTCTTGACGACGTCCGCCACAGGCGTGTCCCGTTTGCCGATGGCCCCTTCTTCCTTGAGTTCCTGGAAAACGGGGGACTCCTTGAGCTTGCGGCGTATGACGTAGGCGGCGATCGTCACGAAGATTGACGAGAAGAAGACCAGGCGCCACCCGTACGATTCCAGTGCTTCCTTGGGCATCATTTGGACCAGGATCCAGACGACGGCTCCAAGTGCCGTACCGGCCGCTGCCCCGACGAAGACCAAGGAGGCGTATTTGCCACGCTGGCCCTTGGGCGCGGTTTCCGCGATCAGGACCACGCCTCCGGCCTGTTCAGCTCCGGCGCCGAACCCCTGCAGGAAGCGGCAAGCCACCAGGAGCGCCGGAGCCCAGAGCCCGGCTTGCTCGTAGGTGGGCAGGAGACCGATGGCGAACGTGGCGATTCCCATGAGGAACAGTGTGGCCACCAGCACCCATTTCCGGCCCAGGCGGTCCCCGTACTTGGAGAAGAACAGTCCGCCGAGGGGCCTGGCGCCGAAGCCAACGGCATAGGCGCCGAAAGCAGCAAGGATGCCGATCGCGGGATCGACATTGGGGAAGAAGATCGTGTTGAAGATGATCGCGGAGGCGGTTCCGTAGATCACGAAGTCGTACTGCTCCAAGGCAGTTCCAATGAGTCCGGCCCAGGCGGCCCTGCGGACGTTCTGCACCTCGGACGGGGTGGCGGTGTCTGGCCCACCGGCATTCTGAACAACGCTGTTCTCAGTCAATCTGGTCTCCAAGCGGATGGTGGCGGTTAGCCGTGGATGGTGATTTCAGCAGATTCCGATTATAGGGATGGCATCCCGAAAACTGCTGGAGACTAATGTAGCCTACGTTTTTCCGCGAAGAAAGCGATTTCTGAAAACGACATAAAAAAGCGCACGACGTCGGTTGCCCGCCGTCGTGCGCTCTTTCGTTGTGGTTTTGCTGAAGTCAGCTTTTGCTGGAGTGTGCCGCCGAACGGGCCGACGTTAGTCCGGAATCTCCATCTGGAATCCACACTCGTCGCAGTGCAGGACCCTGGTGCTGAGGTAGACCTCCAGCTCCGGATCCACGGTCTGGCCGGTGGCGTCGACCATGAGGACGTGTTGCTTACCGGCTCCCGTGTGCATGGGAACTCCGCAGTGGAGGTGATGGTTGCCGAACTGGAGCAGGCCGGGCGGATTCGTGGACCCGTGCAGGACATCCGCAACGTCGGCAACTGTTGCTGCATGGGCAAGGAAGGAGCCGCATTTTTCGCAGTTGTAGCCCACCTCCACCAGTCCGGAGGCGGGGTCGTGATGGGCGCCTATGGTGTCCACTGAGAGGTGCTGGCTGCTACCGCAAAGGTGGCATTGCGGGGTTCGCATGGGCGCTGCGGCGGGAAGGGGAAAGTGTTCTGGCTGGGCAGACATGATGGACCCTGGTGGGTAAGAGAGAGTGGATACCTTTGGGCACAAGTACTAAATTCTCCGCTTCGAGCCTACGGTTGGCGGGGCAGTGTGGCAAGCGCCACTGATTCTCCAACTGGGACTTGCCAAGCAAACACTAAGCATGCTTATTGTATTGGTGTTCCTTAAAGCCGGCGGGTTGAATCCACTCCCCGTTCCGGCGTACGGAAATTGTGCCTGGTGATGCAGCCCGCTTGGCAATCCACAGTAAGAGAACCGCATTCCAAGGAGACATCATGCTCGCGAGGGAAAACATTGACCGTTTGATGGGGCTCAACGGAAACGTCCGCACCACCGAAGGTGACAAGGTCGGCTCCATTGGCACGTTCTACACCGACGATGACACGGGTGAACCCACATGGGTGACCGTCAAGACCGGTCTTTTCGGCAGTTCGGAATCGTTCATTCCGCTGCAGGACGCCACCGTGGAAGGTGACGACGTGGTGGTTCCCTTCAGCAAGGACCACATCAAGGACGCTCCACGTGTTGCCGAAGACGGGCACCTGGATCCGGGTGAGGAGAGCCGCCTGTACAACCACTACGGACTGGAGGGCAGGGATGGCTTCAGTGGCCACGGTGATTACGCCGGCACCACTACCGGCACCACTGTTGGAACGGCAGGAACCACCGGCACCAGGGACACCGTGGACAGGGACGCCAGCTACGGCCGGGACACTGACACCCACCGCGGCGACGACGCGATGACCCGTTCGGAAGAACAGTTGAACGTGGGCACCGAAAGGCAAGCCACGGGCAGGGCGCGCCTGCGCAAGTACATCACCACGGAGAATGTCACCACCACGGTGCCCGTGGAGCGCGAGGAAGTCCGCTTGGAGCGCGAGCCCATCACGGACGCCAACGCCGGTGACGCCATGTCCGGCCCTGATCTCACCGAGAGCGAGCACGAGGTCACCCTCCACGAGGAACGGCCCGTCGTGGAGAAGGAAACCGTTCCTGTTGAGCGGGTACGCCTCGAAAAGGACACGGTCCGCGACGACGTCCGGGTAGACGAGGAAGTCCGTAAGGAACGAATCGAAACCGAAGGCACCGGCAGGGACGAAACCCGCCGTTAATCGCTGGTTGTGAGGCCCGCTCTGCGCCCCAAAAACTCGGGTAAGCACGCAGAGCGGGCCTCACACGCCGCAGTTTTAGCTATCGCTGGCGAACTCGCAATGGGACCATTGAAGTATGGGCGAACAACAGAACGTGCAGCCCGCCGCGCCTTTGGGTGCAGCGTACGAGGACCGGGGAGACCCCACCACACAGCAGATGCGGACCGTTGGCCAGCGTCGGCGCGAAGCCGAGCGCAAGCTTGATCTTCACCTCGAAGAAGCCCGCCACAAGGGCGAACCCTCAGCTACCGAAGGCGAGGATCATTCCGAAGCGTAGAGCCGGTGGCCCGCTCCGGATGCTTGGGCTTGTGGAGCGGGGTGTCACTGCTGTGGGCTTCGCCTTGGTGGAGTTGCAAGGCGCTGTGAATCAGCGGGAAATGGCTGAAGGCTTGGGGAGTGTTGCCCAAGTGCCTCTGCGTCCGCGGATCCCATTCCTCGCTGAGCAGGCCAACATCATTCCGCAGGCTCAGCAGCCGCTCGAAAAGCTGCGTTGCCTCATCAGCCCGGCCAATACCCAAGAGGGCATCGACCAGCCAGAATGAGCATGCCAGGAACACTCCTTCGTCGCCAGGGAGTCCGTCATGCCCGGACTGGGTGCGGTACCGGAGGACCAGTCCGCCGTCGGTGAGTCCTTTCTGGATGGCATCGACAGTCCCCGTAACCCGCGGATGCCGGTGCGGCAGGAAGCCGACCCTTGGAATCAGGAGCAGGCTCGCGTCCAGTTCCTTGCTGCCGTAGGACTGCACAAAGCTGTTGAGGTGCTGGTCAAAGCCGTTGGTCATGACGTCATTGTGGATTTCGCTGCGGAGGGCGGCCCACCTGTCGGCAGGCCCCGGCAAGCCTGATGTTCGGACGGCTTTGACCATTCGGTCCGCAGCCACCCACGCCATCACCTTGGAATGGGTGAAATGCTGCCTCGGACCGCGCATCTCCCACAGGCCGTTATCCGGCTGGTCCCAGGCACCTTCCAGGAACTCCATCAAGGCCACCTGGATATCCCAGGAGCTATCCACTGCGCCGTCAGGAGAAGCCGCCCTGGTCAGTGAAAGTCCGTCCAGAACCTCGCCCCACACATCCAGTTGCAGCTGCGGAGCGGCCGCGTTTCCGGTGCGGACCGGCAGGGAACCTTCATAACCAGACAACCAAGGGATGTCTGCCTCCGGAAGTCTCCTGGCGCCGTCGAGCCCGTAAACAATCTGAAGCTCCGAGGGGTCGCCGGCGATAGCGCGCAGCAACCAGTCGCGCCAGGCGGCGGCTTCCTCCGTGTAGCCGGCGGCGAGCAATGATTGCAGGGTCAAGGTGGCGTCACGCAACCAGCAATACCGGTAATCCCAATTCCGGGGCCCGCCTATTTGCTCGGGCAGGGAGGTAGTTGCGGCGGCCACAATGCCGCCTGTCGGTGCATATGTGAGGGCTTTGAGGGTGATCAGGGACCGCTCCACCGGTTCCTTGTACTTGCCGGTCATCTCACTGCGGGCGATCCATTCCAGCCAAAACGATTCCGTGGCCTCCAGGGCGTGCAGCGGATTGATCCGGCGTGGCGCGCGTTCATGGCTTGGCGCCCAGCGCAGCACGAAGGGAACGCGCTCGCCCGCGCGAACGGTAAATTCGCTGACGGTTCGCTTGTCCCGGCCTTCCAGGGGAGCAAGGGTGGTGAGGTAGGCCGAGTCGGGGCCGGCCACCGCGCTGATGCCGTGCTCGCTATGCCGGACCCACGGCACCACCCGGCCGTAATCAAAGCGCAGGACCAGTTCCATCTGCATCGTGACCTCGCCGGACACGCCCTCCACGATCCGCACCAGATCCACGGCGTCGTCGCGCACCGGCATGAAGTCGATGACCCGAACGGAACCGCCGTCCACGTCCCACTCCGTTTCCAGGACGAGGGTGTCCTCGCGGTATTGGCGTCGGGTGCAGTTGCCGCCGTCGGGAGTGCCGGCCGGCGCCAGAAGCCAGCGGCCGGCGTCGGGGGTGTGCAGCAGCGCGGCGAAGCAGGCGGGGGAGTCGAAGCGCGGCAGGCACATCCAGTCGATCGAACCGCTGCGCCCCACCAGGGCAGCCGTGTTCAGGTCACCGATAATCGCATAGTCCTCGATCCTGGCCATGAACACAGCTCCCTCACTCGGCGTCGTCAGCTATGCCTGACCGTACCGCGTTGGCCTGAGTGCCTCCAATGAGACTCGCGCCTCCACCCCAAAGGCGCTTATTCTTCTCCGGCTTTCAGGCGGTCGAGGCCGTCCAGGACCAGGTCCAGGCCGAACTCGGAACTCGTCGCCAAAGTCGTAGCCGGGTTTGAGGACATGCTCGACGGCGATCTCCACCATGCGCGGATACTCACCGGTGGCGAAGCGCTCCATGATGGGGTTGGTGATCTCGGCTGTGGTGTCCCTCCCCTCGAACGGGAGCGCTTCTTCCTGGAGGGCGAAGCCGTAGATGTAGCTGTCCAGCAGGGCATAGGCGTGGGCCGTCAATTGGATGGAGCCTGAGAGGAGGGCGGGTCCTGGACGGGCAGCCTGGACCGCCAGTTCCGGGCTGTGGCGCTTTCCCCGTTCATCCGCCAGCGGCTCACCATGATCGTGGGCACCCAAACCGCCGGGGACCTGGAATACCTCGCAGGTCTCCTGGAAGCGGGAACCATCAGCCCCGCAATAGACCGCAGCTATCCGCTGGCCCAGGTCCCGGAAGCCATGCGATATTTCGACGCCGGTAAAGCCCGGGGCAAGGTGGTCATCACCGTCAGCTAGATTCCCAGCCCAAGCTCCTCGATGACCCCGGCCACGCGCGCCCTCTGCTCAGGGCTGAGTCCTTGGATGGGAAGCGGCAGGCTCTTGGCGGGGCCCAGTCCCAGCTGTTCAGCGACCGCGGCGACCACCCTCAAGCTGCCGCCGAACTCAGCGAAGAGTCGCCACAAGGGTTCAAGACGCTCCGTCTCTGCCGCAGCTTCCGTGTGTTGTCCGCTGAGGGCGGCCTGCGTGATGCGTTGGGCGATGCCCGGCAACGTTCCTCCGACCACCGAATACCAGGCATCGCATCCGGCGCTCAAACCGGCAGCGGCGTTGGAGTCTCCTGAGATGCCGATACTCACATGGTCAGGCACCAGCGATCGGATCTCCTGCACCCGTTTCTTCAGTACCTGGCGGTCCGGGCTGCCAGGGATCTTGATGGAGGCAATCCGGGGAAGCTGGGCGATGCGGCCGTACAGCCCGGCGCTGAAGGTGAAATGGGTCGTGGCGGGATTGTCGTAAACGATCACGGGGAGGGAAGAGCGGGCGGTGACGGTGCGAAACAGTTCGAACACGTCCTCCTCGGTGAGCGGCTGGTAGGTCATCGGCGCCAGCAATACCCCGGAGGCCCCGGCCTCTTCGGCTGCCTCGACGTTTGCCAGGACGTGCGAGGTACGGAGAGCCCCCACTCCCACGAAGACCGGGACGTTCCCGGCGTGCTGAACGGCGAGGTGGGCTGTCCGGCGTCGTTCTTCTTTTGTCAGGTAGGCGTATGAACCGGTGGATCCCAACGCTGTGATGGAGTCCACGCGGGCATCCCGCAGGCGTTCGATCAAGCCAACGTAAGAGTCTTCGTCCAGTGAGTCGTTGGAGAGCGGCGTCAACGGGAAGGCGCTCAATCCTTTGAACATGCCCGGTCCGGTGAACACGTCAGGCCTCGTTTCGTGGAGCCGCGGGCAGGGTCTGGGGAAGTGGAGGTTCCAGGCCGGGCACGGGCTCTGCAGAGATCGGCTTCCTCTCCCCGCCGCGCTGCGCAGCGGCGCCCGCGACCACCACCAGCGTGATGCCAAGGAACTGAATGATGGACGGTTGTTGATGCAGCACGAGCAACCCAAGGAGCACGCCGAAAGCCGGCTCCAAGGACATCAGCGTGCCAAAAGCGGTGGACGTCATGCGCCGCAAAGCCATCATTTCCAGGATGAAGGGGAGTACCGGCATCAGCACTGCGACTCCAAGGGCGGCCAGCAGGACCTCCAGGCTGAGGTGTCCTGCAGCCTGTGGGACACCCACGATTGCGGCCGTAACGGCAGCCACCGGGACGGTGAGCGAAAGTGCTCCCGTTCCCGTGAAGCGATCACCGATCCGTTGGGTCAGCAGGATGTAGGCACCCCAACCAACGGCCGCGATGGCTGCGAACATCACGCCAAGGGCATCGATCTCGCCATGCCAGGGTTCTGTCAGCAGGACGACGCCGGCCAGAGCCAACGCTGGCCAAGCCAGGGCCTTGCGGTTGTGGCTTCGGATTGCTGCCACCGTGAGTGGTCCAAGGAACTCGATGGCCACCGTTGTCCCCAGCGGAATGCGCTCGATCGCGGCCAGGAACATGATGGTCATGAGGCCGGTGGCGACGCCCAGGCCCAGGAGGGGGAGGACATCGGGCTTGCGGACCGAGCGGATCGGCGGGCGGGCGATGGCCAGGAAGATGATGGCGCCCATGCTCAATCGCAGCCACGCCGTGCCGGCCGGACCCACTTGGCCAATGAGATCCACGGAAAACGCGGAACTCAACTGGACCGAAATCATGGCTGCGACTGCAAGGCCCCACGGTGGTACAAGGATGCGTTGAGGAGTTTTCACGAGCCGGCCTCCTGGAGGTGTCCTGAGCCCACACCCGGCTCAAACACTGCCAGGGAGAAGCGGGACGGTTCGGCGCCCGGGTTGGCGTAGGAATGGGCGACGTCGCCCGGGAAGGTCATGGAGTCGCCAACCTCGAGGGTGGTCACCTGCCCGCCGACCTCCACGGCCACGGTGCCTTGGAGGACCTGCAGGAGTTCCTTGGTTCCGGCGGCGTGGGCTTCGCTGCCGTGCTGGTCTCCCGGAGCCAAGGTCCAGTCCCAAAGTTCCACCACATCCGGAGATTCGGTGCCGGCCACCAGGATTCCGCGTCCACCCCGGGCGCTGGTCCATAGGGTTGCGCCTTCGCCGCTGCGGGTGACCTTGATCGGCTTGGGGCGAGGGGATTCAACCAGTGCGGGAAGCCCAACGCCCAGGGCGTCGCTGATGCGCAGCAGTGTCCCGACGCTGGGATTCGCCGCTCCCTGCTCCACGTTGATGATCATTCGACGGCTCACGCCAGCGGCTTCTGCCAACTGGTCAAGGGTCCATCCGCGGTTTTGGCGCTCTTGCTTCACCCGGGCGCCAATGGCCACGGAAAGAGTGCTGGTGCTTTCATCCATAAAGTGCATCATACTGCACTTGGAGTGCACTTTCGCAACGAAGGCGAGAAGTACCCTAGCCCGGGGCTCCCGTCGCGTGCTACCACTGAGCCTAGGAAACAAACCCCTGAGGAGACGCTGTGGCCGAAGACCTGCCTGTCCTTGTTGTTGGCGCCACAGGGTTCCTTGGCGGCCAAGTGGTGGACGAGCTCCTCAAGCGCGGAAAGAAAGTGCGCGCCTTGGTGAGGCCCAAGTCCAACGCCACCAAGCTTGAGGCCAAAGGCGTGGAGATTGCTCGCGGAGACATGTTGGACGCCGGCTCTTTGATCACCGCCATGACCGGAGTTTCCGCCGTCATATCGACGGCGGCGGGCTATACGCGGAACGACAAGAACGCCAATGCAATCGACACCTCCGGCAACAGCAACCTGGCTGTCGCTGCCAAGCACGCCGGAGTGCCCCGCTTTGTGCTGATCAGCATCCTCACCAGCAACCAAACTCCGCAGATTCCGCATTTCTGGAACAAGAAGCTGGCCGAGGACAAATTCGAGGAACTCGGCGTCCCCTTTGTGGCCCTCCGCCCCGGGGCTTTCTTTGACCAGGCGGTAGGTATGGGTGGCGATCCTTTCGCCAAAGGGCGCTTTGTCTGGCTCGGCTCCAAAGATGCCCGCCTGACGTTTGTGCTGGCCAGCGATGTCGCCAGGTACCTTGCTGAGGCGGTCGATGCGAACATTGTTGAGGGAGAGCGCATCGACATTGGCTGGAGCCGGCCCTTGAGTATCCATGAAGCGGCCGAAATCGCCGGACGCCGGGCCGGCAAACAGATCAAGGTGATGTCCGTACCCGCCGGCGCCATCGCGGGACTCGGTAAGGTGACTGCGAAAATCCTTCCGTTGGTGGGCGATATGGCAAGCATGGTGGCGTGGTTCGAGACGGGAAGGTACGTCGCGGACACCACCCGCCAAGAGCAGGTTTTCGGCCCGGCGCCAACTCCCGAAGATGCCATCGGCCGGGTCGCCACCCGTTACGGTCACTGACAAGCGCGCCGGGTAAATGTTGGCCCGGAGCATGGAACGTAAGTATCCTGATGATACAGATTCGGCCGTGGACCCTGACTGCGCCGAAAAAACCTGAGGAGCACGTTATGAGAATTGGTTCTTCCATCGCACTGATTGCCATCGGAGCTATTCTGGCTTTCGCGCTCGCCCCCGGAATCATCCCCTTCCTCGATCAGGTCCTGGTGGGCTACATCCTGATGGTGGTCGGCGTCATCGGACTCATCATTTCCATCGCCATGTCCAACCGGACCCGCCGCACAGTTGTTGAGCGCCGCGGCGATCCCCACACGGTTGTCGAGCGGCGCCCCGAGGTCTAGCAGCCGCACCATACAAAAGAAGCGGACGACGGCGAGTACTCGCCGTCGTGCGCTTCTTGCATGTGCTGAGGTGCAACTAGGCGGATGCCCCCTGGCTGGGATGGCCTGCGGAGGTGGTGCCGCTCCATGCCGGTGCTTGGAAATGTGCGCCGCCAAACATCGGGAAGGCCAACACACCTTCCTGGTCCCGGAGCTGGGCCCATGGACGGTTGATGCCATGCGTTCCATAGCGGCGGAGTTGGGTGACACGGTCCAGATCCAGCACGGCGAACATGACCTCTTCTCCGCCCCGGGCCTGCTGCAGGATGGTGCCCTCGGGGTCGACAATGACGCTTTCGCCCACTCCGGAAGGGGACGCGCCGTTGACATTCACCACGTACACCTGGTTGGCGAAGGCGTTGGCTTGGGACATGACTATCTCCATGGCCCTGTCCCGGGTGGTGGTGAGCGTGGGCTGGATGATGACCTCGGCACCGAGCCAAGCCAGTTGGCGGGCAACCTCAGGGAAGCTGCCGTCGAAGCAGATGGCCAGGCCAATGCGTCCACAGCCTGGGATGTCGAACGTGACGAAGGAATCGCCGGGTGTGGTGCTTTCGAACGGCCGCCATGGAAAGAGTTTCCGGTAGCGGGCAACAATCTCGCCTTGGGGGGAGACGGCGATGGCGGTGTTGTACGTGTTTCCGTTCTCCGTTTCCAGCAGCGAGCCCGGCACCAGCCACACGTTCAGCCTGCGTGCCAACGCGGAGATTCGGTGTGTGAGCGGGCTGGGGATGGGCGCAGCGGAGCGGGTTTCGCCCTCCGGATCAGGAAGCAGGAACTCCCCTGGAGCGGAAAGAAGCAGTTCCGGAACCACGATCACATCCACATCAGGCCCCAGCTTCTTGGCTGATTCGGCCTGAGTTTCGAACCGTGCCCACGTGGCCTCGAGGTCGTGGGGGACAGGTTTGGTCTGGATTGCTGCGATGGACAGAATGCGCATTTAGGCCTCGGTTTCGTTGTTGAGAATTGATGAAAGTTCATGGCGGGTAGTGACATTTCCGCGGGGGATGGTTTCGCCGGAGAAGAAGCGTCGCAGTTTGGTCCTCAGGATGGCGGTGACCAGCAGACCTGCGGCCAGTGCGCCGATGCCGATCCAGAACACCGCGCCGATGCCCAGCCAGGACTTACCCGCATACTCGGGAGACAGCATGTCCACGGCGCTGTAAGTGAACGCTCCGATCATGAGGAGTGCCCCCAGCCCGGGAAGGATGCCTTTCAGGAGCAGGGCGGAAGCTGAGCTGCGCATCAGGGGGAGGAAGTACAGCACCGAGGCCAACGCGGTAGCGGCGTAGTAGGCCGCGATCATGAGGCCGACGGACAGGATGGCCAGCCCTATGAAATCTGCGCTGATGGCCGTCAGTCCCAAAGTTATGGCGATGGTGATAAGCGCCCACCAAGCTATGGAGGTAGTTGGCGTTCCCCGCCTGGGATGCATCTTCGTCGTCGCCTTGGGGAGGGCGCCGTACGTGCCCATACTGAGCCAGGTTCGTGGCGTGCTGACAGCTACTGTCAAAAGTGCTGCCAACGCGGACAGGCCCACTGCGAGGACGATGACCTGGCCAAACACGTCACCCGTCGCCTGCGGACCGAGGACCGAGAGGACATCGGAGACGGTTTCGGGATCGGTGATGCTCACAGTTCCGGCGAATCCGACGGCGGCCGTAGCCGTCATCACGTAGAAGAACAGCAGGATGACTGTGGTGATAACTACAGCGGTGCCGGGTGTACCCTTCCTGTCCGTCGTTTCCTCATTCACAGCTATCAGGGCGTCCCATCCCCAGTAGATGAACAGGCAGAGGATGACGCCGGAGACCAGCCCGGACATGTCGCCGGATGCAAAGGGGTTGAACCACTCCAGACCCGGTTTTTCTGCTCCTTCTCCGGAGTTGCCCGTGGCCATGGCTGCGAAACCTGCGACGCAAAATCCACCGAGGGCCACCAGTTGAAGCCCTATCAACGCGTACTGTACCCATGCGGAGAGTTCGATTCCCCTCGCCGCAATCCATGCACTCAGGACGATCAGCCCGCATGCAATGGCAGCTACGGCGAGGGGTTGTGCGGCGATCGCCGCCAGACCGAAGAAGGTCAACAGATACGTGGTAGCGACTTGAGCCACGGCAGCGCCTGCTATGAAGGTGGCCATCTGCGGTACCCAGCCGCCAAGGAACCACCCGGCCGTCGGTCCAAAAGCGCGGGTAATCCAGACGAAAACGCCGCCACAATCGGGCATTTCCTTGTTGAGGTCCCTGAATGCCAGGGCGGTAAAGAGGATGGGAACAAAACCCAGCAGGAACGCTGCGGGAGTGCTCGCTCCAACGGCCAGGACCACAAAGCCGAGTGTCACGGCCAAGCTGTAGGCGGGTGCTACCGCTGCCAGGCCGAGGGCGACGGTGGGGCCGATGCCGATGGAGCCGGCCTTCAGGCCTTTGGCTGTCACTTCAATGACTGCCGCAGTCTTTGCTGCGTTTCCCGGCGTCGGGTCACTCGTGAGTGGGGTGGGGGAAGGCGGATGTGACACGGAGACTCCTCGTTGAATCAGTTATTCGCATCGAAAATTTGAATTGCATTCAAATTTGAATGCAATTCAATACCGGTCTAGAGTCAAAGTCAACAGAAATCTCCAAGAGTCCACGGGAGGCGGCAGTGGCCAAGGTAGACAAGAAGGAACTCCGGCGGCGAGAGATAGTGGCGGCAGCTCAGGCCGTCGCAGCCCGCGACGGCGCTGAAGGGGCCACTCTCCGCGCCATTGCCGCCGAAGCCGGCATGGCCGCCAACGCCGTGCTCTACTACTTCGGCAGCCATGCCGAAATTATCGCGGCCGCTGTTCAGGCATCCTCCGAAAGGTTGCTGGAGAAACTCGCCGAAGCCGTCCATCCGGACATGACTCCGACGGCGAGGCTCGCGGCCGTCATCAGCGCCGGCACTACTGCCGGGCTGGATGATGACGTCTCCCGGATTCTCTACGAGTACTGGCCCCATATGCTCCGCGACGCCGGGCAGCGCCGAATCCAGGAGGAGCTCACCAGCGCCCAGGAAAGTGTCTATCGGGACATCATCGACGCCGGAACCCGCTCCGGCGATTTCTCTCCCCTATTGGACCCGGCAAAGATCGCCCGCACCCTTGTTGCCCAGGAAGATGGGCTTGTCATGGATGTGCTGGCCGGAAGTGCCGGCAGCGAGTACGTGCTTGATCTGATGGGCAGCCTTGCGGATGCTCTTTTGGGTCTGCCGGCAGGGACCCTGCTGAAGTTCATTGCTGCCCGGAGCGCGCCATTGCCTGCTAAATAACGGCATAGGCTGCTGCCATGGAGAAGTCATTCGACATTGAACCGGTCAATCAAAACGAGTACGTGGTGCGTTGGGCATCGGAGGGGCAAACCGGGGAATCCCTGGTCCATACCAACCCGGATTTCCTTGCCGAGGTTGGCTTGGATGCTTTCGACGAGCAGCGTGTGGTTGAGGAAACCACTGCCTATCTGGCCGAGCATCAGCCAGTGATCGACTTCCCTCAGACGGTTGATTTGGAGGAGATTGCGGCCGCCTACAGCGACTACGCGGAGCAGTTGAAGGCGCGGCTCGAAGCACGCTAGCCGGGAGGCTCAAAGCAGCCAGCAAGCCGAGCGGCACAGCATCAGCAACCACCTCCGTCAGCGCGCACCTTGGGCGATGCGTCCCTATTGAATAGCCTGATGATTTTGCCAATGAAGAGCGCCGAGCCTGTGCCTCCGCGGACGGGCAGGAGCGTTACGTTTACTACATGGTGACTTTGCAGACGGTGGCGGAGCGGGCCGGTGTCTCGGCCGCGGTAGTTTCCGCAGCGGTCTCCGGTAGTAATCGGTCAGGATGAGCCCTCCCACCAGGAAGCGGGTGGAGGAAGCGATCCGTGAAGTGGGGTACGTCAGCAATCACGCAGCGAAGGCTCTGAAAACGTCACGAACCGGGTTGGTGGCGACCATTACGCCCAGCCTTTCGAACCCCGTGTCGACGAGGCGCTACGTGGTGTGCAGGATGCTGGTCCGATTCCATGCGGCAGCTGAGGAGACCATTAGTATTTTCCAGCAGAGGGGAAGCCGGCGGCTCAGGCCTCGACGTCGGCCGTGATGCGCTCGCCGTTGAAGTACTCCAACTGCCAGCCATCGGTGACGTGGTGATGGGCCAGGTTCAACACCGCGTTCTGCACACTGTCCAAGGTGCGTCCGATGGCACGGCTCAGGGTCAGCCTGATCAAGGTTCCGTGTGCCACCACCAGGACGCGCTTGCCGGCGAACTCCCCGGCCAGTTCTTCCAAAGCAGCGATGCCACGATCAGCGGCGGCTTCGTCTGATTCGCCTCCACGGAAGCCTCCCGGAATGCGGAGTGCCTCCAACTCGGGACCTGCCTGAAGTCCTTCGGCCGGACCAAAGCTGCGCTCAGTGAGCTCGGGAACCAACCGGGCAACCTTTAGTCCCAGTCCGTCGGCGATGATCCCGGCAGTTTCGGCGGCACGGCTCAGGGGCGAGGACACTACGGTGTCCCATTGCTGTCCCGACAGGAAGGCGACGGCGTCGCGCGCCTGGCCACGGCCGACGTCGTTAAGCGGGATGTCAGTGGACCCCTGCAACCGGCGCTCCGCGTTCCAATCGGTCTGGCCATGGCGGACGAGGGCGAAAGTTGTGAGGGTCATGCTTTCCATTGTGCCCTGCGAGCCTGCCGGACCGCAGTTCCGTACGTCACGTAGGGAAGCGCCCGACGGCGGGGTCGCCGTCGGGCGCTTGCTGCGGTTAGTACCGCGTTGCCTGGCCGCCGCCGGACACAGCCTGTTCCGTTTTGTACACTGTGCGCCCGCCCACCACAGTTTGAATAACCTTCGCTTCCAGGAGGGAGGCGGGACTTTCAGCGGCGAGCACATCGGTGTCCAGGACTACGAAGTCGGCGTACAGGCCCGCAGCAAGCCGACCGATCTGGTTCTCGGCCCCGCACGTCCACGCTGAATCACGGGTTGCATGTTCGATCGATTCGGCGAGGGGAAGCGCGAAGGCCGGGACGTTGGTTCCGGCGGATGGGTCCAAGGCCGAAGCGCGGGTGGCGGCCACGTACATGTTGGGCAACGGGGCGTGCGGGGAAGTGGGGGAGTCAGTGCCGAAGACCAGCCGTGCTCCGGCCTGAGTAATCCACGGCCACGGGAAGCCGCGTTCCACACGATCGTCCCCCAGTTTGGCTGCCCAGTTCTCGCTGATGGCGGGATCGGCGTGGACCGGCTGCATACTGGCGGTGATTCCCAACGCGGCGAGGCGATCGACGTCGGCCCTGTCCACCAACTCGAGATGCTCGATCCGGTGGCGGCGTTCGCGGGGGCCGTTCTCCGCCACGGCGTGTTCCACGGCCCCGATGGCGATCCGCACCGATTCGTCGCCGATGGCGTGCATGGCAACTTTCAAACCGGCGGCATCGGCAGCGGCAACCACGGGCGCGAGTTCCTTGAGGCTCCAGATCGGTTCCGCATTCGAACCATCGGCGTACGGCATCCCAAGGGTGGCCGTGCAGCCGTCGATGGTGCCGTCAATGATGACTTTGATGCCCACCACACGCAGGAAAGGCGATTCATGCTCGACGGCGAGCGCAGCCGCCCGCTGGACCTGGGCGATGTTTTCCTCCGCCGATCCCGCATTGTTGACGCGCCAATAGGCGATGAGCCGGCTGGTCAGTGTGCCGTCTTTGTCGGCACGTTCAAAAGCTTCGAGGTCTGTCTCGTTGAAGCCCATGTCGCACGCCGTGGTCACTCCGGTCTCACGGTAGGCCTGCTGGACTGCGGCGATGCTGGCTTCGTGCTCGTCTTTGCCTACCTGGGCGTCGAGGTAGGGGAGCACCATGTCGTAGAAGGCGTTCTCGTCGATGTAGCCGGTGGCGTGGCCTCGTGCGTCGCGCTTGATGGTGCCGCCGTGTGGATCCTTGGTTAGGTCATCGATGCCCAGTTCAGCCAGTGCCGCCGTGTTTACCCACACTGAGTGGAAGTCGTAGGCGAAGGCGTAGACCGGTTTTTCCCGGACTGCGGCATCAAGCATTCCTGCATCAGGTACGCCGCCCGGAATTGCGCCATGGAGCCAGCCGGTAGCAAGGATCCGGTCGGCATCCGGGCGTTCTGCGGCTCTTGCCTTGATGCGTTGTTGGATCTCTTCCACTGATTTTGCGCCCCATAGGCTGACCTGCCCCAAGGCTTCTCCGGTGCCTACTACATGGGCATGGCCATCGACGAAGCCGGGGACAACCAGACTGCCCTCAAGGTCAATTTTCTCGGCCTCCGGGCGAAGGCGTTCGGCAGTTTGGGCGTCCCCGACGTAGAGGATGCGTTCGCCCTGAACGAGCAGGGCCTCGGCCCAGCGCCTGGTATCGGAGGTGAAGATGCGGGCGTTGGTGTAGAGCTGGGTGGTCATGCTGGGGCTCCTTGGGTAACGGGGGTCTGGCTGGTGCCGCGGCGTAACGCCGGGCTCAGGGAGATGTATACGACGGCGGTGACGATCACGGAGGCGGGCACCGAAAGGTCCACGGGGCCCATGGCGGCTGCGAGGGGACCCGTCCATGCCGAGTTGCTGAGGAAGAGTGAGGCCACAACCGCGCCGAGGGTAACGGCAACTAAGCCGGGGATGTTCCAGCCTCCGCTGTACCAGAAGGGGCTGCCTGGCTTCTCGTTGAAGAGGTCTTGGCCGCTGTAGCGGTTGCGTCGAAGGATGACGTCCATGGCGAAGATGCTCATGGTCGGGCCCGAGATGAGGACCAGGAGTTGCAGCATCAGGTTTACGGCATCCAGGAGGCTTGTGGACATGACGAGGTAGATGGTCAGCGCTGTGCCGATCGCTCCCACCACCACGGCGGACGGGATGCGGCGGATCGGGATGCCGATGGACTGGAAAGCCATGCTCGCCGTGTACGTGGTCATGCCGTTGAGCGAGATGGTGTTGATGATGACGCCCACTACGAAGATGGGTCCGAGCCATGCCGGGAGGAGGGCGAGGAGTGCTGATTCGATTCCAAGATCCATCGCTGCTGCGTCAATTCCGGTAGCGAGCAGTGCACCTACCGATGTGAAGAACATGCCGGGCAGGGCGCCGCCGAGGGCCGTGGCCGCGATGATGTGTGAACGCTTGGTGGATGAGGGGAGGTAGCGGGCCATGTCCGGGCTGTTGGAGTAGGACAGGGGAGAGGAGGCCAGGATGGTAAAACCAATGGTCATTGCAGCCCACAGCGGCGCACCTTCCAAAGGCGTCGGCGCGGCGTAGCCCCACTGCACGTGGGGCAGGACGAATGCAGTGACCAGCAGGAAGATGCCCAGCAATACCGAGGCCACAATGGGGTAGCTGCGCAGAATCAGGCTGTGCCCGTACACCGCTACCAGAACAGTGATCGCGGCAACCACAATGGTGATGGACACCGGAACCAGGACAGGATCCGTGAAACCAAGCTGCGACAGGAGCTCAGCGCCCATGAACGAGGACGCGAGCCAGTTCAGGGCAAGGAAGACAGCGGAAATGAACCATCCGTAGAAAGCCACCACAATCTTGTTGCCGCGGATTCCGTAGATTGCGCGGGTGATGACGGATCCTGACGTTCCGGCAGCCGGGCCGCTGGTGGCTACGATTCCGGTGAGGATCCACGGGATGTTGCCGGCGAGGATGACTGCGAAGGCCTGCCAGAGTTCCATGCCGAGGAGGATCAGGGAGGCGCCCACAGTGAAGTTGAGGATGCTGACATTGGGGGCCGCCCAAACGGGGAAGAGGTCCCTTGCGCGGCCGTGCCGTTCGGAGGCTTCGATGAGTTCTATTCCGCGGGTTTCGGGGTGGGCAAGGGGTTCCGGATAGCTGACCGCATCAGTTATATGGGGGTGGGACAACGCTGTTCCTCTCGGGCAAGGACCGGTTCGCAACGCTGGGAAACCGGCCCATCGACACTATTGATCGCATGACCAATGAGCTATTGGTCACTAATCCAATAGACTGGGCGGCATGGTGTCAAGCCCCCCGCCCCAACGCGTTCGAAAGTTACCCGATGAGCGTCGGGCTGAAATCCTGGCCCAAGCCGCTTCCATCGCCTTGAGCGAGGGGCTGGAGCGCATCACCCTCCGTGCCGTCGCCGATCGCCTCGGCGTGCGGCCTGGTTTGATCAGTCACTACTACCCGGCTGCCGAGGACCTGGTAATCGCCGCCTTTGTGCGTGCCGTTTCCGAGGAGAGGGAAGAATTGTTTCCCGACGACGGATCTCCCCTTGAGCGCATGGCCCACCTGGTCGCGCGCATCGAAGGCAACGACAGCCTCGAGCTCACCCGGCTATGGCTCAACGCCCGGCATCTCTGCCGCTTTGTTCCGGCCCTGACCGAGGCGTTGTTGAGTCAGGAATACCTGGATCGCAACCGGCTGACGGCCCTCATTGAGGATGGGGTGGCATCCGGGGACTTCGGGGTGGAGGACCCCCTTGCGGCATGCATCCGGATTTGGGTAGCAATCGACGGCGTCGGTTCCTATGTCAACAATGCTGAGTCCTTTGAATATGAGGCCTTCAAGCGGTTCGTCACTGATGTGGCTGAATGGTCACTGGGCATTCCGGCCGGCGGGCTTAGGGCGGCCGTGGACCGGCGGATGAACTAGGCGCGTGGCCAAAGAGCTGATCTCCCGGCGTATGCAACCTCGAGCTCGCTGAGCCTTCACATTGCCCTTCGCACGATTTAATCAGTATCCTGATAACTTATCTGGTGAAACCGGATGATGCTGTTTGGGCTCATTGCCTGGGCCGCACGTGGCTGAAGCAGACGGTCGCGCGGCCATCGTGAAAGTTTGATTGACGGCATTGCTTGGTGACATAGGACGATGAATTGGTCCGTGGCTCCAGGTATGCCTGAAGGACGTGACATTCGTGGGCAACAATGACGAGGCCGTGGACCCCCAACTCCACACCTCCAGCGAAACCGCAGGAACAAGCTACACAGGAACAGACGCAACAGAAACACTGGACGGCCGCTACCAGCTGGGAGCCCTGCTGGGCAGGGGTGCCATGTCCGCCGTCTACCAGGCGACGGACCTGTTGCTCGGCCGTGCCGTGGCCATCAAGATTTTCCTGCCCGGTTCAGGCGATGAGTCGTTCCGGGCCCGCCAGGAAACCGAAATGCGGCTCCTGGCCGCCTTTGACCACCCGGGGCTGGTGGCTGCCTTCGACGCCGGCGTAGATACCCGCAATGACGAGGAACGCGCGTACCTGGTCATGGAACTGGCCGCCGGCCGTGATTTGCGCGCCATACTGACTGAGGGGCCACTCACGGTCCCCGAGACCGCCCGCATCGGTATCCGCCTGGCCGGGGCCCTGGCCCAGGTTCATGAACACGGCGTTATCCACCGCGACATCAAGCCGGCCAACATCCTGGTATCCGACGACGACGGCCTGGGTCAGTCCGTGAAGCTGGCGGACTTTGGAGTGGCGCTGGTGATGAACGACAACCGCCTCACCGCAACTGGCTTTACCGTGGGGACTGCCCAATACCTCAGCCCGGAGCAGGCGCAGGGCCTTGGACTGACTCCCGCGAGCGACATCTACTCGTTGGGCCTGGTGCTCCTCGAATGCCTCACGGGCAGGGCCGAGTATCCAGGGACACCTATTGAAACGGCCTCCGCCCGCCTTCACCGCGCACCGCAGGTCCCCTTGGAATTGCCCGGCCCGTTGCGGGAGCTCCTCGAAGCCATGACGGACATGGATCCCGAAAAACGGCCAACGGCACAATACGTTGAAGAGGCGCTCGCGGATGAAGGCATTCAGTCAGGGCGCAGGACCGCGCTGCTGCCTTCGGTGTCGCCGGTGTCGTCGGTGCCATTGGTGTCTTCTGCGCCTTCCCGGCCTCCGCTCCGGGCGGTCACCCGGAAGCAAGCGACGATTACCAGTCTCAGGGACTTCAACAAACGACGCCCGAGGACCGTTCGCGGCATGGCAGCGGCAGCGGTAACCATACCGCTCGCTGCGCTGATCCTCTCGCAGGGGCTCACACCCACGGGCAACACTACGGATCCGTTCCAGCCAGCGGACACCGGTGTTTCCCAGGCGGAGCCGCAGCCTGCGACGCCGGTTGTGCCGGCCCTCCCGGTTGCCCCGGCATCCGCCGACGCCGTGCCTGGCGATGCCCAACCCGCAGATACCCAGCCCGCGGATGCCCAGCCCGCTGAGGTGGTCAACCTGCAGGAATCGGCGCAGGTCCCACCGCCGGCACCGGTTCAGGAACAGGCACCGGCTGTGGTGCCTGGCCCGGAGATTGCCAAGCAAAAGAGCGACGGCAAGAGCGAGAAGAAGCCTGAAAAGGCAAAGGGGCCCGGGGAGGGCAAGTAGCCCTGGCAGCGTGAATCAACGCACGACGGCGACCTTCCGCCGTCGTGCCTTGCGTTCCGGAAGTCCTGTGTCCGGGAGGGTGCTCAGCGTTCGGAAACGCACCCGGGCGCCGTGCCTCGGCACTTGTAGGATGCACCGGGCTTCAGGTCGATCCCCGCGAAAAGCTGCGGGAGGGTGACCAGGTAGAAGCCCTTGCCTTTGAGCTGCGCAATGAGCTCCGCCTGGCCGTCCACAGTAGACGAATGGACGTCGTGTTGGAGGATGATGGAGCCGGGCTTCACCAGGCTCATGATCCGGGGCAGGAACACGGCTTTATTCTTGGACTGCCAATCCATGGAGTCGACGTCCCAAAGAACCTGCGGCAACCCGACAGAAGCGGCAACTGTCTGATTCGTTGCTCCGTACGGTGGCCGCAGGTACGCAGGCACTACACCTGTTGCCTTCTCAATGGCGTTCTGCGCCCCCTTGACTTCGCTCCCGATGCTCGCCGGAGACAGCTTTGTCAGGTAGGCGTGGCTCATTGAGTGGTTCGCGATGGTGTGGCCCGCTGCTGCCACGGCCTTGGCCACCCCCGGATTGGCCCTGACATAACCGCCCTGCTGGAAGAAAGTGGCGAACACTCTGTGCTTTTCGAGTACCGCCAGAAGGCGCGTGGTTTGGGCGTTGGGACCGTCATCATAGGTGAGGGCAGCGCAGGCGACGAGGTCGCAGTTGATGTGGGCCAAGCCGGCCGGGGTTGGCTGAGGGGCCGTGAAAGGTGCACCGGTGATGACTGCCGTGCGAAGGGCTTGGCCTGCAGGCGAAACCACCTCGTCTGTTGACTGGGCGTTTAAGTTCACGGTGACGGAATCGGGCAAAGCGGCGCCCGTTACGGGGTCCCGATGGATGGTGACGCTGAGATTACCGCCGGAGGTAAACGCGACGGCGGTCAGCAACTCGGCGTCGGAAACGGAGCTTGGTGTTGGCAGTGGTGTTGGGTTCAGGGCCGGAGCTGGAAGTGAACGGATGGCTTGGGCCACTAGTGACCGCACGGTGCCGGTCAAGGCGGGCTTAATCAAGCTGACACTGCCGGTAACGCCGCCCGTATTGAGGTCCTCGTAGGTGATCTCGTTGCTGTGGGCGGACCGAAGGCCTCCGTCCATGGTTGTTTTCACGAACCTGGATCCGATCACGCTCCCGGTAGCCAGCACGATTTCATGGGTGACCGAAACGCCGTCGGCCAGGAGCGCTGCCGGCGTGGCAGGCAATGCCGCAGGCTGGTGGCGTCCGCCGGCCCGGGCATCAAAGATGCTGAGGAGGTGGGCATCGAGTTTGCTGTTGAACGCTTTGGCGCCGCTGATGTACTGCCAGGTCGCAACCGTGGGCGTTGCCCCGGCCGTGCGCGTTGTCATGTCCACGAGGGTCGGGAGAGTGATCCTGGGCGGTGGGGTTCCAATGACCGCGGTCGGTGCTTGCGGTGCCTGTTGAGGTGCCTGTTGCCGGGCGATGGGGACACAGGCCGCCAAGAAGAGCACGATAACTACGAGCGGGATCGTGAACTGTGAGCGGACGGGGGCGGGCCGCTTCATGCTTTCCTCTACCTGGAGTACGAGGTTGTCATGCCTCGAATGATGACAGGCGCAACGCCCAGGAGCCCGGCGACACCCCGCAGAGGCTAGAGACCGGCTGGAAAGCTGACGGTGACGGTGGTTCCGCCGTCGGGAGTTTCAGCCAGGGTGAGGTCGCCACCGTGTGCTTTGGCAATGTTGCTGCACGTGGACAGGCCAAGTCCGGAGCCCGGGCCGTCGCCTTCACGGCGCAGCCGAACCAAGGGTTCCAGGACCTTGGCGCGGTCCTCCGGTTTGATGCCCTTGCCGTTGTCCGCCACGAAGATCGTGGCACCGTGGTAGTTGGAAACTCCGCTGATCCGGACGCGGAGATCCCTGTCCGGACTGCGGTAGTTCATGGCGTTGGACAGGAGATTCTGCAGCAGTGTGCAGAGCTGTCCACGGTCGGCGTGGAGGGCCAGGTCTTCAACATCAACAATGCCGTCGTTTTCGATGCCCAGGTCCCGGACAACTTCTTCGGCAACCTCCCGCAGGGAGACGTGAGCCGGGTGGATTGCACCGCCAACCCGTGAATAGCTCAACACATCTTCGAGCATGCCGAGCATCCGCCGTCCGCTGGAGCCGATGCGGTCCAAATAGCGTGCGGCGGTGCTGTCCGGTTCGACGTCGGGATCGTCTTCCACCAGTTCCACATAGCCCAGGATGGTGGTGAGGGGGATGCGGAGGTCGTGGCTGACACGCCCGGCGAATCCGGCGAGCTTGGCGTTGCTCTCCTTCAGCTCGGCATAGGTGCGGTCCAGCTGTACTGTGCGGTGCTGAAGCTCCAACAATTCCACTACCTGCTTGGCCAGGACCTCCAGCATGCTCACCTGTTCGGGGCGCAGCTCCTTGGTTTTGTCCGAGAACACGCAGAGGGTTCCCGGCACGAACCCGGATTCTGTTTGCAGCGGGACCGAAGCGTAAAAACGGACCTTGCCGATTTCACCCGTGACGAAGGGATTGTCCGCGAAACGGGGATCCTTGGAGGCGTCGGCCACCACTGTTCGCTCGCGGGTGAGGAATACCTTGGCGCACATGGAATCCTCACGGGAGCAGATGCCCGGATCAACACCCCAGGCGCCAATCTGGTGCTGGTATTCAGCGCTGATGATGTTGACCACGCCAAACGGAGCGCCGCAAAGCTCCGTTGCCAGCCGCACGAGGTTCTGCAGTGCGCTCATGACGGCGGCATTGGGAAGGAGCGTGGAATCCTCTGCAGGGTCCAGGCCATACTCCTGCAACTCCAGATCCCGGCTCATGTCATCCGTGAAGGACAGCTGCCCCTGAACTTCCGTCATATTATTTACTCCCCCAAGCGTCATTAGGATTCCTTGCCGATACTACCGGGACGCTGGTGGCGGTGGTTTACTGGGACGCATGACCGAGCAGGAACCGGCCTCCGCCGCGTCTACTGACAGCATCGATCTCTCCATACGCACTCCCGCGCAGAGATCCCGAACCTTCTACGGGATACTCGTGAACACGGCGCTGGCGAACATCACCACCAGCTATCTTTGGTTCGCCCTGACGTTCTGGGTGTACTTGGAGACGCGCAACGTCATCGCCACAGGAGTGATCGGCGGTGCGTACATGCTGCTGATCGCCCTCTCCAGCATCAGTTTCGGGACCTTCGTGGACCGTTACCGAAAACTGGCCGTGATGCGTTTCGCCGCAGCCTTCACCATGGTGATGTTCGTCCTCTCGGGCGTCATGTTCCTGCTGACCCCCGAGCAGGCGCTGCTTGACCTGACGCAGCCGTGGTTCTGGATCTTCACCATGATCATCCTGATCGGCGCAGTGGTGGAGAACATGCGGAATATCGCCTTGTCCACCACCGTCACCATCCTGATCGAACCTGATCGGCGGGCCAACGCCAACGGACTCGTGGGCATGGTGCAGGGGCTCATGTTCATTGTCACCTCTGTCCTTTCCGGGCTATCGGTGGGCCTGTTGGGCATGGGATGGACGGTAGTTGTCGCCCTGGTGCTGACCGCATTGGCCTTCGGGCATCTGCTCACGCTGCGCCTGCCTGAGGAAGTGAAGGCAGCGCCCTCCGACGCGCAAGGCGGATTCGACCTGCGCGGATCATGGGCTGCCGTCATGGCAATATCCGGGCTGTTTGCGCTGATTCTCTTCTCCACCTTCAACAACTTCATCGGCGGCGTCTACATGGCGTTGATGGACCCATACGGCCTGGAGATGTTCTCCGTGGAAATGTGGGGAGTCGTCTTCGCTATCGGTGCCACGGGCTTCATCGTGGGCGGCGCGCTGATCGGCAAGTTCGGCCTGGGCTCCAATCCCTTGCGGACCATGCTCATTGCCGTGGCGGTCATGGGATTCATCGGCGCGGTCTTCACTGTCCGCGAGTGGGCCTGGCTCTACATTGTGGGAATCTGGCTCTACATGGCGCTGGTACCTGTGGTGGAAGCCGCTGAACAAACCGTCATCCAAAAGGTAGTGCCACTACCTCGGCAGGGCAGGGTGTTTGGTTTCGCCATGGCGTTCGAGTCCGCAGCGGCGCCCATCACAGCTTTTCTTATTGCACCGATAGCCCAATTCTGGATCATCCCCTATGCCCGATCCGAAGAGGGAGCAGCCACTCTTGCTCCGCTTCTTGGCGAGGGCATCTCCCGTGGCATCGCCCTGGTGTTCCTGGCCGCCGGCATCATCATGATCTTGGTGGCGTTGATCGCCTTCCTGACTCCGGTCTACCGCCGCGTGTCTGCCTCGTATGCGCAGACAGCGGCGGAAGAACGGGACAGCCAGGATGCGGACTCACCGTCGACACTTTGAAGTGCGTCCCCACTTTGGGGCAACGATGATGCGGGCCTGATCAGGAAGCTGCTCAGGACGCTGTTTCCATTGCGGCTCCTGCCATGGCGGAGCTACCCAGATCACTCTTTTCCAAGGCCTGCCCGGACTCCACGGCCTTGGTCCAGGCTTCGGTGGGAGCCACAGCGGCCCAGTTGGAGTTCAGCAGCGCCATCAATGTGGTGTGCACCGTCTTGGCATCAGCGGTTCCGGCGTCGTTGCTGAGGTTGATGGCTCCCGTGGCATCTGAAAGCACTTCGCTGGCGAAGCCAAGGAACTCTGCTTCGACGGCCGAGGCCAGGATGCAGTTGTTGGTCATGTAACCCACCAAGGTGACGGTATCGACGTCGTGCTCCCGCAGCCAGGCGGCAACGTCCGTCCCGGCGTACACCGAGCCGTACTGCTTGACTACGTCTTTCCAGGAGGCGGCCCGGCGGGCTTCAACCTCCGGATGCAGCTCGTATTCCGTTGTTCCCGGGGCGAAGACGGGTGCGCCTTCTCCGGCATTGTGCTGGATTGCGGCGATGGGAATGCCGGCGGCAGTTGCAGTGTCGATGGCCTTGGCGATCATCGGAAGCGAGTCCCGGTGTGGCGGGTACTGAATTTCCAGCGGGCCGCTGAAGTACTGCTGCTGGATGTCGACAAGGATGAGGGCGCGGCGGGGTGTGCTCATGGTGTTCTCCCGTGGTGGTTTGCTTGGGGGCCTTTTGGCGGTCCCTTTTATCATTCGTCCGTTGTCCGCTGAGCACCAGTGGCACGAATGCCCATATACGATTGATTCAGGCCAAAGAAGTTCAGGCCAAAGAACAGCGGAGGGCAGTATGCGGATCGCGGTGTACGCATTCAGTGGCGTCACGATGTTTCACCTTGCCGTACCCCAAATGGTCTTCGACGAGGTCACCCGCCAAGGTTTGGCCGACTGGAACACCGTCTTTTTCTCCGATCAGGCGGGCCGGATCACAACGGCCGAGGGTTACGTTTTGGGGGAGGTGCAGGGACCGTCGACGGCGGAAGGGGCCGACGTCGTGGTGGTGCCGTCATGGTTCGACGACGAACGCGAGAGCGGTGAAAACCTCAGCAACGTCCTCCGGCAAGCCCACGGCAAGGGGGCAACCATCGTGGGTCTCTGTCTCGGTGCCATCCCTGTTGCCGACGCCGGCCTCCTGAATGGACGATCCGCCGTGACCCACTGGCAAGCCTTCGATTCCCTCGCTGCCCGGCACCCGGACGTCTCCCTCGATCAAACGGTGCTGTACATCGATCACGGTGACGTCCTGACCTCCGCCGGTACAGCGTCGGGGCTCGATGCGTGCCTCCATGTTGTAAGGGGCCGTTTAGGGGCGGAGGCTGCCAACCGGGTGGCGCGAAGCCTGGTCATTGCTCCTCATCGTGAAGGTGGGCAGGCCCAGTATATTGAGCACCCCCTTCCGCCGCGGGCCGAAGGTGACCCGATGGCCCGGCTGCTTGAGTGGGCGATGGGTCGGCTGGGTGAACCACTTAGCATCGACCGGCTCGCAGCACAGGCCCACATGAGCCGACGAACCTTCGTGCGCGCGTTCCGCGCCTCAACCGGGACCACGCCGTCGGCCTGGATACGCAGCCGCCGACTGGATGCTGCCCGCCGTCTGTTGGAAACCACCGACTTGTCCATCGACCAGGTTGCGGCTGACTGTGGGTTCGGCAGTGCCGTGACCCTGAGGCAGAACTTTGCCGGCGCTTTTTCCACCTCGCCCACGGACTATAGGCGCCGTTTTACCGCTTGACCGGCTTGTGAGGCGGTGGGAAATCAGCGCAAAAATCACTCTGTTCGGATGAGACGGCGGGAGCGCCGCGTGGTGCAGGGTGGAGTCAGCCCGTGGCACACGGGCAGTCCTGCAATCCTGCAGAGATGGGGACGGTTCTATGGCTCAGGCGGACCACGACGACTACACCATCCACCTTGAGCCGGACAATGTCCTGTCTCTGGCTTGGGACCCGGGCGTCAGGATTGAAGCCGGCAATGCCCGGGCGGCAGTGAACGCCGTCAATGAGTTTGCGGACGGCAGCCGCTATCCTTTGCTGGTAAAGATGGCGAATGCGAGCCACTTGAGCCGCTCGGCTCGTGACGTTTTCGTCGAGCCCTGTGCGGCGTCGAGAATTGCGTTGCTGGGTGAAAACGCCGTTGACCGGATCCTCGTCGACTACCAGTTGGCCGCCCAGCCGGCACCCTGCCCCACCCGGTTCTTCACCTCCGAAGCGGAGGCAAGGGCCTGGCTTGTGGAGCCGGAGACGGAAGCCGGCCCGCCGGGAGGATCCCTACCGTGACCACGCCGGCCGTGAGGAGAAGAACAAAGACCGGGCCCGCCCTCACCGGCTCGCACCAGCAGAGCAGGATGGCAAGCGAGTCCGAGGCGCTCCTGGCCGCTGCCTCCGCAGCGGTGGTTGCAGGCCTGGCCATAGGGCTGTTGCTGTTCTTCCCGGTGGGCTATTTCAACCTGGCGCCTACATGGGAATCGGCCTGATCCTGTCCGCCGTTTCCCTCAAGGCGTCGTACGTCTCGGCTGCCGGTCCAACCCGGCGCTTCCCTTTTGGGCGGGACGCGCTCACGCCTCTTGTGGTTTTGATCCAAGGAATCGCTGTGGCCGCCACGCTGCTTGTGGCTACGGGTGATGCCGTGCTTGTCTTTCGCGACGGCGGTTCCCCGGTCAGCCCCGTCATCATCGCCATCTACGGTGCGGCCACCGCCGCGATCGGATTCATGGTGGCCTGGTGGATGCGTCGTGCGGCACCGGGCTCGGACGGGACGGAAGCTTTGCACTTGAGCCTTTGGGCCTGGACGTCTGGGCCTTCGTGGCGCTCACGGCCGCCCCCGAACTCTTCGAATAGAGGGAATTCCCGCCCTCTTTGAGTGAGAACTCCCAAACGCTCTATCCCTCAAACAGGAGGTGTGGAATTATCGGCGGATGGACCAATATCTGTGGGTGTTGAAACAAGATCAACTTGATTTGATTCGCGAATTGGAGCCAGCCAGACTTGAGCTCCTCGACGAGGAAGGCCTCCTCCAACTCCATAAACGGGTGCGCAAAGCCCGGAACAAATACACCACCAACTATCGACGCAAAGCGGCGGACGAGGTACTTGAAGCTGGTGGTCGGGGAGCCGCGGCGAACAAATCGGACAAAGCGCGTGCCCGCGCATTCGTGTTCGAGGAAGCCCTCTCCATCGTAAGCAAGGAACTCGCCCGCGTAGCCCATGAGGCCGCCGAAGAACTCAAGGATGAGCGGCTGGAACGCGCCAACGCAGGCAAGTCCACCGGGCCTGAAAGCTCCGGGACCGGCACCAAGTCCACCAACAGTTCGGGCCGGGCGCGCTCGCACCAGAAAACCACGGGTGGAGTGAAACGGGACGCCTCCAGCCGTTCACAAGGCGCCCAGCGCCAGGCGAAAAAGGACGCCCGCTAAGCCCAACAAGCAAAAGCGGCAAACGCACGACGGCGGGAGGTCGCCGTCGTGCGTTTGCTGTTGTGGCGCTGAGGCTACAACCGCGCCTCAGATGGCCGTCGCGGTAACCTTCCCGCCATGGACACGCACGTGGAAGTCCTTGCTGCCTCCGTCCGGAGAAGGAACCGAGACCCTGCGCTCGAGGCCGTCCGGGGCTTCAAACGCGTGGAATTCCATGTCCTCGGCCCACTGGTAATCAGGACGGTTGGACACCGTGCCGATTGGGATGATGGCACCTTCACGGACCCAAACCGCCGCCTCCATCACCGTGTACTCCTTGTGGTGCCAGCGCGGCCCGCTCAGGGTTTCTCCCGTTTGAAGGTGCGTCCACACGCCCTCGGGAAGATAGAAGGACACCTCGCCACCCGGATTCATCACAGGAGCAACCAGGAGATCCGGTCCCAACATGTACTGCCGATCCAAAGGTGCGCAGCCGGGGTCCTCCGGGAACTCCAGGAACATGGGGCGCATCAGCGGAATGCCCTGCGAATAAGCCTCTTCCGCCGCCATCTGCAAATAGGGCATGAGCCGCATCTTCTGCTCGGTGAAATGGCGGAGGACATCCACTGACTCCTCATCCACAAGCCAGGGAACACGGTAGGAATTGGAACCGTGCAGTCGCGAATGGGAGGAGAGGAGACCGAATGCGATCCAGCGTTTGAAGATTTCCGGTTCAGGCGTCCCCTCGAAACCACCGATGTCGTGGCTCCAGAACGAGAATCCCGAAGCTGCAAGGGACAGTCCGCCGCGCAGGGACTCCGCCATCGCAGCGAAGGTTGATTCGCAATCCCCGCCCCAGTGCACCGGCATGGACTGGCCACCCGCAGTAGCCGATCGGGCGAAAACCACGGCTTCACCCTCGCCCAGCTCCTTCTTCAGCAAGTCAAAGACCGTGCGGTTGTACAGCTGGGAGTAGTAGTTGTGCATCTTCTGCGGATCCGAGCCGTCATGCCAGGCCACATCGGTGGGAATGCGCTCGCCGAAGTCCGTTTTGAAGGAGTCCACCCCCTGGTCCAGCAGCACCCGCAGCTTGTCCTGGTACCAGCGCACCGCGTCACCATTGGTGAAGTCCACCAGGCCCATGCCGGCCTGCCACATGTCCCACTGCCACACCGAACCATCCGGACGCTTCACCAAATAGCCCAGGTCCGCGCCCTCGCGGAAGAGATGCGAACGTTGCGCTATGTAGGGGTTGATCCACACACAGACCTTGAGCCCGCGGTCATGCAGGCGCCGGAGCATCCCCTCCGGGTCAGGGAAAGTAGCCGGATCCCACACAAAGTCGCTCCAGTGGAAAGAACGCATCCAGTGGCAGTCAAAATGGAACACGGACAACGGCAGCTGCCGCTGCTCCATTCCGTCAATGAAGGATGTCACCGTCGCCTCGTCATAGTCCGTGGTGAAGGAAGTGGAGAGCCACAAGCCATACGACCACGCAGGGATCCGGGACGGCCTGCCCGTGAGCTCGGTGTACCGGCGGATGATGTCCTTGGGGGACGGCCCATGAATCACGTAGTACTGCAGCCTCTGGCCCTCCACGCTGAACTGCGTCCTGGACACCACCTCCGAGCCAACTTCGAAGGAAACCAGTTCGGGATGGTTCACGAACACCCCGTAGCCGTCATTGGTCATGAAGAAGGGCACGTTCTTGTAGGCAAGATCGCTGGAGGTTCCGCCGTCCTCATTCCAGATATCCACGGATTGGCCATTCTTGACGAAGGCGCCGAAGCGCTCGCCGAGCCCATAAATGTTGGTTCCCACTCCGAGGCTGAGTTGCTCATGGACAAAGGTCCGTCCCTGGTCATCGGTGATGACGCCGACACTTCGGGGCGTGGAGCTGGTCAGAAGCCGGCCGTCGCCGATGAAATCGACGCCCCATTCGCCACTGGTGTTGATTTTCGCCGTGAGGCCGCCCGAGGTGATCTGCGCAGAGTCTTCGTCCATGCGGAAGCTTGGCAGGGCGCCGTCGTGCTTGACCTCAAAGCGGGGTCCCTTGTCCAGGCCCCCTTGGAAATGCTCAATGGTCACGCCGATCACGTCGGGCATCGGAGCGTCGAAGGTGACAGTGATCTGGGGAAGGTTGAGCGCGTCCCCGCGCGTGCTGATGCGCTTGGTAGGTGCGTAGACCGTCAGGGCATCGTCCACCACCACCACGTCCGATACATCTTGGGGTCGAAGGGCGGAAAAGCCCTTGCGGTAGAGCCAGTATCCGTCAGTGAATTTCATGGCGACTCAGTTTCCGTTCTGCTGTTGCGATGTGGGGTCTTCGGTGGTGTGGCTGTTCTTCAGGACCAGGACGCCGTAGGGAGGCAGGGTCAGCTCGGCTTCGTGGGTGGTGCCGCTGAGGAGGTCCAGGGAGGGTCCGCCGGCTTTTAGGTGCTCGTTGAGTTCCACGCGGCGGCTCCCGTCGCCGTGGTTGAGCAGGAAAAGGTAGTCACCGCGTTGGGCAAGCTCGACGTCGGACGGCAGTTCTCCGGCCACCGCGGAGGTGAGCCTTGCATCCCTCAACGCACCCTCGATGATCACAGCCACGGCACTTTGCGGCAGGTCGGCTCCGGCATACCAACTCCACCCCTTGCCGTAGTTGTTGCGAACCACGGCCGGCTGACCGGACAGGGGACCTGAGGCGAAGGATGCCACGGGGGAGGCGCTGGCGGTGTGGATGCGAAGGTCTTCGGACCAGCTGAGCGCCTCTGCCTCCAACGGCTCATGCGCGAAGGCGACGCGCACCGGGTTGGCCAAAGGACGCCATTCCTCGCCCGTCACACCCAGCATGTCTGCGAGCACTGCGGGATGCCGGCCACTGCGAAGGTGGCCGTTGGCGTCGGCCACTCCACTAAAAGGACCTACGACGGCGGTGCCTCCAGCGCTGACCCACGCGCCCAGTGCTTCTGCGTCCTTTTCGCCCAGCAGGAACAGGCTCGGTGCCAGGACCAGATCGAAGCGTCCCAGGGGACTTGAGGGGTGAATGACTTCCACGCAGTGCCCCCGCCGGAGCAGGGGACGATAATACGCGAGTAGCTGATCCATGACCCCAAGCCGGTTGCTGGGGCGATCCGGAGATTCCGAGGCCCACCAGCTGTCCCAGTCGAACAGCACAGCAATCCGGGAGGGGGCGGGCGTTCCGGCCAGGAGGCGAAGCTCTTGGAGATCGGCGCCCAGGGAACAGACTTCACGGAAGACCCTGGTGTCCGCTCCCGCCAAGGGCACCATGGCGGAATGGAAGCGCTCGGCTCCGAAAGCGGACTGGCGGAATTGGAAGTAGCAGACAGCATCGGAGCCACGCGCTATGGCTGAGAGCGAGTCCACGCGGAGGGCGCCGGGGTCCTTGGCCACGTTGTGACCCCGCCAGCTGACAGCCGAAGTTGCCGACTCCATCAGCATCCACGGAGCACCCCCGGCCAAACCGCGGCAAAGATCGTGGGTCAGGGCTGCTGTTTCCCAGGATTGCGGCTGCGCCGGATCAACGTAGTGGTTGTTGCCGATGAAGTCTGTTTCCTTGGCGAAACGGAAGTAGTCAGCACCCCGGAAAAATCCCATCAGGTTGGTGGTGACCGGCTGCTCAGCACGGCTCCGGATCACATCACGTTCTGCCATGAACAGCTCGAGGAGGGCCTCAGAGGTGAACCGGTGGAAGTCCAGGACTTGGGTGGGATTATGCATATACGGCGCAGTACGTGGCGGAAGGATCTCTTCCCAGCTGCTGTAGCCCTGACTCCAGAAAGCCGTCCCCCACGCCGTGTTGACGGCGTCGAGCGATCCGTAGCGGCGCAGAAGCCAGGACCTGAAGGCCACTGCGGTCTCGTCGTCGTAACTGATCTGCCCAAGTTCGTTGCCCACGTGCCACATGGCAACCGCCGGGTGGCCCGCATAGCGCGAAGCGAGCCGGGAGGTCACGGCCAGCGCTGCTGCCCGGTAGGCGGAGGACGACGGCGAGAACTGGTTCCGGGAGCCGTACCAGAGCGTGGTGCCGTCCGGGGTGGTGGGCAGCGAATCAGGGTAGTGGTGGCCAAGCCATGGAGGGGGAGAAGCGGTGGGTGTAGCCAGGCACACCCGGATGCCGTTGTCCGCCAGCAGGTCCAAAAGACGATCCAGCCAGCCGAAGTTCCACTGTCCCTCTTCAGGCTGCAATCGGGCCCAGCTGAACACCCCGACAGTCACTATGTTGACGCCCGCCCGTTTCATAAGGGCGATGTCTTCCGGCCAGGTCTGTTCCGGCCATTGTTCCGGGTTGTAGTCCGCACCGAAGAGCAGGCCGGTCCCATCAGTCACGTTCTTCAGGCCGTGGCTACGGAGTTGCATTGTTTTCCTTGGTTAAATGGGGGTTATGGATAATCGAAGGGCTTCAACAAGTGCGACCATCACTGATGTCGCCAGGGAGGCCGGTGTATCCACCAGCACTGTGTCTTATGTGATGAGTGGTAAGCGGACCATTTCGAAAGAAACACGCGACGTCGTCGAGGCCGCCATGGCCCGGCTGCATTACAGCCCCCGTTCCAGCGCCCGGGCCTTGGCGTCAAGCCGATCCAACGTTTTGGGGCTGGTGGTTCCACTCCGGCCGGACGTGAATGTTGGCGTGGTGATGCAGTTCGTGACTGCCGTGGTGACCACGGCGCGGACCTTCAACCAGGACGTCCTGCTGTTGACGCAGGACGACCCCGGAAGCATCGAAAGAGTCACTTCCCAATCGATGGTTGACGGGTTGTTGATGATGGACATCGAAGCCCGCGATCCCCGCATTCCCGTACTCGCTCGCCTGCAGAAGCCCGCTGTGCTCATCGGTATGCCGGATGAACCCCGGGGACTTAGTTGCGTGGACTTCGACTTCTCCGGCGCATCCCGCCTTGCAGTGCGCCACCTCCGGGACCTGGGACACCGAAGCATTGCGTTCATCGGTTCTCCGCCTGCCTCCCTGAAACGCCATGCGACGTATGCAGACCGCGCCCTCCAAGGCTTCACGGACGCCGCCAACAGCTTGGGTGCTGCCAACAAGTCAGTGGCGTGTGAGGCAGATTCCCCGCAACTGGCGAAGTCGCTGGACGCCGTCTTTTCGGGAAAGCAGCCTGCCACGGCGCTGGTGGTGCACAACGAGGCCCTGTTGCCCATGCTCCGCGAAGAGCTTTCGTTGCGGGGCCTCACCATTCCCGGAGATATCTCAGTGGTGGTCATTGCTCCGGCGGATGTGGCCAAGGCGGCGGTCCGTCCGTGGACCGCGGTTTCCATCCCGGCCATGGACATTGGGCGGTCCGCCGTGGAGATGGTGATGGACCGGCTGAGCCGTGACAAGCCCGCTGAACTGAGGCTCATTGCGCCGTCGCTGACCTTGGGTGAAACAACGGCCGAAGCACCCTGAACCGCGCTCATCCCTTGAATCGCGCTCATCCCTTGAATCGCGCTCATCCCTTGACCGCGCCTATCATGACGCCCTTGGTGAAGTGCTTCTGGACGAACGGGTAGACGATCAGGATGGGCACCATGGCCAGCACGATGACAGCCATCTGGAGGGCGGGCGAGGCCGCTGCCCCTTGGCCGACGTCGATCTGTCCGGGTACCGTCACGCCCTGGAGGACGTAGGAGCGCAAAACCACCTGGAGCGGATTCATGGCGCTGTCATTGATGTAAAGAACGGCGTTGAAGAACGCGTTCCAGTAGCCAACGCCATAGAACAGTGCAATGACGGCTGTGACGGCCTTGGACATGGGCAGGACAATCTGCGTGAGGGTCCGCCAGTCGCTGGCCCCGTCCATGCGAGCGCTGTCCAGGATGCCGCGGTCAATGCCCATGAAGAATCCGCGAAGGATGATGATGTTGAACACGGAGATGCAACTGGGCAGGATCAACGCCCAGTATGTGTTGATCAGGCCCAGGCTGGACACCAGCAGGTAGGCGGGGATGATGCCCGCGCTGAAGAACATGGTGATCAACAGGGTGAACAGGATGGGTGTGTGGGCGAACGAGCCCGGGCGGGACAATCCATAAGCGCACAGCACCGAAACCACCATGCTCAAGGCCGTGCCCGTCGCAGTGACCCCCACGCTGACCAGGACCGCCCTGGTGACCACGCCACCGCTGAGGATCTGTTGGTACGCGGCAAAGGTGATCTCCCCGGGGATCAGCACCAATCCTCCGGCCTGGGTGATGGTGGCTTGGGAAGAAACGCTGGTCAGGACAATGGTGTAGAGCGGTCCCACCACTGCAAGGACCACTGCGCTGAGGATCAGGAACTTCCCGGCCTTCGCCACTACTCCTGGTTCCTCTTCCCACGCCGCGCGTTGGGGACTGCTGACCGGTTTTCTGGTATTTCTGACCAGGATGCTCATTTTGAATACACACCGCTCTCGCCAAATATGTGGGCAACTTTGTTGGCCGCAAGGATCAAGGCCAGGCTGATGACGCCTTTGATGAGGCCGGCTGCGGCTGCGTAGCTCCAGTCGCCGTTCTGAACGCCGGTGTAGTAGACGAAGGTGTCCAGGACCTCCGCCGCCTCCGCGCCCACGGCGTCCCGTTGAAGGATGAGTTGCTCAAATCCCACGGACAGGGAGTCTCCCAACCTAAGAATGAGCAGCAGGACGATCACGCTGCGCAGCCCCGGCAGCGTGACGTGCCACATCCGCTTCCACGGCCCGGCTCCGTCCACTGCGGCAGCCTCGTACTGCGCCGGATCAATGGCACTCAGTGCAGCGAGGAAGACGATGATGCCCCACCCTGCGTCCTTCCAAATGGCTTGGGAAGTGATCAGGAAAAGGAACGTATCCGGGTTGGTCATGACGTCAACGGCCTCCCAGCCATTGGCGCGCAGGGACTGGTTCAGCAGGCCGGCTCCACCGAAGAGCTGCTGAAAAACCGATACCACCAGCACCCAGGAGAAGAAGTGGGGCAGGTACACCACGGCCTGGATGGCGGACCGCAGCTTTGGGTTGATCAGCGAATTGAGCAGGATGGCCAAAGCGATGGGAATCGGAAAGAAGAAGACCAGCTGGAAAGCAGTGATGACCAGCGTGTTCTTGACGGCCATCCAGAAATCGGGATCGCTGAAAACCCTGGAGAAATTATCCAGGCCCACCCAAGGGCTATCGGCTATGCCGATGAAGGGCGAGTACTCCTGGAACGCAACCACATTGCCGAGCATGGGGAGGTAGGCGAACACTGCCAGGAGCAGGACCGCAGGCAAGGCCATGAACACCAAGGAACGGTCGCGCATGAAGCGGGCCAGCATTCCGGCCTTGGGTCTTCCGGTGCCCGGCTCCTGAAGGCGCCTGCCTGTGCGTAGTTGCTTGCCGGCTCTTGATTGTTTGGTGGACCCGGCGGGTAGGGCTCCGCTTGTATGGGCCCCCGCTTCGGGCGTGGGTTTTTGAGTTTCGATAGTCATGGAAGTGCCGTCCTACGCCAGGAAGCCTGCGTAGAAGTCGCGCAGTTCGTCTCCACCCTTGCTCCGCCAGGAGGCTACTTCGCTGTCCAGGTCCTTAATGCTCTTGCGGCCCCGGATGATGTCTTTGGCGAGGTCGTTGAAGGGCTTGCCCAACGAGGCGAATTTGGTGGGTTCCTCAATCTGCATGCCGAAGAAGGCATCCTCGGTCACATGGGGTGCCTGGCGCGCTTCCCATCCGGACTGGGCTTCCACCAGGCCCGGGTACTGGACCATGGAGTTCACGATCGGGCCCGCCACGAGGAACGCGTAGGTACTGGTTACTTCCTGGCTTCCCTTTTCGGTCATCTTGGGGATGCCCTGGGAGTCCTTGGTGTAGTGCACGCCTTCTACTCCGCTGGTGATCAGCCGGTTTTCCTGGGTTCCGAAAGGGGCCGCAATGAAGTTGGCCAGGGCGAGCAGCTCCTCCACTTTGGCGGGGTCGTCAGTCTTCTTGATGAAGCTGAAAATTGCTGCCGGCTGTGCCCGGAACAGGGTGGGCGCGCCGCCGTCGGGTGCGAAGTAGTCCATGGGGAGCATTTTGAAGCCCGGGTTGGAAGGGAGGACCCGGGCCAGGGCTTCGTGCCAGCCACCTACACCATCCGATGCCATGAGCGACGCGCCGGATTCAAAACGCTGCTTGGATTGCTGGGCGTTGCCGGCCACCGCGTCCGGGTGCACCGAACCGTCGGCGAAGAGCTTCGCAGTCCACTCCAAGGCGGCGCGGTACTCGTCCGTTTCGAACTTGTTCTGCAGCTTGCCGTCTACTTCCTTCCATTTGGGAACCACTCCGTGCATGATCTGCGCGCCGTTCCATACGTCTTCGGAGCCCCAACGGTTCTTGGCAGGATCGGTAAGCTGCTTGGCCACCTTGAGGTAGTCATCTGCCGACCTTGGCGGTTCCACTCCCAGCTGCTCGAAGATGTCGGCGCGGTAGAAGATGGCATCGGAGATCAGGGCGCCGGGGTAGGGGAGTCCGTAGAGGCCACCTTCGAAGCACCCGAGTTTCCACGAGGCGGTGGGGATGTTGGCCAGGTTGGGGTATTTCTTCACCTTGTCCCCGGCCAGGAACTCTGACAGATCGGTGAAGACACCCTTGGCGGCCTGGCCGAAGCGCGGCGGCAGGTTCCAGGAGGGGATGACCACCCAGTCCGGTACGTCCTTGGGTGAGGCAAGGACGGTTTGAATCTTGTCTGCGTAGCTGTTGCCGTCGTTGACCTGGAAGTTGATGGTGGTCCCGAGCTCGGCATTGACGGCCTTGTAGTAGCTGTTCTCCGGCAAAGACGGGGGAATGGCCCACCAGGCCGGCGTCATCGCCGTGTAGGTCCCGCCCTTGCCGGGTGTCCCCTTTACGGACTTGACCAAGGTTGCGGGGAGTGTGGTGAATCCGGGGGTGGAGCCCTTGACTGAGGGGATGTCCGGCTTCACCAGATCCAGCGGGATGTAGCTCGGGACCAGTTTGGCCACCGCCTCAGCCAGGCCGCCGGAAGTAGTAGCCAGTGGCGCCGACGCTCCCGGACTGCACGCTGTCAGGGCAGCCGGTGCAGCTGCCAGGAAAACTGCGCCACCCAGGACGCCAAGGAAGGATCGGCGGTTAAGCGGGGGCATGCTGGGACCAAGCATGAAACACTCCTTTGTGATGGTTTTCATTGCAAGAATCGTCGAAACGCTTCGATTGCGTCCACCCTAGGCTATGGTTCGACTTTCACGCAATGGTTTAGGTGTTGCGAATCACATCGTCCTGATGGAAGACTGAACTTCGACGCCGCTTTGTAGAAGCGATTCAACAGTCAACGACGGGACAATTTGTGACTCAAAGCCATGCCCGGACAGTGCAGCGCCTGCTCCGCCTCCTGACCCGTGAACAAAAGATAGCCATGCTGCATCAGCACGCACCGGCCATTCCCGAGCTCGGGCTGGCATCTTTTCGGACAGGCACTGAAGCAGCCCACGGGGTGGCTTGGCTTGGGTCCGCCACCGTTTTTCCGCAGCCCGTGGGGTTGGCAGCAACGTGGGATGAAGACCTCATCGCCCGGGTGGGCGAGGCAGTGGGCCGGGAGGTCCGGGCAAAGAAGGCGGCGGACCCGAACGTCAGCCTCAACGTATGGGCTCCCGTGGTCAATCCGCTGCGTCACCCGTTGTGGGGAAGGAACGAGGAAGGCTTTTCCGAAGACCCCCACCTGACGGCCCGTTTTGCCAGCGCGTTCTGCTCAGGCCTCAAGGGATCCGATGCCGGCACCTGGTTGACGGTTCCCACCTTGAAACACTTCCTTGGATACAACAATGAGCACGACCGCAGCCTCACCTCCAGCAACCTCAGCGACAGGGTCCTGCACGAGTACGAACTTCCGGCCTATCGTCAACCCATCGAGGACGGAGTGGCCGGAGCAGTGATGCTCTCCTACAACCTGGTCAACGGACGCCCCGCACACGTCTCGGACCTGGTCCAGCGGCATCTCCGCACGTGGGTCAATGGCGGGTCGGTCGCAGTCGTGAGTGACGCCGGTGCGCCCTCCGCGCTCTTCCGGGCCGAGAAGTACTTTGCCGACGGCTCAACCGCCTACGCTGCCGCGCTCAGGGCCGGCGTGGATAACTTCACCGACGACGGCGACAACCCGGGCCCGTCCACCACCTACCTTGAGGAGGCCTTGGAACGAGGTCTGCTGACAGAGGATGACCTTGACCTTAGCGTGGCCAGGCTCCTGACGCTTCGGGCAAGGACGGGTGAATTCGACGATGATCGCGGCGGTTCTTCTCCGGCAGATAACCCCACGGCCGGTTCGGGGGAGACTGGTTCAGCGGAAACCGGTTCAGCCGAAACGTCGGCGCTGGCCCGCGAAGCCGCCCGAAAATCCGTGGTCTTGCTTCGAAACCAGGCAGATCCCCAGCTGCTTCCTTTAGGTGACACCCCCGGATCAATCGCCGTCATTGGAACCCTGGGCCAGCGCGTCCTGAGTGACTGGTACAGCGGGACCCTGCAGAACGAATGCAGCCTTGCCGAGGCATTTTCCCGGCGGTACCAGGACGTCGTTGCCGAGGACGGCCTGGACGTTGTCGCCCTGCGATGCGTCCGTACCGGTGCCTACGTAGGCCTTCCGCCGTCGTCGGATACCACCGACGACGGCGGCGTCCTGGTTGCGGACAAGACCTCACCCGCTGTTGGGGAGTACTTCACAGTGAAGGATTGGGGAAGCGGAGAGTTCAGCCTGCAGTCGGGCCTGACGGGGCGTTTTGTCGCTGCCGGCAGCGACAACTACCTCAGGGCCTCCGCGGAACGAATCGGGGGATGGGTGGTGCAGGAGACCTTCCGCTTGGTGCCCTTCCATGATGGGACTGTTGCCCTCCAGCACCTCGCCTCCTCCACCTGGGTGCGGGTGGAGTCGGGGACCGGAAGCCTGGTGCTCGCCTCCGGCTTGGAGTCCACAGCTGACCGCTTTGTGGTCAGGACCATCAAATCCGGACACGAGGCAGCACACGCAGCGGCCGCCTCAGCCGACGTAGCAGTGGTAGTGGTGGGCAACGATCCCCACCTCGGCGGGAGGGAAACCCTGGACCGGGAGTCCCTGGACTTACCGCAGTCAGAGCAGGAACTCGTCAGGATCGTTCGGGATGCAAATCCCAAAACCATCCTGCTTGTTGTCTCCTCCTATCCCTACGCTCTTGGGGCTTTGGCCGATACTCCCGCTATCGCCTGGACATCACATGGTGGCCAGGAGCTTGGACCGGGAGTAGTGGATGTGCTCAGCGGAGACGCCGAACCAACAGGACGGCTTCCGCAAACGTGGTTCGCGCGCGACGCCGACCTGCCGGACATCCTCGATTACGACATCATCGGTTCCGAGTCCACCTACCTGTACACCCGCGCCGAACCGCTCTATCCGCTGGGGCACGGGCTCAGCTATGGGAGTGTCCGGTACACGGATGCTGTACTCGCCAGCGAAGTTCCCGGGCACTTCATGGACGTGGACGTTACTCTCACCAACAAGGGAGACCGCATGGCCCATGAGTTGGTGCAGGCATACGCCTCAGCTCCCGCCCATCAGTACAGCTTTCCAAGGCGGCTCTTGGTAGCTCACCAGCGTGTGGAGGTCCCGCCCGGCGCCCGTGTAACGGCCACCCTGCGTATTCCTGTTGAACGTCTGGCTACTTTCAGTACCGTCACAGCGTCAATGGTGGTGGAGCCGGGGGAGTACCTGATCCTGCTGGGCTCCTCCGCCTCGATGCTGCCGGTGAGCGTGACGGTCCGGATCCCGCAGGAGGGGCAGCAGCACCGACGTTCCTTGGGAGCATGGGTGCCCGCGCGTCTCTACGACGGGAACTCAAACATGGATCTGGTACCTGCGACGCCCCTCGCAGGTACCGCTATTGCCCCGGCCGACCCCTCCGTGCCCGGATGGGCCGTTTACCGGAACTGGGAGGGCAAGCCAATAACCGCAGTCCACTGCGAGGTCCTCTCCACCACTACAGGCAGGAACTTCGGTGGCTGCAGCATCAGCGCCCAGGCCGCCGGGCCCGCCGACACCTGGCTCAACCTTGGCCGGTGCGAACTGAAGGACGGCTACAGCGGCAAGGTTCGCATCGACGTCGACCCCTCTGTTCTTCCTGCCTGGGCCTCAAACGGAACGCTTCGGCTGGTACTCACCGGGGATGTCACCATCCAACAGCTGCAACTGTGCCCGGACGAACAACCAAGCGTCACGCGGTAAACGCCAAATCCGCTTCCTTCACACCAAACCGCAACGCCTCCCCACGGGACAACCGCAAAGCCTCGTCCACAGCGCTCGCCGCCATACGCTCGAGTTCGTTGCCCAAAGATCCCGCCACATGTGGTGTGAGCAGCACGTTGGGGTGCGTGTACAGGCGGGATTCGGCGGGCAGCACCCATGGCGTGGTCACGTCCAGGATGGCGTAAAGGTCGCCACGTTCCACCCGGGCGATCAGCGCGTCCTGGTCCACCAATTCGCCGCGTGAGGTGTTGATGAACGTGGCTCCCGGCCGCATCCTTGCGATCTGTCCGGCGTCGATGAGGTTCTTCGTGGAGGGTAACGACGGCGCGTGGAGGCTCACCACATCGCAGCCCGCCACGAGCTCGTCCAAGCTGACAAGCCCGACACCGAGACCCGCTGCTTCAGCGGGGGAGAGGTAGGGGTCGGCCACCACGACGTCGAGTTCATAGGGAGCGAGCAGCCGGATGACATGACGGCCGATCTTTGACGCACCGATGATGCCGACGCGCTTCCGGTAGTTGCCCATGTCCGGAAAAAGATGCTCCGCAAGAACGTCCGTACGTGTGGTGTGCAGGGCCCGGGCGATCTGCAGGACACGTTTGTTGGCGAGGATGATCATGGCCACGGTGTACTCCGCCACGGGGATGGCATTCGCATCCGCGGCGGAACTGACCTGGATGCCGCGTTCCCAGCAGGCGTCGCCGATGTGGTGTTTCACGCTGCCTGCGGCGTGCAGGACGTAACGGAGGCGGGGCGCGGCGTCGAGGACGTCGTCGTCGATCATCGGGCAACCCCAACCGGTGAGGAGGATATCCGCCTCGGCCAGGAGGGAACGGCCCTCCTGGCTGGTGAAGTCCTGGATCGGCTCCCGGCTCAGCAACGTCAGCGCGGGTTCCAACGGATCCAGGCTCCTGGGTGGAAACACCGCCCGCGCAGTGTGGGACGGCATGGCCAAGGCAACATTCAAACTCACTTAACACTCCCTGCTGTTAGTCCGGACTTCCAGAACCGTTGCAGCATGATGAACGCCAGCAGCAACGGGATGATCGAAAGCAATGAGCCTGTGATGACCATGGGCGTGAACTCGGGCTGGGGGATGGAGTAGCCCTGCCAGATGGAGATGCCGACACTGACGGGTAGCAGCTGCTGGTCCTGGAGCATCACCAGGGGGAGCATGAAGTTGTTCCACACGCCCACGAATTGGAAAAGGGCAATGGTGATGTAGCCGGGCATCATCATGGGCAGGCCCAGGGAGAAGAAGGAACGGATGGGGCCGGCCCCGTCAACGCGGGCCGCTTCCAAGGTTTCCGCCGGGACATACGCGGCGGAGTAGACCCTGGCGAGGTACACGCCGAACGGGTTGCACAGCACGGGGATGAGGATGGCCCAGATGGTGTTGGTGATGCCGAAGACCGAAGCCAGCAGGTACATGGGCAGGACAGTGGCCGTGTTGGGGATGAGGACGCCCACCAGCACTATGCCGAAGAAGGAATCCTTGCCACGGAACTGGAATTTGTCGAACGCGTAGCCGGCCATGACGGAGATCAGGCCACCCAGGATGGCACCGAACGCCGCGTAGAACATGGAGTTGGCCATCCAGCGGAGGAACAAGCCGCCGTCCTGGTTCAGGACCGCCATGACGTTATCCAGGAACGCAGGTTCACCCAAGGCGTAGGCGGCTGTTCCATAGAGGTCCGCGGTGTTCTTGGTGGCGGCGAAGAACAGCCACACCACGGGAAGGACCATGTAGGCGCAGCCCAGGATCAGCAGGGCGTTGACGGTGAAAGTGCTTCCGAAGCCGCCGGAACGTGCCACCGGTCTGCGGCGCTTGGTTGGCAGTGCTGGAGTTGAGGTCCGGGGCGGGGTCAACGTGGGGGTGCTCATGCTTTGTTCATCCTTGAGCTGAAGCGGGTAACGGCCCAGGACAGCACGGCAGCCATGAGCGCGATGATGATGGAGGCCGCCGCGGCCTGGTTGAGGTTGTGCCGGTTGAACGCGGCGTCGTAGGCCCACATATTGGGCACCCAGGTGCTGGTGACTGACGCAGTTGCCTTGGAGATGATGGATGGCTCGGTGAACAGCTGGAGCGTGCCGATCACAGTGAAGAGCATGATGACGCTCAACGCCGGGAGGATCAGTGGCAGCTTGATGCTGATGGCCGCCCGGATTTCACCGGCGCCGTCCACGCGTGCTGCCTCCAGGATTTCCCGGGGGACGGCTTGCAGTGCCGTGAAGAGCACGATCACGTTGTAGCCCGTCCACTCCCACACGGCGATGTTCACAATGGACGGCAGGATCAGCTGGTTGTCCAGGAAGTTCAGTGAGATTCCACCGGTTTCCAGTGCTGAGACAATCGGGCTGACCCCCGGGGTGTAAAGGTAAGCCCAGATCAGTGCGGCAATGACGCCGGGAACGGCGTGGGGGAGGAAGACCAGGAGCTGGAAGAGTTTCCGCGCGCGGGCCACGGTCGCGTCCAGCAGGAGCGCAAAAGCCAAGGCGCCGCCCACCATGCAGGGGATGTAAAGCAGGCAGTACAAGGCGAGGCGCCCGATTCCGCCCACGAAACTCTCGGATTGGAGGACCTGAAGGTAGTTTTCCAGTCCAACGAACGCGGTCTTTGCCTCGCCAAAGCCCAAGCCGGACTTTTGCTGCGCGAAGAAGCTCAGCACTACCGCGTAGATGACCGGCGCAACCATGGCCACGGCGAAAATAGCGAAGAAGGGGGTCAGGAACAGTGCCGCTGTGCGACCCCCGGTTCCTGACATTGCGCGGGTTTTACGTTGCGGTCGTTCTTGGTTTGGTACGCGGGCTGAAGGTTCGACGGCGGTGGACGGCTTGGTGGGTTCTTGGGCAACCATGATTAATCTCCTCGCTGGCAGGGTGACCCGTGGACGCGGGCCACCCTGCCCTGCGGGCCTACTCCTTGACGGAGAGGCCGTTCTGCTTGAGTCCGGCCACCGTGGCACTCTGGGCCGTTTCCACGGCTTCGAGGACCTTGCCGCCGCTGGTCAGCTTGCCGTAAGCGTCCTTCAGCGCGGTGTTGGTGATGTCCCAATTAGGACCCCACTGCCAGCCCGGCGTGATGGAGGCGTAGGCCTGGTCGAAGACTCCATAGATGTCGTTGCCAAAGTAGCTGGCGTCGAAGGCTTTCTGGGCAACCGGGGTCAAACCCGGGAAGGCGAGGTAAGCGGAGCCGGTGTTTCCACGTGCTGTGATGGCGTCCTTGCTGGTGGCCAGGAACTCGATGAACTTGGCAGCCGCGGCCGGGTTCTTGCTGCTCTTGGTGATGTTGAAGCTGGAACCGCCGTAGAACGCGTCCGCGGGTGAGCCCCAATTGGGTACCTCGGCGGCAATCCACTGACCCTTCTGGCCGCTCGCTTCGGTACGCTTTTGGATGCCGGTTGCGCTCCAGTTGGCGCCAAGGACACCCACGACGGCGCCGCTCGCCAGGTCTGCGGACCACTCGTCGCTGAAGGACTGCTGGACCTTGACGATTTTCTGGTCGATCAGCTTCTGCCAGAAAGTGGCAACCTTCTGTGTCGGCTCGTCATTGATGCCCACCTTCCAGCTGTCGCCTTCGGTGCCGAACCACTTGCCGCCGGCCTGCCAGGACAGCGCAGCAGTGAGGGCTGCTTCATTCGGGTTGAAGCTGGCCAAGTGTGCTTCGGGAGCGACGGCTTTGAGCTTCTTGCCGGCTTCTTCGAATTCCTGCCAGGTCGTGGGGGTGCTCACTCCAGCCTTGTCCAGCATGTCCTTGCGGTACCACATGATCATGGGCGCTGCGTCGTAGGGGAGGGCGTAGGTCTGGTCGCCGAACTGCACCAAAGCCTTGGTCTCGTCCGTGAGCTTGTCCACGGTTTCGGCTTTGTTGATGTAGCCGTCCAGCGGCTGAAGTTGCCCGTTGCTGACGAACTGGGGCAGCTGCGGGTATTCGATGGTGGCCACGTCAGGGCCGTTGCCTGCCGTGATGGCTGTGGAGAGCTTGGCGTAGCCACCGGCACCGCCATTGGGGATGGTTTCGAAGTTGACCTTGATCTTGCTCTGGCTGGCGTTGAACGCTGCCGCAACTTTGTCCATTCCGGCCATGGAGGACCAGAAAGTGATGGTGCCGGTGGGGTCTTCAGTGGGGGTGGGGGTTGGCGTGGCAGCCGGGGTACTGCCACAGCCGGTGATGAGGGCAGCACTGGCCATCAGGCTGACTGCTCCAAGCAGAAGCTGGCGACGCTTCATTCTGTTCTCCTTTGAAGTTCACGATGCGAAGTCGTGGTGTGCTCTGGGGGCACCTTTGACTAAGCACTATGAAATCCACAAAAGTGAACATCATCAATAAAATGAACAGAAGTAAACAGAAGCGGGTGCTAGGCCTGTGTTGAATCCCGCACTACCAGCGCGGGCGACAGATTCACGCGCTGCAGCGCGGACGTGCTTCCACGCTTGCCGCCCACCCGGTTGAGGCACATCACCAAAGCCTGGTGGCCGACGTCGTATTTTGGCGGGGCAACAGCCGTCAACGGGACGGCACCAAGAGCCGCAATCTCGTCGTCGTAGGAGACGATTGCAAAGTCCTCAGGCACCCGTATTTGCCGTTCAAGGCAAGCACTCACGAACTGGAGCGCGTCTTCGTCGGTGTGGACGACCGCAGCGGTGACCTCCGATTCGGCGCACCAGTTCAGGATCCCGTTCACCAGTTCACGATGTGCCTGCGGATCGTTTTGAGCGCGGGACATGGCACGGACCATCGAGTCATCGCGCGTATGCCCGGCCCGTTGCATGGCCAAATGGAAGCCGTCGATCAACTGCGGCGCCGTAGGACTGTTCTCCCTGAGGCAAATCGCGATCTTCCGGTGCCCGAGCCCCAGCAGATGGTTCACGGCAATCTCCGAGCCGCGCACATGGTCGCTCCGCACCGATTCGAGCCGGCCGTGGTCCAGGGCGTCGTCAATGGACCGCTCCACCACCACCACCGGAACCTCCGCCTCCGCCAGCAACTCCAACGTTTCAGTGCCCGCCAACGACTGCTCGCTCGGGGTGACCAAGATGCCGTCCACACCGTGCTCGTAGAGCCGGCGCAGCTGCCTCCGTTCCTCGGCGCCGGAGTAGTTGGAAACCCCCAGCACCAGCCGAACTCCGGCCTCCTGCGCGGCAGCTTCGGCGCCGCGGATCACGCCCGGGAAGTAGTACGACGCCGACGGTACGATCATGCCGATCGTCGCCAACGGACGCCTCCCGCCGGGACGCCACGACGTCGACTGCCGGGTAGCAGGCATGGCCGTTGGCTTGCCTCCACTGGCGATCGCCCCGCCATGGACGCGCTCAAGCAGCCCCTGCTCTGCGAGTATCGCAAGATCGCGCCGAACCGTCATGCCGGATGTCCCCAGTTTCGCCGCGAATTCGCCGGCATTGAGGGAGCCATGGAGGGCCAGTTCCCTCAGGATGAGCTGTTGACGATCCTCGGACAGCATGCAGATTCCGCCTATCAAGTTCACTTGTGTTCAGTTTGTTCATTATGAACTATCAGTGGCGGCTGCCGTTCCGGACGGCGGGAGGGTTCCACCTCGTAGTGTGCTCAGGAACCAGGTTTACAAGATGTCACGTCTGCCCGTAACCGTCGAGGACGAGGACCATTATGGACGTAACCACCATCCCGAGAAGCGGTACCCAGAACGCGATCCGGCGCTTGGCGAGCATCACGATCGTGGCTATCGCCGCTGCGAGTGGGATGAGGAAGATCAGAACGTAGGCAGTCGTTGCCGCCCATTGCGGTATCGAACGGCTTCCGTCCATCCACTCGGACGCGCCGAGGGCGACAATCAAGAACTGCGCGACGGCGACGAACGGCTGCAAGACCAAGAGGATGATCGAAAAGACGCGATCAATGATCGAGGGCTGCCTGACACTTCGTTCTTCGACCAGTGCTTTCTCCACTATTTGTCCTAACGCATTCTCGAAGTAGTTTTGAGTGGGCCTGACGTCTAGGCTGCTACGGAGTGTACATAACCAATCCGGGGTGGGGCCCGCTCGACGCCTGCCCGGGACTGCGGCTTCTGATGAAACTCACCACTGAAAGGATGCAATGACATGAAGTGGTACCGATACGTACACAGTGTCTTGTTCGTCGCTTCCTTCATCCCGCTCGTGCTCTCTCTGGCCTTTCTGGCAAGGCATCATGCTGCCCTTGATTGTGCTGATTCCCTTCACGATCAATGAAATCGTGATCGACCGCCGCCAGAAAAGGACGCAGGAAAGCCGCCCTGCCCAGACCGTCCTGGAGTCCACCCTGGCACACGCCTACCGCGACTAGCCCGGGGGAAGGTTACTGAACCAACGAATGGCCGGCGCCGGTACACCCGGAGCAGGCCATTTCGTGTCCGTCACACGGGCCCCGGGCTGTGTTCGATACAAGGGGCACGTTGTATCAAAAGGTACGGATGGCCATCGCTTTACGTGTCCTCTGCTTTGCACCCAGCGCTACAGTTGACCGGACCCGCGCGATTCATCGGTACATAGCAGACAGGGAGGCCGAGGTTGGGAAAGTACTTTGAGCATGAAGTTCTAAGGGGCTTCTACCTGGAAGACAGCTGGGTATTGGACATCAATGCAAGCCGAGGACAGCTTGTCATCACCGCGGAGTTCGTACTGACCGACGAACACCCCTCTTATGCCCCGCCACGCCCCGGAGAGCAATACTGCTACCGCAAGGGGGTGCTGGTGTTCGAAGGTGTAACAGATTTGACCTGGACGGGTCAGCTCAGTTCCCGGCCTTCGCGTGACCCTGACGGGTCAGTTGACTACGGCAATATCCACTCACTCATCATCGAGGGAGACCACTACACCGTTGAAGGGGACCTCGGCATAATCGACCTCCAGGCTGCATCCATCCGTGCGGCACTCGTCTCGGACGGCACGATCCTTACTTCGCAAGGGGCCGCTGCTGATCTGTAGCACGCGCCCGGTGAGGGATCCCTGAACGGGCGGTGTAGCACGTCGGATCGACGTCGGCCGCACATCACCTCAACTGTCGTGATTATCGTGTCTTGGCTAGCACCCCGCACGGCAGTATGAGTGAATGGGTTTGTCCTCGCTCAAGGTGCGCTGGCTCCGGATGACCGCACCCAGATGGAGAGGGTGGCAGCCTGTTCGAGTCAGGCCGAGTCCGGGGGCCCTGCGCGAGCAGGGCTCCAAGCCTCTCCTGATTCAAAGGCCCGCTTAGATCGCAAGGAACTCCATCATCACCCGGCGTCCAGAAACCGTGCCTCTAAGGGATCCTTTACCGGACGCGGCCGAGCCGTCCTATATTTTGTCTTGCTGAGGTGGAAGTTGCCTCGCTCGCTTCGCTAGTGATTGCTCACCAATTCGTTTCCAGGCAACATCACGAGGGTGGCTCCTAAAGCCGTGAGCGCCAGCGCATGATTTCGGCGCGGAAGTCTTCGAGTCCGCCGGATTCGTTCCAGAGCTCGGCGAGTTCGTTCGATTCCTCTTTGAGTAGGCGGTCCATCGCGGAGGCTGCTTTCACCCTCAAGTGCTGGGGAAGGGTGCCTGTTGCCCGGGGCCAGGGTTCCGGCGCATATGCGGCGTCGTCACCCATCAACTCTGGTTGGTCCCAGGCGACCACCAGGGCAGCAGCGACAAGGCCGGTGGCTCCTTCGCTTGCGTCAATGTAGTCGTCAGTGTTCAGCACAGAGTCCATGGCTGTCTCTAGGATCGGGACCACTGTCTCTACGGTGTTGGCGTCGTCGAAATCAAAGGAAAAGTCTGCGGCGTCGTCATTGCCGAAGACAGAAACGTCCCAAGTACCCACGGTTCAGTGCACTCCTTCTAGAGGTTCATTCATAATTTGGTGCTGGTCCATCGTCGCTCAGGTAATCCTTCGAATCGCTTCAAGTGGCGAGGGAACGCAATCGAAGATCAAGCCTGCTGGTTTGCGCGGGCCTCAACTACACGTTCAACTTCCGTGACCTTGGGAAGGTAGTGCTTTCGGTTCATCAACCTGAGATCTGTCAGCTTGGTGAGATCCAGCAGCGGGGACAGATCCCCGTCAACGAATGTTGTCGACTCGTACAGAAACAGCTCGCGTAGTTCCTGCATGTTGCGGATTGGGGCCAAGGATTCAAGGTCGCCGCAGTTTCCCATGTTCAGGAAGCGAACACCGGAGGCAAAGGCCACGTCGTCGAGTGTGGTCAGTTTGCGGCAGGACTCAAACTGAAGTGTACGCAGAGACTGAGCTGCCGGGGACGTCCGCAAGGCAGAGACATCAGATAGCCCTCTGGCCCCATGGATGGAGAGTTCTTCCAGGTTCTCTAATGACTGCAAACCCTCCAAGGACTTGATCCGAACGCGCCCCTTCATTCTCAGCTTTTTCAACGAAGTAAGAGCCGATAACGTACTCAGATCAGCCGCCTGATAGTTATCAAGGTAAAGATCTTCCACACCCACCAAGTTACTGACCTGGGCTTCCACCATGTCCCACGGCACTGACAAGTGTCGGAGCTGGGCGAAACCCGAAAGATCCAGAGGCGTCCTAATATCCGCGAAGATCTCAATGGCCAGTGCTGTCAGCGATTCCCTCAGTCTCCTTACAGGCGAAAGATCATCGAGGGGCGGCAGCAAGATATCGAGTTCTTTCAACGGCCACGACCTTAGGAACTCCAGTGAGGGAGAGCTGAATCCATGAGCAATATTGAGCACCAGCGTGTGCACAGACCCGCTCTCAACCAGTTCCTCAACCTGAGGATTCCATGGACCGGTGACAAATAAGCGGTTCCCCTCCGGGATCGGCTCAAGCGAATACCCGTCGTAGGCAACCAACTTCTGCAGCGCGTAAGGCGTCGTGGACATGCCAGCAATCCTAAGGCGTAAGTTGGCACCTACCGACTCAGTGTTAAAGGGGCCACAGCCCTCAAATGGACTTGAACGCGCGCCCGTAAGCCGATCCTCTACCGGACGCGTTGCCACGATCGCCTAGGTGGTTGCTACAAGCTCCAGCTCGAATCCATCAGAATTTATGAGGTACGCAGCGTAATGCTCGGACCCGCCAGCGTGCGGGCCGTGTGTTGACTTCCCTTTCAGCTGCATGGGATGGCATGGGCCGCGGGCCATACCGGGTCAATGCCTCCGATGAGATTGAGGACGCCATCGTTCCCATCCCAGTCCAGGGTGTACGAGCCGCGGGCTACCGGTTCATACCCGTCGTCGGTGGTCCACGAGCTCGCGCGCAATCCGATCCAGCCGAACCTGACCGCGTACGCGTCACCCCTGCCAGCGAAGAGGAAAGAGAACTCGCGCGCGACGGCGCGGCAACCGTTGGCCGCAGGAGGATCCAGAACGCGGTAGCTGGCGCCCAGGTCGCTGAACGCACCGCCCAGGCAGATGAGGCACACCGCAGAGGCCACGATGCTGCGCAATAGCCGGACATGCGCTGCAAACGGTGGCACGTCAGTGCCGCGAGCTGCCCGACTGGAGACCATACGAAGCGTCACGGAGGCGACCAGCAGCATGCCGCTGACGGCCCAGAAGGTCAGTACAGTCCCGCCGATGACCAAAAGCAGCGCGCCAAGTTGCGCCACGGCCGTCATGGCCGCAAGCGCCAGGCACGCCGTCTCCAGCCGGCGCAGTACCGGAATGTTCAACGAGCTCTGCACTTTTCCCCCGGTCCCCATGGGCTGAGAGTCTAGCTGTATCGATCCTCTGCCGCTGACCAGAGGTTCACTTCACGACGAAATGACCGTGCCGTCGTCGCTGGCTACCCCGCGCCTTCTTGATCCATCCGCCAACCCTACCGATGCAAGGAACGCCGCCCGTATGCCGGTCGATCACCGTGCCTTGGACTCCCTCCGAGACGCTCCGCTCGCTTGCTTGCCAAGGGCACGTACGTAAGACCCGCACGATGAAATGCACGGTGACCGGGGGATTACTGCAACCATGTTCCTTATGACCGGAACCACGTAGAAGGCTATACCCGGCTCACGACGAACGACCAGGACCTGACCGCGCAACGAAAGGCTCCGTACCCTCGGCATTGACGAAAAAGCGATTCTTCGTTGCTCACGGACTGACGGGGGTAAGTGGCCCTGGGCTCTGTGAAAGCAATGGGGGCTTCGCCGGGACGGCCATCCGCTCGTGCGGCCAAGCTCCACCGACTGGCCCGCTCTCTTCTGATGCCAGGGACATTGCAGATGAGCTGACGGCCAAGGGCGTTGTGCTAAGTCTCGGCGGAAGCACCCACGATCCCACTGATCCGGTAGTCCGGAGCGGAGTGCATCACCGGGCAGGGGAGTTCAATTCTGTTCACCTCGCCCCGGTAAGCAGTCCCGGAGCCTACGGTGGTGGGGCTACTACTACGTGCCCCCGCAGGAGACTCATGGCAACCGGATTCACCATGCCCGCCCCGGATTTCGAACTAAGCCCCATCACCGGCTGGACGCGCGAGCATTGGGTGGCCTTCGCAGACCAGCAACTCCTCGCGGTGCGCCCCTGCTTCTCCGCGCGCAAGGCGACCATACAGCTCAGTGGCCGCGCGTCGTCGTCGGGAGTTTCATCGGACGGCATGGAGGGCTTTGCCCGGACCTTCCTGATGGCGGCGTTCCGGGTGGCGGGTGAGAACGGCAGCGATCCCCACGGCCATATGGACCTCTACCGGGAAGGGCTCCTGGAAGGAACCCGGACCGGCAGCCCTGAAGCGTGGCTGCCCATCACTGATCGCTCTCAACCGATGGTGGAAGCGGCGTCCATCGCCCTGGGCCTCCAGCTCACCAAGCCGTGGCTGTGGGACACGCTTTCCACCGGCCAGCAGGAGCAGGTTGCCGCCTGGTTGCAGGGTTCCTCGCGGAGTAGCTGCGTAGACAACAACTGGGTGTTGTTCCAAGTGATGATCGCCGAATTCCTGGCCGGCGCCGGGTTCGAGCACAACGCGGAACAGATTGAGCACGGATTGCAGAGGCTGGAGGACTGGTACGTCGACGGCGGCTGGTACAGGGACGGGGACAACCACGGCACCGGTGATTTCTTCGATTACTACTGTGGCTGGGCCATGCACCTGTACCCGATACTGTGGGCTGAATTTGCCTCCGGCAGGCACCCTGAGGCCGATGATCGCTTGGAGGTCTACCGGACGCGACTCGCCGCTTTCCTGGAGGACCACGTCAGCTTCTTCGGCTCAAACGGCGCCCCCATCTTCCAAGGCCGTTCCTTGATCTACCGCTACGCGGCCGCCGCGCCGCTGTTCATGGGTGAGGCCATCGCCGCCACGCCACTCAATCCGGGCCAGACCCGCCGGATCGCCAGCGGTGCAGCCAAGTACTTCCTCGACGGCGGCGCTTACGACGACGGCCTGCCATCCCTTGGGTGGCTCGGCGCTTTTGAACCGATGACGCAGGAATACTCCGGCCCCGCCTCGCCTTACTGGACATCCAAGGCGTTCGTCGGGCTCCTGCTGCCCCCGGACCACCCTGTGTGGACCGCTGTGGAGGAACAGTCACCGGTGGAAATCAGCGATGCCCTCAAGCACACCGAGGGACCTAACTACCTGCTGCACTCCACCGCCGCGGACGGTATCGCACGGCTACTCAACCACGGCAGTGACAAATACTACGGACCCGGCCCCGATGACCCCCTCTACCGCCGCCTCGCGTATTCCAGCCATACAGCGCCGATGTTCACCCGGCATCCTGTGGATAACCACTTCGGCGTCCTCAACGACTTCGGCACGCCCAGTCGCCGCTCGAGGATCCACCGCCTCAGGGCGTGGCACAAGCAAGCGGCCAGTTGGCATACCCCCGTGTGGAGTGACAGTGATGACCCCGCGGATTCCCCGTGGCGCGTAGCAACCGGAACCGCCGCCGCAGGTGGGTACGAGCTGCGGGTACATGTTGTTGTGGCGCAGGCCGGCTCCGGATTGACTGTCCGCGAAGGTGGTTACGCGCTCGCCGATGCCCTCCCGCTGGAGGAACGTGAGGGCGTGCTCAGGGCCGGTGGGCTGTACACGGCCATCTGGCCATTGCACGGGTACTCACGTGGTGGCATCTACCGGGGGGAGGGTGTTTCACCCCTCGGCGAGCACGCCGCCTGCAGCTACCTGGAGGGTCAGCTATCCGGTGAGCGCGAGTGCTTCGCCTCACTGGTGTACTTGGGCGGTGAGCCGCCCGCTTGGGTTCCTTCCGCCGTCGGGCCTTCCCTTGACCTGCTCGACGACGACCGCCGGGTCAGTGCGAGCCTCACCCTGGGCTCAGGCCAGGCGTTGGAGGTGATGTTCGCGTTCTGACGCGCGCGGGGACAATCTTGACGAAATCTTGAGATGACCCGGCGTCCTTCTTGAGGACCCCGTCCGATGGTTGAAACATCAGCCAAGCCGCTGACGGGAACTTCAAGGAAGGACCACCGAAATGACTGACCAGATCTCCGCCAAGTCCATGACTGTCGGCGCCGCCCACACGAATTCCGACGCCTTCGCAGGCAGTGCGGATGCCGCGGTCCCCGCTGGGGAAACCGTGGGCCAGACCCGTGCCGTGGTGACCGTCCGTGAGCAGTTCAACCCGCTTGGCGCGGGACTCCGGAGCATTTGGCCTCAATCGGTTGTTGGGTTCTAGGGCGGCTAAAGCTCTTCGGGCGGGTACCTCGTTATCAGGACGAGTACCTGCCCGACCTTGTTTAAGGGACGATGGAGTCCTGCGCGAAAGTAAGGAGGCTTGCCATCAAGGAAGAGATGAGAAAGGCCGCTGATGTGGCTGAGGAAGCCGCGAATTCGCAGGGCTTCGCAGCGGTGGCCCGTGCCGGCTATGCCGTGAGCGGGCTACTGCACCTGCTCATTGGCGTCATCGCGGTCCAGCTCGCAGTGGGACGCGGCGGGGAGGCCGATGTCAGTGGCGCGGTCACCGAGTTGGCCAGCAAACCAGCAGGCCCGCTCCTGCTCTGGGCCTGCTTCGCAGCGTGTGCGGCGCTGGCCTTGTGGCAATTGGGAAATGCCATCCTGGGCTACCGCTTGGCCTCGGACAACAAGTTGACCAAGCGGCTCTCAGCCTTGGGCCAGGCGCTGGTATTCGCTGCCTTGGCGGCCACCATCATGTCCTTCGTCGTGGGACAGGGGCAGAACAGTCGGGAGTCCAGCAGCGACCTCACCCTCACGCTCCTGAAGGCACCGTTGGGAGTATTCCTCCTGATCGCCATCGGTGCCGGCATTGCGATTACAGGCATCGTCTTTGCGGTGAGGGGCTTCCGTCGAAAGTTCACGAAAGACCTTTCGCTGTCGTCCAACCGGAGCGTGCACAAGTTCCAGCTGTGGGTGGGAGTGGTGGGCTACATCGCCAAGGGAATCGCCCTGTTCCTTGTGGGACTGCTGGTGATCATCGCCGCGGTTCGAGCCCGGCCCGAGCAGTCGACCGGTCTTGACGGGAGTTTGAAAGCCCTGAGGGAGCAGCCCTATGGACCGTATCTGTTGGCTGCCGTGGCGCTGGGGCTTATTGCTTATGGGTTGTTCCTGATGGTCAAGGCGAGGACTCTCCGGACCTAGTTCACTCCTACCTGAATCCAGAGCACCCACAGAACCTACATGGAGGAAATGACGTACAGGACGTTACGCGAGGCCCACTCCATGTTGCGATCATCCCTACCCTTCTTCCATGGTCGACAGATCATCATGATTGGGATCAACGGCATCTCGAACAAGCCAGAGCGGATGATGGGCTCCGTGCTTCATCTTGTTCGCTTTGGCTATTGCACTACGTATCCAGGGCACCGGGCAAGCTGTGCCACTCCGGAAGGGTAGACGTGCCGCAACCAGTGGCGCAGGGCTAAGGGGACTTCTCTGCGGGTAACACCGTTTAGGAGCTTGGGAGGCTGGGTACAGGGCAAAGGTACCGTGTAGTGCACTTCTGAAAAGGGGGAGAACCATGACTCAAGGTGATTCGAACCAGACTGACAAGCCTCAAGCCGACGGGAACCGGCTGACCTCCGCGCCATCGGATCCGCGCAGTGGTTACCACTCGGACGAGTTTCCCCAGCAGGAGCAGGAACAGCCGGGACTCACCAAACCACTGAATCCGCAACCGGACCACGGCGAGAAGAGCTATGTGGGGCACGGGCGCCTGCAAGGCAAGACCGCCCTCATTACCGGCGGTGACTCCGGAATCGGCGCTGGGGTAGCCATTGCCTACGCCCGCGAGGGCGCCAATGTGGCCATCAGCTATCTTCCGGAGGAAGAGGAAGACGCGCAGTCGACGGCGGAATGGATCCGTGAGTGCGGGGCGCAGGTCCTGCTGTTGCCCGGTGACGCCCGGGATGAAGGATTCGCGGCCGAGATTGTGGAACGCACCGTGCAGGAACTTGGCGGGCTCAATGTGGTGGTGTTGAACGCGGCGTACCAGAAGAACCGCGAAGGCTTGGAGACCATCCCCACGGAAGAGTTCGACCGCGTCTTCAAGACCAACCTGTACTCGCTCATCTGGACGGCGCAGGCAGCCATTCCGCACCTCCGCCCGGGAGCCTCGATCATTGTCACGGCATCCATCCAGGCCTTCAATCCGTCCGCCCAGTTGATCGACTACGCCATGACCAAAGCCGCCCAGGTGGCCTTCACCAAAGCCATGGCCGAGGAACTGGGGCCCAAGGGGATCCGCGTCAACGCAGTGGCACCCGGTCCCATCTGGACCCCGCTGATCCCAGCCACCGAATGGCCGGACAAGCTTCCCACTTTTGGGCAGGACACGCCGCTGGGTCGGGCCGGCCAACCGGCTGAGCTGGCACCGGCCTATGTGTTGCTGGCGTCGGACGAAGGGTCCTACATTTCAGGGGCGGTACTTCCCGTTACGGGCGGCAAGGGACTCTGATCCGTCGTTGGGCTTGTTGAGGCAGAGGTTTAGGAGACACGAATGATTGCTGTGTTGGTGATCGACATGCAGAACGCCTACTTCGAAGATCCTGCATTGAAGGGGCGCCAGGAAGAAATTGTTGCTGCCTGCAATTCTTTGACCAGCGCAGCGCTCCAAGCCGGGGCCAAAGTCCTCTTCATCGGAACCGTGCATGAACGGGACAAATCCACGTGGAGCCTGAACATGCTTGACGATGACCAGGGCTTCATCTTCAGGGGCAGCGAACAGGCCGAGTTCGTTCCCGGCCTGCTCACTGAAGACCATCCACGCCTGATCAAAACCCGGGACAGCGCCTTTTTCGGGACAGACCTTGCCATGCGGCTAAGGAACTGGGGCGTGGATACCGTTATTCTTGCCGGCATTTCAGCTCATAACTGCATCGCCCAAACGGCCGCTGACGCCTTTGCCCACAACATCAAGGTGATTTACGCCGCCGAGGCCATTGGAACGGAGAATGCGGAGGCCGCCGAGTCAGTGCTCCGGGTCCTTACCCGTGAATACCGGCAGAACGTGTTGCCCTTGGACGAGATTCGCCAGCTTCTGGGAACGGCTCCGTCAGCGTAGGTCTTTTTCAGTCGGGATCCATAGTTGTCCACGGCCGTGTGTTCCGCCGGGCTCTACTTGGACACTGAGCATTTCCGGTCCCGGCGCCCACCTGTAGGGGTTGGCGGGAAACCATTCCGTGGCGGCGTCAGCCCACATGCCCTGCAGGACTTCCGGGAATTTTCCCTCAGCTTCAAAGACAACCCACAGGCCGGCCGGGACCTCAAGGGACTCGAAACCTTCCGGAACCGGCCTGGTAGAGGCCACTGCGTGCCAGTAATCCAGCTCGCTGCCCTCGGTGCGCTGCTCTTCGATATTGTCCGTGACTGAGAGCGGGCCGGTAGGATCCATGTCCGCAAGCTCCAACAATTGCCTGGTGACAGCGGGGTCCAACGCGCGCTGGAAATCGATGATGGCTTGGTTGGGTCCCTCGTGGACCAACGGGACACGGGCTTTCAGGCCCAGGAGGCGGAAAGCGGGTTTGTCTTCAATGCGGTGCTTCATGTCGCTGTTTCCTTCGACTCGGAGGTGGAACCTCATTTGAGGTTGGGAATGGAGAACAGCGCCCGGCATTCGCGCCTCTGAGGGGTTTAGCCCGTGCAGGGACCTGAAAGCGCGGGTGAAGGCCTCTGCCGATCCGTAGCCATAGCGCACGGCGACGTCCAGCACGGTGGCGCCCTCCAGGATTTCCGCAGTGGCTGCTGTCAGGCGCCGCCTGCGGATGTACTCGGAAATTGGCAGGCCGGCAAGGGAGGAAAACATCCGCCGGAAGTGATACTCGGACGTCAAAGCGGCACGCGCCAGGGCGCCCACCTCGATGTCCGCGGTCAGGTCCTGCTCGATGAGCTCTATGGCCTGATTCCACCCCTGCATCGTGTCTCCCTCTCGCAAAGCTGTTCTCCATCCTTTCCATAGACGCTACGCGGACCTCCGCATCGATGCCCCAACAATCCATGCCTGAAAGTATCAGGCCTGGAAACGCAACAATCCGGACAACGCAAGAACTCCTTTAACGCGAGAACCCGGAGACTGCTGCTGCAGTTCTCCGGGTTCTTGCTTGTCTTCAGATGTTACGGGCGACTGGAGCCTGAAGCTTCGTCGTCCGGTTCGGACGAGAAAGGCCGGTCCTCGGGGACGTCTTCCGTATTCTTTTCGTTCAGTTCAGCGTCAGCCGAAGGCACGGTCTTCTCGGAGTAGTCGCCTGCGGTGTAGTCGCCACCGGCGTCTTCCTTCAGGGTTTCCGGGGACACCCCGGTGTCGCCGTAGTCGCCTTCGGAGTACTGGCCTTCGAGTTCGTCGCCGTTGGCGTCGCGGTTCTGGTTATTAGCCATGGTTTGTCCTGCGGCGTCCGGTGACGAGTCCGTAGATCAGCAGCACGATGAGGGAGCCGCCGATGGCCAGGAGCCAGGTTCGAATGGCGAAGAACTCCGTTAGTCCCTCGCCGAAGATGAGGCCGCCGATCCAGCCGCCCAGAAGAGCGCCGACGACGCCCAAAAGGAGAGTGACCAGCCAGCCGCCACCCTGGCGGCCGGGAAGAATAAGCTTTGCAATAGCGCCGGCCAAAAGACCGAGCAGAAGAAAACCAAAGAAACCCATTTTTGCTCCTACTTTCTTGTTAATGGAAATTCCATGAACGTGATGAAGCGAGTAAGTTCACCGGGTGCCTGTTCCAAGCTGTAGGCACCTTAATGGGGCCCCTGAAGGCCCTATGGAATGTGGGGAATTGGAACTAGTGTGAAACCCCGATGAATTTATGAAATACAGCCAATAGAGCACTCCTGCCGATTGGGTCGGACTCGGTACTACACCAGCAACGCTAGCGGCTCCCGGGACAAGTAGCAAGTAACCTGACTATCAGCCAAGCCTTGCTTGCGGGCCCGGACTGCTGCGGATTCGCGCTCTAGTGGCCCTTGAGGGAGTCCGTAACGTCCCTGGCGGCGTCCTTGACTTTCTCGCCCGACTGCTTGAGGTCCGCCCTCGTTTGATCCCCGCGGCCCTCGGCCTGCAGGTCCCTGTCGCCGGTGGTTTCGCCGGTCTTTTCCTTGACCTTGCCGCCTGCTTGTTCGGCGGCATTATTAATCTTGTCACCCAGTCCCATGGGTTTTCACTCCTCGGTTGTGATGATGTTACTTCCTGCGGTTATCCGCAGGTTGGCATAAGAGTTTAGTCGAATGTTCTATTTCGGCAAATTACTATTAACCGGCCTGCAATCAATGAGCAGGTGACAGGCAGTGCCCGACAGGGTTAGTGTCGAGGAATAACACCTCGGAAGGGAGTGATCGCTGTGAAAGGCAAAGCATTGTTCGCCGTGGGCGTGGCTGTCGGCTACGTGTGGGGATCGAAGTCCTGGCCGGAGGTGTACCGGCGGGTCCGCGGAGGCACCGAGAAGCTGTGGAAGAACCCCGAAGTTCAAGAGAACGTGCACCAGGCCACCGAAGCAGTCCAAGAGTCCGTGCCGGATATTCTGGACAACCTGTATGTGGCTGGCAAGAAGTTGCTGGAAAAGGCAGAAGCGATGTTCCCGGGCGTCACGTCCCCAAAGGCGGGACAGCGTTCTGATTCCACTTCCAACAGCAAGCCCACCGTCACCACCGTTCCCACCATCAAGTCTGACGTGGTGTCCGATCCCGCCTTGGATGACGCCACGGGCAGTGACTGGACGGACGAAGGCGGCGCTGCACCGGAAGGTCCGGCCACCAACACGCCGCCCCGCCACTAGCCGTACGTCTAGCTGGAGCGTTCGACGGCGGTCAGGATTGCCTCCCCGAGTTCCTTGGGTTTGGTGAACTGCGGCCAGTGTCCTGTGGGGAGGTCGATGTAGTCGACATCCCGGATCCTGGCGAGTTCCCCTGTGAAGGGGTGCCCGGCATCCATCCACTCCTTGAGGAGCGACGACGGGAACTGGCAGGCAATGATCGTGGCCGGCACGTCGTAACGACGGACGTCGTGGAGGCGTTGCTGGTCAAAGGCCACACCCTTGGGCTCCGGGATGGCCCGTGCCCGGAAAGCTTCCTTCAGTTCGTCAGTGAGGTCAACCAGGTCCTCGTCTTCGAACATTTCCCACGGCGGGAGCGGGACGTCGTCGCCGTCGTCGGGCAGTTCATCATTGATGACCTCGCCCTCACCGAGCGGCCCGCTGTCAACGTAAATGGCGCGGGCCACCCGGCCCGGGCGGGCATCTGCCACGCCATGGATGATGGCGCCGCCGCCCGAGTGGCCCACCAGAATGACCTTGCCGTCCAGGGAGTCAACCTTCGCCACGACGGCGTCGATGTGCGTCCGAAGGCCGATGCCTGCGCGTATTGCATCCGCCGACTCAAGCCCTGGCAGGGTGAGCGGGTGAACCGTGTGGCCGGCTGCTTCCAGCGGCGGCGTCACCTCCTCCCATGAGGATGCGTCCAGCCAGAAACCGGGTACAAGGATGATGTCCATGCCGGTACCCTACGGGAGCCCACTGACAGTTTGTAAGAGTGGTTAGCTTCCCTCTGCCAACTTCTCCACTGCCTTCACCACGATCTTGGCGCGCGACTCCGGGGAGCGGGCTTTGAGGACCTGCAGGATGATGAGGTAACGCCCGGTCTTGCCCAACTCTTCAAAGGCTTTTCCGGCGGCTGGGTTTTCTGCGAGCACCTCCAGCAGGTCTTCGGGGGTTTCGGCGTTGGCTTGTGAAATGTAGGCCGCTTCCCAGCGGCCATCGGCTTTGGCGGCCTCTACCTCGGCATACCCGGCTGCTTGCATGCGGCCTGCGTGTATCAGCGCTTCCACTTTGCCTACGTTCACTTGGGACCACGAACTCCGGGGCCTGCGCCGCGAATAGCGTTGCAGGAAGGTTTTCTCGTCGTGCCCCTTGCGCTGCCCATCGATCCAGCCGAAGCAGAGGGCGCCGTCCAAGGCGTCGTGTATTTCGATAAGGCCGGCATCCGAGTTCTTCTTCGCGATCACAAGCCAGGCTTGGGCCTTGGTCTCATGGTTCGCGGAGAGCCAATCCTCCCACTCTGCGCCGCTGGCGAACCTCAGTAGCTCCGGCTCTGTCTTCCCCACCGCCACCCCTCCTGATTAGCCCAACTAACTCGCAATAGTGGTTGTTTTGGGCGCTCATAACAACCACCATTGCCAGTCAGTTGGGGTTGTGGAGGGGGTTGACGCGGGTCACGTCCGCGGTTCATAGTTATCGTATACGATTTCGTACTTGATGCAGCTCGAAGAAGAGGAGGCGCCGTGACATTGGAGTTCCGGACCCAGGAAGTCAGCCAGGACATGCTGGCCCGGACGCGCAAAGTCATTGCCGTCCACATCAACTACCCCAGCCGTGCGGCGCAGCGCGGGCGCACTCCTGAGCAGCCGTCGTACTTCCTGAAGCCGTCTTCATCCCTGGCGCTCGGTTCGGCGGACGAACCCGGCACGGTCGAACGGCCTGCCGGCTGCGAACTGCTCGGCTACGAGGGCGAAATCGCTTTGGTGATCGGCAAGTCCACCCGCCGCGTGGGGTTGGAGGATGCCTGGAGCCACGTCGAATGGGTCACCGCGTCCAACGACCTCGGCGTATACGACCTCCGCTATGCAGACAAAGGCTCCAACGTCCGGTCCAAGGGCGGTGACGGGTTCACTCCCGTTGGCCCGGCGCTGATCCCGGCCGACGCCGTGGACCCCACACGGTTGCGGATCCGCACCTGGCACAACGGGGAACTGGTCCAGGACGACACCACCGCGGACCTGCTCTTCCCGTTCGCGCAACTCGTCGCGGACCTTTCCCAACTGCTCACGCTCGAAGAGGGGGACGTCATCCTTACGGGCACCCCCGCCGGCGCTTCGGTGGCCAAGCCCGGCGACGTCGTCGAAATCGAAGTCACCGGCGGGGACCTCAGCAGCGGCCGCTTGGCCACCAAAGTAACGGAAGGCACGACGCCGTTCGCTGACTTTGGCGCGCGGCCCAAGACGGACGACACCCAGCGCGAAGAGGCCTACGGATCGCGGGAAGCCGCAGGGCTGCCGGCTCCGGTTTCCCCGGCTTCAGTGCTGACTCCCGAGCTGAAGAAGAAGCTGGAATCCGTTGCCACAGCCACTCTCTCCTCCCAGCTCCGAAAGCGCGGGCTGAACAACGTGAGCATCGACGGCCTGCAAGCCACCCGGCCGGACCGCAAGGTGGTGGGCTTGGCCCGGACACTCCGCTATGTGCCCAATCGCGAGGACCTGTTCAAGACCCATGGCGGCGGTTTCAACGCCCAGAAACGTGCCATCGACTCCGTGAACGAAGGCGAAATCCTGGTCATGGAAGCCCGCGGCGAGAAGGGCACCGGCACCGTGGGGGACATCCTGGCGCTGCGTGCCCAGGTCCGCGGGGCTGCGGCCATCATCACCGACGGCGGTGTCCGCGACTACTCGGCCGTGGCCGACCTGGAGATGCCCACGTACTTCGCCAACCCGCACCCGGCAGTGCTGGGACGCCGCCACATTCCGTGGGACACGGATATCACCATCGCCTGCGGTGGAGCAACGGTCCAGCCCGGGGACATCATCGTGGCAGACTCCGACGGCATCCTGGTTATCCCGCCGGCCATCGCCGAGGAACTGGCAGATGACTGCATCCAGCAGGAGAGGGAAGAAGCTTTCATCTTCCAGATGGTCCAAGAGGGGAACAGCGTGGATGGGCTGTACCCGATGAACAAGGAATGGCAGGCCCGCTTCGAGGAGTGGCTCACAGCGGAGTGGCAGAGCCGGCAAGGAGCCCAAGGTGACTGAAACCGCCGTCGGAAGTATCGCCGTCGGAAGTACCACCGTCGAAGGTGCCGCCGCCCAAAGCAAGTCCCAGCAGGCCTATGCTGCCGTGAAGGCGCGGATCGTCGAGGGTGCCTACACGCCCGGCTATCGGCTGGTGCTCGCCAAGATCGCGGAGGATCTGGGTTTCAGCGTGGTCCCGGTCCGGGAAGCGATTCGCCGCCTCGAAGCCGAAGGGCTGGTCAAGTTCGAACGGAACGTAGGCGCCACGGTGGCCGGAATCGATCCCACCGAGTACCTGTACACGATGCAGACCTTGAGCATCGTGGAAGGCGCGGCCACCGCCTTGTCAGCGCCGCTGATCGATTCGGTAGCCATTGCCCGGGCCCGGGCGGTGAACGAGGAGATGCGTGAGTGCCTGGAGCACTTCGACCCTGTCCGTTTTACCGCGCTGAACCAGGACTTCCACAGCGTCCTGTTTGAGCATTGCCCCAACCCGCACATTCTTGACCTGGTGCACCGTGGCTGGAACCGGCTGACCTCGCTGAGGTCGTCGACGTTCCGGTTCGTCCCCGGCCGCGCCCAGGAATCCGTGCGCGAACACGAGGCGTTGCTGCAGCTTATTGAGGGCGCTGCAGACGCCGACACCATCGAAAAAGCAGCCCGGCAGCACCGTGCAGCCACGCTGGACGCCTATCTCTCCACCACCACTTAAGAGCAACGCGGGGTCACTTATGGCCCCTTAACACCACCCGAACGGGCCAGAAGTGACCCCGCGTTGGAAGAAAAGGAAGACAACGATGACGACCTCAGTAGAGACCGCCAAGCATTACCTCCCGGAAAACTTACCGTCCCACATCCAGCACTTCATCAACGGCGAGTTCGTTGACTCCCTGTCCGGTAAGACGTTCGACGTCCTGGACCCGGTATCCAACGGAAACTACGCCACTGCTGCGGCCGGCCAAAAGGAAGACATCGATCTCGCCGTCGCCGCTGCCCGCGAAGCGTTCGTGAACGGACCGTGGCCAAAGATGAAGCCGCGCGAACGTGCCCGCGTGCTGAACAAGATCGCCGACGCCGTCGAAGCGCAGGAAGCACGCCTCGCCGAACTCGAAACGTTCGATACCGGCCTGCCCATCACCCAGGCCAAGGGCCAGGCGTTGCGTGCGGCGGAGAACTTCCGCTTCTTCGCGGACCTGATCGTGGCCCAGTTCGATGACGCCATGAAGGTCCCCGGCTCGCAGATCAATTACGTGAACCGCAAGCCGATCGGCGTCGCCGGACTCATCACACCGTGGAACACCCCGTTCATGCTGGAATCCTGGAAGCTCGCCCCGGCGCTGGCCACCGGCAACACCGTGGTCCTCAAGCCTGCCGAGTTCACCCCGCTCTCTGCCTCGCTCTGGGCGCAGATCTTCAAGGACGCCGGCCTTCCCGACGGCGTCTTCAACCTCGTCAACGGCCTGGGCGAAGAAGCCGGCGATGCCTTGGTGAAGCACCCGGACGTACCTCTGATCTCCTTTACCGGCGAGACCACCACTGGCCAGACGATTTTCCGCAACGCGGCGGCCAACCTCAAGGGCCTGTCCATGGAGCTTGGGGGAAAGTCGCCGTGCGTCGTGTTCGCCGACGCCGATCTTGACGCCGCGATCGACTCGGCGCTGTTCGGGGTGTTCTCCCTCAACGGCGAACGCTGCACCGCCGGCTCACGCATCCTGGTTGAGCGCGCCATCTACGACGAATTCTGCGAAAAGTATGCCGCCCGGGCGAGGAACATCGTGGTGGGCGATCCGCACGATCCCAAGACACAGGTGGGTGCACTGGTCCACCCTGAGCACTACCGCAAGGTGGCATCGTACGTGGAGATCGGCAAGTCGGAAGGTCGGCTCCTGGCCGGCGGCGGCCGACCCGACCACCTGCCTGAAGGCAACTACATCGCACCCACGGTGTTTGCCGACGTCGCGCCTGACGCGCGGATCTTCCAGGAGGAAATCTTCGGTCCCGTCGTGGCCATCACGCCGTTCGAGAACGACGACGAAGCCCTCGCCTTGGCCAACAACACCAAGTACGGCCTGGCGGCCTACATCTGGACCCAGAACCTGACCCGCGCCCACAACTTCTCCCAGAACGTGGAAGCCGGAATGGTGTGGCTCAACAGCCACAATGTCCGCGACCTCCGCACTCCGTTCGGTGGCGTCAAGGCCTCGGGCCTGGGGCACGAGGGCGGCTACCGTTCCATCGACTTCTACACCGACCAGCAAGCCGTGCACATCACGCTCGGCTCTGTGCACACACCCAAGTTCGGCGCCTAAACTCGGAGTTTTTGTACAGATAACGCCCCTAAAACCCGTCCTAAAGGGCCGTATCTGTACAAAAACTCCATCCAAATGACCCCTTTCAACGAAGAGAGAATCCCATGAGCAACCCCTTCACCGGCCCCATTCCCACCCCCACGGTCCCTGCCCCGGACATTGTCCGCTGCGCCTACTTGGAACTCGTGGTCACGGACCTGGCCAAATCCCGCGCGTTCTACGTGGACCTCCTGGGCCTGCACGTCACCGAAGAGGACGAGAACACCATCTACCTTCGCTCCTTCGAGGAGTTCATCCACCACAACCTCGTGCTCCGCAAGGGCCCGGTGGCCGCTGCCGCTGCGTTCGCGTACCGGGTAAAGTCCCCGGCCGAAGTGGACGCCGCCGAAGCGTACTACCGGGAGTTGGGTTGCCGGGTGGAGCGCCGCAAGGGAGGCTTCACCAAGGGCGTGGGCGACTCCGTCCGTGTGGAAGACCCGTTGGGCTTCCCGTACGAGTTCTTCTACGACGTGGAGCACGTCGAACGCCTCACCCAGCGCTACGACCTCTACTCCGCCGGCGAACTGGTCCGCCTGGACCACTTCAACCAGGTCACCCCGGACGTCCCGCGCGGACGCAAGTACCTCGAAGACCTCGGCTTCCGCGTCTCCGAAGACATCAAGGACTCCGACGGCGTCACTTACGCCGCGTGGATGCACCGCAAGCAGACCGTGCACGACACCGCCTTGACCGGTGGCAACGGACCCCGCCTGCACCACATCGCGTTCTCCACGCACGAGAAGCACAACATCATCCAGATCTGCGACAAGATGGGCGCCCTGCGCATCTCGGACCGGATTGAGCGTGGCCCTGGACGCCACGGTGTGTCCAACGCCTTCTACCTCTACATCCTGGACCCGGACGGCCACCGCGTGGAGATCTACACCCAGGACTACTACACCGGCGATCCGGACAACCCCACTGTCACCTGGGATGTCCACGACAACCAGCGCCGCGACTGGTGGGGCAACTCCGTCGTGCCGTCCTGGTACACCGAGGCCTCCCTGGTCCTGGACCTCGACGGCAACCCGCAGCCCGTGATCGAACGTGAGGACAAGTCCGAAATGGCGGTCACCGTTGGAGCCGACGGCTTCTCCTACACCCGCCCCGATGACGCCTCCGGTGCGGCTGCCGAGGGCTTCAAGCTCGGAGCGCAGGTCTAAACCATGCTGGACGCGAAGACGATCGAAGCCATTGCCGACGAGCTGCTGGAGGCCGGCCGTTCCCGTACACCGGTCCCTCGCCTCACCGCCCGCTACCCTGACATGACGGTAGAAGATTCCTACGCCGTGCAGCAGTTGTGGATGCGGCGGAACGAGGAAGCCGGCCGCACGTTGGTCGGACGGAAAATCGGCCTCACGTCCAAAGCCATGCAGGCTGCCACTGGTATCACGGAGCCGGACTATGGAGCCATTTTCGATGACATGGTCCTCGAAACCGGATGTTCCGTGGAATGGGACAAGTACACCCATCCGCGGGTGGAGGTTGAGCTGGCCTTCGTGTTGAAATCCGGGCTGAAAGGGCCTGGCTGCACCATCTTCGACGTCCTCAATGCCACCGACTACGTGGTTCCGGCCCTCGAAATCCTGGACTCCAGGATCGAAATGGAGGGCCGGACCATCGTGGATACAATCTCGGACAACGCCGCTATGGGTGCCATGGTGGTGGGCGGCCGCCCGGTCCGTCCGGACGCGATCGACCTCCGTTGGGTCTCCGCGATCCTGTACAAAAACCAGACCGTGGAGGAGACCGGAGTGGCGGCCGGAGTGCTCGATCACCCGGCCAACGGAGTCCACTGGCTGGCCAATAAGATCGCTGCACACGGGGACTCGATGAAAGCCGGAGATATCATCCTCGCGGGCTCGTTTACGCGGCCCCTGTGGGTGTACAAAGGTGATACCGTTCATGCGGATTACGGACCGTTGGGAGTTGTGACATGTCACTTCAGCTGAGCCCCACCTTCTACTCGGCCCTTGGTGACGCGGGTCGCCCGCTGGCCGGTATGTGGGTGTGTTCCGGAAGTCCGCTGGTGGCAGAGATCTGTGCCGGCTCCGGTTTGGACTGGTTGCTGATTGACGCAGAGCATAGTCCCAACGGGCTCGAATCCATCGTGGCGCAGCTCCATGCGGTCAGTGGCTACCCGCTCCAGGTCATGGTGCGGCCTCCCGTGAATGACACCGTGGTTATCAAGCAGTACTTGGACCTCGGCGTACAGAACCTGCTGATTCCCATGGTGAACTCGGCCTTCGAAGCAGCCACCGCCGTTGCGGCTGTTCGATATCCGCCGCTCGGCGTCCGCGGCGTTGGCTCGGCACTTGCCCGCGCCTCGCGCTGGAACCGCGTGCCTGACTACCTGGCTACGGCCTCCGAGTCCATCAGCCTCACGGTCCAGATCGAATCCGAGGCTGCAGCGTCAGCCGTGGAAGAGATCCTCGCAGTCGACGGCGTGGACGGCATCTTCCTTGGCCCATCTGACCTCGCAGCTTCCATGGGCCTGCTGGGACAGCAGGAGAATCCTTTGGTGAGGGCCGTCGTCGAGCATTGCCTTGCAGCCGCCAAAGCCGCCGGGAAGCCGGCCGGTGTGAACGCCTTCAATGAGGCAACTGCCCGCGCCTATCTCGACGCCGGGGCCTCATTTGTGCTGGTCGGCGCTGATGTCGCAGTGCTGGCCCGCGCTTCAGAGGGCTTCGCGTCAACGTTCGTTCCGGTGTCTGAAACGGCGGAGCGGGAAAGCTACTGAGCCTTTGCTTGGCTAGTTGGAGCCCTTACGCGCCATGTACCACTCCGTGAATTCGCGGGCCCGGCCGTCCTCGGCGAAACGGATCACCCAGAGGTTGTCATACGTGGGCTCGCCGTTCAGATACGTGGTCAGGCCCTGGATAAAAGCGGTGTCACCATCCTGGCCCAGCAGCGTCCATTCAAAGGTCCAGTCCTCGGGTTTATCACCGGCGTCGGCCCACGCTTGGACGATTTCCTCGTGGCCGTTCCATTGTTTCTCAGTGTTCGGCCGGTCGGAATAGACGGCATCCTCGGTAAACAGCGCACGGATGTCGTCGGGTTCGTTTGAGGTCCACGCGCGTACGTACTGATCCATCCAGGAGTTCACGTCGTTGGTCATTTATCCGTTCTACCCTCCGCGGCCCGAGGGTTCAACGCCGGGCTGCGTTGTTTGCCCAACGTTCCCGCCTGGTTCAGTCCTCGTCCAGGGTTTCCGTGAGGTGATGCGTGGGGATGCGGTCGCGGTCATACGTGATCTCCGTGTAGCCGTGGGGCTGGGGGCGACCATCGGGACCGAGGTTCACGAAGACGATCTCCTCGATGGTCAGGATGGCCTCCCGGGTGATCATGTTGCGGACCTCGGCGCGCATGGTCAGGGAGGTGCGTCCGAAGCGCTTCGCGGTCAGTCCCATCTCCACGAGGTCGCCCTGGACTGCGGAACTGACAAAGTTGATCTCGGAAATGTACTTGGTCACGGCTCGGCCATTGCCCAGTTGGAGGATGGCGTAGATCGCAGCCTCTTCGTCGATCCACTTCAGCAGGCTGCCACCGAAGAGTGTGCCGTTGGCGTTAAGGTCCTCGGGCCGCACCCATTTGCGGGTGCGGAAGGTGATGTCTGCTTTTTCCATAATCCGAGATTATCGAACTGGTGCAACCTTCGCTTGATATTGCAGCCGTGACCTATGCCATTGCTGTGTGTGAGGCGCTGTGTGAGTCGATCCGCTTTGAATAGCAAAATGATTCGTTGACGCCGATGTACGGGCCGAAGTTTGGCACGGCTGCAAAACCTGCACTTTCGTAGAAACTGCGTCCATCCGACTGGGCCGAGCCAGCCTCGGCTGCGATCACGCTGAAGCCGTGGGAATGCGCCTGCGCTTCGAGCGCTGCGAGGATGGAGCTCGCGACTCCCGAGCCCCGGGCGTAAGGGACCACATAAAGCCGCTTGATCTCGGCCGTCTTCTCGTCCAGCATTCTCAGGCCGCCACAGCCCAGAGGTTGGCCCGAGCATTTCTCGTAGGCCACAACAAACACAGCGGTGTCAGCCTCTGACGGCGGCGGACCGGGCTCATGGTCCGTGGTTCCGAACCTCGCATCGAGCTCGGCCTGTTGTGCGGCGCGGAGGTCTGCGCCCACGGGATTCGCCCAAGTAACCTGCCGGATGTTGAGCCGTGGGTTGGTCTGCATCTTTGCCTCATTTCGCCGGTTTTCGGGGAGGTGTCTATGCGTCTCAAGCCTACGGAGCTGTGGTTACCGTGGTGTTTCCTCCGCGTAAGCGTCGGGAGAAATGCACTCATTCTCGCGTTGCGGGGCCCGGTTTGCGCTCTCCCGAGCAGGTTTGGGGCGCAGAACGGGCCCCGTAACGTCCCTGAACAGGCACAAACAGGTACGAAACAGGCACGAACAGGTACGAAACAGGCACGAACGAAACAGGTTACGAATAAGCCGGATCAGGGCTGAAGCGCCTCGCCTGTGGGGTCCTCGGCGGTTTGGTCAGCCAGCGCCATGCCTCCAACAGGGATTTGGTCCCAGTGGAGCACCCGCCAACCGCTTTCGGGGTCGCCTTCCAATGCCACGATCCCTGTGTTCGGGAGTTGATGCGTTTCGGCAAACACGGTATCGATGTCCGTTGCCCTTCGCCCGGCCCAGCAGCGGATCGCTGCACCGTGGCTGACGATCACCGCCGTCGAGTGACCTGCTGCGGCAACTTTCTGCACGCAAGCATCGAACCTGGCGAAGAAGTGGTGCCCGTCGAACGCGCCGGGCATGCGCACATCCAAGTCGCCATCCGTCCAAGCGAAGACCGTGCTCATGTAGCGCCGATGGGATTCGTGGTCGGTTTTCTTCTCCAGTGCACCTGCTTCGATTTCATGGACGCCGTCCAGGATTGTCGGCTCCAGGCCTGTGGCTTTCACCAAAGGTGCGACTGTGCGCTGCGTGCGCAGCAGTGTTGAGGTGTACAGGGCATCGATGGCTTCATCAGCCAAGGCTTCCGGCAGTGCCGACGCTTGGCGTTCACCGAGATCGGTCAGCCCTGGCCCAGGGAAAGCCGTGTCCAATTGGCCTGCAACGTTACCGGGTGTCTGGCCGTGCCTGATCAACAGGAGCTTCATGGATGCTCCGCTCCTTTTCGTCGTGACGTTCCGAGGGCCGGGCAGTGTGCTCCGGTCGCTTCCAACGCTCCCGCCCAGTTGCTTCCAGCCAATCAGCCGCCCGTGTAGGGGGACAGCCCGACACGCCGTGACGCTAGCGCTCGCGTAACTGGCTCAAACAGCAACTGGGAGGAACGCGTGATGGGAGAGGAACGCGGAGGGGAGAATACGCGTCTGCTCTCCAGCCTTAACGCCGACGGCGGGCCGAGGCACCCAGCCCCGGCCCGCCGTCGTCGAGCATTCTGTTCTACTGAAGGTGGCCTTACTGAAGGTGGTCCACCAGTTTGTCGGCGATACCGGTGTACTTGCCCGGCGTCAGGGCCAGCAGGCGGGCTTCGGCGTCGGCGGAGAGGCCAAGACCCTGAACGAATTCCTGCATACGTGCGCCGTCCACGCGCTGGCCGCGGGTCAGGTCCTTGAGGCGTTCGTACGGGTTCTCCATGCCTTCGACGCCGGCGATGGCTTCGGCGCGCATGACCATCTGGATGGCTTCACCCAGGACTTCCCAGTTGGTGTTGAGGTCGCCGGCGAGGACTTCCTCCGCGACATCGAGGGCCTTGAGACCCTTGGCTACGTTGGAGATCGCGAGCAGCGAGTGGCCGAAAGCGACCCCAATGTTGCGCTGTGAGGAAGAGTCCGTAAGGTCGCGCTGCCAGCGTGAGGTGACCAGCGTGGCTCCCAGGGTGTCCAGGAGACCATTGGAGATTTCCAGGTTGGCCTCGGCGTTCTCGAAGCGGATCGGGTTGACCTTGTGCGGCATGGTGGAGGAACCCGTGGCGCCGGCTACCGGGATCTGGCGGAAGTAGCCGATGGAAATGTAGCTCCAGATGTCCGTGCAGACGTTATGCAGGATGCGGTTGAAGCGCGCGATGTCAGCGTAAAGCTCTGCCTGCCAGTCGTGGCTCTCAATCTGCGTGGTGAGCGGGTTCCACGTGAGGCCCAGGCCTTCCACGAACGACTTGGCGACGGCTTCCCAGTCAGCACTTGGGACGGAAGCGACGTGAGCCGCGTAGGTGCCGGTGGCACCGTTGATCTTGCCGAGGTATTCCGTTTTGGAAATGCGCGCCAGCTGGCGGTTCAAACGGTGCGCAATGACAGCAAGTTCCTTGCCCAGTGTGGTGGGCGTGGCAGGCTGGCCGTGCGTGCGGGAGAGCATGGGCACGGAGCGGTTCGCTTCCGCCATGGCTTCGATCTGCCTCACGAGGGCGGTGGCGTTGGGCAGCCAAACGTTCTCCACGGCACCCTGGATACCCACAGCGTAGGAGAGGTTGTTGATGTCTTCCGAGGTGCATCCGAAGTGCACCATGGCGGTGAGGTTCTCGATGCCAATGGCTGGCAGCCTGCGGCCGATGTAGTACTCAACTGCCTTGACGTCATGGACCGTGACGGCCTCAATTTCGGCCAGTTCGTTGACAGATGCGGCATCGAATTCGTTAACGATGGCGCGCAGCTTGGCCACCTGCTCGTCGGACAGCGGCCCCGCACCGGGCAAAACGGACTGGCTGGTCAGGTGGATGAGCCACTCAACTTCGACGTGAACGCGATCGCGGTTAAGTGCGGCCTCGGACAAGTAGTCGACGAGGGGCGCGACGGCGGCGCGGTATCGGCCGTCAAGGGCGCCGAGGGCGAGGGGTTCGGAAGCGAGGGAGACGCGGTGGGATTCAGCCATGAAGTCTATTCTTTCACGTTCCGCGCGGGGGACGAGAGTCGGTGACTGGACTATGTGGACGGCTGATTAGGTTATCCACATAGCCGACGGCGGCACTTCCTTTGGGTTCGGCCGCTCCGTAGCGTCGACCCTACCGATCAGCAGAACAATCAATGGAGTACACAGACAATGAGCGTCGGCTTGATGCCCGCACCCACCCCGCCCACTTTTGATCCTTCCGAGTGTGCTTCCCGAAGCCTCGAAGTCCAAAGGCTCGCATGGCGAATACAAGCGTGCGTAGACCAAGTGGACATGGTCCTCACGTCCCTGCGGAGAGCACAGGTGGATGACTGGCTTTCTCCCGCGGGTCGCGCATACCGGACCACCATTGCCCTGCATGCATCAGCGCTGATGCGTGCACGTGAGAGCTTGGAAGCAGCCGTAGCCACTGTGCTCCGCCACTCCCAAAACGTCTCCGTGTCAAGCGAACGGGGTCCGTAATGGCGGATGCGGCCCCCGTTGGGGCCGGCGCAGCACCGCGCCCCTCTCTCCCGGCCAATGATGGGATTCTCGCTATCAGGGGAGGGATAGGAGGAATGTCTTTTCAGCTGGACGAGCTACTGAGGGGTGCAGGCACCCTTGATGAACTTGTCCAACAGCTCTTGGGCATCGAAGCAGAAGCCCGCCGGGTACAAGAGGGGCTGGAGCCATTTCTCTACGACTCCTATGACACCGGCAGTAATGCCCTCAACGCGGTGGCCCAGGGTCAGAGTGAGGTGGGAAAGGTCCGGCAGGAATTGGTGGAAGTCAGCCGAAGCGTGCGTGCCAGCCATCGGGATTATCTGCTGGCGGAGGCCAGGAATGCCCTGCCGCACGCACTGGCTTTTGACCAGTACCGCCTTTCTGGCGCAAATGGCCTTTTGGCGTTGGGGCGGGACCTCACGGAGGAGGGCTACAACCGCCTCATCCCCGTTGGCTATCAGGTATCCGACGTGCTGCAGACTTTTCTTGATTCACCACTTTTGGCCACCTATCAACCCCGCCCGATAAGCATCGAGAAGATGGAGGAGACCGCCGAGGACGTGCAACCGTCCATGGCGGAAAGCCTTCGTCGTCTCGAGAGGCTTCACGCCCGGAACGACGGTGAGATTGAAGTTATTCGCTTTGACAAGAACGGCTCTGCTTCATGGATGGTGCTGATCCCAGGAACACAGCCTGATTCGCCCACTACGAATCCGTTCGATATCCAAGGAATAGGTGAAGCGCTGGGGTATGACTCTGAAGAAGTTGTCCCGGCTGTTGGTGACGCCCTCCGTGAAGCCGGTGCTTCGGCTGGCGATCAGGTTGTGGCAGTGGGACACAGCCAGGGAGGTGTCCACGCCATGAACTTGAGCCAGGACAAGGCGTTCCTCAGCGAATTCGATCTCAAGTATGTCCTGACAGCAGGAGCTCCCGTTGGAAGTATCACCGCTGAATCGGGCATCAGTTCACTCCATTTGGAACACGTCCAAGATTGGGTACCCGGAGCCGACGGGAGGGTTAATGCCGATACAAAGGACAGGGTGACGGTCACGTTGTCCAATGAGGTCAAGCCCCCCGAAGGGGAAGATCCCGGCATTGGTCCTGGGCACGATCAGGAGAACTACGCTGCAGGAGCGCAACTGGTTGAGGCAAGCAGTGACGAGTCACTCGCGGCATCCACTGCGGTGTTCGCGGGTGTGGTCGGGGCTGGCGGAGTAGCCAAAGTGACTCGGTTCAAGCTCGAAAGAGCGCCGCTCCCCGTTCAAGCATCGGTGATCCGTCCCGCAGCTCCACCGAGCTCCGGATACGAGGGCTTGAGCCGGAACAAGGTAAAACCCTAAAGGAGGAGGCGACGAGGATCCGGAGCTGCTAGCGCTTCCTGGTACCCGGAATCAGGCCCGCCACCATGGAAATGATGCTGATGATGATGGACGCAAGGATGGCTGTCCAGAAGAAGGAATCGATAGTGAGGTGCACAGGTGTGAAAGAGCTTAGCCACGCCGTCAGGTACAGCATCGCTGCGTTGATCACGATGGTGAACAGGCCAAGCGTCAGGATGGTCACGGGGAGGGATAACAACCTGACCAAGGGACGGACGAAAGCGTTCACCACTCCAAAAATCAGGCCGATGAACAGATACGCCAAAATGATGCCCGCTGTATCTGCGCCCTGGGTAAGTCCTGCGTTAGCGGCGGCCGACTCGGTGGCACTTGTGGAGATGTCCATGCCTTGCAGGAGCCAGGTGGCAACCCATAGGGCAAGCCCGTTGATCAGGACACGAATGATGAAGGAACCCATGTGGCCATGCTTTCACACGTGCCCCTTCAAGAGCTCGGCGCCAGCCGTGGATGGGCAAGTAGGCTTGAAGCCATGACTACTACTGACAACGTACCGGAGGGCGTACTCCCTCGTCCGGTCGTGGACAGGCTCCCCAAATATGCGGCTGGAAAACCCCCTGCTGCAATTGAGGGCCTCACCAGCTACAAATTGTCGTCCAATGAAAATCCTCTGCCTCCGATTCCTGCAGTGTTGCAGGCAATCGCAGACCAGACCGACATAAATCGATACCCGGACCCACTGGCGACAAAATTACGCAACGCCTTGGCCGGCTTCCTTGATGTACCCGCTGACGATGTCGTCACGGGCGCGGGGAGCCTTGGGGCCTTGAACCAGATTCTGGCCACGTTCGCCGGACAGAACGACGATGGCAAGCAGGACGAGGTCATCTATGCCTGGCGTTCTTTCGAGGCGTACCCCATCTGCGTCGGCCTTGCCGGTGCGGCCAGTGTCCAAATCCCCCTGCTGTCCGACGGGCGGCACGACCTGGAAAACATGGCTGCTGCAGTTACCGTGCGGACCAAAGTGATCCTCCTGTGCACGCCGAACAACCCCACAGGGCCGATCCTCACCGCCGAGGAAACGGAACGCTTCATCCAGGCCGTGCCGCCGAACGTGGTGGTGGTCATCGACGAGGCGTACCAGGAATTCGTGCGGGATGCTGACGCCGTGGACGGCATCAAGCTCTACCGCAAATACCCCAATGTGGTGGTGCTGAGGACATTCTCCAAGGCTCACGGCCTTGCTGGCCTGCGCGTTGGCTATAGCGTCTCCGGTCCTTTGCTTACCCAGCACCTCCGGGTGACGGCCACTCCCTTTGCCGTTTCCCAAATTGCCGAACGCGCCGCTGTTACGTCCTTAGAGAATTTCGATCAGGTTGTGGAAAGGGTACAAAGCCTGGTGGATGAACGTGATCGCGTGGCGACGGGCCTGAAGGACTTGGGCTGGTTCGTTCCCGAGGCTCAAGGCAACTTCGTCTGGCTGAATCTCGGTGAGCACAGCGCGGAGTTTGCTGCCTTGGCGGCCGAACAAGCCCTATCCGTTCGTGCCTTTGGAAACGAGGGTGTACGAGTCAGCATCGGCGAGGAGGAAGCCAACACCCGCTTGTTGGCTCTCTGTGCAGGTTATACAAAGGCTCCGCAAGGTTCCTAGCGGTTAACAAATGCGCCTTCACTACTTACTGCCGATAAAGTAAGGGACGAAAGCCAAAATATATGCCCGCTTCGGAATGCATTCCGAAGCGGGCATATATCCCAGCGACAGACATTGCCTGGCGACCCGCCACGGCAAGCAAGGAGACGGAATGGGCTCGACACAACTGCCCCCCGGGACGGAAGAAACTCTCGCGGCAAGCACCGCGGCAGCAGCCGCGCCAGGCGAACCAGTGGAAATGGTGCAGTTGCTCGGGCCCGACGGGAAGCTGGGTTCCGATCCTGTCTTCTCGGACTACGCCAAGCGGATTGACCCGGAGAAGCTCCGGGTCTTCTACACGGACATGGCCAGGATCCGCCGCTTTGACCAGGAGGCCACCGCCCTGCAGCGCCAAGGCGAGCTTGCCTTGTGGGTGCCGCTGACCGGCCAGGAAGCCGCGCAGATCGGTTCCGGCCACGCAAGCCAGTCCCAGGACTACATTTTTCCCACCTACCGCGAACACGGCGTCGCGCTGGTCCGCAACGTGGACTTGGCTGAGCTGCTTAAGCAGTTCCGCGGAGTGTCCAACGGTGGCTGGGATCCCAGGGAGAACAACTTCCACCTCTACACTTTGGTCCTCGCCGCGCAGACACTCCACGCTGTTGGCTATGCCATGGGTATCCAAAGGGACCAGAAGCTCGCGGCTGCCGCGGACTCCACTGACCCCAAGGCTGCGGTCATCGCCTACTTCGGTGACGGTGCCAGCTCCGAAGGCGACGTCCACGAGTCCATGGTCTTTGCTGCGTCGTACGACGCCCCCGTTGTATTTTTCTGCCAGAACAACCACTGGGCCATTTCCGTGCCCACTGAAGTCCAGACCAAGGTTCCTCTGGCCAACCGTGCCAAAGGCTACGGTTTCCCTGGGATTCGGGTGGACGGTAACGACGTCATCGCCGTCCACGCCGTTACCGAGTGGGCACTTGAGCATGCCCGCGAGGGCCGCGGACCGGTGCTGATCGAGGCCTACACCTACCGGGTGGGCGCACATACCACTGCCGATGACCCCACCAAGTACCGGGAATCCGCAGAAGAAGCTGCCTGGCGCGAGAAGGACCCACTGGACCGGCTGGAGAAGTACCTGCGCGCCGAAGGGCTGGCGGATGAAGCATTCTTCGACCAGGTCAAGGCTGACGGGGATGAGCTCGCCAAGTACGTCCGCAGCACAACACATGGCCTTGAGGTCCCGGATATCCGCGAAGCCTTCGCCAATGTCTATGCCGAACAACACCCGCTGATCGCGGAGGAACTGGCTTGGTTCGAGGAATACTCGGCGGGCTTCGAAAGCGACGAGGAGGCAGCTAACTGATGGCAACCATGACCATTGCGAAGGCCATCAATGAAGGTCTCCGTGCATCGCTGACGAACAACCCGAAGTCCTTACTGATGGGCGAGGACATTGGACACCTGGGCGGCGTCTACCGCGTCACTGACGGCCTCATCAAGGAGTTCGGCGACGAACGTGTGGTGGACACGCCCCTGGCTGAGTCCGGCATCGTCGGTACCGCCATTGGGCTGGCGCTTCGCGGATACTCCCCGGTGTGCGAGATCCAATTCGATGGCTTCGTATACCCGGCCTTCAACCAGATCACTACCCAGCTGGCCAAAATCCACTCCCGCAGCCTTGGCAAGCTGACCGTCCCCGTGGTCATCCGTATTCCGTACGGCGGCGGCATTGGCTCGATCGAGCATCACTCCGAGTCTCCTGAAGCGTTGTTCGCCCACACTGCGGGCCTGCGCATCATCTCGCCCTCCAACGCCCATGACGCCTATTGGATGATCCAAAAGGCCATCGAGTGCCAAGACCCCGTCATCTTCTTCGAGCCCAAGCGCCGTTACTGGCTCAAGGGCGAAGTGGACGTCGAGAACGCCGGTCTTTCTGAGGATCCTTTCAAGGCGCACGTTGTCCGAGAAGGCACGGATGCGACCATCGTGGCCTATGGTCCGCTGGTGCCGGTTGCCTTGGCAGCCGCCAATGCTGCCACTGAAGACGGACGGAGCATTGAAGTCATCGACCTCCGTTCCATCTCGCCCTTGGACTTTGACACCGTGGAAGCATCGGTCAAGAAGACGGGCCGCCTGATCGTAGCCCACGAGGCCCCCACCTTTGGCGGCATCGGCGGCGAGATCGCTGCACGCATCAGCGAGCGGGCATTCCTGCATCTGGAGGCGCCGGTCATTCGCGTTGGCGGTTTCCACATGCCGTACCCCGTTGCCAAGGTGGAAGAGGACTACCTGCCGGACATCGACAAGATCCTCGAGGCGCTCGACCGCTCGTTGTCTTACTAAACCGTCTTACCAAACCGTCCTACTCATCCGCCGTCCTACCAACCGCCCTGATCCAGCCCGGCTTCGCCGCCGGGTGACCGGAAACCGAGGACCACTGTGACTGTAAAGAAATTCAACCTGCCGGACGTCGGCGAAGGCCTGACCGAGGCCGAGGTAGTGGCTTGGAAGGTCAAGCCGGGCGACGTCGTCGCCATCAACGATGTCTTGTGCGAGATCGAGACCGCCAAGTCCCTCGTCGAGCTCCCTTCGCCCTTTGCGGGCACCGTCACGGAGCTCCTGGTTGAGGAAGGCATCACGGTTGAGGTCGGCACGGCGATCATTGCCGTTTCGGAAGGGCAGGATGGTGAAGCAGTGCCGGCGACACCCCGCGCGCCGGAAGCACCCGCCGTCGAAATGCCTCTTTACGGCAAGCTGCCCGCCGATGATGACGCTGAGGACAACCGCCCGGCCGGCGGTCCGTTGGTCGGTTCAGGACCCAAGGCCGACGCCGTCAAGCGCCGTGCGCGCAAACGCCCGGCCGGGGCCGTGGTTGAGGCAGCTACGGTCGCCGAGAGTGCCGAAGGTACCGTTCAGGACCACCAAGCAGTAGTGGAGGCCAAGGCAGCCGAGTCGCCGGTTTCACACCGCACGGCCACGGCACCCGTCGTCGTCGCGCCCGAACCGCAGGCGCCGCAGACTGCGGCCTCACGCGGCTCGGCCATCAGCGGAACCATCAGCGGTCTGGTGAACAGGGTCCTGGCCAAGCCTCCCGTGCGTAAATTTGCCCGCGACCTTGGCATTGACCTCGCTGACGTCGTGGCTACCGGGGAACGCGGTGAAGTGACCCGGGAGGACCTGGTGAGCTATCAGGCCCAGCGCGATGCCGAGCACGACCAAGCGGACAGTTTCTGGGGCGCATCAAAGAAACCCCAGGATCAGCGGGTGGAACGGATGCCGGTCAAGGGCGTCCGTAAGGCCACTGCGAAGGCCATGGTGGATTCAGCTTTTTCGGCTCCCCACGTCAGCATTTTCGTTGATGTGGATGCCAGCCGCACCATGGAATTCGTCAAACGCTTGAAGGTCTCCCGCGACTTTGAAGGCATCAAGGTTTCGCCGCTGCTCATCCTTGCCAAGGCCGTTATCTGGGCCGCAGCCCGCAACCCCAGCGTCAACGCGACCTGGGTGGATAACGCCGACGCTAAGGGCAGCGCGGAGATTCTGGTCAAGCACTACATGAACCTGGGCATCGCCGCCGCCACGCCCCGCGGGCTCATGGTCCCGAACATCAAGGACGCCCAGGACCTTTCCCTCAAGGAATTGGCCTTGGCCCTCAACGAGTTGGCAACCAAAGCGAGGGCAGGGAAGACGCAGCCGGCTGAGATGCAGGGTGGAAGCCTGACCATCACCAACATCGGCGCGCTCGGCATTGATACGGGAACACCCATCATCAACCCAGGCGAAGTAGCCATCATTGCGTTCGGAACCATCAAGCAGAAACCTTGGGTCTTGGACGGCGAAGTTATCCCGCGCTGGATCACCACACTTGGAGGTTCCTTCGATCACCGCGTGGTGGACGGGGACTTGTCCGCCCGCTTCATGGCGGACGTCGCATCCATTCTTGAAGAACCGGCCCTGCTGCTTGACTGACCAGCAACCCGACTCGGGCGCTGCCCGTGGCACAGAAACAATAATCCAGGATCGCGGCCATCTGCCCCCACAACTATTGACAGGACCATGGCGCACGGTGGCCCGGGTGCTGACGGAAGTTTTACAGCCGCCGGTTGTCGTTTTGGTCCTGCTGCTAATCAGTCCGGCCAGCGAACCCGGTTTCCCGGGGACCGTCTGGTTCGGGTTGCTCGCCGCGATGTTCGTCTGCGTCCTGCCGTTGGCTTATGTGCTGGTGATGGTGAAGCTCGGCAAGATCACGGATCACCATGTCAGCGACAGACGTCAGCGGCCGGCGTTGCTGCTGCTGACCTTGGCGTCCGTGTTGGTTGGCCTGCTCGTGCTGCGTTTGCTCGGTGGCCCGGTGAGTGTCACGGTGATGATCCTCGCCCTCATCGGAGGGATCGGGGTACTGGCGGTCGTTAGTGCATTCTGGAAAATGAGCGGTCATGCCTCCGCTCTTGCGGCGGCCGTCGTGATTACCGTGATGATGTTTGGGCCGGCGTGGCTCCCTTTGTTGCTCCTGGTGCCGGCGGTTGGCTGGTCGCGACTGGTATTGCGCGCCCACACTCTCGCTCAGGTTATTGCAGGCTCGTTGTTTGGCGGCATTGTGATCGCCGGCCTGTGGTGGCTGCTGCGGGAGTGGATGCTCTAGGAGCTAGAACGCCGGGTAACTGACCAGCAGCGCCTGAAGTTCCGTCGTCGACATTTGGTTTGCCATCTCGACGCTGATGCCCATGGCGACGGCGGCAACGGTGACCATGGCCACGCAAGCCAGGGACAGGAAGCGCCAATCCTTGCGGAAGACGCTGCCCATCGTCTCCGGCATCTCAAGGCTGGGGGAGATCATGTTCGGAGCGCTGTCCCAGGAGCCGTCGTCGAGCATGGCGATGATGCGATCGTTGATTCGGTCATAGCGCATGGTGCTGATGTGGTTGCCATGGCGGGCAAGCAGGATGTCGTGTCCCACGCGTTGGCGCGGCTGCAAAGTAAGCAAGAAAATGATCCCCTGAAGTCAGTAAGTGGAGGTGGCGCGCGCCATTGCGGGCATCTCGATTTTATAACGATGACTTCACGGGATAGGTCGAAAATAAGCCAAACGCCGGGTGAGGCTCCCCACCCGGCGTCGTGATCCAGCTCGCGTTACGGCTGGTCTGTCTTAGCGATGTAGACGTCGCAGGGTGCGGTGTGTGCAACCGTGTTGGCTACGCTGCCAAGGACGCGACCCAAGCCCTGCATGCGACGGTTTCCCACCACGATGAGGCGGGCATCCTGCATTTCAGCTTCTTTGACCAAGGCTTCACCCGGTTTGCCGCGGGCGGCCGAGTAGGTGACCTCGAGGCGGTCGTCCGTCAGGCGCTCGGCGACGGCGCGAGCAACAGCTTCAGCTTCGGCAGCGTCGGAGACGATCCACTTGTCGGTGCCGATCTCAACCACCTCTGTCCGGTTGCTGTCGAAGGCGCTGACCACGCGCAGGCTGGCTCCGAGGCCGATCGCCAACTGCTGGGCGGCCTGCGCTGCCCTCATTGCGGTCTCGCTGCCGTCTACTCCGACGATCACAACTCCGGTCATTGTGGTGCTCCTTCATTGGTAGCTTCAATGGCATCCGCCAGGACAGGGGCCAAGCGGCGGACACCTTCGGCTATCGTATCCGGCGGCACGGCGCTGAAAGCGAGCCGGAGCTTGTTGGAGGGGCCGTCAGCCGGGGAGAAAGCTGCACCGGGGATGAAGACCACTCCGGCGTCGATTGCCTTCCCGAGCAGGGGATAGGTGTCCACGCCGTCAGGGAGAGTGACCCACACGAAGAAGCCGCCATCCGGGCGTGTCCAGGTGAGGCCGGCAGGCATGTATTCGTCGAGCGCGGACAGCAGTGCCTGGCAGCGCTCGGCATAGAGCGTCCGGTAGGTGTCAATCTGCCCTTCCCAGTCGTACTCGCGAAGGTATGCCGAGACGAGCATCTGATTCAGGGGAGGCGGACAGAGGGTCACGGCCTCGGACGCAAGATAGAAACGACGCTGCAAGTGCGCGGGAACCAAGGCCCAGCCGATGCGCAGCCCTGGAGCAAAGATCTTGGAGAATGAGCCCAAGTAGATGACGTCATCCGGGTTCGCTGCGCGCATAGGGGCGATCGGGTGGCCGTCGAACCGCAGCAGTCCGTAGGGATTGTCCTCGAGGACAATAATATTCGCTTCCCGGCATATATCGACGATCCGCTGCCTGCGCTCCTCGGCCAAAGTGATGCCGGAGGGGTTGTTGAAGTTGGGGATCGTGTACAGGAACTTGATGTTCTTGCCTTCGGACTGCAGCGCAGCGATCCTGGCCTCAAGCAGCTCGGGTACCAGGCCGTCGTCGTCCATTTCAACGGGTTCCACCTGGACTTGGTAGGCCTCGAACGTGTTCAGGGCGCCCACGTAGGTAGGGTTTTCCACCAGAACAACATCGCCGGGGTTGCAGAACACCTTAGTGGCGACATCCTGGGCCGACTGCGATCCGGCGGTGATGACAATGTTCTCGGGAAGGGCGTCGGTGATTCCTTCGGTCGCCATGATGCCGCAGATCTGTTCGCGGAGTTCCTCCGTGCCTTGGCCGCCACCATACTGCAGGGCGGTCATTCCCTCCTCGGCGATGATGCGAGCCGCTGTTTGGCCAAGCTTCTCGAGCGGTAGGGACTGCAGGTACGGGTTGCCGCCGGCGAGGGAAACGAGGCCCGGCTGCATCGAAATGTCGAAGACATCCCGGACAGCGGACTGCTTGATGTTGGCGGCTCGCGCGGAGAACAATTCTTCGTGCGGGTGGGCAGCCGTGGCCGCCCGCTCAATGGCGTCGATGGCTTCAGCGGGCAACGTTGCGCCGGCATCCAATGTTTCGTGGGTCACAGTGACAGGATACTCCTCGATGTTGCTAATTAGGCAACAGTTGTTTTCGGATCACCCTATTTCCTCAGGCCAAGCTTTACGCCGTGATCGGGAACGGCTGGAATGTAGCTATGACACCGCACCGGGGACCCGTGACCAAGGCCGAGCATTTCCATAAACTCCACGACGCCGGGCCCGCCCCGTTGGTCCTTGTGAACGTATGGGACGCGGCCTCGGCCCGCGTAGTAGAGGAGGCGGGGGCGACGGCGATTGCCACCTCAAGCTCGGCCGTCTCCTGGAGCCTGGGTTTCCGGGACGGCGATCACGTGCCGTGGGGCCTGGCTATGGCTGCACTCGGACGCATTGTGGGGGCGACCCGGTTGCCGGTCTCGGCGGACATTGAAACCGGCTACGGGCGCAACGACGACGAACTTAGGGCCACAGTCCACGCTGTCCTGGACGAGGGGGCCGTGGGAATCAACATCGAGGACTCCGCTACCGAGCCGCTCACGGGCATCGCCGAACAGTCACGCCGGATCGCCTTGATCCGCGCTGTTGCTGACGATCGTGGAATACCGCTGTTCATCAACGCCCGGACTGACACCTACCTGTCGGGCCAGTTCCCGGACGACGCCTATGACGAGACTTTGCGGCGTGCCGAGGCCTACCTCATTGCGGGTGCAGACGGAATCTTCGTGCCCGGCGTCGTGGATCTCCATGTCCTGCATGAGCTTTCCAGCCGCATTCCTGCGCCGCTCAACGCGCTGGCGGGCGTCGGTGCGCCGTCACCCCTTGAACTGCACGACGCCGGAGTTCGTCGCGTCAGCATTGGTGGCAACACTGCCAAAGCGGCGTACGCCAAGGTGGCGCGGGTGGCGAAGGAAATTCTCGGTGACGGCAATTGGGCGGGGCTGGCCGGCACGCGAAGCCACGATGAAATGGACTCGCTTTTCGCACCCGGGCCCAAATACAGCCTTTGAACCCAGTAAAGCCTTTGAACCAGAGGCACGACGGCGGCGCGCGGCTTTAATGTCAGAGCTCGCCTCTAGCGTGGGTCACGGAAGACGAGGGGAGAATCCATGGCACGGCGCAGTGTGCAGTTCTGGCGGATCGAGCAGCTGAACGGTGAGGAGCTCAGCCGTCCTTTTCCAGCGCGCCGCGTTGCCGAGGTTCTGAAGAAAGCCCAGGATGCGGAGACGGACAGGCACTTCACCAGTGCTGACGGCACCGTGTTGCTGGCTCAGGCAGTGGCGTCAGCACCTCATCCCGTGCTGCTGTTGGACCGGGTGAGGGATACCAATCTCCCGAGTGTCGGCGATGCCCTTGGTCGGCGGAAACCCCTGCCTTTGGCTCCGGGGGATCATCTGCTGGAGACTACCTACTTTGCCTTTTTGAAGAGGAACGTCATCGCGGTGCTGACCAGTGGCAACGGACCCCGGGCGTCCAGGATGGGCGAGTATCTCGAGGGAATGCTGGGGCTTGAGCCGAACCTGGTTCCGGTTGTCCGGGAGGATATCGACGAAATCCTGACCCGGTTGGAGGTGAGCCGTTTCGAGTTCGCACTTCCTGCGGAACGCCTGTCCGGAAAGCTCATGGAGGGCGAATGGGCTGACGTTTTGGACAGCGCCTCGCGGCTCATGAATGAGGGCACGTTCCGGATTTCCTTGAGTGTGGGCAGGTCGGGCAAGGTCGAGGACAAGCAGCGGATTCGGGAACGTATCCAACAGTTGATTGATCTCTTCCGGAGGGCGGGTTCCGTGGAGCATTTCGACTACGTGGTAGCCGAGGGCAAGGACTCCCTGACAGGGGACCGTGAAGTGGTGGACCTGCTGAAGGAACGCTTCATTTCGCACATCGAGGTTGACCCGGATATCTTCAACGATCCCCGGAGGTCCACCGCTGAGGCCATCACCATCCTCACCAAGCAAGCCAGGGACAACGAAGCATTCTTCGCCAGGACCTTGCCTGACATCAAAGGCTCGGCTGATTCGGGGCTGGTGCCGGACCTCGTTGCGGGTGGAATGGCCACTGTTCGGGCAACCCTGGCCGCCGCTGAGAAGAGCGCTGAAACAGCCGGGCAAGTTGAAACAGCCGGGCAAGCAGCCCACGGGAACCAAGGCGGTGCAGATCATGAGCTTGTACGAGGTTGACGTGGAGCGAAGCGGGCGCCGAAAGACTCCGTGGCGCTGGTTTCTGTTGCATCCCGGCGCTGACTTCGGATGGGCTGCGATTGCCGTTGTGATCTGGCTGGGAATCGCGTTGCTGGCGCGTCAACCCCTGATGTTGGAGGGCGTGGACCCTGGTGCGCGGCGAACCTTGTTCCAGACCCTCGCCACCCTGGCCGGGGCTACTGCCGGCCTGACTCTAACCAGTGTGTCCATGCTGATCAATGTGCTGGGAAAGAAGGCTGCACCGGGTCAGCGGGAACTTCCCCTTGAGAAACTGTCCGCCTCTCACCGACGCCAAATTGGCGAGGTGTTCCTCTTTGCCATCCCCGGGTTGGGGCTACTGGTGGTTGCGGCTTTGGTCACGGTGGTCCTCGAAGGAGACGCAGCCACGGGCCTCTGGATCCCGGAAGCAGTGGTCTTCATGCTGACTTTCGCTTCAGTCCTGGCCCTGCTGAGGGTGGCGTGGGCACTCCGGCGAGTGCTGGCCATTGCAACGGCATAGCTGCCCAGCCGACCGCCTGCCCCCACCCAGCCGACCGCCAGCCCGCTAATTCGTTGCCAGCCCGCTATTCCGTCGCGGGCCAACCACGGAATAGCGGCTCGGCAACGTGGCAGCGGGGAACCCACGGAGCAGCGCGCCCCGAATCAGCACTCACCGCACGCTCAGCGCCTCCGTCAATGTCCTGCCGTTCACGTAGATCTCGGCCCTCGAAGCGCCACTGGCCGACACTATGGTTTGGGTGAGCTGCGCCTGGATTCGGGGGATGTCGCACATGCCCCCGGGTCGCAGGGATCCGCTGAGGTTGACCACTACGGTGGCGCCGCTCATGTAGCCGGAGAGGTAGCGCAGAGACGAATTAGCCAGAGCATCGTAAAGGGCCGCGTCACTATCCACCGGCATTCCTGCCTCCAGTAGCCGGCCGAGCGCCACGGACAACGGGTCGCCGGGCACGGCAATCCCCCTGACGGGTACCAGGCTGTCGTTGCAGCCGAATCGTATGCCGCGGGCGCCGCCGTCGTCGATTGCCACGTAGTAGACCGCTGGTCCGGAGTGGTCCGAATCCACGGGTACCACCGTGGCCGTTGGTTCAGGCGTGCTGGTGCCTGGTTGGGGTGAAGGCTCGACGATGGGCACCGGTTGGGTGGGCGCGGCCCCGGAGGAAGCGGGGGTGCTCGGGGGAGCGGTTGTCGGCGCGGGGGTTGGTGCTGCCGGCGCGGGCGTCGCAGCGGGCACGACGCCGACGGATGGAGTATCTGGGACCACGGGGGCAGAAGCTGAGGGAGCAGGTGCGGAAGCAGCGGGCGCAGTGCTCGTTGAAGGTACCAGCGGCGTCACCGAAACCGTCGGCAAGGGCGCGGCACCTTCAGGAGCTGCGGGCCCCACAGGGACAGCGGTGCAGCCAGCAACCCACAAGCCAAAAACGAGGCAGGCAGCCGTGATCGCCGTCGTACTTTTTGGTCCCCGTCCGGCATGCATGACAGCCCCGCGCTCCTGTCCGTCCACCTGTACCTCCAACGTTAGGATGGGGAGGCGGAACACAACATGCCGTTACGGTGACGGTTCGGACAAGAGTTGATCACGCCCTGCCAAAACAGAAGCAACGCGAATGCCCCCGCTCCGCGGATTGCGGAACGGGGGCATCAAAAGCGGAAAGACTAGGCTGCTGCTTCTTCGTCCTGAACGGCGGTCAGGGGCTCGAAAATGCCCTTGATCTGCTCAACAACCTCGGCGTCGTCCTTCGGGTGCAGTTCCGCGAAACGGATCATGGAGCCCGGAACGGCCAGCTTGACGTCTTCCAGAACCTTGGCTCCGGCGATGCCCACGGCCTTGCGGGCCTCGTCCTGGGCCCACACGCCACCGTACTGGCCGAAGGCGGTTCCGACGACGGCGGTCGGCTTGCCGGAGAGGGCGCCGGCGCCGAAGGGGCGGGACAGCCAGTCGATGGCGTTCTTCAGGGAAGCCGGGACGGTGCCGTTGTGTTCGGGGGTGACCAGCAGGATCGTGTCGGCGCCTTCTGCGGCGGCGCGGAGGGCTGCGGCTTCGGCGGGGACCTGGCCTTCCACGTCGATGTCCTCGTTGTAGAAGGGGATGTTGCCCAGGGAGTCGTGGATCTGCACGTCGACGTTCTCAGGTGCGTTCAGCTGGATGGCTTCGGCGAGCTTCTTGTTGTGGGAATCGGCGCGGAGGCTGCCGACGAGGGTAAGAACTGTGCTCTTTGACATGGTGTCTCCTTGTGTCTGGCCGGGGGCGGCCGTTCAGTGTCTTGGCTTTGGGGCCTTCATCGATACTAAACGGACTATGGTCCGCTTTCTATTCCCGGGGTCTAGAATATTTCTGTGAGCTCGATCCCCATCCGGCCGGACGTGCCCCTAGGTGCGCCCCACGAGCGCAGTGACGCAGCGAGGAATCGCGAGCGATTACTCAACGCTGCCCGGGACCTGGTGGCGGAGTTTGGTGCCGAAGCGCTGACCATGGACGCCCTCGCCTGCAAGGCCAAAGTTGGCAAGGGGACAGTCTTCCGCCGTTTTGGTAGTCGGGCGGGGCTGATGATGACCCTGTTGAGTGACTCGGAGTCTGAATTCCAGCACGGCTTCATGTTCGGGCCGCCGCCGCTTGGGCCGGGCGCAACCCCGAAAGATCGTTTGGTGGCCTTCGGGGAGGGTCGGATCTATTTCGTCCTGGAAAACGGCGAACTCCTGAAAGCGGCTGGCGCTGCTACCCGCAACAGGTTCGATGTCCCGGCTACCAAGCTTTCGCATCGACATATGGAGGTCCTGCTGCGGGAGGCGGGAATCGCGGATCCTTGGGTGATGGCGATGTCCTTGACTTACGCACTGGACCCTGAGCGAATAGTCGACGACGTACGTGTCCGCGGCATTTCACCCACGAGGCTTACCGACTCCTGGCGCGAGCTGATCACCCGTCTCCTGACGACAGCTTAGATCGCAGAACCGGCAGCGCTGATATGGGAGCAGGCTCCTGTTAGCGTCCCCATCCCCGCGGCTGTAAGCGGGACAGTGCTGCCGGCGTCGAAAACATGACGCAAGCCGCACATAACAATATGGCTGCAGGCGCGAAACCGGGCGCCTCGAAGCAAAACGTGAAGCAGTTATTGTGGTAGTTTCCTCTTGAATGTGACGCATGCCATACAGGGCTGGTGATCACTGAAGGGGTGCGGGGGACCCAACAACCCGCTGCGCCACTTCGCAGCTGACGCCGGCCACAGCCGGGAACCGCGGAAGGACGAGCATTGAGTTTTGCCACGATTCGGGGCAGCCGCCCGACATGCTGAAATATCTGATGAAGCGGTCGGGTATCTACCTGATCATGATCTTCCTGACAACAAGTGCGGGTTACTTCTTGGCGGTCTCGTCACTGAAGCCTGCCGTTCTCGAGCAGGAAAAGATCCCGCGGCCAACCCCCGAACAGGTTGCCGCATCTTTCCGCGGGCTTGGACTGGACCCGGACAAGAACCCCTGGGAGCGTTACCTGGAATGGCTCTGGGGCATCGTCACCCGCTGGGACTGGGGCCGCAGCCCGAACGGCGCATTCGTCAACGCCGAATTCGCGGACCGCGTGCTGGTCTCCACCCGGCTGTTCATCGCCTCGATCATCCTCACCTTGGTCATCGGCGTCGCCCTCGGTGTGTACTCCGCCGCCCGCCAGTACAAGTTCCAGGACCGCGTCATTACGTCCTACAGCTACCTGGTCCACATTCTCCCCGCACCCATCGCGTACTTCCTGGTGCAGCTCGGCGCCATCAGCATCAACGAGGCCGTTGGCGAGCGCATCTTCTTCGTGACGGGAATTTCGACGCCGGGAATTGAGCCGGGCTGGCCGGCTTTCGTTGACCTCGTGGCCCACTACGCCGTCCCCACCTTCGCGATGACCATCTTCGGTTGGGCCGGTTACCAGATCGCCCAGCGTCAGTACCTTCTGGACAACGTGAACGCCGACTTCGTGCGCACTGCCCGGGCCAAGGGGCTCACCCGAAACCAAGCCATCAGGAAGCACGCCCTGCGCGTCTCCTTCATCCCGGTGGCGCAGAGTATCGCCTTCACCATCCCGGCCATTTTCACGGGAGGCTTCTTTGCTGAGGCAATCTTCGCCTGGCCGGGCATCGGACTCTGGAGCATCCAAGCCATCAGCCTTCAGGACGTCAACGTCGCCACTGCCACGCTGGCCTATGGCTCGGTGATCTTCGCGATCGGCGCCATCCTTGCCGACTTCGCCACCACGCTGGTCGATCCACGAGTGAGGGTCCAGTAATGACCAACATCATCGATCCCATTGCGGAACTCGACGAAGCCCGGGTTGCCGACCAGGACGTCGTAATTGGGAAATCCCGCATCATCTTCCGTCGCTTCATGCGGAACCGGACCGCCGTCGCCGGCTTGTTCATTTTCCTTGCGCTGTTCCTCTTCTCGGTCTTTGGCGGGTTCCTTACCTCCTGGGACAAGGACACCCTGGATCCGTTGAACATTGGAATGCCGCCGTCACCGGACCACTTGCTGGGTACCACGCAGGCCGGAATCGACCTCATGGCGCTTATCGTGGACGGCACCCGGACCTCCATTCTCATCGGCCTGATCGTGGGCGGAGTTTCCGTCCTCATTTCCGCGGTGTACGGCTGCACCATGGCGTTCTTCGGGGGCAAGGTGGACGCCACCATGCTGTTCATCCTTGAAGCGCTCATCATGATGCCCGCCATCCTGGTGGTGGCCGTGGCGACCAGCGGCAGCGGTGGGCTCAAGGACCTCCCCAGCTGGCTCCTGCTGATCGTTGTCCTGCTGTTCTTCAGCTGGATGGGCACCGCCCGCCTGGTGCGCTCGCTGTCCATGTCACTGATGCAGCGCGATTACGTCAAAGCCGCAAAATACATGGGAGTCCCTTCCCGTCGCATCGTGTGGCGCCACCTCGTCCCGAACATCGGCTCGCTGCTGGTCCTCGACTTCACCCGCGGCATCACCGGTGCCATCCTGGCCGAGGTCGCGTTCTCCTTCATCGGCATCGGTATCAAGCTCCCGGACGTCAGCCTCGGTGTCCTGATCGGCCAGGCAACGGGCCAGGTGTCCTCCTTCCCGTGGATGTTCTGGGTACCGCTGACCGTCATGTTCCTGCTGACCGGCTCGCTCGCCATGATGAACGACGGCCTCCGTGACGCCTTCGACCCCAGCTCCAGCTCCATCGGACGGGCCAAGACCAAGACCGCAAAGGCTGGCAAATGAGCACCAACACCACTCCCGCCGAGCGCCTCCGCGATGCAGGACTCTACGCACCCGGCGACGCCGTCCTCAGCGTCCGCGACCTGAACGTCCGGTTCAATTCCGAGAACGGCGTGGTCCATGCGGTCCGCGGCGTCGACTTCGACCTCATGCCCGGCAAAACCCTGGGCATCGTGGGTGAATCCGGATCCGGTAAGTCCGTGACCTCCATGGCCATCATGGGCCTCCTGCCCGAAACCGCCGACATCACAGGCTCCGTCCGGTACAAGGGCAAGGAACTCCTGGGACTCAGCGACAAAGCTATGTGCAAACACCGCGGTAACGACATCGCCATGGTGTTCCAGGACCCGCTGTCCTCGTTGACGCCGGTCTACACGGTAGGCACCCAAATCATCGAGGCACTGACGGTCCACAACCCCACCATGAGCAAGCAGGCCAAAGAAGCCCGCGCCGTCGACCTTTTGCGCATGGTGGGCATCCCCAGCCCCAAGGACCGGCTGAAGGCCTTCCCGCACGAGTTCTCCGGCGGTATGCGCCAGCGCGTCATGATCGCCATCGCCATCGCCAATGATCCCCGCGTACTCATCGCAGATGAACCCACGACGGCGTTGGACGTCACCATCCAGGCGCAGGTGCTCGAGGTCCTGCACACCGCGCAGGAGGAGACCGGGGCCGCCGTCGTCATGATCACGCACGACCTCGGCGTCGTTGCCGGCATGGCCGACGACATCATGGTCATGTACGCAGGCAAGCCCGTGGAAACGGGCACCGTGGAGGACATCTACTACAATCCGCGGATGCCCTACACGCTGGGCCTGCTCGGTGCCGTTCCCCGCGTCGACACAGCAACCAAACAGTCGCTGGTGCCCATCGAGGGAACGCCGCCCAACCTCGCATTGCCGGTGACCGGCTGCTCCTTCGCAGCCCGTTGCCCCCTGGTCAGTGATGCCTGCCTGAACGGCGAACCGGAGCTCTTCCCGGTGCCTGGTGTGGAGGGGCGCGGTTCAGACGGCCAGACCCTGGGACACAAAGCGGCGTGCATCAAGACTGACGAACTGTCCGGGAACGCCGATGCGCACAAGATTTTCCACGCGCCGCCCAAACCCGTTTCAAAGTTCGACGGCGTCGCTCGGGTCGAGCGCGAAAAGGTCCTGGAACTCAAGGACGTGAAGAAGCACTTCCCGCTGCTCAAGGGTGCTTTGATCAAGCGACGGATCGGCACGGTCAAAGCCGTGGACGGTCTGAGCTTCGACATCCGCGAAGGCGAGTGCGTCTCGATCGTTGGTGAGTCGGGCTGCGGCAAGACCACCACGCTCCTGGAGATCATGGAGTTCCACCCGGACCAGGTGGGTGAAGTAGTGATCGGCGGTGTCAGCAACAAAGTGGCCACCGACCACAAGACCAAGATGGCCATGCGCAAGGAAATGCAGATGGTGTTCCAAGACCCAACGGGTGCCTTGGATCCGCGCTTCACGGTGTACGAGGTCCTGGCCGAACCCCTCGAAAACTTGGGAATGCCCAAGGCCGCCGTCAAGAAACGCATCATGGAACTCATGAAGTTGGTGGGCCTGCAGCCGGACCACGTGAACCGCTTCCCCAACCAGTTCTCCGGGGGCCAGCGCCAACGCATCGGCATTGCCCGGGCGCTCGCGGTCAACCCGAAGCTCGTTGTTTTGGACGAACCCGTCTCTGCTTTGGACGTCTCAGTGCAGGCCGGAGTCATCAACCTGCTGGACAAGCTCCGCGCCGAACTGGGCCTCAGCTACCTCATGGTGGCCCACGACCTCTCGGTTGTCCGGCACATTTCTGACCGCGTGGCCGTCATGTACCTGGGCAAGATCGTGGAAACCGGCGATGTGGACCACGTTTTCGACAACCCGCGCCACCCCTATACACGGGCCCTGTTGTCAGCGATCCCGGTGCCGGACCCCAACCTGGAACGGACCCGCGAACGCATCATCCTGCAGGGTGACCTACCCAGCCCGCTTGATGCTCCCCAGGGATGTAATTTTGCGACCCGTTGTCCCGTCTTCGCGGCACTACCTGCCGCAAAGCAGGAGAAGTGCCTTACTCTGGAGCCGCCACTGGCATCGGAGAAGGAAAGCGCACAGGACTTCGCCTGCTTCTTCCCGGACGGAGAGATAGATGCTGACATGCTGGTGGTGCATGCCTGACGACATATGACGCATCGATTGAAACCCTGTTATTCAACTCGCAAAGATTTCCAGTCGTAAACATGAAGGGCAAACCATGAAGAAATACACGACGATCGGTGGCGTAGCGCTCGCAGCAACGCTTATGCTGACGGCTTGCGGCGGGGGAACGCCGTCGGGTCCGGCCTCGCAGAAGGCCGAAGCGAGCGGAGGCGATATCAGCAAGCTGATCAGCGTCAACGCCAAGGAAGCAAAGGACCTGGAGCAGGGCGGTACGCTCACGCTGCCAACCGTGGATCTAGGGCCGGATTTCAACAATAATTCCAACGTCGGGAACAGCGCCGCAACCTCAGCGGTGCTGACCCCCGTCAATCCGGCCGGTCTTAGCAGCGGCGGTATCGGCGGTTGCTGGAAGCTGGACTTTGACGGCAAGGCTGAGCCAAATAAGGACTTCTGCGAAGAGGTAAAGAGCGAAGTCAAGGACGGTAAGCAGACCATCACCATTAAGGTCAACGACAAGGCCACGTGGAATGATGGCACCCCCATCGACGTCAAGACCTTCGAAAACACGTGGAAGATGTCCCGCGGCGAAGACAAGGCGATTGACATAGTTAACCCGGGGTCATATCCCTTTGTTGATTCGGTCAAAGCCGGTGCCAATGACAAAGAAGTCATCGTCACCACTACTCAGCCGGTCTACCCGCTGGAGGACTTGTTCTTCGGCCTGATCCACCCGGCCGTCAACACCGCGGAGATCTTCAACAAGGGCTTTGCCGGCAACATGCGTCCCGAATGGATGGCTGGCCCGTTCAAGGTGGAGAACTACGACACCACCGCGAAGACCGTCACCATGGTTCCCAACGACAAGTGGTGGGGCCAGAAGCCTGTTCTCGAAAGGATCATCTGGCGCCAGATGGAACCCAGCGCAACCATCGCCGCCTTTAAGAACGGCGAAATTGATGCTACTGACGCTCGCTCCCTGAGCCGCTACAAGCAGCTTGAAGGAACCAAGAACGCCGAGGTACGCCGCGGTCAGCGACTGTTCGCCGGTGGTCTCAACCTCAACGCCGAGCGGCCTGCCCTCGCCGACGTTGCCGTCCGCAAGGCGATCTTCACCGCAGTGGACCGCAAGGCCATCCGCGATGTCCGCTTCAACGGCCTGAACTGGTCCGAGGAAAGCTCGGGCTCCATGATGCTCATGCCGTTCTCCGAGTACTACCAGGACAACTACCCCGTGAAGGAGACCGGCGCTGAGGCTGCCAAGAAGGTCCTGACCGATGCAGGCTACACCGCCAACGACAAGGGAATCATGGCCAAGGACGGCGTCCCGGTGTCCTTCAAGGTCACTTACTTTGGAGACGACCCCACGCAGGCTGCCACCTCGCAGACCCTGCAGAAGCAGCTCCAAGCCGCTGGTATGGACGTGTCCATCGACCAGCGCGGTGACGCTGACTTCCAGAAGGTTCTGGGGTCGCGGGAGTTTGATCTGACGATTTCGGGCTACACCGTTAGCGCGGATGCGACGAGTGGCGTTAAGCAGTTCTACGAGTCCACCACCAACGAAAACAAACTCGGCGATGCTGAGCTGGACGCTGAAATCAAGCGCCTGGCAACCATTGCTGATGACAAAGAGCGCAACAAGGCCGCCATGGAGGTAGAGAAGAAGCATATGGAGAAGTACTTCTCCATGGGCACTGTGTTGAACGGCCCGGAGATCCAGTTTGTGCGCACCGGGTTGGCCAACTACGGTCCGTCCCTGTTCAAGAGCCTCTCCAACGTTCCTGACTGGACCACCATCGGTTGGGAAAAGGGCGCCAAGAAGTAGACCTCCGGCTGCAATTTCCCAGGCTGCAATTTCCTGGAGTGCAATTTCCCAAAGTGTAGTTTCCTGAAGGCCGGGAACTCCCTGAACCTGTTCATAGGCTCGGGAGGTTCCCGGCCTTCGCCGTCCCCAACCCTCGATCACATCCCGAGCCCTTCACCCCAACCCTCACTCACATCCCGAGCCCTTCACCCAAACCCTCGATCACCCGGTGATAGAGGGTTGGCGTGAAAGGGCTGTTACGTGAGAGAGGATCGGTAGCCTAGGGTCATGACTACCCAGCCGATCCGTACCGCCGTCGAAGGTTTTGGCCTGTCGGGGAGCGTCTTCCACGCGCCCTTCATCGCCAGTAACCCCGCCTACGAACTGGCCGTCATTGCAACCTCGGACGCCGCAAGGCAGGCGAAAGCCAGGGACCGCTACCCGCAAGCCACTGTCGTCCAAACCCCGCAGGACATCCTGGCATTGGCCGACCGGCTGGACCTCATCGTCCTGGGCACTCCGCCCGCAACCCACTTTCCGCTTGCGAAAGCGGCGCTGGAAGCCGGACTCGACGTCGTCGTTGACAAGCCGTTCACGGTCCGCAGCGCGGAGGGCGAGGAACTGATCCACCTGGCGGCGAAGCTGGGCCGCGTCCTCACCGTGTACCAAAACCGGCGCTGGGACGGCGACTCGCTCACCGTGAAGAAACTGCTCGACGCCGGCACGCTGGGTACCGTGACCAGGTTTGAGGTGGGCATGGAGCGCTGGGCGCCGGAGATCGCCAAGGCGTGGAAAGCCGGCGCCACGGCGGCAGATGGCGGCGGCGTCCTGTTCGACCTCGGCACCCACGTCCTCGATCTGACTCTTCGTTTCTTTGGACCCGCCACGGTCACTTATGCAGAGATCGCGGCCCGGCGCCCCCAAGAGTCAGCCGATGATGACGTCTTCCTGGCTCTCCAGCATGAGTCCGGCGTGGTCAGCCACGTCACCATCAACCTCAACAGCCACCTGCACGGCCCGCGCTTCCGCATCCTGGGCACAGAGGGAGGCTTCGTGAAGTTCGGTACCGACCCACAGGAGCCGTTTATGCTGGGCGGCGGGCTGCCTACGGACGCGGACTACGGCGTCGAGCCTTCAGAAAACCATGGAACGCTGGAACGTAACGGACAGCGCGCCACCATCCCTACCGAGCGCGGCGCCTACCCAGAGTTTTATCGGATCCTCGCCGAAAAGCTCGACGACGGCGGCACCGCCTCCGGGCTTCCGTCACCTGTGGATCCGGCCGACTCCGTTGAGGTGCTGAAGTTGATTGAGCAGGCCAGGGCTCTGGCCGCTCTGAGCCATGAGTGACACCCAAATTCGTAGCTGACCTCGAAACGCACTGAGGACACCTGGATCCGCGTGGCAGAAGTCTATATACAGGGCACGAACGAATTTGCGTGGCCTCAGCCGAACAGGCCCCGGAAAAAAGAATTTCGGACAACGCGTAACCTCACCGGCGCCACGAACGATGTAAGGGGAGTGCGGGCCACGTCCGCACGCTGATCATCCGGTCGCGACCCAACCGTGACCGGGGCAATCCCAAAATCGTTTGTCGGAGGGTTTCATGTCCTTGTTCACTATCCTTGCCACCAGCAAAGTCGCCGCGGGCGTCTTGGCTGCCGGAGCCGTAGCTGCCGGTGGAACCGGTGTTGCTGCCTTCAATGGCGCTCTTCCCACCGAAATCCAGCAGACCGCGCATGACCTCGTTGGTGCGCCGGCCCCGGTTGTCGAGAAGGCAGCCGCCGCCGATGCCGCAGCAGCCGATGCCGCAGCCGCCGCCGATGCCGCAGCCGCCGCCGATGCCGCAGCCGCCGACGCTGCCGAGACGGCCAAGGCCAAGGCGACTGACGCCGTCGAGACCGCGCAGTCAACAGCAACTGAGGCCGCCGAAGCCGGCCAGGCCAAGGCCACCGACGCCGTCTCCGATGCCAAGGCAGCGGTAGAAGACGCAACGTCCCCGGAGGCTTTCGGCCTCTGCACCGCATTCCTCAATGGCGGCCTGGACTCTGACGCCAAGCTTCCGGGCTTCGAGTCCCTGACCATCGCCGCCGGCGGCGAAGCCAAGGTGGAGGCGCACTGTGAGGCCGTGGTTGAGGCCGCTAAGGTAGCCGGCCTGAAGGCTGACGGCTCGGCGAAGGCAGAGGCCGACGTCGACGCCTCCGTAACGTCCGAACTCCCGGCAACGCCTGCAGTTCCGGCTGTGCCCGCGGTACCTGCCGTTCCCGCCACGCCGGCTGTCCCGGCTGTCCCGGCCGTCCCTGCGACGCCTGAGCTGCCCACCCAGGTTCCCTCCGAGGTCCCGGCTGTTCCCGGAACGCCCCTCGATTCTGTCCGCTAAGCAAGCAGCGGTTACGGTTTAAGGGCGGGGCTCCTTGGCTTAGTACAAGGAGCCCCGCTACGTAGTGTGGGACGGAGGCATCCACGGGTGCTTGACCCTTTGGCTGATGAATATGTGCAGGCGGATCAGGACGATCCCGCCCTGCTCTTCACGGCTGCCTACAATAACTTCGCCGGACCGGTGTTTGGCTACCTCCGGGCACGCGGCGTGGACGACCCCGAAGCCGTAACCCAGGACGTATTCCTGGCCCTGTATCCCAAGCTGGAATCACTCCACGGGGGGCTCCAGGGGGCCAAAACCCTGTTGTTCTCCATAGCCCATGCGCGGATGGTGGACCACTACCGGAAACGCGAACGAACGCCCGATTCCACTCCGTACGAAGCGGACCTGGACGCACGGCGATCGCCATCGGCCGAAGACCAGGCCTTCGGACGGGTTGCCGGCCTGGGCGTCACTGAAATTTTGGATGACCTCCCCGACGATTACCGGGAGGTCCTGGCCCTCCGGGTCGTCGCCGACGTGTCGGTGGAAGATACGGCGGCGATCATGGGTAAGTCCCAAGGAGCCGTCAAACAGCTACAGCGCAGGGCATTGAGTGCACTGAAGAAGCGTGCACTACTAAGGAACGGCACATCATGAGCGAACAATTTGCGCCTCGCGGACGTCACGACCAGCAGGCAATCGACCACCTGCTGGCCGACTCAGGCTTCACCGGCGACGCCGAGCTCCGCACTGAACTGCTCGGGCTCCGTTCCCTGGCCAGCACTGCCCCTGTGCCGTCGGATGCTGTTCGCGCGCTCATGGTCAGCAGCCCGGCTGCCATCACACAGCAGATGACAGCCACTCCGCACGTCACAGCAACCCGGCAGATCACGACGGCGGACGGCCCGGCTGCGTTGTCGGGTTCGCCGACTGCGGTCCTCGCCACGGTTGGCGCGGAAACCGGCCCGGAAACCGTTCCTGAATCCGGTCCTGAATCCGGTCGTGTGGACGAACTTGCCGCCCGGCGTCGTAAGAAGCGTCGGACGGCCATCGCGGGTCTCGCCGTTGCTGTGTCCTTGGCTGGCGGCGCTACCGCTGCGGTCGCTGCCGAGGGCGGCCTGCCGGGCGCTTTCCAGCATCTCGGGGCAGCAATTGGTTCCGTGGTCTCGCAACTAAACCCCGGTTCCGGTGCGCCTCGGCCCGATGCCCCCGCAGGCACCACTCCCGAGCCGCTGCCTGTCCAGGAAGAGCCGCAGCAAGCTCCTGCCACGGTCCAACCCCAGCCGATGCCGGCCGTACCAGGCAGCCCTGCCGTTCCCGCTCCCCAGCCGGAACCCGGTGGAGCGCCCCCGCACGACCCCAACACACCCAAAGTGCCGTCACACAAAGAGCCCGGAAACGGCGTCATCCCGTCGCCTCCGGTGTTGCCCGTGACACCACCGGAGATCGACCCGTCCAAGATCGATCCCTCCAAGATCGACCCCTCCAAGCTTGGTCCCTCGGGCGTTCCTGTGCCGGTTCCCTCGCACCTGATTCCGTCACTCCCGGCAAACCCGGACCTCCCCGGGAAACCTTAATCGTCTGATCCGTTCCCGGCCCGCTATTGCGTTGTTGGGCCCCAACGGAGAAGCGGCCTCGGCACGTACTTGTCCACATAGGATGCATCACCGATGGCTGTCGGCCACCCCTGCGCCAACGATGGGTACATGCAATCACAGAAACTCGATGCTCTTATCGCCGCACAGTGGCCGTCCACCCTCGTTGCCTCTACCCCCGAGCTTGCGGCCAAGGGCATTGGGGACCGCGCGCTAACCGCGGGAGTACGATCCGGAAAGCTCCTGAGGTTGAGGCGCGGTGCCTATGTCCGGACAGTTGATTGGCGTCACCGCAAACCTTGGGAACGGGAGCTACTACGGATTCAGGCCCATGCTTGCAGCATCCCGGGCCGAGCCACGTATAGCCACCTGAGTGCTGCCCGGCTCCACGGGTGTCCTGACTGGGAAGGTGGCCCGCAAGTGCACGTCACCACGCCGTTCTCCCCGGCCCAGGCAAGTTCGGGTGTGGACGTCGTTGCCCACGGCGGGCCATTGAACCCGGAAGAAATCACGGAAATTCCCTCGTCATGGGGACGCCACGCCAGAGTCACGAGCCTTGAACGCACAGTGATCGACTGTGCGCGAACTTTGGAGTTCGAGACCGCAGTCGTTATCGCAGACCAAGCCCTCAGGCGAGGGGCCGATCCAGGACTCATGCAGGAATATCTGGACAGCGGGAGGATCACCCGCGGCGCCCGGCGGCTGCGCAGGGTTCTCGGCGCAATGGACAAGCGATCCGAGTCGGTGGGGGAGTCACGCACTCGCCTGATTCTGGAAAAGTTGGGCATTCAGGTGCCTGTGCTGCAGCTGGAGGTGGAGACAGGAATCGGTACCTTCCGGGGAGACTTTGGCTGGCCGGAACAGAAGGTGATCCTTGAGTTCGACGGCCGGGCCAAGTACTTCGACTACGCGCCCACGGAAGAGGTCATTTTCGAAGAACGTCGCCGCGAGAAAGCCCTGATTGCCATGGGCTGGGAGGTTGTTCGAATCGAGTGGGCCCACCTGCACAGGCCGTGGGAACTGGATCAGAAGCTCAGGGTGGCCTTGGGTAGGCGTCGAAAGGCTGAAGCGCGTTAAACGCGGGAAGCCCGCTGTTCCGTTGCCGGGCAGCAACGGAACAGGGGGCCAACGACGTTTCCGTCGCCGCGAAGCTTGGGCTACGCGGAGACCAGGGTGTGCCAGTCGTTGACGAGGGGCAGGTTGTGCGCCTCGGAAACGGAGTGGTGTGCCACGTGGCCAGCGGCGATGTTGAGGCCGGCCGCCAGGGCGGGGTCGCGGTCGAAGGCGGCCTTGACGCCCAGGTTGGCCAGTGCCACGGCGTAGCGCAGTGTGACGTTGGTCAGTGCGTACGTGGAGGTGTTCGGAACAGCGCCGGGCATATTGGCAACGCAGTAGAAGATCGAGTTGTGGACCTTGTACGTCGGTTCCTGGTGGGTGGTGGGGTGCGTGTCCTCGAAGCAGCCGCCCTGATCAACAGCGATGTCCACCAGGACCGAGCCGGGCTTCATGCGGGCAACCAGTTCGTTGGTGACCAGCTTGGGTGCCTTGGCGCCCGGGATCAGGACGGAACCGATCACGAGATCTGCGTCGATGACTGACTTCTCGATCTCGTAGGCGTTGGAGGCAACGGTCTTCAGGCGGCCCTGGTAGAGGGCATCGAGTTCCCGCAGCCGGTTGATGTTGATGTCCATGATGGTGACATCAGCACCGAGGCCCAGCGCCATGGCGGCGGCGTTGGTTCCCGCAACGCCGGCGCCGAGGACAACAACCTTGGCCGGACGTACACCCGGTACGCCGCCCAGGAGGACGCCCTTGCCGCCGGCCGGAGCCATCAGCGAGGAAGCGCCGACCACGACGGACAGGCGGCCCGCGACCTCCGACATCGGGGCCAGCAGCGGAAGGGTGCGGCCTTCCTGCACGGTTTCGTAAGCGATGGCCGTGACGCCCGAGTTGATGAGCTCGGCGGTGAGCTCGGGCTCTGCGGCGAGGTGGAGGTAGGTGAAGAGGATGAGGCCCTTGCGGAAGCGGTGGTACTCAGCCGCGATGGGTTCCTTGACCTTCATGACCATGTCCGCGCGCGCCCAAACGTCATCTGCTTCGTTGACGATTTCGGCGCCGGCAATTGAGTATTCCTCGTCGGTGATGCCTGAACCGAGGCCTGCGCCGCGCTCAACCAGAACGGTGTGTCCGTGGGTGCGGAACTCGTGGACCCCGGCGGCCGTGATGGCTACGCGGAACTCGTTGTTCTTGATTTCTTTGGGGACACCGATGATCATCTGTGGGCTCCATCGCTAGCGGCCTCTTCGGCCGAAAAATGTGTTGCGGGCTGTGATTCCAGAATAAATCCGGCTGTGAGGCAGGCGACACGGACGTGGAGCTGCCCGCACAAGCAGACCCCGTAAATTCAACGATCTTCTGTGGCGGTGCTCGACATTTGTCGAGCGCTGAAGCGTCAAGTGTCGCCTGCTGTTGGTACGCTTTGAAGGATGCAGCAGGACGTGGAACAGATCGTTGAACGTGTGGCCTTGAAGCTGGGCCGCGGGCTCTCCTTGGAAGACCTCGACGGCGTTCTTCTCGCCTATAGCTCCAACCAGTCGCACGCCGACCGGGTCCGCGTGAACTTCCTCCTCAGCAAGCGGGTCCCCAGCGACGTCAGCGCCTGGCAGCTCGCTCACGGCATCGCCACGGCCGTGCGCCCGGTGGTGGTTCCCGCCAATGACGAACTCGGCATGTTGGGCCGCGTCTGCGTGCCACTTCTGGTGCGCGGTTTCCGCGTCGGTTACCTGTGGGTGCAGTTGGACCTCGAAGAACAGAGTGCGACGGCGATCCTCACCGAATTGCCCGGCGTGCGGGACGAACTGGACCTGTTGGCAGGCTTGCTCCTGGATTCCAATACGGCCGAATCGGAGTTCAGGCGAAGGCGTGAGCAGGAATTCCTGTCGGCCTGCGGTGGCGAATCGAACGCTGTGGCCGCCGTCGCGGGGTGGAAGGAAATCCAAGGGCGCGGTCCGTGGCAACTGGTGACCATCCTCGACCCGGAGGGCTCGAGGTCCGACGTCGATCCCATAGCCGCAACCCTGACGCACCGATCAGCGGCGCTGCAGTCCACTATTGGGGTCAATGCAGCCTTGTTCAGCGCCGGGACGGAGACGCATTCGGTGGTGTTGTTCCGCGAGTCGGGTGGCCGGGCGGACCATGCCCAGGTGCTGGTGCATTATCAACTGGAACTCGGAAAGAGGGCCGGCCGCAAGGTGGACAGGGTGATCCTGGGCATCAGCGAACCCTTCCAAGTCATTCGGCAGCTGTCGGGGGCCTACCGTCAGGCGAAGGTTGCTGCGCAAGCGGCGGCAGTGGACCAGCCCTTGGGAGAGCTGGTGGACAGCCGGACTGTTGGCGTCTACCAACTTTTCGATCGCCTGGTGGCGCCCGGAGGTTGGGACGACACGGGTTCGGTGCATTTTCAGACCCTTGAGGACCAGGACAGGAACGGCGAACTCCTGCCCGTGCTGGAACTGCTGTATGACAATGACGGCTCAGTGCAGGATGTGGCCGCCAAGCTTCACCTCCACAGAAGCAGCATCTACAATCGGCTCGGCCGGATCCGCCAACTCATCGGTGCTGATCCGTTGAGTGGCGCGATCCGGCTCGAGTTACATGCGGCCCTGAAGGCGCGGCGCTGGGCAGGGCGGCCGCGGATCTGAGCTTAGGAGCGCCGAAACCGCTGGCAGCTCCAGCGTCCCATCCTGCGACGGAACGTGGCCGTCCGGCTGCTGCTGCAGTACCGGCTGTGCCATCCCACATGACTGGCCATGCGGGGCAGGCGGGTGCTCATCCGAGGACGTCCTGGGCTGCATTCAGGATGTCCTGAAGCGCCGAGCCGCTGGGCTGCGGTGCCGAGCCGCTGGGCTGCGGTGCCGAGGCGGCCTGCGGCTTGCCCGGCCGCGGCTTGGACGTGGGCGTTGCAGTTTCCGTTGGGGTGGGTGTGGGCGTCGGCGTGACCGTTGGAGTCGGCTTTGCAGTTCCCGTTGGTGTGGGCGTCGGAGTCGTGGGAGGCGTGGTGATGGTGTCCGACGGCACCTCGCTCGGGGCGGGCGCCGGCTGGGCTGGAACGGGGCTGCTCGCACCTGGTGCGGGGGAGGCTGCCGAGGCCGCCCCTGACGGAACCCATACCGGGTCGGCCAGGGATACCTTCGGTGTCGGAGCCGACGACGACGACCCTGCCGTGGGTGCCTCCGCCAATGTCGCGGGTTGGCCGGCTTCCGAGGAAGCAGTGGCAACTGACGAGGGTGATGGCGACGACGCGAAAGGCGACGAAGCGGTGGAGTAGGAGGCGCTGGGCGCAGGAGAAGCGGAGCCCGAGTTCCTGCCTGCGCTTGCTTCCTGCGCGGGGGTTTCCTGGCCGAAGAACGGAAGCTCGAGGGCTTGCCCCAAAGTTCCCGCCGTCAGCGCGAGTCCAAGTGCACCTGCAACCACTGCCATGCGTTGGCTCATGTGCTTCACCGACGCTGCTTTGCGAAGGGCTGCGTGGGGTTCGCGGCCAAATGAGGACGTCGAGCCGATGCTGGACTGGGTTGCCGCGGGGGCAGCAGCCTGCCTGCGGGCATCCTTGCGGCTGGCCAGCGATGCCGCCGCCGTTGCGGCTGCAGCAACCTGCGCAGGGGACTTGCCGCGCGGAGATTCAGTGCGCGGTGACCCGGCAGACACCAAGGGAATGGCCGCCGTTGTGGGTTCCGGCGTTGCAGGCTGCACCACGGGAATGGCCGCCGTTGTGGGTTCCGGCGTTGCAGGCTGCACCACGGGAATAGCCGCGGTGGCGGGTTCGGGCGTGCTGAGTTCCAGCGAACCCGGCTTAATATCAGCTGCCGGAACAATGGGGATCGCAGAGGTAGGAGGCCCGGGTGTGGTGGACCTCGGAGCAACTGCCTGGGCAGCTTGCTCGCCTTCGGGCTGTGGCGCCGATGCTTCGGGCGCGATCACTGCCTGGGCCGCACGCTGCCGCTCGGCCGCACGTATTTCCGCACGAGTGGCAGGCGCCGCGACGGTGGGGATGAATGCGGTGGCGGGTTCCGGCGTCGTGCCTGTTGTTCCGGGCGCAGCGGCGGAATCGGCCGGCGAACTGTCAAGGAGTCCGCTGGGTTGGGCCCGACGGCGTCCGGTTGGCTTGGTGCGCGCGCCTTCAGTTTGGGCGCGGCGCGGCTGATCCATGGTTGGGGACATGGTGGTTGCCTCTCAACGCCTTCGAGGTTAGCTGTCGGGTTCGGACGAGGCCGTCCGGCCGCCTAAGCGGCTTCACCCCGAGGGCTTGGATACCAAGCCCGGGAACTGTGGGTCCCCCGCCTCTGCCGCGGGTCTGGCGGATCCCGGATTGCGGCAGAGCTCGGCGTCAATCCGGAAGCGGCCCAGCGGAGATACGGGTCGCCCTACGACGGTACATGAGCCGGAAAGTAAAGTCACATTAATGTAACGGGCGGTACGTCTGCCCAAACGACAGGTTTCTATGACTTAGGCTTCGGGGCCGGTGCGGGAGCGGGCAACTCATGCTGGATCCTCTGGATTTGCACTGCCTGGTGAGTTTCCGGCCGGAAGATTTCATCCGCTACTCCCAGCATTCCGCCGGTTGCTCCGCGGCGAACTTTGCCCGGGCTGCTCCCACGCAATGACCAGTACCAGAGCCCGCCCAGCAGGGCCGGAACTCCCAGCACTGCTGCCAACACGAGCAAGATATCCATGGCCTAACACTAGCTTCGTGGTGCGCCTGCAGGTAGACATTGACTATGGACCTGCCTGTGATGCCGCCCGTCTCGCCCATGCTCGCCAAATCCGTTCCGACCATTCCCGATGTTGGGCACTATGAGCCCAAGTGGGACGGGTTCCGGACCATCGTCTTCAAGGATGGGGACGAGATCATTTTGGGCAGCCGCAATGAGAAGCCCATGACCCGCTACTTCCCCGAAGTGGTGGAGGCGCTCAGGAAGAACCTTCCGGACAAATGCGTGATCGACGGCGAGATCGTCCTGATCGAGGGCAAAAGGCTGGAGTTCGAGGTGCTCCAGCAAAGGATCCACCCCGCCGACAGCAGGGTACGGATGCTGGCCGAGAAAACCCCGGCATCCATGATTGCGTTCGACATCCTCGCCCTCGGCGATGAAAACCTTATGGACAAGCCCTTCTCCGAGCGCCGGTCCATCTTGGAACGTGCGCTGGCCAAGGCTGAGCCGCCCGTTTATGTGACTCCGGCTGTAACGGATCTCGACCGGGCGCAGGAGTGGTTCGTGCAATTGGAAGGCGCGGGGCTGGATGGCGTGCTGTCCAAGCCGTTGACCGGGGCCTATCAACCCAACAAGCGCGTGATGTTCAAGACCAAGCACGAGCGCACGGCTGATTGCGTGGTGGCAGGTTTCCGATGGCACAAGACCGCGAAGGTTGTGGGCTCGATGTTGCTGGGGCTTCACGATGACACTGGCCGCCTGCATCATGTGGGAGTGGTGGCATCGTTCCCCATGGCCAAGCGCGAAGCCTTGGTGGCTGAGCTTGAGCCGTACCAGGTTGAACTCGGTGAGCACCCGTGGGGCGAGTGGGCCAAACAGGACGAGGCACCCGGGGGTTCGCGCATGCCCGGCGCCCAAAGCCGGTGGAGCGGTGGAAAGGATTTCTCCTTCGTCCCACTGCGCCCCGAGCTGGTGATCGAGGTGGCGTACGACTACATGGAGGGGGACAGGTTCCGGCATACCACGCAGTTCCGGCGCTGGCGGCCGGACCGTACTCCGGAGAGCTGCACCTACTCTCAGTTGGAAGAGCCTGCTGAATACGATCTCGGGGAAATCCTGAAACTGCAGTAGCCGGGAGCCCGTAAGGACGTGGTGAACCCGCTGTTACGTCGCTGGCCAGCAACGTAACAGCGGGTTGGCAACGTAGCTACTCTTCGTGCCCTTGATCGCTGCTCATGCTGCCTTCGGCGGGCGGGGTTTCTCCCGGGGGTACTCCGCCGCCTGGCTCCAAGCCCGTGACATTGCCGTCGAGGGGGTCGGGGTTGGCGGAGGCTGCGGGATCCTCGTCCTCATCCTGGCGCATGTCGGGATCCTCGTGGATGCTGTCGGCGTCGGACGTAGTGTCGAAGGGCCCTGTAGCGCCCGTTGCGCCGAAGCCCTGGGTTTCCTCATTCAAGTCTTTATTAGTCACGATCAGCCCTTTCGTAAGCAAACTTACTAATGCGCTTGCTTTGCCAGCCTAGTCGGCAGGCGCTGGCCCAACAAGCAGGCGCTGGCCCAACAAGCAGGCGCAACCCCAAAAGGCAGGCGCAACCCGGGCGCCGGCGTCGTGCGTTAATGCTTAGCGGTGAGGAGTCGTGGCGGTGACGAAGCTTCGGATGGCATCCGCTACAGCCATGGGACGCATGTGTTGCGCCACGTGCCCCACCCCCGGAATCTCCACCAAACGCCCCTGGGCTACTGCCCTCGACAGCCGCAACGCCCAATCCGGGCCTGCCACATGGTCGCGGCTCCCACGCAGAACCAGTACGGGCACCTGCACTCCGGCGAGCCGTTTCTCCGTGGGGTAACTCATCATGACGGGAAGCTCGCTGAGATACCAGCGTGGACCACAGCGGAAGTAGTCCGAGATGACAATCCAATTGGACGACGGACTCTCACGGAGTAATCCGTCCAAAAAGAGCGCCAAGGACTGCCGGCGAACGTTCTTGTGCCGCGAGTCCACCACCGGCCCCATCAACACCAGCTGACTGATCTGCTCCGGGGCATGCAAAGCCGCTTCAATGGCAAATTGCACTCCCATGGAGTGGCCCACCAGCACGTAGGAATCGATGCCGCAGGTCTTGAGTGTCTCCGCAATGAAAGCGCCGTAATCCTCCACGGACAGCTGGCGGCCAGGCTTGGGTGTCCCGCCAAAGCCGGGCAGGTCAAGCGAATAGGTCGGCGCGCTCGCGGCCAGTACTCCGTGTAACCGCGCCAAGTACCGATGCGATACGCCAATGCCGTGAATCAGGATGTACGCAGGCTCGTTCCGGGGTTCTGCGCCCGGCTCCGGCGGAGGTGCGCCGTCGGTCCAGAGAATCCGTCCGGTCAGGCCCATGACGTCGACGTCGGCGGACAGCAGGCTTGCGGTCTTGGCCCGGGCATTCACACGCGCGTTCACACGTTTCCCAAGTGCTGCAGGAACACCGGAGCCCCTGGCCCGCCCACTTCTTCGTGCCCGATGGGCCGGCCGGATATCGCCAGCAACAGGGCTATGGCGGGACCTTCAACCGTGGGGCCGTTGCCATGATCGAAAGGCGTGTCAGTGGCTACCAAGCGCCAACCCTCCGCAATTTCCTTGCCTCCACCCATTTTGGTGGTGGTCTTCACCTGGTAGCTGAGGGCGGTGGCCACGTGCTCCGCGGGGTAGTCGCCCCGGATTCCCAAGGGGCGCCGGATGTCCTCCCCATGGACGAACGCCTCAACCAAGCGGGTGGCCAAGCTTGCCGGCGGGCCGGAGGTTCGCGAAAGCACAGCGCGCAGCCCGTTCAACGTCTGCGCCGGTTCCGCGGTCTTTTCGCGCTCCACTCCAACGGCGTTGTCGTGGTCAAAGTCCATCCGGGCGGCAATCATCCGGCGAATGAAGTTCAGCCGCGTCGTCTTGGCGCTGTCGACCACGTGGGCCAGGACATCGTGGACGTCCCAACCGGCACAGAGCGATGGCGTCTGCCATTGAGCTGCCGGAAGAGGCTCCAAGTCCTGTAACAGGGCGCGGCGTTCTCTGTGCACCACGGGCCAGACGGCGGAAGGTTTACTCGAAGCCATAACGCTATTCAACAGCATGCCGGGATTGGTGGTCGGCTAGGGTCTCGCGTCGCTTTCTTCCGCGGCGTCGTCTCCTGCGCCGGCCTCGGCCTGCTGTTTCTTCCTTTGCGTTGCCAGCCACGCCATGATGGCAGCCTGCCGGATTCTTCGATGAGTTCCCCGGTACTCCACCGGGATCTCGCCGCGGTCCGTCATGTTGCGCAGATAAGTGTGAGAGATGCCCGCGAGTTCGGCGGCCTGCGATGTGGTGAGCATTTCCTCCACGCTGCTGACCGTCACCGTTTCGCCACGGCTCAGTCTCGCGAGGAGATCGACGACGGCGTCCCTCGCCTCGTCCGGCAGGCGGTGGACCGTGCCGTCCACGAACACGGTGATGTCGTTGCTGTCCTGGAGGGAGCGTGCCAGATTCCGGGCGTCGTCGGCAGGAAGGCCGGCCGTCACGCGGGGAGCTATCAGTGCCATGGCAGAAGCCTAGCCTGTGGGAGCCGGGCGGGAGTTAGCTGCCCATTTCGATGGTTCCCTGCCGGCAGGGCCGTGCGCCCGGCATGAGCTGCAGGGAACCCACCAAACGGGCGCCACGGAACCTACAACGACGCCCGGAGCTCGGCGGCGTTGGCCAAGTCCCCTGCCAAGGCCTCACGTTCAGCGGGCGTCAGCGTAAGCGCGTCCACGGTATCCAGCACCGGTATTGCGAGCTCGCGGTGCCCGCTGCGCCCGTGAAGCTCAGCGAGATACACCAGCAGGGGAAGCTTTTCGGCGTCGGTGGCATCCGGGTGCCGCAACAACCCGGTCTCGATGACCGATATCGCCACTGCTTCAGCGCCGCGCGCATCGCCTTGTCGGGCAGCGTTCAGCAGGACCCTTTCCAAACGGGTTTCCGAGCCCTTGCCGTCTTCCTCTGTTGCCCCCAGGGCATAGATCCGTAGCCAGTTCCCGCCCGGATCCACCACGGTGAACCCGGCAGCGGTCCCCTGTTTCCGTCGCGGCCGGGTGATCCGCGGAAGTCCGGAAACCGGCAACTTCCCGAAGGCCGCGCGGAGGCCGGCAGCGAACTCGTCGAACAGCACGCCTGTGTCCGGGACCAGCAGGATGGCGCTGCCATGGAGTTCTCGGGCTCGAAGGCTTCCAAGCCGAAAAAGTGGAGGTCGATCCCGCCCCGGTTAAAGCACACGTAGGGGTTGGGTCGGGCCTGCTGGAAGGTCATTGTGAAGCCCAAGGCCTCGTAGAACGGCACGACGTCGTCCACGTTGCGGCAAGGGAGGATAGGGATCACGTGCTCGTTCATAGCCCGAACCTACTCCCAGCGGTACGAGCAAGCCAGCTCATTTAGATGGCTCGCTGCAGGCAAGACGATTCCTACCGTCTTAGCTGCAGCTGGCCATCGAAATGGCCCTCCCGGAAATGGGCCCTCCGGCCGAAGGCTACTCCGCGTCCAGGTCCGTCTCCAGCAGCTTCACCAGTGTGTCCAGCGCGGCGTCCGCACCGTCGCCCTCCGCCCTGAGCACAACGACGTCGCCTTTCGCGGCGCCAAGCGTCATGAGCGAAAGGATGCTGGCGGCGTCGAGCGCGTCATCGGCAGGGTCGCCTTGCATGGCAATGGTGACCTCAACCGGCTGCTCGCCCGCGGCTTCCGCGAACAAGGCGGCCGGACGGGCATGCAGGCCGGAGCGGCTGGCGATGGTGGCTGTGCGTTCGGGCATGGTTTCTCCTTTGACAGAAACAAACAGAAGTTAGAGGCCGAGTTCTTCGAGCACGGGGAGCTTGGCGCGGACCCAGTCGCGTGCCTCCAGAGCGCTGGGTGCGGACAACGCGAGTTGCGCCAGTTCCTGCGCCTGCTCCAGGGTCACGGTTTTCAGCACAGTCCCGACGGCGGCCAAGGAGCGCGCGGTCATGGACAGTGTGGTGACGCCCAGGCCGGTCAGTACGACGGCGAGGGCCGGGTCAGCGGCAGCCTCACCACAGACGCCGACGGGCTTGGCGGCACCCTCACGGCCTGAACTTTCCTGTGCAGCACCTTCAACTGTGAGCTGCACGAGCCTGAGTACAGCAGGCTGCCATGGCGTGTTGAGTTCAGCCAGGGGTCCGAGCTGGCGGTCGGCGGCCATGGCGTACTGGGTGAGGTCGTTGGTTCCCAGCGAGGCGAATCCCACTTCCCGCAGCACGGTGGCAGCAGTCAAAGCGGCAGAGGGAACTTCCACCATGACACCCGGCGTCTGGATTCCAGCGGCGGCACAGAGCGAGGCGAAACGTCCGGCTTCGGCAGCCGTGGAGATCATGGGGGCCATGACCCACACGTCAGCTTCGGATTCGGAGGCTGCCCGCGCGATGGCTTCGAGCTGACGCTCCAGGACACCCGGGGTGGTGAAGTCGGTGCGGTAGCCGCGGACACCCAGCGCAGGGTTGGGTTCGGTGGCGTCAGTGAGGAAGGGGAGGGGCTTGTCGGCGCCGGCGTCGAGGGTGCGGAGGACGACTTTCTTGCCCGGGAACGCATCGAACACGGCCTTGTAGGCTGCGGCTTGCTCGTCAACGGAGGGCTCGGTATCCCGTTCCAGGAAGCAGAACTCGGTGCGGAACAGGCCGACACCCTGGGCGCCCAAAGCGGCAGCTGCCACGGCATCCTTGGCTCCGCCCACGTTGGCGAGGAGGGGCACCAGGTGGCCGTCCGCCGTCGTGCCGTTTCCGTCGAATTCGGCGAGGGTGGCGGAGGTTTCCGCCCAGGCCGTAGCTGCGGCACGCTGCTCATCGGAGGGCGAAACGGCAACAAAGCCAGCCGCGCCGTCTACGTAGACCTCGGATCCGTCGGGCAAGGAGTCCACGCCGTGAGCGGCAACCACGGCAGGCAGTCCGAGCGAACGGGCGATGATGGCCGTGTGTGACTGCGGGCCGCCGCCTGAGGTCACCAGCGCCTGTACCACCGAGGGATTCAGTGTTGCGGTGTCGGCGGGGGCGAGGTCCTCGGCCACCAGGATGAAGGGCGTGTCAGAGGCGGGGATGCCGGGAGCAGGAACTCCACGGAGTTCGGCCACGATCCGGGCGCGCACATCCAGGACGTCGGTGGCGCGCTCGGCCATGTAGCCGCCCAGGTTGTGCAGCATTTCGGAGACCGAGGCGCCCGCTTCCCAGATGGCCCTCTCGGCAGAGGATCCGGCGTTGATGAGCTTGCTCGCCGATTTCAGGAGCATGGTGTCCTTGGCCATGAGGGCTGTGGCTTCGAGGACGGCCTTGCCGTCGCCGGAAGCGCTGTCCGCACGTCCCTTGAGCTCGTCATGGACGGCCTGCGCAGCCGCTTTCAAACCCGCGACGGCGTCTTCCGGACTCACGTCCGCGGCCAGGCGTTCTCCCGACGGCGGTTCGCTCACCGGCTTGGGCATCTGGCGGACGGAACCAATGATGCGGCCAGGGCTTACCCCTACTCCTTGGAAATTCTGCACTGAATCCTCTGTTCCTGCTTGTTGGTTCAGGCCCGCCGGCGACGGCACCGGGAGCCTCGGAAACTAGCCTACAAAATTCCTTTGTGAGCCACTTCATATAGCAACGCTATAGGTGCTAGGGTAGCGGTTATGAGTTTCGATGACCAGCTTCCGCCCAAAATTCGGTTGCTTCGCGCAGCTGCCGAGTTGCTGGCGAATTCGGAGGGGTCAGCGGTCTCAACGCGCCAGATCACCAAGCTTGCCGGGGTCACGGCGCCAACGCTCTACCACCACTTTGGCGACAAAGAAGGCTTGTTCGACGCCGTCGTATCAGCCGGATTTGAAGAGTATGTGGCGGGAGAGCGGGATTTTGCACCGTCCGGGGAGCCGTTGGAAGACGTCCGGCGGATGTGGGATAACCACGTCCAGTTCGGGCTGACGCAACCCCATCTATACCTGGTCATGTTCGGCAACATCAGGCCGGAAAGCCGCCCTGCAATCGTGGCCGATGCTGAAGCGCTTCTGGAAGAAATGCTGAACAAGGCCGCTATTTCCGGTCAGATCAACGTGCCGCCCCGCGAAGCGGCCCGCAGCATCCTGGCGGCCAACGTGGGCGTCACGCTCATGCTGATCGCAGAACCGGTGGAGGAACGGAATCTCGAGCTCTCAACGATGACCCGGGATTCCATGATTTTTGCCGTCTCCACGGACACCGCCCGTGGCGCCGCAGGGGACGACTCCGGTAAGTCGTCCGTAGTTGTTGCGGCAATCGCCCTGAATGCGGCACTGCAGGCCTCGCATTCGGACCAACTATCCAGCTCTGAACTGAAGCTTTTCCTTGAATGGCTTCACCGCATTTCCAGCAGCTCCTAAAGGCTGCGCTCTCTCGATCTATATCGACTGACCCCGCGCCGCCGCGGGACACACGTTAGGAATTCACATGGCAACAGAGACAGTTGCGAAGCCCCGCACCAGCGTGCGCGTTGGTGTACAAAAGTTCGGCACCTTCCTGTCCGGCATGATCATGCCCAACATCGGCGCCTTCATCGCCTGGGGCCTCATCACGGCCCTCTTCATCGAGAAGGGCTGGTTTCCAGTCGCTGAACTGGGCGGTTTCGGCACCAATGCCGAAGGTGATCCCAACGGGGGCATCGTCGGCCCCATGGTCACGTATCTCCTTCCAATCCTGATCGCGTATACGGGCGGCCGGATGGTTTACGACGTCCGAGGCGGCGTGGTGGGCGCTATCGCAACCATGGGCGTCATCGCAGGCACGGATGCGCCAATGTTCATCGGCGCCATGATCATGGGCCCGCTGGGTGCCTGGACCATGAAGAAGATCGATTCCCTATGGGACGGAAAGATCCGCCCAGGCTTCGAGATGCTGGTCAACAACTTCTCCGCCGGTATTTGGGGCGCGCTGTTGGCATTGGGCGGCTTCTACGGACTTTCCTGGGTTGTCCAGCGTTTCACTGACGGCGCCGGCGCCGTGGTGGGCTTCCTGGTCAACAACGGCCTGCTGCCGCTGACCAGCATCTTCATTGAGCCGGCCAAGGTCCTCTTCCTCAACAACGCCATCAACCACGGCGTGCTGACCCCGTTGGGCATCCAGCAGTCGCTGGAACAGGGCAAATCCATCCTGTTCCTGCTCGAAGCCAACCCCGGCCCGGGCCTCGGCATCCTGCTCGCCTACATGTTCTTCGGACGCGGCGCCGCCAAGGCTTCGGCCCCCGGTGCAGCGATCATCCACTTCCTCGGTGGTATCCACGAGATCTACTTCCCGTACGTCCTGATGAAGCCGGTCCTGATCCTCGCTGCAATCGGCGGCGGCATGACGGGCATCGCAACCCTCGCCATCACCAACTCCGGCCTCGTGGCTCCTGCCGCTCCGGGTTCCATCATTGCGGTGCTCGCGCAGACATCCCGTGACAGTTACGTGGGCGTGATTCTTGCGGTCATCCTGGCCACCGCCGTCTCCTTCCTCATCGCTGCGGTCATCCTGCGCACGTCCAAGAACAAGGGCGAGGACGATCTCTCAGCTGCTACGTCACGCATGGAGGCCATGAAGGGCAAGAAGAGCTCAGTCTCCTCCGCATTGACTGGCGACCGTGCCGCCCAGGCCGGCACCGTCCTCACCCGCCCGGTCCGGAACATCGTGTTCGCTTGCGACGCCGGCATGGGTTCAAGTGCCATGGGTGCCTCGGTCCTGCGCAACAAGATCAAGGCCGCCGGCTTTCCGGAGGTCAAGGTCACCAACTCGGCCATCGCCAACCTTGACGACACCTTTGATGTGGTGGTCACGCACCAGGACCTCACTGAACGCGCCCAGCCGAGGACGGCCAGCGCCGTTCACTACTCGGTGGACAACTTCATGAACAGCCCCAAGTACGACGAAATCGTTGACTTGGTCCGCAGCAGCAACAGCGAAGGCGCGGCTTCAGGCACGACGGCGGAATCCACCGCCGGCGACCAGCCCGCTGCCGCTGTAACCACCACAGCAACCGCAGCCCATGGTGCGCACGCCGCTGAGCCGGCCGCCGCAACAGACAGTCAAGTAGCAGGCGGTCAAGTGGCAGGCGGTCAAGTGGCAGGTAAAGGTGTCCTGCTCCGCGAAAGCGTGATCCTGAACGGAACTGCAACGGACCGTGACGCGGCGATCGACGAGGCCGGAAAGCTCCTGCTGGACCGCGGCGCCGTGGATGTCAGCTACGTCCACGCCATGCACGAGCGCGAGGAATCCGTGTCCACATACATGGGCAGCTTCCTGGCCATCCCGCACGGGACCAACGATGCCAAGGAACACATCAACCACTCGGCCGTGTCCATTATCCGCTACCCCCAGGGAATCGACTGGGGCGGCAAGCAAGTGAAGTTCGTGGTCGGCGTCGCTGGCCTCAACAATGAGCACCTCCACATCCTGTCCTCCATCGCGAAGATCTTCACCAACAAGGCACAGGTTGCCCAGCTGGAAGAAGCCACCACGGTTGATGAAGTCCTGGAGCTGTTCGGAAAGGTCAACGCATAGTGAAGGCAGTCCATTTTGGGGCCGGCAACATTGGGCGTGGCTTCGTGGGGCTGCTGCTGCACGAGGCCGGCTATGAGGTGGTGTTCGCGGACGTTGCGGATGCGCTGATCAGCCAGCTCGCATCGGCCAGCAGCTACGACGTCCATGAGGTGGGCGAGAGCCCGGCGGTCAAGACCGTCACCGGTTTCCGTGCTTTCAACTCGGGTTCGCAGGAAGCCGCCGTTGTGGAGGAAATCTCGACGGCGGATGTGGTCACCACTGCTGTGGGGCCGCACATCCTGAAGTTCGTAGCGCCGGTGATCGCCCGTGGGTTGGCCGCCCGGCCCACGGAGTTGCCGCCCCTTCAGGTCATGGCCTGCGAGAACGCCATCAATGCCACGGACCTCCTGCACACGGAGATCCGTGCGGCTTGGGACGATTCCGCCGGGGACCTCGACGCGGTGGCGGTTTTCGCCAACACGGCGGTGGACCGCATTGTCCCCAACCAGGCGCCGGGCCAGGGGCTGGATGTCACAGTGGAGACCTTCTACGAGTGGGTCATTGATCGCACGCCGTTTGACGGCAACGCGCCGGTGATCCCGGGTGCCACTTTCGTGGACGAGCTTGGCCCGTACATCGAGCGCAAGTTGTTCACCGTGAACACCGGCCACGCATCGGCGGCGTATTTCGGTTACCAGGCCGGGTTGGAGAAAATTTCCGATGCCATGGCTGATCAGGCCGTGGCTGCGAAGGTCCGGGCCGTGCTGGAGGAAACCAAGGAACTGCTGGTAGCCAAACATGGGTTCATTGAGGCCGAGCAGGAAGCGTACGTGCAGAAGATCCTGTCGCGCTTCACCAACCCGCACTTGCCGGATACCGTGAACCGCGTGGGCCGGGCGCCCTTGCGGAAGCTGAGCCGGCACGAGCGTTTTGTCGGTCCTGCCGCAGAGTTGGCCGAGCGCGGCGTAACACCCGCGGCCCTCCTTGAAGCGATGTCGGCAGCACTCCGTTTCGACGACGGCAACGACGACGAAGCCGTGGAGCTCGCCAACTTGCTGTCCGAACTGGACGCAGCTGCCGCCGTCGAACGCATTACGGAACTGACGGCGTCGCACCCGCTGTTCCCGGCCCTCCAGAAGCTCGTAGAGGATCGGCAAGCCGAGGGGTAAAGCAGCAGCCGAATGTCATAAAGGCTCTCCAGCGGGAGAAAAACACGTGACTTCAGTCACAAATACCCGCTGGAGAGCCTTTCGGTTTTGAAGTTAGCCTCACCTTACTAATAGAGTCAAACAGTAATTAGGCAACAGATCTATGACTTATTAGTGAGCGGAGCACCGGCGTGAAAAAGAGGCTGTCCAGCTACATTGGGGCATTGGCTGCAGGCGCTGCCTTGCTGACCGTTACGGCGTGTGGAGGCGGGGCAACGGCGTCTTCGCAGCCCGAGGAAGCCAGCACCATCACCATTGAGCACGCCCAGGGGTCCACGGCCAACGTTCCCGTGAACCCGGCCAAGGTTGTCACGTTCGACCTCGGCGTTTTGGACACCATGAACGCGCTCGGCGTCGAGCCCACCGGTGTTCCCGAGGCCAGCTACCCGGAGGCACTGAAGAAGTTCTCCGACGCCAAGTACGCCAAGGTCGGCTCGCTCAAGGAGCCGGACTTCGAAGCCGTCAGCTCCGCGGCTCCTGACCTCATCATCGTCTCCGGCCGCACGGCCGGCGCCTACGAGGAACTGAGCAAGATCGCCCCCACCATCGATCTCTCCGTTGATGCTGCCAAGCCGATGGAAAGCTTCAAGGCCCAGACCGAGAAGCTCGGCAGGATTTTCAAGAAGGAAGACGAGGTCGCTTCCAAGCTTGCTGAGGTGGACAAGACGGTCGCGGACACCAAGACCAAGGCTGCTTCGGCCGGCAAGGGCCTGATCGTCCTGACCTCCGGTGGCGAAGTCACAGCGTACGGCGCAGGCTCACGCTTTGGCATCATCCACGACGTCCTGGGCGTTCCCACCGCCGCCGATGTCAAGACCGAGGGATCCCACGGTGAGGCCGTTTCCTTCGAATACATCAAGGACACCAATCCGGACATCCTCTACGTCATCAACCGCGACACGGCTGTGGGCACCGCTGGCTCCACCGCCAACCCGATCCTGGACAACGAGCTCGTGAAGTCCACCAACGCCGCCAAGAACAACAAGATCGTCAACCTCGATCCTGCCGGCTGGTACATCGTTGGCTACGGCCTGAACAACGTCCAGGCCATGGTCACGGCAGTGGCCGACTCCGTCGCCTGACCAACCGCTTCAGCTGAAAACCTGACGTGACAACTACAGCCGTGCGCCCCACGGCCTCAGCGAGCCGCAACCGGACTGGCGAAACCGCCCGCCTGGTTGCGGCTGCTGCCGTTGTGCTGGTGGTCGCAGTCGGCAGTATTTTCGTCGGGGTCAGCGATGTTTCGCTGCCCGCCTTGCTGGCGAACGACGCCGGCGCCTGGGAAATCTTCTGGGTCTCCCGGGTGCCGCGCACTGTGGCCGTTGTCCTGGCTGGCATGGCCGTAGCCGTTGCCGGGTTGATCATGCAGCTCATGGCCCGAAACCGCTTTGTTGAACCGTCCACCGTGGGCACAGTTGAGTCAGCGACGCTGGGGATCCTGGTGGTCACGGTGCTGGCCCCGGACTCGCCGATCCTCACCAAAATGCTGGTGGCTTCTGTGTTCGCCGTACTGGGCACCGCCCTGTTTTTGGCGATTCTCCGTAGGCTTCCGGCCCGCAATACCCTGCTCATTCCGCTGGTGGGCATCATGCTGGGTGGCATTATTGCTGCTGTCACCACGTTCTTTGCCTACCGCTTCGACCTGCTGCAGACGCTCAGCAACTGGATGATCGGCGACTTCTCCGGCGTGCTGCGCGGGCGGTACGAACTGCTGTGGATCGTGGCGGTCCTGGTGCTGGTGGGACTGTTTGCTGCTGACCGGTTCACTGTGGCCGGAATGGGCCCGGATTTCACCACCAACCTGGGCCTCAACTACGCCCGCACTATGCGGCTCGGCCTGATGATCGTTTCTTTGATCTCGGCTGTGGTGGTCACCACTGTGGGGGCCGTGCCGTTCCTCGGCCTGGTGGTCCCGAATATCGTTTCCCTGCTGTTCGGGGACAATCTCCGCCGGGCTGTTCCTTGGACCGCGCTTTTTGGATCCGCGTTCGTGCTGGTCTGCGACATCATCGGCCGCACCATCCGATTCCCCTACGAGGTTCCAGTGGGCATGGTCATGTCAGTGCTTGGAGCCATCCTCTTCCTCTTCCTGCTCCTGAGGAAACGCAATGCCTGAAACTTCCGTGACTCCTGAATCCGTGACGCCGGGCGCTCCCGGCCCTCCTGTTGCCAGACCACCCCGTTGGTCCGGGCCAGCACGCTGGAGGGACGCCATCCGAAGAACCCCGCCGGGATTGGTGATCGCAATTTTGGCGATTGCCGCCGTCGTGCTTGTTGCTGTTTTCCTGACAATAGACCTCAAGGGCAACATCGCTTATGTGCTGCCGCGGCGGGTCATCAAGGTGTCCGCGATGCTGCTGGTGGCCGTGGCCGTGGGTGTATCCACGCTGCTGTTCCAAACTGTGACGGCCAACCGGATCCTGACGCCGTCCATCATGGGCTTCGATTCCCTGTACATCCTGGTGCAAACCGCGTTGGCGTTCGTGGCAGGTGCTGCGACGCTCGCAACGGCGCCGTCCACGCTGAAGTTCGCTGTGGAGATCCTGCTGATGGTGGGGTTCAGTGCGTTCCTGTACCGGTGGATGTTCACCGGTGCCACGCGGTCGCTGCATCTGCTGTTGCTCGTGGGGATTGTCCTGGGGACGTTGTTCCGCGGTTTTTCCTCGCTCCTGCAGCGGCTGATGGAACCGAGCGAATTCATCATCCTGCAGGACTTGTTCTTCGCCAGCTTCAACAATGTGGACCCGGGGCTGCTGGGTGTCTCCGCTGTATTGATTGCTTTGGTGTGCGCCGGTGTGTGGCGCATGCGGCACACACTTGATGTCCTGGCGCTGGGCCGCGAAGTGGCCATCAATGTGGGCGTCGATCACAAGCGCGTAGTGATGCGGGTATTGCTGGCCTGCTCGTTGCTGGTGGCCATTTCGACTGCACTGGTGGGTCCGGTAACGTTCTTCGGGCTCCTGGTGGTCAGCCTTGGATATCAACTTTGCCGTGGGTTCCGGCATGCGTGGCTGCTGCCGATCGTGGTGCTGATCGGTGCGATTGCACTGGTGGGGGGCCAGTTGTTGCTGGAACGAGTGTTCGGCTTTGCCACTGCACTTAGCGTCATCATCGAGTTCACGGGCGGCATCCTCTTCCTTTACCTGTTGCTGAAAGGCTCACTCAAATGATTACCGTCCGCAACGTGACCAAGCGCTACGGCGGCACCACCGTGCTGGACGACGTGTCCTGCGAGATTCCCCGTGGCGGCATCACCTCCATCATCGGTCCCAATGGTGCGGGCAAGTCCACACTTCTTTCCCTGATCAGCCGCCTGCAGCCCATGGATGCCGGGGGAGTTTCCGTCGCCGGTCTGGACGTCACCGCGACGCCCAGCAAGGAACTGGCCAAGACCATGGCCATCCTTCGGCAGGAAAACCACCTGACCATGCGGCTTACTGTCCGGGACCTCGTGGCGTTCGGACGTTTCCCGCATAGCGGTGGCCGGCCCACTGTTGAGGACCTTGAGCACGTGGACGAGGCCATTCGTCAGCTGGATCTCACGTCAATGGCGGACAAGTTCGTGGACGAGCTCTCCGGTGGCCAACGCCAGCGTGCCTATATTGCGATGGTCCTGGCGCAGGATACTGAGTACCTGCTTCTGGATGAGCCTCTTAACAACCTGGACATGAAGCACTCCGTGGAAATGATGCGGCTGCTGCGGCGGTTGTCGGACGAGCTCGGGAAGACCATCGTGCTGGTGGTCCACGACATCAACTTCGCGTCCTGCTATTCGGATACCATCCTGGCCATGAAAAACGGCCGGCTCATCCATCAGGGCACGCCCTCGGACATCATGCGTGCGGGGATGCTGTACGACGTTTACGACATCGATATCCGCATCGAGGAAATCGACGGTAACCGCATTGGCGTGTACTTCGCCTGACGCTCCGGTCACACGCTTCCGCAAACACGCTTCCGCAAACACGCTTCCGCAAACACGCTTCCGCAAACACGTTTCCGCAAACACGTTTCGGCAAACATCAGCAACCTTACTTTCAAGGAAAAAGGCTGCTACTTTGGCAGCATCGCTGATGTGGATCGCCGGACCGGACCGTGGCCCGGCAGCGGAAAACAGGAGGTATCTTCAGTGAACGACACCCCTCAGCACAATGAACTGCCTTTGGCTGATTATGATCACATCCCCAGTGGAACCTTGCCGTCCCGGATCTCAGGCTTGGACCAGGGAGGAATCGAGCAACTCCTCAGCTACGAGCGGGCCCATGGCAACAGGCTCCCCGTCGTCCAGATCCTGGAGCACCGGCTTGATGCGCTCAAGAACGGCGCTGAGCCCAGCGGGACCACTTCGCCCAGCACTCCCGAGGTCAGCCGGACCAGTACGGGTTCACCCGTCAGCCCCGCAACGTCCGGCCCGCCCATCAACCCGCCGTCCCAGGGCGTTCCCACCAATCCGGCCCAGCCGCGGTGATGTGAAGTCGAGGGTGTGAATTAAAGTGCGACGTCGGCACCCAGGCCGGGTGCCGACGTCGTTCTCCATCTGTTGTTGGAGGCTAGCGTGCTGCGGCGGTTTCGCCTTCGGCCATCGCCTTCCATTCGGCCACGCGGGCCTGGTGCAGGGGTGACTTGCGGACCACTGCGTAGGCGACGCCGAGGATGGCGAACCAGATGGGCGTCACCAGCAGCGCGGTGAGCGTATCCGGCTGCGTGGTCAACGCCCATACGAGGAACGCGAAGAACGCGAACACCACCCACACCATGGGGATACCGCCGGGCATCTTGAACGGTGAGGCCGCGTGCTGCTCGGGGCGGCGTTTACGGTAAACGAGGTAGCTGGCCAGGATGATGGACCAGACGAACATGAAGCAGACGGCGGACACGGTGGTCACCATGTCGAATGCCACGCCAACGTCCTTGCCCGCGTAGAGAAGCGCGACGCCGGCCAGCAACAGGACGCACGAAAGGAACAGTGCGTTCTGGGGTACTTTGCGGCTGGAGAGGCGGCCGAAGAGCTTGGGGGCGTCGCCGTCGTGGGCAAGGCCGTACACCATGCGGGAGGTGGAGTAGATGCCCGAGTTGGCCGACGACATGGCTGAAGTGAGGACCACGAGGTTGACCACTGTAGCTGCCATGCCGAGGCCTGCCAGCGAGAACATGGCGATGAATGGGCTTTGGCCTGCCTTGAACTCAGTCCACGGTGTGACGGACATGAGGATGATGAGGGCTCCTACGTAGAAGAGCATGACGCGCAAGGGGATGGCGTTGATGGCGCGGGGGAGGTTGTGCTCCGGATTCTTGGTTTCGGCGGCGGCGGTGCCCACCAATTCGATGCCCACGAACGCAAAGACGGCGATCTGGAAACCGGCCACGAAACCCATGAATTCCTTGGGGAAGAAACCGCCGTGGCTCCAGAGATTGGTGAAGCTCGCGGTGCCTGCGTTGGACTGGAAGCCGGTGAAGATCATCACCAGGCCAACGACGATCAGTGCCACGATGGCCACGATCTTGATGAGGGCGAACCAGAACTCGGTCTCACCGAACGCCTTCACGGTGGGCAGGTTCAGGAGCAGGAGGATGATGATGGTGGCGATGCCCGGGATCCAGAGTTGGATTCCCGGCCAGAGTTCATTGGCGTAGCCAGCGATTGCAATGACATCCGCCACGCCGGTGACTACCCAGCAGAACCAATAGGTCCACCCGGTGAAGAAGCCTGCCCAAGGGCCCAGGAGGTCGCCCGCGAAGTCGCTGAAGGACTTGTAGTTCAGGTTGGAAAGCAGCAACTGGCCCATCGCCCGCATGACGAAGAACAGCATGAAGCCGATGATCATGTACACGAAGATTACGGAGGGGCCGGCGACGGAGATGGTCTTGCCGGAACCCATGAAAAGGCCGGTTCCGATTGCGCCGCCGATTGCCAGGAGCTGGATGTGGCGGTTGCTGAGCGAGCGTGACAGGTGGGGCTCGCTGTCCCTGCTGGAGACGTGGAGCTTCCCCTGTGTTGTCTGATCGGACATTAGTTCAAGAACCCTTCGAAGGACCCGCCACAATGGTGACGGCCGTTACAAATCTGTTCGATAAAGCTATAGCTAATGTCTGATCAATGGCGAATCGGTCGGCATGGCGAAAGCTCCCCTTGTGGAAAAGAGGAGCTCAAGCCGTTGTTTGGTGCTGCTTTGGCACTGCTTCAGTACTGCCTCAGTACTAGGCGATCTGGCGTTTGTAGGCCGCCGTCGCAAAGGCGTAGGAGACAACCAGGATCCCAAGGCACCACGCCAAGGCTACCCAGATGTCGCCGCCCACGGGACGCTGCGCGAACAGGTCCTGGATGGTGTTCACGATTGACGTGACCGGCTGGTTTTCAGCGAACCAACGCACCGGGCCCGGCATGGTCTCCGTAGGGACGAAGGCCGAGCTGATGAAGGGCAGGAAGATCAGCGGGTAGGAGAATCCTCCTGCGCCGTCCACGGATTTCGCCGAGAGGCCCGCGATAATTGCGATCCATGTCAGCGCCAAGGTGAAGAGAGCCAGAATACCGGCGACAGCCAGCCAGTCCAGCACGTTGGCCGAGGTGCGGAAACCCATGAGAAGCGCCACGAGGACGATGATCACCAGGGAGAGGCCGTTGGCCACCAGCGAAGTGAGCACATGGGCCCACAGAACCGATGACCGGGCGATCGGCATGGACTGGAACCGCTCGAAGATCCCGCTTTGCATGTCGGTAAACAGGCGGACTGCCGTGTAGGCGATCCCTGAGGCGATCGCAATCAGCATGATGCCCGGGAGCAGGTAGTTTACGTAGTTCCCGGTATCGGTCCTGATGGCCCCGCCGAACACGTAGACGAACAGCAGCATCAGGGCAATCGGGGTGATGGCGGTGGTGATGATGGTGTCAACGCTGCGGAAGATGTGCCGCATGGAACGGCCCAGCAGGACCGAGGTGTCTGCGAAGAAATGGGTGCTCATGACCTGTCCCTTACTGACTCATTGTTACTGGTGCCTGTGCCTACGAGCGCCAGGAAGATGTCCTCCAGGCTCGGCTGCTTCTCCACGTATTCGATCTTGGCCGGCGGCAGCAACTGCTTGAGCTCTGCCAGGGTACCGTTGGCGATGATGCGGCCCTCATGGAGGATGGCGATGCGGTCCGCGAGTTGCTCGGCTTCGTCCAGGTACTGTGTGGTGAGCAGGACCGTGGTCCCTTGCTTGGCGAGATTCTTGACGATCTGCCACACCTCCAGCCGGGCTTCAGGATCAAGGCCGGTAGTCGGCTCGTCCAGGAAGATCACCTTCGGATTGCCGATCAAACTCATCGCTATATCCAGGCGCCGACGCATGCCGCCGGAGTACGTCGCCACCTTGCGGGACCCTGCCTCGGTGAGGCTGAACTGAGCCAGCAGTTCGTCTGCGATTGCACCCGGATTCTTCAAGTGACGCAGCTTCGCCACCAGGATCAGGTTCTCCTTGCCGGTCAGGACTTCATCCACTGCCGCGAACTGCCCCGTCAGGCTGATGGACTGCCTCACTTGGAGCGACTCAGAGGCAACATCAAAGCCTTCGACGGCGGCCGAGCCGGCGTCCGCTTTCAGCAGCGTGGACAGGATCTTCACCATAGTGGTCTTGCCCGCGCCATTGGAGCCCAACAGGGCAAAGATACTGCCACGCGCGACTTCAAAGTCCACTCCCCGGAGTACGTGGAGATCCTTGTAGGACTTTTCGATGCCCTTTACTTGTATTGCCGCAGCAGTCATGATTCCGCTTCCTTAGCCTTGTCGATTGCCTTGTTCAGGCGCTCGCGTTCCTTGTCGATCCAGCGCTTGCCGCCGTAGGCCTGGGCGAAGGTCTCGGCGAATTCGATGGGATCTTCGCCCACCATTTCGGTCACCGGCGTGCCTTCAATCGCAGCCCTTTCCCACAGGTCTGCCAAGTCGGTGAACATCTGCACCATGGTGTCGCCCTCAGTGACGCCGCCGTAGTACATCAGGTACCTGTTGAAGGCGGTCGCTACGGTGAGGTACGGCTCAGGAAGTGCGTCCAGCCGTGCTTTGGCCTGCTTGTACTGCTTCTTCTGCTCGAGTGATCCGGTGACCAGTTCGATCCATTTCGCTGTCATGGTTACTTTCCTTCCTTGCGGAGCTCTTCAATCCGTCCGGACAAGAAGCTCCAGGTGTTCCAGAATTCGTTCAGTTCTTTTTCGCCCTGTGCGTTGAGCGTGTACACCTTGCGGGGCGGCCCTTTTTCGGACGGACGCTTCTCAACGTCCACCAGCCCCTTTTGCTCGATCCTGACCAGCAGCGCGTACACGGTGCCTTCCGCGATCTCGGTGAATCCTTGCTCCCGGAGCAGCGTGGTGATCTCGTATCCGTACGCTGCCTTTCCGGTCAGGAGGGCTAGAACAATGCCCTCCAATGTGCCTTTGAGCATCTCTGTCATTTGCTTGCCCATCGGACACCTCCCTCGCTACTCAGTATTACTAGCTACCACTACATAGTAGAACTAAGTACCGGTACTTAGCAATACTGAGTTCCGGGTTTCTGTGCCCGGACTGGCATGCTGGGGTGGTGACTACTCAGTACGGTGCCGTTCCCGCTTTGTTTACTGCCGCCGTCGAACGCGGGACCTTCACCCTCAGGCGCGCTCTCAAGGGCGACCTGCCGCGAATCCTTGCGATGCTGGCGGACGACCAGCTTGGCGCCACCCGGGAAAGCGTCGAAGATTTGGCGCCCTACGAACGGGCTTTTGACGCGATCGACGCCGACCCGGCCCACCTTCTGGTGGTGGGCGAACTCGACGGCGATGTTGTGGCTACGTTCCAGCTCAGCTACCTCCCGGGGCTGTCGCGCAAGGGGTCCTGGCGTGCGCAGATCGAGGCGGTGCGGGTGTCCGACGTGCTGCGGGGTCAGGGTGTTGGGGCTCTGATGATCCAGTGGGCCATCGATCAGGCCCGGGAGCGGGGTTGTTCCCTGGTGCAGCTCACCACGGACAAATCCCGGGTAGCGGCGCATCGCTTCTATGAGCGGCTGGGGTTCGTCGCAAGCCATGAAGGGATGAAGCTGACGCTATAGGAGGGCGACTTCTCCCTGTTGTCCACATAGGGAGATTCTGCTCTTACGGGGCACATGGCCCGCTGCAAGAGTTGGGTCATGGAGAAGATTCGAGAGCGGCGAGGGGTTGATGGGGGTTCCCTTGCTGTCCGGGTCGGGTCGCGGCCCGACGGCTCCCAGCCAGTTGTTCCTGAGGTCATTGCGCTGCTGAGGACCGTGCGCCTTGGTTCTTCCAGCGTTCAGCTGATTGATCAGCTGCGTGGATTGGAGGACCTGAAGTCTGCTGTTGCAGGTGTCCAGGCTCGGGCCGCGGTGGCTTTGGACCTGGTGCAACGGCGGGAGCAATCGGCTGCTGGTGTTGGCTCTTCGGAGCAGGGGCAAAGTGTCGCCGCTCAAGTTGCATTGGCCCGGCGGGAGTCACCCAACAGCGGCTCCCGTCTCCTTGGATTCGCGAAGGCGGTGGTCGTGGAGATGCCACGCACCATGGCTGCGTTGGAATCCGGCCAGCTCAATGAATGGCGCGCCACGTTGCTCGTGAAAGAGACGGCCTGCCTCTCCCTGGAAGATCGGCGCGCCGTCGACGAGGAACTTGCACCTGACATGGGCACCTTTGAGGGGGCGGGCGACAAAGCCATTATTGCGGCCGCGAAAGCCGCCGCCTACAGGCGCGATCCCCGTTCCGTTGCCCAGCGCGCCAGTCATGCAGCCACCGAGCGAACAGTGAGCCTGCGGCCGGCGCCGGATGCGATGACGTATCTGACCGCACTGCTTCCTGTCGCCCATGGGGTAGCTGTCTATGCCGCGCTGACGCGCAAGGCGGACTCTGCGCGGGCTGGTGGGGACTCTCGGAACCGGGGTCAGGTTATGGCAGATACCCTCGTCGAACGTATCACCGGCCGTCGCGGCGGCATCAGTGGTGTCGACCTCCAACTCGTCATGACGGACCGCACACTGTTGCAGGGGGATAGCGAGCCGGCCCGACTCAAAGGCTATGGAATAGTCCCGGCGGCGTGGGCGAGAGCCCTGGTCGGCGCCGGAGAGGTTGTTGCCGACGAACCTCGTGGGATGAATCAGGGAACAGGCACTGTGCAGAATCCGGAATTCACGGTGTGGCTTCGCCGGCTCTTTACAGCGCCGTCCACAGGGGAGCTCATCACCATGGACTCCAAAGCCCGGCTTTTTCCGCCGAGGTTGCGGCGATTTATCGAAGTCCGGGACGATACCTGCCGCACGCCCTACTGCGACGCCCCCATCAGGCATATCGATCATGTTGTCCCTTGGCATACAGGTGGCGCTACCACCGTGAGCAACGGTGCGGGGCTCTGCGAAGCTTGCAACCACACCAAGGAAAACCTTGGTTGGACGACAAAGCAGCTGTTGGAAGACGTCCATACCCTGGAGGTCAGCACACCTACCGGGCATAACTACACATCCAAAGCCCGGCCGCTGCCCGGCCATCCGCGCAGGCCGCCCTCACCGATCAAAGCTTGACTATTAGATACCCTAACTATTAGGGTACCTAAGTATGAGCTCTTTTGATCCCCGGCTGCTTGGTCTCGCACAGGAATTTCGCGAGTCGCTGCGACTCGGCGTGTACATGTTTCGCCGCCTCGACCCCGAAGGCGACCTTACTGCCGCGCAGCTCAGCCTGCTGTCCATGATTTCCGACGGCGGCCTCCGCGTGGGCGATATCGCCAAGAACCTCGGTATCAAGGTCCCCAGCGCCACGGAGCAGATCATCAAGCTCGAGCGTACTGGCCTGGTCACCCGCCAGCCTGACCCTGACGATTCGAGGGCCGTGCAGGTGGCCATCACCCAAGCCGGTACGGCAGCCGTCGAGTTCGCCAATCAACGGCGCAACGCCATGGTGGCCGAATTGCTTCAACAACTCAGCAGCGACGAGATTGAGCACCTTGCCGCCGCGTTGCCTGTGATCGCCAAGCTCAACAGCTCGTTCCAGAGCTAGGAAGCCAGCACCGTTCAGAAGACCAGCACTGTTCAGAACACCAGCACCAACAAGGAGCAATTGAATGTCACGCCAGTTGGCTGACGCTTCAGCAAGCGCCGAAACAACCATCGAAACCACTCTGGAAGCGGAGAAAACGTCCTTCCTCAAACAGCCAATGGCGGTGTGGGCGACTGCGCTCGCGGCCGTCTTCGCATTCATGGGGATTGGGCTGGTGGACCCGATCCTGCCCGCGATTGCAACGAACCTTGAGGCATCCACCAGTGAAGTTTCGCTGCTGTTCACCAGCTACTTCCTGGTGACGGCCATAGCGATGTTGATCAGTGGATTCGTGTCCTCAAGGGTCGGTGGAAAGAAGACCCTGCTGATTGGTTTGTCGATCATCGTGGTGTTCGCGTCGTTGTCCGGTCTCTCCGGCAGTGTTGAGCAACTCGTGGGCTTCAGGGCAGGCTGGGGTCTCGGAAATGCCTTGTTTGTGGCTACCGCCTTGGCAGTGATCGTAGGCGTAGCCAGTGGCGGAACGGGCACGGCCATCATTCTTTATGAAGCCGCCCTCGGTTTGGGTATCTCGCTCGGACCCCTGCTTGGCGCTCTCCTGGGCGGCTGGCAGTGGCGCGCACCGTTTTTCGGTACCGCAGTGCTCATGGCCGCGGCCTTCATCGCACTGCTTGCGTTGTTGCCCAAAACACCCGCTCCGGCGGAGAAGTCCCGTCTGCGGGATCCGTTGCTGGCCCTCGGGCACAAAGGCCTGCGCACCACTGCAGCCAGTGCGCTGTTCTACAACTATGGCTTCTTCACCATCCTCGCCTTCACGCCCTTCATCCTGGGCATGGACGCCTACGGAATCGGGGGAGTGTTCTTCGGATGGGGAGTAGCTGTTGCCGTATTCTCGGTCTTCGTTGCTCCCGTGCTGCAAAAGCGGTTCGGAGCGGTGAAGGTCCTGACAGGTACGTTGGCTGTCCTCATGCTGGACCTCATCGGGCTGGGACTGGCCGCCGGGCACTCGGTGAGCGCCGTCGTCGTGCTTGTCATCGTGGCTGGTGCTTTGCTGGGCATCAACAACACCGTTTACACGGAACTTGCCATGGGTGTTTCTGATTCACCGCGTCCCATCGCCTCTGCCGGCTATAACTTCGTGCGCTGGATGGGCGGCGCGCTGGCCCCCTCTGCGGCAGCCCAGTTGGGTGAGCACTTCGGCCCGCAGGTGCCGTTCTTTGCTGGTGCCGTGTCCATGGTTATCGCCATCTTCATTGCCCTTGGTGGCCGGGCATACCTGAAATCGCACGATCCACACTTGGTCTAACCGGTTACGGAGACACAAAAAGCCCGGCGGAACTGAACTGGTCCAGAACCTGCCGGGCTTTTTAGTGCGCTACTTTGCTTCGTCCGAAGTGACCGGGAGCGGCGCTACTGGTGCACCCTTTGGAACGAACAATGTTTCAGCCTGCTCCAGGGACATGCCGTTCGTCTCGGGAACCTTGAACATCACGAAGAAGAACGACGCCGCCGCGAACGCCGCGTACATGGCGTAGGTCAGCGGCAGCGAACCTGCCGCCATGATGGGGAAGCTGAGCGTGATGGCGAAGTTCGCGATCCACTGCGCAGCGGCTGCCAGGCCAAGGGCCCGGGCGCGGATGCGGGACGGGAAGATCTCACCCAGCAGTACCCACACGAGGGGACCCCACGAGGCGCCAAAGCTGATGACAAAAACGTTGGCGGCGATGAGGGCAACCGGACCCCAAGCGCCCGGGAGGCTGATCTCGGAACCTGTGCCAACTGCGGAGGAGAACGCCAGTGCCATGACACCGAGGGATGCAGCCATGCCAATGGAGCCGGTCAGGAGGATGGGGCGGCGGCCGATCCGGTCCACCAGCGCGATGGCAACCAAGGTCACCAGGATGTTCGTGACGGACGTTGCGACGGAGATCGTCAGGGAGTCCTTTTCCTGGAACCCGACCGCCTTCCACAAAGTGGTGGAGTAGTAGAAGATCACGTTGATGCCAACGAACTGCTGCAGCACGGACAGGATGATGCCGATCCAGACCACCGGCAGCAGGCCAAACCTGTTGCCGCGGAGCGAGCCCTTCTTGGTGGAGAGCTTTTCCTCCTGGATGGATTCCCGGATTTCGCGGATGTGGCGTTCGATGTCGCCGCCGGGAATGAGCTTGGTGAAGACGGTGCGGGCTTGGTCTTCCTTGCCATTGAGCACCAGGAAATGGGGGGACTCAGGCAAGCGGAAGGCGATCCAGCCGTACACGGCGGCGGGAAGGGCGCAGGCGATAAACATCCAGCGCCAGGCTTCAATGCCCAACCACAACACGCCGCCGGCCCCGCCGGCCGAATTGGCGAGCACCGCATCCGAAAGGAGCGCTGCGAAGATGCCAGTGGTGATGGCGAGCTGCTGAAGTGACGCCAAACGCCCGCGTACGTGGCGCGGGGAAATCTCGGAGATGTACGCCGGGGCTATAACGGAGGCAAGGCCGATGCCCAGGCCGCCGACCAGTCGCCAGAAGATGAGGTCCCAAACGCCGAATGCAAGGCCGGTTCCCACTGCGCTTACCAGGAAGAGCAGTGCGCCGATCTTCATGGCGGGAATTCGTCCGTAGCGGTCGGCTATCTTGCCGGCGAAATAGGCGCCGGCGGCACAGCCCAACAACGCCACAGCTACGGCAAAACCGGTCAGTGCCTCACTCATGACGAATTCGTCAGCCATCGCATCCACGGCACCGTTGACCACGGACGAATCGAAGCCGAAGAGGAAGCCGCCCACGGCGCCGGCAACGGCCAGGCCGATCACCTTCCGGGAAACTGGGGGCGCGCCTTCTTCGGTGCTGGGACTGGACATGGGTCTCCCTTGGGAAATGGTGGTGTGGGATCGCGGTGCGGGACGTCGTCGGCTGTCCGACGGGGACGCCGGTGCACTCGCGCTACACAGTGTGGCACGTCATATCCACCAAGTTCCAGTCAAGTGACGGACGCTACATGCATTCAGCTTCTTAACGCAAAGGCGCATGTCTGGTCGCTGAGAGTTCCCTGAAAGGCCCTGCCCGGGTCGGGAGGGCGTCCGCCTGCGCAGTGGCCAGCCCAATTGAGTCCACTAATTGAACGCAAGAACGGTGGTGTGCGGCCAGTGTTGCACGCAAGCCAAGTGCCGCCGTCGTTAGCTGTTGAAGGCTTTACGCGAGGTTAGGAGAACTCCTTCAGCGCTTCGGTCAGAAGGTTTCCCGGCGAACCAAGGCGTGTGTGCACGCCGTGGGCGGCAATGAGTTCACCGGCGATGACCACCTGCGTCACATCGCTGCCGGTCGCACTGAAAGCCAGCTGCAGGGGTTGGGAACCTGCAGTCCGGGTGGAATCGGGATCGATGACCATGAGGTCGCAGATTGCACCCACCTGCAGGGCTGAGGCGGCAATGGGCGTGGCCATGGATCGCGCCGCGCCCTCGGAAGCAGCCCGCAGCAGTTCCCCGGGCGAGAACCTTCCGCGTTGTCCACTGCCCAGCCGCTCCCCGTGTTCCAAGGTGCGCATTTCGATCCAAGGATCTATTACTGCATGCTGATCCGTGCCCAGAGCGATGGTGGCTCCGGCGTCGCAAAGTTCACGGGCAGGGCCAATCCCGTCAGCGAGGTCGGCTTCCGTGCTGGGGCACATCACCACGGTGGTGGACGCTCCGCCCAGCAAGGAGATGTCGTCCTGGGTCAGATGCGTGGAATGCACGGCTGAAAGCCGGGAGGAAAGGAGGCCGTGGCGTTCCAAAAGACCCGTTGGCGTGGTGCCGTAGGCCTGGATGCAGGCCTGGTTCTCGGCAGGTTGTTCGCTGAGGTGGATGTGAAGGGGAATGTCCCGGGGTAGGTGCTTGGCAACAATCTCCAGTGCTTGTTCCGGCACAGCCCGGACGGAGTGAAGGGCAGCGCCGACGCCCACCATCTCCGGCGGAAACTCCAGCGCTATCGCTGCCCGCAGGGAGGCCAGCCGATCCAGCCACGCCTGTGCGTCGGGGTCTCCGAACCTTGCCTGCTCCGGGCTGAGCGCTGTGTCGATTCCGCCCGCGAGATACAAAGTGTCCAAAAGCGTGAGGCGGATTCCTGCGGCCATTGCAGCCCGCGCAAGGGCCAATTCCATGGCATGGGGCTCCGTATAGGGCGTACCGTCCGGTTGGTGATGGACGTAATGGAACTCGGCCACGCTGCTGAAACCTGCCACCACCATCTCAGCGAACACGGCAGTGGCGAGTTTCTGGTACTTCTCCGGCGTCAGCTCCGACGCGCTCCGGTACATCTGCTCCCGCCACACCCAGAAGTCTCCGCGCCCATCGTGCGTCCTTCCGCGGAGGATCCTGTGGAAAGCATGCGAGTGCGCGTTGGCAGCCGCAGGGAAGACGACGCCCGTGAGTCTCGTGTCCCCGGGTTGGGGCCCCGCACCTCTCTCGATGAAGGAGATGCGGCCGTCCACGGTCTCCACGCGCACGCCCGTAGCTGCCTCCGTAAGGGCCGGCCCGCCGTTGCCAACGCCGTCGCTTCTGCCGCTGTCGCCCGCGATGATGGCCGTCTCACACCAGAACGCGCTCATAGGAGTCCTTCCACAACATCAGCCAAGGCAATAGCGCCCGCAGAGGCGTCCTCGTCGGCTACGTATTCCTCGGGTGAGTGGGAGATCCCGCTGGGATTGCGGACAAATAGCATCGCCGATGGCACGTAGCCGGCCAGCACTCCGGCATCATGCCCTGCGCCGGTTGCCAGCACGGGGGCTCCAGGCAAGAGGTCGTTGATGCGACGGCTCAGGCCTGCATCAAAATGCACGGTGTCGCTGTAGGACTCTTCCGTGAGGGTTGCGGTGCATCCCTCTGCCGCCGCTGTGTCCCGGGCTGCCCGGTAAATCGCCTCGATGAGTTGGGCGGTTACTGCGTCATCGGGATGGCGGGCGTCCAGCCAAAGATCAACACGCGAAGCGATGACGTTGGTTCCGCCGGGGACGGGCGTCAGGCGGCCTACTGTCGCTCTGGCGTCGGGCTGCTTGGCGGCCGTGTCGCGTACGGCGAGAATGATCTGCGCCGCTGCGACCATGGGGTCGGAGCGGTCTGCCATGAGCGTGGTGCCGGCATGGTTTCCTTGGCCACTGACACTGATTTTCCAACGACCGTGACCCAGAATTGAACTTCCTACAGCTATGGCAGGGCCGTCCTGTCCCAGTCCCTTGCCCTGTTCGACATGCAGCTCGATGAATTCGCCAATGCGCGCCATGGCTTCTGGATCCGGACCTATGTGACGAGGATCCAAGCCATTGGCGCCGGCGATGTCGGCGAACGAGTCGCCATTGATGTCCCGCAGGTTCAGGGCCTTGTGGACGTCGATCGCGCCCGTGAGGAGCCGGGAGCCCAGGCAGGCCACGCCAAAGCGGGAACCTTCTTCCTCCGGGAACACAGTGACGGCGAGGGAGCGCGCGGGCTGTACTCCGCGGGCCTTAAGGATATCGACGGCGGCCAACGCGGAAGCGACGCCGAGCGGGCCGTCAAACGCACCTCCACCCGGGACCGAATCCAGATGGCTTCCGGTGACAAGGGCGCCATCCTGGGGCTTGCCCCACCACGCCCAGATAAGCCCGTTCCGATCTGTTTCCACCTCGAGGCCGCGCTGCTGGGCTTGCTCGATGAACCATTGCCTGAGGTCGATTTCGGGAGTCGTATAGACGGCCCTGGAGTAACCTCCGCGGACCGCATCGCGGCCCACATCCTGGATTGAGGCTAGGAGCTGATTGACGGGTTCCACGTTTTCCTCCGATTGAAGACTGCCACCAAGTAAAAACCAGTTGTCACCACATGACAAGGGCTGATCGAACTATTTACACGGCGGAAACAGACCCGCATCGATGAAAGGGCATCATTGCGTCTCATAGCAGCAAACCTCCGCAATGTTCCGGAAGGGTCTTGCCATTTAATGAAACTTCGTTTTTACTGAATGGCAAGAACGTTGTGATGTGGACCACGGAAAGCGAAGGTGTGTAATGGCTGACTCCTCCACCCGGACAGTAGAGAGGGCGCTAGCGCTCTTGGGGGCAGTTTGTTCGGAAGGAGCCATTGCGCTGAGCGATGCGGCCAGGGTTGCGGACCTCTCACCAAGCACAGCGCTTCGCCTGCTCCGCACCCTTGAAGGAAGCGGCTTCGTCTCAAGAGACGACGGCGGCAACTTCCGTCCGGGGGCCAGCATCATCCAGCTTGGCGCACTCGCGCTCGGCAAAGAATCACTCGTCTCGTTGTGCACGCCGGCGATGAAGCGCCTCGTGGCGACAACGCGCGAATCCTGCTATCTCAGCATTCCCGGTGTTGGGGACACGGGAATCTACATCGCGATCGTTGAGGGAACTCATTCGATCAGGCACTCCAGCTGGGTTGGGCGGAGCATCCCGCTCGAAGGCACAGCCTCCGGCCAAGTACTCAAGGGCGAACAACCCGAGCGTGGCTTTGCCGTGGTGCGCAGCGGTGTGGAGGACGACGTTACGGCAATCGCCGCGCCGGTGGTCATGGGAGGACGGACAGTGGCTTCGCTGAGCATTGTGGTTCCCAGCTACCGCGTGGACGAACTGAAGGCCCTCAAGATAGGCCAGCAACTGGTGGAGGAAGCTGACAACATCCTCAGCCTGAACACCGAAAACCATGAGCTACCCCAGGAAAGCATGGAAGCAAAATGATCAAGTTTGAAAATGTCACCAAGGCCTACCCTGACGGCACGGTGGCAGTCGACGGCCTCAACCTGGAGGCCCCCACCGGAAAGCTCACCATTCTTGTTGGTCCTTCCGGCTGCGGCAAGACCACCTCACTGAGGATGATCAACCGCCTCATCGAACCCACCAGCGGCACCATCTACCTGGATGATCAGCCCACCTCCGGGATGGACGCAGCGTTGCTCCGCCGGAGGATCGGCTACGTCATCCAGCACGCAGGGCTCTTCCCGCACAAGACAATCGTGGACAACGTCTCCACCATGCCTCTCCTGCTCGGCGAAAGCCGGCAAAAAGCCAGGACCAAGGCGCTCGAACTGATGGAACGCGTTGGATTGCCCGCGAGCTTCGCCAAGCGTTATCCCTGGCAGCTCTCCGGCGGCCAGCAGCAGCGCGTGGGTGTTGCCCGTGCGCTCGCATCGGACCCGGCATTCATGCTGATGGATGAGCCCTTCAGTGCAGTGGACCCGGTAGTACGCGCGCAGCTGCAGGAAGAGTTCCTTCGCCTGCAGCGCGAGATCGGCAAGACCATCATCATGGTCACCCACGACATCGATGAAGCCCTCAAACTCGGTGACCAGGTTGCCGTGATGCGCGTCGGCGGCAAGCTGGCACAGATGGCGTCACCGTCCGAGTTGCTGACCGCGCCTGCAGATGAGTTCGTTGCCGACTTTGTGGGCCGTGACCGTGGCTACCGTTCGCTTGGCTTTACCAAGACCGCGGGCGCCGTGGCTATCGGCGAAGAAGCTGCTGTTCAGCTGGGTGCCTCCGCTGACGAGGCCCGCGCCAAGGCACTGGGTGCTTGGGTGTTGGTGGTCGACGGCGGCAGGAAGCCTCTCGGATGGGCTCAGCCGGAGCTTCTCAACGGTGAGGTGAAGCGTGAAAACCTGAACCTCAGCGGCATCCCGGCCGCAGCTTCAGGAACCATGCGCCAACTGCTTGATGCCGCCCTCTCCTCGCCCAGCCGGCGGGGTGTGGTTGTCAACGAACACGGCGAATTGATCGGTACCGTGTCCGCAACAGACGTGGTCAAGGCCATCGAGGCCGAACCACACTTGGAGACGATCTGATGAACTTCGAGTGGCTGGGCCGCCAGTTCGACAACATTGTGTTCCTGCTCGGTTGGCATGTCCTGCTGGCCGTTACCCCGCTGATCCTGGGGCTGCTCATCGCATTGCCCTTGGGTTGGTGGGCTCACCGGAGCCGCCGCATCTACCCACTTTTGGTGGGTCTTGCGGGCCTGCTCTACACCGTGCCGTCCCTGGCGCTCTTCGTGCTCCTTCCGCTGGTCCTGGGCACCAAGATCCTGGACCCGCTGAACATCGTGGCCGCACTCACCATCTACACCGTGGCCCTGCTGGTCCGGGTGGTGGCGGATGCCCTCGATTCCGTTCCCGAGGACACCGTCCAGGCAGCCAAAGCCATGGGCTACCGTGGCTACCAGAGCCTCCTGAAAGTTGAACTTCCTGTGGGTGTCCCGGTGATTTGCGCAGGTTTGCGCGTCGCCGCCGTCTCCAACGTCAGTCTCGTATCCGTTGCCGCCCTGCTGGGCATCCCGCAGCTCGGTTCGCTGTTCACGCAAGGCTTCCAGCTCCGCTTTTACACCCCGATCATCGCCGGCATTGTGCTCTGTGTGGTCCTGGCCATGGTCCTGGACGGGATCATCATCCTCATCAACCGGTGGCTGACACCGTGGACCCCCAAGGTGGTGGCATCGTGAACTACTTATTCGACCCCGCGCATTGGAGCGGCGCAGACGGCATCCCAACCCTGATTGCTGAGCATCTCCTGTACTCGCTTATTGCCCTGGTAATCGCGGCCATCATCGCCGTACCTCTGGGAATCTACATCGGGGTGACAGGCAAAGGCGTGTTCATGATCGCCGGCCTTGCCAACGCCCTCCGCGCACTTCCCAGCGTGGGTTTGTTGATCCTGCTGGTCCTGCTCATCTCGCCCGCCTTCCCGTCCCGTATGGGCTACGTTCTGCCCAGCCTTATCGTGCTGGTGCTTCTGGCAGTTCCGCCCATCCTGACCAACACCTACGCCGGCGTGCGAGCAGTGGATGCTGCCGCCGTCGACGCCGCCAAAGGCATGGGCTTCCGCACTATGAAGATCCTCACGGACGTCCAGCTCCCGTGTTCTCTGCCGCTGGTTTTGTCCGGCGTCCGCAGCGCACTGTTGCAAATCATCTCTACTGCGACGATCGCCGCATACATTTCGCTTGGCGGCTTGGGCCGCCTCCTGATCGACGGCAAGGCCCAGAACGACTACGGCCAAATGGTCGCCGGCGCCGTCCTGGTCGCCTTGCTGGCACTGTTCTTCGACCAGCTTCTCGCTTTCATCACCCGCCGCGTTGTCTCACCCGGATTGACGCGTCGCACCATCAAGTCGGCCGCTGTGACCGAACCCGTGAAGACCCCCGTCACGGTCTAACCAACACCGGCGCCGGTTATTCGGCGCAAGATTCACCTCCACCCCACCCCCATCTGGCCGCTGCATGCCCTGCAGCACCCACCCCAGGAGAGTTGACATGAAGAAGTACCTCACCGGATTCACCCTGGCAGCCGTTGCTGCCATCACCCTGAGCGCCTGTGGCGGCGGGGATCCCATGAGCTCGTCCAACACAGCCGCAGCAGGTACCTCGGGCGACAGCATCATTGTCGGTTCCGCGGACTTCCCCGAGAGCCAGCTGATCGCGAAAATCTACGCCGAAGCCCTCAAGGCCAAGGGCGTCGAAGTCACCGAGAAGCCGAGCATCGGCAGCCGCGAGGTCACCATCCCCGCACTCAAGGACGGCTCCATCGACCTCATGCCCGAATACGGTGGCGCGCTCCTCCAGTACCTGGACTCCGGCACCAAGGCTGTTTCTTCCGAGGACGTTGCCAAAGAGTTGACCACAAAGGTCCCGGCCGGCCTGACTGCTTTGACTGCTTCCGAAGCGGAGGACAAGGACGTCCTCACCGTCAAGAAGGAAATCGCCGATCAGTACAAGCTGAAGACCATCGAAGACCTCCAGCCCGTTGCCAAGGAACTCGTGTTGGGCGGCCCGCCGGAGTGGAAGACCCGCCTCAACGGCGTTGCCGGCCTGAAGTCCGTTTACAACCTTGAGTTCAAAGAATTTTCAGCGCTCGACGCCGGTGGGCCGCTCACGCTGAACGCCCTTCTTTCCGGCCAGGTACAGGTTGCCGATCTCTTCAGCACCGATCCGGCCCTGGCCGAGAACAACCTCGTGGCATTGGAAGACAACAAGAACCTCTTCCTGTCCGAGAATATCGTGCCTGTCATCAACGAGAAGAAGGCAACGGAGACCGTCAAGGAAACTCTGGACAAGGTCTCCGCTGCCCTGACCACGGAAGACCTCATCAAAATGAACGGCCGCGTGGCCAAGTTCGAGGACATCGGCGAAATCGCCAAGGAATGGCTCAAGACCAAGAACCTGGGCTAATCCCTGCTGGTTCATGTTGCTGGTTGCTTTAGAGGAGTAAAGAATGACTGCCGATTTCACTTCTGGTGCCCGTCCGGTTAAGGCCGCGCGGGGTACTGAGCTTACTGCCAAGTCGTGGCAGACCGAGGCGCCGTTGCGCATGTTGATGAACAATCTGGATCCTGAGGTTGCTGAGCGTCCTGATGATTTGGTGGTTTATGGCGGTACGGGTCGTGCTGTCCGTTCTTGGGCTGCGTTTGATGCGATTACCCGGACGTTGGAGTCCATGGAGAAGGACGAGACGCTGCTGGTGCAGTCGGGTAAGCCGGTGGGTGTGTTCCGTACTCATGAGTGGGCGCCCAGGGTTCTCCTGGCGAACTCCAATCTGGTGGGGGATTGGGCGACGTGGCCTGAGTTCCGCCGGCTCGAGGCCGAGGGTTTGATGATGTACGGGCAGATGACGGCCGGGTCCTGGATTTACATCGGCACTCAGGGCATCTTGCAGGGCACCTACGAGACTTTCGCTGCGGTGGGGAACAAGTTGGCTGCTGAGGGTCGTCACCCGGCGCCTGCCGCTGATGGTTCCACCGAGGGCCCGCTGGCCGGGACCGTGACTTTGACTGGTGGTTGCGGTGGCATGGGCGGTGCGCAGCCGTTGGCTGTAACGTTGAACGACGGGGCGTGTTTGATCGTTGACGTCGACGAGACAAGGCTGCGCCGCCGCGTCGGGAAGCGGTACTTGGACGAGGTCGAAACCGATCTGGATGCTGCAATCAAGAAGGTTCAGGCCGCTAAGGACGAGCGTCGTGGCTGGTCGGTGGGGTATGTGGGTAACGCCGCTGAGGTGTTCCCGGAACTGCTGGCCCGGCACAGGGCCGGGGAAGTGACCTTTGATGTGGTCACGGACCAGACAAGCGCGCATGATCCGTTGAGCTACTTGCCTGAGGGCATCACCGTTGCGGAGTGGCACGCGGAGGCTGAGGCGGATCCGGAAGGGTTTACCAAGAAGGCGCAGGCGTCCATGGCCCGTCAGGTCCAGGCGATGGTGGAGTTCCAGGACGCCGGGGCTGAGGTGTTTGATTACGGCAACTCGATCCGTGATGAGGCACGTAAGGGCGGGTACGAGCGGGCGTTTGAGTTCCCGGGTTTCGTCCCGGCGTACATCCGCCCTCTGTTCTGCGAGGGCCTTGGCCCGTTCCGTTGGGTCGCGTTGTCCGGGGATCCGGAAGACATCGCCGTGACGGATGCGGCGATCAAGGAGTTGTTCCCGGAGAACAAGCACCTGCACAAGTGGCTGGACGCTGCTGCGGACCGGGTGGAATTCGAAGGGCTGCCGGCCCGTATTTGCTGGC
>NZ_JBLYIE010000024.1:0-72529 GCF_048537125.1 Paenarthrobacter sp. PPS72 | reverse complement strand
CCCCCCCCCCCCCCCCCCCCCCCCCCCCCCCCCCCCCCCCCCCCCCCCCCCCCCCCCCCCCCCCAGATCAGTATCAATGTCTCGTGGGCTCGGAGATGTGTATAAGAGACAGTTTGTGTACAGATAACGCCCGAAAAACACCTTCTAAAGGGCGTTATCTGTACACAAACTCGCTTCAGCACACCCAAAAACAGACTTCAAGGAGTACACCATGGCAAAGATGCGCACCGTTGATGCGGCCGTAGCCATCCTGGAAAAGGAAGGCGCAACCGAAGCTTTCGGTCTGCCCGGCGCAGCGATCAACCCCTTCTATTCCGCAATGCGTGCCCACGGCGGCATCCGCCACACGCTGGCCCGCCACGTTGAGGGCGCCAGCCACATGGCTGACGGTTACAGCCGCGCAGCTGATGGCAACATCGGCATCTGCATCGGCACGTCGGGCCCCGCAGGCACGGACATGATCACTGGCCTGTACGCAGCCCAGGCTGATTCCATCCCCATGCTCTGCATCACCGGCCAGGCACCGGTTGCCAAGCTGCACAAGGAAGACTTCCAGGCCGTGGACATCGAGTCCATCGCCAAGCCGTTGACCAAGTTCGCCATGACCATCCTGGAGCCGGGCCAGGTTCCCGGCGCGTTCCAGAAGGCGTTCCAGCTGATGCGCTCGGGTCGCCCGGGCCCGGTCCTGCTGGACCTGCCCATCGACGTTCAGATGGCCGAGATCGAGTTCGACATCGACGCCTACGAACCCCTGCCGGTGGAGAAGCCCAAGGCTTCCCGCAAGCAGCTGGAAAAGGCACTGGACCTGCTGACCGCTGCCAAGCACCCGCTGATCGTTGCCGGTGGCGGCATCATCAACGCCGGCGCTTCGGCCCAGCTGGTTGAGCTGGCCGAGATCCTGAACGTTCCCGTTATCCCCACGCTGATGGGTTGGGGCACCATCCCGGATGACCACCAGCTGATGGCCGGCATGGTTGGCCTGCAGACCTCGCACCGCTACGGCAACGAGACGTTCCTGCAGAGCGACTTCGTGATTGGCATCGGCAACCGTTGGGCCAACCGCCACACCGGCGGCCTGGATACCTACACGGCCGGCCGTAAGTTCGTGCACATCGACATCGAGCCGACCCAGATCGGTCGCGTTTTCTCCCCGGACTTGGGCATTGCGTCCGACGCCGGTGCGGCGCTGGACGGTCTGTTGGAGCTGGCTCGCGAACGCCAGGCTGCAAAGACCTTGCCGGACTACTCGGGTTGGGTTGCCGAGTGCCAGGAGCGCAAGGGCTCCCTGCACCGCAAGACCAACTTCGACAACGTGCCCATCAAGCCGCAGCGCGTGTACCAGGAGATGAACAAGGCCTTCGGCCGCGACACCACCTACGTGTCCACCATTGGTCTCTCGCAGATCGCCGGCGCACAGATGCTGCACGTGTTCGGCGCCCGCAAGTGGATTAACGCAGGCCAGGCCGGTCCGCTGGGTTGGACCGCTCCGGCAGCCCTGGGTGTTGTTCGCGGAACCCCGGACGCCACCGTTGTTGCCCTGTCCGGTGACTACGACTTCCAGTTCATGATCGAGGAACTGGCCGTGGGCGCCCAGTTCAACCTGCCGTACATCCACGTTGTGGTGAACAACAGCTACCTGGGCCTGATCCGCCAGAGCCAGCGCGGTTTCAACATGGAGCAGAACGTTTCCCTGGCCTTCGAGAACATCAACAGCCCGGAGACCAACGGCTACGGCGTTGACCACATCAAGGTTGCCGAGGGCTTGGGCTGCAAGGCCATCCGCGTTGAGGACCCCAACGATCTGCCGGCCGCTTTCGACAAGGCCAAGGCACTCATGGGCGAGTTCAAGGTTCCCGTGGTGGTTGAAGTGATCCTGGAAAAGATCACCAACATCTCCATGGGCGTTGAGATCAACGGTGTGAACGAGTTCGAAGAGTTGGCAGAGTCCGCGGCGGACGCACCCACCGCGATCCTGGCCAAGGCCTAAAGAGAATAAGTAAGGAGGCACCGGAATGCGTGTTGTCATCGCCCCGGACAAATTCAAGGGCTCGCTGTCCGCGCCCGACGTCGCCAAGCACCTGGCAACAGGCCTGCAAGCGGGGTTCGGCAAGGGCATAGAAGCAACACGCATTCCGGTGGCCGACGGCGGCGAAGGAACCATCGACGCCGCCATCGGCTCCGGCTTCACCCGCCGGACCACCACCGTCACCGGCCCGCTCGGCGAGCCAGTGAAGGCCGACTTCGCAGTGCGGGACCAGGAAGCTGTCATCGAAATGGCCGCGGCTTCCGGCCTCGCCCTCCTGCCGGACGGCCCCACGTCTGAAACAGCCAAGACGGCCACCAGCATCGGCACGGGCGAACTCATCCGCGCCGCGCTGGACCTCGGCTGCCGCAAGATCATTCTGGGCGTAGGTGGCAGCGCCAACACCGACGCCGGCGCGGGCGTCCTGCAGGGCCTCGGCGCCGTGTTCCTGGATAAGGACGGCAACGAGCTCCCCGGCGGCGGTGCCGCCCTCGCGGACATCGAGACAATCGACTTCTCCAACTTCGACGTCCGCGTCGAGGCAACGGAGTTCGTGTTGGCGTCCGACGTCGACAATCCCCTTTTGGGGGCCAGCGGAGCCCCAGCCATCTTCGGTCCGCAAAAGGGCGCGACGCCGGAAGACGTCGCCGAACTGGACGCAGCAGCAAGCCACTTCGTGGACGTGCTCGCAGCAACCACCGGGCAGCACGCCAAGTTCGCGGCCAAAGCAGAAGGCGCTGGAGCAGCAGGCGGCGTTGGCTACATTGCCATTGCGGCACTGAAGGCAGAGCGTCGGCCGGGCATCGACGTCGTGCTTGAATTCACTGAACTGGAGCACAGGCTCAAGGGCGCCGATCTGGTGATCACCGGAGAAGGCAGCCTGGATGAGCAAAGCCTGCTCGGCAAAACGCCCATGGGTGTCTCGCGGGCGGCGCAACGGAACGGGGTTCCCGTGATCGCAGTGTGCGGCCGGAGTACCCTGAGCCGTGAACAACTCACGGATGCCGGCTTCCACACGGTGCATGCACTGACCGATCTGGAAAAAGATGTCCAAAAATGTATCGCTGAAGCAGGTCCGTTGCTTGAACAATTAGGTAGGCACATAGGCGTGTACCTGGCGGAACGGACCGGCAACCTCGACAACAAGGAGTACCTCAATGTCTGAAGCAATCGGCGCCTATGACCTCGTTCTCCGGGGCCAGCGCATCCTGACCACCGCCGGACTCGCAGCACGCGAAGTTGGCATCCGCGACGGCATCATCGTCGCAATCGAACCCCTGGGCAACGGCCTGACGGGCAACGAGGTCATCGAACTCGCAGACGACGAAACGCTCATCCCCGGCCTGGTGGACACCCACGTGCACGTCAACGAGCCCGGGCGCACCGAGTGGGAAGGCTTCGCCTCCGCCACCCGTGCCGCTGCCGCCGGTGGCGTGACCACCATCATCGACATGCCGCTGAACAGCATCCCGCCCACCACCAGCGTGGACGGCCTGGAGCAGAAGCGCGTGGTCGCCAAGGATCAGGCATTCGTGGACGTCGGATTCTGGGGCGGTGCCATCCCGGGCAACAAGAGCGATCTCCGCCCCCTGCACGACGAAGGCGTCTTCGGCTTCAAGTGCTTCCTCCTGCACTCGGGCGTGGACGAGTTCCCGCACCTGGACGCGGATGAGATGGAAGAGGACATGGCTGAGCTCAAGTCCTTCGACTCCCTCATGATCGTCCACGCAGAGGACTCCCACGCGATTGACCGCGCACCGCACCCCGGCGGCGACCACTACGAGACCTTCCTCGCATCCCGTCCCCGCGGTGCCGAGAACAAGGCAATCGCCGAGGTCATCGAACGCGCACGCTGGACCGGCGCCCGCGCCCACATCCTGCACCTCTCCTCCTCAGATGCATTGCCGATGATCGCCTCGGCAAAGCGCGACGGCGTCCACCTCACCGTTGAGACGTGCCCGCACTACCTGACGCTCATGGCCGAAGAAATCCCCGACGGCGCCACGGCCTACAAGTGCTGCCCGCCCATCCGCGAGGCCTCCAACCGAGAGCTCCTCTGGAAGGGCCTGCAGGACGGCACCATCGACTGCATCGTCTCGGACCACTCCCCCTCCACACTGGATTTGAAGGACCTGGAAAACGGCGACTTCGCTGTTGCATGGGGCGGCGTTTCCTCCCTGCAGCTGGGCCTGTCCCTGATCTGGACCGAAGCCCGCCACCGCGGCATCCCGCTGGAACAGGTGGTCTCCTGGATGGCTGAGAAGCCCGCTGCCTTGGCCCGCCTGCACAACAAGGGCCAGCTCGCCCTGGGGTACGACGCCGACTTCTCCATCTTCGCCCCGGACGAGGCCTTCGTTGTGGACGTCACCAAGCTCAAGCACAAGAACCCGATCACGCCGTACGACGGCCGTCCGCTGGCCGGCGTCGTCCGCAAGACCTACCTGCGCGGCACCCCGATCGACGGCCAGAACCCCGGCGGCAAGCTGCTCCGCCGCGGCAACGTTTAGGTCAACCGCCATGGCAGTCAATGCCTACGGGCCGCCGCCGTCGCGAGGACCCGCAGCACGCGGAACGTCCCCGCGCCGGCCTGGCCCGAACCCTCGCAGCTTGAACCCCCAGAGCCTGAATGAACGGAACGGCCTCACAGCTCACGGGCTGGCCCTCTGGGTCAACCCGGCCGAGGGCGACGAGATCGATCCCGCAGTCTGGGAGCGGGCAGCACGCCTTGTGCTGGCCCGCGCCATGAAACTTGCCCCGGAGGCGGAAGTCCGCATCTGGCCCGCCACCGGGGCACAGCACTCCGGCGTCGGCGACACTTCCTGGGGCGGCACTCCGCAGGAAGCCGCCGACGCCGGTACCAACGGCACGCAGAGAAGCACAGTGACACTCGCCGACGCCCTCGCGGAGGCGCGTTCAGTGACTCGTGCAGAATCGGCCCGAGCGGAAGAGGCGGAGCGCAAAACGGAGGGCGACAGCACCGACGTCGAGCCCGTAACGTTGGCCAGCCGCCGTAGCCAACTTGCGGTGGACCTCGCCGCTGAAGTAGTGCTGCTGGGCGGCGAGCCGGTTTCCTTTACTGGCATGGAATACAAGCTGCTGCGCTACCTCGTGGTCAACTGCTCGCGGGCCATCAGTCGTGAAGAATTGCAACGTTTTCTGGAGTCATTTGACCTCCCCGGCGCGGCATTTCGCTCGATCGACGTTTATGTTGGAAGGGTGCGGCGGAAGCTAGGCTCCGCCCGACACACCGTCGCCACCGTCCGTGGTGGCGGCTACCAGTTCGTGCCAGGCCCATATGCCACGGTGCGCGGACCTGCGGAATACAGCATCTAAGTTCGCTGTTCTGTCCATTAGACAATCCGTTTTTTGAATGATGAATGCCGGCTGTTTGCCGGTGAAACGTAAAGGATCGCCATGACCCAGAAACTCCTCGTCGGAACGCAAGCACCTGATTTCGCGCTTCTCGACGCCGACGGCACCAAGGTCTCGCTGTCCGATTACCGCGGACGCAACGTCATTGTGTACTTCTACCCGAAGGCAGCCACCCCCGGCTGCACCACCGAGGCTTGCGATTTCCGCGACAACCTCGCCAGCCTGCAGGGCAAGGGCTACGACGTCATCGGGATCTCCCCGGACGGCCCTGAGGACCTCGCAAAGTTCACCGGTGAATTCGCGCTGACCTTCCCGCTGCTCTCGGACGAAGACCACTCCGTGGCCCTCGCGTACGGCGCATGGGGCGAGAAGCTGGTTGACGGCGAAATCGTTGAAGGCCTGGTCCGCTCCACCGTTGTCCTGGACGGCGAAGGCACCGTGAAGCTCACCCAGTACCAGGTTTCCGCGCAGGGCCACGTCCAGGCGCTCAAGGAAGAGCTGGGCGTCTAACCCTCTCCCACATCCCACGTGCTTGAGGGAATCCCTCTCTCACACCCCGCGCGCTTGAGCCGAACGCTCTTCCACATCCCGCGGGCTTGAGGGAATCTCCATGAACTTCTGATTTGCAGTTCGCTAACCCGTGTCCGGTAGGCTGTCCAAATTGGAGCTGGAAGGGCTTGGGAGCATCTCCCTAGATATGGGAGGAGCTATGTGGGAAGCAGCGATTTCCCGTCAATGGACGCCAAGAAACTCCGCCGCATCGTTACCCGTTTAGGCTACACGCCGTCTGGTAACGGCAAGGGGAGCCATGAGAGACTTGAGTGTCCAGGACGTCCCCCTCTGACGTGGGCTTTTCACGCAAAAAAGGAAGTCGCGGGAGGTCTCGTCAAAAAAACATTGATGAAGGACGTCGGACTGACGAAAGAACAGGCGCTGGAGGCGATAAAACGTGGATAACGCGCAGATGATTATTACCGACTGGGGTGATGATTTGGCGTGCTCGGTAGCCAGCCCTCAACTCCCAGGAATTGTTGCCGCCTACGACGGTCACCCAGATGCGATCGAATTGTTCAAACTTGCTGTCTCTGCGGGCCTTTCGCCGGATGGCAACATCGACGTTCACATTCAGCGTGCCGTTGAAGTGGAAGATAAGCAGTTTTTTATCCGCTGTCGTCATGACCACAGGAACGATGATCGGGGCAGAGTCGCAAGTCGGATCGAGCATGAAGTTCTTCAGGATGCTGGACTACGTGAGTACGCAGATGCCGACAAATACGACGAAGCCCTCATCGTTGCAACTCTTCCAACCGACCGACTACGCAATATCATGGCTGGTGTAGATTCCGGGCAGCCGTTTACCATCGGTGCCATCCGCGAGGACGCCGTAATTTACATCGGACTTCTGAGCAGTAGTGGAAAGGGTCGAAGGCTCTCAGACCTTGGGCTGGACGACTCGTCCACAGTGGGGACGCTCTTCGACCGCCTAAGCGAGGATCCTGCGCACCAGCACGACAAGGTGCTTGTTTCGGCTTGGTAGTTCATGGTCCATAGGCGGCAACGTCCGGGGCGCTACTGACAAACCAATCCAAACATCAGCGTCTAACGTGCTCTAACATAACTGCACAAAATATGTAACGCCCGCCCACATTTGTGAGCGGGCGTTTCATGTGTCGTGACTAAACGTGACAAATACCCAGCAGCATTAGTTAATGGAGCCATGGTCTCTCCCACGCCCGTGCGCCATGCTGTCGTTGTCGAAGACGACGCTGACATCCGCGGACTTCTCGTACTCGTCCTCGAGCAGCTCGATTTCGTGGTGACCGAAGCGCCCGACGGTCTCTCCGGCGTCGAGGCTGTCCGCAGAACCAACGCCGAATTGGTGACGCTGGACATCAATCTCCCGGACATCGATGGCATGGAAGTCTGCCGTCGGCTCAGGGAATTCTCTGACGCGTACATTCTCATGCTCACGGCCCGTGCCGATGAGATCGACAGGCTCAACGGCCTGGACACCGGCGCGGATGACTACATCAACAAGCCGTTCAGCCCCAAGGAACTCCAGGCCCGCATCCGCGCCCTGTTCCGCCGCGCCGCCCGCACGCCTGCCCCAGCAGCCGAGGACAACGGCCAGAGCGACGAACTCGCCCGCGCAGCAGTGGTGCAACAAAGCCTCCTGCCGCGCGAAACGGTCCGCCTGAACGGTTACGACGTCGCCGGCGCCTTCCGTCCTTCGCGAAGCGTTGGCGGGGACTTCTACGACTGGTACCAGACCAGCGACGGTATGCACCTCACGTTCGCGGACGCCATGGGCAAGGGCATGGGAGCTGCGCTCATCGCAGCAACAGTCCGCGCCGTGATGCGGTCCGTGGCGGACACCCCTGAAATCGATGCCGCGTTCGGCTCGGCCAGCGCCACCATCACCTCTGACCTGGACCAGTCCGGCTCCTTCGTCACCATGTTCCACGCGCGCCTGGACAGTGCCTCGGGCACGCTCAGCTATATCGACGCCGGCCATGGGCTTGCGCTGCACGTTCCCGCTGAGGGGGCGGCACGGCGGTTGGTCTCAGCCGGACCGCCCGTGGGCATCCTCGAGGACCAACTGTGGCCTGCTTCGGAGCTGGAACTGGAGCCGGGCGATTCCCTGGTGATCGTCAGCGACGGCGTGCTGGATGCCCATGCCTCCTTGGACGAGTTCCAACGGAACGTGGAGAAGGTGGCGCGCAGCGGAGCTACCTCGGACCATGTGTGCGCCGCCCTGCTTGAGTTGGCACCGGCGTCAACCGCTGAAGATGACGTGACCGCCGTCGTCGTTCGCCGAAAACCACACGCAGGACTGTAAACAGCAAAAGGGGGGATTTGTGACACGTTTCTGGACTCGGCTGATCGTTGTGTTGACGGTCATTCTGGGCGTCAATTATGTGGCGTGGCGCTGGATGGCCTCGCTGAACTGGGAAGCCTGGTGGATCGCCGTTCCCTTGGTGATCGCCGAGACGTACAGCCTGATCGACGTGATGCTTTTCGGGCTGACGGTGTGGAACATCAAATTCCGCAAGCCTCCTCCCCCTGCGCCGGCCGACGCCACCGTGGACGTTTTCATCACCACGTACAACGAGCCGCTGGATCTGGTGATGACCACGGCCTTGGCAGCCAAAAACATCACCTGGCCGCACAGTACCTGGATCCTCGACGACGGCGACCGGCCGGAGATGCGCGAACTCGCCGAGTCGAACGGGATCGGCTACGTGACGCGCGGCGCGGACTGGACACCGGACATGCCTCGGCACGCCAAGGCAGGCAACCTGAACAACGCGCTCATGGTCACCTCGGGCGAGTACCTGTTGATTCTGGACGCCGACCAGATCCCCGAGCCGGACATCCTGGACAAGACGCTTGGCTACTTCAACGACGAAAAGGTGGCGCTGGTCCAGACCCCGCAGTACTTCATCAACGTCCCCGCCGACGACCCCCTGGGCAGCCAGGCTCCGCTGTTCTACGGGCCCATCCAACAGGGCAAGGACGGCTGGAATGCTGCGTTTTTCTGCGGATCCAACGCGATCCTCCGCAGGGAAGCCCTCATGCAGCTGGGCCTGGTGGGCTACGTCAAAGCCACCGAGAAGAGTGTCCGGCGCGCCCTTGCTGCCTCCCGGACCGCCATCAGGAAAGCGCGGCGATCACCCGAGGCCGGGAACCCGCTGGTGGAGCAGATGCTCAACGAGGTGGAAGCTGCCACGGAATCCGCGCAGCAGGAGCTCGAAGCCGGGGCGTCCCTCAGCGAAATCACGTACCGGGTACGCCGCCAAGTGGACGACGCCGTACGCACCCTCGTGGCCGCCGACTTCTCAGCACTCCAATCGGACCTAGAAGAAATCGCCGCCATGGAACTCGCCCACGTCGGCGAGTCGGGCGTGACCACTGTGGCGACTGACGCCGTCGACCGTATGTCCGGGCGCGACTGGTCCCCCTTGGGTGCGCTCGAATCGGTCCACGCAGTCCTGGACGCCATTTCCGTGGAGCGCACTGACGAAGCCCAGCCGATCATGCCGCTGGCCACCATCTCCGTCACGGAAGACATGGCCACCGCCATGCGCCTGCACGGCCTCGGATGGAAGAGCGTCTACCACCACGAAATCCTCGCCAACGGGCTGGCCCCTGAAGACGTCAAAACCATGCTGACGCAGCGCCTCCGCTGGGCCCAAGGCACCATGCAGGTCCTCCTCCGCGAGAACCCGCTGGTCCAACGAAGCCTCACATGGGGCCAACGGCTCATGTACTTCTCCACCATGTGGACCTACCTGAGCGGCTTCGCGGCCGTGGTCTATTTCGCGGCGCCCATCATCTACCTGACGCTCGGCATCCTCCCGGTCAACAGCATCAGTTTCGACTTCTTCATCCGCTTCATCCCGTTCATGGTGGTGAACCAACTGCTGTTCCTGGTAGCCGGACACGGCATTCCCACTTGGCGCGGACAGCAGTACAGCCTCGCGCTGTTCCCCACCTGGATCAAGGCGTGCACGACGGCGGCGCGGAACGTTTGGTTTGGCCGTCCCCTCGGGTTCGCGGTCACCCCCAAGGCGCGGCAGAGCGGTGGGCCCAGTTGGAGCCTGATCCGTCCCCAGATCATTGTGGCGGTGCTGCTGGCCGTGGCGTTGGTTGTTGGTCTCATCCGGCTTCTGGCAGGAATGTCCGAGCCCTTGGGGACACTGGTGAACGTGGCATGGGTTGCGTTTGACCTGGTGGTCCTGAGCGTCCTGGTCAAGGCAGTTTTGTACAAGGGTTTTGAGCCTGAAGTTGTTGGGCCTCAGAGCCCCGAGGAGAGGAATGCAGATGCAGTTTAGCTATGAGGTCAACGACTCCTACGCGGAGGTGAAGAGCGTGGGCCGGCTGAACATGGTGGCCGCGCCCAAGCTGCGCGAGGTAGTGAATGAGGTGGTGGCCGCTGGCTCCAGCCGGGTTGTGGTGAACCTGGCAGAGACTGACTTCATGGATTCCTCCGGGCTCGGTGCACTCATCGGCTGCCTCAAAGCTGCACGTCAGGCAGGCGGTGACCTCCGGATCGCAGGAGTCCAGCCGCAGGTGAAGATGGTCTTGGAACTGACCAACATGGACCGGGTGCTCACGGCGTACCCCACGGCCGAAGCTGCGTTCGGCGATGACTGAGGTCATCGCCCGCCGGGGCTTCCATGGGCCGTCCAACGACGAAGCTATCGAAGCCATCCACAATGAGCTGGACGCTCTGTGGGACGATGCTTCCTTCGTGCCGGACATGGACCGGATGACCTTCGCTACAGCCGTGATCGAGGCAGCGGCGAACATCGTGCAGCACGCACTTCCCGTGGCAGAGAAGCCCGTGGAGATCGACGTCGATATCAGCGTCCGCCCCACCCGGCTGGTGGCCCGGGTCAGTGCGTTCAACGCCCGGGAACCGTTCGCCAACGACATGCAGGCGAACATGCCGGACGAGGATGCCGAGTCCGGGCGCGGGTTGGCCCTCATCGAGGCACTGGTGACCACTGTGACGTTTGAGCGCCAAGACGGCACCAACACGTGGATCCTGACCCGCGACACCTGATCGCTCTCTCACCTCCCACGTGCTTGACCTGATCGCTCTCTCACCTCCCACGTGCTTGCGTGCAGAACTTGCTGCAGCCTTGGAAGCGAAGACGGCAGATGCATGTCCTCCCCGCAGAGCCAGAAGAACAGCGGGACATCCCCGCGAGTTGAGCCAAGCACGCGGGATGTGAGCGGGCGTCAGGCTTTGGCCATGGCCTCTTTCAGCGCGCCCAGCACCAAGGTCACGGAAGCGGGGTTCGCGTTCGGGCCCATCATTCCGATCCGCCACACCGTGTCCGCGAACTCCCCCACTCCCGAACCAATTTCCATACTGAAGTTCTCCAAAAGGTAAGAACGGACGGCAGCCGAGTTGACGCCGTCGGGCACTTTGACCGTGGTGAGGCTCGGCAACCTGGCGCCTTCGGCGGCGAAGAGTTCCAACCCCATCTCCTGCAGCCCGTTCTGCAAAGCGGCCCCGGCAGCGCGATGCCGGGCCTGCACAACGTCCAGCCCCTCGGCAAGGATCCGGTCCAGGGCGGCTTCGAGGCCGGCGATCATGGTGACGGGCGCTGTGTGGTGATACGTCCGGGCGCCACTGGCCGCGCCGACGTACCCGCCGAGCAACCCGATATCGAGGTACCAGGAGCGCGGATCCTTGACGCGTCGCTCGAAGGCGTGGTCGGACACCGTAAAGGGCGAAAGTCCCGGCGGCACGCCCAAGCATTTCTGCGTTCCGGCGTATCCGACGTCGATCCCCCAGTCGTCTGCGCGGAGCTCAAGTCCGCCGATGGATGTGACGGCGTCGGTGATCAATAGCGCGTCGCCCTTGCCGGCACCGAGGGCGGCGATGTCGGAGAGCACGCCCACCGATGTCTCGGCATGGACTGCCGCGATGACTTTCGGGTTAGGGTGCGCCGAGAGCACACGCTCGGCATCTACGGGCTGCCCCCATTCGTGATCCACGCGGACCACCGTGGCCCCGCACCGCCGGGCGACCTCACACATGCGCGCCCCGAAAAGGCCGTTAACCGCGATCACTGCTACGTCGCCGTCGGACACTGTATTCACGAAAGCGGCTTCCATCCCGCCCGAGCCTGTGGCACTCAACGGAAGCGTCCGCGCGTTGGACGTACCCCAGAGTGTCCGGAGGCCTTCGCACGTGTGGTCGAGCCGCTCGATGAACACAGGGTCAAGGTGACCGAGCACTGGATAGGCCAGGGCAGCCATGGCCTCGGGGTAGCAATTGCTCGGGCCGGGACCGAACAGGAACCGGGACGTCAGAATATGCGGCATGTGCGAACTCCTTCAGCTGGTTGAGGTCATTCTGCCCCAGCGGGCTGAACGGAGCTAACCAAACGCGCCCCGGCGCCCCTCCGCCGGAAACGGTCCCCGCCCCAAACGGCGAGTGCGCCCAGCGCGAATACTGCCCCAAGAACGCTGGCACCGTTCCAGCCCCAAACGTCGAACACCGGAGCCACGGCGGCGGCCCCTATGGCACTGCCCACCGAGTAGAACACCATGTAGCTGCCGACTATGCTGCTGGCAGCCTCTTCGGCGCCCGCCACGATCATGGTTTGGCTGCTGACGTGGACGGCTTGCACAGCTGCGTCGAGCACGATGATGCCGGCTACGAACCAGAGCAGCGACCAGCTCTCCAAAGACAACGCGAGCCACGAACCCAGGAGTGCTGCCAGGCTCGCCACCGTGACCCGTTGTCCCCAGCCACGATCCGCCGCAGCACCGGCTTTGGACGCGGTCAATATCCCCACAAGGCCAGCCAGCCCAAAGAGCCCAATCACGCCCGGCGGAAGGTTCGATGCCGGACCGCTGAGCAACAAGGACATTCCGCTCCACAGCACTCCAAAAGAGGCAAAAAGAAGCATGGTGATAATTGCACGGGTACGGAACACGGGATTGCGCCGCGTCAGGACAAGCACCGATGAAACGGCCCGCCAATAGCGCACGTCGGCCCTTGAACCTTGCTCACGGGGAGTAGCGCGGAGCACTAACAGCGACAGGACCACAGCGGCTGCCGCGGCGAAAACGTAGACCCACCTCCAACCCCAAAGGTCCGTCACACCGCCCGCCACTGTGCGGGCAAGAATGAGGCCACTCACGACGCCGGCAGTGACAGTACCGATGTTTCCGCCCCTTTGGTCCGGGGTACTGGAGGCAGCGGTGTACGCGACGATGGTCTGCACCACGGAGGATGCAAGCCCCAGGACCGCGAAAGCAAGCAGCAAGGCTATGTGGGATGAGGCCAGGGCCACGGCACACGCACCCACGGCGCTGGCCGCCACCTGAGCCGTGATGAGTATGCGGCGGTCCAGCATGTCTCCCAAGGGCACCAGAAGGATCAAGCCCAGGAGATATCCGGCTTGGGATGACGCCACCACCCATCCGATGGTCCCCACGGAAATACCCAGGTCGGCACCGATGCGCTCCAAGAACGGCTGACCTCGTGGGCGACAAGTGGACCCTGCTGATCATTCGGGATGCACTTGACGGAAAGCGCCGCTTCTCCGAATTTGAGAGGTCGCTGGGGGTGGCGAAGAACATCCTCTCCGACCGCCTCCGCCTCCTGGTGGACAGGGGCGTCCTGACCAGAACCCCCAATGACCGCGGCACTCGAAGTGAGTACGAGCTAACGGATGCGGGCCGCGATCTCTTCACATTGCTCCTCAGCCTGCGGCAATGGGGCGAACGCAACGCCTTCGCCGCCGGCGAAGCCCATTCCACCCTTGTGGACCCCGCCACGGGTGAGCCGGTCCCGCAACTCCGCCCACTCCTGGACAGCGGCGCGGAACTCACGCCGGAACAGGCAGTGCTGGTCAAAGTTGGCGCGTCGCTGCCGCCGGAGCTCGCCACCCGGGAACCCTCCTAGGCCAAACTGCTAAGGTTACTCACCAATACCGAGGCCGCCGCGGATAGGGGACGAGAGTGACGACTGAAGGAAAAGAGGCGCCGGAGCAAGGCGTCAGCGGCGAGGTAAGCCAGGACCGGTTTGTTGCCGGCCAGGACCTGACGAGCTGGAAATCTCCCGCAGGGCGAATGCTGGCCGGAAGTGCCGAAAAGGTCACCTCCCTACTCGGCCCGTACGCGGCGCTGATCATCACCCTTGTTGCGGGTCTTGCCGTTACCCTGTCCCTGGCGCTGGTGTTTGGTGAGGTCTACGAGTCCGTCACCGAAGCCGATGGCGTAGCCGGACTGGACAATCCCGTTCTGGCAGCAGCTAAAACCATGCGCTCCCCCGCTCTGGACGTGGCCGCCACGGCCTACACAAACATCGGCGGCACCGTGGGTATGCCCATCATCGCCGTGGGCATCATGATTTCCCTGGCCACCAAACGGCGATCATGGACACCCGTCATCCTGATGCTTGCCGCCGGACTGGGATCGCTGGTCATCACCATCCTGGGCAAGCCGCTCTTCGGCCGCGCCCGCCCGGACCTTATAGACGCCATTCCGCCCTACGAGCTCTCGGCAGCATTCCCCAGCGGGCACGCGCTCAACTCGATCGTGATCGCAGGAATCGTGGCGTACCTGATCATCCTCAGGCTCAAGACCACCAAAACCAGGGCCATCACAGTGCTCCTCGCGGCAATATTCGCTTTCACCATGGGTTTAAGCCGCGTCTATCTGGGCCATCATTGGCTGACGGACGTTCTGGCGGCCTGGGCTATCGGCATCGCCTGGCTGGCGCTGGTAATCACCGCCCACCGCTTGTACCTCACCGTGAGAACACGCCGTCACACCGCGATAGTCTCTTGACACCAGCCCCTTCACTCAGCTTCACTAATTACGTATGCTGAAATAACAGTTCCATGATGCGGAAGCTTGAAGCACGGGCTTCCTCCTGCAACAGCAGGAGTTCCGCATAGCCCACACCATGGATGCCAGCATTTTGCATGAGGATGACACAAGCATGGAGCTTGCAATATTCAACAGTGTTGACCGGGACGAGGCCATCAGGACCCTCACCCCCTGCCTGGACATCAGCCGCTGGGTGGAAGCCATCGTCGACGCGCGCCCCTATGCCGGCGTCGATGAACTGCTGGGGCAAGCCCGGCAAGCCGCCCAGCCGTTCACCCCGGACGAGGTGGAATCCGCCATGGCACACCACCCCCGGATCGGCGAACGCCCCAAGGCCCAGACCACCGAGGCAGCCATGTCGCGTTCGGAACAGGCAGGAGTGGATCCCGGCGACAGCGCGGTCACCACTGCCCTGGCTGAAGGAAACCGGGCCTACGAGGAGAAATTCGGCAGGGTATTCCTGATCCGCGCCGCGGGTCGCAGCGCACAGGAAATGCTCAGCGCCCTCCAGGAACGCCTCACCCACACACCCGAAGAAGAAGACACGATCGTGGCCGGCCAGCTACGGGAGATCGCACTGTTGCGTCTCTCCGGGCTGGTCAGCGAAGGAGTCAACGCATGAGCGTTTCACAAATCACAACCCACATCCTGGACACCGGTTCCGGCCGCCCGGCGGCGGGTGTCGCCGTCGTACTTTATGTTCGCGAAGGTGACGACTGGACCCTGGTGGCCAAGGGCGAGACCGACGCCGACGGCCGCATCAAGACCCTCGGCCCGGAACGGATTCCCGGCGGCGCTTACCGCCTGAACTTCGCCACCGGCGCCTACTACGAGGGCCTCGGCACCGAGACGTTCTTTCCGGAAGTGGACCTGAACTTCACAGTTTCCGACGCCGGCGAGCACTACCACGTGCCGCTCCTGCTGAGCCCGTTCGCCTTCTCGACGTACCGCGGCAGCTAACGCATCGCCCAGCTGGCGGTTAATGACAGTGTTGGAGCGCCACATTGGCATTAACTGCCACGTCGGCGAGGAACGGTAGGCTTTAACGCATGGCTTCAGAGGACACCACCCCCAACTCCGCCCGTCGCGAGATCACGGTTCGCCGGGCACCCAAGTTTGTACCCTTCATGATTTTGGGAGCCGTAGTTGGTGCGATCGTGGCCGCAATCATCGCTTACGGCCGCCAAGCCGACCCGGCTTTTGATGCCGGCACAGTGTTCGGGTTCTTCCTGATTGTCTGCGCTGGCGGCGGCGTCATCCTCTTCTCCATCCTGGCCCTGGTCCTGGACCGCATCAGCGTCAAGCGCACCCAGCGCGCCGTGGTGGAGCCCGTTCCGGATTCGGTTCCGGATGAAGGACCAGAGAACGACGACGTCCGCTAAGTCAGGCGCCCGGCCCGCCTCTTCACAGGGGCGCCGAATGTGAGACACACCGCATTTTTCCTGGATCATGCCTGTTCCGGGCCCATTCCAAGGGTCACATAGGCTGCGGGGGAACGTACCACGCCGACATCATGAGACAATCGACCAGTGGCACGTGGCGACGGAAAACTTTCTCATGATCTTCTCCCCGGCGAAAAAGGCCCTCAGGACGCTTGTGGCGTCTTTGGGGTTTGGGCTCCCGGTGAAGAAGTAGCAAAACTCACCTATTACGGGCTGTATGCGCTGCAGCACCGCGGACAAGAATCGGCTGGTATTGCTACCAGTGACGGCAAGCGCATCAATGTCTATAAGGACATGGGCCTTGTGTCCCAGGTCTTCGATGAGACAACCCTGAACACCCTTACCGGGCACCTGGCCGTTGGCCACTGCCGGTACTCCACCACCGGTGCAAGCCACTGGGCCAACGCGCAGCCAACACTGGGCGCAACTGCAACCGGCACGGTTGCCCTGGCCCACAACGGCAACCTGACCAACACCGCTGAGCTCCGGGAGATGATCCTCGAGCGCAACGATGGCCAGCTGACCGGTGAAATGAAGCAGGGCAACACCTCGGACACCGCACTGGTGACCGCTCTCCTTGAGGGCGAAGAGGGCAAGACCCTGGAGCAGACCGCCCTGGAGCTGCTGCCCAAGATCAAGGGTGGCTTCTGCTTCGTCTTCATGGATGAAGGAACCCTTTACGCAGCCCGCGATACTTACGGCATCCGTCCGCTGTGCCTCGGCCGTTTGGAGCGCGGCTGGGTTGTCGCCTCCGAGCAAGCCGGCCTGGCCACCGTTGGCGCGAGCTTTATCCGCGAGATCGAGCCCGGCGAGTTCATCGCCATCGACGAGGACGGCGTTCGTTCGCAGCGCTTCGCCGAGGCAACCCCCGCCGGCTGCGTCTTCGAATACGTCTACCTGGCCCGCCCGGACGCCGCTATCGCCGGACGCTCCGTATACGAGGCCCGTGTTGAGATGGGTCGCCAGTTGGCCCGCGAAAACACGCATGAGGCAGACCTCGTGATCCCGGTTCCCGAGTCCGGCACACCCGCCGCTGTTGGCTACGCTGAGCAGTCGGGCATCCCGTTTGCCCACGGCTTCGTCAAGAACGCGTACGTGGGCCGTACGTTCATCCAGCCGTCGCAGACCCTGCGCCAGCTCGGTATCCGGCTCAAGCTCAACGCTTTGGAATCCGTGATCCGCGGCAAGCGCATCGTTGTGGTGGATGATTCGATCGTCCGCGGCAACACCCAGCGGGCCATCGTTCGGATGCTCCGCGAAGCCGGTGCCGCCGCAGTGCACGTCAAGATTTCCTCTCCCCCGGTTCAGTGGCCCTGCTTCTACGGCATCGACTTCGCGTCCCGCGCGGAACTCATCGCCAACGGCGCCACCATCGAGGAGATCTCCCAGGCGATCGGTGCCGACTCGCTGGCCTACATCTCCGAAGACGGCATGATCGGCGCTACCCAGCAGCCGCGCGAACGCCTCTGCACAGCTTGCTTCACCGGCAAGTACCCCATCGAGCTGCCGCACGCGGACAAGTTGGGCAAGAACCTGCTGGAGCGCACGGACCTTGGCGGCCTGCCTGCTGCCTCCGAGGCCGACTCCGTGGATGATTCGGAGGACCCTGCCGAGAAGCCGGGTGCCACGGGTTGCGATCCCGGACCTGACGCCGAATTCGAAAACCTGCTTACCGACGCTGATCGTTTGACCGACGCCGACAAGAAAGAGTCTGTATGAGCTCCGCAACACCCGCCGCTGAGAATAACTCCGGTATCACCTACGCCTCCGCGGGTGTCGACGTCGAAGCGGGAGACCGCGCAGTCGAACTCATGAAGGGCGCCATCAAGGCGACGCACAACTCCTCGGTGATCGGCGGCGTCGGCGGTTTTGCTGGCCTGTACGACGTCTCCCGGCTGCTGACCTACAAGAAGCCCCTGCTGGCAACGTCCACTGACGGTGTGGGCACCAAGGTGGCTATCGCCCAGGCCATGGACATCCACGACACCATCGGTTTCGACCTGGTGGGCATGGTGGTGGACGACATCGTTGTGGTGGGCGCTGAGCCCCTCTACATGACTGACTACATCGCGTGCGGCAAGGTTGTCCCGGAGCGCATTGCTGACATCGTTCGCGGTATCGCAGCTGCTTGCTCCGTTGCCGGCACTGCCCTGGTGGGTGGCGAAACCGCTGAGCACCCGGGTCTCCTGGGTGAGCACGAGTACGACGTCGCGGGTGCCGCAACAGGCATCGTAGAGGCCGACGCCCTGCTCGGCCCTGACCGCGTCCGCGCTGGCGACGTCGTGATCGGCATGGCATCCTCCGGCCTGCACTCCAACGGCTACTCCCTGGTTCGCCGCGTCATCAACCACGCCGGCTGGGCACTGGACCGCCAGGTATCCGAACTCGGCCGCACGCTGGGTGAGGAACTCCTGGAGCCCACCCGCGTCTACGCAGCTGACTGCCTCGACCTCGCCCGCACCTTCCCCGTCACGGGCGGCGCAGCAGTTCACGGCTTCAGCCACGTCACCGGCGGCGGCCTGGCTGCCAACCTGGCCCGTGTCCTCCCGCAGGGCCTCGTGGCCACGGTGGACCGCAACACCTGGGAACTGCCCGCCATCTTCAAGCTGGTTTCCGAGCTGGGCAACGTCCCGCTGGCCGACCTGGAGCGCACACTGAACCTCGGCGTGGGCATGGTTGCCATTGTTTCCGCCGAAGCAGCAGACGCTGCAGTGGCCCGCCTCAACGACCGCGGCCTGCCGTCCTGGGTGATGGGTACCGTTTCGGCTGATAGCGACTCGATCGACAAGACCGGCCCGGACTACGTCCAGGGTGCCAAGGGCGTCGACGGCGGCGCTGTCCGTTTGGTGAACGCCTACGCCTAAGCGGGTTACCGCCTAAGCGGGTTCTCGCCTTATAGAGACAGCGGCCGGGCAGTTTTGAACTGCCCGGCCGCTCTCTTTTGTTTTTGCTTTGGTTCCTACACCTGGATGAGGCTCAGGACGCCGCCTTGTGGATCCTGGATGGTGGCGAGGGAACCTGCTTCGGGTCTGTCCTCCGGCTCCACCAAGAGCTCTCCTCCCGCTGCGGCTGCTGCCTCTACTGCTTTGCGCAGATCCGCTACCCCGAAGTAGATCTGCCAACCAGCTTCGTCGCCCTCATCGGCAGGAACGATGCCGGCCACTTCGTCGCCCTTGACCATCAGCGTGCTGTAACTGCCGCCGTCGTCCTGGGGATATTCGGTGACTTCATGCCCGAAAAGCTGCTGGAAAAACGCGACGGCGGCCTGCGGCTCGGGCGTCAGCAGTTCCGCCCAGGCCAACGCCCCGGGCTCGTTGAACAAGTGACTGCCCACATGGGTTCCGGCCTGCCAGATGCCAGTGGTTCCACCGCCAGGAGGCTCAATGAACGCCAGGACCCCCGTGTCTGCCACGGCCTCCGGGCCAAACTGGAGTTTCCCTCCGGCATGGACCGCATCCTCCGCGATTTCCTCGGTGTCAGTGGCCGAAATGTAGACGTTCCACTGGCCACGCATTCCTGCGGCTTCCTGCATGGGATTCTGCGGGGCGATCACAGCCACCAGCTGATCCTTGACGAATGCCTGCGCGTAGCTGCGGCCGTCCGGCGTGGGCAGGTCCTTGTAGGTCCAGCCGAAGATCTGCTCGTAGAAAGACTTGGCTGCCGCGACGTCCCGGGTCTGTAGATCCGCCCAGCACGGCTCACCGCTGGCGTAGTGCTTGCGTGATGTCATGCTGCCAAGCCTGTCATGATGCTGAACGCTGCGCCTGCCGGGTCCATGAGAACTGCCATTCTTCCGACTCCCGGCACATCGAAAGCCGGGGCTATGACATGGCTGCCCAACTCGACGGCCTGCTGCACCGTGGCATCTATGTCCACCACATTGAAGTACGTCATCCAGAACGGCGACAGGCCCGCTATCGGCAACTTGAGGGCACCCGCGATTCGTTTTCCATCCACCAGCAGGCTCGTGTACTCCTGCAGGTCACCGGCCGGTGTGGTCTCGCTGGTGCAACCTGTCACTGCCTCGTAAAACGCCACGGCCTTGTGGACGTCGTCCGTCTGCAGTTCATTCCAGATCATGGTTCCCGGCTCGTTGACCAAGCCCGAGCCGGGATGGCTTCCCGCCTCCCAGAAGCCGATCTGGGCACCGGTGGGGTCTGTGGCGAAGAACATACGTCCGCTGCCGTTAGGAACCGAATCAGGAGGGAAAAGGAGGGTTCCGCCGGCTGCTTGCACGCGCTGGGCCGCCTCGTCAGCGGAGTCAACAGCAAGGTAGTTTGCCCAATATGACGGCATTCCCTCCAGGGCATCAGGCAGTTGCTGCATCATCCCGGCGACGTAGCAGCCTTTGAGTTTGGCCATGTAATAGGTCATGCCATTTCCTGCATCCATGGCGTCCAGCTCCCATCCGAAGAGTTCGCTGTAAAACTTCCTGGAAACGTCAATGTCGGTGGAGGACAGGTCCACCCAACACGGTGTTCCCTGCTGATAACCCTGGACCTCCGGCATGGAATTCCTTTCGATGCGCTCGAACTCCAGCCTACGCAAAAAAGGGCCCTCAGGGTACGCCAATGAATGGCGTGGCCTGAAGGCCCTTTTCAAAAGATATACGGCATCCGAAAATGCGCGATGACCTTGATGTACGACGGCGGTCCGCAACTCAGTGCCATAAGCACCTGTTGGTTGCGACAGCTATCCGATCCGACGGGTGTCTACCTCGTCGTCGTCATCTTCCGCGTACTTGTCCTCGTAGGCCGAATAGTCCGGCTCCGGGGGATCGTCGGGGAAGTGGCTCTTGACACGACTGGACGGACCCGTGAGCTCCCGCTCAAGTGCCGAATAGTCAGTGTTCGGGGAATAGTACTTAATATCCCGAGCCTGCTTGGTAGCTTTTGCCTTTTGACGGCCGCGCCCCATGGCGTGACCCCCTTTTGTACTTGGACCGGAGGTGGTCACCTTGGCTATCGGTGAGGCCCCGGAATGTTTGGTCAATTTGTCGTATGTCTAGATTACATGCTTTCGGGGGTGCCTGCGTGCCACCACGGCCCCGCGTCCGGGCAGACAACGGTCGAAACCACACCATTGCACCTCCAAGTGAAGCGAAAATTGGGTAGAGTCTGCCTCAATGCGGCTCCACAGCAGGAAGGCACACCCCGGAATATGAGCCAGGAAAACACTTCACCCCGTGATGGTTCACCACGCGAGCAAGGCAAGGATGGAGTGCCCCCTGCGCCCCCGACGCCGCCATCGCCGGGCCAGCAACCGCCGGCATCCCCTTCGGCACCGCCATCAGGCCTGCAACCGGATCCCGCGCCGGACCTCGACCCTGACTTTGTTCCCGAACCGGGTGACCAGCCCGATCCCGCATTGCCACCGACTGACGCTGCGCCTGCCGGAGGTGCGACGCCAGCCGGAGGTGCCGGGCCAGCGAGAGACGCAGATCCCGCGGGAAATCCCCAGGACCCGGTCGGCGCAAGCCAGCAAGCCACTGCTGGGCAGCCTCCAGCCGGGCAGCAACCGCAGACGGCTCCCTGGCAGCCTCCATCCGGGCGGCCGCAAGCCGGACAGCAGCCCTACCTTGGCCAGCAGGCTTACACGGGTCAGGAAAGCTACACAGGTCAGGAATGGCGACCCCAGCCGCAAGACGACCCGGCTATCCAAGGGCAGCCGGAGCCTCACGGGGATCCGGTCAAGCGGCAGCGATGGGTTATCGGCGGAATCGTCGTTGGCGTGCTCATACTCATTGGCGTTGTGATCTGGGTTTTGCTCAACCTGCTGGGCACGCGCCCCGAAGCAGCCGTATCCACGCCCAGCGCAGCTCCGACAGCCGGTCCGCTCCCCCGTGATGCAGACGCTACAGATTTCCAAGTAGGCGACTGTTTTGCCGACTTTGATGCCAATGCTTCGAAGGCCCGGGCCGTTGCGTGCGACACCGAACATTCGGCTCAGCTTGGTGCCGTTTTCAGCTACCCGGCCGACGATTCCTTCCCGGGAACCAATGCTCTGAGGGAGAAAGGGCGCGAGGTTTGCAAGACCGTGAAGCTCAACGCGGCCGCCGACAATTATGTGCTGCTTCAGCAGAACGTTTACCCGAGCACCAGCAGTTGGGACGGGGGCGACCGCCGCGTTGATTGCTTCATCGTGGTGGATTCAGGCAACACCATCACGGAAGATCTCCTGGCGAAGTAGGCTGATGTTACTTCCGACGAACTGTGAGTCCTGATCCCGCGGGTACGTCGCCTCCGGGACCTGACATTGCTTCCAGCCCTTCAATGGTGAGCTCTTCAACATCAGCTGAAGTGTCCACCAGTACGGTGTCGCCGTCCACGATCTCACCGGCCAGGATCTCCTTGGCCAGACGGTCGCCGATCTCACGTTGGACGAGCCGGCGAAGTGGCCGTGCGCCGTAGGCCGGATCAAAACCGGACATGGCCAACCACGCGCGTGCCCCGTCGGTGACCTCGAGGCTCAGGCGGCGGTCTCGGAGCCGATTGCTCAGCTCGGCGACGTGCAGTTCCACGATTCGGGCAAGTTCCTCCACAGTCAGCGGATCGAAGAGGACGATCTCATCCAAACGGTTCAGGAACTCGGGCTTGAACGACGCCTGGACCACAGCCATGACGGCGTCCCGCTTTGCCCTGGCATCCAGCGACTGGTCCACCAGGAACTGGCTTCCGGAATTGGAGGTCAGCACCAGGATGGTGTTGCGGAAGTCCACAGTGCGGCCCTGGCCGTCGGTGAGACGACCGTCGTCGAGAACCTGCAGGAGGATGTCAAAGACCTCAGGGTGGGCCTTCTCCACCTCGTCCAGCAGTACTACGGAGTAGGGCCTGCGGCGTACAGCTTCTGTTAGCTGGCCTCCTTCTTCGTAACCGACATATCCCGGAGGGGCGCCCACCAAGCGGGCCACCGAGTGTTTCTCGCTGTACTCGGACATATCGATCCGGATCATGGCGCGTTCGTCGTCAAAGAGGAAGTCTGCCAAGGCTTTGGCCAGCTCAGTCTTACCAACGCCCGTTGGGCCCAGGAACAGGAACGAGCCCGTGGGACGGTTGGGGTCGCTGATGCCGGCACGGGCACGGCGCACGGCGTCGGACACGGCCTGGACGGCTTTGGTCTGCCCGATGAGGCGCTTGCCGAGCTCCTCTTCCATATGCAGCAGTTTCTGCGACTCGCCTTGGAGCATGCGGCCCGCGGGGATCCCGGTCCACGCCGAAATGACTTCCGCGATGTCATCCGCAGTTACGTCCTCGGCCACCATCAGTTCCGGTTTTGAATCACTCCGGGCGGACTCCTCCTCGGCAGCGGCGCTCAGCTCGCGCTCAAGTGCGGGCAGCTCACCGTAGAGAATCCGCGACGCCGACTCGAGGTCACCCTCGCGTTGGGACTTGTCCGCGGCAGAGCGCAGTTCGTCGATCTTGGCTTTGAGATCGCCAACGCGGTTGAGTCCGGCTTTTTCGGCCTCCCAGCGCGCGTTCAAGGCACTGAGTTCTTCGTTCTTATCGGCTTTGTCGGCACGGAGGGCAGCAAGGCGTTCCACCGATGCAGGATCGGTCTCACCTTGGAGTGCCAATTCCTCCATGGTCAGACGGTCCACGGCGCGGCGGAGCTGGTCGATTTCTTCCGGCGCCGAATCGATTTCCATGCGGAGACGGGATGCGGCCTCGTCCACGAGGTCGATTGCCTTGTCCGGAAGCTGGCGGCCCGAGATATACCGGTTGGACAGCGTTGCGGCCGCGACCAAGGCGGAGTCGGCAATGGCTACCTTGTGGTGTGCCTCGTAACGTTCCTTCAGTCCACGCAGGATACCGATGGTGTCCTCGACGCTGGGCTCCCCGACGTACACCTGCTGGAATCGGCGTTCCAGGGCAGGGTCCTTTTCAATGTTCTCGCGGTACTCGTCCAAGGTGGTGGCACCAATCAGGCGCAGCTCACCGCGGGCGAGCATGGGCTTGAGCATGTTTCCTGCATCCATGGCGCTCTCACCCGTGGCACCGGCACCCACCACCGTGTGAATTTCATCGATGAACGTCACGATCTGCCCGTTGGAGTTTTTGATCTCCTCCAGGACGGCCTTCAAGCGTTCCTCGAACTCGCCGCGGTACTTGGCTCCGGCCACCATCGAGGCAAGGTCCAAGGCGATGAGCGTTTTGCCGCGCAGGCTCTCAGGGACGTCGCCGGCCACCATGCGCTGGGCGAGGCCTTCGACGACGGCGGTTTTGCCGACGCCCGGCTCACCAATGAGCACGGGGTTGTTCTTGGTGCGGCGGCTCAGGACCTGGACGACGCGTCGGATCTCGCTGTCGCGTCCGATAACTGGATCCAGCTTGCCCGAGCGGGCCACGGCAGTGAGATCGGTGCCGAACTTTTCCAAAGCCTGGAAGGTGTTTTCAGGATCCGGAGAGTTGACGTTCCTATCGCCCCGGACACCGGGCAGGGCGGCGAGAAGTGCCTCGTGGGAGGCGCCGGCGTCGCGCATTAATTTCCCCACGGCGTCACTTCCAGCCGAGAGCCCCAGCAGCAAATGCTCCGTGGAAACAAAGGAATCCCCCAGCTTGTCGGCTTCGTTTTGAGCAGCTTGAATGGCCTGCATGGACTGGCGCGACAACTGCGCCTGTTGAACAGAACTGCCTGAGGACGACGGCAGGGACTTGATGGCCGAGCTGGCTTGCACGCTCACGGCGTCAGGATCCGCGCCTGTGGCACGCAAAAGTGCAACAGCAACGCCCTCGCGCTGGTCCATGAGGGCCTTCAAAAGGTGGGCTGGCTCAAGCTGTGGATTGCCTGCAGTTGACGCATTCATGGCGGCCGCAGAAAGGGCCTCCTGGCTTTTGGTGTTGAATTTGACGTCCAAAGAGTGCTCCCTTTCTACGGTGATACCAATGATTACAAAGTTGAGTCTACTACGCTCAACTTTGCTGTGGGGTCCATTGATTTCCATGTTTGCCCACGGCGAAACTACTGTCCATACAAAACCGTGGCTATGTGAATAAAGGAGGTCTACGATCGGGCTGTGACCGGGCGGGACCTCTTTCCGGCATGCTCGCGAGAACTCTGAAAAGGACCCAGACATGACTAAATACGTTGTGCTCTACACTGCTCCGCAGTCCGCGGAATCTGCGATGCAGGACTCCTCTCCGGAGTCGGAAGCAGAAGGGATGAAAGTTTGGATGGACTGGGCCGCAAAAGCGGGCGACGGCATTGTTGACCTTGGCACCCCGCTTGGCGCGGGCAAGGAGATTGGCACGTCAGGCGTTTCCGACACCGCCACTGGCGTCGCCGGTTACACGATCCTGCAGGCACACACGATGGACGGCGCACTCGCACTCCTCGAAGGGCATCCGCACCTGATGATGCCGGGTGCATCCATTCAGGTTTACGAGGCATTGGATATGCCGGGCATGTAACTTCGCGCCCGTTTCCGCCGTTCGCACCCGTGAGAACTGGCGCGGATGGCGGGAATGGGTGCAAGCGGCCCGCCGACCAAAAAGCACCCGTAGGCTGGGGCCATGGACACCATTTCAAGTGCGGATGAACTCGAACAACTAATCGGCTTGCCCTTGGACCGCGTGCGTCTAAAGGTGCGCACATCCCTTAGCGATTTCGACCGCCAATGGCTGGCAGCCAGCCCTTTCTGCGTGCTCTCGACCACAGACTCACAAGGTCGCGTGGACACGTCACCCAAGGGTGATCCCGCCGGCTTTATCCAGGTCCTGGATGACCACACCATCGCCATCCCGGAGCGCCCGGGCAACAAGCTTGCCTTCGGCTTCCACAACATCCTGGAAAATCCGAACGTCGGTATCCTGTCCGTCGTCCCGGGCCGCACGGACACCTTGCGGATCAACGGAACAGCAACGATTGTCCGGGACGCCGACTTCTTCGATCTCATGGTGGTCAAGGGGCACCGGCCCCGTGCCGCTGTTGTGATCGCTGTGGAGGAAGTGTTCACCCACTGCGGTAAGGCCTTCATGCGGAGCGGGCTGTGGCAACCGGAAACCTGGGGACCTGAGGGCTTGCCGAGCATAGCCGTGCTGGCCCAGGCCTATACGCAACCCGAGACGCCGCTGGAGGATCTGGAATCCTATTACGGGCCTTCGTATGCGGATCGGATGTACCGGGAGTAGTCCCTTGGGCACTTCAGGCCGGGTCTTCAGGCCAGGTGATCAGGCCGGGTAGACCGACACCAGCGCGGACTTGACCACAAACCTGACTTCCATGCCCGGCACCAAGCCCAGATCGGCGGACGCCGCCGGAGTGATGTCTGCTGACAAAGCCTGTGCCGCTTGCCCGCCGCTGGCGCGGACTCGGATCTGGTCACCGAATGGTTCCAGGTCCGTGATGGTCACCGGGAAAGAATTGCGGGGGCTTCCGTGCACATCGCCCAGGAACACGGAAACGCTCGACGGCGGGAACACGGCCACGCCCGCTTGGCCGGGCACAGGTGACCAGTCCGGATCGTGCTGGCCCGCAAAGAACCGACCATCCGGCGTCGTAATTCCTTGAGGCGAAATGATCCCGGCGACGAGGTTGAGACCCGCCAGGCCGGCGGCAAACTCGCTTCGTGGTCTTTCGAGGACCCGACGGGTGGGTCCGTCTTCCGCAATTCTTCCTTTTTCCATCACGATGACCCGATCGGCGAGCATGTAGGCGTCCAGGATGTCGTGCGTGACGATGATGGCTTTGCGGCCCTTCAGGACCCGTTTGAGGACACGGCGGAGCAATGGCGCTGCGTGAATGTCAAGGGCGGCCATGGGCTCATCAAGGAGCAACAATTCTGGCTCAGCGGCCAAGGCGCGTGCCACCGCGACGCGTTGAGCCTGCCCTCCAGACAACTGGGAGGGCTTCCGGTCAGCCAAGGGCAGGGCATCAACTTCGGCCAGCCAGTGCTGTGCGGTTTCCCGCGCGGCCGCCTTCGAAGCACCGGCACTGCGCGGCCCGAAAGCCACGTTGTCCAAGGCATTCAGATGCGGAAACAGGAGCGCTTCCTGAGCGAGAAGCGCAGTCCCCCGCAGGTGGGGCGGGCTCCAAAAGTGGGTGCCGTCGTCGAGCTTGAACAGTTGTTTGCCGCCGATTCGGGCCGAGCCGGAATCCGGCCGCAGCAGGCCCGCGGCCACGCCCAGCAAAGTGGACTTTCCGGCGCCATTGGGACCGAGAATGGCCACAGTCTCGCCGTCAGCGAGGCCAACGGACACGTCGAAGTTCCTGGCCCGGACGCTGGCGTTCAGCTCGAAGTTCATGGCTGGACCTCCACAGGGCTGCTGCGTCGGCGGCCGTAACTGAGTCCGACCACCGCAACGGCCACCGCCACCAGCACCAAGGACAGCGCGACGGCAGCATCGGCGTCAGTCTCACGCTGCAAGTAGATTTCCAGCGGAAGGGTGCGGGTGATGCCCTCCAAACTGCCCGCGAACGTCAAGGTGGCGCCGAACTCGCCCAGGCTGCGCGCCAAAGACAGCACCGCCCCGGACGCGAGCCCGGGCAGAACCAGCGGCAGCGTGACTCGACGAAGAACGGTGGTGGGCCTCGCTCCGAGGGTCGCCGCGACGGCCTCATACCTGCTTCCGGCTGATCGCAGGGCACCTTCGAGGCTGACCACGAGGAACGGCAAGGCCACAAAAGTCTGGGCCAAAATCACTGCGGTGGTGGAGAAGGCGATCTGGATTCCCGCCAACTCAAGGGACTTTCCGAGGAGGCCCTGCCGGCCAAAGGTGTAGAGGAGCGCAAGTCCGCCGACAACCGGCGGAAGCACCAGCGGCAACAAGACAAAGGAGCGAAGGAGTCTTTGTCCGGCGAACTCGGCGCGCGCAAGCACCAGCGCCAAAGGAACGCCCAGGACGACGCAGAGAACAGTGCTGGCTGCAGAGGTCCTCAGGCTCAGGCCCAGTGCGGCGAGGGACGAGTGCGAGGTGATCAGCGGAATGAACTGGGCCCAGTTCACCCGCAGCAACATTGCCGCCAAGGGAAGCACCATCAGAAGTCCGCCCACAGCCGCCACGACATAGATCCATCGCGGAATGCCGTGGTAGCCGCTGCGCTTGATCATGTTTCAGGACCTGCGCTACGGCGTTCCGAAGCCGGCGTCGCGGAGGACCTTCTTGCCTGCTTCGCTGGTGACGTTTGCGATGAACGCGGCTGCCAGCGCCGTGTTCTTGCTGGTACCAACCGTGGCAATCGGATAGGTGTTGACGGCCTGGTCGGATTCCGGGAAAGGTATGCCCTTAACCCTGCTGCCGGCCCCCTTGACGTCCGTTACGTACACCAGGCCTGCGTCGGCTTCGCCCGATGTGACCTTGCCCAGGACATCGGTCACGGATGATTCCTCACTGACCGGGCTCAACGTGGTCCCCGCGGCCTTTTCAACCGCCTCCGTTGCAGCGCCGCAGGGAACCTGGCTGGCGCAGGTCACCACTTTGACTCCGGGCCTGGCGAGGTCCGCGAAGGAGGAGATCGACGCCGGATTGCCGGGTGGGACAGCAATTTCCAGGACGTTGGTGGCGAAGTTTGTTGGGGTGCCGTCGAGGAGTCCCTCGTCCGCGAGTCTGCCCATGTTCTTGGCATCGGCTGAAGCAAAAACGTCGGCGGGGGCACCTTGGGTAATCTGCGTGACCAGGTCCGAAGATCCCGCGAAACTGAGAGTTACTGTGGTGCCCGGGTGCTGGACTTCGAAGTCTTTGGCCAGCTGCGTGAAGGTGGTTTTTAGGGATGCCGCGGCGAAAACGGTAAGTTCCCCGGACATGGAGGAGTCCGGGTTGGTTGATCCTGTGGAGGGGCGCGTGGTCCCGGAGGCGCAGGCGCTCAGGCTTGCCGCCATCACGCCTGCAAGCATTGCAGCGGCGAAAGGCCTGCGTGGAATCCTCATATGACACTCTTTCCTTGCGGTGTTTCGATGATGACGGTGGTGGCCTTGACCACTGCCGTGGCTACTGATCCGAGTTCAAGACCCAAATCCCGGACGGCTTCACTGCTCATGAGCGACACCACCCGGAACGGACCGCACTGAAGCTCTACTTGGGCCATCACCTTGTCAGCCGTAATCCCAGTCACCAGGCCAACAAAGCGGTTGCGGGCTGAGCTTGCTGCCCGGGAGCGGTCGTCCGGGAAGTGGGATTGGTCGCGGGCCAGTGTGGCGAGTTCCAATCCGTCCACCGCGAGGCGCCCGGCTGGATCTTTTCGGGCAGTAAGCGTTCCGTTTTCCGTCCATCGCCTCACGGTGTCGTCACTGACGCCCAGGAAGCGGGCTGCTTCGGAGATTCGTATCTGCGGCATGGATACATCATAGTTCCGCATTTACGGATACTTGCTAGCTAGTCTGCCGCATGTGGAATATGACTGCCACGTATCGTTGGCCCGTTCTGCGCGCTCCCCTTGCCGCCGTGCGCACCCCTTCGGCGTTTCCGGCGCACCCCGCGCCGCACGACGCGCCCGTAACCTCTGGTGCGCTTGGCGCGAAGGGGTGCGCCGCCGTCGTCGGACTTCTTTGCATTACCCATGGTCCGCCGGGAGGTGCGGACGTACCCTGTTCTAGGGGAGAGTTTCCGATGCGAAGGAACGTCCCATGGAATGGATTCGTCCGGACAGCCCGAACTACGACGAAGCGCGAAAACTCTTCAACGCGATGATTGACCGCAGGCCGGCTGTCATCGCCAAATGTTCTGATCCCGGCGAGGTCGCTGAGGCTTTGAACTATGCCCACAACCATAATTTGGACGTTGCGGTCCGTTCGGGCGGGCACTCGGTGGCGGGCATGTCCACTAACGACGACGGCCTGGTGGTTGACGTCCGGCCCATGAAGTCGATCAGCGTGGACCGCGAGATGAAAACCGCCACGGCGGGCGCCGGACTGACCTGGGGCGAGTTCGACCGCGCCACCCAACAGTACGGGTTGGCCGTCACGGGCGGACGCGCATCCACTACGGGGGTCTCGGGCTTCACCTTGGGTGGGGGCTCGGGATGGCTCGAGCGTTCGTACGGATTCGCATGCGACAACCTGCTCTCCGTTGACCTGGTCACAGCCTCCGGCGAGCGGGTGACCGCCAGCCCGGGCGAGAACCCCGAGCTGTTCTGGGCACTCCATGGAGGGGGCGGGAACTTCGGCGTGGCCACGTCCTTGACATTCAAACTGCACGACCTCGGACCTACCGTAATGGCCGGCCTCATGCTGTTTCCCGGGGACGACGCCAAGGATCTGTCGCGCGCCTTCCGGGGGATTGCGCTGGAGGCGCCCGACGCCGTCGGGACAGCCCTGGTGTACCTCACCGCCCCACCGGAAGAGTTCGTCCCGGAAGAGATGGTGGGCAAACTCGCCGTCGGGATGGCCTATATCTACGCCGGCGATGTGGAGGCCGGCGAGGAGCACGCCAAGCCGTTCAAGGATCTCGGCCCCTCCGTGGATCTGGTCACGCCGATGGGATACGCGGACTTCCAGTGCATGATCGACGACCCGCCGGACCACTACAACTACTGGAGCGCCGACTACCATAACGAGCTCAGTGACGACGCCGTGGATCTCCTGGTGGACTCGGCACAACGCCTTCCGGGACCGCACTCCCAGCAGTTGGTGGCACGTTGGGGAGGAGCAGTTTCCGGGCCCGCCGCAGCAAACACACCGTTGCAGCACCGCGGAGCCTCGTGGGTCAGCCACCCGTTCGGCTTGTCCGAAACCGCCGAAGGCGGGCAGGAGGCAAAAGCCTGGGTCAAGCAGTTCCGGCAGGACATCGCCCCGCACACCACGGGCGGAGTGTGGCTGAACTTCATTGGTGACGAGGGGCAGGACCGGATCATGGCGGCCTACGGCGAACAGAACTACCGGCGACTGTCCTTGGTGAAGCGCGAATTCGATCCCGACAACGTATTCCGGGGCAACCAGAACATCCTGCCGGCCCAGCACTGAGTTTCCTGCACTCCTTCCCAGTTGCCGTGATCAGCGCGGGCAGCGAAGCCTGTACTTCCGGGACGGCAGCACGGCGGTAGACGTCCCGACGGCCGGCAACTGGGAAGGATCACATGGGTACACTTTGGCAATGGCCATCTACCTCGATCCGCCCCTGTGGCCAGCGCATGGAACCGTCTTCTCGCACCTCGTTTCAGACACGTCGCTGGATGAGCTGCACGCATTCGCGGCCGCCGCCGGAGTCCCTGAACGGGCCTTCGACGGGGACCACTACGATGTCCCCGAACGCCGCTACGACGACCTCGTTTCTGCGGGCGCCATCCCTGTGGAGGCCCGCATCCTGGTCCGCAAGCTCATCGCCAGCGGACTGCGCATTCCGGCTCGTGAACGGAGCAAGGCCTTGACAGTACCTTTGATGGAACGTTGGAACAGCAGCTACCCGGGTCATGAGGAGCTGGGCCTTGAGCTGTTGGAACGCTGGGGAGAGGCCGGCAGGAAGTACCACAGCCGGACACACCTCCTGGCGGTCCTTGAAGCCTTGGACGTGCTCACGGAACCGGAACAGCCGGCGCGGACCGTCTTGCTTGCTGCGTGGTTTCACGATGCCGTCTATGAGGGGGTTGCCGGGCAGGACGAAGAAGAGTCGGCGCGGCTGGCAGAGGACCGACTCACCGCCACTGCTTTGCCTCCCCACGAGGTGGCGGAGGTGGCTCGGCTGGTTCGGCTCACCTCTTCGCACAGTCCGAAGACGGGTGACTACGCCGGAGCCCTGCTCTGCGACGCCGACCTCTCGGTGCTTGGCGGCGACCAGCAGTCCTATGCACGCTATCTGTCGGCCGTCCGCGAAGACTACGCCCACGTCAGTGACGACGACTTCGCGAAGGGGCGCGCCGCCGTCGTCCGTCATCTCCTCAGCCTCAACCCGCTGTTTCACGGCGAACGCGCCAAGGCCCTCTGGCTCGATGCTGCGCGCAGGAACCTCGCCGGCGAACTCGCGTGAGCGGTTCCCCCGCCTGTTCTTCTCGCCGATTAGATGATTCGCTGCAGCTTAGACGGTAGGAGTCGTCTAAGCTGCAGCGAGTCGTCTAAAGGGACCGTGCCGGCTTAGCGGTAGGTGCTGACGAACGGCTGGTTGGTGGGCACAATCTGCTTACCGAGGGGCATCAGCGATACCGGGATCAGTTTCAGGTTGGCGATGGCCAACGGGATTCCGATGATGGTGATGGCCATGGCAACTGCCGTGACGACGTGTCCGATCGCAATCCAGATACCCGCGACCAAAAGCCAGATCACATTGCCGAGAAGGGCGAACACCCCGGCACCGCCCGGCTTCTCAACCACCATCTGGCCGAAAGGCCACAGGCAGTAAGCACCGATCCGGAACGAAGCGATGCCCCACGGGATGGTGACGATGAGAACGCAGCAAATGATCCCTGCCGCGAAGTAACCCAAGGCCAGCCAGAACCCACCAAAGACAAGCCAGATGATGTTAAGGAGAGTTTTCATAGTCCTCATTCTCCCCTGCGGCGCTGACAAAAAGCCTAGGGGTCTGCCCTGAATCTTCCCTGACCTATAGCGGTACTTGCTTTGGGCCCTATGCCACCTGCCGGATCAGTAAGCTCGCTGGATCAGTAGCTCACCCGGCAAGGAGCCCGTCCAACTTGTCGAACGAGGTGCCCCAACCATCACGGGTCATCTCCACCCATTCTTCGGAAGCAAACGGCCCCTGGGTGAGATTCATCCGGGTACGGCCGTTGAGGTCCTCGAATTCGAGATGCATTTCCTCGTACTCATGGTCAGCGTCGGGAGCAGCCTTAGCTTGTGCCACCAAGAGAGCCGGACTGTTGAGCTCGGTGATGGTGGCCTCGATGGGGGCCGACTGCTCCCCGTTCTCATCCGACCACACCATGACTACCTGCCAAATGCCGCCAACACGGGGCTCGACAATGATCTGGTCACGGGGAGCTTCCACTTCAACGGGCCCGAACCACCGGGTGAGCTTGTCCGGCTCCATCCAGGCTTCAAAAACCTTCTCGCGGGGAGCATCGAATTCGCGGCTCATGGTCAAGGTGTGCTGTTCGGTGCTCATTGCTTAACTCCTGGTTTCGGGTTTGTCGATATCCAAGTAGTGGTGCGTCGGAGTAAATCGTGTCGTCGTGAGCGAGTCTATGGCGACCCACCGACAGGGTGAGCGAACCTAGGCTTTGGCAGCCTCCACGAAAGCACGAATCCTGGCAAGGTCCTTCACCCCGCGGGATACCTCCACCCCGGAGGAAACGTCCACGCCCCAAGCGCCGGCAGCAGCTGCTGCGAAGGCCACGTTGCCTGGTTCGAGTCCCCCGGCGAGGAGCCATTCCCTGGCATCCAGCCCTTTAGCGCGCACTGAAGCGTAGTCCCAGGATTCCCCCGAGCCCGGCACTGCGGCATCGATCAGGAAGATTTCTTCGCCCAGGTCCGCGAACTCGTCTTGGGAGGCACCCATGGTGACCGCCCGGATGAGCCGCATCCCGGCGTCGTGCACTGTCTTTACGTCCTCAGCCGTCCGGTGACCGTGCAATTGCACCCACTCAAGTCCGGCGGCCCGTGCAATGGCTACGGCGTCCGCGGCAGTCTCGTGCCGGAAAACAGCAACAGCGCGAACACCCTCCGGCACCAGTGGCAGCAAAATGCGCACCTGATCCGGGCTGACTTCGCGGGGGCTGGCGGTGAGTACGAAACCGACGGCGTCCGCACCGGCGTCGACGGCTTCACGCACGGATTCGGGCGTGCTCAAGCCGCACACTTTGACGAACATTCCGGTGCCTCCAGCCGTAGTAACAACGTTTTCCACATATGACGTTAGCAAGCCGCAATGCCAACGCAGAAGCCGCGTCCACCACTAGGCTGGTCGGATGGAGATTATCCGCTTTGCCGACATCCGTCCTGAACCGTGGCGCAACGGGGGTGGGGTGACGCGCGAACTTGCCAGCCATCCGAAGGCCGCCTCCGCACAAGACGGTGCTTGGGATTGGCGCGTCAGTATCGCTGACGTTTCCAAAGCCGGCGAATTTTCCGTGTTCCCGGGCATGGAGCGGGTTATCACCATCATCGACGGCGAACTTCTCCTCCTCACCGTTGACGGCTCCGAGCACCCGCTGGAGAAGTACCGGCCATTCCGTTTCTCGGGCGAGGCTGCGTCTTCGGCCACTCTTCCCACAGGGGACATTCGGGATCTGAACGTCATTGCACGCGAGGGCGCCTTCAAGGGCTACACGTCCATCATCGAGATCTCCAGGAAGCGCGCCCACCCGGTTTTCGAGGGCCAACTCGCGGTCCTGCTTGAGGGCAAGGCGACAGTTGCGCCCGGAGCTGCGGCCGAGGACGAGCCCGCTGTGGAGGAAGGATCCGACGGCGCCGCCCCGGCACCCAGCGCCGTAGAGCCGGTCGAGTTGTCCCGATACGATGCCGTGGTCGGCTCGGATACCCGCAGCCCGGAGATCTCCGGCCGCGGCTTCATCGCGGTGATCTCCATCGACCATGTGGAGCCTGCACACGCTTGAGCTGGTGACCTTCACCACCGGAGGTGGCCACCCCGCACGGGAGTTGCTAGCCTGAAATGAAGGTTCCCCTCTGGAATCTCCGGACGACGGTTCAGTACCCGGCATGCGACAAGACTGGCCAAAGGAAATGTCATGTCGTGGTTAATTCTTATTCTCTCCGGAGCACTCGAAGCCGTATGGGCGGCAGCGCTCCACCGTTCCAAGGGGTTCCGCAAACCCGTCCCCACTGTCGTGTTCCTGGTTTCCGTCATAGCCAGCATGGCGGGCCTCGCCATCGCGATGCAGTCCATTCCCACCGGCACGGCTTACGCGGTGTGGGTTGGCGTCGGCGTGGTATTGACAGCCACATACGCGATGGTCACCAAAGTTGAACGCGCGACGACGGCCAGGCTGCTTTTGCTTGCGGGCATCGGCGCCTGTGTAGTCGGCCTGAAGGTGGTGGCGTAGCCATGACTGAGAACACTGTAAACGCCGGAAACTCGGCAAACACCAAGAACTCCAAGAACTCCGGCAACGGACTCTTCTGGGCCATCCTCTTGGCTTCAGCACTCCTCGAAGCCGTCTGGGCCACAGCTTTGGGCTTGTCCAATGGCTTCACGCAACTCACGCCCACTGTGGTTTTTGCTGTCACGGCCGTCCTGAGCATGCTTGGACTGGGCATTGCGGTGAAACGGATCCCCCTTGGCACGGCCTACGCGGTGTGGGTGGGCATCGGTGCTGCACTGACAGTTGGCTGGGCCATGATTACGGGCGTGGAATCCGCGAGCCCGCTGAAGCTGCTGTTCATCGCGGGAATCGTGGGCTGTGCCGCCGGTTTGAAGGCCCTGCCTGCTGACAAGGCTGCAGCCAAGGCCGAGTAGCGAGAACCAACGCACCGTTTCGATGGCTCACTGCGCATTAGACGTTGCCTACCCTCGAATGCGCAGCGAACCATCGAATCGGACGGGCCACGAGCGGGCCACGGACGGGCCGCGAGCGGGCTGCCCCAGGAATACCCACGCATCCCACTGAGTTCACGCCTTCAAGAGCACTCAAACGCGCATTGGAGAAGTTGATGACTGCAGTTCAGCTCGGCGATGGCCTCAAGGTCAGCCCCCTCGGCTTCGGCGGAATGGCCCTCACCCCGGTTTACGGCGGAATCGCAGCCGGGGAAGGCCTGCAAACTCTCAGGCATGCAGTAGACACGGGCATCACGTTCATCGATACAGCGGATGTGTATGGAGCGGGCAGCAACGAGGAACTCGTGGGCAAGCTCTTGAAGGAGCGCCGCGACGAGATCCAGGTGGCCACGAAGTTCGGGATTGAGGGCAACCCCGCGGACGGGTACACGGGAGTCCGCGGGGATGCGCCCTACATCAGGCAAGCAGCGGACGCGAGCCTCCGCCGACTGGGCACTGATGTGATTGACCTCTACTACATGCACCGCCGTGACCTCCGCGTTCCGATAGTGGAAACCGTGGAGGCCATGGCGGAGCTGGTCCGAGAGGGCAAGGTCCGGCACCTCGGATTGTCTGAAGTGACAGCCGAGGAGCTCAGGCAGGCCAACGCTGTCCATCCCATTGCCGCGGTCCAGAGTGAATGGTCCATCTGGAGCAGGGATGTTGAGCTCAATGTCGTACCTGCAGCCAAGGAGCTTGGCATTGGGTTCGTGCCGTATTCACCGCTGGGCCGCGGATTCCTTACCGGAACCGTCAGCGCGAGCGACCTTGGGGAAAATGACTTCCGCCATAAGATCCCCCGCTTTGGTGAAGAGGCACTTGATGCGAACCAGGCCGTGGTGGCCGCGGTCCGCGAGGTAGCCAGCGGGCTGGATGCAACTCCGGCCCAGGTAGCCCTGGCTTGGCTGTTTGCCCAAGGCCAACGCCTTGGGATTTCCGTGGTTCCCATCCCCGGCACGCGCAAGACGCACCGGATCGACGAGAACCTTGGGGCGCTGTCCCTGCAACTGGGAACAGCGCAGCTTGAGAAGCTCGACCAAGCTGCGGCCGCCGTCGTGGGTTCACGCTCTGCGGACCCCAACTGCGTTTCACAAGGCCGCGAAGCCAACCACGTAGGCTGATGCGCATGGATTCGTTCATTCACTCTTCGCGTGACGTCACCATCCGCAGCATCTCCGTCAGCGAGATGAACAACAACGTGTACCTGTTGACCTCAAAGTCCACAGGTGCGCAGTTGTTGATCGACGCCGCAGACGACCTTCCGGCCATTCAGCAACTACTGGAAGACAGTGCCGCAGATGCTGCCGCATCGCCCAAGCTGGCCAGGATTGCCACCACCCACCAGCACTGGGATCATGTCCGGGCTTTGGCGGAACTGGTGGAAGTCACCGGCGCAACCACCTCAGCGGGAGCGGACGACGCCGATGCGTTGCCGGTTCCAGTGGATGTTCGGCTTGGTCATGGCGACGTGGAGCAGTTCGGCGACTTCGAGATCACGGCGGTCCACCTGCGAGGAAACACCCCGGGCTCGATCGCTTTCGTGTACCAGGATCCGGACGGGCCCGCCCACATTTTCAGTGGAGACTCGCTGTTTCCGGGAGGCGTCGGCAACACGCAGAACGATCCGTCACGTTTCACTTCTCTGTTGAACGACGTGTCGGAGCGACTGTTCGACGCTTATCCGGACGAAACCCTGGTGCACCCGGGCCATGGATTGCCCACGACCCTCGGCGCCGAGCGGCCACACCTTGAGGAGTGGCGCGCCCGAGGCTGGTGATTGCGGGGCCTGCTCTGCGTTCCAAACCTAAGGAATGGCGTGTAGAGCGGGCCCCACAACGCAAGACTCAAACTTGCGGGGCCTGCTCTGCGCTCTAAACCGAAGGAATAGCGTGTAGAGCGGGCCCCACAACGGGAGGTTAGCGGCCGCGACGCTCGTTCGACGCGGGTGCCGACGCACGACGGGGACCGCTGCGTGCCGGACGGCCTGCAGCGGATCCACCGCGACCCGAGTTGCCCGAGGCACCCGAGCCGTAGGATCCGCCGGACGTAGCGCCCGTTGTGGAAGACCAAACGGCCTTGTTTCCGCCGGTACGGGTACTCGTGGTGGATGCCGTGCGCGGAGCCGAAGCTGAGCGCTGGCCGGCAGCCGGACGGCCGCTGCGGCCGTTCTGCCCCTGCGAGCCGGGAACGTCATTGCGGTGAGTGGCACCTGTCTTGCCGCGACCTCGGGGGCTGCGGGCGACGTCGTCGTTCATTGCTGCGCGACGATCAGCACGGTTGGTGTCCGTGCGAACCGGCTCAGCCCCAACTTTACCGCGACCGTTGCGACCACCACGGCCGCCCGCGGTGGGAGCAGCCTGCGTGGAACGGCGTGCGCGCTTGCGCTGGGCGTTGGCGCCGGTGGACGTGCCGCCACCCTGCTGGGTTTTCGCAGCAAGGAGGGCCGCGCGGGTGCGGGGATCAACCTTGTCAGCGATGTCGCCCACGAGCTTTGAAACCAGCGGGGAGTTCGCCGTGACGCGTTCAAACGAAACGTCAACACCGGCAGCCTTCATGAGCTTCTTGACGTCGCTCTGCTGCTCGGGGAGCGTCAGGGTGACAACGGTGCCATCGGAACCGGCACGGGCTGTACGTCCGGAGCGGTGCAGGTAAGCCTTGTGCTCTGTGGGCGGGTCCACGTGGATGACGAGTTCGACGTCGTCAACGTGCACGCCGCGGGCTGCGACGTCGGTGGCCACCAGGACGCGAACGTCACCGTTGGAGAACTCGGCAAGGTTGCGGTCGCGGGCGTTCTGCGACAGGTTGCCGTGAAGGTCGACGGCGGGGATGCCGGCGTCCGTGAGGGTCTTGGCAAGCTTGCGGGCGTGGTGCTTGGTCCGCATGAAGAGGACGCGGCGGCCGGCGCCGGAGGCCAGTTCAACGATGAGCTGCTTCTTGACGGTCTGGTCGTTGACCACCAAAACGTGGTGTTCCATGGTGGTGACGGCGGCCTGGGGATCGTCCACGGAGTGCGTCAGCGGGTTGGACAGGTAACGGTTGACCAGCTTGTCAACACCGTTGTCCAGCGTCGCGGAGAAGAGCAGGCGCTGACCCTGGGTGGGGGTCATGTCCATGAGCTTCTTGACTACCGGGAGGAAGCCGAGGTCAGCCATGTGATCGGCCTCGTCCAGCACAGTGACCTCAACGGCTTCGAGGGTCAGTATGCGCTGGCGGATCAGGTCTTCGAGGCGGCCCGGGCAGGCGATGACGATGTCGACGCCGGCGCGCAGCGCCTTTTCCTGGCGTGCCTGGGAGATGCCGCCGTAGATGACCGTGGTGTTCAGGCCCATGGCCTTGGCCAGCGGCTCGATGGTGGCATTGATCTGGGTTGCCAGTTCGCGGGTCGGTGCAAGGACGAGGCCCATGGGGCGGCCCGGCTTGCGGAAGTGCTTTGCTTCGCGCTCGGCCAAGCGGGCCACGAGCGGGATGGCGAAAGCGATGGTCTTACCGGAACCGGTGCGGCCACGGCCCAGGACGTCGCGGCCTGCGAGGGTGTCCGGGAGGGTCTTGACCTGGATGGGGAATGCCTCTTCGATGCCATCTGCGGCGAGGGATTCAGCAATGGGCTTGGGCGTGCCAAGGGCAGCAAAAGTAGTCATAAACTTCATGTCTTTCGGGCGGTGTCCAGTTGCGGACATCGGCCCCCGACGCCGGTTGGGCCAGGGGTTCGCCGAGGAAAAGTCAGGTGGTCTACCAGTTCGCTGCAACAGCGGTGGCCGGGACCAAATAGAACGCGTTCATCGACGCAGGATGTGCCTCTCACATGAAAAATGCCCCGCCGCGCAGCTGTTCAGGCCACCTGCTTCAGGGCGTCACCGCACATCAAGTGTTCCTAGCTTAGCAGTCTTTCTCCGGCGGGCCCGCATCGGGGCTGGCCGGCCATCCGTTGCGGGGCCCGCTTTGCGCGTCTCCGGGCTCGCATGGCACGCAGAGCAGGCCCCACAACTCACCCCACTCGCGTTGCGGGGCCCGCTTTGCGCGTCTCCGGGCTCGCATGGCACGCAGAGCAGGCCCCACAACGGGTCAGGCGTGGCGAGTGAGTTCGGGTTGTGCATCCGGAGCACCCGTCCCGGCGTCCGGGGACGCTGTGCGGGCGGCGACCCTGGGTGCTATGACAACCCCGACGACGGCGATAATCGCCGTTAGCGCGAACACCCCCGCAAACGGGTTGGTCGTAAACGCGGCGAAGACGAGCCCTGTGGCGGCGAGGGAAAGCGCACCGCCGAGGGAATCGGAGATGGACATGGCCGCACTGTTGAAGCCTTGGTTTTCCTCGGTGGACAGTGCCAACGTCATCACGGACAGACGCGGGTACATGAGCCCCATGCCGCCACCGGCAAGGATCCACCCGGCGATAGCAACGGCCGCGGGCAGACTAAACGCTGCGGTGACCAGGGTTGAGATCACGGCTATCAGCACCAAGGCAGCCCCGATCTTCACGGCGAGATCGTCGGCCAGCCGGACCCCGAGCCGCCCTTGGATCGCGGACGCCCCCGCCCACGCCAGCGCGGCACCGGTCAAGGTCAGCCCGGCGAACGTTGGCGTGAACGCGTAGCGCTCCGTCAGCAAGTACGGCAGGTACACCTCAGCCCCGAAAAACGCCGCAGACGCCAGCCCGCGGACCAGGATCACGCTCGGCAGGCCGCGCCGGGCGGTAAGGGTCCCCCGCGGAACCAACGGGCGGACAGCCACGAGCGCAATGACAAGCGCGACGACGGCAATCACCCCGCCGAAGCCCGGCACCTCAGCGGACAGGTTCAGCCCGAGGACAGCGACGGCGGCCAGTGCCGCCCAGCCCATCCGGCCGAAGGCCCACGGCACAGGCTCGGCAGGTGGTTCGGAATTCATCCCCCGCACGGCCGGCACCACCATCAGCAATGCCGGAACAACCAGGCCCACAACGCCGAGGAACACCCAGTGCCAACTGCTCAGCTGGGCCACCACGCCCGCCGCGAACGGTCCCACCAGGGACGGAACCACCCAGGACGCGGCGAAGGCAGCGAAGATCTTGGGGTGCAGCATCGGCGGGTATACCCGGGCCACCAGCACGTAGAGGGCCACGGTCATGGCACCGCCGCCAAGGCCCTGCACCAGCCGTCCCAGCACCAGCATTTCCATGGTTCCGGCCGTGCCCGCGATGAGCAGGCCAGCCACGAACAGCGCCACGGAGGAGTACAGCGGCGCAGCCGGACCACGACGATCTGACCAGTTGCCTGCCGCCACCATACCCATCACGCCGGTGGCCAGCGGCCCGGCGAAGGCCAGCGCATAGAGGCTGGCTCCGTCCAGGTCGCGGCTGACGAGCGGCATGATGGTGGTCACCGCGAGGGACTCGAACGCGCTCAGGAACACGAGCGCGCAAGCCCCCACGGTGGCAAGCAAGTATGGACGGCGCAGTATCCCGGCCGTTGAGGTGTCAGAGGTCATGGACGTCAGCCTAGAACCTCAACTAATGTTGAGGTCAATCGACCACCCAAGCAACCGAAAGCAACCCATGCCGCCCCTCGAAACGCACCGGCCCCTCACCATTGGTGAGCTGTCGGAACGAAGCGGGGTGTCGGCGTCGGCCCTTCATTTCTACGAACGCAACGGGCTTATCGAAGCCGAGCGCACACCCGGGAACCAACGGCGATACCGGCGCGACACGCTACGGCGGGTCGCGTTCATCAAGACCTCGCAGCGGGTGGGTTTGCCGCTCAAGGACATCCGCGAGGCATTGGACTCTTTACCGGACGGCCGGACCCCCACCAGACGCGACTGGGCGAAGTTGTCGTTGCGGTGGCGCAAGGAGCTGGATGAGCGGATCGCGGCATTGCAGCACCTGCGTAATGACCTGGACGGGTGCATCGGCTGCGGTTGCCTGAGCCTGAAATCCTGCACGTTGCAGAACCCGTCCGACCAGCTCGGGGCTTCCGGCGCGGGCGCCCAGCGCTGGACTTTGCCGGAATAGCAACAGGTATTGCCTTGGGATACAGCGTCGCGGCACGCTTGGCGTATGACTGAACAAGCACACGACGCCGCCACTCACCAACACGGTCAACACACCCACGAAGGTGCCCGGCAGAGCGGCCTGAACCTCCACGAGGACGCGGACAATGCCGTGGACATGTGGGACGGCATGTATCGCGAGCGTCCCAAGGTGTGGAGCGGAAACCCGAATCCGCAGCTGGTGGCCGAAGTTGCAGGTCTGAAACCCGCCAAGGCCCTCGATCTCGGCTGCGGGGAAGGCGCTGATGCCATCTGGCTCGCCGCCCAAGGCTGGACGGTCACCGCGATGGACGTGTCCGCCGTCGCGCTTGAGCGGGCAGCCGCGCACGCAGCCGGGAGTGGCGTATCCGAGCGGATTACATGGCAGCAGCAGGACCTCACTGAGTGGGAGCCCGAGCCGGTCTTCGATTTGGTCTCGGCCCAGTTCCTGCACTCTCCGCTTCTGCCGTGGCGGGACTCCGTGGCGTCAGCGGCGGCGGCCGTGGCTCCGGGCGGAACGTTGTTGGTGGTGGGGCATCACCCGCACGGACTCCCCTCTTGGAGCCACCACCACGAGTCCGGCATGTTCTTCACGCCGGAGCAACTGGCAGGTGCCCTGCGGCTGGATCGCGAGCCGTGGTTCGTCAACGTCCTGACGGACCGGGCTCGTAGTGTCACAGGACCCAACGGCGAGTCCGGCACTACCCTGGACACGGTCCTGAGGGCCACGAAACACGCCTAGGTGCCGGCGTGCCTGGCACACCTACACCCCAGCAGGCAGCAGCTCTCCGTAGGGCGGCACCACCACTCCCGTGGCGGTCGAGTCCGGGTTCAGCATCCATCCCACGCGTTTGGCCGTATTCAGCATGACCACGCTCTCCACGAGTTGGATGCCCGGGATCCGCTGTTGAATGGTGAGCTCCATTTCCATGACATCGGCCAGTGAACGCAGCCACATGATCATGGTGAAGTTGGTGCTGCCCGTGGTGGACGCGGAGAAACGGATATTCCTGATGGCCCGGAGCTCCGTGGCTGCGGCTTCGTGCTCGCCTGCGGGAACGTTCGCGAACCATTGAACAGTGATGGGAAAGCCGGAGAATTGCTGGGCGATTTCGCAGCGGAAGGACAACATCCGGCTGCTCAACACCCTGCCCAGTTGCCGCTGGACCGTGGCGGGGTTGCGGCCCAACGCGCGGGCGATTTCCGCGGCCGTGGCCCGGCCGTCGCGGGCCAGGAACGGGATGATGGCCAAGTGGCTTTCGGGCAGGGGGATCACCATGGCGTCGTGGGCCGACGGGTTTGCTGATTCCGGCCCGGCGAGCGCCCGGAGTGCCTGCTGCTCCGCCTTGGTGAGGACGTTGAGCCGCCAGGCATAGCCGCTGGTGTGAATCCGGGTGCAAAGGGCTGTGTGGTACTTGGTGAGTCCCCTGATTTCCTTGAGCTTGGGCAATACCTGAGTGCTGAATTTTTCCAGGTCCTGTGTGATCACGGTGAGTGTGAGGTCGCGGTTGCTGGCCGCTTCTTCCACCGTGATGACCTCGGGAAGTTGAGCCACCGCGTAGGTGACGTCCGGCCTGAGATGCATCTCGCAGTCGATATCCACCATGGCCAGGCACATATCCTTCGGGTCGCCCATGAGGTGAGCCGTAGTCCACGCTGCACCTGCCGCCCTTAGCCGATCCCATCGGGATGCCAGCGTGGTGGCGTGGACGCCAAGGACTTCTCCGGCGTCGGACCAGCTGATCCGGGGTGAGATCTGCAGGGCGTTTACCAGGCGCAGGTCTTCTTCACTGAGCTCCATGAGGCCATTCTTCCAGAGGGGTGCATGATTCCTGCTACAAACCCCATCCGGATGCAGATTTCCAGATGTTTGAGATGATGTGAATCACGTCACCCCAGAATGGCATGAGTAGCAAGTCACCGGGAAAGACCAGGAGAACAGATGACCATCGCCGCCGATGCCAAGGAACTGCAGGAGGACATTGTCCGCCTCCGCCACGACCTCCACCGTGAACCGGAGATCGGCCTGCAACTCCCCCGTACCCAGGAGAAAGTGCTTAAGGCGCTGGACGGCCTCCCGTACGAGATCACGCTGGGTGAGGAAACGACGTCGGTCACCGCGGTTCTGCGAGGCTCGGCAACTCACGCTTCGGCTGAGAAGCCCGTGGTGTTGCTGCGTGCCGACATGGATGGACTTCCCGTGCAGGAAACCACCGGTGTGGACTACACCTCCCGTGTAGACGGTGCGATGCATGCCTGCGGTCACGATCTCCACACCTCCATGCTCGCTGGCGCTGCAACGTTGCTGGCAGAGCGTAAAGACCAGTTGGCCGGCGATGTCATCCTCATGTTCCAACCCGGCGAAGAGGGCTTTGACGGTGCCAGCTACATGATCAAGGAAGGCGTCCTGGATGCCGCTGGTCGTCGGGCGGACACTGCCTACGGAATGCATGTGTTCTCCTCACTTGAACCGCATGGCCAGTTCGTCACCAAGCCCGGTGTCATGCTCAGTTCCTCCGACGGCCTTGTTGTCACGGTGTTGGGCGCGGGCGGCCACGGCTCCGCTCCCTACTCCGCCAAGGATCCCGTCACCGCAGCTGCCGAGATGGTCACCGCACTCCAGGTGATGGTCACCCGCCAGTTCAACATGTTCGATCCCGTGGTCCTCACCGTCGGCGTGCTGCACGCCGGAACCAAGCGGAATGTCATCCCCGAGACCGCCCGCATCGAAGCCACCATCAGGACCTTCTCCGAGGAGTCCCGGCGGAAGATGATGGAAGCAGTACCCAGGCTGCTTCATGGCATCGCTGCGGCCCACGGCTTGGAGGCGGACGTGCACTACCAGGAGGAATACCCCCTCACCATCAATGACGAGGATGAAACCACCACTGCCGAAAAGGTCATCGCCGGAATGTTCGGTGAGTCCAGGCACACCCGGATGGCCACTCCCCTGAGCGGATCCGAGGACTTCTCCCGGGTCCTCGCCGAAGTCCCCGGCACCTTCGTGGGGCTCAGTGCAGTTGCCCCAGGCGCCGACCATACGACGTCGCCGTTCAACCACTCGCCCTACGCAATGTTCGACGACGGCGTCCTCACCGACGGTGCCGCGCTGTATGCCGAACTCGCCGTGTCCCGTATCGCTGCCCTCGCAGGCAACTAACTCCCGGCCCGCCTCATCTTGGAGAAGCACATGACCACCACCGCAGGAACCTCACCGGACGTCAAGGTCCACAAGTCGCACATGCGCACGCTGGTTGGCACCGGCATCGGCAACGCCGTTGAATGGTACGACTGGGCGATCTACGCAACGTTCGCACCGTTCATCGCGAGCGCGTTGTTCAGCCAAGCCGACCCCACCTCGGCCATGTTGTCCACATTGGCGATCTTCGCCGTCGGGTTTGTTGCCCGTCCGTTCGGCGGTTTCGTGTTCGGTTGGATCGGCGATCGGATCGGCCGCAAGACGTCCATGACGGTGGCGGTGGCATTGGGCGCGGTGGGCAGTCTCCTCATCGGCATCGCCCCGACGTTCGAGTCCGTTGGCGTCTTTGCTTCGGTGATGCTTCTGGTGGCCCGGCTCATCCAGGGCCTTGCCCACGGCGGTGAGTTGCCGTCGTCGCAAACTTACCTGTCTGAAATGGCACCCAAGGAACACCGGGGTTTCTGGGCCACCCTCATCTACACCTCCGGCACCGCCGGAATCCTGGCAGGTACGCTGCTGGGCGCCATCCTCACCGCAACCCTCAGCAAGGAAGACATGAGCGCCTGGGGTTGGCGTATCCCGTTCCTCATCGGCGGTGCGCTGGGTATCTACGCGCTGTTCATGCGGGCCAAGATGAAGGAAACCGAAGCTTTCGAGGCCGAGGCGCCCAATGAGAAGCGCCTGCCAATCCTGCCCCAGATCATCAAGTACCGTAAGCAGGCGCTGCAGGTTATCGGACTCACGGTTGGCCTGACGGTTGTGTACTACATCTGGGGCGTTGTGGCCCCGAGCTACGCGGCATCGTCTCTCAAAATGGACCGCGGTGAGGCACTCTGGGCAGGTGTGGTTGCCAACGTGGTGTTCATTGCCGCCCTGCCGTTCTGGGGAAAGCTGTCCGACCGCATAGGCCGCAAGCCGGTGATCATCGTTTCAGCCGCGGGCGCCGCGCTGCTGCACTTCCCCATGACGTGGCTGCTCAAGGACTCACCGTGGCAGCTGGCAGTGTCCATGTCCGTGATGCTGTTCTTCATCGCCGGTAGCGCCGCGATCGTCCCCGCCGTCTATGCCGAGCTGTTCCCGACCCACATCCGCACCATCGGCGTCGGTGTCCCGTACTCCATCTGCGTCGCTGCCTTCGGTGGCACGGCTCCGTACCTTCAGACCTGGCTTGGCAGCATAGGGCAGGCTCAGCTGTTCAACGTTTACGCAGTGATCCTGCTGCTGGTGGGCATTGCCTTCGCCTTCTCCATCCCGGAGACGAAGGGCAAGGACCTCACCGTCTGAGTTTGCTCGCTTCGTTGTGAGGCCCGCTCTGCGCTTGTCCCTGGGTTTTTGGGGCGCAGAGCGGGCCTCACAACGTTAAACGAAGCGGTCCCGGCCTGCCCGGTACCCGAAGAACGCCGCCATGGAACCGACCACCAGGAGCAGGATTCCGGCCGCCGCAAACCCGCCCGTTGCCTGATGAAGTTGGCCCACCATCAACGTGCCAAGTGAACCCACGCCGTAGCCGACGCCCTGCATCATTCCGGAGAGATGCGCGGCCGTATGGGCGTCGCGGGTGCGGACCATGATCATGGTGAGGGCCACGGCAGTCAGCGAACCCTGGCCCAGCCCATTCAGTCCGGTCCAAGCCCAGATCAACTCGGTGGGGCCAAAGATGGTGAGCGCGAACCCGCCCCCGGTCATCAACGCCACCACCATGTTGATGATCCGCTGATCTTTGAAGCGGGTGGCCAGCGCAGGTGCAAACAGGGAGCCGAGCATCTGCAACACGATGGAGACCGACACGATCAGCCCGGCCGTTCCGCCATCGATCCCCCGGTCACGCAAAATGGGCGCCATCCACGCGAAAACGCTGAACGACATCATGGCCTGCAACACCATGAACAACGTCACCTGCCAGGCCACGGCTGAGCTCCACACGTTGACGCCGCCGTGGACTGCTTGGTGTTTGACCGAGGGCTGGCGGATTGCCAGCGGAAGGAACAGCAAAAGTACGACGCCGGCAGGCACCGCCCAGAACCACAGCGCCGAAGTCCAGTGGCCGGTTGCCGCAAACACCGGATACGTGAAGCCCGCGCCAAGGGCCGCCGAAGCGCAGATCGCAGTTGTGTAGAGCCCGCCCATCAGGCCAAGACGGTGTGGGAAGTCCCGCTTGACGACGCCCGGAAGGAGGACGTTGCAAAGCGCAATTGCGGCACCACAGGCAGCGGTTCCGGCCAGAAGCGTGGGCAGGTGGCCCATTACAGGGATCTCCAAGGGGCGCAGGAGCAAGCCCGCAGTGAGGACTGCCATGGCTGCCAGGAGTACACGTTCTGCACCGAACCTCCGGGCGAGGACCGGGGCAAGGGGCGCGAAGACTCCCAGCAAGGTGACCGGCACAGTGGTGAGGACAACCAGCGACCAGCCCGGCAGGCCGGCGTCGGACGTTATTTCCGGAAGCACGGCGGAAAAACTGGAGAAGACCGTGCGGAGGTTCAGTCCGATCAGCACCAGGCAGATGCCCAAATAGACAAGACCCTTTTTGCCGCGGAGTTGCGTAGGGTCCGCAACTGGTTCATCATCGATCTCTGCGTCCGCCGCGATGTCGGGGAGGACGGATTTCTCTGGGTAGCCAGGCGTTTTGGAGGAGGTCACACCTCCTATTCTGTCAGCCGCACTGAGTCCGGGCTTGTTGGGCAGGATGTGACCAATCGGTGGGCTCCCGTGGAGTTATCCACATAGCGCTTGTCACCCCTGCCCATGTTGCCGGGCGATCCATAGCGTTGAGGGCATGGATAAAGAGCCCGAACGTGCACCTCGCTTCTCAAAGCCCAACAAAGTGGAATTGCCCGGATCATGGTGTCCAACTGCACGGCTTCCAGGTCTGCGTTCCGGTATCTGGAGCCTGGCACTGGCCATGGGCGTGCCCATCGTCTTCATGATCGTCTTCCCTGTGGGGATGTTCTTCATGTTCGGCGCCGAGTCCCCCTCGTACGCAGTTGCTGCGCAAACCATTCTCTTGGTCCCCACAGGAGGTTGCTGGCTCGCGGCGGTGGTCTGTGGTCTGATTTGTCTCAGGCTGGCCAAACACCGCGATGCCGATGGGCAGCGGACCATCGCGTGGATGTTTGGAATCTTCGGGCTTGGCATTGCAGGACTCGAGGGGCTGGTGTTGCTCTTGATGTTGCTTCGCGGTTAATGCCCACCCTTAAACGTTCCCGGCCCAAGTCCCCAACCGGGCCGAACCACCCCACCGAACCACAGTATTCTGGAAAGGATGAGTGAAACCCCAGACTCCCCGCGACCAGTCACGCCCGGCAGCCAGGCCTCCTTCGGCACATACGGTGGCCGCCCGGTCAGTTTCGTGCGCCGTGGCACCCGACTGCAGGGACGCAGGCAGACCGCATGGGAAGAGCACGCCGAGCGCTGGGCCATCCAGGTGCCCCGGCATGTTGCCAACACTTCCGTGCACCCGGACTACACGTTCGATGCCGAGGCCGTGTTTGGGCGCAAGGCACCGCTGATCGTCGAGATCGGCTCCGGGTTGGGCGACGCCGTGGTTCATGCCGCGGAGCAAAACCCGGACAAGGACTTCCTCGCGGTGGAGGTCTACACGCCAGGTTTGGCCAACACCATCATCAAGATCAACAGCCGCGGCCTGACCAACGTTCGGGTGGTGGAAGCCAACGCCCCCGAGGTCCTCGAGTCGATGCTCCCCGAGGGGTCGGTCAGCGAGCTTTGGGTGTTCTTCCCGGATCCCTGGCACAAGGCCCGGCACCACAAGCGTCGCCTCATCCAGCCGGCCTTCGCTTCGGTAGCTGCCAAGGCACTGGAAAAGGGTGGCTACTGGCGAATCGCCACTGACTGGTCCAACTATGCGGTGCACGTCCGCGAAGTCCTGTCGGAGTCCACAGAGTTCGAGAACATGCACGAAGGCGAGCGCAGCGGCGAGGAGAGCCCGCTGACGCAAGTGTGGCAGTCCGGCGTCGAGTCCGTTGTGGGCGGCGCGCCCGTCAGGGAAGGCCGGGCGCCGGTCAGCACTGAGCACACCGGCCCCAACGAAGGTGTGGACCAAGAAGGCGGCTGGGCTCCCCGGTTCGATGGCCGAATCCGGACAAGCTTTGAGAACAAGGCCCACGAAGCCGGGCGCATGATCTTTGACCTCACGTACCGCAAGCTTTAGCCAAGGAACTTTGGGGGAACCATGAGCTATCAGCCACCGATCGACTACTACCAGCAACCACAACGCTCCGGCAATCGGGGCCTGGGCGCCGGCATCACAAGCATCGTGACCGCAGTCCTTTCCCCAATCGCGGCCGTAGTCAGCATTCCCCTGGGCATTGCCGCCGTCGCCTCGTCGATAAGCCGCTACAACCAGGGCAACGACGCTTGGTGGGTGGGCGCGCTGATCCTGGCTGGGGTCGCGGTCCTGCTGGCAATTGTGGCTGTGGTCAGTGGATTGCTCGCCGTATTCCGGGCAGGTCGCATGAATGCGGGCCGCATCACGGGAATTATCGGGTTGGCGATCATGGCGGTCAACGTTTTTGGTGTTGCCTTTATGGTGTTCCTGGTACTCGGCGCAGGACAGGGGTCCTAATGCCGCAGGTACGCGCCGAGCGGCTGATCCGGCTGGATCCCGAGACCGCGTTCGCTCTCTCCCAGACCACGGGTGAGTTCAGGCTCAAATGGGATCCGTTCATCTCTGCGCAAGCCTTCCTGGATGGGGCAAAGGCGGCCGGCAAGGGCGTCAGAACGCGGACTGTCTCCCGCATGGGTTTGAAGATGGTCAGCGAGTACGTGTCCTACACGCCTCCAAGAAACGTGGGTATGACCATGGTGTCCGGGCCGTGGTTCTTTGAGAACTTCGGTGGCGGGTGGCGGTTCACGCCGGACGACGGCGGCACCCGGGCAGTCTGGAAGTACACCTTTTCCTGCCGGCCGGCTCTGCTGAAGCCGTTGGCAGAGAGGATCGGAAGCTGGCTCCTGGGCCGGGAGATCGAGCGTCGCATCGAGGCGTTCGCCAGGGCTTGCGAGGACCAGGCCTTGGTCGCGGAATTGCGAGCCCAGGGCACCGAGGCCAGGGACCTCTAAGGTTTACGGCACCGAAATTGAGGCTACCGTTTTCTCGGCTTCGTCGCGGAGCTCAACGCCGGCGATGCCAGCCAACTGCACCGGAGTGGCACCGGTGATCTTGATCCGGCCGCTCTGGGTGGCCGTCCACCCGCACGTGCGTTCTTCGGCACCGTCCCGGCCTTTCACCCACAGATAGAGGGTGCCTTCCAGGGGCATGGACCGGCCCTCCACGGCGAGCTCCGTGCCCCAGTTCTTTTTCACCATGCCCACTGTCAGCTGCAATCCGGTCTCTGACTGAACCGAATAGCTTGCGTCCGGTTTCGGGGGTTGGTTCAGCAGCGGCCCGGCAAGGAAACCAACGGCAAGGCAAGCAGCGGCAACCGCGCCCACTAACGCCGCCCACCGTCGTCGTGATTTCCTCCTGCGGACCGACAAGTCCACCAAGACCTTCTCCGGAAGCGCAACAGGATCCAAAGGCGAGAGTGCATTCATGCCACCAGCGACCGTGAGGGCGACGGCGTCAGCCCGGGGAACGGCGTCGAGCAAAGCGGGCAGGCTGTCCAGCTCCTCCAACTCGTGGCGGCATTGGGCACAGGCGCCGAGGTGGTCTTCAAACGTGCGTGCTTCCTCGGGTTCGAGCCCACCCAGCAGATAAGCGCCCAGCAACTGGTGGACGGAGTTGCCGTTCATCGTTCCACCCCCAACTCATCAAGGATCGTTCGGAGGGCCTTCACGGCGTAGAAAGCCCGGGATTTCACGGTTCCCGCCGGGATATTCAGTTGCAGTGCTGCCTCGCTGACGGTGAACCTTTGGTAATGAAGGGCAACTAAGACTTGCCGATGTTCGTGACTCAGCCGGAGCAATGCCTCCTCCATGAGGACCCGGTTCAGGAGCTCGTCCACGCGTTCGGTGGCCGCGTGGTCCGGGAGGTCTTGCTCCCCGGCTTCGGCAGGGCGGCGTTGGGCTTTCCTGTAGTTGTCGATAATGACGTTGCGGGCCGTCCGGAAGAGGTAGCTGCGCAGGCTTCCCGTGATCTGCGGGGCGTGCTGCCACACTTTGAGGATGGTTTCCTGAACGACGTCGTCAGCTTGGTGGGCGTCCGACGTGCAGCTGAGGACAAAACGCTTCAGGGCCGTGCCATGGTCGCGGTAGATCGCTGCCACCACGTCTTCGTCCAATGGCATGGCCACCTCCCCCGCTCCGTTGTCCCTTCGCCTAGTTGTCCCTTCGCCTAGTTGTCCCTTCGCCTATACGACGACGCGTGTACGGAAAAGGTTCAGCCCCGTGAACCATTCTTCCCCCACCGGCGTCGTAGGGGTTAGCGCCGGTCCATCCGGCCGGCTCGTCAAAGGAGCTAGACATGAAGAAACGCCTCAGTTTTGGATTCGGTGCGTTGATCCTGACCGCCGCTCTTGCCGGGTGTGGCGGAAGTCCGGGAAGCACCACCACGTCCGCACCTCCGCCTGCGGTTGCTTCCTCTTCAGCAGCGATCCCCAGTGCCCCGGCTAGCAACACGACAGATGGTGCCGAGTTGAAGGTTTCGTCCTCCAGCGCCGGACAGATCGTTGTGGACAGCAAGGGCATGAGTCTCTACGTCTTCACCAAGGACGTCAAGGACTCGGGAAGCAGCGCTTGCGTGGACGCCTGTCTGGACTCTTGGCCTGTTTTCACCACGACGTCGGACGCTCCCAGCGTTGAAGGCGTTACTGGAACCGTAGGAACCATTGCTACAGCGGATGGCAAGAAGCAGGTCACCCTCACAGGAATGCCCCTGTATTACTACGCCAAGGACAAAGCTCCCGGCGACGTCACGGGCCAGGGCGTTGGCGGCGTGTGGTACCTGGTGAGCCCCAACGGGGAGATGATCAAGGGCGCTGCAGGCTCGGGCTACTGAGGCCTGCCGCTGAGATCGCTGGAAGCCTGCCGGATCGCCTAAAGGTTCCGTGCGAGCATGCAGGGTTCCGGCGAACTCTGGCGCAACCAGTCACCTGAACGCCCGCAGGATGCGCTCCTTGAAAGCGCGTTCTCGAAAAAGGTCCTTCCATTCGATCCGGATGAACCGTTAGCCCTCCTCGACGAGTGGCGTTGGCTCCATCGTCTCAGCATGCCGACCCACCACCCAGCACATGAAGGGGTGCGCCGCGCTATGTGGAAACCCGAGCGCCGAGCCCCCGGAAACGCTGCGAATACGCCGGAAAGTTCCCCACGACGGCGCACGCTTCCAGCGAAGTCAGGAGCAACGGCCGGGCTACGATCGGGATATGGGCGACACTTCCGACTTCAAAACTGCAGCCAAGACCTGGCAAACCATGGTGGAAAGCAACCAAGCGTTGCTTCTGCGCAAGTCCGGCCACGACGTGCATTGGTGGGCTGCGGAGGGGCGGGCCAAAGGCTTGAAGAACGACGCCGGGCTCCGCGACTGGATGCGCGACGAACACGGCATCACGGGCTACGCACAATACGCGGTCTCGTGGGAGATGTTCGGCTACCCCGAGTTCATGCTCCGGGACGCCGACGAGCTCATCGGCGGCCAATACGACAACCATCCCCAACTGCGCCCCATAGCGGACGCCTTGTTGGCTTGGTCCGCCGAGACCGATGGCGTTGAGATCCAGATGCGCAAAGGCTATGTATCCCTCCACAGCCTCCGGCGGAAGTTCGCCCAAGTCACCCGGACCAACAACACCACTGTTGATGTCGCCCTGCGCTTGGACGCCCCGGCCGAGGGCAGGCTCGAAGCCGTGAAAGTACGCGAAGGTGATTACTTCGACCGCCGCGTACGCCTGAAGTCAATGGACGACGTCGACGACGAGTTGCTGGGGTACCTCGCCAAGGCCTTGGATCAGAACCGCTAGCGCGCTCGAGTTCGCTGGAAACCTGCCGCATCGCCGAAAGGTTCCGGGCGAACTCGCAGGTTTCCAGCGAACTCGCGCTCGGAGCAGCCAGCTACCGCCGTGCACGCCCATACAGCTGCCGGACCAGGTGCTCGATGTCCGGCTCGTGCAGGGACAGGTCGGCAACCTTGGCCGTGCCGGAAATAGCGGCAAGCACGGCCTACTAAAACGCGTTGGCACAAACGCTGGATCCGGGCATCGCTGCTGCTGAGCGCCATAACGAGCCTACTCACGGCCGGCACCCAAATCGCCGGAAACGCGTCGAAACCACCGGAACGCTACGGCGATTCCGCAGCGTTCCGGCGATCTCAACGAACGGGCTTAGATGTCGGCGAATTCCTCGGACTCTTCGAACTCCACGGCCGCGATGATTTCCTTGGTCTCCGGGTGGATCATGAAGGCCTCGTCGTCGTCCTCGATCATGAGGTAGTCGCCGTGGTCGGTGGAGAAGTGCCAGGCGAGGGTCTTCACGCCGTCGTGCTCGTAGTTGGGATCGCCCATGGTGATTTTCTCCAAGGCGTACCCGGCCACATCGCAGAGTTCGCGGATGATGACCTCGAACTCGGGTGCGTTGGCGAGGGCTTCTTCGTCGGCTTCGGCCTGGCGCTCGGCGAGATCCGGAATCCGGGCGACGCGCTCGGCGATGTGCGCTTCGATTTCTTCATCCGAAAGAACCAGCAGTTCTGACTGATCGCGGAGGTAGGCGCCGTTGAGTTCGGTGATGTCCTCTTCTTCGAGCAGTGCCTCAAACTCGCCGTCGAGCTCGTCCAAGGTACCAACAGCGGCAGGAGGGGTTTCGGACTCGTCCAGCTCGCCGTCGAGGTAGGCCTCGGCTTCGTCCTCAGTCAAGGCATCAAACGCGGCGGCGGTCCGGTTGAAGAGGTCAAGATGCCGCGTAGCCCCCATAGCTTCAAGGCCTGCTTGTACATAGGCGTCCACTTCTTCACGCTCAGGTGCGGTGAAAACGTACTGGGCAAAGCCGCCGGCCAACGCCTGGGTCAGGTAGAAGTCCACAAAGTAGCTGTTGAGGGCAGCGGGCGCGATTTCGTCACTGTTGAGGAGCTCCGCGTACATCTCGTTCACGACGTTGACGTTGGAATCCACTACATCCACACTGCCGGCTTCGAAGCTGGTCTTGTTCAGGACGACGGGGTACTCGTTGGTAGTCATGGGAAATCCTCACTGCTGAAAGCTGATGGTGCTCCGGACACTTTCAACGTACGCGCGGGAGCGGCGCGGCAATCGAGGATGAGGTTAACGGAGGGCGAAGTTTGGGAGCCGTTTTCTGCTGACTAAGATTGAACAGATATCCTCCTGCCGAAAGTAGCCCGACGCATGCCGTCCCACACAGACGAAAACTGGGAACTGGCCATTCAGACTCCTGCCATCACGGACCGCTCGCTCGCGGCCGGACTGGCTTATGCCATGGGCAGCCGCGTGAACGGTATTTCTTTCGACGCGGCCACGGGCCTCCTGATGGGCAAGGTCCGGGGCACCGGTCCGCAGCCGTATTCAACGTCGGCAAAACTGGTCCGTAAGCCCAGCGGCTGGAGCTGCACGGTGGGTATCTGCAGCTGCCCGGTCCGCAAGGACTGCAAACACGTGGCCGCGCTGCTCTTCACTGCCGAAGACCACCCCACCATTCGCGCGCAACTCCTGTCACAGGCTCCCGGAATTCAGACCTCACGGGTGGGCTCAGGCCAACAGGGCGGGTTGGCACGCCCTGCGTGGGAACAAGCCCTCAACAGGTTGATCACCAAGCCCGGCACGGCTCCCAGCGCTGCGGGCATCCAGCTGGCGCTTCAGTTTGAGGTGGAAGAGCCGGCGGCCCACTTCTCCTACACAGGCCGCCGCGACCCCATGCGCAGCGTCCGCCAGCTCAAGGCCCGCCCGGTCATGATGGGCGCCAAGGGAAAGTGGATCCGCGGCGACGTTTCCTGGAACAACCTGAGCTATGTCAGCTTCCGGCGTGAATTCAACGAGATTCACGTCGAGTGGCTTCAGACTTTCCTCGCCGCGCACGGTTCCAGCAACGGACGCCAGCAACCGTCCGGTGCCATGTGGTTGAGCCTGAACGACTTCGCGGCCAGGAACCTCTGGACACTCCTGGCCGACGCCACCAAAGCCGGCATCCCACTCGTTCACTCCGCTGGTAGCGAGCCTGTCCGCGTTGAATCGCAACCCGCCGTCGTCGGACTCAGCTTGGCGCGTCTGGACGCTGGTTCGGACACCACACCGGAAGGGCCCGACGGCGGACTGCAGCTGGCGCCGTCGGTCACCGTGGCCGGGGAGCCTGTGGATCCGGGATCCGTGGGCTTCCTGGGCAAGCCGGCCAATGGAGTTTTCTTCACACATTCCGGGGAAACCCTCCCGGGCGTGCCCCCGCAAAAGAACCTCATCACGCTTGCGCCGATTGAGGGCGGCATCAGCGATGAGTTGCTGGAGTTCGTCATGGACGGCCAAACGCTTCAGATTCCGGCCGAGGACGAGAGCCGGTTCCTGACCTCGTTCTACCCGAAGCTGCGGCAGTCGACGCCGGTGCAGGCCGCAGACGAGTCCGTTGAGCTGCCCACCCTGGCTGTCCCCACGTTGTCCCTGCTGGCCAACTACGGCAACGACCACAAGGTCCGGCTGCACTGGGAGTGGCATTACAAGTCCGGAACACTGGTCACCGCGCAGCCGTTGTGGCGGCACCCGGATGATCGCGGCTACCGCGACGACCTTGAAGAAGCACGGATCCTTGAATCAATCGGGCGGCCGTGGGACGTGGTTCCGGCGTTGGCTGAATCGGCCACGGGCGGCTGGGGTGCGCCCCGCATCGCCGCCTCCGCCGAGCTCAGTGGATTGGACACCCTGGCCTTCACCGAAGAGGTACTGCCGGCCCTGAAGGACCTGCCCGACGTCGTGGTGGAAACCTCGGGCGACATCGCTGATTACCGGGAAGCTGCCGAAGCTCCCGTGGTTTCCATTTCCACCAAGGAAACGGCCAGTGGCGACTGGTTCGACCTCGGAATCGTGATCACACTCGAAGGCGAACCGGTGTCCTTCGCAGCCGTGTTCTCCGCGCTTGCCGCCGGAATGAGCCGCATGCTGTTGCCCAGCGGCGCGTACTTCTCGCTGGACCTGCCGGAACTTCACCAGCTCCGCGCCCTGATCGACGAAGCCCGATCCCTGCAGGACAACCCGGACAACAAGGACGGCACCCTGCAGATCAGCCGCTTCCAAGCCGGGCTCTGGGACGAGCTGGCGCAGCTCGGAATCGTGGACGAGCAGGCCGCCGCCTGGCGTGAAGCCGTGGGTGGACTGCTCGACGACGGCGTGACCGGACTTCCGTTGCCGGCGGGACTTAACGCTGAGCTGCGTCCGTATCAGCTCGAGGGTTTCAACTGGCTCAGCTTCCTGTACAAGCACAGCCTCGGCGGCGTACTCGCTGACGATATGGGCCTGGGTAAGACCGTGCAGGCGATTGCGCTGATTTGTGCGGCAAAGGATCTGGCGGCCTCGACTGCTGCGGCCGCCCAGGGCGGCTCTTCGGAGGTAACTCCCCGTGCTCCTTTCCTGGTGGTCGCGCCCACCAGCGTGGTGAGTAACTGGGCTGCCGAAGCGCAGCGCTTTGCTCCGGGCCTCGTGGTGCGGACCGTCGGTGAAACCTTTGCCAAGAGCGGCCTGGCGCCGTCCGAAGCGTTGGCGGGTGCCGACGTCGTCATCACTTCCTACGCACTGTTCCGCATTGATTACGATGCCTACGCCTCCTTCCAGTGGGCTGGGCTGATGCTGGATGAAGCCCAGTTCGTCAAAAACCACCAGTCCAAGGCGTACCAGTGCGCGCGCAAGCTGCCGGCCCGATTCAAGCTGGCCATCACGGGCACGCCGCTGGAGAACAACCTCATGGAGTTCTGGGCGCTGACCTCCATTGTGGCGCCGGGACTGTTCCCGAGCCCTAAACGGTTCGCGGAGAACTACCAAAAGCCGGTTGAAAAGAACGGTGACTCGGCGCAGCTGGGCAAGCTCCGGCGTCGTGTACGTCCGCTCATGATGCGCCGCACCAAAGAGCAGGTCATCAAAGACCTGCCGCCCAAGCAGGAGCAGATCCTGGAAGTCGTCCTGAACCCGCGGCACCAGAAGGTCTACCAGACGCACCTGCAACGCGAACGGCAGAAAATCCTGGGGCTGATCGACGACGTGAACAAGAACCGGTTCACGATCTTCCAATCCCTGACGTTGTTGCGGCAGTTGAGCTTGGATGCGTCGTTGGTGGATTCCTCGCTGTCCGGAGTGCGCTCCTCAAAGCTCGATGTTTTGTTCGAGCACTTGGAGGACGTCATTTCCGAGGGCCACCGGACACTGATCTTCAGCCAATTCACGGGATTCCTTGGGAAGGTCCGCGAGCGGCTGGACGAAGAGGGCGTGGAGTACTGCTACCTCGATGGCAGCACCCGGAACCGCGGCGACGTAGTGAGCGAGTTCAAAAACGGTTCGGCTCCGGTGTTCCTGATTTCGCTGAAGGCCGGTGGCTTCGGGCTCAACCTGACTGAGGCCGACTACGTGTTCCTGCTCGATCCTTGGTGGAACCCTGCATCCGAAGCACAGGCTGTGGACCGCACGCACCGGATCGGGCAAGCCAGGAACGTGATGGTCTACCGGTTGGTGGCGAAAGACACCATCGAAGAGAAGGTCATGGCGTTGAAGGCCAAGAAGTCACAGCTGTTCGCGGATGTGATGGAAGGCGACGCCCTGGCCGGTGGCTCATTGACGGCGGACGACCTGGCGGCGCTGTTCACGGAGTAGGGAGCGCAACTAGCTCGCACTAGTGGTCTTTCCCAGCGCTGGGAACAACCACTAGTGCCAGTCAGTTGGGTTCGCCATGGACTGGTTTCTAACGGACTCTGACGACAGGACTGGACACCCCGCGCCGTCGTCGTTTCAGGTCATGCAGCCCACCAGCCAGGATCGAGACACCCATTGTCACTCCGACCACAGGATTAATAATGATGGCGAAGGCAGCACCCATAAGTGATGCTCCAGCTACTACCGCAAGATGTGCTTTCACGCCGACTCCCCGTCTTTGCCTGTTGCCCCGTTCCCAAACACAGTCATGGCAGTTCGGGGCAATCTGATGTTAGTAATCTGCACGTCGTCCTCAACGCCGAATAATCGTCTTCCAACGCCATTGAGGTACACCCAGATTCCACTGCCGTCGGGCATGACATCTTCAATCCGCCCAGCGTGAGAGACTTCTGGGCCCAACTGCACTTCGACTTCGTCACCCGGCAGAAAGTACTCCCAGGCCCTGAAGCAACGCACCGGTAGTGCGTCCGGGTCCAGCGTCTTGAAAACAGTGCTTTTCTCCACTGAAAAATCCCCTCACTTTCCGCTTAACCAGCAGTGTGAAGGGGCCTAGGAACATGACGCGAAAACGGCACTCCTGTGTTGATTTGCCGATTACGTGCAGCAAGAGGGAATTGCGTCAATCCAGGGTGGATGCAGTCACCCCCGCGTTGGGACAGCTAGTCGTCCAGCCGAACCCCGCGCAGCAACAACATGGTTCCACCCACGGCAACCGCCGACGCCAGGAACACGCCCGCCGCCCCAAGACCCACGGCAACTACTCCGATGACGCTCGGCAGGACCACCTGGCCCACCCTGTTTCCGGCCAGCCGCAGGGCCAGCGCACGCCCGCGTTGGCCTTCCGGGGCCTGGGCGGAGAGCCAGGACATGGTGAGCGGCTGGCCGATTCCAAGGCCCAGACCGAGGAATGCCATGACGACAAAGAGCAACCACTCCGGCATGGGGATGGCTGCCACACCGAGCGACACTGTAGAAATGGCGAGGCTGATGATGAGGAGCTTCATGCGACCCAAGCGGCGGGACACACTGCCGAGTCCGAGCCTGGACAGCATGGAAAACAGCGCCCGAACGGTCAGCATGAGGCCAACGGTTGCCGCGGTCAGCCCACGTTCAGCGCCCAGTGCAGGCACGTAGACAACAGTCAGGTCCACCACGGCCAGGACGGTGGCGCTGGTTGCCAAGGCACGCACCACCCCGGGTGTCCTGAGGAGTGCAGCCGCGCTTCCCTTCGGTCCTCCCTTGGCGGCGCGACTACCCCGGCTGACCTTCGAGGAAATCACGAACGTGGCCAGGAACAGCACCAGGCTCATGGCCGTGGCGAGCAGGAAGATGGCCTGCGTATTTGGGCGCACCGCAGCACCGCCCACCAAGGAAATGGCCAACGGTCCCAATGCCTGTCCCAAGGACGCGGCAAAGGTCAGATACCCAAAAGCGGAATCCAGCCGGGACGCTGCCGCATTGTTCGCGACCACGGCCTGCTGCCCCACCACACACGCCAACTGACCCGCACCCAGCAGCGCAGTCCCGGCCACCAGCGCGGGAACTGAGGTTCCCCACAACAACAGGAACGCGGAACAACCCAGCACGACGGCGGCCCCGATCGCCATGAGCCTGCGCTCACCGAGGCGGTCCACCAGTCCACCGATGGGCAGGGCGAGCAGCAATGGAAACACGGCATAGCTGGCGGCAAGAAGGCCAAGGGCGAACCCCGGAACGTCCAATTCGAGTGCCCGGTACGTGGTGGCGGGGCGGACCAGGAAAGTGACAGCCTGGATCAGGGCCGAGTGGATCAGCAGTGCGGTGGACGAACGCCGTCCGAGTTCCCCGATCATTCGACCACGAGGCCGGTACTTGAGATGACTCGCAAGGTCTCATCACGGGCGCCGATTACGTGATAAAAAGCCACTTTGGCTGCCTTCTCCGCATCTTTGGACGCAATGGCTTCGACCAAGAGCCGGTGATTGGCAAGTGCTTCATCCCGACGCTCAGGGGCGTTGTTGGTGAAGTACCGGTACCGCTCAACCTGGCTGGCGATCTGCTCATGGAAACGCTGTGCCCAGGAGTTTCCGGCGATCTTGGCGATTGCGGCGTGCAGTGCAACGCCGTACTTCATCGCTTCATCGGGGAACTCAACCATCGCAGCGTTCCGGGCTACGATGCCTCTGAGCTCCTCAAGATCCGCCGCGCTCGCGTTGGCGCAAGCCTCCCGTGCCATCAAGGATTCCAGGGCAGCGCGGACATCGTACAGCTCTGAAATCACTTTCTCATCCAGGGCGGGAACTACCACCCCGCCGGTGGGCTGCTGCTCGAGCAAACTCTCCGAAATCAGCCGCCGTATAGCCTCGCGGAGCGGCGTGCGGCTGACCTGCAAATCCGCCGCCATCGCTGGTTCGTAAAGACGCTCCCCCGGCTTGAGTTCCAGGCTCAGGATCCGTCGTTTCACTTCGGCGTAGGCAACGTGCGCCCCTGTGTTCCGTGTGTGTTCTGCCATGTGATGCTGTCCTGCCAACCACAGAGTGTACTTGTATACATCTATACAAGCAGCACGGCCAGTCCAAGCGCAACAAAAGCAACGCGGGGTCACTTATGCGCCCCTTTCAGCGCTTCAAAGGGGCCATAAGTGACCCCGCGTTGCTTGAATGCAGGTGACCACTTCCGACTGACTGCGAACGAGCATGTTCGAGTCCCTTGTTGCCACTTCAGGAGCCTCATAGTGTCGGCTTGCCAGGCCTTTCCGGATGCCGGGCAAGCACCCAATGACACCCCGACGATGAGGTTCACCCATGGCGTTTACCGCTCGAAGAATCCGAAGGCCCGTGGCAGTGCTCGCTGCCGCCGTAACAGCAGCCGCCAGCCTTGCACTCATGCCCGCAACGGCACAGCAAGCACACGCAGACGACGCAACCGCCGTCACCATCACTCCCAACCCGGCCAGCCGGGGCGAAGCCTTCGAGGGCTGGGGCACCAGCCTGGTCTGGTTCGCGAATGCGACGGCGGGATACTCCCCGGAGCTGCGTGAGGAGCTGTACCAGAAGGTCTTCGGGGAGGACGGGCTGAACCTCAACATCGCCCGCTACAACGTCGGTGGCGGCAACGCCTCGGACGTCGCTGACTACCTCAATGATGGCAGCGCTGTGGAGGGATGGTGGAAGCCTGTCGCTGAAGCCCAACCCGGCCAGCCGGCGTCGAACCTTTACAACCCGGATGGAAGCGTGGACAAGACGCAGGCCAACAAGCTCGCGTTCCTGAACGAGTGGGACCCGGAGGACCCCGCGTCCTACAACCCCGACGCCGACCAGAACCAGCGCTGGTGGGTGGAGCGCCTCGCCGCGGACCAGCAGATCACCCGCTGGGAAGCTTTCAGCAACTCCCCGCCCTGGTTCATGACGAAGAGCGGATACGTGTCCGGCCAAGTGAACACCGCCAAGGGCGAAAACCTCCTGCCCGAAGCGGAAGCCAAGTTTGCCGCGTACATGAGGCACGCCGTCGAACTTCTCGAAAAGGGAAGTGGCATCACGGTGGACACCATCGATCCGTTCAATGAGCCGAACTCGGGCTACTGGGGCACGGACATCAACGCCGCCACCGGCAAGCCGCCCACCACGTACACCCAAAAGCAGGAGGGCGCGCTGATTTACCCGGCCGCCCAGGACCGCGTGACCAAACTCCTGGCCGGCGAACTGGCTAAGGGCACAACCGACGCCGTGATTTCCGCGATGGACGAGACCGATCCCAGCAAGTTCATGACCAACTGGAACGGCTACAGCCAGGAAGCCAAGGATGCGGTCTCCCAGCTGAACGTCCACACCTACGGCACCAACGATCGACGGCGGGTCCGCGACCTGGCCGGCTCCACGGACAAGCCCCTGTGGATGAGCGAAGTGGGCGGATTCTGGACGGGCAACCCTGCCCTCGGCGATTCCACCAGCGGCTGGGACCGCTCCAACATCACCAACGGCCTGGGCATCGCAGGCCGCATGGTCAACGATCTCCGCGAACTGGACCCCAACGCCTGGGTGTTCTGGCAGCCTGTGGAGGACACGTACAAGCAGGAGAAGGCCGACAAAGGCTGGGGCTCCATCTACGTGGACTTTGACTGCAATTACGAGGGCCGCGAAGGCTTCTCCAACCGCCGTATCAACGACGGCGCGCCTCAGGAACAAGCCAAATGCAAGGTCCTGACCAACCAGAAGTACAACACCACCCGTAACTTCACGCAGTACATCCGGCCCGGCGACTTCCTCATCCCGAACGACAACGCCAAGACCGCCAGCGCCCTCCGCGCCGACGGGAATGGCGCCACGCTGGTCCACTTCAACGACACCCCGACGCCGGAAAAGGTCACCCTGGACCTCAGCCGCTTCGGCCACATCGCGCCCGGCGCCAAGGTCACACCCGTGGTCACTACCAAGTCGCCGCTGGATGATATTGAGAAGAATGCCCTCGTGCAGGGCGCGCCTGTGGCAGTTGATGCCGCGGCGAAGTCCGCCACGCTTGAGGTTCCTGCAGCATCCGTGGTGACGTTCGTCGTCGACGGCGTCAGCGGAGTTTCGGACGACGCCGCACCTGTGCAGGACGGCCACAGCTACCACCTCAGCGGTGAGGCGAGCGGCAAGTACCTGACGGGGCGTGCGGATGGAACCGCCTCGATTGAGGACGTGGGCGCGGACGCTGCTGGTGTCGCGCCCCAGATGTGGACGTTCAACGCGGTAGGTGCTGGTGACTTCGCGAACGACCGCCGTTGGGTTCTGACCACTAAGGACGGCAAAGTGCTCACCGGCAACGGGGGTGTACTGAACGGCAGCCAGAGCGGTGCGGCTTCCCTCGCTTCCCTGACGTTGGATCAGGCCAAAGCCACTCCTTCTGCACAGTGGATTGTGACTACCGAGAACGGCAAGCAGTGGTCCTTGGTGAACGCCGGGGCCGCGATTGCCCTGCAGGTTTCGGGCAACCAAACTGCCGCCGGCACGTCCGTAGCGCTGGCTTCCTCCACCGGAACCACGCCCACGGCTACGGCCAACCCGCATCAAGCGTGGGCCTTTACAGACATTGCGGATCTGAAGCTCCTGGGAGTCTCGCCCGTTGAACTGAGCACGCTCACCGGCGTGGCACCTACCCTGCCCAGCACAGTCACTCCGCTCTACGAGGCAGGTCCGGGCAAGCCCCTGGCCGTTAACTGGTCCACCGTTGATCCGGCTGTCTGGCAGAAGGAAGGGAAGGTGACGCTCCGCGGTTCGGGCGTCGATCCCTACGGGCAAGCGTTCAGTGATGCCCTCCTGACGGTGACCGTCGGCCAGTACGTGGCCACAGATCCGGCCTCGGTGACCGTGGGTGCTGGTTCTACTTTGGCTGAAGTCCAGGCTGCTGCGCCAACCTCCGTCCCCGGACAGATCGGTGACGGCCCGGCCCGTAATCCGCTCCCGGTCACGTGGGACTTTGCGTCTTTGTCCGAGTCGGCGCTGCAAACTGTTGGTTCAGAGACGGTTCCGGGTAATGCGGGCTCACTGCCGGCGAGCCTCACAGTGCTGGTAGTGGACCGGGTTCCGAGCAGCAACATTTGCAAGGACGATCCCACCACAACTGTCACGGCGAGCTACACCGAGGGCTCCTACATTGCCAAGAACACCTGCGATGCCAACGCCTCCACCCGCTGGTCCAACTGGGTCAGTGGCGGCCGGGCCAGTGACAGCCTGAGCTACTCCTTCGGCCGCGACTACACTGTTTCCTCGGTGACTGTGACCTCCGCGGAGAAGGCGGCGGCGAGCCTCAAGGTCCAGTACCTGGATGCTTCCGGAGCCTGGAAGGACACCTCGGCTGGAACAATCACTGGACTCTCTGTTTCCTCCCCCGCGACGGTCCGCTTCGACCCCGTAACCACCCGCGGGATCAGGGTTTCGTTCGTGACCACGGGCTCGTACACGAAGATCGCTGAGGTGGCTATCGCCGGATCACGGCTGGCTGACGCCGGACTGGCCGACCTCGGCCGGCTCCTGGTCAACCAGGCCTCCGTTGTCGGCTTCGCTCCCGGAACCACCGACTACCGGGTGCTGGCGACGTCGGCCACTCCCGCCGTCGTCGGCTACCCCCTGGACACGAACGCCAAGGTGACCGTCCAGCAGCCCACGGCTGGGAGCCCGACGGCGATAGTCACCGTGACCGCGCCGGACGGCACCGCTAAGGAATATCGGGTGACGGTGTCCACGGGGAAGGACGCGTGCAAGAGCGAGGGCTGGAAGACAAGCCCGCAGCCCGTGTTCACCAACCAAGGGCAGTGCGTGAGCTACTTCGCGACTCGTTCGTAGAGCCCTCCGCACCGGTTCGGGCCCCCTCTTGCTGAACGCGGGAGGGGGCCCAAGCGGCTTAAAGCGGTCAGTCACGCACCCAGCGGTATGGCGTAGTGGTTGAGACCTTGAGCAACCCCGAGCGTTCCAGGATTGACCGCGAGAACTCGGTGGAATCGCTGTGGATGAGCGTCTTGCCCATTTCGAGCGCGGCCTGGGCCCGCCGGGCCGTCAATGCCCGGTAAATCCCCCGGCCACGCCATTCTTCCCTCGTGGCACCGCCCCAAATCCCGGCGAAGATAGTCCCGGGCACGGGTTCCAATCGTCCAGCGCTGACAATCCTGCCGTCAGCTTCGGCCACCCACAATTGCATGCCATCGCCGAGCGACAGCCTTCGCAGCAAGGCCTCGGCCATCTCGTCTGAGACCGGCTCCCCGAAGACCTCATCCTGCATGGCGCCCATGGCTCTGACATCGGCTTCGTCAGTGACTTGCCGCAGGGTTACGCCGCCGGGAATTGGCACATCCGTGCTCAATGCTTTCGCTTCGCCGATCATGATCGACTCGGGATGATCCTTGGTGAAGCCGTTCTCGATGAGGGCTTCGTGCAAACCCGGCGCGTGGTCGTGGCCGCGGGATTTCCATTCCACCCTGGTGATCTCAGGATCTGCACGAAAATGCTCCACAGCCTCAGCCACGAGCTGCCTGACGGTGGACGCGTCCGCATCACCCAGGTCCTTGTACGTGACGAAACCCCGCCCCTTCATGAACGTCACCAAACGCAAAGGGCCGTGCAGGGTGACCTTGAGGGCGCTGGGGGTCTCGGCGTCGGTGCGAAGGTTCTCATCGTAGGCGGCCAGGAATCGTGCGCGCTCGTCGGTTTGGTTCATCCCGCGAGCCTACTGCAGGGGTGGGCCCCGCCGATTCGATGGCTTGCTGCTCGTTAGATGGTAGGAGCCGTCTTACGGGCAGCTACGCATCGAAATGGGCTCAGGACCCCGAGCGAGTCGCCCGAGGTCCACGGAAGCACCATCCGGGAACACGAAGCGTCCCTCGCCCGGCCCTTCCCCGGCAACAAACGTGACCCCTGCTTCCGGCGCGGCACCTCCATCACCGGCGAGGACCACGACGGCGGCGTAGTCGCCGTCGTGCGCGGTGCCCGAGGTGCCCACCCACGGAATGGTGAGTTCGGACCCCATGGGGTGGGCATCGGAGCGGACCAACGTCCCGGCAGCATCCAACGGCAGGCCGAAGCCCGGCACGGCCAGGACAGTGCTGACCTCCGAAGACGCAGCATCAACAGGCCAGCCACCGATCCGCACCGCAGGCCCCGAAGCACCAGCACCAGCACCTGAAACACTTACCAGCCGCAACTCAACGGCCCCACGCGTCGCGGAAAGCACCGTGACGGACGGCCCCTGCGTTGCAATGCCGGCCACACCGCTGCCGTGATCCGGACCGGCGTCGGGATCCGGTTCGATCCAGTGGGCAGTGAACCGGGAAGCGCCCACCTGGATGCCGTGCTCGGAGAACGAGCCAAGGTGCTCGAACCCTGTCCGATGCGTCAGCCGGCCGGCGGAGTCAACGAAAGTTACTGCGTTGTCCACGGATTCCGGAGTGAGGTCCGGGAACGTGTGCGTCGAGTATCCGATCCGTGCATACAGCGGGGAATCAGCCACCACAGCGCCAACAACAGCATGATCCGTGGCATGGTTCCGGATCCGGACCACGCCATCGGCCCGGGTCCCGTCAACCTGCCACCCTGGGGCCGCGATCAGGCGCTGCGTGTCCGCGATCTCTACGGGCAGGGGTTCCTCAACCGAGGTCCACACCCGGTGGTCCGCAGGCAACGCCAGGCCCAACATGCCCTTCGCGGCCCAGTACGGAGACCCCGCGCCGGAGTAGGCCTGCTTCATTCCAGCGAATTCGCCGTGCCAGCCGATGGACAGGAGGCCCTCCGGAGTGATGGAGCCGTGCCGGGTAAAGTAATCCAGCATCCCGGAGGCTGCCCGGCGCGCCACACCAGGCGAAAGCCGCGTGTGCCCGGACAACTCCCCCACCCAGAACGGAGCGGCGGCCGCGAACCGGTAGATCAGGCTGCGGCCTTGGATGAGCGGGGCCCCATTCGCGCCAACAAGGAAGGCGGCGTCGTCCAGGAAATCAGCCAACCGGTCGCCGTCGACCGTCTTGCGCGCAGCCACCCGCGGATCGGAGGGCGCCATCATGGCCCACAGCTGCGGATACACCTGGAAGGCCCAGCCCACGTAGTGGTCGTAGGCACGCTCCGGTCCGTCGGCGAACCAACCCCCGCCCCGGTACAGCGAGTCGTGGATGGCGAGCCCGGCGTCGATGTCCTCGTCCGAATACCGGCCCCCAACTGAGGCGAGGAAGGTCTCCACCACAATCTGGAACCACACCCAGTTGATGGGCGGATACTCCTCCCCGATCACGGTCTCGAACCAGGCGATGAGTTGACCCTGGACGCGTTCGGGGAGCTTGTCCCACAGGACGTCGCGGGTCAGCGCCAAACCAACAGCCAACGACGCCGCCTCAACCTTCGCCTGCCCCAGCTCACCCGGCGTCGGCCACCGGTCAGGATTGGCCGGGTTGGTTCCGGCATCGAGGCCGGCGGCGTACCACTCCGCGATCCAGCCGGTGGAAGCGGGGTCGCCGGCAATCCTGAAGGAGGCCAGCAGGAAGGTCCGGGCGAATGCTTCCAGCGAATCACTCCGCGGGCCGTATCGGCTGTTGGCTCCGGGCAAGTGGATGTTGGCGTGGTCCTCTGTCCCAAAGTGATGGGCCGAACGCAGGAGGTGATCCGCGTACGCAGTCCAGTGCTCGCGGGTGAGGCCGGTATGCGGGGACAGTTGGTGGTCCAAGGGCGGCAAGAGCATCAGAGCGAGTCCTCCAGCAGCACTCCGGCAAACCCACGTGGCGCCCCAACAGAGGACTCCCGCACAATGAGTTCAGGGTTCAGGTCTATACGGTGCACAGGGCGCATCCTTCCTTCGGCCAGGCGGGCGGCCATAAGCTGCACCGCCACTTTGCCGACGTAGCTCTTGGGCGGCCGAACGGCGGAAATCGCGGGCTCGGCGAGGTAGGCAACTTCGTCGTCGTATCCCACAATCGCCATGCTGCCGGGGACGTCAACCCCGCGGTCCACACAGTGCTGCACGAACGCCACGGCCTGTGTGTCGGAGTGCACCAGCATGGCCGTAGTCCCCGAAGAACGGCAGAGGTCCAGGACGTGGTCAAAGTGCTTGGCGCGGTCCCCGTTGTCCAGCTTGACCGAGTCCTCATGGATGGATTTTTCCAGTGGGATCTTCAGTGCGGCCATGGCCTGCTTCCAGCCCCGGACCACGTGCGGACTGGTGGGACTGGTGGAATCGGTGAGGCATCCGATCATCCGGTGCCCCTCCTGCCAGAGATGCCGCACGGCCATTCCGGCGCCGAACGAGTGATCCGTAGCCACCCACTCGAGCTTGTGCGACGGGATTTCCAACGGTGCCCGGCGTTCGGCCATGATCACGGGAATGGGCAGGGCGTTGAGCCAACGAAGCAGCTCCTTGCCGTGCGCTCCACCCATATCCGGCGCGACAATCAGGCCATCAATGTTCTGGGTATCAAGCAGCGCCTGGACCTGGCGGCGGTTATCGGCGGCATCGTAGGCGGAGCCCCGGACCAGGATGCGAAGGTTCTGCACTTCAGCCTCGCCGCGTGCCCCCGAAATGACCTGCGGCCAGTAGTAATCCAACGACGGAACCACCATGCCGATGGAGTAGCTGTGTGCCGACGGCCTCCCCGCTGCCACGGATCGGTCCAGGGGGCTGGGGAGGGTCGCGCCGCCGTGCACACGGGACACCAATCCTTCGTCCGCAAGAGTGTTCACGTCGCGACGGATGGTCAGTTCGCTAACGCCCAGCTTCGCGGCGATGTCCCGGACAGTGATGGCCCCGTGCGCCCGCAGCTCCTCCATGAGCCGCTCACGCCGTTGCAGGGAAAACAACGACTTCCCGGCTTCTGGGCTGGATTCGTTAGTCATGTGTGGCCTCCACTGTGAGGGTGAATGCGCCGGAAGCGCGGGATTCTTCGGGCATGCGGAACCGGAGCCGGGTGAGCTTGTGGCCCCAAACGTCGCTGAGGAGCGGATCGTCCAGGCGCCATTCGTCCACGAGTACGACGGCGGTCGCCGGCTTCCAGCGCAGGTGCAGTCCCACGGGGCTGGTGACTGTCGGTATTCCGACAGTGGTGATGGTCGCCGTCGCGTCCTCTCCCACGCGGACGGTTCCGGCGACGAGGTAGGTGATGTCGACGTCGTGCGTTCCCTCAGGTGGGCGTGCGGGCAGGTTCCAGCGATCGTCAATGACCACCGATCCACTTTCCCGGTTCATCAGGGACGTGCGGATCCATTGCTCGGCGTGATCCAGGCCGTAGGCAGCGCCGAGTCCCAGGGCGAGGGTCGGTTCCTCGGCGGTGGGTTCCTGCAGAACGGTTGCCGCAAACGACCGCCCGGTCCCCTGCTCCAGTCCGAACGGCGCAGGCACGTTGTGCCACGCACTTTGCATGGCCCGGATCCGGTAGCGATCAGGCCCGAACGTTTGCGCGGTGTAGGTGGGCTGGCCGGCGTCGACCAACAGCGGCACCCCGTCCACTGCAACCACCACGGAACCGACGTCGCGGTGGTTGTGGTGCTCGCCGTTGTGTCCGCCCTTGGCCGCGAGCGTGAGCCCATCGGTGGACCCCGGACTTTGCCGTGCCACCATGATCTGGACCGATGGCAGGTACGTCCCCCAACTGGGTCGCAGATCAGGTCGTTTTGAGGGCTCAGAACGGCCTGATCTGCTACCTAGTTGGGTGCGGGAGGTCAGTTGGGTGAGGACGCGGCCCAGACCGGCTGCCGCGTTGGGTACGGGTTCGATGGCGGCAAACGTTGCGGCAAGCTCGACGGCGTCGGAATCCCCCAGCCGGACAGCCCAGCGGTGCAGCATGTCCCATGGCAGCCCTTCATGGGCGCGGGCGGGACCATCGGCGACGTTCAGGAACCATCCGTGTCCAAGGTGCATGCGATGCGGGAAGGCAACAAGCGCACGGATCACGGGCAGGTCCGGGTTAAGCACGCCTCCGCTTGCTTCCTCCAGCAGGGCCAGGCCTTCCAGCGCACGCCCGGCCCCGTTCCACCAGTAGGCGAAGCCCTCATCAATGGCACCGTCGGGCGGAATGGAGGCCAGGAAACGGTCGACTCCCTCGATGCAGCGGGCAACAACCTTCGCCTGCAACGCGGGATCGTCCACCAGCAACAGCGCTGCCACGATGATGTTCGAGTGTATCCACGGGTTCCAGTTGTGGACGTCCCCGTTCAGCCCCAGCCAGTGCCAGTCGAGCCGGTACAGGAACGGCTGGATTACACGTTCCTGTGCCTCGAGGCGGATACGCGAGCGCAGTCCGGGGGCGCGTTCGTCCAGCGCGGTGCCCAGTACATGGTCCAACCAGGCGAGCTGTGCCACCACTTCCCCTGCGCCGAGATCCAGGTAGGGGCGGGTACGGTCCGGGACCACATCCCCGGCGCGGGTGAACACGTCGTCGTGCGCGGCCCAGCTCCACGAACTTTGCTCGCACAGGAGGTACGCGCCGTCGATCACTTCATCAATCCAGCCGTCCCGGGCATCGGGATCGGTCAACGCCGCCATCACGACGGCGCGCGTCAGCCTCTGCTGTCGGCCCGCCACGAGTCCCTCATAGGCTGTGCGGTTGCCGTCGCGGAAGTAGCGCGCATAGTGCGAGACCAGCGGTTGCGGCCAGGGACTCCCCTTCTCCGTTTCCGCTTGGGCGCGCAGCTCGGAAAGGGAGCCGGCAGCAGCGGGCTGCCATCCGGCGTCGGACGCTTCACGAATGGTGAGCCTGTCACGGGAGCCGCGGAGCGAGTCCACCAGGGAGGGTTCAGCGGCCAACTGACCCCATGCGTTTTGTAATGGATAAAGAAGTGGCGCTTCGACGGCGGCGGTGCCGGTTGCCATAGGGATTCTTCTCTCATTTGTTCGAGTCTGAACGTTTTAGATCAATCTCGATTGAGTCGAACGAACTGTCTTGTTTATGAGTATGTACTGATTATTAGATGTGATGCAACACATAAATCACGGTCGAACAGGCCAAAGAAAATCCGAAGGGAGGATCCCTCAATGTCGCTCAAGCCCCAGGCACTGCTGGTCATGAATAGCGGAACCTTTGCTGACCAGTTCGATTCCACGCGACTGGAGCGGCTGGCTGGACTGGTGGATCTCGGTGACCAGCCCTGGACGGATTCCCTGGACGCACCCGAACTCGCGGGCCGCTTGGAAGAGGTGGAGATCCTCCTCACCAGCTGGGGCGTTCCGCGGCTCAATGCCGAACGGCTGGAGCGCATGCCCAAGCTCAGGGCAGTTTTCCACTGTGCAGGAACAGTGCGCAGCTTCGTCAGCGAGGAACTGTGGGACCGTGGCATCACCGTCACCAACGGCGCCGACGCCAACGCCATCCCGGTGGCCGAGTTCACCTTTGCGTCCATCGTCCTTGCAGGCAAGAAAGCGCACGTCCTGGCCAATGATGCCCGCACGTTCCGGGAGGACTGGAGCTACATCAGCGGGCGTGGCGAAGTGGGCAACATCGGCAGGGTCATCGGCGTCATCGGGTTCTCCCGGATCGGCCGCCGCGTGGTCCAACTGGTCCAGCAACTCCAGGACGTCACCTGCCTTGTCAGTGATCCCTACGCCGATCCCCTGGAGGTGGCGGCCGCCGGTGGCAAGCTGGTCCCGCTGGAGGAGCTGCTTCCGGTATCCGATGTTGTCACCATCCACGCCCCCGCCCTGCCGGAAACCCGCAACATGATCAGCACAGCGGAACTCCAGGCCATGAAGGACCACGCGACGCTCATCAACACTGCACGCGGGTCCCTGGTTGACACGGCAGCCCTCGAAAAAGAGTGCGCCACCGGCCGGATCACGGCACTCCTGGACGTCACCGAACCCGAGCCGCTACCAGCCGAATCCATCCTGTATGACCTCCCCAATGTGATCATCACCCCGCACATCGCCGGTTCGCTCGGGACTGAAACCCGGCGAATGTCCGATGCCGCCTTGGATGACCTTGAACGGTATCTCGCCGGCAAGGACCTCCTGGCCCAAGTAGTCCACGCGGACCTCGGACTCAGCGCCTAGGCCCGCAGAACACTTCGATACAAACGCCGCACTTACGGCAAACTTAAAACCAGTACTAAAGGAGAACGCAATGAAGCGCACAACCCTCGCCGCTATCGCCCTTGCGGTGACTGCAGGGCTTGGACTCACCGGCTGCGCAGGCGCAGCCGGTCCATCCGAACAACCGGCAGCCAACGGGAAGACCAAACTCACCGTCTCAGTCTGGAACTACGAGGGCACGCCCGAGTTCAAGGCCCTCTTTGACGGCTACGAGGCCGCCAACCCCACCGTGGACATCGAACCCGTGGACATCCTGGCTGATGACTACCCCCAGAAAGTCACCACCATGCTGGCCGGCGGCGACACCACTGACGTGCTCACCATGAAGAACGTCATTGACTACTCCCGCTACGCCAACAACGGCCAGCTTCAGGAGATCAACAGTGTGGTGGACAAGGTGGGCAAGGACAACCTCGCCGGCCTTGACGCCTTCAGCATGGACGGCAAATACTTCGCTGCCCCCTACCGCCAGGACTTCTGGCTCCTGTACTACAACAAGGACCTGTTCAAGGCAGCCGGCATCGAAGAGCCCAAGGACCTGACCTGGGAGAAGTACACCGAGATCGCCAAGAAGCTCACCACCGAGGCCGGGGGCAAGAAGGTCTACGGCACGTACCACCACATCTGGCGTTCAGTAGTCCAAGCCATCGCAGCAGCCCAGAACGGTGCTGACCAAAACAGCGGAGACTACGGCTTCATGGAGGACCAGTACAACACCGCACTGGACCTGCAGAAGGTCGGCGCCACCTTGGACTTCGGTACGGCAAAGAGCCAGAAGACCAGCTACCGCACCATGTTCGAGACCGGACAGGCAGCCATGATGCCCATGGGCACCTGGTACACCGCAGGCATCCTGCAGGCCAAGAAGGACGGCAAGACAGCCGTCAACTGGGGCTTGGCTCCCATGCCCCAGAAGAACGACGACGGCAAGGTCACCACATTCGGTTCGCCCACCGCCTTCGCCGTGAACAAGAACGCCAGCAACTCCGATGAGGCCAAGAAGTTCATCGAATGGGCAGCAGGAGAACAAGGTGCCAAGGCGATCTCCAAGATCGGCGTCGTCCCCGCCCTGCAGAATGACTCCATCACCGCTGAGTACTTCAAGCTGGACGGCATGCCCACCGACGAGCTCTCCAAGAAGGCCTTCACGCCGGACACCACCGAATTGGAAATGCCTGTCAGCGATAAGTCTGCCGCCACGGACAAGATCCTCAACCAGGAGCACGATCTCATCATGGTGGGCGAGCGCTCCGTCACCGATGGCATCGCTGAGATGGGCAAGCGCGTCACGAGCGAAGTCCTGGGCAAGTAAGCCAAAGGCAAGCAGCTCTCCCCGGTTCCGGTGCCGCACCCCCAAGAGGGGGGACCAGAAACCAAAACCCACTCTCCTCTCCCCCCCCCCCCACCCCCCCAACACTGACACCGGTCTGGGGGGGGTGTTGTGGGTT
>NZ_JBLYIE010000023.1:0-84412 GCF_048537125.1 Paenarthrobacter sp. PPS72 | reverse complement strand
GGATCTCCTGCCCGGCCATTCCGGCCTGCGGAAGGATCTCGGCGGCGAGGGCCAGTCTGCGTCGGGCCTCGCCGATGCCGATCCGCAACCGTGCCCGCAAGAACTCCGCCGCGTTCCGGTACCCGTCATCCAAGACACTGGGCGCATTCGCACTGGACACCACTGCATTGGTCGCTACTGCATTGGTCGCTACTGCATTGGTCGCTCCCGCAACCGTCGAGCCGGTGGAGACGGCTGATTCGGTTTCGGTTTCTGTCCACCCGGTCCGCCATTCCGGTGCCGCCGCTGACGTCCCGGGTCCCGTTTGCTGTGCTTCCTTCCGGGTTCGCTCCACAGCCTGGGCCGCGACAAGCTGCAAGTACTCCAACGACCGGGAAATCTCCTCAACCCTGCCGGCAAAATCAGCAGCCTCAACAAAGCCGAACAACCGGGCGTCATCGGCCGCGGACAACCGCGCGGAATCAAGGAGGGTCTCCCCGTCTTCGAGAAACGTCATGAGCTGCCGTCCGGCAGCCGACGCGGGCACGGGACGCTGAGTGTCCAAGCCTTGGTCCGTCCCTGAAGTCCTGGTGAACCGGGCCTTTCGGTTGAGCAACCCGGCGCCATTATGCACCCCGGCGCCGTTGAGCAGCCCGGTACCGTTGACCGGCCCGGTACCGCTGAGCAGCCCGGCGCCGTGGAATCGGCCGATCACGGTGATGGGCGCCGTCGAGTCCTTGAACCCAGCCTTGACCAGGTCCGGTCTGCTCAAGACCCGCTGTGGCCGCACCGCAGCCGAGGCAGCGACAAGGGACGATTCCGCCCATGATGCCATCGACTGCGCCAATTCCTCCATGAATAAATCATTTCATTGGGGTCTGACATTATTAGCTCCCTTCGATGACCCTCCTGCGTGCCGCTGGAATCGCCTTCCAAAGGGGGGGACATGATCCGAACGATTTGGAGCAAGCTCACCGTTGGGCAGCGGGGGATCAGCAGCGGTCAGCTTCGCTTACTCCGGGTAGCCATACTCCTCGTCCGTGACCAACTCACCCCATGTCGTCTCTGAACCGTCAGTAGCGCCGGCGGTTTCCCACATGGCCAAGTGGCTCATGAAGTGGTCCGGAGCTGCGCCGTGCCAATGCCATTCACCCGGTGGCCTATAGATGGTTTGGCCCTGCTGGACCACTTGCACCTCACCACCGCGTGACTGTGCCAGGCAGACGCCGTCGGTGACGTGAAGCGTTTGTCCCGCCGCGTGACTGTGCCACGCGGTCCGCGAACACGGCGAGAAACGGACGAGGTTCACCCGCAGCTGCGAGGAAGCTTCACCCTTCGCGATGACGTCAAAGTAGACATCGCCGGTAAACAGCCCAGCCGGTCCTTTGGTGCTGGTGGTCTTGGGGAGAATGTCCGTGGTTCCTTTCCGTAACGACTGCGGTATCAGCTGTACTAGATGTTCCGGGAGGCGCCGGAATCCTCAGGTACCGCAATGGTGGTGGCAGCCCAGCTTGCAAGCAGTTGCAGCGCGTCCGCCGTTCCGGTGCCGGGGTCAGCGTTATAGACCGTGAGGGTCAAACCGGCATCGGCGGAAAGCTCGAGGGCTTCGTACAACAAATGCAGATCGCCGACTATCCGATGGCGGAAGTGTTTTTTCCCCGTGAAGTGCTGGCGGACATTGTGGGAGGCCCAGCGGACCCGGAATTCCTCACTGCGGGTGGACAGTTCGCCTACCAGGTCGCTGAGTCCGCGGTCGTAAGGATCGCGGCCCGCCTCGGTCCGCATAATGGCCACGGTGTCATTGGCTGCCCGTTCCCAATCCGTGTAGAAATCACGGCTGCGTGAATCCAGGAAAAGGAAGCGGGCATGGTTGGGCGGTCCGGCGGGACTGTCATAAATATCGGAGTACAAAGCCCGACCCAGGGCGTTGGTTGCCAAGAGATCCAGGCGACCGTTGCGGATGAAGGCGGGTGATCCGCTGATCGCATCAAGGGTGAGTTGAACGCCAGGTCGAATGGCCTGCTTCCGGACCGGCCGTCGTCGTGCTTTGCCACCGTCACTTGCCGCGCGGGCGAGGTCGTACAGGTGGGCGCGTTCGGCGTCGTCGAGTTGCAAGGCGTTCGCCAACGATTCCAGCACGCTTTCTGAAACTCCTGCGAGGTTTCCCCGCTCCAGGCGGGTGTAATACTCCACGTTTACTCCGGCCAGCATGGCCACTTCGCCGCGACGCAGGCCCGGTACACGGCGGTTGCCGCCGTAGCCGGCCAGTCCCGCTTGCTCGGGAGTGATCTTCGCCCGCCGCGTGGAGAGGAAGTCGCGCGTCTCTGTACGGTTGTCCATGTTTCAACGGTAGGACCTTTGGCCCGCTGAGGGAGTCCCTGTCAGTACCCCTAACAGCAGTAACTCCTTCCCTTCAGGAAAAGGAGGTTAGATGGAAACATCCAATAACGTTCACCATGCAGGAGAAACATGCCTACCGCTAATGCTTACGCTGCCCCCTCGGCCACGGGCGACCTGACCCTGACCACCATCGAACGTCGTGAGGTTGGCCCGCACGACGTCCACATCGACATCAAGTTCGCAGGCATCTGCCACTCGGACATCCACACCGTTCGCGGTGACTGGGGCCCGCAACAGTACCCCTTGGCTCCCGGCCACGAGATCGCCGGCATCGTCACCGAGGTTGGTTCGGACGTCACCAAGCACCAGGTGGGCGACCGCGTGGGCGTCGGCTGCATGGTGAACTCCTGCAAGGAATGCAAGAACTGCCTTGCCGGTGAGGAACAGTACTGCCTCAAGGGAAACGTGGGCACTTACGGCGCAGTGGACCGCGACGGCACCATCACGCAGGGCGGCTACTCCAGCAGCGTTGTGGTGAATGAGGACTTCGTCGTCACCATCCCGGAAGGTTTGGACCTCGACGTCGCCGCACCTTTGCTGTGCGCCGGCATCACCACCTACTCGCCTTTGCACCATTGGGGCGCCGGCCCCGGTAAGAAGGTTGCCGTGGTAGGCCTGGGCGGGCTCGGCCACATGGCCGTCAAGATTGCCGACGCCATGGGCGCCGAGGTGACTGTGCTCTCGCAGTCGCTGAAGAAGATGGAGGACGGGCTCAAGTTGGGCGCGGACCACTACTACGCCACCAGCGATCCCGCCACGTTCGAACAGCTTGCAGGCACCTTCGACCTCATCATCAACACCGTCAGCGCCTCCATCGACATCAGCGCCTACCTGCAGCTGCTCACCCTCGACGGCACGCTGGTCAACGTCGGCGCACCGGCCGAGCCGCTTCCGGTCAACGTGTTCTCACTGATCACGGGTCGTCGGCGCTTCGCCGGTTCCGCAATTGGCGGTATCCGCGAAACCCAGGAGATGCTGAACTTCTGCGCGGAACATGGCCTCGGCGCAGAGATCGAGGTCATCCCGGCCAGCAAGATCAACGATGCCTACGAGCGCGTCCTTGCCTCTGACGTCCGCTACCGCTTTGTCATTGACGCCTCGACTATCGGCTAGAGGCACAAAGCCTTCGGAGCAAGCACCTTCGAAGCAAGCACCTTTGAAGCAAGCACCATGAAAAAGGCCACGCCCCTTGAGGGGCGTGTCCTTTCCAGTGCCAGGCAACAGGGACAATGGTTTGGTGACTTTCAGACTGGACACCATAGGTGCGGGGCTGGTCTTCGCTGATGCCCTCGCAAACCTGGCTGGCGCACTGAAGGACCAGGGCGACGGCGGCACCGTAGTCGGGGGAACGGCAGTGGTTCAGGCGCCTCCCGGCACTGGAAAGACCACACTGGTTCCACCGCTGCTCGCCAATCTTGTGTCCGAACGGAAGCCCGGCCAGCCACGCGTCGTCGTTACCCAACCGCGCCGTGTTGCGGCCCGCTCAGCCGCTGGGCGCCTGGCCTCGCTGGACGGCAGCCGCCTGGGTACCAGGGTGGGCTACACCGTCCGGGGTGAAAGCAAGGTGGGCAAGGACACGGTGGTCGAATTCGTCACGCCAGGAATTCTCCTTAGGCGTCTCTTGGCTGATCCCGGCCTGGAAGACGTCCACGCTGTTGTCCTGGACGAGGTCCACGAACGTGGACTCGAAACGGATCTGCTGGTCGGCATTCTCGCGGAGGTCCGTGAGCTGCGCGGTGACCTCACATTGGTGGCCATGTCCGCAACCCTCGACGCACCGCGTTTTGCATCACTATTGGGAACAGGTCTCGACGGCGGCGCTCCGGCTCCCGTCGTCGACTGCCCTTCCGCGCTGTACCCCCTCGAGGTCCTGTGGGCTCCCGCGCGGGAGCATCGATTGGATGCCCGGGGTGTGTCCCGCAGTTTCCTCGATCACGTGGCCCACACGGCGGCGGCGTCCCACGCGGCTGCCCTGAGCCGGAACCCGGAGGTGGACGCACTGGTTTTCCTCCCGGGAGCCCGGGAAGTTTCCGACGTCGCCACCCGTCTTCGCGGGCAGCTGCCACAAGGTGTGGAGGTGCTCGAGTTGCACGGCCAGATCGGTCCGGAAGCACAAGACCGCGCGGTATCCGGCCGCGAAAATGGCGGGCGGCCCCGGATCATCGTGTCTACGTCGTTGGCTGAGTCGTCCCTCACCGTCCCGGGGGTGCGGTTGGTCATCGACGCCGGGCTTTCCAGGGAACCGCGTCGGGACGCCGGACGTGGCATGTCCGGACTTGTGACCGTTTCCTGTTCGCGGGCATCGGCCGATCAGCGTGCCGGCCGTGCAGCGAGACAGGGGCCGGGCACGGTGGTCCGCTGCTATGACCAGCAAGCCTACGCTGCAGCGCCGGCACATCAGACCCCCGAAATCTCCGTGGCAGACCTCACCGGTGCGGGCCTGGTCCTTGCCTGCTGGGGCGCGCCTGGGGGTTCAGGCTTGAAGCTCCCGGACACACCGCCAGTCGTAGCCATGAACGACGCCATGGAGGTTCTCCTGGAACTTGGTGCTGTCGCCAAGGACGGAACAGTAACCGCCGTGGGCAAGACCTTGGCCCGCGTCCCGGCCGACCCCCGCCTCGCGCGCGCCTTACTGGACGGATCCCCGGTGGTGGGCCGCCGCGCAGCGGCTGAAACAGTGGCACTCGTAGCCGGCGACCAGAGACCACCCGGCGCTGACCTGACAAAGCTGCTTACTGCGCTTCGTTCGGGATCAGACCAGGGAGCCCGTCGTTTCGTGGAGGACGTCAAGCGGTTGGAGACGCTGATACAGAACGGGGCGTCGATACAGAACGGGGCGTCGATACAGAACGGGGCGTCGATACAGAACGGGGCGTCGATACAGAACGGGGCGTCGATACAGAACGGGACATCGATACAGAACGGGACATCGATACAGAACGGGACATCGATACAGAACGGGGCTTCGATGCGGCGGAAGACCGTCGCGAATTCCCAGCCGACCGCCGACATCACGGCGCGGGAAGCCCCAGGCTTCGTGGTGGCGCTGGCATTCCCGGACCGCGTGGCAAGGCGTGTTCCCGGTGACGGATCCAGCACGTACTTGCTTTCGTCAGGGACGCGGGCCGGGCTTCCCGCGGGAAGTTCATTGTCCGGACATGACTGGCTTGCCGTGGCCGAGGTGTCCCGCGCGCAAGGACGCGATGCCGCGGGAACTGGCGCCGTCATCCGGTCGGCGGCTCCGTTGTCAGCCGAACTGGCTGTACTTGCCGCGCCGGGCCTGCTTACGGAGACGGTACAAGCGAATTTCCACCAAGGCCGGGTTATGGCCAGGTTGGAGCGGAGCCTGGGTGCCATTGTGTTGTCTTCCACACCCGTCCGTCCCACCGCCGAGTCCGGCCGGCACGCAGTGTCCAAGGCGTTGGAAACGTCGGGATTGTCCATGATCGGCTGGTCGGCCGCAGCCGATACCCTGCGCAGGCGTCTTGCATTGCTGCACCGGGAACTTGGAAGTCCATGGCCCGACGTCCGGGAAGCCGCCCTGTTGTCCAAGCTGGAGGAATGGCTGGGAGCGGAGTTGGAGGCGATGGCCACGGGCGCCGCGGTGGGTTCCATCAACCTCCTTGACCCTTTGAGGCGCCTCCTGCCGTGGCCGGAGGCCGCGCGGCTCGATGAGCTCGTGCCGGAGCGCATGCAGGTACCGAGTGGTTCGCGGGTCCGGATCGACTACCCCGAGGTTTCGGACGGCAGCGGCACACATCACGACGGCGGCCGACCGGTAGTGGCGGTCAAGCTTCAAGAATGCTTCGGTTGGGACCGCACGCCGCGCCTGGTGGAGGGCAGGATCCCGGTGTTGTTCCATTTGTTGTCCCCGGCGGGAAGGCCCTTGGCCGTCACGGATGATCTCGCATCCTTCTGGTCCGGTCCCTACTCCCAGGTCCGGGCCGAGATGCGTGGGCGCTACCCCAGGCATCCCTGGCCCGAAGACCCGTGGACCGCGCCGGCTACGGCCAGGACGAAGAACCGGATGTAGCCGGACGTCCGGTCCCCGGAGGGGCGGCTAGGATTGCCGCTCCAACATGAACTGGATCTCGCCTTCCACAAACGTCCCCAACACGGTGCTGCGGGCAAATTCGTCCGGGGCAGTGGCCAGGGGATCGAGTTCGAAAGCCGTGAAGTCTGCCCGCTTGCCTACCGAGATCGAGCCCGAAACATCCCACAGCCCTGCAGCTTTGGCCGCATGTGAGGTGTATCCCTCGAGCGCTTGAAGCGCAGTGAGTGCCTGCGATGGTGCGATGGGTTCCTGCTCCGGATTCCCCGAGCGTCGGCGCAATTGGGCATCCGCGATGATGGGAAGCGGCTCGTAGGGCGCGATCGGCCAGTCGGAGCCGATACCCAAGGTCACTCCGGCGTCCCGCAGATCCCTGCAGCGCCACGCCCTGTCGGCACGCTCCGCCCCCAACCGGGTGGACCAGTTGTCGCTGTGATCCGCCAGCGAGTAATGGGTGCAGTGGGTGGGCTGCATGCTGGCCACCACGCCGGCGCCCTTGAAGCGTGCCACCAGCTCGTCGGGCACGGTTTCTATGTGCTCTATCCTGTGGACGGTACGGCGAAGGACGTCTAGTGGAACACTGCTTCGCAGCGATTCCAAGGCCGCCAACACATGGTCCACTCCAGCATCGCCGATTGCGTGCGTGGCAGTGGGGATACCACGGGATGCAAAGTAGCTGACGGCAGCGGAGTACTCTTCAGGACGCGGCCAGAACGGCGCAACGGATTGCCCGTGAACATCAGGTTCGTAGAGCCAGGCCGTCCCGTTGTCCACGGTGCCATCGACGAAGAGTTTGATGGCTTCGATGGACCAGCGGCGGCCACCGGAGCCGATGCTGCGCGCGAGGTGTTTCCATTCGGCTTTGCCACTTCCCGGCATGCACCACGGCGCTGCCCGTAGCCGCAGGGGGAGTTCGCCGTCGGCCTCCAACGCCTGGAAGAGCGCCGTGGATTCCTCACTGTGATCCATGACGTGGCCACCCGTCAGTCCCGAACGTGCGAGGTCGCTCAGAAGCTCGGCGAGGCGCGCTTTGCGTTGGGCGAACGATTCCCGTGGGATGTGCCGCTGCACCAACTCCATGGCCGCAGCTTCGAGCAGGAGTCCGGTGGGAACGCCGTCTGCGTCACAGACCACCTCAGAAGCCTGGTCAAAGGAAACGCGGCCCTTAATTCCGGCCAGCTCCAGGGCGCGGCTGTTTGCCAAGGCCGAATGCCCATCGAACAACCGGATGAGCGCAGGCTGGTCGCCTGAAACGCCATCCAGCACGCTGCGATGCAGCGGTATTGTGCCGAAAGCGTTCGGGTTCAATCCCCATCCACGCAACCACCCGCCGTCGCGCGCTGCTTCTGCCCGCAGAAGTGTTGAAACCTCGTCCAGCGAGGTGGCCCCGGCGAGGTCGACGCCGATGGTCAGGTCCAATCCGAACACCGGGTGGATATGGCAGTCGACCAATCCCGGCGTGAGCGTTGCGCTGCCGAGGTCCACCACGCGCGTGTCTGCTTGTTGCCAGTCCCTGGCGTCTTGTCGGCTTCCGACGGCGGCAACCAACCCGCCGCTGACGGCAACAGCCTGGATAGGCAGTTCGCGTGAAAGCCCGTCCATGGTGTGAATGGTGTCGGCAAGGACGATGAGGTCAGGAGTCATGGGTTTCGAAGCTTCCAATCCGGGCGAAGACGTCAGGGCGGGTGGTACGCAGCCTGCGGGCAATCAGCAGGCCTGCAAGGAAAACGACGGGCGTGACCATGAGCAGGATGGTGTTGGTGAGCGCATCCGCAAAGGTGAGGAGTTCGATGTTGATGGCGATCAATGCCACTACGCCGAACAGCAGGACGGCCGAGGCAACGCTCACGGGAATGAGCAAACGGTGAGTTGCTGCGGCGGGAGTGCGCCGCAAATAGATGAACGCTGCCACTGATACGAGGCCCTGCAGGGCCACGATCCCAACAATGCCCGGCGTATTGACCCAGATCAGTAGTTGCCTATAAGGGTCAGCACCGGCAACGGCGCAAATGCTGATGACGACGGCGGCCAGAATGGTTTGGATCTGCCCGGCACGGTGGGGGGACTTGTACTTGGGGTGGGTCTTTCCCAGGAACGCGGGAAGCACGCCGTCTTTGGCGAGCATGTACACGTAGCGGTTGATCGCATTATGGAAGGCCAGTTGTGAGGCGTAAACGCTGGTCACTATCAGCACGTACATGACTACTTCCGCCCAGGGGCCCACGTACTGGTTGATGGTGGCGAAGAACATTCCATCGGCCAGTTCACCGGCAGCAACAACCACGTTTCCGTCGCCGTAGGCCTGGATGACGGTCCACACAATGAAGGCGTAGAACACGGACATGAAACCCACCGCGATGTAGGTTGCCCGGGGAACGGACTTGTCCGGATTCCGCGCCTCACGCCGGTACAGCACCGTGGATTCAAAGCCCATGAAGGCGGCAAAGCAGATAGCCAGGACGGCTAGAACACCCGGCGTGAAGGCGTGCTCGGGGGAGAATGAGGCGAAGCTGATGCCGTCGGCGCCGCCGCGTGCAAGGATTCCGAACCCCATGATGGCCAGGATCGCGGTTTCGGCGATGAGTAGGACGCCCAAGACTTTCGCGCCAACATCGATGCCCCGGTATCCAAGGAACCAGACGGCCGCGATGGCTACCAAAGCCACGGCCGGCCAGGGCACGTCCAGGCCGAAGAGGGCCAGCAGCATGCCTTGGGTTTGGACGGCGAACAGTCCGTAGACGCCGATTTGCAGGCAGTTGTAGGAAACGATTGCCAGGATGGCTGCGGCCAGGCCCACGGTTTTTCCCATGGCCAAGGTGATGTAGGTGTAGAAACCGCCCGCGGCCTTGACGTGTTTGGTCATGGCCATGAAGGAGACAGCGAAAACCAGCAGGACAGCTCCGGCAATGGCGTATCCCATGGGGGCGCCGATGCCCGCGACGCCGATGGCTACGGGGGCGACGCCGGCCATTACTGTCAGTGGAGCGGCTGCGGAGATCACCAGGAAGGCGATACCGCCGGTGCCAATGGCGTTCCGTTTGAGCCCGTTTCCAGCATCTGCTGCCGGAGGTCGGGTTTCGAGGTCAGACATGGGGATCCTCTGGGTGTTTGGGGAGGGAGAGTTTTTCAGGAGAAGCCGAACATAAGCGAAAGGCTTTCGTTTATCGTAAGTCCTTGTGACCTCGGGCACAATACCCCGAAGCAAAGTTCTGGCTAGAGTCGTAACAACAACCTTGAATGGAGACACCCGTATGGCACGCCCGCTGGTCCCGCTGATATCCATCGACGCACTCGTCACCGCCGCCCTTGAGCTGGTGGACGAGGCAGGGGACTTCAGCCTGCCAAAACTGGCCAAGCGGATCGGCGTCAGCCAATCCTCCATTTACAACCACGTCAGCGGGCGGGAAGAGATCCTCGAGCTCATGCGTGGACGGATCATCTCCGAGAGCCCCTATGTGTTGGAGGACCAGCGGGATTGGGAGGCGTCGCTTCGCGCCATTGTCCGGAGTTACCGTGACGCCTTCGCCCGCCATCCTAAACTCGCACCCCTGCTGGTGCTCCAAACTGTCCAGGACGCCCAAGTCATGTCCCTCTACGAGAACCTGGCTGTGGCCCTCGAAGCCGCCGGATTCCGCGGCCGCGACGTCATGTCAGCGATTTCCACCATTGACAGCTTCGCGCTGGGCTTCGCCTTGGACCTGGCTGCACCCGATGTCGTCTGGGCGCCACCGGCGCAAGGATATCCCACCCTCACCAACGCCTTGGCCCATGCAGGACCCGCTGCTGAGCGAGGGGCCGCGGCGTTCGACTTCGGTCTTGAGATCCTCATCGCCGGGTTGCATTCCCGCCTCCAGTCAACGGTGCTGTGAAGCTGGGTCCTGTGAAGCTGAAGTTCCCGGAAATCCGGAAGGCGCCGTGAATCTCGCGCAGAACTGGTGGGAAGCGGTGGTCCGCGGCTTCACCGACACCCACACCACGGCGGTGCCCTTACCTGCCCTCCTGGGCATCCTCGCGTGCGCCGTCGTCCTGAGCATCCCGCGTGCCACGTGGCGATGGTTCGGCCTCTACGTCACCTTTGTCCATGAGCTTGGCCATGCCTACGCGGCACTCATGACGGGGCGCTTTGTCCATGGACTCCGGATCGGACTCGACCATTCGGGACGGCTCGTCAGCAGCGGCCGCGGCGCTTTCGGGGCGGCGTGGTCCGGATTTTGGGGCTATCCTGCACCGGCCGTTGTTGGTTTGTGCCTGATCGCCGCCTTTGCCGCTGGCCGATCCGGCGCCGCCATGTCCGTCGGGGCGCTGACCCTGCTGGTTTCGCTGATCTTCCTGAGGAACCTCACCGGCATCCTTGTTGCCGTGCTGAGCGCTGCGATTGCCCAGCTCCTCATTCTTTTCGCGACGCCCACAGCAGTCAACTACGTGGTGTTGGTGCTCGGCGTCGCCCTTTCCGTGGGCGGCGTGAGGGACCTTTTCAAACTTGCAGGCGTGCATACCCGACGCCGGGACCGCTTGCCGGCCTCCGATGCCTTCATCCTCGGCCGCACAACAGGGGTCCCGGCGTTCGTCTGGCTGACAGGATTCGTCATGGTGATCACCGGATGCGCCGTGGCGTCCGCCTGGTTGCTGTGGGGGATGCTCACCGTCTAGTCCGGGGGTTGGCCGGCGGTTGAACGGCGGGCAGGGGTCCCGACGGCGATAGTCCGGCTTTGGTCCCCGCCAGGCCTTGCCCTGTGGTTGCTTCAGGGTGTCCAATCCTCTTTAAGGTTCGAATTGGATGTGTTCGGGCTCCGTGCCGGGATACAACGCCAGGAGGTGCCCATGTCCGCAAAAGGCACGCGCGAAACGGCGAAAGGAGCCGCACCCGGCACAACAGAGGCCAGGCGCGGCGACAACGGCTCTGCCTTGGCCGCAAGCGATCCAGCAAAAATCCGCAACGTGGCGCTCGTTGGACATTCGGGGGCGGGCAAATCGATGCTGGTGGAGGCCTTGCTGGCTGCAACAGGGGCCATCACCCGGATGGGTTCCATCAGCGAAGGCACCACAGTCAGTGATTCAGACCCCTCCGCGATTCATCAGCAACGGTCGGTCACGTTGTCCATAGCCCCGATTCTTGTGGGGGATACCAAGGTCAATCTGGTCGACACTCCCGGTTACACGGACTTTACGGGCGAACTGCGCGCAGGTTTAAGGGCCGCCGATGCGGCCCTTTTCGTTGTGTCGGCCGTAGATGGCATTGACGGTGCCACCGTTGCGCTGTGGGGTGAGTGCGAGAAGATCCGGATGCCGCGTGCAGTGGTGGTCAGCAAACTGGACCATCCGCGCGCTGACTTCAGTGCCGCCGTCGTGCGTTGCCGGGAAGCTTTCGGCGAGTCGGTCCTCCCGCTGTACGTTCCGGCCGTAGGCAACGCCGAACTCATCGGCGTCCTCCATGGGACTGAGCATGAGGACCTGACGCCGGTTTCGGATGTGGAAGAAGCCAGGGGACCCCTGATCGAAGGAATCATCGCTGAGAGCGAAGACGAAACCCTCATGGACCGGTACCTTGGCGGCGAGGAACTGCCCCTTACGGACCTGGTCGCTGATCTTGAAACGGCCGTGGCACGGGGGAGCTTCTTCCCTGTCATACCCACGTCGGCCGAAACGGGCCTGGGCCTTCCCGAACTCATGGCGCTGATCACCGATGCCTTGCCATCACCGTTGGAGCGCAGTACCCCCGCGGTGATGAAACTCGATGGTTCATCATTGAAACCACTGGTGGGTGACCCCGGCGGGCGGCTCGCCGCTGAGGTGGTGCGGACCACCGTGGATCCGTTCCTTGGCCGTGTGTGCTTGGTGCGGGTCTTTTCGGGAACCTTGCGGGAAGACTCTTCGATTCATATCGGCGGCAGGGGCTTGGCGGACAGGGGGCATGAGGACCACGACGCCGACGAACGCATCACGCATCTCTACTCGCCTGTAGGTTCAAGCCTGAAGGCCATTCCGCAGTGCATTGCCGGCGACATTTGCGCCATCAGCAAGCTGGCCAGCGCCGAGACGGGGGACACGGTCTCGGACCGTGAGGCACCGCTGCTGATCGAGACCTGGAACATGCCCGAACCCTTAATGCCCGTAGCCATTGAAGGGGCATCGCGCAGTGATGAGGACGCACTGTCCAAGAGCATCGGAAAAGTGGCCGCCGCCGATCCGACGCTGCGGTTGGAACGTAATCAGGACACGCACCAGCTCATCCTGTGGTGCATGGGGGAGGCCCACGCCGAGGTAGTCCTGGACAGGCTGCGAAACCAAGGGGTCAAATTACAGACCGTAGACGTGGTCACTCCGCTCAGGGAAACTTTTGCCACCAAGGCAGCCGGACATGGACGGCATGTCAAGCAGTCCGGTGGGCACGGGCAGTTTGCCATTTGTGACATCGAGGTTGAGCCGTTGGCCCGTGGCGGGGGATTTGAGTTCGCCGACAAGATCGTGGGCGGGGCGATCCCCGGGACGTTTGTCACATCGGTCGAGAAGGGCGTCCGCTCCCAAATGCTGAAGGGTGTTTCAGCGGGATTCCCCGTAGTGGACATCAAGGTGACGCTGGTGGGTGGAAAGACCCACAGCGTGGATTCGTCCGATGCAGCCTTCCAGGCTGCCGGCGCGTTGGCTCTCAGGGAAGCGGCGGCAAACGCCAGGATCCAGTTGCTGGAACCTGTATCGTCCGTTGTCATCAGCGTTCCCGACGAATACGTGGGAGCGGTGATGAGCGATCTGTCCGGACGCCGGGGTCGTGTGACCGGCACCACTGCCGCTGACGGTGAGGGGACGGAAATCAGTGCTGAAGTGCCGGACCAGGAGCTGCTGCGGTACGCCATTGAACTCCGTGCCCTCACTGCAGGCACAGGCCGATTTCGCCGTTCCTTCCTACGCCACGAACCTCTGCCGAAGCAGGCCTAGGCGTTTGCCCGCAGGAAGGCGGCGACTCCCGGGGCAAGGGATGCCCCTACCTCGGCCGCGCCACGCTTCAGGCCTTTGACCGCGAATGAATGGTCGCCGCCCTCGCTCCACTGAAGTGTCGCCGTCGGACCGATCTTCGCCACCACGGCCTCCAGCAGTTCCGGTGTCGCGAAAGTATCGCGCGTGCCTTGGAGGAAGAGCATGGGAACCGTGACGCCGTAGAGGTGATCATCCCGCAATTTCTCCGGCTTGCCGGGGGCGTGGAGCGGATAGCCGAGGTACACCAAACCCCTTGCGGGCATACCTTCGGCCACTGCCATGGAAGCCATGCGTCCGCCGAAGGATTTACCGGCGGCCCACAGCGGTTCACCATCGCTGAGTTCAGCTGCAATATCCATCACTGCCCGCCATGTAGCGATGGCCAGCGGCGGGCGGTCCGGAAATCGGCGGCCGGCCTCGCGGTAGGGAAAGTTGAAGCGCAACGTGGCTACACCTTCGTCTGCCATCGCCCCGGCGAATCCCTCCAGGAAGGGGTGTTCCATTCCGGCTCCGGCGCCGTGCGCCACCACCAAGGTGGCGAAGGGCTGTTTGGGCCGGAGGTGAAGGGCAGACACGTCAGTTTCACCGACAGGGACGGTAACGGATGTTTCAGCGTTTGGCATGTATCAATCATTGCCCACGACACCAAAAACGCGCCGGATGCTGACGCGCAAGGCCTTAACGGGGTAGCTTGTGGCCATGGCGAGCGAAGCAACCACCGTTACTGTTCCTGGTCCCGACGGGCCCCGCGTAGTCAGGATTTCGAGTCCAAGCCGCGTGATGTGGCCTGAGGCGGGACTGACCAAACTGGATCTTGCCAACTACCTCATTGAGGTCGGCGAGGCTTTCGTTGAGGCCAACGGGAACCGGCCCATCAGCCTCCAGCGATACTCCGGAAATATTGAGGGCGAGATGTTCTTCTCCAAGAATCCGCCCAAAGGCGCCCCCGATTACGTCCGTTCGGTGCCCGTGACGTACCCCAGTGCGCGTTCGCACCCCCAACTAGTGATCGATGAGCCTGCAGCGGCTGTGTGGGCCGCGCAAATGAATACCGTGGTGTTCCACCCCTGGGCGTCGCGGGCCAACGATCCCGACAATCCTGACCAGCTCAGGATCGACCTCGATCCCCAACCCGGCACGGACTTCGAGGACGCCATCCCCGCCGCGCTGGAACTCCGTTCCGTGCTGGAGGAAGCCGGACTCACAGCGTTCATCAAAACCTCCGGCAACCGCGGACTCCACGTGTACGCGCCCATCCATCCCAAGCATGAATTCCTGGACGTCCGCCACGCCGTGATCGCCGCTGGACGCGAATTGGAGCGGCGGATGCCCGAGAAGGTCACCACGGCCTGGTGGAAAGAGGAACGCGGAACCAGGATTTTCGTGGACTTCAACCAGGCCAACAGGGACCGGACCATTGCCGGAGCTTACAGTCCCCGCGCCGTACCTACGGCGCAAGTGTCCTGCCCTTTGGCGTGGGAAGAGCTGGAGAACGCCGATCCCGCGAAGTACACCATCAAGACAGTCCCTGACCGGCTGGCCAAGTCAGGCGATCCGTGGTCGTCCATGCACGATCACCCGGGTGACATCGACGTCCTGCTGAAATGGTGGGAGCGCGACGTCTCGAACGGCCTGGGCGAAATGCCCTTCCCGCCGGAGTTCCCCAAGATGCCGGGCGAGCCCATGCGCGTGCAACCGAGCCGGGCACGCAAACCGGAGGAGTAGGCCGGGGAACGTGAACGGGAGGGCATGTGCCGCAACGGCCAGCGAGAGGCAGGCTGACCACCGCATGCGCGCGCGGGTGGATCTTTGGTGGTGTGGTTCTCGGAAGTTTGGTCCTCGGGGGCTGCACCGCCACTCCGGAACCACCTCCCATCCCTCCGGTCGTGCCCACCGCTCTTGCGTCCACGCCGTCGCCCTCGCAATCCCCTTCGCAGGGTGCCGCAGCCACCCCTGCTTTCCAGGAACTCCGAGCCACTCTAGAGCTCTTCTCGCGCGAGAAGCTGGAGGAAGGGGCCTCGGCTGTCCTCATCAAGGCCAAGGTGGGCCAGCAGGAATGGACGCTCGCAGAAGGTATCCTCAGCAGGGAGGAACGGGTGGCTGTTCAGTCGCGGGACCGTTTCCCCGTGGGCGGGCAGCTCCGGACCTTCTTGGCTGTCTCTGTGTTGAAACTCGTGGAAGAGGGCCGGCTGAGGTTGGACGACCCCGTCGTCACATACCTTCCCGAACCTGCCACCGCAGGCAGTTCCGTGACGATCCGCCAACTCCTTGACGGCACTGCTGATTTGCCCGCCTCAGCCTTGCCATCTGCTGAGGGGCCCGACGCCGATGCGGTGCTCGGCCGGGTGGTGGAGCAGCTACGGGGTGCACCCCTGGGGGCTGTCCTGCAGGCGGATACCCTGACGCCCCTGAACCTCCGTTCCACCGGGTTACTGGGCGCGAACACAGCTGTACAGCATGACGTCGTCCACGGCTACGTCCAAGTGGACGACGAAACCGTAGACGTTACTTCGGTCAGGTTCCCGGGCGGGATCGCCAATGGCGGCCTGGTGTCCACGGTGGAGGAGATTTCAGTCTTCCAAGCAGCGCTGCTGAGGGGCCAGTTGTTGTCCCCGGCCAGCCTTATCGCCATGAAGGGGCCCGTGTTCGCAGACTATGGCCTTGGCCTGGACCACTGGGATGACCGCTGCACCAACGGCTCCTACTACGGCCACGCCGGAGACGTTCCAGGCTACGGAAGCATTTCCATGAGCAGCGCCGACGGCAACCGCCAAGTTTCCATCTTCATGGCCTACCCACCGCTGCCGCTGTCCGCTCAGCCGTCAGCGTTGGGGCTGGAGATGACGGGCGTTGCGCAACTTGCCTTGAACTCCGGATGCCGCTTCCAATTCCGCTGAAAGGGCCTCAATAGGCATGCCGTGATGCCTATTCGAAGCGGGAGGGATCGCCGGTTCCGTACCGAACCACTTCGGCCACTCCGCTGGAAAAGTCGATCACGGTAGTGGGTTCCGAGCCAGTATCGCCGGCATCGATGACGCCATCCACCTGGTTGTCCAAGCGCTCCTTGATTTCCCAGCCTTGGGTCAAAGGCTCTTCCTCGTCCGGTAGCAGGAGCGTGCTGGAGAGCAGGGGCTCGCCCAGCTCGGCCAAGAGCGCCTGGACCACCCGGTGATCCGGGATGCGCACGCCCACGGTTTTCTTCTTGGGGTGCAAAAGCCTCTTGGGAACTTCACGGGTGGCAGGCAGGATGAAGGTGTAGCTGCCGGGGGTGACGGCCTTGATGCTCCTGAAGATGTCGTTGTCCAACATCACGAACTGCCCCATCTGGGCAAAGTCCTTGCACACCAGGGTGAAGTGGTGTTTGTCATCCAGTTGCCTGATGGTCCTGATGCGGTCCAATGCTTCCCTGTTGCCGATCTGGGCGCCGAGAGCGTAGCAGGAGTCGGTAGGGTAGGCGATCAAGCCACCGCCTTGGAGCATGTTCACCACTTGGCCGATGGCGCGTGGTTGAGGATCTTCCGGGTGCACATCAAAGAATCTGGCCATGGAAAGAGCCTACGACAAAGCTATGACAACACGTCCTTGTTGGAGAATTTCGCGTACGCCAGCGCGCCGCAAACGGCGATGTAGCCGGTTTGCAGGAGTGCGTTCTCGCCGAAGGATGTCCACGAGATGGGCTGGCGCAGCAGATCCGCGAAACCCAGCCAGTGGTGGCTGAACAGCCACGGATGCAGCCACTCAAGCTGGGGCAGGTTGTCCAGCACCTGCGACACCACAGAAAGCACGATGGTGGCAGCCATGGCGCCCACCGGAACGTCCGTGAAGGTGGAAATCAGGAGACCGATAGCAGAGAGGCCCAGCAGGGACACCGTGATGTAGGCAGCGATCAGCAGTGATCTCAACGCGGACTCGCCCACGCTGATGGTGTCACCGGAGAGCAACGTCACCGGACCCACAGGAAAGAGTACGACGCCGGCCAAGGCACCGGAGGCCGCCACGGTGGCGGTAGCGGCGAAACAGAAAGCGACGGCCCCGGCATACTTCACCGCCAGCAGGCGTATCCGCCCTGCGGGAGCGAGGAGCAGGTAACGCAAGGTTCCCAGGCTGGCCTCCCCGGCGATGGTATCTCCGGCCACCACGCCAACAGTTAGTGGCAGGAACAAGGGAACGCACACCACCAAGGCAGTAACTGCGACGAAGAGGCCGTTCTGGGTGATGCGGTCCAGGAACAGCGGACCGCGGCCGGGAGTGGCGGGCCGGGACGACAACTTGACGGCCACGGCAATGAGGACTGGCACGGCAGCGAGGGCCATCAGCATGGCCCACGTGCGAAGCCGCCGGAAAAGCACGGACAATTCCGAGCCCAGCAGCGCCCATCCGATGCCGGGACTGTCGGCACTACGGTGGGAAAGCCCGGCAGTTTCAGCCGACAACGTCGAACCCCTCCCCGGTCAGGGACACGAAACGCTCTTCCAAGCTCGCGTTCTCCACGCTGAAGCCACGGACCCTGACGCCGTCAGCAACCAGCGCCGCCACGATCGCTTCCGGTTCACGTCCGTTGATCCCGGTGCCCAACACCGCAGTGGTGCCCCAGGGACTGCCGGTTCCGGGCGCTTCGCCGGGGACCAGTCCAAGGCGCGTCAACACGCGGGCCGCCAATTCGACGTCGGGCGTTTGCACCACAACGTGAGCCTGGCCGGCTGACCGCAGCTCCTCCAGCGGGCCCTGGGCCACGAGGCGACCGGCGCTCATCACTCCTATGTGCGTACACATCTGTTCCACCTCGGCCAGTAAGTGGCTGGAGACGAATACTGTGGTTCCGCCGGCTGCGAGGGAGCGCACCAGGTTTCGGACCTCACGTGTGCCTTGGGGATCCAGTCCGTTGGTCGGTTCGTCAAGGACCAGCAACTCCCGCGGCCTGAGCATTGCGTTGGCCAGGCCAAGGCGCTGCTTCATGCCCAACGAGTAAGCCTTCACCTTCTTGGCCGCGGCATGGCTGAGCCCAACCCTCTCAAGGGCGTCATGGACTCGTTGCCGCCGGGTCGATGACGACGCATGACGGTCAGCGGCATCCAGGCGCATCAGGTTTCCCGTGCCCGTCAGAAAAGGGTAAAAGCCCGGCCCCTCCACCAAGGCGCCGACTTCCGGAAGCACGGAAGCCAAACCCTGCGGCATCTCCCTGCCCAGGACGCGGATTTTCCCACTGTCCGCCGAAGCCAAGCCGAGCAGCACCCGGATGGTAGTGGTCTTTCCCGATCCGTTCGGTCCCAGGAAGCCGAACACCGAACCACGGGGTACGGCAAGGTCAATGCCATCGACGGCGGACCGGTGACCGAACCGCTTTACCAGGCCGTGTGTTTCCATGGCGAGATCGGATGAACTGCCGGACGAACTGCCGTACCCAAGGACAGGGGCCGCATTATCAGTTGCACCAACAGAGGCGGCGGCCCGGGGTTCGTTCACTGGGCGGCTGCGGCTGACTGAAGCCGATCCAAAGGCACCATTCCCGCATAGACCCGGCCGTCGTCGAGAACCAGCACACTCAGCAGCGACGTCGTCAGTGCCCGTCCACCCTCAACTCGCTGCAGTACTTGTGATAATTGGGAATCGGACACCAGCTCAGCCGGGGCAGAACCAGCGGGCAAGGCAATCACGGAGTCCCAATCCGTGCCAGTGACACTAGCCCCGTGACGGGGTGCATCAGGTGCAAGGGCCATGGAATCCGGTACCGGCTCAGACGGCAGGGCCATGGAAGGCACCGGTCTCACCGGCAGTACCTTCTCCGTGACTGTGGCGCCCGGCGGCGGGGCGAAGTCGAACAATGCAGCATCCGGCCTGGAGAGATCCACCTGGGTATAAGCCAAGGAATACGCTGGCTCGGCCTGCCCTATGGCCCGCACCTCGACACCCAGCGGCAGTCCGGTTTCGGAGTCGACGTCGATTGTCACCGAATCAACCAGGGTTTCGGTGCTGCGGGGATTGAGGAGCAAAGAGTAGGCGCTGCGACCCGCCACTGAGGAAGCCTCGGAAACGCTCACCTCCGTGCTGGCATCAATGGCTGCAAGGAAACGGCTGGCCATGGCCTCGGGCGTTGGAATTGCAGGTGTTGGAATTGCAGGTGTTGGAATTGCGGGTGTTGGAATTGCGGGTGTTGGAATGCCGGGTGTTGGCACGTCCGTCGGGGGAACCGGCACGGTCAGATGAGTAGCGCTGTTGTCCTTGGAGTTGTAGAACCAGGCGTCTCCTCCGTTGATAACCACGTCACGTTCGGCCATCTGGTCCAGAATCTGCACCCGCGCCTTGAACGGGCCATCCATGTAAACCCTGGCCGTGTGGGAGCCGGTCAGGAACTCAAAGGCAGAGGCAGCCCCCGGCACGATGCCTGGTCCTGATGCGGGGACTTCCGGAAGCCCCAGCCCGGCGGTCTGCTCCACGGTGCCGGACAAGGCCCGCACCTCGGTGCGTGCAATCATGGCCAGGATTTCTTCAGCGGACTTTGGAGGAAGGGAGACGCTGGCACCGGCCTGGACTGAGCCGAACAGAACCGCAATTGCCAAGGCAAGCGGAATGAAGAGAGCTGGCAGCCACCGCTGCCTGGCCCGCGCCACTGCTACCAACCACCGCTCGTGAGAGGCATGAAACCAGACTACTCCCGATGGCTGCGGCGATCACCTGCCGGTTACTCTTCCCATACCACCAGGCTCACCCTTGGAGCAGTTGACGGGCCAGCTTCACTGCCCCATGGACCGGAGGCTGCGCCAGGATCCGGATGGAGGAAGGATCTTCCAAGGACACCTTGCGGGCCACTGCCCCCGCGAGCTGGCTTTGATTCACCAGCAGGGCACCGGCCATGACCAGCGGCAGGTCCAATCCCAGCTCGCCCATGACCTGGCGGGCAAGCGTGGCCAGGGAATGTGCGGCCTCGGCCTGGATACGCAAAGCCGCGGGATCGCCCTCCACTGCCAAATCCAGGACAATTGGAGCCAGACCGGCCCAGTGATCGGGTTCAGGTTTGGCGTAGAAGAAGTCCATGAGCTGCAAAGCATCAGCGCTCGCAGTCGCCGTCATCATTGCCTTGACCAAGGTGCCCGGTTCCAAACCGGCGTAGTACTCACGCAGCGCCTCGCGGACGGCATCACGCACCACTGAGTAGGCGCCGCCTTCGTCGCCCAATAAGTATCCGTAGCCTCCGCTGCGGGCTTCCCGGCCGTCATGGTTCCGGCCCCATGCCACCGAACCGGTGCCCGCAACTACTACAGCCCCGGCGTCGAGACCTGCTGCCGCCAGCACAATGCGGGTGTCATGCACCACGTCGATCCTGGCGCCGGGGAAATGCTCCGTGAGCAGGGCAGACAGGACCGCACGGCTGGCCGGGGTGTCCGCTCCGGCAGCACCGGCACATACGGCCTCGATTCCGCCGCCTACGCTTGCTGCGATCCGCCGCAGTACGGCATCTGCGCCTTGGTGCCCCACTGAAGACAGATTGGCGCTGGCTTCGGTGATTTCGACGCCGGAGCCACCTTGGGAGTCAACGTCGCCCTGCACTGCGTCGGAACGAACGGCGTGGGTCTTGGAGCCGCCGATGTGAAGGCCCAGGACAGCGGGGGTCACTGGATTTCCGCCGGTTCCGTGGGTTTACATTGTCGTATATCCTCCAACTGATGTCCCTTCGTTTCGGGTGCGGACTTCTGGACAAACATAACCCCGAGCATAGCCAGTAGGCCGACCACCGCGAAGCTCCCCGCTCCGTGGAGCCTATGGGTTCGCGGCCGGTCATGCAGGATCGGGATCTTTGTCCTTGGTTCAGTGAAAAGCTATGGTCGTCGGGAGCAATTCCGCAATTGGTTTAGACCAAGTTGTTCAACATTGGCATAGACCAATGGCATTGTCTAGAAGTAGGATGTCCAATATGTCGAGCGATGTAGCGCCTGCCACCCCTAAGTACTACCTCCTGAAGACCGAGGTACTTGGGCTGATAGCCGGTCTTCAACCGGGCACGCTCATTCCCACGGAGCGCGCATTGGCCGAACAGTACGGGACGTCCCGGACCACGGTCAGGCAGGCCATCAGCGAGCTTGTGGCTGAAGGCAGACTGGGCCGCATCCAAGGCCATGGCACGTTCGTGGCGCCACCCAAGGTGACCCACGTCCGGCAACTGACCTCCTTTTCGGAGGACGCCCGGACCCAAGGCCTGCGGCCCGACTCAACCACGATCGCGCTTGGCGTTGTTCGTTCCGATGCGGATGTCGCCGCCCATCTGGGCCTTAATCAAGGTGCGCCCGCTACCCGCCTGGAGCGCATCCGTTTGATCGAGGGGGAGCCGTTGGCGCATGAGGTCGCCTGGCTTCCCGGTAAACTCCTGCGGTTCAAGTCCAACTTGGCCAAGGCGGGCTCGCTTTACACCGTTTTGGCGGATGTCTACGGGGTTCGGATCGCCGATGTAGAGGACACGGTGGAGACATCACTCGCCGGTCCGGAGGACGTCAGGCTGCTGGGAATCGAGATGGGCGCACCGTTGCTGGTTGTCCACCGCTTGGCCCGGGATGCAGGGGGCGCGCCGGTGGAGTGGACCCGCAGCGCATTTCGGGGCGACAGGTTCCGGTTCGTCTCACGTGTAAAGTCCGGGAGCTAAGGTGGCCAACTCATCCTCGGGTGAGTCCGTCATCCGCCGGGTGGTCCGCCTGGTGGGGGCATTCGACGACGCCCACCGCACCATGAGCGTCGCCACCCTGGCCCGGCGTTCCGGCCTCCCTGTTACCACCACCTACCGGTTGGTGGATGAGCTTTTGGCCGAGGGCCTGCTGGAGCGCGAAGCAAACGCCGAAGTTCGGATCGGCACCCGATTGTGGGAGCTGGTGTCCAGGAGTTCCCGCATGGTTGGCCTCCGCGAAGCTGCCCTGCCGTTTATGGAAGACGTCCAGGCAGTGGTGCAACATTCCACCACCCTGGGAATACTGGATTCCGACGACGTCCTGTACATCGAGCGGATTGGCTCCCGGGAATCCATGGTGGACATCACTAAAGTCGCCGGCCGCCTGCCGGTTCATGGAACCTCTTCCGGCTTGGTACTACTGGCATATTCCGCGCCGGACTACCAAGACCTGCTCTTGTCACGGACGCTGGAAAAGTTCACTGACGCCACGCTTACCGACCCCACTGAACTGCGACGCCACCTGGCAAGCATCCGTCAACGCGGGTTCGCTTCCATGCCAGGGATCATCGTCCCGGAATCCAGTGGCATCGCAGTCCCGGTCTTCGGTCGCTCGAATACCGTCGTGGCGGCGCTCAGTGTCGTCGTTCCGCGGAATGAGGAGAACGTTCCCGCCCGCGTACCGGTCCTGATGACGGCCGCGCGTGGAATCTCCCGTGCGCTTGGTTGGCGGGGAGAGCTTAAGGGCGCCCTCCGGCAGAGCAACGGACCTATCTGATTCCCGTTCATCGGTAACGCTGTGGTTTCGCTCACAAGCCCGCTGGCAGAGTGGAACACAGCAGGGCATCTCGCCCGGTCACCACAATAAACGGCCCTCGTGGGTCCATTTCGTGCTGCCCTGGTGGTGAACCCCATGTTTTAGCAGCCGCAATGCCGCGGCAGGAGGAGTTGTCATGGAAACAGCAACACAAGCAGGCCGGGAATCCGTGGCCGGGCGCGTGGCCGGCAAGGTCGCCGTGGTCACCGGAGGCCGGGGAGACCTCGGCAGCGCCACAGCCCGGTTGCTTGCCGATCATGGGGCGACGGTGGCCAGCCTTGACCGGGCTGGAACACCACCTGCGGGCAGCCACCCCGGTATCACCGAGTACGACGTCGATGTCACCGACGAAGCGAGCGTGGCCGACGCAATCCGCAGGCTCAGCGCAGACCTCGGAACCCCGGATGTCCTGGTCAACGCAGCAGGAATCATCGGCCCTGCAGGCGCCAGCCACACTGCCAGCCTGGACGAGTTCAACATCATCTTCGACGTCAATGTGAAGGGTGTGTGGCTCATGACAAAGCACATCGTTCCGGGAATGATTCGGAAGCAGTCAGGCAGCATCATCAACTTTTCGTCAATCCATGGGTTGACCGGCGGGCGCAATGTACCCCTCTATCACGCCACCAAAGGTGCAGTACGCCTCCTGAGCAAGTCCGATGCTGCAACTTATGGCGCGCACGGGGTCCGGGTGAACTCAATCCACCCGGGATCAATGAACACCCGGATGAGTCGGCGCTCGGCCGAGCAGTCGGACGTCGGTGCTGAAGCGTATTACAAGCAGCTTGTGGGTGGGAATCCGCTTCCCCGGCAGGGCGAGCCGGACGAAATCGCGTACGGGGTCCTCTACCTGGCCTCGGACGAGTCCCGCTTCACCACAGGTTCGGAACTGGTCATCGACGGCGGTTACACGGCCGTTTGAGCACGGCTGACTACAGAGCAACGTCATCCACGGAACTGCTGCCATCCACGGAACTGCAGATTCATTGAGCGAGAGGTACCACCATGAAATTCATTAACGGGACACCTTCTGATACCTACGATGTCGTAGTTGTCGGTTCCGGCGCGGGCGCATTGACGGCAGCGGCGACGGCCGCGCGGGCCGGCAAGTCCGTCGTCGTGCTTGAAAAGACAGAGTTGCTGGGCGGCACGTCAGCTGTGTCGGGGGGCATGCTGTGGGTGGCCGACAACCACCATGCCCGCAAAGCCGGGCTGAGCGACTCCAAGGAGGCAGCCGCTGAGTATATCCGGGCCGTTGCACGCGGGAGGAGCCGGGAGGAGCTGCTGGACGCCGCGCTGAACTACGGGGATACCATGCTCCGTTTCGCCGAGGACGAATGCGGCGTGCGCTTCATCTTCCTGGACAATTTTCCGGACTACCGGCAGGACCTTCCCGGTTCAGTGGAAGGTGGCAGGACGGTTGAACCCGAGCTCTACAACATCCGCGAAGCACTGGGCGACCTCGCTGTCCATGTCCGCTCCGATGGCCGGGCGCCCTTCACCATGCAGGAATATGAAAACTGGGGCGCATTCACCAAATTCCCGTGGCAGGATCTGAACGATCGGCAGGAGCAGGGCCTCGTTGCCAAAGGCCGGGCACTGGTTGCGATGCTTCTTGCAAGCCTTGTCCGCGATGACGCGGCACTTGTGGTTGGCGCCCGCGGGCATCGGTTACTGAACGACGGCGGCAGGGTAGCGGGCGTCGAACTTGAGTCCGGCGAGGCTTTCTACGCCAACGACGGAGTGGTCCTCGCAACGGGAGGCTTCGAATGGGACAAGGCCCTGGCAGATTCATTGCTGGCCTCGCGCCTGTACATCATGTGCTCCCCGCCTTCGAACACCGGGGACGGTTTGAAGATGGCACAACGCATCGGTGCCCAAATCCGCGGAACCCGGGAAGCCTGGTGGGCTCCGATGTCCATTACCGGGGACACCAGGGACGGTTCCCCCGTTGGCACGTTGCTGCGTTTTGAGCGGCAGGGACCAGGCTCGCTCATGGTTAACCGTCATGGCCGCCGCTTCGCCAACGAATCCCAGAACTACAACGACCTCGCCCGATGCCTGCAGTCGTGGGACTCACCCAACAACCAAACCCTGAACACTCCGGCGCACGTGGTTTTCGATCACAGCTATCTGGAGCGCTACGGCATCCTGGCGCACCGGGCAGGGCATCCGACACCGGAGTACCTGATCGAAGCTCCCACCGTGGAATTACTCGCAGCCAGGATCGGCGTCCCTGCAGAGAACCTTCAGGCCACCGTTGAGCGGTTCAATGACTTTGCCGTGAAAGGGGAGGACCCTGACTTTGGGCGGGGCGAAAGCGCCTACGACAAATACTGGGGCGACGACGACTGCCCTTGGCCAAATCCCTCCCTGGGGCCGCTGCAGACGGGGCCTTTCTATGCGATGGAAGTAGTCAACGGTGCCTTCGGCAGCAATGGGGGAGTCGCCACTGACGGGCTGGCGCGGGTACTGGATGTGGACGGCCAACCCATTCCCGGGCTGTTCGCGGCAGGGAACACCACGGAGAATGCCTACGCCGCAGGCTACCCGGGGGCCGGGGCCACATTGGGCCCCATCATGACCATGGGGTACTTGGCCGGCCGCACCATTGCGGGCCAACCGGCAGAATACCTCGCCGCTGAACTCCACGCCGGAGTCGGAGCATGATCCGCCATGCAGTTCTCTTCAAGTTCAAGCCGGACTTTCCCGCAGCGGACAGGGACGCATGGATACAGGGCCTGGACCGGATGGACGGCAACATTCCCGGGCTCTTGAAGCTCACCCACGGAGCAGACCTGTTGCAGCAGGACCGTTCATTCGATTACGCGATCGTGGCGGACTTCAATGCCCTGGAAGACCTTGAGGTCTACAACTCCCATCCCCTGCATGAACCGCTCAAGCAGTACTCGTTCCCCAACAGCGAGCAGATCATTGCTGTTGATTTTCCGCTATAGCCACGGAACTTTCGAAACTGCGCCATTCAAAGGAGAATCGCCATGTCAAGCACCACCCGGCAGCCGACGACGCTGCGCAAGACCCCTGGAAAAGCCGCCCTGGCCTCGTTCCTGGGAAGTACCCTCGAGTACTACGACTTCTTCATCTACGGCTCAGCGGCTGCTTTGGTGTTTGGTCCGCTGTTCTTCCCCTCGGACGACCCCGCCGTCGGACTGATCGGCGCGTTCGCTACGTTCGGTGTGGCCTACGTGGCCCGTCCGGTGGGTGGCCTGGTGATGGGCCATTTCGGCGACAAGCTTGGCAGGAAAAAGATTCTGCTCATCACGCTGGGCGTTATGGGACTGGCTTCCCTTGGCATTGGCTTCCTGCCCAGCTACAGCCAAATCGGTGTCTGGGCCCCCATCCTGCTGGTGATCGGACGCCTGGCACAGGGCTTTTCCGCCGGCGCTGAATCTGCGGGCGCTTCCACGTTGACCCTGGAACACTCCCCGGAGGGTCGTCGTGGCTTCTTCACCAGCTTCGTCATGACCGGCTACGCCTCAGGAATGGTACTGGCCACGCTCGTCTTCATTCCCGTAGCCGCGCTTCCTGCTGAAGCGCTCATGAGCTGGGGTTGGCGAGTACCGTTCTGGCTATCCATCGTGGTCCTGGCCATCGCGTACTGGGTACGGACGCATTTGGACGAGACACCGGTATTTGAAGAAGCCAAGGACCGGAAGGCAGTTGCACCCATGCCGCTAAGGGAGGTTCTGCGCTTCCAATCGGCAGACGTAGTCCGGGTAGTTGGCATGTCCATCATGTCCGTCATGCAGACCATCTTCACGGTCTTCGGATTGTCCTACGCCACCGGCGCGGCAGGCTTTGACAAGGCATCAATCCTCACCGTCAATGCTGTGGCAATCGGCCTGTCCATGTTCGTGATGCCACTGACCGCCAAGCTCTCGGACCGTGTAGGCCGCCGGCCGCTGCTCCTCACGGCATCCATCGGTTGCTCGGTGACCATCTTCGCCTACTTCTGGGCATTGTCCACCGGGAACATCCTGTTGGTCTTTGCGGCAGCGTTCATGAACATGACTTTGCTCTACTCGTGCTTCAACGGGATCTGGCCAGCCTATTTTGCCGAGCTTTTTGCTGCCCCGGTCCGCTATTCGGGAATGGCTCTGGGCAACCAGTTGGGGTTGGTGGTGGCTGGTTTCGCTCCGTTGATCGCTGGCCTGCTGCTTGGAAAAGGCCATGACGGCTGGCTGCCCGTAGCCTGCTTCGCTGTTCTGTGCATGGCTGTGGCCGGAGTGGCCGCCTACTTCTCCAGGGAGACGGCCAAGACGCCCCTTGAGGATCTGGGGGAGCCGTACTGGAAGGGTGTGGCAGGCAGGAACGGTGCCTGGCACCCACTAACTGAAAACCGTAACTGAGTCCTGTAACCGAAACCCGTAACTGAGTCCAGTGCCTTGGGGGAAGTCACCGTCAGGAAACCCCGGCCCCAGCCGTTTCCCTCAACGTACTGCGCACGAACTCCCCGCTTGGTTCGGCGTAGGCAGCAACAATCCGGTTGAACAGTGCAGTACCTTCGGCCCCGGGCCAGTCCGCAGGCAGGAATGCCGACGGCAAGCCGGGGTCGAGGTACGGGATGATCCGCCACCGGTCGATGCACTGGACATACGTTGCAAACGCCTGAGGAGTTGGTTCCACCGATTCTCCGGCAGGCAGTGCGCAGTTGCTGATGAAGTCCCTGTGCAGTTCGGCCAGCGCTTCCAGGTCCCACCATTTGGACGCAGCCTCCCGCAGGGTGCCGCCCACCAGGGGAGTTTCCGTCACGAAGATGGTGGCCATGTCCCGGAGCTCAAGGTCGGCAAGGATTTCTTCGACCTCCACCCGCAGCGAATCGGGACAGATCCACAGTCCCGCAGCCACGGTCCCACAACCAATCCAATGGAGCCTTCGCCGGAGTTGATGCCGTTTCTCACGCTCCGTCTCGGGAATGGAGAAGGAGATCAGGCACCACGGATCCGACGCTGACATGCTCCGCGGGTTATAGATCCGGCGGTCCCCTCGTGCCAACATGGTTGCAGCGCCCTGGGTCAGCGTAAATCCGGGGACGCCGTCCCGGGTCTCCTGCAACACCACATCTTTCTTGCGGAGTCGGCCCAGCGCCGTCCGGGTTACTGTTCCGGACGTACCTAAAGCTTCCATGAGGGCCACAATGTCTTTGGCGGACATCCACCCCCCGGCGTCACGGAGATACAGGCCGACGACAGTGCGCAGCAGGGACGTCGTACTCCCGGGGCGGGAGTCCATGTCATCAAGGACAGCACTCATATGCGCCTCACTGCAGTTCCGAGAGGGCGTCGCGGATGGCCGCCACACCCAGCTCAACCTCTGCATAGCTTGTGCTCAAGGGTGACAGGCCGATGCGCAGGCCGTGAGGGGGACGGAAATCGGGGATGACGCCCTTCTCCCACAGCCTGGCGGTGACATCGGCGAAGAGCGGGTGGTCAACCGTAATGTGCGAGCCTCGTTCGACGGAATTTCGGGGACTCACGATCTCAGCACCAAGCGGCACCAGGTGTTCCTCGGAAAGTGCAATCGCGTACTCGGTGAGCTTGATCGACTTCTCCCGAACGGCTTCCATACCCACGGAAGCGATCAATTCCACCATGTCCTTGAGGGGCTGCATGGCCAGCACCGGTGGCGTACCGGTGATGAACCTGCGCATGCCCTGTGCGGGCTTGTACGACTCCGTCATCCCGAACGGGTTCTCCGCCCCCATCCAACCCCAGATGGGCTGTTGCAAGCGATCCTGCTGCGAGGCGTTGACGTAGGCGAAGGCCGGTGAGCCGGGTCCGCCGTTAAGGTACTTGTAGGTGCAGCCGACGGCCAGGTCAACGCCCCACTCATCCAGCTTCACGGGCACGGAGCCAACGGAGTGGCACAGGTCCCACAACATCAGGGCGCCGGCTTGGTGGACCTTGGCAGTGATGCCCTCGGCGTCGGCCAGGAACCCGGAGCGGTAAGCCACGTGACTGAGGACAACGACGGCGGTCCGCTCACCAAGGAGCCCGTCCAAGTCCTCTGCACGGACGCCACCGGCCGGGTTTGCGGCGATCCATTTGATGCTGGCGCCGCGCTCCTTGGCGATTCCCTCGATGATGAACCGGTCCGTGGGGAAGTTGTCACGATCGATGATGATCTCGTCGCGGCCAGGCTGCGCGTCGACTGCAGCGCGGATCATCTTGTAGAGCATCACCGAGGTGGAATCACCCACTGTGGTCTGTCCCGGACCCGCACCCAGCGCCACTTCACCAATGCGGTCGCCCACTACCGTAGGTTCGTCCATCCATTGCTCGTCCCAGCCGCGGATAAGGCGGCTGCCCCAGGCATCATGAACGAAGGCAGCCAGATTGGCGGAGGTGACCTTCAGCGGGCGTCCCAGTGAGTTGCCGTCCAGGTATGAAACGAGCTGATCGGCGTCGGGCGTGTAGAAAGCATCACGCTGGGCGGTAAGGGGATCAGCGGCGTCCAGCTCGGCCGATGTCGGTTTTTGGGTTTGCTGTGCTGTGGTCATGCTTCCTCCTGCGGAAGTTATGGCGGCAGTGGCCGGGAGAAGTGTTAGTTGCCGATCTCGGTGCGTACGGCATAGAGCTCGGGGAAGAATGTGAGGTCCAAGGCGCGCTTCAGGAAGTCCACGCCTGACGAACCGCCGGTACCTACCTTGAAGCCGATGGTGCGCTGGACCGTCCGGAGGTGGCGGAAGCGCCATGCCTGGAAGTTGTCCTCGATATCCACCAGGTCCTCACAGGCTTCGTAGAGGCCCCAAGGGGTATCGTCCGTTTCGTAGATCTTCCGGAAGATCGGAACCAGGTCTTTGCGGAACGTCCACGGCTCGCTGGTGTCCCGGTCGAGAATATCGGCAGGGATGTCGTAACCGGCGCGTGCAAGGACCCTGAGGAAGGCGTCATACAACGTGGGCTCTTCCAGGAGCTTGCTGAGCAAGGCATGTGCCTCGGGTTCGCTTTCGAACACGCGGAGCATTCCCCGGTTCTTATTGCCCAGCAGGAATTCAACGCCGCGGTATTGGTAGGACTGGAAGCCCGACGAGCTCCCCAGGAAATTGCGGAACTGGGCGTACTCGCGGGGTGTAAGAGTTCCGAGAACGGACCATTGCTCGGTCATGGTGCGCTGGATGGCCTTTACGCGGGCGATGCACTTGAGCGCCTTGCCCAGGTTGTCGGCGTCGAATAGCCGCCGGGCTTCCAGCAATTCGTGCAGGACCAGCTTCAGCCAGAGCTCGCTGGTCTGGTGTTGGATGATGAACAGCAGCTCATCATGGTGTTCGGGTTCGCTGAGCGGGTGCTGGGAGCTGAGCAGTTGGTCAAGATCCAGATATCCGCCGTAGGACATCGCATGCCGGAAGTCCGTGCGGACAGTGTCCTCGATATCACGGACGCTGTGGGCGGAATGGTCTGTAGGCTTTTCCATACCTCGAGATTATCACTTCCATGACGAACGTCAAGGGATTGATTTTATGCATATTCGGCGCGGTGGACAATAAAGCATGCAAGTCTTGGAGCGGGCCTCTCCCGTAGGCTGAGGTTCAACCGTCGGAAGGGGAGCGTCCATGGATTCCAAGCAGGGTGCCGGCGCGCCGGTGTCCGTATATCTGGATGTCGACGGCGTGGTGAACCCCTTTAGTCCCATAGGGGCCACTGATTGGGGCGGCGAGTGGGCCATCGCAGATGCCGGGATCCTTGATGTTGCCTATGCCCCGGAAGTTGTTGACGAACTGAATGATTTGTCAGAACATCCAGCTGCGCGCTTTGTGTGGCTGACCACCTGGGAACGGCTGGCCCCGGAGTTTTTGTGCCCTGCCATCGGCTTGAATGGACACGCCTGGCCCGTGCTGTCCAGTCAAGGGTGGGACGAGGGCCCGGAGTGGTGGAAACTGACGGCCCTGCAAAAGGATCTGGCCGCCGTCGGCAGTGAGCGGTTCATCTGGCTTGACGACCAGCTCGGCCAGGAGTCCGATGCCAGGTCTTGGGCCGAATGCCAGCAGGGCCGTGTGCTCTGCATCTCACCGGATCCCCGCAAGGGTCTGTCCCGTCGCGACCTTGCGGCAGTACGGGCGTATCTGGGCTGAACCGAGTATCTGCACGTTTGTCCGCTCACCGGATGCCACGTAGGATTCTTAAGGTTTCAAGCCCGCCAGAGTGAACTCCGCAAGCCGAGTCAGTTGAACAATTGCTGAACTATGCTGTGGATGGCAGGTATGGGGAAGTGAAACTGCTGAACGTCGACGACTCTGCAGATTGGGCAACAGGTGGATATCACCTTCATGGTCGCGCTTGTAATAGCGTTGGCCCTTTTCTTTGACTTCACCAACGGGTTTCACGACACTGCCAATGCGATGGCTACGCCTATCGCTACGGGGGCGATCAAGCCCAAAACGGCCGTCGCCCTGGCCGCCGTGCTCAACCTCGTAGGCGCGTTCCTCTCCACGGAAGTGGCCAAGACCATTTCCGGTGGACTCATCCGGGAAGGGTCCGAAGGTATCCACATCACGCCGGAGATCATCTTTGCCGGCCTCATGGGGGCTGTTCTCTGGAACATGATCACCTGGCTCAAGGGCCTGCCGTCGAGTTCTTCGCACGCCCTGTTCGGCGGCCTTATCGGCGCAGCAGTCGTAGGCATCGGATTGCATTCCATCAACTTCGAGACGGTGCTGCAGAAGGTGATCCTTCCCGCCATCTTCGCGCCGCTCATTGCAGGCCTGGTGGCGTACATTTGCACCCGACTTGCATACGCCCTGACCTCGCGGCATGACCCCGAAACCGGTGACAAACTCACGCAGAAACGTGGCGGTTTCCGCACCGGACAGATTTTCACTTCAAGCCTGGTGGCCCTCGCGCACGGTACCAACGACGCCCAGAAGACCATGGGCATCATCACCCTGGTCCTCATCGCAGGAGGCACGCAGGCTCCGGGCAGCGGCCCTCAGTTCTGGGTCATCGCTGCGTGTGCTTTCGCCATCGCTATCGGTACCTACGCAGGTGGCTGGCGCATCATCCGCACCATGGGCTCAGGCCTCACCGAAGTAAAGCCGGCACAGGGTTTCTCCGCTGAAACCAGCACCGCCTCCGCCATCCTGGCCTCGTCCCACCTGGGCTTCGCTCTTTCCACCACGCAGGTTGCTTCCGGCTCGGTTATCGGTTCAGGCCTCGGCCGCAAGGGCACCTCCGTCCGCTGGGGTACCGCAGGAAAGATCGCCCTGGGATGGTTGTTTACCCTCCCGGCCTCGGCCATCGTCGGCGCGCTGACAGCGCTCCTGGTGAGCATCGGCGTCGTGGGCGTCGTCATCGCCGCGGTAGTGGGAACCGCCGCTGTCCTGTTGATGTTTGTCGTGTCCCGCAAGTCGCACGTCGGCCACCACAACGCCGTCGAGGTTGAGGAAGCCGGGCACGCGGTGCGGTTCCGCAAGAAGAAGTCCCGAAAGACCACCACCAGCGAGGATGTGCAGCGATGAAATGGTTGGAATTGCTGCAGGTGGGCGGAGTCACCCTCGTGGCCGCCGTTACGTTGGTGGTGCTCTACTCGTTGGGCGTACGCCTCACGGCCATCGCTGGCGACGCCCGGCGGAAGTCGCCCGTTGTGGCGCGCTCCCTTGCCTACATTTGCTTTGGTTTCTGCGCCCTGGCCGTCCTGTTCGGCATCTATTTGATCGTGCCCTACTTCGGAAAGTAGCTGCTTTCCTAGCCGTCAGGTCCGTTCGGGAGAATAATCAGCAGTGTAGTTATGCACATAGCTGCGTTATTTTGATCCGGCAGATGCGGGGCTGTGATGACATGCCGATCCCGGGAGCATCTCATCGGACTGGCATTGGTTCCAGTCTTGATGCTGGGACTTTCGGCATGCCTTCCTCCGGAAGCAGACGGCCTCCCGCCTGGTTCAAGCTCCGCCCCGCCATCGGCAGCCACCACGCCGCCGGCCACCACGCAACCGGACGAGACACCGGACGAACCGCCGCATACTGCTCCAGCACAAACCAAGCCCGGGCAAACGGACATGGCGCCGGGCAACACGCCACCGGGGAACGCTTCACCGGGCGTTGCTGCAACACCCACGGCAGGCACCCCTGCACCAGCGGCCACTACGGAACCGCAACCGACAGCCGTCGCCCCGGGCGCAGATCCCGACACCGCCGAGCAATTGCAGGAGAGTCAAGGCCCCAAGGCGTCGCCGCAAGAGCCCACGGTAGTGAGTTGGGTGCCCACAGGGCCCATCGGCCCAAATGATCCCGCCCCGGGCCAGCGGTACCTGCTGCTTCAGCAATTCCAATGCGACGCCTTGGCCCAAAGCGTGGAGGGCGCAGTGGACGCTGCGGTCTGGCAGGCGGGCGCAGCAGTCTGCCGCGCACTCCAGACCGGAAGCCAAGAGGACTGGCAGCGGGCATCCATCGCCGTGGCCATGACTCCGCGGATACCGCAAAGGCAGTGTCTTGAGTTCAGGGTGGCCGCCACGTCCGCATCTGTGGTGGCGCAGTACCGGAGTAACCCGGCAGGTACCTTCAAGGCGGAGCCGGGGCCAGGGGAGGCGTGTCCCAGGCAATTGCGCGGACTGACCGTGGTAGACGAGGATCTGCGCCCCGTCACCGGCATGACCCGTGCTTCAGGCCCCGGGACAGGTGGGACAATCGTCCGCTTGGATGGCTACTACGTGCGGGTGGGACAGGTCTTGTTCGACGGCGTTCCCGTACTCCCGGATATCGTGGCCGGAGGAGGGGAGTACCAGACGCTGTATCTGCGGATGCCGCCGTCCCAAGGCAGGGACACCATCCGTATTTCCATCACGGACACAGTGGATGTCGCGGGAACGGTGACTTTTTTCTACGACGATCCCGCCAATTCCGCCAATTCCAGCAATTCCAGTAATTCCGCCAATACCCATCGTCCGCCGAAGACCGCAGGAATGGCACCGGGGTCCGGGCTGCCCGATAAGCCGGCCACTGAATAGTCCGCGGTGATGTCTTAGTCTGGGGCCATGTCGATTTTCCAGTATTACGTGGCTTCAACCATTGACGGCTTCATCGCTTCACCTGACGACGACCTTGGCTGGCTCCTGCAATTCGATCAGGTCGAGGGCGTGAATGAGAGCATCGAGTCCTTCATGGCGGACGTCGGCTGTATCGCCATGGGCGGCGATACCTACCGCTGGCTCATGGAGCATGAGCCCGGCAAATGGCCGTACCCGGACACACCCTGCTGGGTCTTTACCCATCACGAATACTCTGCGCCGTCCGGTTCGGACATCACTTTTGTCCGGGGTGACGTCCGCGAGTTCGCCCCGGATTTACTCAAAGACGCCGGAGAGAAGAACGTGTGGCTGGTAGGCGGTGGCGAACTCGTGGCCCAATTCGCCAATGCGGGCCTGCTTCACGAGATGATCGTGACCATCATTCCGGTGGTGCTGGGCGCAGGAAAACGGCTGTTGCCGCTCAATGGCCCGACGGCGCCACTCGAGTTGCTTTCGTCAAAGATCCTGGGCGGGGCCGCAGCCGAACTGCATTACCGGTTGCCTCAGCAGCCGGCATAGGTCCGGAAAGATCAGTGACGGTTATCCCGGATCATGTTGGTGATCCGGGCAGTCGATAGCCTGCGCCCCTTGTCGTCAGTGATGACGATCTCGTGGGTGGCCAACGTCCCGCCGAGGTGGATGGCTGTACACGTGCCTGTGACTGTGCCGCTGGCAACGGAACGGTGATGGGTCGCCCCTACCTCGATGCCCACGGCATGGCGGCCCCTGCCGGCATGAAGCGATGCGGCAAAGGACCCCAACGTCTCGGCGAGAACCACATGAGCGCCGCCGTGGAGGATGCCGGCCACCTGCGTGTTTCCTTCCACCGGCATGGTGGCCACCATGCGCTCTGCGCCCATCTCCGTAAAACGGATGCCCAGTTTCACAACGAGGGCGCCAACACCATGCGCTGAGAGCCATTCGTGGAACTCTTCGGGAACACCTGCCTCATTGAGCTCGTCGACAAACCTGTTCGGCGTGAAATTGTCCATCATGCCAACTAGGCTGGCACCTGTGAGTGAAACAACCAAACCGGACCAGGTTCCAACGGCCCAAGCTGCTGCCATCGCTACAGCACCCACCCCCTCTGCCACCGCATCCGCCAGCGTCACGGGGGAGGGCCGGCCAAGGTTGCTGGTCCTGGACGGCCACTCCATGGCATTCCGGGCTTTCTATGCGCTTCCTGCGGAGAACTTCTCCACGGCCAGGGGGCAGTACACCAATGCCGTGCACGGGTTTACGTCCATGCTGATCAACCTGATCAAGGACCAGAAGCCCACCCACGTCGCTGTGGCCTTCGATGTCTCCGACGACACCACCTTCCGCAAGGCTGAGTACAGCGAATACAAGGGTGGCCGCAACGCCACGCCTGCCGAGTTTGCCGGCCAGATCGGCCTTATTGCCAAGGTCATGGAGGCCTGGGGCATCAGGACCATTGCCATGCCCGGCTATGAAGCCGATGACGTCCTGGCCACTCTGGCGGCCCAGGGCGACGCCGCCGGCTTCGAAGTCCTCCTCGTGTCCGGGGACAGGGACTCGTTCCAGCTGATCAATGACAACGTCTTTGTCTTGTACCCCAAGCAAGGCGTGAGCAACATCCCCAAGCTGGACGCCGCAGCCATCGAAGAGAAGTACTTCGTCAAACCAAGCCTGTACTCGGACCTCGCCGCACTGGTGGGCGAATCCGCTGACAACCTTCCCGGCGTTCCGGGCGTTGGCCCCAAGACTGCTGCAAAGTGGATCAACCTCTACGGTGGACTCGAAGGCATCCTGGAGAACCTTGACGCCATCGGCGGCAAGGTTGGAGGGGCCCTCAAGGAGAACCTGGAGAACGTCAAACGCAACCGCCGGCTGAACCAGTTGCTGACCGATCTTGAGTTGCCCATCACGTTGGAGGACCTGCACGAGCCACGTCCGGATCGCCAGGCCATCGAGGAGCTTTTCGAGGAGCTCGAGTTCCGAACCCTCCGAACCCGCCTTTTCGATCTCTACGGCGACGACACCGTTGGAGACGCCCCGGACACCATCGAAGCCCCCGAATTTTCCGTCCTTACGGATGCCGCAGGGCTTGAGTCGTTCTTCGCCGCCGGCTCCGGCGTGCGGTCGGCGCTGGCAGTGCAGCTGGTCCCCGGACGTATCGGTGAAGACGCGAGTGCCTTGGCAGTCGTCAGGAACAACGGCGCTGCCTACATCGAACCGACCGCCCTGGACGCCGCCGCTGAGGCCGTCCTTGCCCGATGGCTCAAGGACCCCGAGGAAGCCAAAGTCCTGCATGAGTTCAAGTCCGCGCTTAAAGCCCTGCACAACCGTGGCCTCGGATTGGAAGGAGTAGTGGATGACACCTCCATCTCCGGCTACCTGATCCAGCCGGACCGGCGTAGCTACGACCTCTCCGAGCTCGCGCAAGTGCACTTGAAGATCTCCCTTGCCACGGCAACGGCCCAGTCCGGCCAGCTGGAACTGGACCTCTCCGGTGAGACAGACCAAGCTGCCGCCTCAGCGCTCGTCCAGCATGCCGCCGTCGTGCATGCCCTTAGCAAGCACTTCGAGAAGGAGCTCGCCGAACGCAAGGCCGACGCCCTTCTGACAACTCTCGAACTCCCGGTGGCACGCGTGCTGGCCCAGATGGAGCTCACCGGCATATTCGTGTCCACCGACCGGATGGATGAGCAGCTCGCCGACCTCACCAAGGTGATCGAGAGCGCCCAGGAGCAGGCATTCGCGGCGATTGGGCACGAGGTCAACCTTGGTTCGCCCAAGCAGCTCCAAACGGTGCTTTTCGAGGAACTCGGCCTCCCCAAGACCAAGAAGATCAAGTCCGGCTACACCACGGATGCCGCATCCTTGAAGGGGCTTCTGGAGAAAACGGGCCACGAGTTCCTGGTTCAGCTCATGGCGCACCGGGAGTCCTCCAAGCTTGCCCAGATGGTGGAGACGCTCAAGAAGTCCGTGGCGGATGATGCTCGTATCCACACCACGTACGCCCAGAACATTGCAGCTACGGGCCGCATCTCCTCCAACAACCCCAATCTGCAGAACATCCCCGTCCGAAGTGAGGAAGGGCGCCGTGTCCGAGGTATTTTCGTAGTCAGTGAAGGCTACGAGTGCTTGTTGTCGGCCGACTACTCGCAGATCGAGATGCGCATCATGGCCCACCTTTCGGGCGACGAAGCGCTGATCCAGGCATACCGTGACGGCGAGGACCTGCACCGGTTCGTTGGATCGCGGATCTTCAACGTGGAACCGGACCAAGTGACCAGTGCCATGCGCTCCAAGGTAAAGGCAATGTCGTACGGTTTGGCCTACGGCCTGACCTCCTTCGGCTTGTCCAAGCAACTGGAGATATCGGTAGATGAAGCGCGGACTCTCATGAAGGACTACTTCGACCGGTTCGGCGGGGTGCGTGATTACCTGCGTGGAGTGGTGGATCAGGCCAGGACGGACGGCTACACAGCCACCATCGAAGGCCGCCGCCGCTACCTGCCGGACCTGACGAGTACTAACCGGCAGGCACGTGAGGCAGCTGAGCGCATCGCCCTGAACTCACCCATCCAGGGTTCGGCGGCGGACCTTATCAAACGGGCCATGCTGGGCGTCGCGGCAGAGCTGGCCAGCCAGAACCTGAAGTCGCGCATGCTGTTGCAGGTCCATGACGAACTTGTCCTGGAAGTTGCCCCGGGAGAACGCGAGGCCGTGGAGAAGCTGGTCATCGATCAAATGGGCTCGGCTGCTGACTTGTCAGTCCCGCTGGACGTCCAAATTGGTGTCGGCTCCAGCTGGTACGAGGCCGGACACTAGACCCCGCAAGGCATTCAAAGGAACGCCGGAGGGCGCGCCGCCGAGATGGTGGCGCGCCCTCCGGCGTCTGGCTAGGCTCGAAGGCGTGGCCGATCCCAACGAAAACAACTCCGGAAAATACACCGTCCAACGCTTCCCCGCCGTATCCGATCCGGAAGACGCCTGCTATGGCCGCTGCACCACGTGGGTGCAGGCTGTCTCGCACGGATTCCACCAACAGCGGCGTGATGACGAATACCTGGCCAAGACCCTGGCGGCCTACCAGGCAGACAACCGCGTGCTCACGGGCGTCTATGTCAATGGCACCGTGCCGGACCACGCGCTGGGCGCCGACGTTCCTGTGGCAACGTACGCCACCCTGCGCAAGGCCTTGAACGTTGGCTTCGGACGCCAGTTGGAATCCAACTTGGTCACCGCAGTGACAGTACGCGGTACCCATCGGCGGAACGGGATCCTGCGCGGCATGATCACTGCCGACCTGGAAGCTGCCAAGGATGACGGCCTCGCAATGGCCGCCCTCACGGCGTCCGAGGCTTCCATATACGGCCGCTTTGGCTTTGGCGTGGCCACTTTCGAGCGGACCATCAAGGTTGATACGGGCCCACGATTCCGGCTCAGGGGCGTGCCTGAAGGAACAGTCGAAGTGGCCCACCCTTCCGTGTTGCTGGACGTGGCGCCGCAGGTCTTTAAACGTGTCCAGCGGCTCTCGCCGGGTTCGGTTGACCGACAGGAGTATTACCGGCTGCTAGCCTCCGGTTCCATTGGCCATGACGGCAAGCCTGACACCTCCGTCCGCTGCGCTCTGCACTATGACCTGTCCGGTTCGCTGGACGGCTACGTGTCCTATCGCTTCAAAGGCTGGGACCACAAGCCCTACACCATGGAAGTTGTGGATCTCGTCGCGTCAAGCAACGCCGCATATCTTGACTTGTGGCGCTTCCTGGGCAGCATCGACCTCATCGACGAAGTCACGTGGGCCGAAGCGCCCGTGGATGATCCCTTGGCCTGGGCACTTGAGGATCCGAGGTGCATCGATGCCTCGGAAATCCGCGACATGCTGTGGCTCAGGATCCTCGATACTCCCGCAGCCCTGCGAGCCCGGAGTTTTCCGGCGGTCGGAAAACTGGTACTGGAGGTGAGTGACTCCTTGGGTTTGGCTGGTGGCACCTGGGTTCTCGAGTCCGACGGCGGTGCTGCCGCCGTCGTGTATGAGGCGTCGGGCGAGGTGGCGGACCTCATCCTGGACGTCACGGACCTCGCATCCATCTACCTTGGTGCCGTGTCGCCGGTAACCTTGGCCGCCGCCGGCCGGATCAGCGAGAAGACTCCGGGTGCTGCCTTCCTGGCCCAGCAACTGTTCGCAGTAGAACGATCCGCGCACTGCCTGACGCACTTCTAGCAAGACCGCCTTCACAGGCGTATTCATCACCAGCGCGCTCATGACAGGCGCACCATCACAATCACATACTCACCATCAGATAGGGACATCCATGGGGGATTCCAAGCGGCGGCCGTTGGCCGGCCGGCGATCAGTGCTGCTTGGAATGGCGGGCCTTGCGTCCGCTGCCCTGACTGCCTGCGCGGACAACGGGGGCGCGTCCGGTCCTGCTGCCTCAAGTACAAGCCATACCGCTCCAATGACCCCGCGAACGGGTCCGGCCGTACCGCCACCGTCAATAGCCTCCAGGTCCAGCGAGCAGGCAGCTGCTGCCCTTGCCCCTGCAGCGCCGCCACAGACGCCGGCGACGCCGGACAAGCAGCAGATCGTGGCCGAGTTCGCCGGAAGACACCCCAAGGAATGGGGGCTCCACGTGACGGGGGTCGTGAATAATTCCCCATCCCGTCACGTAGCACTGACGTTCGACGCCTGCGGTGGACCCGGAGGCACGGGGTGCGACCACGCCCTGCTGCAAACCCTTCGTCGGCTCAAAGTCCCTGCAACGCTGTTCATCAACAGCCGATGGATTCACGCCAATCCGGCACTCTCTAAGGACTTGGCCGCTGACCCGCTGTTCGAACTCGCCAATCACGGCACCGCCCACCTCCCGTTGTCGGTGAACGGCAGGACGGCGTATGGCATCCAGGGGACCGCCACGGTTGGTGCCGCCTATGACGAGCTGATGGGCAACCAGGCCATCATGCGCGGGCTTAACGGGAAGCTGCCGCAGTTTTTCCGTCCGGGGACTGCGTTCTACGACGACGTCGCAGTAGGGATGACTCGAAGGCTCGGTATGCTGCCGGTGAACTTCACGCTTAACGGCGACGGCGGTGCGACGTTTTCCGCGGCCACCGTCGCGGCCGAAGTGGGGCGTGCAGCGGCCGGAGACATCGTCATTTCGCACTTCAACAGACCGGCTGCAGGTACTGCGGATGGCTATGCGCGGGCTTTGCCGCAGCTGTTGGACAAGGGGGTTACGTTTGCCCGCCTGGGAGACGTCCTGACCCTGTAACACTCCTTTTGACCCTGCTTTGCCTATGCGACTAGAATAAACGGGCGTGTACTACGTGCATGCATCCATTTTGTACTAATCCACAAATCAGGATGACCCGGTATTTTGCCGTGTTCTGCCGTCCGGACCCGGGCGGCAGCGGTTTGCCTGACCGACTAACTATCCACAACGGAGCCCCTACTACATGACCATCACCTCCACCGAGAAGCCCGGTACCCCCGTAGTCGCCATTAACGACATCGGTACCGCTGAGGACTTCCTCGCAGCTGTCGACGCCACCATCAAGTACTTCAACGACGGAGACCTCGTCGAAGGTACCGTCGTCAAGGTCGACCGCGACGAAGTTCTGCTCGACATCGGTTACAAGACCGAAGGTGTCATCCCTTCCCGCGAGCTTTCCATCAAGCACGATGTTGACCCCGGTGACGTCGTCGCCGTTGGCGATCAGGTCGAAGCTTTGGTTCTCACCAAGGAAGACAAAGAAGGCCGTCTGATCCTCTCCAAGAAGCGTGCTCAGTACGAGCGCGCCTGGGGCGACATCGAGAAGGTCAAGGAAGAAGACGGTGTCGTTACCGGTACCGTCATCGAGGTTGTCAAGGGTGGCCTCATCCTGGACATCGGCCTGCGCGGCTTCCTGCCCGCATCGCTCGTGGAGATGCGTCGTGTCCGCGACCTCGCTCCGTACATCGGTCAGCAGATCGAAGCCAAGATCATCGAGCTGGACAAGAACCGCAACAACGTTGTGCTGTCCCGCCGTGCATGGCTCGAGCAGACCCAGTCCGAGGTTCGCTCCACGTTCCTCAACAAGCTGGAAAAGGGCCAGGTTCGTCCGGGCGTTGTTTCCTCCATCGTCAACTTCGGTGCCTTCGTTGACCTGGGCGGCGTAGACGGCCTCGTCCACGTTTCCGAGCTGTCCTGGAAGCACATCGACCACCCGTCCGAGGTTGTCGAAGTTGGCCAGGAAGTCACCGTCGAGGTCCTCGAAGTGGATCTGGACCGCGAGCGTGTCTCCCTGTCGCTCAAGGCTACGCAGGAAGACCCGTGGCAGACCTTCGCCCGCACCCACGCCCTCGGCCAGGTTGTTCCGGGTAAGGTCACCAAGCTGGTTCCGTTCGGTGCGTTCGTTCGCGTCGAAGACGGCATCGAAGGCCTCGTGCACATCTCCGAACTGGCTGTCCGCCACGTGGAGCTCGCCGAGCAGGTTGTCTCCGTTGGCGACGAACTGTTCGTCAAGGTCATCGACATCGACCTCGAGCGTCGTCGTATCTCCCTCTCCCTCAAGCAGGCCAACGAGGGCGTTGACGCTGACAGCACCGAGTTCGATCCCGCTCTGTACGGCATGGCCGCTGAGTACGACGAAGAGGGCAACTACAAGTACCCCGAGGGCTTCGACCCCGAGTCGAACGAATGGCTCGAAGGCTACGAGACCCAGCGCGCCGCTTGGGAGCAGCAGTACGCTGACGCCCAGACCCGCTGGGAAGCCCACAAGAAGCAGGTTGCCCAGCACGCTGCTGACGACGCTGCTGCCGCAACGTCCGGTGAGAGCGATTCCGGCACCACGAGCTACTCCTCGGAGCCGGCTGCTGCTGAGTCCAACGCCGGTACCCTGGCGTCCGACGAAGCACTCGCCGCACTGCGTGAGAAGCTGACCGGCAACTAATTCCGCCTCCCTCACGGGATGTGCTGAATAGCCAAAGAAGGACCCCTGCCTCCGGGCAGGGGTCCTTCTGCTTTAAGCCGCGAAACCGTTGATTGTCTAACGGGGGACGTCAACCCAATCGGTTCCCTGGAGCCGCAGCTCCAAGGTCCCGGCCGTCAGCGACGCCAACCGTGAATGGGCCTCGGAGATGGCCGCTTCGTCATCCGGCAACGCCACGCGAAGTATGGTGTGCCGGGCTTCGTATCCCGTCTCCGCCATGACATACCCGGCACTGCGAAGTTCATTTTCCAAGCGGCCGGCCTCAGCGTGGGGGACCTCGATGGCGCACAGGCGCAGCCTTCGCCGCTGCACCAGGGAAGCGGAATCCAGGGCGGCAGAGACTGACTCAGAGTATGCGCGGACCAGACCGCCCGCTCCCAGGAGAACCCCGCCGAAATAGCGCACGACGACGGCACTTACGTCACTGAGGTCTGTCACCCCGGGTGTGGTCTCACGTTTGACGAGGGCCTCCAGCATGGGGATGCCCGCCGTACCCGAAGGTTCTCCGTCGTCGCTGGAGCGTTGAATCATCCGATCGGGACCTATGACGAATGCCGAACAATGGTGGCGGGCGTCGTGGAATTCACGCCGAAGGTCACTGACCAGTGAGCGCGCCGTTTCCTCATCAGGGGAGCGCCGAAGAACCGTAATAAAGCGGGACCGCCGGATCTCCAGTTCGTGGCGGAAATCCGAACCCGCGCCGAGTGTCGTGTAGGTTGTCGCGCGGCTGTCATCCTCATTTTCCACCGCTTCAGTCTAGTGTTGGAGGGTGTTGAAGATCGGGCTGACGGGCGGCATCGCCTCGGGGAAATCACTGGTGGCGTCCAGATTGCAGGAATTGGGCGCGATCCTTGTGGACGCGGACCTCATAGCGCGGGAAGTAGTTGAGCCGGGCACGCCGGGACTGGCCCTCGTTGTGGACGCCTTCGGTCCTGGAATCCTGGACGCACAGGGGAGGCTTGACCGGCCCAAGCTCGGGTCCATTGTTTTTCGGGATCCTGCTCAACGCGAGGTGCTCAACGGCATCATCCATCCGCTGGTCCGCAAGGCTGCTGCGGCGATAGTGTCAGCTGCCGGCCGTGGTGACATCGTGGTCCAGGATATCCCGCTCCTTGTCGAGACCGGGCAGGGCAGCAACTTCCACCTGGTAGTGGTGGTGGATGCTCCTGACGAGGTCCGTATCCGTCGGATGGTCCGGTTCCGCCGGATGTCACACGATGACGCTCACGCACGCATCGCGTCGCAGGCCACTCGTGCGGAACGTAATGCCGCTGCCGACGTTGTCCTGGACAACTCCGGGAGCCGGCAAGAACTGCTCGCCACTGTGGATGCCTTGTGGGAGAACCGAGTGGCGCCCTTCGCGGAGAACCTCAGCCGGGGTACCTGTGCCGCCCGGGACGCTGGTCACGTCGTGAGCCAGCCGCGGGGAGAGTGGCCGGCCCAGGCCGAGAGGCTCGCTGCCCGCATCATCACGGCGGTTCCCCACGACATCCTGTCAGTGGACCATGTTGGCTCCACCTCCGTACCAGGGCTGGCGGCAAAGGACGTCATAGACCTGCAGGTGGCCGTAGCCGATCTTGGTGCGGCGGATCGCATTGCGGTCCATCTCGCCGGCGCCGGTTTCCCCGCAGTGCCGGGCGCCAACCAGGACACCCCCAAACCTGCCCAACCCGACCCCGCGCAGTGGCAGAAGCGGTTCCACGCCAACGCAGACCCTGGGCAGCTGGTGAACGTACACGTGCGGGTGGCAGGATCGCCCGGGTGGCGTTACGCGTTGCTCTTCCGGGACTGGCTACGGTCCGAACCGGCTGCCCTGAGGATGTATGAGGCGCATAAACGCGAGATCGCGGCCGCGCATGCGCACGATCGCGACACCGCACCGTACGCCGAGGCCAAGGAGCCGTGGTTCACCGACGTGGCCTGGCCGCTCATGGAAGCTTGGGCCGGGCGCACAGGCTGGATGCCGCCGTCGTATATGTCTTCTGCTGAAGGCAAACGCGGACAGTAGCTGTCCTGGGGCAGGGGTACATTGGATTTATGAGCCTTGCCCAGGAGATCAACCGTGTCGTCGCACCCTTCGAAGTCATCAGTGAGTTTAAGCCTGCCGGTGATCAGCCGACCGCCATTGCAGAACTGACCGAACGAATCAACAACGGTGAAAAAGACGTTGTCCTCCTCGGCGCCACTGGTACGGGTAAGAGTGCCACCACGGCGTGGCTCATCGAGCAGGTCCAGCGCCCCACGTTGGTAATGGTCCAGAACAAGACCCTGGCCGCTCAGTTGGCGAATGAATTCCGGGAGCTGTTGCCCAACAATGCGGTGGAATACTTCGTCTCCTACTACGACTACTACCAGCCCGAGGCGTACGTAGCGCAAACGGACACTTTCATCGAGAAGGACTCCTCCATCAACGAGGAAGTCGAGAGGCTCAGGCACTCGGCCACCAACGCGCTGCTGACCCGCCGCGATGTCATCGTTGTGGCCACTGTGTCGTGCATCTACGGCCTGGGTACGCCGGAAGAGTACATCGCAGGTATGGTGACGCTTCGCAAAGGCGCGGAGATGAATCGCGACCATCTCCTTCGCAAGTTCGTCTCCATGCAGTACGCCCGCAATGACATGGACTTCCACAGGGGCACCTTCCGGGTCCGTGGCGACACCGTTGAGATCATTCCGATGTATGAGGAACTTGCCATTCGGATCGAGTTTTTCGGAGATGAGATCGAGAACATCCAGACACTCCATCCGCTGACCGGAGAGGTGTTGCGGGACGAGGAAGAGATGTACGTTTTCCCGGCCTCGCACTATGTGGCCGGCCCTGAGCGGATGGCCCGCGCCATCAAGCGGATTGAGGATGAACTCGCTGACCGCCTGAAGGTCCTCGAAGGCCAGAACAAGCTTGTGGAAGCCCAGCGGCTCCGGATGCGGACGACGTATGACCTCGAAATGATGCAGCAGATGGGCTTCTGCAACGGCATCGAGAACTACTCCGTCCACATTGATGGCCGCGAGCCCGGAACGGCGCCTCACTGCCTGATCGACTACTTCCCGGATGACTTCCTGCTGGTGGTTGATGAATCGCACGTCACGATTCCCCAGATCGGTGCCATGTACGAGGGCGATATGTCGCGCAAACGGAACCTCGTGGACTTCGGCTTCCGCCTGCCCTCGGCCATGGACAACCGGCCCCTGAAGTGGGACGAGTTCCTGGAACGCATCGGCCAGACCGTGTACCTGTCCGCAACGCCGGGCAAGTACGAGCTTGGCAAGGCCGATGGCTATGTACAGCAGATCATTCGTCCCACCGGACTCATCGATCCCGAGGTAGTGGTCAAGCCCACCAAGGGACAGATCGATGACCTGCTTGGTGAGATCAGGACCCGCACGGAAAAGAATGAACGCGTTCTTGTCACCACGTTGACCAAGCGCATGGCGGAGGACCTCACCGACTACCTGGTGGGTCATGGCGTCAAGGTGGAGTATTTGCACTCCGACGTCGACACCCTGCGGCGCGTGGAACTGCTCCGCGAACTGCGTATGGGCGTCTTCGATGTCCTCGTGGGCATCAACCTGCTCCGCGAGGGCTTGGACCTTCCCGAAGTTTCCCTCGTCAGCATTCTGGACGCTGACAAGGAAGGCTTCCTGCGTTCCTCCACCTCACTGATCCAGACCATCGGCCGTGCCGCCCGCAACGTGTCGGGCCAGGTACATATGTATGCGGACAGGATCACGGACTCCATGGCCCACGCCATTGAGGAGACAAACCGACGTCGAGCCATCCAGGTGCAGTACAACACAGACCATGGCATAGACCCCCAGCCCTTGCGCAAGAAGATTGCCGACATCACCGACCAGCTGGCCAAGGAAGACGCAGACACCCAGGAACTGCTCAACAACAACCGCCTGGCCAAGGGTGGCAAGCGCGGCAAGTCAGCTGCGAAGGGTGCCGCCACGGTTCGCCAGGATGGCCTTGCCGCCGCTCCCGCCGAAGACCTTGTGGGCCTCATTGAGCAATTGACCGAACAGATGCACGGGGCGGCTGCTGAACTGCAGTTCGAGGTCGCCGCCCGTATCCGTGATGAAGTCAAGGAGTTGAAGCGCGAATTACGCCAGATGCAGTCTGCCGGGCACGCCTAAGGTAAGGTTGTTTTCACGTAGGGGAGTATCCCAAGCGCTACGTCCGTCAGCACGCAAGGCACAGATGCCTCGCCGGATCTAGCGGGCCGCCAAAATCTGCATTCACCGCACCCTGGCAGGCCGGAGAGACTTACACCGCTTTCCCGTACCCTGCGAAAGGCACCTTTAATGCAGCTTCCCGTCTGGTTTGAGATCGGCTCCTTTGTCGTTCTCGGAATCATCTTGCTGATTGACCTCCTGTTGGTCGTCAAGCGTCCCCACGAACCCTCCATGAAGGAAGCCGGCCTATGGGTCGGTTTCTACGTCGCACTTGCCCTGCTCTTTGCAGTAGCAATGTTCTTCTTTGCGGGCCCCGAATATGGTGGCCAATTCGTCGCAGGCTGGGTCACTGAGTACAGCCTGAGTATCGACAACCTCTTTGTGTTCATCATCATCATGGCCCGCTTCTCGGTGCCGCGTAAGTACCAGCAGGAAGTGCTGATGGTGGGCATCATCATCGCGCTGATCCTTCGCGGTATCTTCATCGCACTGGGCGCCGTGGTCATCGAGCAGTTCAGCTGGGTCTTCTACATCTTCGGCGCCTTCCTCCTCTGGACTGCTTGGAAGCAGGCGCGGGATTCCGGCGAGGACGAAGAAGAAGGCGCCGAGAACCCGCTGATCGCACGCCTTCGCAAGGTCCTGCCGATGTCCGAAAAGTTCGACGGCAACAAGATCCGCACCGTGGTGGACGGCAAGAAGGTCTTCACTCCCATGCTGATCGTCTTCATCACGATCGGCCTGACCGACCTCCTGTTCGCCGTGGACTCCATCCCCGCGATTTTCGGCCTGACCCAAAGCGCCTTCATCGTCTTCACTGCGAACATTTTCGCCTTGATGGGCCTGCGTCAGCTGTACTTCCTCCTGGGTGGACTCATGACGCGCCTGGTGTACCTGAAGCACGCCCTGTCCGTGATCCTGGCCTTCATCGGCGTCAAGCTTGTACTGCACGCAATGCACGTCAATGAGCTTCCGTTTATCAACGGCGGCCAGAACATCGAATGGGCTCCGGAGATCCCCACGTATGTGTCGTTGGCGGTCATTGTGGGAACCATCATCGTTGCTGTCGTAGCAAGCTTGATGAGCCCGCAGGCACGGCAGGCCAAGCTGGATGCCCGGCTGGAGGCAGACGCCAAAAAGAGCATGAGCGAGGCAGAGTAGCTGCCCTTCAAAAGGTTGTAGTCTCGTGAAGTGACTACCACTTCACCTGCGGCGCTGGACCCGCAAAGGGTTCAGCGCCGTACTGTTTTCCTGCTCAGTTCCGCTCAGCTGCTCAGCGGGGTGGGCAACGGGGCAACGCTTTCCATCGGCTCCCTGCTGGCTGTGGACTTGTCGGGTTCCCAAGCCTGGGCCGGCTCCATTACTACTGTCCTGACACTGGCCGCAGCAATCGCAGCACTGCCGCTGGCGCGGTTGGCTGAGGCAGGCGGCCGGCGCGTAGGACTGGTCACCGGCCTGGTAGCTGCGATGGTCGGTGCGCTGCTCATCATCGCAGCAGTAGTGTCCCAGTCATTCGCCCTGCTCCTCCTGGGCGCAGCCTTCCTCGGCCTGGGTACGGCTGCGAACCTGCAGGCGAGGTTCGCCGCCGTCGACCTCGCAGAACCGGAGCACCGCGGACGATCGTTGTCCACAGTGGTCTGGGCCATCACCATCGGGGCCGTGGCAGGACCCAACCTGATTCAGCCGGGAGCCGCAGTAGGCGCGGCGCTTGGCCTGCCGCCAATCGCGGGCCCTTTCGTGTTCTCCGCAGTGGGACTGTTCCTGGCAGCCGGACTGCTGTTCGCCGGCCTGCGGCCGGATCCTCTGCTGCTGTCCCGCAGGCTGGCCCGTCAGACAGCTGTCAGCGGTGAAACAGGGGCGCCGCCTGTCCGGGGAACTATCCGGTCCGGAATTCGTGCCGTCCGCTCGTCACCGCGGGCGATGCTGGCCTTGGCGGCGGTCGTAGCTGCCCACGGCGTCATGGTGGCGGTCATGTCCATGACACCACTGCATCTTCAACAGCTCGTGGTCGGATCCCAGGAAGGCCACCATGGTGCAAGCACCGACAGTACGGATGCGTTGGTGCTTATCGGGCTCACGATTTCCCTCCATATTGCTGGAATGTTCGCCCTATCGCCCCTCTGGGGGTGGCTTACGGACAAGGCCGGCCGCCTTCAGACCATCGCCATGGGCCACGGGCTCCTGCTGGTGGCGGTATTCATTGCGGGTTTCGGCCAGCATGAACCCGGGTTGGTGACGGCTGGGTTGATCCTTCTGGGTTTGGGATGGTCCGCGGCAACCATTGCCGGATCAACTCTGCTGGCCGAGAGCGTCGCATCCGAGCAACGAGTCACCGTGCAGGGCGTCTCGGATACCCTGATGGGTGCCGCCGGAGCGCTGGGTGGGGCAACCTCCGGATTGCTCCTTGCCTGGATCGGGTATCAAGGGCTCAATATTGCTTCCAGCGTGCTCGCCGCAGCCGTGTTGGCCCTGACGGCCGTTGCGGCAACCCGCAAGCGGTCGCCAGCCTCGGTGGACGGGGAGCCGAAGGAAACATCCATCTAGCGGTTGCCGCGCACCATGCCGAAGAGCCTCCCAAAGATGCCCTCACCGTCCTCGCCGATGCCGTCATGGTGGAAGTCCGAAGTGACCCAGGTCTGAAGACCGCGAACGGCGGCAGCAGTCTCCAAAGAAAGATCGTGATCCACGTAGATGTCGTCTTTGTACACGGCGGCGGCAACGGGAACTGTATTGGACGCCAACCGGGTGGGGTCGTACAGGGGTTTCCAGTCTTTCCGCACGGCCAGTTGTTCGGCCACGTCACGTAGGGGAACCAGTGCCGGGTCCTGCTCGAAGTACCACGGGTACACCATTTCACCAGTAAGCAGGAGCTCTTCGGCCCCGGGCTTGAACTCCGGGTGGTCCTCCAGAACACGCCAAGCCGCCCAGTTGGTCGCTTCTCCCTGTCCATAGATGGATTCGTGCAGGACGGCGTAGAGCGGATTCGCCGCCCGGCTCACCAGTCCCCGTACTTGTTCGAGGAACGATTCGGACAACTGCTCGCCGGAAGGCGTAGCGATAAACGCATCCTCCAAAAGGTAGTGAAGCGCATCAACCCTGGTGTTTCCGCCCAGGAAAGACCCCACCATTTGGAAACGCTCCGGGGTCAAGCGTTCGCCACTGGCAAGGTATTCGGCGTGCTGGTCCAGATGGCGGGCAATGCGTGTGCCCTTTTCCCTGTCCTCCGGATACCACGAGAAATACTCGGCGTTCCTTTCTGCAACCCGGCGGAACGTTGCTTGGTACACGCGGTCCGCTGGGCCATGGAGAGGGGCCAAGCCGCCCGTGATCAGCACTTCGCGCAGCCCTTCCGGGGCGAAGGACAAGTATGTCAGGGCACAAAACCCACCGAAGCTTTGTCCCAGCACTGACCACGGTCCCAAGCCCAGGACACCCCGGATGTATTCGGCGTCCGCCACGATGGAATCAGCGCGGAAGTGGGTCAGGTATTCTGCCTGCGCCGCGGCGTCGCCCCGATGCTCCAAGGACCGCAGCTCAATAGGGGTGGACAACCCGGTGCCGCGTTGGTCCAGCATCAGGATGCGAAAGTCTCTCGCCGCAGCCTTCATCCAGCCCGACAACGAGGTGACCCGGTTACCCCGGCCGCCTGGCCCACCCTGTAGGAACAGGAGCCATGGCAACTTGGCTGTCTCCTCTGCCGAATGGTCGGTGGAGGAGTATTCCCGGGCGAAGATGGTGATCGTTTCGCCGGGGACCTCTGCCTGGTGCACCAAGGGAACGGTGAAGTAGTGCTCCGCCGTCCGGAGTCCACGGAATTCGTGGCGGGCTTGGACGAAGTGCCTGCCGGCCGAGGGCAGCCCGCCATTTACCGAGGGTTCAGCCATGGGTCAGCGCTTCTTTCGCCTCACCGACATTCGCTCCGAAAGCCTGGAGTGCATCGCCTGTAAGCCTGAACGTTGACCATTCCTCCATGGGATAGGCGCCGAGGTTTTTGTAGAAGTTGATGGAGGGCTCGTTCCAGTTCAGGACGCTCCACTCCACCCGGGCGTAACCGCGTTCGACGGCGGTGGTCGCCAGATACTGCAGCAACGCTTTGCCGTGGCCCTCGCCCCGCGCATCCGGAACCACGTAGAGGTCCTCAAGGTAGATGCCGTGGACGCCTTCCCACGTGGAGTAGTTCAGGAACCAGAGCGCGAAACCCTGAACTGTTCCGGCGCTGTTTTCCGCAATGGTGGCGTACACCCCGGGGTTCTCGCCAAAGAGTACATTCGTGAGCATGGCAGGGGTGTTCTTAACCGCGTCCGGTTCTTTTTCGTAGATAGCGAGATCGTGGATCATACGAAGGATGGCAGGGACGTCTTCAACAGTGGCGGGGCGGATTACACTCATGTCTTCGAGCTTACTAGGCCCTCTCCGGCTTCCTACCTTCAAAAGTTCCTCGGCTGTACGTGCCAAAGAGAGCTTCGCTGACCCCCTGCTCCAGCCCCGAATCGCTCGGCGGGCAAAGCCAGCACCGCCGCCACCACCGCGCATCCTGTGGCGTCGTCCAGGACCTGGACCGGAAAGCGCTCCAGGTTTCCATCCGTCGTCGAGATGCTCTCCATAGTCCACCGCGATTCCGCAGGCCGCTTGGACGAGACTGTCAAACCCCGTCTTCCCTGCCACGGCCCGCCAGTGCCCCAAGCGGTCAAGGTGGCCGTCACCAGGCGGATGTGCCAGCCCTTCGACGTCCAAGGCACCACCCCACCATCGACGCGAACCGATGCAGGTCGCAGGCTGTTCCTTGCGTAGTGCTTCCACCTCCCGCAGGCCGACGGTCAAGTCCGGAATGGAGTCCATGGCGCCGGACTTCACTGCACCGGGGTTCATTGCCTTTATACCTAGAGCCTGTTGGCGTCTGTCACGCGGACTACTGCCGTGCCGGTCTCATCGGACGCTGCCAGGTCCACGTCGGCAGATATTCCCCAATCGTGGTTGCCGGCAGGGTCATCGAAGATTTGCCGAACCTTCCACGTACCCGGTTCCTCCGTGATGATGAGCAGCCCGGGTCCCCGCGCATCCGGACCTGTGCCGATGTCGTCATGTTCGTCGAAGTAATCGTCCAGGACTTCTTCCCACCGCTCTGCGTCCCAGCCGGCATCGGCGTCGAGCTCGCCCAAGGCCGCAGAGTCCTCGTCCGCGAAGAGTTCCACCCTGCGGAACATCTCGTTCCGAACCATGACCCGGAAGGCCCGGATGTTAGCCGTCAGCAGCGGTGGCGGGGGCGGGGGAGCGTCATGGGGTGTTGGTGCCAGGCCCGATGTGAGCTCTTCCCACTCGTCCAACAGGCTGGAATCCACTTGGCGTACCAGCTCACCCAACCACGCAATGAGATCTTCAAGGTCCTCACGAAGCAAATCCTGGGGCACAGTCTGCCTCAGCGCACGGAAGCCGTCCGCCAGATAGCGCAGGACGATGCCCTCCGAACGGGCCAAACCGTAAAACTGCACAAACTCACCGAAGTTCATGGCACGCTCATACATGTCCCGGATGATCGATTTCGGAGCAAGCTCGAAGTCGCCCACCCAGGGGGCGGCCTTGCGGTAGACCTCGAAGGCCTCGCCAAGAATTTCTGCCAGGGGCATGGGATAAGTAACTTCGTCCAGCATGGCCATGCGCTGGTCGTACTCGATGCCGTCGGCCTTCATGGCAGCGACGGCTTCGCCTCTTGCCTTCTTCTGCTGGGCCGAGAGGATCTGGCGTGGTTTCTCCAGCGTTGACTCAATGACCGAGACAACATCCAAGGCGTAGGAGGGGGATTCGGGATCAAGGAGTTCCAACGCAGCAAGCGCGAAGGGGGACAGCGGCTGGTTGAGGGCAAAATTGGCTTGCAGGTGAACGGTGAGCCGGACCGAACGGCCTTCCGCTTCCTGTTCCTCTTCAGGAATGCGTTCAACCACACCTGCGGCCAGCAGTTCCCGGTAGATCCCCAAGGCCTTCTTCATCAGCCTGAGCTGCGCCGGGCGGCTTTCATGGTTCTCACTCAGGAGGCGGCGGGTTGCCTGGAAGGGGTCGCCCGGGCGTTCCATCAGGTTCAACAGCATCGCGTGGGTGACCGTGAAGCTTGAAGTCAAGGGCTCGGGCACTGATTCAACGAGTCGCTTGAACGTGGGCTCTCCCCAGGAGACAAAACCTTCGGGAGGCTTTTTCTTAACCACCTGGCGCAGTTTCTTCTGGTCATCGCCAAACTTGGCAGTGGCTTTGGCCATGGCTTTGGTATTTTCCACTACATGGTCCGGAGCCTGAACCACCACGGTGCCGGCGGTGTCGTAACCGGCGCGGCCTGCACGGCCGGCAATCTGGTGGAACTCACGGGAGTTAAGCGATCTGGTGCGTACGCCGTCGTACTTGCTCAAAGCCGTCAACAGCACAGTCCTGATGGGTACGTTGATACCCACCCCCAACGTGTCGGTTCCACAAATGACTTTGAGGAGCCCGGCCTGGGCGAGCTGCTCCACCAGTCGGCGGTACTTGGGCAGCATGCCGGCATGGTGGACCCCGATGCCATGCCGAACCAGCCTGTTGAGTGTTTTTCCGAACCCGGCGGCGAACCTGAACCCTGCAATCAGTTCGGCGATACGGTCCTTTTCGGCACGGCTGCACATGTTGATGCTCATAAGGTTCTGAGCACGCTCAATCGCTTCCGCCTGGCTGAAGTGCACCACATAAACAGGTACCTGCTTTGTGGAGAGCAGTTCTTCCAGCGTCTCGTGAACGGGCGTCAAGTGGTAGTAGTAATGCAACGGAATGGGACGTTCCGCTGAACTCACAGTTGTGGTGGTCCGTCCGGTGAGTTCAGTCAGACCGGTTTCGAATCGGGAGACGTCGCCCAAAGTAGCGGACATCAGGAGGAACTGGGCCTGCGGGAGTTCCAGGAGCGGCACCTGCCATGCCCACCCCCGCTGCGGATCGGAGTAGAAGTGGAACTCATCCATGATCACCGAGCCCAGTGCCGCCGAGGAGCCTTCGCGCAGGGCGATGTTGGCCAGGATTTCCGCCGTGCAGCAAATGATGGGTGCATCCTGGTTCACCCCGGAATCACCGGTGATCATGCCAACGTTTTCAGCACCGAAGATCTCGCAAAGCGCGAAGAACTTTTCAGAGACCAGAGCCTTGATTGGAGCTGTGTAGTAACTCCGCTGGCCGCGTGCCATGGCTTCGAAGTGGGCTGCAATTGCTACCAGGGATTTACCGGAGCCCGTGGGTGTGGCCAGGATGACGTTGGCGCCGGAGGCAAGCTCCATGATCGCTTCGTCCTGCGCCGGGTAAAGCTGCAACCCACGGCTCTCGGTCCACTCCACGAACCGTGTGTAGATTTCGTCCGGGTCCAAAGGACCGGTGGCCGTGGAACCGGGGAGCTGCTCAAGAAGTTTCATTGGTTTCCAGCTTAGTGCCCGGACGGTTTAGGCTCGGCCCAGCAGCATGCCAACAGCGAGGAGGCTTTTTGTGAAGTGGGATCCGTCCAAATATGTGGAGTTCGGCAACCACCGGGACCGGCCCTTCCATGACCTCGTCGGGAGGGTCCGGGCCAACCACCCAAGCAAGGTCATTGATCTCGGCTGCGGTCCCGGGAACCTCACCGCTACACTCAGTGACCGCTGGCCGGAGGCCCGGGTGGTGGGTGTCGACTCGTCTGAGGACATGCTCCGCAAAGCGGAGTCCCTCCGGCACCATTCCCCCTGGCAGCAGTCCAGCCGTCTGACCTTTGAGCTGGGCGATATCGCGGAGTGGGTTCCCGATGCCGATACCGACGTCGTGGTCACCAATGCCGCGCTCCAATGGGTTTCCGGGCATCAGGAGATGCTGGCACGCTGGCTTCACGCCCTCAAGCCCGGCGCATGGTTCGCCATGCAGGTACCGGGGAATTTCACGTCACCCTCCCATACGCTCATGCGTCAACTGGCGGGGTCTCCTGCGTGGTCCGCCCGGCTGGAGGGCGTGCTTCGACACGATGGCGCGGTGGGCAGCCCTGCTGACTACCTGGGCATCATGCTCGACGCCGGATGTGCGGCAGACGCTTGGGAGACCACCTACCAACAGGTGCTGCAGGGGGAGGACCCGGTACTGGAGTGGGTTCGCGGGACAGCACTTCGTCCGGTGTTGGCAGCTCTGTCCGCGGAGGAGGCAGCTGACTTCGAAGGGGAGTACTCGGCCTTGCTGCGCGAGGCCTACCCTTCAACGAGCCACGGAACGGTCTTCCCGTTCCGTCGCATCTTCGCCGTAGCCCAAAAGCGCCCATGACCGGGCAGGACGCTTCCCTGCACGAGCATTCAGTTACCCTGCACCATGACTTCCCGGACCCTAACGGCTTGTTCCTTGCCGACGTCGCTGGTCTAATTCTCGGCATGGACCAAGGACGCTTCGAACAAGACATACCCCGCGTGGAACCGGCACCCGGCCGGAGTTCCTCGTGACGCCCACAGGAGATTTTCCGGGCAGCTGGCGCCCGAACACCAGCAGTGCCGTGGCGCTCTTTGAGCAATTGAGGTTGCGCATCATTGAACTCGTGGATGCCGGTGTCCTCGCCGTCGGAGCCAAACTTCCTCCCGTTCGCAATTTGGCCGGCGTACTGGATGTCGCTCCTCACACCGTTGCCCGTGCGTATAAAGAATTGGAAGCGGCCGGCGTCGTGGCAACACGGGGGCGCAACGGAACCGTGGTCTGTGCACGTGATGATCGCTGGGGAGCGTTGGCGGATGTTGCCTCACAATATGCGGCGGCTGCGAAGGCCCAGGGAGCCTCATTTGCCGAGGCAGTGCAACTTCTCGCTGCGGCCTACGACGCCGACTGATACCGATCAGTAGCATGTGAGGCACGACATGGAAATTCGAAGAAGTTTTCGATTAGCATTGGTAGGTGCCCAAAGCCTTAGCTGAAGATACCGCCATGGATGCCTTGAACGGCGTCTCCGTCCTTCCCGATACCAAACCCGTCAAGCCGGATCTGTCCCGTTTGGTGGTCAAAGGTGCCCGGGAACACAATTTGCGCAACGTGGACCTGGATCTCCCGCGTGACGCCATGATCGTGTTCACGGGACTCTCCGGTTCCGGCAAGTCATCCTTGGCTTTTGACACCATCTTCGCTGAAGGCCAGCGTCGCTACGTAGAGTCGTTGTCGGCTTACGCGCGCCAATTCCTGGGCCAGGTGGACAAGCCCGACGTCGATTTCATCGAGGGCCTCTCGCCTGCCGTATCCATCGACCAGAAGTCCACCAGCAAGAACCCACGTTCAACGGTGGGCACCATCACCGAAATTTACGACTACATGCGTTTGCTGTGGGCGCGCGTAGGCCGTCCGCACTGTCCCGTCTGCGGCGAGCCCATCGCCCGGCAGACGCCGCAACAGATTGTGGATCAGCTGCTGGAGTTGGACCCCGGTACGCGCTTCCAGGTTCTGGCCCCGGTCGTCCGTGGCCGCAAGGGCGAGTTTGTCGATCTCTTCAAGGAACTGACCGCGAAGGGCTATTCCCGGGCCCGCGTAGACGGGGAACTGGTTCAACTCAGTGATCCCCCCAAGCTCGGCAAGCAGTTCAAGCACACCATCGAGGTTGTGGTGGACCGCTTGGTGGTCAAAGAAGAAATCAGCCAGCGCCTCACTGATTCCGTGGAGACGGCCCTTGGCCTCGCCGAAGGCCGCGTGCTGGTGGAGTTTGTCGACCTGGACGCCGAAGATCCCGAGCGCATCCGTGCTTTCTCGGAAAACCTGGCGTGCCCCAACGAGCACCCCCTGGCCATCGATGAGATTGAACCGCGATCCTTCTCGTTCAACAACCCCTTCGGCGCCTGCTCTGCTTGCAGTGGCATCGGCACCCGTTTGGAGGTGGATGAAGAGTTGATCGTTCCTAATCCGGAACTCTCCCTCGGTGAGGGCGCCATTGCGCCATGGGCTCTCGGCACAGCGACGACCGAGTATTGGAACCGGCTCCTTGAGGGCCTGGCGCACGAACTTGGTTTCTCCATGAAGACCTCGTGGGAGAAACTGCCCAAGGACGTGCGCAATACTGTGCTGCACGGCAAGGACCACAAGGTTGTTGTGCAGTACAAGAACCGTTTTGGTCGCGAACGTAAGTACAGCACTGGCTTTGAAGGTGCCATCCAGTACGTCCACCGTAAGCACGGGGAAACTGATTCCGACTGGGCACGTGACCGGTACGAAGAGTACATGCGCCAAATTCCCTGCCCCGAGTGCAACGGTGCGCGTCTCAACCCGGCGTCACTGTCCGTGCTCATCAACGGCAAGTCCATCGCCGAGGTCGCTGCCCTGCCGATGCGTGAGTGCGCGGAATTCCTGGGCAGCCTTACGCTGACCAACAGGGAAGCCCAGATCGCCAATCAAGTACTGAAGGAAATCCAGGCCCGCCTGACCTTCCTCCTGGATGTTGGCCTGGAGTATCTCAACCTTGAGCGTCCCTCCGGAACCTTGTCCGGCGGTGAGGCACAACGCATCCGGCTGGCCACCCAGATCGGCTCCGGCCTGGTGGGCGTCCTGTACGTTCTGGATGAGCCATCCATTGGCTTGCACCAGCGTGACAACCGGAGGCTGATCGAAACGCTCACCCGCCTCCGCGACCTCGGTAACACCCTGATCGTGGTGGAGCATGATGAAGACACCATCCACGAAGCCGACTGGGTGGTTGACATCGGACCGGGCGCCGGCGAACACGGCGGCCAGGTTGTTCACTCAGGAACGTACAAGGAACTCCTCGCGAATACAGACTCGCTGACGGGTGACTACTTGTCCGGACGCCGCAAGATTGATGTCCCCACCAAACGACGCAAGTACGACAAAAAGCGTGAACTCAAGGTAGTCGGTGCAAGGGAGAACAACCTCAACAACGTTGACGCAACCTTCCCTTTGGGACTCTTCACGGCGGTTACTGGCGTTAGCGGGTCCGGCAAGTCCACGCTCGTGAACGAGATCCTGTACAAGGTCCTTGCCAACAAGCTCAACGGCGCCAAGCAGGTCGCAGGACGCCACCGCGCGGTGGCCGGCCTGGAGCACCTGGACAAGGTGGTCCACGTTGACCAAAGCCCCATCGGCCGCACACCCCGGTCCAACCCGGCTACGTACACCGGTGTCTTTGACAACATCCGCAAGCTCTTCGCTGAGACCACCGAAGCCAAGGTTCGTGGATACCAGCCGGGACGGTTCTCGTTCAACGTCAAGGGCGGTCGCTGCGAGGCTTGTTCAGGCGACGGTACGTTGAAGATCGAGATGAACTTCCTGCCGGATGTCTATGTTCCTTGCGAAGTGTGCCACGGCGCCAGGTACAACCGGGAGACCCTGGAAGTTCACTACAAGGGCAAGACCATTGCCGACGTCCTCAACATGCCCATCGAGGAAGGTGCGGAGTTCTTCGCTGCCTTCACCCCGATCGCACGGCATTTGAACACCTTGGTGGATGTGGGCCTTGGCTATGTCCGGCTCGGCCAGCCGGCAACCACTCTTTCCGGCGGTGAGGCCCAGCGCGTAAAGCTGGCTGCCGAACTGCAAAAGCGTTCCAACGGTCGCAGCATCTATGTCCTTGACGAGCCCACCACGGGCCTGCACTTTGAGGACATCCGCAAACTGCTCATGGTTCTTCAGGGCTTGGTGGACAAGGGCAACACCGTGATCACCATTGAGCACAACCTGGATGTCATCAAGTCCGCGGACTGGATTGTGGATCTCGGTCCCAATGGTGGTTCAGGTGGAGGAAAGATTGTTGCCACAGGTACGCCGGAACAGGTGGCAAAATCCACGGATAGCCACACAGCAACATTCCTGGCCGAGATTCTCGGCTAGTTGCTCACGGGCGGCCACGAGGCCGCCAGAGGAATATCTCCAAGGCCTTGGAAGTATTCCAGTAGCGGCATGCGAGTTTCAGGCATGCCGCTACTCGTGAGAAACTAACCCGGTGACTCAAACAAAGGTGCCCGTAATATTCGATCTGGACGGCACCCTTGTCGATCCTGCCGGTGGTATCACGGGAGGCATCTCTGCCGCCCTCCGGGAAATGGAGCTTCCTGTTCCCGAACAAGCTGTGCTGAATTCCATGGTGGGGCCCAAACTCAGCGATTCCTTGCTGCATTTGGCCGGTGTCCCCACCGGATTGGTGGATGAAACCATTGAGCGGTACCGGCGGCACTACAAAGAAACCGGTATTGGCCAAAGCAAGTTGTACCCCGGGATCTTCGATCTCCTCGAATTCTTCGCTGAGACCGGCCGGCCCGTGGCGGTAGCCACGCAGAAGCCGCAGTCAATTGCGCGACTCGTGCTTGAGCACCATAAAATTGCCCACTTCTTTGTCTCGATCCGCGGTGCTGCCGACGACGAGTCCCTGGGAGCCAATACGGCACCCGGCAAGGTTGAGATCGTTGGCGCGGCACTGGCCGACCTCCACTCGCAATCGGCCGTCATGGTGGGGGACAGGCACCAGGATGTCATGGGTGCGCTTGCCAACGGATTGGATTGCATCGGCGTCAGCTGGGGCTTCGCGCCGGAAGGTGAACTTGAGCAAGCCGGAGCCGTCGCCGTCGTAAACACTGCCGCCGAGCTGCGCACAAAGATTGAAGAACTTGACGCTGTCCGCACGGCAGCCCTGAGCGAGGTACAAAACGATGGCAGTCTTTGATGCGATCCGATGGACAACCCGTGGCCTGATTTCCTCCACGTGCCGTCCCACGGTCATTGGCTTGGAGAACGTTCCCAAGGATGGGCCGTTCATCGTGGCCCCCAACCACCTCTCCTTCCTGGACAGCGTCATTGTCCAAGCACTCATGCCCCGCCCTGTCGCCTTTTTTGCCAAAGCGGAATACTTCACCACCAAAGGCGTAAAAGGTGCCGTGATGAAGTCATTCTTCGAGGCAGTGGGTTCAATTCCGGTGGAGCGTGGTGAACAGGCGGCCAGCGTCCAGGCGCTCAAGACCCTGCTGGACATCCTGGAATCCGGTAAGGGCATCGGCATTTACCCTGAAGGCACCCGGTCACGGGACGGCATTCTGTACCGCGGCAGGACCGGCGTGGGATGGCTCGCTTTGACCACGGGTGCTCCTGTGATCCCGGTAGGACTGATCGGCACGGGGCAGTTGCAGCCTGCGGACAAAAACGCCGTCCGCCCGCAGCACTTCACCATGAAGGTGGGCGAACCCCTCTACTTTGACAAGACAGGTCCTGACCATTCCCTGCCTGCCCGCCGCGAAGTCACAGATAAGATCATGGATGCCATTGCCCTGCTTAGCGGCCAGGAGCGGTCCACCAGCTATAACCAAAGCAAATCAGTCGACTGAAGCCTCTGTGCTGCTGCACCGTGGCAATGAGTGTCGTTCCGGTTCACTAGACTGGAAACGTGGCAGATCCAGCAAGTTACCGGCCCCAAACGGGTGAAATTCCCACCACGCCGGGCGTCTATCGTTTCCGTGACCCCCATGGCCGGGTCATTTATGTTGGCAAGGCCAAGAACCTCCGTTCCCGACTGAATTCCTACTTCGTCAACCCCGCAGGCCTCCTCCCCAAGACCCATGCAATGGTCCATGCGGCCAGCAGCGTTGAATGGACCGTGGTAGGCAGCGAGCTGGAATCGCTTCAGTTGGAATACACGTGGATCAAGGAATTCAAGCCGCGGTTCAACGTCGTGTTCCGGGACGACAAGACCTATCCCTACCTCGCCGTCACCATGGGCGAGAAGTACCCCAGGGTCCAGGTCATGCGTGGTGAACGCCGCAAAGGCACCCGGTACTTCGGTCCTTACACCGCCGGCGCCATCAGGGAAACCATGGACACACTCCTGCGGGTATTCCCCGTCCGGAGTTGCAGCGCAGGCGTCTTCAAGCGTGCTGAATCAAGCGGACGCCCCTGTCTCCTGGGGTATATCGACAAGTGCTCGGCACCCTGCGTGGGACGCGTCACTCCGGAGGAGCATCGTGGCCTTGCAGAAGACTTCTGTTCCTTCATGGGCGGCGAGGCCAAGCGTTTCATCAGCCGACTGGAAAAGGAGATGGCTGCCGCTGTCGCAGAACTGGACTACGAGCGCGCGGCAGGACTGCGGGACGACATCATTGCGCTCCGGAAGGTCTTTGAACGCAACGCCGTAGTCCTGGCCGAGGACACCGACGCGGACGTCTTCGCTCTCCACGAGGACGAACTCGAAGCCTCCGTCCAGGTGTTCCACGTGCGCGGCGGCCGCGTCCGTGGCCAGCGTGGCTGGGTGGTGGAGAAGGTGGAGGATGCTACGACGCCGGAACTCATCGAACACTTGTTGCAGCAGGTCTATGGGGAGGACAGCGAAGTTCAGGGCCGAATCCCACGCGAAGTCCTGGTGCCGGAGAACCCCAGCAACCATGCTGAGCTATCCGAATGGCTGGGAGGCTTGCGCGGAGCCCGGGTGGAAATCCGCGTGCCACAGCGCGGTGACAAAGCGGCCCTGATGTCCACCGTGCGCGAGAATGCCGAGCAAGCGCTGAAGCTCCACAAGACGCGCCGTGCAGGTGACATTACGGTCAGGTCCCTGGCCCTCCAGGAACTGCAGGAGGCCCTGGACATTCCGGTTCCCCTGCTACGGATCGAGTGCTTCGATATTTCCCACGTACAAGGGACAAACGTGGTCGCTTCCATGGTGGTGGTAGAAGACGGGCTGCCCAAGAAGTCCGACTACCGGAAATTCTCCATTACGGGCGCGGCCGCAGCGGACGATACTGCCGCCATGCACGACGTCCTGACGCGTCGGTTCAGGCATTACCTGACGGACAAAGCTGCCCAGGTCCCCATCGTTTCCGGCGAGATCGTCAACCCGACGCGGGCCGGCGCCCAGGCCAAGAGTCAAGTGGGCGGCGCGGAGGTGCCGCCGTCGTACCCCGAGGTTCCCGCTCCCAAGGCCAAGTTCGCCTACCCGCCCAACCTGGTGGTTGTTGACGGTGGGCAACCGCAAGTCAATGCGGCGGCCCGCGCCCTCTCGGATCTCGGCATCGATGACGTTTACGTGGTAGGCCTCGCTAAGCGGCTCGAGGAGGTTTGGCTGCCCGACAGCGACTTCCCCGTGATCCTGCCGAGGACCTCCCAGGGGCTGTACCTACTGCAGCGAATCCGTGACGAGGCTCACCGTTTTGCCATCACCTTCCATCGGCAGAAGCGTGGCAAGGCCATGACGGTTTCCGTGCTGGACGGAGTGCCCGGCCTGGGTGAAGCGAAACGCAAGGCGCTCGTGGCACATTTTGGCTCGCTCAAGAAGATCAAGGCGGCATCCGTAGAGGAGCTCACCTCCGCCAAGGGGATCGGCCCGGCACTGGCTGCGGCCGTGGTCCAACACCTTGGTTCCGCGGCAGACACCGGTGAAGCGGCGCCGGCGGTAAACATGACCACCGGCGAAATCCTTGAATCTTAGCTAGGGTAAGAACTTGTCCGGTCCGCATAAGTGCGCTGCCGGGCGCCTGACTCCGGCCACGTGTGCCACGTCGTCCCAGGCGGCAACCACGAGCTTTTGAATGACCACTTCCTACGAAACGGGGACAATTGATGGATGAGGCTACGGCAGGGTCCGGCACGGAGCAGGACGGCCTGACGCCCGTGAAGCCGCCTGAGGCAGAGCTGTTGGTGGTTACCGGCATGTCGGGTGCCGGACGCAGCACCGCCTCCGATGCCTTGGAGGATCACGGCTGGTACGTGGTGGACAACCTTCCTCCCCAAATGCTGGGCACCTTGGCGGAGATTGTGTCCCATGCGCCGAAGTCCATTCCCAAGCTGGCCGTGGTGGTGGACGTTCGCAGCAAGGACCTCTTCACTGACATCCAGACAGCCTTGGGTGCGCTGAGCGCGAGCGGCATCACCTTCCGCGTTCTCTTCCTGGACGCTAACGACGACGTTTTGGTCCGCCGTTTCGAGCAGGGTCGCCGCCCGCATCCCTTGCAGGGCGGCGGAAGGATCCTTGACGGTATCGGCATCGAACGCGAGGTCCTTCGTGAGCTGCGCGAGCATGCCGACGTCGTTCTGGACACGTCCGATTTCAATGTCCATGGCCTGGCAACGGCCATCACGGAACTGTTCAGCGATACCGGGCCGGTGACACTTCGCCTGAACGTCATGAGCTTCGGGTTCAAATACGGGCTTCCCGTGGACGCGAACTTCGTGGCCGACGCCCGCTTCATCCCCAACCCGCACTGGGTACCCCAGCTTCGGCCCCACACCGGCTTGGACCAGGACGTCAGCGACTACGTCCTCGGCGCGGAGGGTGTGCAGGAATTCGTGGATCGCTATGTGCGGGCCTTGGAACCTGTCTTGGATGGCTACCGCCAGGAAAACAAGCACTACGCCACACTGGCGGTGGGTTGCACCGGCGGTAAGCACCGTTCCGTAGCAGTCACCATGGAACTTTCCAAGCGCCTGGCCCAGTACCCACGCGTCACTGTAACCACCACCCACCGCGACCTGGGACGCGAGTAGTGGGAGTCCTGACTGGCCCGCTGCCCCTTATTCCGCCCAAAGGAGTTGCCGGCAGCCAGCAGAAGAAGAGTCCCTCGGTGGTCGCCCTGGGAGGTGGCCATGGTCTGGCTGCATCGCTGTCCGCGCTGCGTCTGCTCACTTCCGAGCTCACGGCAATCGTCACGGTAGCGGACGACGGCGGCAGCTCCGGGCGTCTGCGCGACGAGTACGGCGTCCTCCCGCCCGGGGACCTGCGGATGGCCCTGAGCGCCCTTTGTGACGACACTGACTGGGGCCGTACCTGGCGCGACGTCATGCAGCATCGCTTCGAAGCCGGTTCCGCGAAGGGCGGCTCACTGGACAACCATGCCATGGGGAACCTGCTCATCGTCACGCTTTGGGAGCTCTTGGGAGACACGGTGGCCGGCTTGAAGTGGGCTGGAGCATTGCTGGGCGCCCGGGGACAGGTGCTCCCCATGTCCAGCGTTCCCCTCACCATCGAGGGCAAGGCACGCGTGGAGTTGCCCGATGGCGGGCATGAGCTCAGGACAGTCCGGGGGCAGGCGAAATGTGCGGTGGCTGGAAAGCTGGAAGAAGTCACGCTCCTGCCCGAAGCCGCTCCTGCCTGCACCGAGGCACTCACCGCGATTGAGCTTGCTGATTGGGTCATTCTGGGTCCCGGCTCCTGGTACACCTCGGTTCTGCCCCACCTGCTGCTGCCCGAGTTGCGGCGCGCCCTCGGCGATACCGCTGCGAAGCGTTGCCTCACAATGAACCTGGACGTGGAAACAAAGGAAACGTCCGGCATGACGGCAGCAGACCATTTGGATGTCCTGCGCCGCTACGCACCTGAGTTCACCGTCGACGTCGTCCTCGCGGATCCCGCAGCCGTGCAGGATCTCAAGGCCTTTGAGAAGGCGGCCGCGATGATCGGCGCCGAAGTGGTGTTGGGTAGAGTAGGGGCGTCGAGGCGCCGCCCCGTCCATGATCCACTGCTGTTGGCAGCGGCGTACCACGATATTTTCGGGAACAGTTAGGAATACGCGATGGCACTTACTGCGTCGGTCAAGGACGAACTGTCCCGGCTGGACATCAAGAAATCTTCGGTCCGCAAGGCGGAGGTTTCGGCAATGCTGCGTTTTGCAGGCGGCTTGCACATTATCTCCGGACGGATTGTCATTGAGGCTGAAGTTGACCTCGCTTCCACGGCCCGTCGTCTCCGCGCGGCGATCGCCGAGGTTTACGGCCACCAAAGCGAAATCATTGTGGTTTCCGGAGGCGGTCTGCGCCGGGGGAGCCGCTATGTTGTCCGCGTCGTGCGGGACGGGGAGGCGCTGGCGCGTCAAACAGGCTTGCTGGACGGCCGTGGACGTCCTGTCAGGGGTCTTCCGTCCGCCGTCGTCAACGGTTCGGCTGCCGATGCCGAGGCAGTGTGGAGGGGCGCCTTCCTCGCCCATGGCTCATTGACTGAACCAGGCCGATCGTCTTCCCTTGAGGTGACCTGCCCCGGTCCTGAATCTGCCTTGGCCTTGGTCGGTGCAGCCCGCCGCCTCGGCATCCAGGCCAAGGCGCGGGAAGTCCGCGGCGTAGACCGCGTGGTAATCCGGGACGGGGACACCATCGCTGCCCTCCTGACCCGTATGGGCGCACATGACGCCCTGATGGTGTGGGAAGAACGGCGCATGCGAAAGGAAGTCCGGGCCACCGCCAACAGGCTTGCCAATTTTGACGACGCCAACCTTCGTCGCTCAGCCCAAGCTGCAGTAGCAGCTGGCGCCAGGGTGGACCGTGCGTTGGAGATCCTGGGAGACGACGTCCCGGACCACCTGAAGTACGCCGGAGAGCTCCGGGTGGCGCACAAGCAGGCAAGCCTGGATGAGCTTGGCCGACTTGCCGATCCGCCGATGACCAAGGACGCCATAGCCGGCCGTATCCGCCGGCTCCTGGCCATGGCGGACAAACGTGCCTTGGATCTGGGCATCCCGGGGACTGAGGCAAATGTGACTCCGGAAATGATGGACGAGTAGCGCACACCCATAGAATCGAGAAAGTGTGGAGGAAATACTGCGACGCCACCGCGGGTTGTTCCCGGTGGAGGCAAGAGCAGTCTTCTTCGCCAAGGATTTCCGGCCGGTCCGCTGGCCGGATGAAATAACGAGAGTTACCAACCCGGACGTGAGTCCATTACATTGGAGGATTTCGTGACAGAGTACGTTCTGCCCGAGCTCGGCTACGACTACGCAGCACTCGAGCCGCACATTTCGGCAAAGATCATGGAGCTGCACCACAGCAAGCACCACGCGGCATATGTTGCAGGCGCCAACAACGCCCTCTCCCAGCTGGCCGAAGCGCGCGAGAAGAATGATTTCGCCAACATCAACCGCCTCTCCAAGGACCTCGCGTTCCACACCGGCGGGCACATCAACCACTCCGTGTTCTGGAACAACATCTCCCCGGACGGTGGCGACAAGCCCGAAGGCGAACTGGCTGCTGCCATCGATGACGCTTTCGGTTCCTTTGATGCTTTCCGCGCCCAGTTCAGCGCCGCCGCGTTGGCCTTGCAGGGTTCCGGTTGGGCTTTCCTGGCCTACGAGCCCATCGGTGGAAACCTCCTCATCGAGCAGCTCTACGATCAGCAGGGCAACGTTGCAGTGGGTACCACGCCTTTGCTGATGCTGGACATGTGGGAGCACGCCTTCTACCTGGACTACGTCAACGTCAAGGCTGACTACGTCAAGGCGTTCTGGAACATCGTCAACTGGGCAGATGTCGCCAAGCGCTTCGAAGCTGCCCGCGCCAACGCGACGGGCCTCATCGTCCTCTAGCTGGTGAGCCCTGGTTCACGCCGGTGTAACAAAAGTCACTTTTGGCGTGAATTGGGGCCAAATGCTGGAAAGCCTGCCTCCGCAGTTGCGGGGGCAGGCTTAGTTAAACGTAAGATGGATCACGGAAGGCGGTTAGCCTTCAGCAACGTGGCTGGTCGCCCTCCGATCTGATAATCACCTCTGCCCAAAGACGTGCGGGGTCTGTTAGTTGGAAATATTTGATCCGACTCACTAGGCGTGCTTGCAAGAGCACCAAGGAGATTGACACATAGTGACCACCCGTATTGGTATCAACGGCTTCGGCCGCATCGGCCGTAACTACTTCCGCGCAGCACTGGCCCAGGGCGCAGACCTTGAGATCGTGGCAGTCAACGACCTCACCAGCCCTGAGACCCTCGCCCACCTCCTGAAGTACGACTCCGTCGGTGGCCGCCTCACCCAGTCGGTGGAGGTTGTGGATGGCAACCTGGTAGTCGATGGCAAGTCCATCACCGTTCTGGCCGAGCGCGATCCCGCCAACCTCCCCTGGGGCGAGCTGGGCGTGGACATCGTTATCGAGTCCACAGGTTTCTTCACCAAGGCAGCAGCGGCTCAGAAGCACATTGATGCCGGCGCCAAGAAGGTCCTCATTTCGGCACCTGCCAGCGATGAAGACATCACCATCGTCATGGGCGTCAACCAGGATCTCTACGATCCCGCAGCACACAACATCATCTCCAACGCGTCCTGCACCACCAACTGCCTCGGCCCGCTGGCCAAGGTTGTCAATGACGCTTTCGGCATCGAGCGTGGCCTGATGACCACGGTCCACGCCTACACCGCCGACCAGAACCTGCAGGATGGTCCCCACGGCGACCTCCGCCGTGCCCGTGCTGCTGCCATCAACATGGTCCCCACGTCCACCGGTGCTGCCAAGGCAATCGGCCTGGTCCTCCCGGAACTGAAGGGCAAGCTGGATGGTTACGCCATCCGCGTTCCCGTCCCCACAGGTTCCGCCACGGACCTCACCGTTACTGTTTCCCGCGAGGTCACGGTCGAGGAAGTCAACGCTGCCGTCAAGGCTGCCGCTGAATCCGAGCAGTTCGCCGGAATCCTTAGCTACACGGATGCTCCCATCGTTTCCTCGGACATCGTAGGAGACCCTGCGTCCTCCATCTTCGATTCCGGCCTTACCAAGGTCATCGGCAACCAGGTCAAGGTTGTTTCCTGGTATGACAACGAGTGGGGTTACTCCAACCGCCTCGTAGACCTCACGGAGCTTGTCGCATCCAAGCTGGGCTAGGGTAGACACATGACATCTCACACCCTCAACGAACTCATCGCTGAAGGTGTCCGCGGGCGGTACATTCTGGTCAGAAGTGACCTGAATGTGCCGCTCGACGGCTCTGCAGTGACCGACGACGGCCGCATCAAGGCCTCTCTTCCGGTCCTCAAGAAGCTCTCGGACGCCGGTGCCCGTGTGCTCGTAACCGCCCACCTCGGACGCCCCAAAGGCACCCCCGAGGACAAGTACTCGCTGAAGCCTGCTGCGGCCCGCCTGGCGGAGCTCGCGGACTTCAAGGTCCAGTTGGCCAAGGACACTGTGGGGGACTCCGCCAAGGAGCTCTCAGCCGGACTCGGGGATGGCGAAGTCCTCGTCTTGGAAAATGTTCGCTTCGATGCGCGGGAGACCAGCAAGGACGACGCCGAGCGCGGGGCTTTCGCTGACGAGCTGGTTGCCCTCACGGGTAACAACGGGGCATTCGTGGATGACGCCTTCGGCGCTGTCCACCGGAAGCACGCCAGTGTCTTCGATGTCGCCACACGCCTGCCGTCCTATTTGGGGGACCTGGTACACACCGAAGTAGAGGTTCTTCGGAAGCTCACAACGGATACGCAGCGTCCCTACGTCGTGGTTCTAGGCGGCTCCAAGGTCTCAGACAAGCTGGCAGTCATTGACAACCTGTTGGGCAAGGCTGACACCATCCTTGTAGGCGGCGGCATGCTCTTCACCTTCCTGGCAGCAGCCGGGCACAAGGTTGCGGGCAGCCTCCTTGAGGAAGACCAGATTCCGGTCGTCCAGGACTACCTCAAGCGCGCATCCGATGCCGGAACCTCGTTCGTGATCCCCACAGACGTCGTGGTTGCCAGCCGTTTCGCAGCGGATGCTGAGCATGAGGTCGTCAAGGCTGACGCCATTGAGGAGAGCACTTTCGGCGCTTCCGGCATTGGCCTGGACATCGGCCCGGAATCGGCATCGGCATTTGCGGCCCAGATCGAGGGAGCTAAGACCGTGTTCTGGAACGGCCCGATGGGTGTCTTCGAATTCGAGGCCTTCTCCAGTGGCACCCGCGCCATTGCACAGGCACTGACGGATACGGTTGCGTTCACCGTTGTCGGTGGTGGCGATTCAGCCGCAGCCGTTCGTACCCTCGGCTTCAAGGATTCGCAGTTCGGCCACATCTCCACCGGTGGCGGCGCCAGCTTGGAATACCTTGAAGGCAAGGAACTTCCCGGTCTGAGCGTTCTGGACCGCTAAGCATCAACCGACCGGCAGGGCGTTACCCCGCCCTGCCGGTCGTTCCATATCTCAACGCATTCTTTGGAGTTCATGTGACTACCTCTGCCAACGGCAACTTCGTCCGCAAACCCTTCATCGCCGGCAACTGGAAGATGAACATGGACCACGTCCAAGGCATCACCCTGCTGCAGAAGCTGGCTTGGACATTGTCCGATGCCAAGCACGACTACAGCCGCGCCGAGGTGGCAGTGTTTCCGCCCTTTACCGACCTTCGCGGTGTCCAGACCCTGGTTCAGGGGGACGAACTGGAAGTTGTCTACGGCGGCCAGGACCTTTCCCAGTTCGACTCCGGCGCCTACACCGGCGACATCTCAGGCCAGTTCCTCAGCAAGCTGGGCTGCGCCTACGTGCTGGTAGGCCATAGTGAACGCCGCACCATTCACAACGAGTCCGATGACGTTTTGAACGCCAAGGTCAAGGCTGCCTTCCGGCACGGAGTCACTCCCGTACTCTGCGTAGGCGAGGGCCTGGAAATCCGTCAGGCCGGTACTCACGTGGACCACACCCTGGCACAGTTGCGCGCCGGTGTCGGAGGACTCACCGCCGAGCAGGCTGCTGAACTGGTTGTGGCGTACGAGCCCGTTTGGGCCATCGGCACCGGCGAAGTAGCCGGCCCGGAAGACGCACAGGAAATGTGTGCAGCAATCCGTGCCGAGCTTGCAGAACTCTTCGACGAGACAGTTGCAGCGAAGACACGCCTTCTTTACGGAGGCTCCGTAAAGGCCAACAATGCCGCCGCCATCATGGCTGAAAGCGACGTTGACGGGTTGCTTGTGGGTGGCGCCAGCCTGGACCCCGCCGAGTTTGCTAACATTGTCAGGTTCGAGAGCCACCTCGTCACAGACTAGTCCGGCTCCCGTTATCCGCTTCTTCGAAAGGCCGTCGTGGACGTTCTTCAAGTCATTCTGCAGATCCTGCTGGGCATCACCAGCCTTCTGCTGACGCTGCTCATCCTCTTGCACAAGGGACGTGGCGGCGGTTTGTCCGACATGTTCGGTGGCGGAATGAGCTCCGGATTAAGTTCGTCCGGCGTAGCCGAGCGTAACCTGAACCGCTTCACCATCATTCTTGGCATCACCTGGGGCGTCGTGATCATCGGCCTGGGCCTGATCATGCGATTTACTTCGGGTGGCGATTCCTAGGTGTTCCCGGAAAAATAGTTGTTCCCGAAAAAGGGGAGGTTCCATGACGGAGCTTCCCCTTTTTCTTTGCCCGAGTTTTTCTTTGCCCGTGGCACCCAACGGTACTGCCGCCGTCGAGCCCTTCGCACTAGACTGACTCCTGTTGGCCGTGACGGCCCGCCACCGAGTCGCGAGGGGTTCGAAAATGGTTCATGGCACGTCTGGTTATCGCGGCACCCGCGTAGGTGTACCCCAAGGTTCAGCTCCACAACATCAGAGCGACCACGGCGCCGGAGAACAGCTGCCTCGTATTCGTGTCCCCTTTTGGTGCGCCAAAGGGCATGAGACGCGGCTTGTCTTTCTTAAGCTGCCCGACGAGCAGATTCCCAGAACATGGGATTGTCCCAAGTGTGGTTCGCCCGCTACACGGGATCCCACCCATCCGGCCCCACCAAGACCTGAAGACGAAATCTTCAAATCGCACCTGGACTACGTTAAAGAAAGACGCTCCAGCCAGGAAGCCGAAGGGGTCCTGGCTGGAGCGCTCGATAGGTTACGCGCCCGCAGGGTCCTTCCGGACCAACTGCTGGGGGACTCGTGACGCCGCGTTCTCGTCAATAAGCCACAGTGTCCTCGCCCGACCCACCGGTCCCGCTGCCGGGACCTGGACGGGGTTGGCGCCGGCCAAGGCCAAGCCCACGGCACCGGCCTTGTCTTCGCCGGCAACAACCATCCAGATTTCCTGGGCGGTGTTGATGGCCGGAAGTGTCAAGGAAATACGCGACGACGGCGGTTTGGGTGAGTTCTCGACGCCCACTACCGTGCGTGACTTCTCACGGATTCCGGCCTGCTCGGGGAAGAGCGATGCAACATGCGCATCGGGTCCGACACCGAGGAGCAGGATGTCAAAGCGCGGCAGGATCCCGGGCCTCTCAGGCCTGTTGTCCGACGTGTCAGCTGCGTGCTCGGCCTCGGCGGCCGCCTTGAGCTCATCAGCGTATGCTGCTGCTGCCTCGTCCGCGGTGGCATACTGATCGGCGGAGCCGGGTTCGTGAACCCGGACCGGATCTACGGCCAAGTGGGAAAGCAAAGCCTGGTGTGCTTGACGGGTGTTCCTGTCATCGCTGTCTGAGGCGACAAACCGCTCGTCGCCCCACCAGAAATTCACCCTTGACCAGTCGACGGCAGGTGCCGCAGCGGAGTCTGCCACAGCCTTCAGGGTTCCAATGCCAACGGTCCCGCCGGTGAGGACCACCGTGGCTTCGCCATGCTTGTCCTGGACATCCACAAGCTTGGTGATGAGCCGCGCGGCGATGGCGGCCATCAACACTTTGGAGTCGGGGTGGATGCTTACTCTTGGCTCAGCGTGCACTGGTCTGGACTCTCCTCTGGCTGGTAAGTGGAAGTCCCATCGTAATCACTTCTCCGAATACTTCGTCCGGATCCAGCCGTCGGAGTTCCTCAGCGAGGCAATCCTTGAGGCTTCTACGGGGGAGGGTGATGCGCTGCGCCGGCTGGCCCGGTTGGGTGAGCTCGGCCACGGACAAGCCCGGACGGAAGAGCTGGACGTCGCCGCTGGCGCGCGTGAGGCGTACCCTGCGGATACCTGTCCCCGCCGGATCGGCAACGATCGTGACAGGGGCCTGGAGGGCCATGCTGAGCCAGGCAGCCAGCAGGAGCGTACTCGGGGAGTCCGAGGCGCCCTCCACGGCCACTGCTGAGACCGGGTCGCCGTCCACTTGATCGAAAACGGCGGCGAGTTGCATGCGCCAGTTCGTCAGGCGGGTCCACGCGAGGTCGGTGTCGCCGGCTTTGTAGGTGGCGCGGATGTTCTCCAAAGCGAGGCGCGGGTCCGGTTCGTTGGCCGAGTCCGTGATGCGCCGGTGGGCAATCCGGCCGATGGAGGTCTCACAGGCGCTTTCCGGAGCGCCGTGGGGCCACCAGGCCACGATCGGAGCGTCCGGGAGCAGCAGGGCCGCTACGAGGGATTCACTCTCGTGGGCCATGTGCCCGTGTCCGCGCAAGACAATGACCTCGGAGGCTCCGGCGTCGCCACCCACACGGATCTGGGCATCGAGCCGGTCCGGGCCCTCTACGCCGGCATCAGCCAGGACAATGATCCGGCAAGGGTGTTCCCGGCTGGCTTCATTGGCTGCCTCGATGGCCTCTTCTTCCTGCCCGGACTTGGTCACCACCACCAGGGTCAGGACACGGCCCAAGGCGATAACGCCGCCTTGCTCGCGCAGGGACATGATCTTCTTGGAGATCTTGGAGGTGGTGGTGTCGGGAAGATCTACGATCATGGCCTTCTCCAGGTTCGTCCGTCACGGGCCAGCAGGGCGTCGGCCGAGGCCGGTCCCCAACTGCCCGGTGCATAGGGTTGCGGTTGTTCATCCAAGCCGGCCCAGTATTCCTCGAACGGGTCAAGGATCTTCCAGGACAGCTCGACTTCCTGGTGTCGCGGGAAGAGGGGAGGTTCACCCAAGAGCACGTCGAGGATGAGCCGCTCGTATGCTTCGGGGCTGGATTCGGTAAAGGAGTGGCCGTAGCCGAAGTCCATGGTGACATCGCGGACTTCCATCTGCGTGCCCGGAACCTTGGAACCGAAACGGATCGTGGCACCTTCGTCGGGCTGCACCCGGATGACCACTGCGTTCTGGCCGAAGTCGTCCTCACCGTGGTCACGGAACAGCAGGTTGGGGGCCCGCTTGAACACCACGGCGATTTCGGTCACGCGGCGGCCCAGTCGCTTGCCTGCGCGCAGGTAGAACGGCACACCGTTCCAGCGGCGGGTGTTGATGTCCACCCGGATCGCGGCGTATGTCTCGGTCTTCGAGTCAGCGGGGATGCCGTCCTCGTCCAGGTATCCCAGGACTTCCTCCCCACCCTGCCAACCACCGGTGAACTGACCACGCGCCGAGTGGGTGGAAAGGTCGTCGGGCAATTTGACCGCCGCGAGGACTTTTTCCTTCTCAGCCCGCAGGTCATCGGCGTTGAAGGAGATCGGCTCTTCCATCGCCGTCAACGCGAGCAGCTGCAGCAAGTGGTTCTGGATGACGTCACGGGCCGCACCGACGCCGTCGTAGTAGCCTGCACGCCCACCGGTGCCGATGTCCTCGGCCATGGTGATCTGGACGTGGTCCACGTAGTTGGCATTCCAGAGCGGTTCGAACAACTGGTTCGCGAAACGCAACGCCAGGATGTTCTGCACCGTCTCCTTCCCCAGGTAATGGTCGATCCTGAACACCGCATCCGGGGGGAACACCGACTCCACAATGTCGTTCAGCTGCCGGGCGGACTCGAGGTCGTGCCCGAACGGCTTCTCGATCACCACACGCCGCCACTGCCCCGGCTTGGCCTGCGCCAAACCATGCTTGGAGAGCTGGCGGCAAACCTGTTCAAAGGCCTTGGGCGGAATGGACAAGTAGAAGCCATGGTTACCGCGCGTGCCGCGGGTCTCGTCCAGTTCATCCAGGACGTCGCCGAGGCGCTCGAAAGCGTCGTCGTCGTCGAATTCGCCCTGGACAAAACGGATACCGGAAGCGAGCTGCTCCCATACCGCTTCATCGAATTTGGTCCGGGCATAAGCCTTGACGTTTTCCTTGACCTCAGCGGCGAAGTCGGCGTTGTCCCACTCGCGGCGGCCGAAGCCCACCAACGCAAAACTGGGAGGCAAAAGGCCGCGGTTGGCGAGGTCATAGACCGCCGGCATGAGCTTCTTACGGGCGAGGTCGCCGGTGACTCCGAAGAACACCAACGACGACGGCCCGGCGATGCGGTTCAGGCGCCGGTCCCGCGGATCCCGCAAAGGGTTCCGGAGACCGGCGTTCTTCCTGCCGTTTTCAGTTTCTGGCATGTTTGGTTCTGTGCCTTAGCTTTCGAGTGCACTGGCTTGGGTGGCCAGCGCAGCGACGACTTCCTGGAGTTGGGCCACACCGGCAGCGCGCTCGGTGAGGTGCAGACGCAACACGGGCCGGCCATGGCCTTCCAGTACCTGGGCGTCACCCGAGGCCTGGGCAGCAATGAGCTGACCGAAGGTGAAGGGACGCTCCGGGATATCGAGATCGGTGGATGACGCGGCAGTGACCTGCAGGAAGACACCGATGGCCGGTCCGCCCTTGTGGAACTGGCCCGTGGAGTGGAGGAAGCGGGGACCCCAACCGAACGTCACGGGACGACCACTGACGGCTGCGAGTTCATCGCGGATGCCTTCAAGGGGTGCGTGCGAAATACGGTCAAGGTAGGCCTGAACACTCAAGTACCCATCCGTGCCGAGCTGGGCAAGGAGTGCCTGCACAGCTTCCGACACGGAGGACGCGGAGCCCAGCCAGTCGCCGCCGCGAACTTCCACAGCACCGTCGGTGAAGGCTGCGGGGGTGGGTTCCGGACGTGCGTCCAGCAAACCCCGGGCCGCAACCTTGGCCGCCTCGACGTCGGGCTGGTCGAACGGGTTGATGCCCAATAGGCGTCCAGCCACCGCGGTGGCGAACTCCCAGACGAACATTTGGGAAGGCAGACCACCTGCAATGGCGACCTCGTTGTCCCGAAGCTCGACATCGGCATCTGCGTCCACCAGTCGAACCACCAGGACGTCCTCGGCACCGTTCAGCGCTTCCGGGGAATCCGGGCCGGCGACAACCGGCAGGACACCCGTGCCCAGCTTGCCCGTGGATTCCGCGATGAGTTGTTCGGCCCAGTCGGCGAAACCGACAATTCCTGATCCGTCCTCGGCGATGACGATCTTGTTGCGCAGCGGGCTGGTACCACCCAGCGCAATGCCCAGGGCCAGGCCGATGTTGCCTGCCGAGTCGTCGTTGAGGACCTCAGCAGCTTCCTCTGCCTCGTCCAGGAACGCCTGGATGTCTACGCCGGCCAGTCCACTGGGCACCAGGCCAAAAGCGGTCAGTGCCGAGAAACGGCCACCGACGTTGGGGTCGGCGTTGAACACGGCGCGGTAGCCGGCCTCGCGGGAAGCCTTGTCCAGGGGCGAACCCGGGTCCGTGACGATGATAATCCTGCTCTTGGCGTCGATGCCGGCGTCATTGAACGCCTTCTCGAACACGCGACGCTGGGAGTCGGTCTCAACGGTGGAGCCCGACTTGGAGGAAACGACGATAGCCGTCTCCGCCAGCCGGTCCGCCAAGGCAGCACCGACCTGCTCAGGATCAGTGCTGTCCAGCACAGTCAGCTCGACGCCGGCGGTGCCGGCAATGACCTCGGGAGCCAACGAAGATCCACCCATGCCACACAGGGCAATGCGGGACACTCCTTCGGCGCGTAGGGCATCACGAAGTTCCAGAATGTCCCCAACCAAGGCCTGAGACACGGTGGCAGCGTCTACCCACCCGAGACGGATCGCCGACTCGGACTCCGCTTGCGGACCCCACAAGGTGTGGTCCTTGGCAAAAATCCGGGTTGCGATCTTATCCTCTACCAGGCTGTCAATGTGCCGGGCGATTGCCTCTTGCGCGGCGCCGCTGGCGTCGTAGCTGATTGTGCTCATGGTGGGTTAGGAAGCCTTTCGTGCAGTGGCGAGTGCGCCTTCGACGTCGGCGAGGAGTTCCTTCCAGGAGCCCACGAACTTCTCAAGGCCTTCGGTTTCAAGGAGGGTCACGACGTCGTTGTAGGAGACGCCGAGGGCTTCGAGGGCGTTGAGCGTCTCGTTTGCTTCGTCGTAGGTACCGGTGATGGTGTCACCGGTGACTACGCCGTGGTCGAACGTAGCGTCGAGCGTCTTCTCCGGCATGGTGTTGACCACGCCTGCAGCCACGAGTTCGGTCACGTAGAGGGTGTCCGGGTAGGCAGGATCCTTGACGCCGGTGGAGGCCCACAGGGGACGCTGGGGGAGGGCGCCGGCTTTGGCCAGCACTGCCCAGCGCTCGGTGGAGAAGAGCTCTTCGTAGACCTGGTAGGCCAGGCGTGCGTTCGCGACACCCGCTTTGCCCTTGAGTGCCTTGGCCTCATCGGTCCCGATGGCGTCAAGGCGCTTGTCGATCTCAGAGTCCACGCGGGAGACGAAGAACGATGCTACGGAGTGGATCTTGGAAAGGTCGTGGCCGTTGTCCTTGGCCTGCTCAAGGCCGGACTGGAAAGCGTTGATGACCGCGCGGTAGCGCTCCAGGGAGAAGATCAGGGTCACGTTGACGCTGATGCCCTCGGCCAGAGTTGCCGTGATGGCTTCGAGGCCTTCAAGGGTTGCCGGGATCTTGATGTGGACGTTGTCCTTGTTGACCTTGGCGTAGAGGTGCTTTGCCTCGGCGATGGTGCCTGCGGTGTCCCACGCGAGGCGGGGGTCCACCTCGATGGAGACGCGGCCGTCCACACCGTTGGTGGCGGCGGCGATCGGCGCGAAGAGATCGCAGGCGTCAGCAACGTCCGTGGTGGTGATTTCGAAGATGGTCTCTTCGACGCTGGCACCGGCCGCGGCCTGGGCTGCGATGGTGGCGTCGTAATCCGTGCCGGCAGTGATGGCGGCGTGGAAGATCGACGGGTTGGTGGTCACACCAACCACGTTCTTCTCGTCGATGAGCTTCTGCAGGGTGCCCGTCTCCAAGCGGTTGCGGGAAAGGTCATCAAGCCAGATGGAGACGCCGGCGTCGGAGAGCTGCTGTGTGGGAGTTGTAGACATGTGTTTTTCTCCTTGTGAGAGGGAAGCAGACTGTTATGCGTTGGAGTCTGCGAGGGAGTCTTTGGCGGCGGCGGCAACGGCTTCGGCAGTAATGCCGAATTCGTTGAAGAGCCGCTTGTAGTCAGCCGAGGCGCCGAAGTGCTCCAGGGAGATGGAACGACCGGCGTCGCCGACGAATTCGCGCCAGCCCAGTGCCAAGCCGGCCTCAACCGAAACGCGGGCCTTCACGGAGGCCGGGAGTACCGACTCGCGGTAGGCCTCGTCCTGCTTGTTGAACCACTCAACACACGGCATGGACACAACACGTGCAGCGATGCCTTCAGCCTGGAGGGCTTCGCGGGCCTGCACGGCAAGCTGGACCTCGGAGCCGGTGCCGATCAGGATGACCTGCGCGTCCACGGTTTCGCCGTTCTTGGAGGCTTCGGCCAGCACGTAGCCGCCCTTGGCAACACCTGCGGTGGAACCGAACGTGTCGCCGTTTGCTTCGCCTTCGCCGCGGGCGTAGGTGGGGATGTTCTGACGGGTCAGGACAATGCCTGCCGGGTTCTCATGGTTCTCCAGCATGGCCTTCCATGCAGCGGAGACCTCGTTCGCGTCGCCGGGGCGGACAACGTCCAGGCCCGGGATGGCGCGCAGCGAGGCGAGCTGCTCCACCGGCTGGTGGGTGGGTCCGTCTTCGCCCAGGCCGATGGAGTCGTGCGTCCAGACGTACAGCGACGGGACACCCATCAGCGCGCCGAGGCGGATCGCCGGGCGTTGGTAGTCGGAGAAGATCAGGAACGTGCCCGAGAAAGCACGGGTGCGGCCGTGCAGGGAAATGCCGTTCACGATCGACGCGGCAGCGTGCTCACGGATACCGAAGTGCAGCACACGACCATACGGGTTGCCCTTCCAGGCATCCGTGGAACGCGACGTCGGGATGAACGACGGCGAACCCTCAATAGTGGTGTTGTTGGACTCCGCGAGGTCGGCAGAACCGCCCCAAAGCTCAGGAAGGACCGGGCCGATTGCGTTCAGGACCTTGCCCGAAGCCGCGCGGGTGGAAACGTCCTTGCCGGCCTCGAACACCGGCAGTGCGGCATCGATGCCCACGGGCAGTTTCTTGGCTTCAACGCGTTCCAGCAGGGCAGCGGCGTCGGGGTTGGCGGACTGCCATGCCTCGAACGAGCTCTGCCAGGCAGTGCGGGACTCGGCACCGCGGTCCAAAACCTTGCGGGCATGTGCCAGAACGTCTTCGTCAACATCGAAGGACTTGGCCGGATCGAACCCGAGCACGCTCTTCAGTGCAGCGACTTCCTCGGCGCCCAGGGCGGAGCCGTGGATCTTGCCGGTGTTCTGCTTCTTCGGGGCAGGGTAACCGATGATGGTACGCAGCGAGATAATGGACGGCTTGTTCGTCTCAGCCTTCGCAGCGAGCAGGGCTGCGTAGAGTTCCTGAACGTCTTCGACGTAGTCGCCGGTCGGATTGTCTTCGCTGGGGCGGGTCCAGTCAACGCGCTGGGTGTGCCAGCCGTAGGCCTCGTAACGCTTCAGGACGTCCTCGGTGAACGCCACGTCGGTGTCGTCTTCGATGGAGATGTGGTTCTCGTCGTAGATCACTACGAGGTTGCCCAGTTCCTGGTGTCCGGCGAGCGAGGAAGCCTCGGACGTGACACCTTCCTGAAGGTCGCCGTCGGAGGCGATCACCCAGATGGTGTGGTCGAACGGCGATTCGCCGGCGGGAGCATCGGCGTCGAACAATCCGCGTTGGCGACGCTGGGAGTAAGCGAAACCAACAGCAGAAGCCAGCCCTTGGCCCAGCGGGCCGGTGGTGATTTCCACACCGGCGGTGTGCTTGTACTCGGGGTGGCCCGGGGTCAACGAACCCCACGTACGCAGTGCCTCAAGGTCCTTCAGCTCCAGGCCGTACCCGGAGAGGAACAACTGGATGTAAAGGGTCAGCGACGTGTGACCGGGAGACAGGACAAACCGGTCGCGGCCGATCCAGTCCGGGTTCTTCGGGTCATGGCGCATCAGCTTCTGGAACAGCAGGTACGCTGCCGGTGCCAGGCTCATCGCCGTACCAGGGTGGCCGTTACCGACCTTCTCCACGGCGTCAGCGGCCAACACGCGAACAGTGTCAACAGCCTTCTTGTCCAGATCGGTCCATGACAGTTCTTGCTCTTCCAAATGTGGCACGAAAACCGAGCCCCTCTCTGTGCTGACGGCAGGCGTATGGACACGGCACGCAGGAAGCACAGGATGGCGCCCGCTGCAATGTGTCTACCAGCCGTTCACCATTGAAACGTTGATCTCTCATCCAGACGCACGGATATCCGAGAATACGGTTTCCCGGACGGTCAACGTGTGCTGATCTGCTCAACAGCTTAGCCCTAAACGTGTCATGGAACTCAGGGAATCCCACTAACTGGACAGAAATTCCCTTATATGAATCACGATGGCACGGCGGAGAGGTGAAGATTCGGAAACAATGACGTATTTTGCGGACATCGGGCCTCTTTCGGCCACGGTATGATATTTGGAGGCCAGCAGCGGTTCGTGCGCCCGTGTTCGCTATTCGACAACCGGGGCGGCAACCGCTGCGAGAAACCCAGAGCATAGAACAGAGTGACTGCCGCCGTGAGCACAACTGATACGCCCCTTAACGCGTCCCCGGCCCGGGGAAGCATCGGAATATCCCGTAAGTTCAAGGCGTATCTGGCTCTGACGAAACCCCGCGTCATCGAGCTGCTCCTGGTCAGCACGCTTCCCACCATGATCTTTGCCCAGCGCGGCTTTCCGTCCATAGGCCTGATCCTGGCAACCCTCGTTGGCGGCGCGTTCGCGGCCGGCAGCGCAGGCGTATTCAACTGCTACATCGATCGCGACATCGACAAACTGATGCACCGCACAGAGAAGCGTCCACTGGTTACCGGCGAGGTCACCCCGCGCGAGGCCCTGATCTTTGCGTGGATCCTGGGCGCTGCCTCCATCGCCATCCTGTGGTTCGGCGCCAACCCGCTTTCCGCTTGGCTGGGCCTCGGCGCGATCGTCTTCTACGTAGTTATCTACACCATGATCCTGAAGCGCCGCACCGCCCAGAACATCGTTTGGGGTGGCGCTGCCGGATGCTTCCCAGTGCTGATCGCATGGGCTGCTGTGACCAACACTGTTGAGTGGCCCGCTATCGTCCTCTTCATGGTGATTTTCCTCTGGACGCCTCCTCACTACTGGCCGCTTTCCATGCGTTACGGCGAGGACTACCGCAACGCCAAGGTGCCCATGCTCGGCGCCATTGCCGGTGCAAAGGTGGTTTCCGTGCAGGTGGTCCTCTACGCCTGGGCCATGGTTGCCTGCTCGCTGCTGATGGTCCCGGTGGGCGGGGCGGGCTGGGTTTACACGATCGTCGCTGTTGCTGCCGGAGCTTGGTTCCTCTACGAGAGTCACGCCTTGTACAAGCGCGCACAAGGTGGCGATGTCTCCAACAAGGGCGCCATGAAGGTGTTCCACGGCTCTATCAGCTACCTGACCTTACTGTTCATCGCCTTGGCGGTTGACCCGTTCATCGGTTCAGCGATCGTCGGCGCCTAGCAGTCCCAACGCTCGCTCACCTCCGTCGGGCATAATCCCAACGCTCGCTCACCTACCAAAAGATGCAACCAGTCGAGCCAGCGGGGGAGCAGCATTGCCGGACAGTAGTGCAGAGACCAGCAAGGGCGCGTAACGGATCTTGTTGCCGCTCCGGCCACCGAAGAATCGCCGCAGCTGCGTTTCAACAGGTAGGTCCCGCAACGAGGGCTGGCGCTGGAGAAGCTCAAATGAGGCAAGCTCCCCTTGATTGGCGATCATTTCGATCACCACATCAACGCCCAGGCAACGCACAAGTTCGCCCTCCAAATCAGTGTCACAGACCTGGAACCCCAGGTCGTTCAACGAAGCAGAGCCGATACAGGCCCTACTGAAGGCGCGGGCGGTGACCCAGAACTCTCCGGAATCGCAGAGGCCCGGCAAACGGTGGTTTTCCCCTGTCGGACCGTAGCGGTCAAGGAAATGGACAATGTTGGTGGCCCCGCCCATCGGAACGACCGAAACGCGTTGCTTTTGCAGGTCATGACCAAGGCGCCGGGCCATCGCTTTCACCGCTAGATGGTCGCTCTCGCCTTCCACGAACACCGCCGTTTTCTGCACATGACCAGTTTGGCTGACGAGAGTGGCGCGGCATTGGGCCCCCTCGAGTCTGCACCTAGAAGCCACCCAGCAGCACCTAGTTTGGAGGTTTCGGGCACCTAATTCTTGCCGGAACGCCACCTAATTCGTGAAAACTCGTCTAGGTGTAGGCCTCAAACCCCTAGGGTTCGTGATGGAACAGAGCTGTTCCGCCTGCACGAACCTAGGGGATATCCATGAAAAACATCTTGCGCACCGCCGGAGTGCTGGCAGTTGCTTCAGCTTCGGTTTTGGGGGGAGTCACTGCAGCCGAGGCGGCGCCTGCCTGCTCCACCGCACGAGTATGCCTTTACGACAATTACTGGTTCACCGGCACCTCCAGGTCCTTCGGTTGGGTCACCTACAACGTGGGTGTCGACGCCAATGACAAGGGGAGCTCCTTAGTAGTCGGACCGGCCTCAGATCCAGCTTCGCCGTATGTCTACCTCTATGTTGACAACAATTTCGTTGGTAACAGTGTGATCTTTCGGGCCGGCAATGCGTCAAACGATCTGCGGGGCATTTACATGTCGCCTACCCGGAACTGGGACGATGAAATCACGAGCGTCTGGGGCTAATTCTCTTGTCGTTCAAGACTAAAAAGCTGCACTCAGTGGCACTGGCCGTGCTCGCGATCCTCGCGACGATCGTCGGCACGGCGTGCTCCAGTGCTCCTGACCGGCCAGACGGGCCTGCTCCCGGTCTCAGCGTGCCTGCCATTGATCGGAGCGCCGGCGCGAATGCCCGGGCGTCCCTCAATGAAATCACCGGCGAGGTGGTCCTGCCCATGAGTGCCTATTGGTACTCCGACCGGGAAAACGTCCTGGTCAATTCGGCAGTCGCGTCCCTCATATTTGACTGCGTAAAGAAGGCCGGCTTTGAGGTGGCTCCTTGGGGAGGCGGAGGCAGGGCCCTGCAGGACGGTAGATATGGACAATGGTCGCGGAAGTTGGCTGCGAAGAACGGCGCCATGCCCGAAATCCGGAAAATTCCTGGTGTGATGGACGAACAACCCGAGCGCCCCGTCCTCAGCGCTGAGCATCAGGCGGCGGAAACGAAGTGCACCAACTCCGTGGGGAGGGCCGGCTTGCCTGAACTTCTGGAGGGCCTGCTCGGTGACACTTCCATCCAGAACCAAATCACGCGTAACGCAGTGGCACTGACCGAACGCGATTCCGAGTACTTGGCTTTCCGGCAGGCTTGGGAGGATTGCGTGTCCGGCAAAGGCCTCAAGGTCGCTGAGCCGGATTCGTGGAATCTGACGTCGGGCGGCTCCAAGGAAGACGAGATTCGGGTTGCCCTACTGGACGTTGACTGCAAGGACGCAAGCGGTGGTGCCAGGAAACCTTATGACATTCTCGCCGAGTACCAGGCCGCGCAGATGAAGGACCATCAGGCTGAGCTCAACTCCTTGGCAGAAGAGAAGTCAGCCGCCGTCGAACGAGCCAAACAAATACTTCGGGACCATGGCGTGGCTGATGCAAGACTCTGAGTCGCAGCTGATTCGGCGGGGCATGAGGCGCGTCCCGCGGTGGTGGCTGCTTCCGGCCGCATCGCTCGCTGTGCTGGCAGCTTTGGGCGGAGCCTACTGGGTGGGTGCGTCCACCGCGGCGGGGACGGCGCCCGTTCCGTCCCTTGCCGTTGCGGTTCCTGTTTCGGCAGCGGTGGAGCGCCGTGCGGTGGTCAAACAGGTGGTTCTTTCCGGGAAAGTTGTTCCAGGTGCCGAGTCTGCACTTCGGGCGAGCCCCGCCGCAGGTGTCGACAGACTCGTGGTGACCGAGGCGGCAAAAGAGGTTGGGAGTCCCGTGGTTCCCGGTGAATTGCTGGCGGTCGTCTCAGGCAGGCCACTGCTGGTGTTGCCCAGCAGCGTGCCGTTGTATCGTGACATCAACCCCAGCGACTCGGGTCCGGATGTCAAAGCCCTCCAAGGGGTCTTGGCGTCCTTCGGTTATGCCTGCACCACAACAGGTACCTTTGACCCGGCCACTCAGCAGGCACTGGCATCGTGGTACAAAGCCTCGGGGTTCAAAGCCCCCGCTCCACTCCCTCAGGAGACAACTGCCAATACAGCACCAAAGAACTCACCGGACGCCATGTTTCGCTGGCGGGAATTTGTCCAGATCCCTGGTGACACCGGGACTGTAGCTTCCATCGCGGGCGCCGGTTCCATCTTGGCCGAAGACGGGATCGTGGCCCGGGTCAGGGTGGCTGATGACACCTTTATCGCCCGTGCAGACGTTGTCCAATCCGAGAGTTTCGTGGTGGGTGCGCCCGTAACGGTGAGAGCCGGTTCAACGGTCCTGGACACCACGGTGGTACAGGTCAGCGCCTTCCTGGAGGGTGACCAAAGCAAGAACGAAATCCCTGGAAAGGACATCACCGTAGCTTTACCGCCGGGCACCCAGGGATTTGCGGCAGGCCAATCAGTCACCATGACCGCAGGCAGCGCAGTTGCGGAGTCACTGGCAGTCCCACTCATAGCGATTCGCCAGGACGGCGGGATACCGTACCTACTCATCGAAGGGAACAGCGAGCTCATCGAACGGAACAGCGGGCCCCGCCGCTTGGAGGTGAAGGTCACCGCGCAGGTGGATGGGTGGGCGGCGATCGCGGACGTGGACGGTCTGGCTGTTGGGGATCAAGTGAAACTCCAATGAAGGCGCTCCTGCCATCCCGGGAATCGTCCGGATACGCGCAGCGCCTGCCCCTCCTCAGCCTGCGGGGCGTTAACCGCGGCTTTCCCGGGATGAAGGCGCTGGTGGACGTGGACCTTGATATCCACGAAGGGGAGTTCGTTGCCATTGTGGGCCCCTCCGGTTCGGGAAAGTCCACGCTGCTCAACGTCCTCGGCCTCTTGGACACACCAACCGGGGGCTCCTATTCCATCAGGGGAGTGAGAGTCGCAGATCTCGGCGAGAGACAGAGGGCAGCCCTGCGGGCCGATGTTTTCGGGTTCGTCTTCCAGGAATCACATATGGTGGGCCGGGACGCCGCGGCACGCAACGCCGTGCTGGGGCTGCGTGTACGGGGTATAGGGATGAAGGACCAGAAGCAACTCGTCATGCCTGCACTGAAAAGGTTCGGACTCGGGCATCGGGCAGCAACCCCGGCGTCGCTGTTGTCCGGGGGAGAGCGTCAACGTCTGGCTATCGCAAGGGCAGTGATGGGAGCGCCGACGGTTGTCCTCGCAGACGAACCCACAGGCAGCCTGGACACCGCGAACGGCAAGATCGTCATCCAACATCTCCGCGAGCTCAGTGATGCCGGAACCACTGTGGCCATGGTGACCCACGACCCCGAGGTTGCGGGAGCCGCTGACCGCATCATCACGATGCGCGATGGAGCCATCATCGAGGACACCGGATACAGCAGGGGCCTCGCCGACGATAGCAGGGCCGAGGCCGGCATTCCAGCAACAACAACTCAAGTTCGCGAAAGCAACCGTGCCTTCGCTCCGAGCCTGCGTCATGGGGCCGCAGATGCTGTTGCCGACGCGTTCTCCGGGCTGACCGTTCGTCCGGCTAAGGCACTCCTCCTGATCCTCGCTTTTCTCCTTGGCAGCGGAGGGTTGGTTGCGGCAATCGGGCTGAGCGAGAGCGCCTCTGTCAAGGTGTCTGCCCGGATCGACGCGGCCGCGAACGACGAAGTCCGGGTGACGCGCGAAGATGGATATGCCTCGTGGGAAGCTGTCAACCGTGATCTCCAAGCATCCATGAGGCTCTCCGGAGTGCACGACGCCGGAGTCATCGCCGAAATCTCATCGTCAGTGGTGCAGCCATCCACCTTTCGGCCAGCAACCTTTCCTGGCCAACCGTCGTTCAACGGGGCCGTCCGGATCGTGGACTCCGCCTACCTTCGAATCCAAGGGGCAGTTGTGTCCTACGGTGATGCAGCCTTGCTCGACCACTCCTTCGGAGGGCCCGTCGCTATCCTGGGCCGGGATGCCGCCAAGGAGCTGGGCATCGCAAAGCCAGGTCCCGGCGTCGTTGTGTGGCTGTATGGCCAGCCGGTTCCGGTGGTGGGGATGATTGATGAGCCGGGCCGTGACCCGGTGCTGCCGTCAGCGGTGATGGTGGGAGTCGGGTCCTACTCCTTGACCGGCAAAGTGGCTGCCAGCCTGGTCCTTCAAACGCATCCGGGGATGCCTGCAGCCATTGCCGAGGCGCTGCCGAAAGCCCTGAACCCTGCTGAACCGGGGACCGTAGAGGTGCAGACGGTCGCAGACCTTCGGGAGCTCAAACAAGGGATCAACACGGACCTCGGCAGGCTGGTAGCCATTGTCTCCAGTATCCTGCTCGCCATGGCCTGCCTCAGCGCCGGAACCACCATGTATCTGGGCGTGTTGGCGCGCTCCAGTGAGATTGCACTGCGGCTTGCCTTGGGCATGCGGCGAGGGGTGCTGGTCTCGATGTTCCTTACTGAAGGCGCCGTGGTGGGCGTATTGGGCGGTGCTGCAGGCGCAGCTGTGGGCATGGGTGCTGTGCTGGCCTACGCATCCAGTGAAGGTTGGGCCGCTGTGCTCCCCTGGTACGCGTCGCTGTGGGGCATTGGGGCGGGACTTGCCAGCGGCACGTTGTCGGCTGTTTATCCGGCCCTGCTGGCCATGCGTTCCAACCCGGCGCAACTAATCCGGGCCTAGATGATTAAGTCC
>NZ_JBLYIE010000022.1:0-62460 GCF_048537125.1 Paenarthrobacter sp. PPS72 | reverse complement strand
CACCCGGCACCACCAAACCCCCCACAAGGGGCCAGGATCGCTCCGGAGCAACTTTTCAAACTTACCCGAACCAGCGGATCTTGGCAAATCAGCGTTTCCGCGATTTTCGATCCAGGTTCCGGCCCCACCCGACTCAGGCACGCTAAGAAGCGCACCATTTTTCAGGCTGTTATCAAGGGGGTTGGCCTCCGCGGTTCTCAGCTCCAGGCTGTCTCACTCGCGGCGACTCAGAAGACATTACACGCCCACGGGCCGCGGCACAAATCCACCCCAACACCACCCAAAACCCCCGAAAACACAAGGAAAACAACCCCACCAATGCTTCAAACCAAGCAGAACCCGTCGAAATCATTCCAAGTGAAGCCCGTCACAAAGCCATCCACGCCACCAACCCACAGCCCCGCGCCCTCCGCGACTACCGCCGTCGAACATTCCAAGTGAGAGAGCGATGGGCCCAAACCCGAGGGAAGTGAAAGAGCGTCCCGCCCCAAACCCGAGGGAAGTGAAAGAGCGTCCACAGGGGCGGCGGCCATCCGGCAGCGCGCGTCTAAGCGACGAAGGAGCGAGCGCGCCGAGGATGACCGCAGGCACACTCCAGTAACCGCGCTTAAACGCAGAAAGGGCCGGCAACCATAACGGTTGCCGGCCCTTTCAGAGCTTCGTGATTACCAGGAAGACTTGGTGATGCCCGGGAGCTCACCACGGTGGGCCATGTCGCGGAAGCGAACACGGGAGATACCGAACTTCTGGAGCGTGCCGCGGGGACGGCCGTCGATCTGGTCGCGGTTACGCAGACGGATCGGGGAGGCGTTGCGGGGCAGCTTCTGCAGGCCGAGGCGTGCAGCTTCGCGTGCTTCGTCAGTCGCGTTGGGGTCAACCAGGGTCTTCTTCAGTTCGAGACGCTTTGCGGCGTAACGCTCAACAATGACCTTGCGCTGCTCGTTGCGAGCAATCTTTGACTTCTTTGCCATGTGTTTAGCGCTCCTCTCGGAATTCGACGTGCTGGCGGATCTTGGGGTCGTACTTCTTCAAGACCAGGCGGTCAGGATCGTTACGACGGTTCTTGCGGGTTACGTAGGTGTAACCGGTGCCCGCGGTGGACTTCAGCTTGATGATCGGACGTACGTCCTTGTCCTTTGCCATTAGAGCTTTACTCCTCGTGCCAGGATGTCGGCGACGACTGAGTCGATGCCGCGTACGTCGATTGTCTTGATGCCACGGGCTGACAGGGTCAGCGTGACGTTACGGCGCAGGGACGGAACCCAGTAGCGCTTCTTCTGAATGTTCGGGTCGAACCGACGCTTGTTGCGACGGTGCGAGTGCGAAATGCTGTGTCCAAAGCCCGGCTCGGCTCCGGTCACTTGGCAGTGTGCTGCCATGACTCTCCTCCAAAGATTGAATGTAACGGCGTGCAGATGTTCCTGCGTTACCGTGCGACAGGCAGCGTCCGCATCCGGGTCCAGACCATTTCGGTAGTTTCCGCAGCAAGTGCGGCGAAGAAGGTCGGCCTCAGGACCGGCAGTGAAAATCACTGGAACAGCTCCTAGGATACCGGGCGAATACAGGAATGCACGCAACTTGAGCCCCTAACTACCGGCCACCGGGACGTCGGTAAAACCGACAGTCACCACCAACCGGAGCAATTGCACACGATCCGCACTACCTAGCGCCTAACTATTCTACGGGTCAGGCCAAATTAAGACCAATCCGGCATCATAAGCCCTGCGCACCCCTGCCTTTAACACCCGGCTCAACCCTGGCGGGTCGACCACCACAGCGAACTAGAGGGGCCGGATCAATTCCGGGTATTTCGGGCTCAAACCGTCACCGGAAGAGACTCCCCGCACACGACGGGCAACCCATGGGGCAGCGGATTCACGGAACCATCGAGCGTTGGCTTTCAGTGCCTCGACACGATTCATCAGACGAACCGGCGCCAGTTCGGGAACGTCGATGACGTGCTCGTGTTCGAGGACATCCAGGACGCGCTTTGCCATGTTGACGTGGCCGGCTGTAGACATATGCATCCGGTCCTCGCCCCAGAGTCGCCAGTCGTCGTATTCGTCGAACCGCCAGTAATCCACCAGAAGGGCGCCGTGGTTTTCCGCGATTTCGCGCACCAGCTCGTTGTAGATCGCGGTGCGGCCACGCATGGCGCTGAAAACCTTGGAACCCTTGGCATCAAAGCCCGTGAAGAGGACCACGGTGGCGCCCGACGCGCTCAACTTGGCGATACCGGCGTCGTACTCCTCCAAAAGCGAATCAATATCGATCTTGGGCCTCAAAATGTCGTTTGCCCCGGCGTACAACGTCACCAACGTGGGCTTCATGGCGATGGCGGCATCAACCTGCTCGGCCATGATTTGCCGGAGCTTCCGGCCGCGAATTGCCAAGTTGGCGTAGCCGAAGTCCGGATTGCTGTGGGCGAGCTGTCCGGCGACGACGTCAGCCCAGCCGCGAACACCGTTGGGTCGGCCGGGATCGTCGTCTCCAACACCCTCAGTGAACGAGTCCCCCAAGGCAACGTAACGGGCAGAAAAATCCATGCCGTCAGTCTCCCACTTCAACGCTCAAGGCCACAAAAACCGCAGCGCGATAGCTAGGAATCACGCAGGATCCAATGATTGTTGTCCAAACGGGCAACAATCTTCTCGCCGATGCGCGCAAGGTCTGAGACATCCTCCGGGCTCAGCGAATCCAGCATCAACGTGCGCACGGATTCCACATGTCCCGGGGCGAGGGAAACGATGGTGGACATGCCGGCGTCGGTCAGGTGCGCTACAGTGACGCGGGCGTCTCCGGGGTGCGCCTGCCGTTCCACCCAGCCGCGTTTCTGCAGCTTGGTGACCACGTGCGAAAGGCGCGACAAGGAGGCACTTGTGCGCGCGGCGAGTTCACTCATGGGCAGATATCTGCCATCGGTTTCGGAGAGCATTGCGAGCACGTTGTAATCGAACAGGGACAGCTTTCCGGCCGACTGGAGCTGGGTGTCCAAAGCCGAGGGCAGCAAGGTATTGATGCTCAGCAGGGCCAGCCAAGCACGGCGTTCGTCGGCGTTCAGCCAGCGGGGTTGAGTCATGCCTACATCTTATGAGAATTCGCTACTTCCTTAGGTCCCGAAAGCGGCTCAGGCGATAGGCTGGCGGCATGTTTGTCGTCTCCTTGACCTACAAAGTTCCCGACGAAATTGTCGACTTCCACCGCCCGGGCCATATGGCTTGGCTTAAGGAAGCGTTCGACGCCGGTATTTTCCTGGCGTCCGGACGTCGCGTCCCGGCCACCGGCGGTGTTCTGCTCTCCAAGGTGGACAGGGCGACTCTGGATGCGTCCCTTGCAAAGGACCCCTTCTACAGCAACGGGGTGGCCGAATTCGAGATCATCGAATTCACTGCCACCAGCGTGGCTGACGGTTACGAAAACCTGCTGGACAACTGACTCTTCTGCGCTTTCGCAGTACCCAGACGCTCGGGCAGTACCACCGGCATCAGTTCCGGCCATCTCGCCCCCAGGCGGTCACCGCTGGATACGCCGCGGAACCGCCGCGAAAGCCAAGGCCCGACGTCGCGCCTCAGCCAGGCGGCGTCGTCGAGGATGTTCTCGGTGAGGGTCCGCGGACGCGGGGCAGCGAGCGTTGGTGATTGGAGCGAGTGCGGGGCCCCAAGGACTTCAAGGACTTTCTTGGCCATGTAGCTGTGGCCTGGAGTGGACATGTGGAGGCGGTCCGGGGCCCACATCCGCGGGTCCTGAAACTTCTCGAAACACCAGTAGTCCACCAGGAGCGTCCGGTACTTCGCCGCGATACGCCGAATGTGGCGGTTGTAGATGGCCGTGCGCAATTTGAGCGGTTCGAGCAGGGGCGACAAGGGGACGTTGTAACCGGTGAAGAGCAGGACCGTGGCTCCGCTGCCCTTGATCCTTTTGACCGCGTCCTCGTAGTCCCTGATGAGCTTGGCCATGTTGAGCCGCGCCATGAGGAGGTCATTCCCGCCGGCGTAGAAGCTGACCATCGTGGGATTCATGGCGAGGGCGGGCTCTATTTGTTCGTCGATGATCCGTTGGAGGCGCCGCCCACGGATGGCCAGGTTGGCGTATTGCACCCTTGGGTCCTGCCTTGCCAGTTCCTCAGCTACCCGGTCCGCCCAACCCCGGCAGTTGTTGGGGAGCCTGAGATCGTTGTCACCGACGCCCTCAGTAAAGGAATCGCCGAGCGCCACAAACCGGATCTGATCTTTCATTGTGCTGGTCCAATCATTGTGCAGCCTCCCGGTCTTCTATGAGCTTTTTCAGGCCACCCTTCCGCGGAACCTTAACGGGCTCCGGCCAGCGTGGGCTGATGGAATCCCCCAGCGTGACTCCGCGTAGTTTGCGACCGAACAGCGGGACCACCCAGTCGTTGACCCAGCGGCGCTGCCGGCGCTCCCACTCGCGCATGGACATGCGGGTGGGCGGATCCCATTCTTTCGGGGAGATCTTGTGCGGGACATTGAGGTGATCCAAAACCTGGGCGGCCAGGTACTTGTGGCCCGCCTTGGACATATGGAGCCGGTCCGGCGCCCACATCCGGGAGTCCTTGTAAGCGTCGAAGCACCAGTAGTCCACCAGGACCGCGCCATATTTGGCGGCGATGTCGCGAACCCTCTGGTTGTAAAGGGTGTTGCGTTTCTTGAAGGGCTCCAGGACGGCCGAGACCTTCACGTCGAAGCCGGTAAACAGGACCAACGTGGCGCCGGTTTCGCTGAGGCGTGCGACGAGTAGCTCGTAGTCGTTGAGAAGCGCATCCATGTCCGTGCCGAAATCGAGGATGTCGTTGCCGCCTGCATAGAGCGTCACCAGGGTTGGCTCCATGGCCAGCGCCGGCTCGAGTTGTTCATCGATGATGTGCCGGAGCCTCTTACTGCGCACGGCCAGGTTGGCGTACTCCCAGCCCGGCTGAGCCTTGGCCAACTTCTCGGCAACCCGGTCGGCCCATCCCCGGACCCCGTTGGGCAGGACCTTGCTCGGGTCCCCCACACCTTCGGTGAAGGAATCCCCGATGGCGACATACCGCCGTCGAACTTTCTTCCCGTCCCCGAATTCCTCCCGCACGCAGCCGACGCTACCCGCCCCCGGTTAAGCCCGAGCCAACCCAAAGTGAACAAGCCCGAGGGAAGTGAAAGAGCGTCGGCCTCAAGCCCAAGGGAAGTGAGAGAGCGTCGGAAGGTGGGGCTTAGCCCTCGGCTTTGCCGCGGCGCCAGTAGCCCATGAAAGCAACCTGCTTCCGGTCAATGCCGACGTCGCGCACCAGGTAGCGCCGCATTTCCTTGATCACGAACGCTTCCCCTGCGATCCATGCATAGAACGGCAGGGCACCGGCGGGAAGAGTGGGATTTTTGGTGGCTTCGATTGCTGCCGTGTCCATGCGCTGCGGGGTTTCCCAGAGGATGTCCTGGTCCACGTTGACGTCTTCCGGCTCGGGTCCGGCGGCGGTGCCGGCACCCTTGATGCCTACCCAGCCCGGGACGGGAACAGCCTTGGCAACGGCTTCTTTGAGCAGTTCGCCGTGGGGACGTGAGCGTCCGATGGCTGCACCGCGCGCGAGCCAGGTGATTTCGATGTCGGCTTCGGTGGAGATGTCCTGGAAGTCTCCCGCTTCGGGTACTTCGAGGAAGGCGTGGCCGGTCATGTCGGCGGGCAGGCTTTCGAGGATGGCGCTGATGGCGGGGACAGCTGTTTCGTCGCCGGCCAGGAGCACGCGCTGAGCCAGGCCCGGGCGCCATTCGATGCCACCGTAGGCGCCGGCAGTGGTGCACTGCGCTGCACGGTTGTTGGGGCCAATGATGGTGATGGCATCCCCTGGCTTCGCGGCAACAGCCCAGTTGGCAGCGGGTCCACCGTGGCCGGCGTCGTCGAAGTGCATGACGAAGTCAATGTCGATCTCCGGATACACGGCGTCGAGGCGTTCGGACCGGACGGTGTAAGTGCGCATGTCACCGCGGACAGAGGGGTCCATGGCCAACCATTCCTGATACCAGCCGGCCTCCTCCATCTTGAAGGGAGGCAGCGGAATCTGCTGACCGGAGGCATCGAAGGACGGGATCATCAGCTTCACGCGGAGGTCCAGGGTGTCCCCAGCAACACCGAAGTCGCGCAGTGAGTAGCCGCCAAACGTGATGCGGCGGAAGTTGGGGCTGAGCTCCTGCACGGCCGTCACGGTGACGTCGAAGGCGAGGGTCATGGGCTCCACGGCGGCACTTGCTTTTGCCTGTGTCGGTTGTGCACTCATGAGGCGATCTCCAGTTCGTTGGTTGAAGCGGGGCGTGCGTGGTGGCGTCCGATGGGGACGATCAGCGGTGTGCCTGAGATGGGGTCCGGGACTACTCGGGATTCCAGGCCGAAAACGTTGAAGACCAGTTCTTCCGTCACGACCACCGGCGCCGGCCCTTCGGCCACGATGCACCCGCCCTTCATGGCGATGACGTGATCGGCGTAGCGCGCTGCGAGATTGAGGTCGTGGAGCACGATCGCCACGGTAGTGCCGCGGCTGCGGTTGAGGTCCGTGATGAGGTCCAGGACTTCAACCTGGTGTGCGAGGTCAAGGTAGGTGGTGGGCTCGTCCAGCAGCAGGACTTCGGTTTCCTGCGCGAGGGCCATGGCGATCCAGACGCGCTGGCGTTGCCCGCCGGACAGTTCGTCGATGCTGCGTTCGGCCAGTCCAAGCGTGTCGGTGGCGGGGGGGGGGGGGCACCCCCCCCCCCACCGCGGCGTCGTCCCCGGCGCTCCAGCTGCGGAAGAAGCCTTGGTGAGGGTAACGCCCGCGGCCCACGAGGTCCCTGACGGTGATGCCGTCGGGAGCGGTGGGGTGCTGCGGGAGCAGGCCAAGGGTGCGCGCCAGTTCGCGGGCGGGACGGGTGTGGATGTCCTTGCCGTCCAAGGTCACGGCGCCCCCGGCCGGCTTGAGGAGGCGCGACAAGCCACGCAGGAGGGTGGACTTCCCGCAGGCGTTGGCGCCCACGATCATGGTCACTTTGCCTTCGGGAATCTCGGTGGTGAGTCCTTCCACCACCTTGCGTGCCTCGTACTGGAGCGTGAGGTCCTTGGCATTAAGGATGGCCATGTCAGGCCTCCTTTCGGTTCGACGTGACCAGCAGCCACAGCAGGAAGGGGGCACCGAGGGCGCCGGTAATGACGCCGACCGGAAGGACGGTTCCGTCCAGGATGACGGGGGCGATGTTGGAAGCGAAGAAGTCTGCGAGCAACACAATCAGGGCACCGGTGAGGGCCGACGCCGGGAGGCTGGGCTTACGGACGAGGCGGCGGGCGATCGGCCCGGCGAGGAAAGCGACGAAGGCCACCGGACCGGCAGCGGCAGTTGCGACGGCGGCAAGCCCGACGGCGGTCAGCACCAGTCCCAGCCGGGCGGCGCTGACCTTGATCCCCAGGCCGGCAGCGGCGTCATCGCCGAGTTCGAGGATGCGCAACGGGCCGGCAAGGGCAATGACAGCCGGGATCAGGATCAGCAAGGAGACCGCGAGGACGCCGGCGCGGTCCCACGTGGCTGAGTTCAGGGAACCGTTGAGCCAGATGAGGGCGTCGGCGGCGGTACGGATGTCGGCCCGGGTCATGAGGAAGTTGACTACAGCGTGAAGTGCAGCGGCGATGCCAACGCCGGCAAGGATGAGGCGGTTGCCTGCAGCGTTGCCGCGGCTGCCACCGCCCGCGCCGGAACCACCGCGGGAGATTGCGTAGATGATGGCCGCGACGCCGAGTGCGCCACCAAGGGCAGCGCCGGAAACCACGGCTCCTGAAGCGCCGAAAATCACGATTGCCGTTACAGCTGCCGCACTGGCACCGTAGCTGATCCCAATGATGTCGGGGCTGGCGAGGGGGTTGCGCAGCATGGTCTGGAACAGTGCGCCGGCCAAGCCGAACGCGATCCCGATCATGGTTCCCACCACGGCGCGGGGAAGTTTGTGTTCCATCACGATGAAGCTGGCACCGGGGATCTTCTCGCCGCCGGTCAGGTGGTTGATGACGATCGTGAAGAAGTCCGGGATGGTCACTGTGTAGCTGCCCAGGAGCACGTACACGGCGAACATGGCGATGACTGCCAGCCCGAGGAAGAACGTGCGGCTCAGTACTCGCCGAAGTGGCAGATGATGCCCATGTTTGTGGGAATCATTGGCATTAAGTGCCAACTCGGTGGGGAGTTTGTGAACGGTTGTCATAGCCCGGCCCCCTTGCCGCGGCGGATGAGCCAAACGAAGACGGGGGCGCCGATGATGGCCGTCATGATTCCTGCGGGGACTTCACCGGGGAGAAGGACCACGCGGCCGATGATGTCGGCGCTGATCAGCAGGATAGGGGCCGCAACTGCGGAAAACGGCAGGATCCACCGGTAGTCCGGCCCGGTCAGAGAGCGGACTGCATGGGGTATGACCAGGCCGAGGAAAGCAATGGGGCCAGCTACTGCCGTAGCGGATCCGCAAAGCAGGACGATGCCCAGCCCGGTGATGCTGCGGGCCAGCGTGACGTTCTGGCCAAGGCCGCGGGCAATGTCGTCGCCGAGGGCCAGGCTGTTCAGGATGCGACCACCGGCCAGGACAATCAACGCCCCGACTGCAAGGAACGGCAGCGCCGGAAGAAGGACAGACCAGTCTCGGCCACCAATGGTGCCCACCTGCCAGAAACGGAAGCGATCAAAAGTGTCCTGGCTGGAAACAAGGATGACGTTCATCAGGGAGAACAGTCCGGCGCTCAGGGCGGCACCCGCGAGGGCGAGCTTGACCGGCGTCGCACCGTCGCGCCCTATGGAGGCGATGGCATAAACCACGACGGCGGCCGCTGCGGCGCCGATGAAGGCGAACCAGATGTAGCCGGACAGCGAACCGATGCCGAAAACGTAGATTCCTACAACCACAGCGAGAGCTGCTCCGGCGTTGAGGCCCAGGATCCCGGGATCGGCCAGCGGGTTGCGGGCTACACCTTGCATGGCGGCGCCGGCCAAGCCAAGCGCGGCTCCGGCAAGCAGACCCAGCACGGTACGGGGAATCCGGGCGATGACCACAGCATGGTTGCCGTCCGCCGGATTGAAGTTGGTGAGTGCTTCCCACACCGTATTAAGGGGAAGCCCGCGGGCACCGATCGCCAAGGATGCAGCGCACACCGCGGTGAGTACGACGACGGCCACCAGCAACCAAGCGGAGCGCTTGCCTGCAGTGCTGCGGGAGCCGGTTCCCCCTCCGGTTCCTGCAGTTTCAGGGGTGATGCCTCCCCGGCCAGCCGACACCAAAGTGCCGTTGCCCCGCCCCTGGACTGCCGTCGTCGTACTCAGTTTCATTGCAGTTACTTGCCCGCTGCGTCTGCTGCTTTACCCAGCTGCGGCAGGAACGTGTCCAGCGCCCACGGCAGGCTCAGCGGTGAAGAGGCGGAGATGGACAGCGTCAGGGTGTTGTCCGAATCGGCAACCAGAGCGCCCTTCTTGATGGCCGGAATCTGGCCGAGCAGCGGGTCAGCCTTGATGGCTTCTGCTGTGCTGGCATCCGGAACCCAGGTCACGAAGATGTCGGACTCGAGCTCGTTGGCCTTTTCAGCGGACCACGGGATGAAGAACTCCGTGGAGGTCTTGGTGTTCTCGGTGACCACAGGAGCCAGCTTCATGCCGATTTCGGAGAGGAAGCGGGGGCGGTTGTCGATAGCGGTGTAGACGTTGGCTCCGTCACCCTTGGCCGGCTCGAGGTTGCCGTAGATAAAAGTCTTGTCCTTGATCTGCGGGAACTTGGAAACCTTGTCCTTGACGGTGGCTTCGGTGTCCTCGATCAGCTTCTTGGCTTCGGCTTCCTTGCCCAGCGCCTTGCCGATCAGCGTGGTGCTTTCCTGCCACGGGGTGCCGTAGGCGAGCTCCGGCTGGGCCACAACAGGGGCGATTTCGCTGAGCTTCTTGTAGTCAGCCTCTTCCAGGCCCGAGTACGCAGCCAGGATAACGTCCGGGCTGAGCTTGGCGATCTCGGTGAAGTTGATGCCGTCAGCCTCTGAGAACTGGACCGGAGCCTTGTCGGTGCCGAAGCCGGCGCCAAGCTTCTCCAGCGCTGCGTCCTTCCAAGGAGTTGAGCCTTGCTCGTTGTTGCCCCACTCGTTCTTCGGAACGCCAACCGGGACTACACCGAGGGCGATCGCGACGTCGTCATTGACCCACGAGACGGTGACTACACGCTTGGGCTGTTCCTTGATGATGGTCTCACCAAAGACGTTCTTGATGGTCACCGGGAAAGCTGCCGATGCTGCCTGCTCGGTTGCCGGAGAGGACGTTGCCGGACCAGTGGAGCAGCCGGTGAGGGAAAGAGCGACGGCGGCCAGGGCGGCCGTCGCGGTTCCTGCTGTTTTGAGCAGGGCGCGGCGTGGAAGAAGGGAAGCCACGGGACTCCTTAAGTAAGTGATGCGAACCTAAGTAAGGCTAGCCTAGCCTCTCGGTAATTAAGAAACGTTTGCGTCACGTAATCCGAGGCATGAGCGAAATGGGATGCAGATCACACGCTCTCTCACATCCCCAGCCCTTCAATCGATCCCTCTCTCAGTGGACATCTGCCCGAAAGTTTTGAAAGTATTAGCGGCAGCGGACTACCGCTTCCAAAGATGATGACGAGGGGATGAGCGTGCGCACTGTTCCAGTTGCTGCAGCCATGGTTGGCGAGGTGGCCGTTTTGGCCTGCTTGGCACTCCCCCGCACGTCGGCATCTTCCTAGGTTTCAAGGCACACCCCTCTGGTAGGGGCTATAGAGCTGCGCCTCCCTTCTTCCGATGACCGACGCCTTCTGCTATTTCCCGCGCGAACATCTTCAGCGCGCGGACGTCGACCATTTCCGAAAGAAGCATTGCCATGCAGAAAATCACTGCCCAACAGATCCGTTCGTCCTTCATCAACGCCAGCCGTTCCGAGGCTGCCAGGCTGAACCTGCCCCGCGACTTCGAAACCATCGACTGGGACAACCTGGAATTCCTGGGTTGGCGGGACGAGAAAATGCCCCAGCGCGGATACCTCGTGGTTCCGCACCGGGGAAAGCTCACCGGAATCATGCTCCGGGCGCCTGAAGGTGGGTCCGGGAAGAGGCGCGTAGTCCTCTGCGAACTCTGCCGCGACGTTTTCTCCAAGGACGACGTTTACCTGTGGGTCGCCAAGAAAGCCGGACAATCAGGCAAGGACGGTAACACGGTGGGAACACTGATCTGCGCAGAGTTCGGCTGCAGCGCCAATGTGCGCAAGGAACCCCCCGCCAACGAGATCAACCCGGACCCGGCCGCCGTCGTTATTCGGCAAATCGCAGGGCTGGAAACCAGGACCGAACAGTTCCTGGATCGCGTCCGCGGCGACGCCAAGTAGATCCAAGAGCAACGCGGGGTCACTTAGGGCCCTTAGGGCTCCCGGAAGGGGCCACAATTGACCCCGCGTTGCGGTCAGCGCAGGACTATGTCCACCGGGTTGGCTTCGGACCGCCATGCTCCTGGCTCGCCGGGCCCTGCAATGACGGGAGCGGTGAGCACCCCTGAGCGGTTGGTGCGCTTGTCCCGGAGGATTTCCGTGACGGAGCCGAGGTGCCGCGAGAGGTCGATGACGTTTTCCGGGGCCGCAAGGAGCAACTGGAACCCGAACTCGTGGAGCGCCTTGATGCCCGCACCCGCGAATTCCTCGGAAGCCAGCACGAACGCTTCGTCCATCATCACGGTGCCGTACGTGGTGAAACCCTGTTCGGCAATGCCCAACTGGTAGCTGAGCGCCGCCGCCATGATGAAGGCCGTGAAACGCTGGCGCTCACCCCCGGACATGGAACCCGTGTCGGCGTGCATGAAGACCTCGGTCTTCTTCTTGCCGGACTTTCCAGCACCGGCGGCTTTGCCGGACTTCGAAGAAACCTCACGGTGCTCCTTGCACTGAATAAACAAGTGCCCGCGGACATCCAGGACCTCCGCCCGCCAGCGCCGATCCTCAGGCGTCTGCGATCCCAGCCGCTTAACCAGGGTTTCCAACGACTTGTAGCGCGCGGTGAGTTCGGCGTCGTCGTCCACTTCCGTTGCTGAAGCAGCTGCAGCACCGGCCGCAGCGCCACGCGAGGGGCGAGTGTGCTTAGCCTTCAGGGCGTTCTGGATCGCATCCTTGAACTGTTTGGCCGTTGCTGGAAGCGTCTGTTTGATGTCCAGCTCCAGGAAGCTGCCCTCATGGAAGTTGACCTGCGACAGGATGCCGTTGAGGGGCAGGATGCGGCTGGTGATGCTGCGGCGTTCCTCATCCAGCAGATGCAGGAGTGTGCTGAACGATTCGTGCGTGCGCTGATTGAAGAACAGCCGGAACTCAGCCTCCTGAGCCGGCAGGCCGTCGCTGACAATGGCGTGATACCGGGATTCGAAGTCCCCCGCGGCTCCGATCGAGGTGCCGTGGTCCGCGCTGATTGCGCTCCCCCAGTCCCGCACGAAGGCCTCAAAAATGCGGGTCAGTCGCTCAGCAGTGGCCTGTCCGCGCGACTCCGCCGCATGCAGTTCGTCGAGCAACTTATTCCGGACGCTGTTGGCCAGGTTGTCCAGCTCGTACAGCTCGGAGACATCGGCGACACCCTCGAAGTACGGCTCCAACGCGGTGACGGTAGAGGCCGACGGCGGCGCTTGCTCCAGCTTCAGCCTCGCCGCATCGAGCAGGCTGTCAGCCGTGGTCATCTTGTGGTCGAGCGCTTTGTATTCGCTCTGCAGCACGGCCGCGGTACCTGTGGAGGACTGGTGCTTTTCCCTGACACCTTCGATGTTGGCACGCAACGGCTCCAGGTCTGCCTGCGCGGCCAACGCATCCGCCAGTCGCTGTTCGATCCTGGCAAGTTCTTCCGCAGCGACGGCCGCGGACACCTGCTCCCACGGCCGTTCGTCTTCAGCAACCCGGCGTAGTGCTTCGAGCTGACGGGCCATGCCCTGATGTGAATCCTCGCGGCTCTGGGCGAGTTCCGCGGCCTTCACCAGCTCGTTTTCCAGCTCACTCACGCGCGCTGCCACCAGCTCTAGTTTGGAGGCGTTGTCGAAACCGAGGACGTAGTCCTGCCGGCTCGTGAAACGGTCGTCCTTCTCCACGGTGTGCCGGTTGCGTTTGACCACGCCACCCAGGCTCAGGCCCTTGTCCATTGACGCAAGCTCGTCCGGATTCTCGACGCATGGGTACGCAAAGTCCAGGGCAATCCGTTCGCGGATCCATTCCCCGGCGTCCGCGTTGGCGCCCGAGGTGAGGATGCTCAACTTAGTCAAGAGGTCGCCGTCGGACACGTCCTCCACAGCCAGCGCGCCACCGGCCTGCGGCTTGGATACATCGACGGCGCGGAGTGCACCCCGGACTGTGTTGTCGTTCAAATAGCGCGTGACTGCAGCGAAGTGCTCTCCCGGTACCAGCAACGTGGTGGCCAGGTTACGCAGCGCGCGCTCAGCGGCCGGACGCCACTGGTCCTGGCCCTCGGCGAGATCGATCAGCTCACCGCCGAACGGCATGCGCTCTTCCGGAACCCCGGTTGCCGCTGCGATTGCAGCCCGGTTCTCAATGCTCGACGGCGGCAGCAGCGACTTGCGCGACCGCAGGGAAAGCAGCTCTTGCTGAGCCGCGGCAAGCTCACGCTTCTTAGTCGCGTGGCCGTCGAAGGCCTCAAAACGAAGCTCCTTGAGCGCCTCGGAATCGTCCTTCAACTCGGCAGAGCGGGCAGCGGCCTGCTCATGCGCCTGATCCCAGCCCTCGGCGGACCACTCAAGGTTCAGCCCGGCGTCGGCCAACGCCTTCCTGGCTGAATCCTCAACTTGCTGACGCAGTTTGAGTCCAACCTTGGCATTGTCCAATGACTGCTCAATGGCCGAAATCGCGTTGCCGCCACGGTTGTTGTAATCCAGTTCGAGATCACGGAGCTCCTTGGCCAAAGCGTCACGCACAGTCCGCTCAGCAGCCAGTTCCTGAGCCTTGGACTGAGCCAGCTCCTTGAAACGGGCCAGCGTCTTGGCATGAACCGTGACCGCGAGCTGCTGCTTGTACGCCTCAAACTCCTCGCCGGCCAACTCCCGGAGACGGTTCGCGTCCAGCAACGCCTGTGCATACTCCTTGTTCAGCCCCGGCACGGGAGCCAACTGGTCCCGCTGCTGCCTGACGTCCTCCAGCCGCTGCCGAATGGACATCAAATTGCTGAATTCCTCCACCACATCATCAGCGGCAGCCAACGTGGCCGGCGCATCAAGAACCTGGTCACGGAAGAACGTATTCACGCTCCCGCCCAAGCCCTTGCCGGCCTGGATCACCCGCAGCAGCGGCAGCGCCTGGTCCGAGTTGATGCCAAGAAGCCTGCGGAAGCGTTCGGCGAACGCCTTGTGGACATCGAAAACCTGGCCATCCGGGAAGATCGACTCCAGCGCGCCCTTGGTGAACCGCTTCTGCGCAATGCCCTCGATCGCTTCAAGGTCCAACGGCTTGCTGTCGATCACATAAAAACGCCCGACGCTCGACTCCGTACCGTTCTTCGGCAAGTCAAACAGCGCCGACACCGTCACCTTTGTGCCGGCGGCGTTATCAAACGTCAGTGCGACGGCGGACCAGGTGGCACCTGGGCGCTGGAAGGCACTGGCTGAGCTATCCCCTACTGCCTTATCACCCACCTTGCCGCGCATGTAAGTGAACGTGGTCCTCCTGTCCTCCACAGCGCCCCCGGAACGCTGGGCCGCAGCCTCGTTCGAGCGAGGACGGGCATCAAACACACGGAGCATCGCATCAAAGAGAGTCGACTTGCCAACGCCCGAGTTACCCGTGAGGAGCGTGCCCTTGCGGTCAACATGCATGGTGTGGGCTCCATGGAAGGTGCCCCAGTTGACCACCTGCACGAGGGCCAAACGCATCTGACCCGGGTTGGTGAGCTCGCCGAGGGGGAGCATGCTTGCGATCGTCACTTTGTGGTCCCTTCAGCGGTGGTTGCGTCCGCCTGCGCGATGAATGCCGGCCCCGCCCCTTCGCCGCGCGACTGATCTTCGATCAGCTCGACGCGCGGCTTCGACAGGCCCGATGCCACTCCCGGTCCGGCATCCATCGCTCCGGCTTCGGCTCGGCCGTCACCTTCGGAATCGTCGTCCGCGTCGTCAGCTGCGGAGTCGGAGGAGTCGGGGTCAAGGTCCAGGAGGGGCTCTGTTCCTGATTCGTCGGCCGCGACCGCTACCAGGGCCTCGATTTGTGCCGGGATGTCGCCGATGTTTTCGAAGGGGAGGGCCAGTGGGAGGGCGTTGCTGATGGTGTATGTGTCATCCAGCGGGGTGGGGAGGATGAGTTGGCGGGCCAGGAGTTTGGTGATGGTTCGTGTGACTACGTCGGAGTCGCGGAGGGCATCTTGTTGGCCGGCGGGTGTGTAGTTGGCGACGAGGTCCGAGATCTCTTCGCGGGTAATGGTTGGGTCTGTCTGGGCTGTGACGTGCCGGTCCAGCAGCAGGCGCAAGCGCAGCAGGACGATGGTTTCCACCCGGCTCAGGGCACGCTGCTGGCGCAGGATGCTGGAGCGGGAACTGGCGCCGATGACTTCGGGGTCGACGGGTCGGAGTACCGCGATTTTGCGGTCGTGATCGAGCTGGAGGGTGAGGAACAGCTCCGAGAGGCGGCTGCGCAGGATCAGCTGGTTGTCCAACAGCGTGGTCCACAGTTTCTCGTCCCGGCTGCCGTCAATGTACGGTCCCTTCAGCAATTTCACCAGCGCATGCCGCACCTTCATGGGCAGCACTCCGGTGTCGCCGGGGAAGAGTGCGGCTCCGTCCACGAATGTGTCCCGCGGTGTAACCCTGAAGGGATCCGCATGAGTGATTTCAGCAGCGGTCTCAGCCACTTCTTCGGTGACATCGTCCGCTTCGGTGATGTCCGTCGTCGTGATTTCTTCAGTCATCAGAGTCCTTATTCAGCGAGACGACGGGCAGGTAAGCGGTACGGATGCTGCCGTCGATTTGTTCGAAGTCGATGTGTTCCCAGGCGGCCCGGTCGAAGGCCGCGCCCGTTTGCAGCGCCATGGACAGCAGGGTGCGCACGGTGTTGATGTGACGTTCTTCGGCGGGCAGGTTTTCCCAGGCATCGCCCAGTGTGGCTGCACCCGCCATGGCTGCCCGGACAAGCTCAGGCCGCGCTTTGCCGGTGCGCGCTGACCGCACCCGGTCAGAGTCGCTGAAGGCGATGGGATCGGCCAAGCGCGGGGGTGCGGCAAATTCGTCGGGGTCGAAAAGTTTGACCATGGCCAACGATTCGAACCCGGCGTTGAACAGGACGGGGCCCGGAACCAGGCCGGGACGGTCGCGTTCGTAGGGCATGGATCGGATGGCTTGCTCGGCCTCGGCCAGCACCTTCCGCAAGCTGACGGACTGCCTCACGTCGTCGCTCTGGATGTAGGTGTTCAGGCTTTCAGAGAGCTTTCCGTAGATCCGCTGGATCTGGCTGTGCTGCGTGCGCAGTTCAGCCACCAGGTTTTTCAGCGTTTCGCGGTCCTCAGGGGAGAGGTCGTCCGCGAATTGCCGGCTCAGCACCTCGCCGATCGCCGAGCGGAAGCGCAGCTGTTGCTGCGGATCCTCCAGGAAGGCAGTGAACGAGCGGAAAGTTCGCCCTTCGGGACTTTGCCGAAGCCTTTTGTCCGCCTCCAAAACCTGGGCCATGGTGGCGCCCTTGCTCAGCGACTCCTCGATGATCTGGTTGCGGAGCTCGCCCACCAGTTCTTCGATGCGGTCACGCATTTTCTTGTAGTCCGCGGGCAAGCTGGCCGCGAGGTCCAGGATGTTCCCGGCAGCTTCTACTGCTTCCTCATCATCAAGGAGCCCGTCGAACTCACCTGAACTGATGTCCTCCACCAACTGCTGGCGCTCTTGGATTTCCTCTTCAAGGGCTTCCAATCGTGCACTCTGGTCAGGGTTGGTTTCGTTGGCGAGCTTCTCGACGTCGCCCAGCAGCGTACCGAGCCGCGAACCGTTCAACGTGGACCGCTCGCTGGAGAGGCTGTCCAAGAACGCGAGCACACGGGCCGCGGGTTCCGTGACTTCGTAAACGATCTGGCCTGCCTGGTTGCGCCGCGTCAGGAATTGCTTACGGGTCCATTCATCGCCGAAAAGCTTGCCGTTCTGCTGGCCGCCCAGCGCCGGGTCCTGACGGCGGAGCTGCTCAAGGAAGGCGTCGACGTCGGCATGGAACTCTTCGAGCGGAAGCTGCGGCCGGGTGCGGGTAAACGATGCTTGCAGCACCGCGATCACCCATGGCGCGGACCGCGTCAGAGCCCACGCGGGGCCCTTGGTCAACTGTTCGAGGTCACGGAGCCGGGCGCTGATGGCGTCGGCGGAGGACATGGCTGAACGGGACAACTACTCTCCTTCAGCTGCTGCGAAACCTGGCTGGCAGCGAAAACTGCCCCGTACAAGGTTAACGCAGAGCGTCGAGGGGGGGCGCCCGTCGGGCCGGAGCGCCGGCCGAACCGCCACGGTGGAGCAGGTGGCGGGTGCCGCCGTCGAGCCCGTTTGAAGCTTGCCCGTCGCAACCATTCCGTAACCTACCGTCCGGTATGGTTTCGATCCCATATCAACGCTGCCACGACGCGTTTCTGCTCTGGCCGGAATGTACGCCCGCCCCTAGTGTCAGAGCATCGACGCAGCCACGCCGCGTCAACCCACGCACCGTCGCCCCGGGGGGAACCATGAATTTCGACTTTACTGCGCTTGAAACAGCCACTTACGTATTCATTGGAACGTTGGTCTTCGCTGCAATTCTGGTGGCATTTATCGCCGCAGCAGCAATGGCAACAATTATTCTTATTGGAGCAATGGGAATTGCCTGGTACGCCATTAAGGCAGTGCTTGGCGGTCTTGTCCACGGCATTAACCTTGCGTGGGACCGCGTGGTTCACCACGCCGGACAAGTGGAAATTCCCGCTGAATTCCAGCCGCAGGTTTCCCCTAGCACAGGTAGCTACTCGCGGGTAGCATTGAGGGACAGCTGAAGGGTTCGCACCCAAGGCGGACCCTGGCTCCATCCGGCACCACCGGCTAGAGGAGTTATCCCATGACGTCCGCCACTGACAACAGTCTCGCCGCCGCAAGCGTCAATGCCACCGCAGAAGAAGCCCGGGAAGTCGCTGAGGCTGCCCGCGAAACAGAATGGAACCGGCCCAGTTTCGCCAAGGGCCTCTATCTGGGCAGCTTCGACCTCAGCCTGATTCACCCATGGCCACAAGCCAAACCGGACGATGTTCAGCGGGGCGAAGAGTTTATGGACCGCTTGGTGACATTCGCCGAAACCATGTCCGGCCGCGTGATCGAGCGCGACGCCAAAATCCCGGACGAATACCTGAAGGGCCTCGCGGACCTGGGTGTTTTCGGCATGAAAATTCCGCGTGAATATGGCGGATTGGGCCTCTCCTTGGTCTATTACGGTCGCGCCCTGGCCCTGCTGGGTTCGGTGCATCCCAGCCTCGGAGCACTGATTTCCGCCCACCAATCCATCGGCGTGCCGGAACCCGTGAAGGAGTTCGGTACCTCCGAGCAGAAGCAGGAATACCTGCCGCGCTGCGCCGCCGGCGCCATCACCGCTTTCCTCCTGACAGAGCCCGACGTCGGCAGCGACCCCGCGCGCATGGGCGCCACTGCCGTACTGTCCGACGACGGCGACTCTTACCTTTTGGACGGCGTGAAACTGTGGACCACCAACGGTGTGATCGCTGAACTCGTGGTGGTCATGGCCAGGGTGCCTTCGCACACCGATACTGATGGCACTGAGCACAAAGGCGGCATCTCCGCTTTCGTTGTGGAGATGGACTCCCCCGGTATCACCGTGGAGAACCGCAATACCTTCATGGGCCTGCGCGGAATCGAGAACGGGGTGACGCGCTTCCACCAGGTCCGCGTCCCGGCGGCCAACAGGCTTGGCCGCGAAGGGCAAGGGCTCAAGATCGCCCTCACTACCCTTAATACCGGACGGCTCTCCATCCCCGGCCTGTGCGTTGCTGCCGGAAAGTGGAGCCTTAAGATTTCCCGCGAATGGTCCAACGCCCGGACACAGTGGGGTCGCCCGGTGGGCAAACACGAGGCCGTGGGCAAAAAGATCGCCTTCATCGCCGCCACCACCTTCGCGCTGGAAGCAGTTTTCGAACTCTCCGCCGAAATGGCCGACGCCGGCCAAAAGGACGTTCGCATCGAAGCCGCGCTGGCCAAACTGTGGTCCACGGAGCTGAGCTGCCGGATCGCGGACGAACTCGTGCAGATCCGCGGCGGCCGGGGCTTCGAAACAGCCGACTCACTGGAAGCGCGGGGGGAACGCGCAGTACCGGCCGAGCAACTCCTCCGCGATCTCCGGATCAACCGCATCTTCGAGGGCTCCAGCGAAATCATGAAACTCCTCATTGCCCGCGAGGCCGTGGATGCCCACCTTGCCGCTGCGGGCGACCTCGCCTCAGCGGATGCGAGCCTGCAGGACAAGGCGAGGGCCGCCGTCGGGGCTTCAGGTTTCTACGCCCGCTGGCTGCCCAAGCTTGTTGCGGGAGCAGGCATGGACCCGCGGTCCTACGCGGAGTTCGGACGCTTGGGCAAGCAACTGCGCTTCGTTGAAAGGTCGTCGCGGCGGCTTGCCAGGCAAACTTTCTATGGCATGGGCCGCTGGCAGGCCAAGCTTGAGCACAAGCAGGCTTTCCTGGGCAGGATCGTGGACATCGGCGCTGAACTGTTCGCCATGGCTGCTTGCTGCTCCCGGGCCGAAATGTTGCTGCGGACGCACCCCGAACAAGGCGCTGCCGCCTTCGAGCTGGCTGAGGCCTTCTGTGAGCAGGCGCGGGTGCGGGTGGACGAATACTTCGATCAGCTGTGGAGGAATACTGACGACGCCGATCACCACCTTTCGCGCAAGGTGCTCGCCGGCGACTACGCCTGGTTGGAAGCAGGCATCCTGGACCAGTCCGAAGGTACCGGCCCGTGGATCGGCGATGCCTCTCCGGGCGCCTCAACCAAGGAGAACCTGCACCGCAACTACCGGTGAGCCGCTAGCGGACGTCCCCGTCCACGTAGAACCAGCGCTTGTCTTCCCGCACGAAACGGCTGAGTTCGCGCTGGACGCCGCGTTCGCCGTCGAGCCTGTAATGGGCAGCAAACTCCACTGTGCCCGTCGAGTCCAAGGGACCGCCGTTCGATGCGGAAACAATGTCCAATCTTCGCCACTCCATGTCTGAATCGAGGTCCATGGACGTGGGGCGGGTAGAGGCGTGCCAGGTGCGCAGGAGGTAGACGGGATCCAGGACGACGAAAGCCGAATACCGGGAGCGCATGAGTTGCTCGGCCGTGGGCGCATCCGCCTCGCCCCGGTGGAATCGTCCACAGCAATCGTCGTACTGCTCACCGGAGAGGCATGGGCAAGCGCCATTGCGGAGACGGGCTGAATCAGGGGTCACGGAGTCCCAATCTGAGGCTAAAAATGAGAGCTGGGCAACACATTTTCCCATGCCATATAACAGCTTTGAAACAACCCTGCCAGAGTGTGGGGCGGGGCGTGATTCCGTCGGTGCTGGACCTTAGGCTATACATGCAAGCTGGGTGGGCAATGGGCGCATCACAAAACGACGGCCAGGGGAGGCTAACGTGGAGGATCCGACAACTCTCGCCATCAATCTGACGTATTTGGGCACATTGGGACTCGCAGTCCTGATGTTCCTGGGGCTCGGGTTGATCATCATCATCACTCTGGTTGTCGCCGGAGTTGGGCGGCTGCTGTCGATCATCCTTTTGGCCATGGTGGGGATCTTCCCCAAGAAGGCCAACACTCCCATCGTTCACCTCCCCCAGCACCCGGGGCGCGTGCCTGATCCCGCGGCTACCGAGGGCTTGGTGCCGGCAACGGAGCCGGGGCCTGCTTTCGCACCTGCCGCTGCACCCGCCATTGCCGCACCTGCCGCTGCACCCGCCGCTGCCGCACCTGCCGCTGCACTCGCACCTGCCGCGCCCAAGCGCAACCTCATGGGAGATGTCCGACGGCGGTTCTCGGGTGCATCTTCCGCGCTCAAGGAAGGTGCGTGGAAGGCAAAGGTGGACCCCCGCAACCTGCCGAAACCGGCTGAGGTTAAATCGGTCGTGGAGCATCAGACAGCCCACCATCCCATTGTGGTCGCAGCCGCCAAAGAACCCCCTGTGCTGGCCAAGGACTGGGCGGACGCAGTGGCAGAGGCAGACGAACGTGCGGCTGCCCGCGCCAAAGCCCAACAGCCGCCACCCATTAAGGTGACGGTCCGCGATCTTGACGAGCCAACCCCGTCGTCCAATGGCAAAACTCCTGGCCCCAAGCGCCCTGACTTTCCGCCGACAGGGCCGAACAGCGGGCCCACCCAAACCGGCGACTCCAAGAGCCCCATGTCGGGCAACGGGGCCAAGAAACCGGGCCCGAACACTTCCAAGAGTGGAAAGTCTTCGAGCCCGATCCGAAAAGGTTCGCTCAGCGGCGTCAGTCGCAACTCGTAGGCGACGCCAAACTGCAAACTGCCGGCTACGCTGCCAACTGCCGGAACATCGCGCCGTGGTAGATCAAGGGCTTGGACTCAAGGTTGATGGTGGTCGCCTTGACTTCAAGAACGACGATTGCGTGATCACCAGCAGGCGTCTCGGAAACCACTTCGCATTCGAAACCCAACACCGCGCCGTCGATCAGCACCGCGCCTGAGTCGCTCACGCTGGTGTCCAGCCCGGCGAAGCGGTCGCGCGTCTTCGAGGCCAACTGGAGGGCCGCCGCCTCTTGACCCTCGGCGAGCACCGAAACTCCCAGGCGCTGAGCCTGGCGGAGCTTCGGCCACGTGGTGGAGGAGTTCTGCACAGCGAACATCACCAACGGCGGTTCCAGGGAAACGCCAACAGTGAAGGACGACGCCACCAAAGCCTCAGGCGTGAAGTCCACCATCGCGCTGAATGCCGCGACTCCGGACGGAAACTGCGCAAATGCAGCCTTGATGGCCGCTGTTTCTTCCACTGTGGTCTGTGTCATTCCGCTGTCCCCTTTGTGCGTGGCTTGAGTTCCTTTCCCATAATTCACCTGCATCGGCGAACGGCAATATTTGTTGATTCGAAAGACATTTGTGTTGCCGCGTGTCAAGAAATGTCGCGAAGTAAGGCCGCTTTCATTACCTCCGAAGACGAAAAGCGAAGAACTTCTACCATTTGCGTTTATGCCTCCGGCGGCCGTGTGTAGCCTCGATTGAACATCCAGCACTGTCCCACCACAGGAAGCCGACATGAGCCTCAACGAGCTACGAACGCTTGGACGCACTGGCGCCCTGATCAGCCCCCTCACCCTGGGCACCCTGAACTTCGGCACCGGCGCCGCACCCACAGGTCCAGCCGAGAGCATCCGCATCATCAAGGCCGCCCTTGACGCCGGTATCACCAGCGTCGACACTGCCGACATCTACTCGCAGGGCGAGGCCGAGACCGTGGTTGGTCAAGCCATTCATAGCCGACGCGACGACGTCTTCCTTGCCACCAAGTTCCACGGGCAGATGGGCTCCAACCCTGCGCACGCGGGCAACTCGCGCCGGTGGATTGTCCGGGCTGTGGAGGACAGCTTGCGGCGACTGAATACGGATAGGATCGACCTCTACCAAGCGCACCGCCCGGACTACAACACTGATCTGTTGGAAACCATCACTGCGCTCAACGACCTCATCCGTCAGGGCAAGATCCTCTACTACGGCACCTCCGTATTCAGCCCCGCCCAGCTGGTGGAGGCCCAGTGGATTGCGAACACCAACCATCTGACCCCGCCGGTGGTGGACCAGGTTCCTTATTCGCTTCTGGTGCGCGCCAACGAACGCGACGTTTTCCCCATCACCCAGCAGTACGGCGTCGGGGTTTTGAGTTACGGACCGCTCGACGGCGGGTGGCTGGCCGGCGGTTATCGCGTGGGTGGCGGTCAGCCGGAAAGTTCACGATCGGCAGCGGTCCCGGGTCGATTCGACGTCAACGCACCTTATAACCAAGGAAAACTGCACGCAGCAGATGCCCTGGCGCAAGTTGCGGCCCGCCACGGATTGACCCTTATCCAACTTGCCGTCGGCTTCGCCCTGAACCACCCGGCAGTCACCAGCGTGGTCATCGGACCGCGAACCGAGGACCACCTCACCGACTATTTGAAGGCCGCAGACGTGGTGCTCAGCGAAGCCATCCTAGATGAAATCGACGACATCGCGGCACCAGCGGTGAACTTCCTGGAGCGCGACGCAGGCACGGTTGCGCCGCACCTTGAGTATCCGGAACTACGACGCCGGTAGCCCCCTTCCGTTGTGAGGCCCGGTTTGCGCCTTATGTTCTTGTGTTGGCGCGCAGAGCAGGCCTCACAATGAACTATTGACGCGGTTCGGCCTCGGCGTGATCCTTGACCTAAGTGCTGCGGCACTCCGCAGCGTTTAGCTTCCAGTAGAACGCCGCCGTCCCATGTCCAAGCACCATGTCAAACAAAGAGCAACGAAAGCCGCCAACCCCGGGCAGCCGACCCAAGGTCCGCTGACTCACGAAGAACTGCAGCTCTCCGGGCGGAACCACTCCATGCCACTCGAGGCCCTGCACGACGACATCACGCCGGCCGGCCTTCACTACTTGCTGATCCACTTCGACATCCCGCACCTTTCCGCCGAGACTTGGCGACTACGCTTGGGCGGCGCAGTTAGTCGGAGCCTTGAGTTGAGTCTTGAGGACATCAAGGCCCGGCCCGCCGTCACCATGCCCGTCACCCTTGAATGCGCAGGCAACGGCAGGTCGCTCCTGCAACCCCGCCCCGTCAGCCAACCCTGGGTTCTCGGTGCTGTGGGCACTGCGGAGTGGACAGGAACCCCGTTGGCGCCCTTGCTGGAGGAAGCAGGTTTGGCGAGTGACGCCGTCGAACTTGTCTTTACCGGTGCCGACAACGGCATCCAGGGCGGCGTCGAAGAGCCTTATGCGCGCAGCCTTTCGGTGGCCGAAGCGATGCATCCGGAAGTCATGCTGGTCTACGCCATGAACGGCAACCCGCTGCCCATCCAGCACGGTTTCCCGCTCAGGCTACTGGTGCCGGGCTGGTATGGCATGGCAAGTGTGAAGTGGTTGACGTCGATCGAGGCCGTGAAGTCGCGATTCATGGGATTCCAGCAGGCGGTGGCGTACCACTATCTTCAAGGTCCGGATGGGCCAGGCATACCCGTGAGCCATATTCGCGTACGTTCCCTCATGATTCCTCCGGGAATCCCGGACTTCTACACCCGGCGACGCGTGGTTGATGCCGGTCCGGTGATGCTGCACGGACGCGCGTGGTCCGGGCATGGTGAAGTGGAACGCGTTGAGGTGGGCATCGACGGCGAATGGATGCCGGCTCACCTCGAACCGGCTCCGGGCGACTTTGCCTGGCGCTCGTGGTCCATGGTGTGGGTCGCAAGCCCCGGCGAACACGTTCTGCGGTGCAGGGCGATGGATACCTCGGGCGCGCTGCAACCCACCGAGCAAGTGTGGAACTACCAAGGCATCGGGAACAACATGGCACAGGTGGTCGAGGCGACGGTGCGGTAGGTGGCTTTGCCGGCCGCGCCGAGATCGCTGGAATGCTGCGGGATCGCCGGAACTCTCCGGCGGATTCGATGGCTTCCCGGTGGTCTCGCTGCTTTCCGGCGTTCTCGCGGGTCTGGCGAGGCACGGTTAGACTCTTCCCAATCATGAGTATCCCGACATCTTCCCCGGCAAACGTCCGCGTCGACGCCTGGCTCTGGGCGATCCGCGCCTACAAGACGCGCTCGGCCGCCACCGCCGCCTGCCGTGCCGGGCACATCCGCGTGAACGGAAATCCGGTCAAAGCGTCCCAGAGCGTGATCATCGGCGACACCATCCGGGTCCGCGAATCAGGCTGGGAACGCATCCTCGAAGTGCGGCGACTCATCGCGAAGCGTGTTGGAGCCGAGGCCGCGTCACACTGCTTCACCGATCACACACCCCCGCGCCCGGTTGCTCCAAAGCTCGGGCTCCCGCAGCGTGACCGCGGTGCCGGCCGGCCCACCAAGAAGGACCGCCGGGACATGGAGAAGCTGCGGGGGTAGGTGGGTACTGCTGGAGTGGCGGAGCGTAACTGACGCTTATCCACAGGCCATCTTTTCCAACATGAATCCTTCTCCGTCCCCAGCCTAGACTGACCGGCACACCGCCAATCAGCTGCTGGGGAGCCTGTCATGTCACGCCTTTCGTTTGCTTCTTTTCCTTTCGTTCGCGTCCGAACGGCGGTCTTCGGTCTCACCGCTGTGATGCTCCTGAGCGGTTGCCAAGGTGGCTCGGCGCCTGGCGGCTCACCTTCAGAAACCAGCTCGACGACGGCGTCGCCCACCTCGAGCGTTTCGGTTCCGGCGGCCTCGACTACTCCGCCGGCGCCCGCTGTGTACAAGCCTGCGGACGCAGCAGGTAAGGCGCAGAACGTGCCCGTTCCGGTGATGCCCGAGCTGGCAAAGGAGAACTCGAAGGAGGGGCTGGAAGCGTTCATTGGGTACTGGTACGCAACATACTCCTATGCGACAGAAACAGGTGACCTCGAGCCGTGGAGTCAGTCGACGGATCTGACCACCGAATCGGGTGTCGCCTATAAGAAGGCCATCGAGGTGAACTATGCGGATGGCCGCTGGCTGGTGGGAGGGAGAATATCCATCCCTTCGATTGAAGTTCTTTGGCAGAACGGAGCCGATTCCCAGGTCGCGAAGATTCAGGTCATTCAGGAGGAGATCCTGTACTTCGACGCCAACGCGAGAGTCAGCCAGCAGGCATCGGAAGCTTCCAACACTGCGGAGGCTGTGAAAGTGACTTTCAAGAGCGGAAATTGGCATGTGATCGACAACGGATTGATTCTGGGTTGATAATGCGCACCTATCGACGGGCTATGGCAACGGTCCTCGCTTGCGCCTCGGTACTCGCAATTCTCGGCTCGCCTCTGACTGCAGCGGCTGAGGAACCAGGGGTTCGGGCCAACAGGGGTGAGACGGGCTTAGTTTTGACCGCGCACTACATCCTTGACAGCAATACCGGGGTGCCCACCGCGAGCCTTGGAAAACCCACGGCTGAAGACCCCTATCAATACAAGCCCGACACCATGTGCCGCGCCGGGGGTGGAGGCTTGGGGTGCCAGGGACTTCAGTGCCCTCCCACTACACCGGGCGGTCCTGAAGGAACTCCAGTGGTCTGGAAGAAGGCTCCGAAGGCCATTACTAATCCGGACTGGACGCAATACCGCGCCATCACTGGCCCGACCTGCCTCTACGACCCCGAACCCGAGAATGTCCTGCCCAACATCGCTGCAAGGATCCTGAACGACTTCCGCCAACTCCCCGTCAACCCGGGAAACCTCGAAGCCCAGCCCTTCCCCCACACCCTCAAAGGCGGACCCACCAACTTCTACGCCACCCCCGGCCAACAGGCCTTCGACGTCACCATCCTCGGCCAAGCAGTCCACCTGACCGCCACACCCACCAACTACACCTACACCTTCGGCGACGGCACCACCCTCGGACCAACCCCAGCCGCCGGCTACCCCATCCCCGAAGCCGAATGGCTCACCAACGAGACCCGCACCAGCCACAGCTACGCAGAAACCGGAAACTACCAAGCAACCGTCACCACCAACTTCGCCGGCACCTACTCCGTCAACAACGGACCACCCCTACCCATCAACGGAACACTCGACATCACCACACCAACCAAAACCATCCAAGTCTGGAAAACAGAAAAAGCCCTCGTCGCCGACACCTGCGAGGAAAACCCCAACTCCTGGGGCTGCCCCGGCACTGCCCGCTGAGGAAGATCAGGCACTCTTCACAATTGACCAGGCTTCTAAGTCGCCGTGCCCAAAAACGGGTCAGTTCACGGTGACTTAGAAGCCTTGAATAACCCGGGAACGGAGCCTATCCGCACGTTTTCCACAGGCTCCAAATCGTCACTTCGACGGCTTCTTCCGAGCAATCTAGGCTGTTCGAAACCCACCAAGAACCATGGAAAGAGCCTTACATGAACAGAGTCTCCCCTGCCCGTTTTTCCAGCTCTACTCGACTGAAATCGGCGATTCTGGTCGTCACTGGCGTGCTGTTCTTGAGCGCTTGCGAGGGGAGCAGCACCCCACCCGTTTCGACATCCAGCGATGGGACGTCCGCCAATTCGACGTCGCACCCTAATGAGCTGACGCAGGCCTCCATCATTTCGGCCGACGGGTTGTATCAACTCATGCCGGACTTTCACTGCCGCGATGACGGCCCGGACTCTGAAGACACAAGATGCCTGACGCTGGAGTGTCCAGCCACGGCTGAGAGTGCAGCGGAGGGGCGGCCGGTCATCTGGAAGCGGGCACTACGAACGATAGCCAGCCCCGGATGGCATGACTGGGTTCCGGTAAGCGGCCCCACCTGCTTCTACGATCCCCATGCCTAAGGCAGCTCGCATCCCAGGAAGGAATCAGCGGCCACGCCATGAGCCTAGGAGCCGAATGGGCTAGGAGAACCAGGTACCTGGAGGGCCCATGATCAGCAGGAAGCTAAAGACAGCGCCCACAACCACAAGGGTGACAACTACGGCAAGGATCGGGTTCCGCAGGACCCAGGCCTGGGCTTTTTCGAAGCCCCCTTGAGGCTTCTCACCCCCGGCAGCCAAACGCCAGCCACCGGCGAGGAGGCCGCGACGGTCGAGCGACTTCTCCGTGGGGATAGTGGCATAAGGAATCACTGCTGAAGCGATGGCAAGCAGGCCGGTACGGGTTGCCCACTTCTGGTTGATCCAAGTAAACGCGGCTGTTGCTGCGTAGCAAAGGAACACGAAGCCGTGGATGCCTCCGGCGATGCTCACCCCAACGTCGGTGGTGCGCGTTACGTACTTGAGGAACAGCCCGATCAACAGCAGCGTCCATGTCACGGCCTCGGCAAAAGCAACGGTACGGAACAAAGTACGGGGCTGCATGAAAGTCCTCAGGTAGAAAACGGGAGACACACCCTATTTTACCGGCTGTAGAACTTCCCTTACGTCAATCCGTGCAACGGCAGGTTACGGCAGCGGAAGCGCTTCACGGTTCCGGATCCGCGAGTCGCCGAACTCTATAGCCACGGGGGCGATCTCCACGGATGGCTCGTGCCTGGTCCGGGCTTTTCCGACTGCGATGTGGGGCAGCCATCGGGGCGATCTGTAACCAAGGGCGGGCGAGCTCAGGATGAAGTCGTCAATATTGTCGAGGCCGAGGTCATCAAAGAGTACGTGAAGCCCCTGCACCAAAAGGGCTTGATAGTCGTGAACCTCCTGGGGCGCATCCACTTCGAGCCCCATGAGACGACCACCGCCCAAGGGGACCAACCTGTCCGACTTCCCTAAAAAGCCCTGCAGCACCGGCAGTTCCGTCAACCAACTGGCTACCTCGGGAAGCACCCTCTCCGGGGGCGAAAGACCCTTCGTCCACGCGACGATGTCCCTGCCCAGCTCGTCCAGGATCCCAACATGCAGCAGCGTCAGGTGCAAGCCCTGCGGCTTGCGAAGGGAATCGACAAACCGGTTCAGTCCCTCGTAATCCGAAGACCCTGCCCCTATGCGAAGGACGGGCACCTCAACAGTGATGCGGGCTCCAGGAGGTTTGCTTCCAGGGGAGACAAGCGCCGTCATGGTTGCCATTATGCGCCGAACGCGCAGCAAGCGGGAGGCCGACGGCGGAACTCCCCTTCCGCCGTCGTGCCGCCTTTGGCGTTAGCCGCGTTTCACTTACTGGAGCGGGCCTGCACAAGGTTCGCAAACGGAAGCCTCCCGAAGGCGGCAACAAAATCAGCGTGATAGGCGGCCTCGGCGGCGTTCACTTCGGAAGCAGGAAGTTCCTTCCACGCAACCATCAGGTCCAGGGCATCGCGGAGCTGCCAGATGAGCCGGGCGTCCCAGACGACGGTAGGCCGTCCACGGCCGTAATCAAGGAACTCCTGGAGCTGCTTGCGTAGACCACGATTGCCTTGGCTGCCGGCGCTTGCTTTACCGATGTAAAGCACGGAAGCGTCGGGGATCCATTCAGGTTCCAACACTTCACGCTTGAGGGAGGGATCCTTCTTCTTGAAGGTGCCGGCAGTGCTCTTGTTAAGGAATGTGGGCTCGAAATCCGCCGGTCGGAGAATGATGAAGATGCCGGGTCCTTGGGGAATCCTCATGGGATCGAGTTCGTCGAGAGGCCGAAATCCGGTGAACCCGTCCTCGGTGAGCGACTTTTTGGTGAAGAGCATGGTCCATTGTGTCAACGTAAAGTCACAATATCGCCGAGCTACGGGGGACGCGCACAAAATCTGACTTGTAGCTTAAAGTGTTCTCGGCTGCCCAACAGCCACGTCATCACTCCATTCGCATAATAGGGGGACTATTTGCGCGCCCACATCAAGCTGCCCCACAGCCTTTGTCCATTCACCTTCTCCGCCCAGGGATGTTCACTCACGTGCGGAAGCTAGCAATTGCTGCAGCCACGTCAGTAGTGCTGGCCGCGACCACTTGGGCGGTCGCCACAGCTGCAAACGCTGACTCTGGAACAGTCGTAAGGGTCATCGACGGCGACACCGTGGTTGTGTCGATCAACAACAACGACCAGACGATCCGACTGCTGAACATCAACACGCCGGAAACCAAGGACCCGAATAAGCCCACCGAGTGCCTCGGCCCTGAAGCGACGGACCACTTGGAGGAAGTACTACCGGTGGGCAGCAAGGTCCGGTTGGAGTTCGACGTCGAACGCCACGACAAGTACAAAAGAACGCTGGCTGGAGTCTTCAACGCCAGCAACCAACTGGTGAACGCAGAAATCGCTCGACGAGGTCTCGGAGTTCCCATGGTGGTCGAGCCAAACCGCAAGTTCCTTCCACCTGTCGAGGCCGCCTACCAGGAAGCTCGGGCCGCGAAGGCCGGACTCTTCTCCGAAACAGTTGAGTGCACGCTACCGGCACAGCTGGCGGCCGCATCGGAGGCACTGACCATGGCAGAGAATGCAGCACCGGCCACGACCTCTGCGGGTGCCGGTGCCAACGCCACGGGTTTGGCCGCTGCTTTGGTTGCAGCGAAGGCCGCCCGGGATCTTCTGTCGGCATCCCGGGACACGGAGCACTCCATCGTCTGGGCCGCGTACGAGCCTGCCGAAGCAGCGGGGAAATTGACGGCCCTCACAGCGAGGATCACGCGCGGGGAAAGCGCCTTGGCCAAGGCTAAGGACCAAGAAAAGTCGCTCGCCGCAGCCCCGAGAAGAAGAAGGCTGAGGAGGAACGGGTGGCCGCCGCTGCGCGTGCGGCGGCTGAGAAGAAGGCAGCCGAGGAAGCCGCTGCCGCTGAAAAGAAGGCTGCTGATGAGGCGGCCGCAGCAGAACAGGCCCGGGCAGCCGCGGCGGCCGCCGAGGCTGGGCGGATCCGCAACACCCCGGCTGCGCCGCCTGTCCAGCAGTATGTTCCGCCAGCACAGCAGTACCTTCCACCGGCACCCGCAGCCCCGGCGAACCCAGCGCCGGGCTACACGGGTCCCCGCTGCTACGCGCCCGGCGGAAAGACCTGGCGTCCCTGCTGAGCCTTGGAAGCAGGCCCGGCACCGCAGATCTGCGGTGCCGGGTTTGCTTCGCATCAGAATCCATGTGCGCTCGCCCCTGCCACTAAACTCGCATGAGTGATCACAGGTGAAATCAAGGCCCAAGTAGACAAAGTCTGGAATACGTTCTGGAGCGGCGGCATCTCGAACCCGTTGGAAGTCATCGAGCAGATCACTTACCTTCTGTTTCTCAAGCGCCTGGACGAGAACCACACCCGGGCGGAGAAGCAGGCCAATATCTTGGGCGAGCCGATTGAGAACGCCGTGTTCCCGGAAGGTCTTGACCCTCAGGGCCGGCCCTACTCCGACCTCCGCTGGTCGAAGTTCAAGGACTTTGGTCAGACTGAGATGTTCACGCTCTTCCAGCAGAGCATCTTCCCGTTCCTTCGCACTGAGCTGACCAAGCAGTCCAACGGCGAGGACTCCACCTACAGCCATCACATGAAGGATGCGCAGTTCAAGATTCCGAACGCGGGCGTCTTGAAGCAGGTTGTAGATGTCATCGACTCCATCAACATGGAGGGTCGCGACACTAAGGGCGATCTCTACGAGTACATGCTCTCGAAGCTGGCTTCGGCGGGCACCAACGGTCAGTTCCGAACCCCTCGGCACATCATCGATCTCATGGTAGCGATGACAGCACCCCAGCCGCTGGAAGCCATCTGCGATCCGGCCGCCGGTACCTGCGGCTTTCTTGTTCAGGCCGGCGAATATCTCCGCAAGAACAACAGCAATCTCCTCACCAATGATGAGATGAGCAAGTTCTTCCATCACGAGCAGTTCCATGGCTTCGACTTCGACTCCACCATGCTCCGCATCGGTTCAATGAACATGCTCCTCCACGGTGTCGAGAACCCGGATGTCTCCTACCGCGATTCACTCGCCGACCTACATTCCGCAGAGGAAGAAAAGTACAACGTCATCCTCGCCAATCCGCCGTTTGCTGGCAGCTTGGACTACGAGAACGTGTCGAAGGAGCTCCTTAACGTCGTCAAGACGAAGAAAACCGAACTCCTGTTCCTGGCACTTTTCCTCAAGCTGCTCAAGCCAGGCGGGCGGGCTGCCGTCATCGTGCCCGACGGTGTTCTCTTCGGCTCTACCGGCGCCCACAAGTCCCTCCGCAAGACACTGGTCGAGGGGCACAAGCTCGACGCCGTCGTCAAACTCCCGTCGGGCGTCTTCAAGCCCTACGCCGGTGTATCCACCGCCATCCTCTTCTTCACGAAGACCAACTCCGGCGGCACGGACAACGTCTGGTTCTACGACGTCAAGTCGGACGGCTTCAGCCTCGATGACAAGCGCACGCCGCTCGGCTCTTCCGACCTTGAGGACGTCCTCTCGCGTTGGAATCAGCGCACGACGGCGGAACTTGAGCGGGCGCGCACGGAACAGTCCTTCTGTGTTCCACTTTCCGAGATCGAGGCGAACGACTACGACCTGTCCCTCAACAGGTACAAGGAGATCGAGTACGAGGAGGTCGCGCATGCTGCCCCCGAGGAAATCCTGGCAGCGCTCTATGAGTTCGAAGCCGAGATCACGGAGGGCATGAACGAGCTGCGGGAGTTGCTGAAGTGAGAACAAAAATCAGCACCATCCTGGAGGAATTCAAAGCCAAGCCGCCATTGGATTCCGCCCCCGAGGTGCTCACTCTGACTGAGCGAAACGGCTTCGTAAGACAGGCAGATCGCTTTAACAAGCGTTTGGCAACCGAAGATGTCAGCGATTACAAGTACATACGACGCGACGATTTCGCCTTCAATCCCTATCTCCTCTGGGCAGGAGCCATCGCCCGGAACCGTAACTTCGATAACGGCGTCATCTCGCCCCTCTATCCCACATTCAGAGTGAGACCTGAATTTTGGCCAGGATACGTAGAGCGGCTCGTTTTGAGTGAGGCCTTAGTGAGCGCCTATGACACGATTGCGTTTGGTTCTGTGCCAAGGCGGCGAAGGTCTTCAGTGAAGGACTTCCTGAACCTCGAAGTCCCAACACCGCCCTCGTATGCCGAACAAAGGCGGATTGCGGCGATTTTGGACAAGGCCGACGATCTCCGCGCCAAGCGCCGCCAAGCCATCGCCCACCTCGACGCGCTCACCCAGTCGATCTTCCACTCAATGTTTGGCGACCCAGTTCGGAATCCCTACGGCCTGGAAAGGGTTTCACTCACCGAAGCCGGCCGCCTTTACAGCGGGGGAACTCCTTCGAAGGAAGTCGCGGAGAACTGGAATGGTTCCACGCCCTGGTTTAGCCCGAAAGACCTCAAGAGAGCTCGACTCCGCGACTCCATTGACCACATCTCACCCAACGTTCCCGCCCACACTTCTCTGCGCCTTCTACAGGCCGGAACTGTTGTTTTTGTTGTCCGAGGAATGATCTTGGCACATTCTTTTCCGGTGGCATTGCTTGAGTGCGAAGGAACGATCAACCAAGACCTCAAAGCAATCATCCCGACTAGGGACGTTGTGCCAGAATTTTTGCTGGCCTGCCTTCAAGCGCAGCAAAAGTATGTGGTCGGCCTCGTCGAGACAGCAGCGCATGGAACAAAGAAAGTGACAACGGAGACCTTGGGGAAAACATGGGTCTTCGACGTACCCATCGAACTGCAGCAGGTCTTCGCAACCCGAGTCGCCGCCGTCGAGCGTTTGAAGGAAAGCCACCGCAAGCACTTGGTGGAATTGGATGCGCTCTTTACTTCGCTGCAGAGCCGCGCGTTCAAGGGCGAACTTTAAGCCGGAGCCCAGTCCACAAAACAGACCTGTCGCCGTACGGCAACAAATGCTAAAGTCGCCGTACGGCAACATTTACCGAAGTTGCCGTACGGCGACAGGAGCTTCCATTGCGCACAGTCCGCGAGGCTGGACCCCTTGTACGTGAGCTGCGTGAAGAGCGAGCGTGGTCCCAGGCCGAGTTGGCCCGGCGAGCCGGCGTGTCCCGCACCTTTGTCATCGATCTCGAATCCGGCAAAGCATCGGTGGAAACGTCGAAGTTCATGGACGTCTTTCAAGCCCTCGGCTTCGAAATTGCCATACGCGACAGCGAAACGGGCGCGGTACGGTGGTGAGTTCCCGCGCTCTTGACGTCTTCATGGACGGGACGCTTTGCGGCCGCGTTGAACAGTCGCCGTCGGGAAATCTGACATTCCGCTATGAGCCGGAGTACCAAGCCGCCCCGAACGCGACGCCGCTTTCGTTGTCCATGCCGCTGGCAGCCACCCTCCATAAAAAGCGCAGCGTGCTCCCGTTTCTGCAAGGACTCCTGCCGGACAGTGAAGGCGCCCTGCAGACCATTGCCAGACGGTTCCGGATCTCCCCATCCAACCCCTTCGCAATCCTCGAACATATTGGTGCCGATGTAGCTGGTGCGCTGCAATTCATGACGCCCGGTACCGGCTCTTCTGATGGCACCCTCTCAAGAAAAACTGTGCGGCCGGTTTCGGATGCAGACGTGGCAGAGATGCTGGATCATGTTGTGACTGAATACAAGGACGGCACGCCCTACGATGACTCTGCAGGACGTTTCAGCCTAGCCGGGGCACAGCCAAAAATTGCCCTGCATCAACTTCCGAACGGCAGCTGGGCGGTACCCCAAGACGCGACTCCTACGACGCACATCTTGAAACCGGCAGCAGGCAACTTCAGTCGCCTGGATGTGGTGGAACAGCTGACCATGAGGGCAGCAGCTTTCCTGGGGCTCGAGGTAGCCAAGTCCGGGCTCGCCCGCATAGGTGACTGGGACGTATTTGTGACACGCCGCTATGACCGCCAGGAAGTGGACGGAACATGGCGCCGCATCCACCAAGAAGACTTCTGCCAGGCGTTGAGTGTTCCTCCAGCCAAGAAATATCAGCACCGTGATGGCGGGCCGGGGGCAAGCGATATGGCCACCCTTGTCCGGTCACTTCCTTTAGAAGCGGACCGCCGGGCAGCAGGAGAAGGGCTGTACCGCGCCCTCGTTTTCAACACAGTGGCAGGTTGCACCGACGCGCATGCCAAGAACTACTCCGCGCTCCTTAACGGCAGCAGGGCCCGACTGTCCCCGCTCTATGACCTCGCCACCTACGCCCCATATTGGGATGGGGAGTCGAACATCGACTTGGCCATGAGCGTGAAAGGCGAGTACAGGCTTCAGAAAATCAGCAAGCAGATGCTGGTATCAACGAGCACGCAGTTCAGCGTTGAAACAGAAGCTGCCCGGGAAATAGTTGAACACTATTGTGGGGGCATCGTAGAAGCATTCGAAGCTGCCAGGGAAGAGCTGAAATCCCAGCTTGGATCCCTTCCGCAAATCGCCGATGACACCATTGCGAAAATACAATTGCTGCCACTGGTCGAGGCCACCAATTTGAAATGAAGCCTAAACGGTCACAGTCTCATGATTGACTACTTCCAGGACATCGGAACAACGGATTGGAGACGGCTGCATGGGGGCAGTTACCAGCAACTTTGGGTTCATGCTGGGCGAGTGGCCGGAGTTGGCCCAGCAAGCACGCCGGGCCGAACAATTCGCCCGGGTCGATCCCCGCGCTTCCGTGTTCTACGCCCGCTACACCATCGAACGCATTGTTGAGTGGCTGTACCAAGTGGAGCCAGGGTTGGTGACCCCCTACAAAGATGACCTCAACGCCCTCCTGAACGAGCCCACATTCAAGAATCTTGTGGGCGGTCCTATTGCCAACAAGCTCACCATCATTCGCAAGGCCGGCAACAACGCGGTCCACAACTCGGTCAGCCCAACCATTCAAGGTGCCGAACTCGTGCTTCGCGAGCTGCACCACGTTTGCTATTGGCTCGCGAGAAACTATGCCAAAACCGGTAGCCAGTTGCCGCCGTCGTTGGTATTTGATCCCGCCATTCTGGCCCCGAAGCCCAAAACGCCGGTCCAGCAGCAGTCGCCTGAAGAACTCCAGGCACTCGAGAGCCAGCTCAAAACCAAAGACGAAGCCCTTGCCCAGGCAGTTGCCGACTCCGCGGACCTCAAGGCCCAGCTGGAAATTCTGCAAGCCGAAGTCGCTGAGGCCAAAAAGCAGAATCAGACGGTCCCCGACCACCACGACTATGACGAGGCCCTGACCCGCAGGCACCTCATCGATCTTGAGCTGAACGAGGCAGGCTGGCCGCTCAGCAACACAGAAGACCGCGAGTTCAAGGTCGACACAATGCCCACGGCAGGCGGCACGCTCAGCGGCGTCGGCTACGTGGACTACGTGTTGTGGGGTGCCGACGGACTGCCTCTCGCGGTGGTCGAAGCGAAGCGGACCACCAAGGATCCCCATGTAGGGAAGCAACAAGCCAAACTGTACGCCGACTGCCTGGAACGTCGCTACGGGCGGCGCCCCATCATCTACTACACCTCCGGTTACGAGACGTGGATTTGGGACGACACCATGTACCCGGAGCGCGCGCTGCAGGGTTTCCACACGCGCGATCAACTGCAACTGCTCGTCAACCGCAGGCAGAGCCGAAAGCCGTTGGCTGAACAGGCAATCGACAACTCAATCGTCGAACGCCCCTACCAGCACAACGCCATTCGGGCCGTCACGGAAGCCTATGAGAAGGACTTCGAACGCAAGGCGCTTGTAGTCATGGCGACCGGCACGGGCAAGACGCGCACCGTCGTCGCACTCGCAAAACTCCTGCAGGAAGCCAACTGGGCCAAGCGCGTTCTGTTCCTGGCGGACCGCGTTGCCTTGGTCAAGCAAGCGGCCAATGCGTTCAAGGCCCACCTGCCGGGCTCGAGCCCGGTCATCCTGGGCTCGGGCGAAGAGGCAGACAGCCGCATCCACGTGGCTACTTATCCGACCATGATGAACCTCATCAACAGGACTGAGGGAAAGCTGGGCCAGCGGACCTTTGGCATAGGCCACTATGACCTCATCATCGTCGACGAAGCCCACAGGTCGGTCTACCAGAAGTACAGGGCCATCTTCCAGTACTTTGATTCACTCCTCATCGGGCTGACGGCCACGCCACAATCAGAGGTAGACCGTAACACCTACAGCCTTTTCGGCATCGAGGACAACGTTCCCACGTTCGCCTATGAGCTCAGTGAGGCCATCGAGGCCGGATATCTCGTGCCGCCGCGAGTTGTGCCGGTCCCGTTGAAGTTTCCCGACCAAGGCATCTCCTACGAGGACCTTTCTGAAGCTGCCAAAGAAGAGTGGGACGAGCTCGAGTGGGATGAAGACGGCGAAATCCCGGATTCCGTGGACGCCACCGCGATCAACACCTGGCTCTTCAACGCAGACACAGTGGATAAGGCGTTGGAAGTCCTCATGACGCGTGGTCACAAGGTTGCCGGCGGGGACCGACTGGGTAAAACCATCATCTTCGCGAAGAACAACCGGCATGCCGAGTACATTGCAGAACGCTTCGACAAGAACTACCCGGCCTACAAAGGCCAGTTCGCTCGCGTCATCACCTACCAAGTGAACTACGCCCAGAATCTCATCGACCAATTCTCGACCACCGAGAGCGACCCCCAAATCGCCATCTCAGTGGACATGCTGGACACCGGCGTGGACGTGCCGGACGTCGTTAATCTGGTCTTTTTCAAAATGGTCAGATCCAAGACCAAGTTCTGGCAGATGGTGGGGCGCGGTACCCGACTTCGCCCGGAACTGTACGGGCCGGGCGAAGACAAAAAGGACTTCTTCATCTTCGACCTCTGCCGAAATGCCGAGTTTTTCAATGCAGGTATGCCCAGCAACGAAGGGTCTTTGGGCAAGTCACTCGCAGAGACCACTTTTGCGGCGCGCGTGCAGCTCCTGCAAACTTTCACCGACCTCCAATGGGATCCTCACGCGCCTGTCATTGCCGACCTTCGGCAGACTTTGAAGCACACAGTTGACCGGCTTCCGCTCGACAATTTCCTCGTCAAGCCGGCCCGCAAATGGGTGGACCGGTTCACCGAGGAAGCGGCGTGGACATCCCTGGCTGCTGAGGACTACCAAGCTTTGCAAACCGAGATCGCCAGGCTCGCTTCCATCGGTGCGCCCACTGACACGGAAGAGGCCAAGCGCTTCGACTACCTCATGCTCCAAACAGAGTTGGCGTCGCTGCAGGGATCGTCGATCGGGCCATTCCGGATAAAGATCCAAACAATTGCCTCCGCACTGCAGGACCAACAGAGCATCCCGGCCATCGCCGCTCAATTGCCGTTGCTGGATACCATCCTCCACGACGACGAATGGGAATCCGTTTCGTTGGAATGGCTGGAAGAAATCCGACGCCGGCTCCGGGGATTGGTCCATCTCATCGAGAAGCGGAAACGCAAGGTGGTCTACACAAACTTCCAGGACGAGCTCGGCGTACTTGAAGAAGTCGAACTCGCGGGGGCAACAAATGGCTTCGTGGACCTCCCTCGTTACAAAGAGAAAATGCGTTCGTACTTGGCGCAATATGAGGAACACGCAACCATCCAACGGCTCCGGCGTAACAAGCAACTCACGGCCTTGGACCTGGCCGAGCTTGAACGCATTCTCCTCGAAAGTGGGCTGGGTTCGCTGGAAGATTTGAATCGTGCCGCCAATGATGGGCTCGGTCTCTTTGTCCGTTCCCTGATTGGCTTGGACCGCGAAGCCGTGGAGGAAGCGTTGTCAGAGTTTGTGGCTGGTACTACGCTCACGGCCCAGCAACTCAACTTCCTCAAGGTTCTGACCAATCACCTGATAGAAAATGGAAAGGTCAGCCCTAAAGCCTTGTTCAACTCCCCATATAACGAGCTGGCCCCGTCCGGCCCGGATGCGCTGTTCGGTGACGACAAGATCGGGCAGCTGATCAGCATCCTCCGCTCCATTGAGAACCATGCGAAGGTGAGCTGAACGCCAGCGGCCAGCGCCGCCGTCGACCCCTAAACCGTGAAGCAAACCTTTCAGCGTTGACACGCACTTGTGACCCGTGCCATATTCGAAACGTGAACCTGTCAGACAGCCGGACAGCCGGACAGCAAGGACCCCAGGGTGGGCATACGCCTATCTCACGCATTTCCGCAGCGGAGGCGGTCTTTGCGGCACTCCGGCGTGCCATCGAAGGCGGGCAGTTCGACATCGGCACCAAGCTCAGCTCGGAAGCCACGCTCGCCGGGCAGTATGGCGTAAGCCGCTCGGTCATCAGGGAAGCGCTGAGATCCTGTAACACCTTGGGACTTACCGTGACCAAGACCGGCAAGGGCACCTTCATTGTGGCCAACAAGGTTGCTAACGACCTTACCTTGGGTCAGTACAGTGCGCGTGACCTTAACGAAGCCCGCCCGCACATTGAGATCCCGGCAGCCGGGCTTGCCGCGCAGCGCCGCACTGAGGAAGAGCTGGAGCACCTCAAGGAGATCGTCCAGGAAATGCTCACTGAGAACGACCCCGAAGCCTGGGTGAACCTGGACGCGAGCTTCCACTCAGCGGTGGCCCGCGCCAGCGGAAACCGGGTGTTCGCCAGCGTCGTCTCGGATATACGTGAAGCCTTGGCACACCAGTCCGAAACCTTGAACCTCGTTGCAGACCGGCAACACCGTTCTGATGAAGAGCACGTTGCCGTGCTCAACGCCATCGAAGCCGGAGACTCCGACGCCGCAAGCAAAGCAATGGCCGCTCACCTGCAGGCCGTCAGCGTGGCACTGGACAGGATCCTCAGCAAATGACCCACTCAAAGGAAACCGCCGCCATGCCAGCCCCCGAAGCGCCGGCCCAGCACCTCAAAACGCCAAACCACGTCCCCCTTGTAGAGGTAACCCGCGATGGCCTGGTGGAGAGCATCCACTATGGATCCTTGATCGCGCTGCACGAAAACGGCAGCACAGCCGTAGCGGCCGGCGAACCGGACGCCCCCATGTACCCGCGCTCAAGCCTGAAGCCGCTGCAAGCCGTTGCACTGCTCAAAGCCGGTTTGGATATCCCGCAGGACCTCCTCGCGCTGACCGCTGCCAGCCACTCCGGTGCACAAATGCACCGCGACGGCGCCACCGAGATCCTGAAGCTGCATGGCCTCACCGAAGCGGCCCTGGGCAACAGCACGGACCTCCCCTACGGCGTGGCTGAACGCGAAGAGTGGCTCCGCCAAGGCAACGGCCCGACGCAAATTGCGCAGAACTGCTCGGGCAAGCACGCTTCCATGACCGCCGTCTGCGTCATCAACGGCTGGCCTGTGGAGGGGTACTTGCACCCCGAACACCCATTGCAGGTCCTGGTCCGCGACACCATCACGGAACTGACCGGCGAGGAAGCTGCGGCAGTCAGCACGGACGGCTGCGGCACTCCGCTGTTCGCCCACTCCCTTCGCGGCATGGCGCGCGCCTATGGTCGCCTCGCTGCTGCCGACGAAAGCACCTACGAGGGCAAGGTTGCCCACGCCATGCGCCGCTACCCCCAAATGGTGGCCGGCGAAGGACGCGATGTCACCGCCCTCATGCGGGCCGTCCCGGGACTCCTCGCGAAGGACGGCTTTGAGGGCCTCCAGCTTGTCGGCCTCCCGAACGGAACCGGCATGGCCGTGAAGATTTCCGACGGCGGCGACCGCGCCCGCATGCCCGTCACCGTTGAGGTTCTCCGCCGGTTGGGCGTCGACGGCGGCAGCTTGGACACGCTTCAGAGCCCACCCGTGCTGGGCGGCGGCCTCCCGGTCGGCGAGCTCCGCGCAGCCTCAATTTTCAGCAACTAAACCAAGGACAGCTATGACCACCGTCGATCAGGCGATCCCCCTCCGTTCCGAACACGACCTTTTGGGCGACCGCGATGTGCCTGCGGATGCCTACTGGGGCGTTCACACCCTCCGCGCAATCGAGAACTTCCCCATCACCGGACAGCCCCTCTCCACCAATAAGCACCTCGTCCGGGGCTTGGCTGCAGTGAAGCAGGCTGCGGCCCGCACCAACCACGAGCTCGGCCTGCTGGATGCCGAGAAAGCCGGCGCCATTGAGCAGGCTTGCCAGGACGTCATGGATGGCATGCTCCACGAGCAGTTCATGGTGGACGTGATCCAGGGCGGCGCGGGCACCAGTTCCAACATGAACGCCAACGAGGTGATCGCCAACCGTGCCCTGGAGATTCTGGGCCACCCCAAGGGCGCCTACTCCAAGCTGCACCCGAATGACCACGTGAACCTGAGCCAGTCCACCAACGATGTTTACCCGACGGCGGTAAACCTCGCCACGATCTTCTCCGTCAAGGAACTCCTGGAGGCCCTCGAAGAACTCGAGTTGGCCTTCGCTGAGAAGGGCCGGGAGTTCCGGACTGTGGTGAAGATGGGGCGCACGCAGCTGCAGGACGCGGTTCCCATGACCCTTGGCCAGGAGTTCGGCGGTTACGCCGTGACTGTCGGCGAGGACCGCGCGCGCCTGGACGAGTCCCACATGCTGATCCACGAGATCAACCTCGGTGCCACCGCGATCGGAACGGGCTTGAACGCCCCGGCCGGCTACGCTGAAGCCGCCTGCCGGCACTTGGCCGAAATCACGGGCCTTCCCCTCCTCACGTCCGCCGACCTCATTGAGGCCACACAGGACGTGGGAGCATTCGTTCACCTGTCCGGCGTGCTGAAGCGCGTGGCAGTGAAACTCTCCAAGATTTGCAACGACCTCCGCCTGCTGTCCTCCGGACCGCGTGCGGGTTTGGGCGAGATCAACCTTCCGGCCGTGCAGTCCGGTTCGTCGATCATGCCCGGCAAGATCAATCCGGTGATCCCGGAAGTGGTCAGCCAGGTGGCGTACGAAGTCATCGGAAACGATGTCACAGTCACCATGGCCGCGGAGGCCGGCCAGCTTCAGCTGAACGCCTTCGAACCGATCATTGTGCACAGCCTGCACAAGAGCATCTCCCACCTGGAAGCAGCGTGCCGCACCCTTACGGCACGCTGCGTCCGGGGCATCACTGCAAACACCGAACGGCTACGGCTTACCGTGGAGCAGTCGATCGGTCTCGTCACGGCATTGAACCCCCATATCGGTTACGCCTCCGCTACCGCTATCGCCCAGGAAGCGCTGGCAACAGGTAAGGGCGTTGCGGAACTTGTGTTGGAGCACGGCCTCTTGACCGCCACCCAACTTGAGGAACTGCTTAGCCCCGAACGTCTGGCAAATCTCAGCAAATAGGCCGAAACTGGCCTGTAAACGCTCCACCCAGCCGATCCGCCCCATGAGGCACGCCCCCACGAGGCTTTGTCCTGCATGCCCGGACCCCCGACCGGACGCACCCAGGACACCCCCAACAGGACACCCCTAAGGATTCCAATGACCAACCCCATCACGGACCACACGGTCCCGGCCCAAGCGCACGCCAGCGAGAAAGCCCTCCACAAGGAGGACTCCGGCTACCACAAGGACCTCAAGCCGCGCCAGATCCAGATGATCGCGATCGGCGGCGCAATCGGCACCGGACTGTTCCTGGGCGCCGGTGGCCGGCTCAACGCAGCCGGTCCCTCCCTCGTCATCGCCTACGCAGTCTGTGGCTTCTTCGCTTTCCTGATCCTCCGAGCACTCGGCGAACTGGTTCTGCACCGCCCGTCGTCGGGATCCTTCGTCTCCTACGCCCGTGAGTTCTACGGCGAGAAGGCAGCGTTCGTTTCGGGCTGGTTCTACTGGATCAACTGGGCCACCACCACCATCGTCGACATCACCGCAGCGGCGCTTTACATGGAGTTCTTCGGTAAATACGTCGCTTGGATAGGTGCCGTTCCACAGTGGGCGTGGGCCCTCATTGCACTGGTTGTTGTGCTCTGCCTCAACCTGGTCTCCGTGAAGGTCTTCGGTGAAATGGAGTTCTGGTTCGCGCTGATCAAGGTGGCAGCGCTCGTGGCCTTCCTCCTGGTGGGCACCTACTTCGTCATCTTCGGCACTCCGGTGGAGGGCCAGGAAGTCGGCTTCAGCCTCATCGCAGACAATGGCGGTGTCTTCCCCAACGGCGTCCTTCCCATGATCATCCTCATGCAGGGCGTGCTTTTCGCTTACGCATCGATTGAACTCATCGGCACTGCCGCGGGCGAAACCGCCAACCCGGAGAAGATCATGCCCAAGGCCATCAACTCCGTGGTCATCCGCATCGCCCTCTTCTACGTTGGCTCCGTGATCCTGCTGGCTCTCCTGTTGCCGTACACCTCTTACGAGAAGGGCGTCAGCCCGTTCGTGACGTTCTTCGGCTCCATCGGTGTGGAGGGCGTGGACGTCATCATGAACCTCGTGGTCCTCACCGCAGCCCTGTCTTCGCTGAACGCCGGCCTTTACTCCACCGGCCGTATCCTCCGCTCCATGTCGGTGGCCGGCTCCGCTCCGAAGTTCGCCCAGCGCATGAACAAGGCAGGCGTCCCCTACGGTGGCATCGCCATCACCGCCGGTGTTTCGCTCCTGGGCGTCCCTCTGAACTACCTTGTTCCGGCCGACGCTTTCGAGATCGTCCTCAACGTCGCTTCCGTGGGCATCATCGTCACGTGGGCCACCATCGTCCTCTGCCAGATGCAGCTCAAACGCTGGGCTGACAAGGGCTGGTTGAAGCGCCCGTCCTTCCGGATGTTCGGCGCCCCGTACACCGGCTGGTTGTCCTTGATCTTCTTGGCTGCCGTGCTGATCATGGTGTTCATCGAGTCCCCGCTGACCATGCTGGTCACAGGAATTGCCTGCGGGCTCATGGTGTGGGGCTGGTTCCTGTGCCGCAAGCAGATCCATGAACTCGCTGCCACCCGCGACGGCTACACCGGCAGCGCGCCGGTCATTGCCAACCGCCCGCTGCCCGGCGGCGATAAGTAACAAGTAGCAAGTAACAAGCGCCAGCTCACGACGGCGGCACCCAGGTTCCGTAACAAACGGAACCCAGGTGCCGCCGTCGTCGATTAACGCCCCAACTGAGTCGCAGCTAAGCGCGTTTAGGGGGTTCAAAACGCGTTCTGCTGCGACTCAGTTGGGTGGGGACGCGGCGGACACAGACATCCGATCATTCGTGGCTACTATTGGTCCATGGCTGTCACAGACGAGGCGATCAGCAAGATCAAAGACATGCTGATCCGCGGTGAACTCAAGGCCGGCGATCGACTTCCGCCGGAAAAGGAACTGAGCGAAAGGCTCGGTCTTTCAAGGAGTTCGTTGCGCGAAGCAGTGAAGGCTCTGGAGCTGATCCGCGTGCTGGATGTGCGCCGCGGCGACGGCACCTACGTGACCAGCCTCGATGCGAAGCTGCTCAACGAAGCGGTGGCATTCGTGGTGGACCTGCACCAGGACCGGTCCATCCTTGAACTCTTTGAGGTCCGACGAATTCTGGAACCGGCCACGGCACACTTGGCGGCAGGCAAAATCACCTCGGACGAGCTCCTGGCGCTGAGAGGCACCATGGCCGGCATCGACGAGAACACGGACGTCGAGGAGCTCGTGGCCCATGACCTGGAGTTCCACAGCATCATCACCGAGGCCGCCGGAAATGACTACCTCGGGAGCCTGTTGGAAGCCCTGTCCAGCAGCACCGTGCGTGCCCGGATCTGGCGTGGCCTGACTCAGGAAAAGGCCGTTGCGCACACTTTGGCTGAGCACCGCGCAATCGCGGACGCCCTTGAACGCGGTGACGCGGAACTGGTGCGGGCCCTGGTCACCGTGCACATCAGCGGCGTGGAGAACTGGCTGCGGCAGGCACTCTAACCTTCGGCGATAGGGGTGACAGCCAAGCCGTAGGTCCTGATGGCCGTCTCCTCCAGCAACAGGTCCTGCTCCGAGGGGCTCAAGGTGGACACGAGTTCCAACAACACATCCAGCGTCCGGCCATACGGTGCCCCAAGCGTACTTACCGGCCAGTCGCAACCGATCATCAAACGCTCCGGCCCGAAAGCCTCCAGTGCTGTTTCGAACAGGGGCACCAAAGCATCCATGGTGTACTCAACGCCCGGCAAATGCAGCCCGGAGAGCTTGGCCACCGAATTCGGTTCCCGCCCCAGCGCACGGAAGTCAGCGCCCCACGAGTCCATAAGCCCAGCATCAGCCAACGGCGGCTTACCCAGATGATCCAGCACAACAGTCAGTTCCGGCATTTCGCGGGCAAGCCGAACCGCGGAAGCCAGATGCCGGGGGAAAGCATCCGGTATATCCAAGGTGAGCCCGTGGCGAGCCACCAACGCCAAGGACTCCCGGACAGCGGGAAGATCCAGGAAATCATCCCTGGGATCGTCATGCACCAGATGCCGGACACCCTTGAAGACGGGCTGGGCCGTGAAACGGTGCAGCTGCTCATCAGCTTCAGCCGGCGCATCCAGCTTGACCCATCCCACCACCCCGAAGACCCAAGGATTCCGCGAGGCAACAGCCAACATATTCTCGGTGTCGGCAACGGTATCGTCGGCCTGGACCAGCACTGCACCCCGAACCCCGGCGGCGTCCAACGCCTCATGCGCCTCATCTTCGCCAAAGCTCCGGAAGAGGGGACCGTGCTGCGGGCCGAGCCATGAATAGTGGCGCACTCCCCCGGTGACAAAGGAGTCCAAGGTCCACAGGTGCAGGTGCGAATCAATCACGCGCGGTGTTCCTCCAACGCGTCCCACAGCCCGTCCGGCACGGGCTCCTCCATGCGGGCCGCATTCGTGGCTACCTGTTCAGGGGAAGTGGCCCCGGCTGTCACGTTCACCACGGCCGGATGCCGCAACGGGAACTGGAGTGCCGCCGTCGGAAGTTCCACGCCGAAGTCGCGGCAGAGGGACGCGAGCGCGCGCGCCCGTTCCAGCACCTCCGGCGGTGCCTGATCGTAGTTGTAGTGCGCATCTTCCGGGACGTCGGGGCGGGCCAGAAGGCCCGAATTGTAGGCCCCTACGCTTACGACGCCGGTGCGGCGCTCCACACAGCGTTGGAGCAGCGGTACGCCGGGCTGCTCAAGCAGGGTGTAGCGACCGGCGAGCATCACGAGATCCAGCTGGGCGGCTTCGACACACTCCAGGGCGGCCTCGGCCGAGTTGATGCCCACACCAATGGCTTTGACCATGCCCTCGGCGCGCAGCTTTTCGAGTGCTGGAAGGCCCTGGGAGATTCCGGCCTGGAGATTGTGGACGTCGGGGTCGTGGAGGTAGGCGATGTCCACGTGGTCCAGACCGAGGCGCTCCAGGGAGTCCTCGATGCTGCGACGGATACCCTTCTCGGAGAAGTCCCATACTCGCCGCGTGGTGGCGGGGACCTCGAAACCTTCAGGGTCCTGGCCGCCGCTGGTGTTGGGTTCGAGTAGGCGGCCAACTTTGGTGGAGATGATGAATTCGTCGCGGGGCTTGTCCCGGAGGACGGCACCCAGCCTCTGCTCGGACAGGCCCAGGCCGTAATGGGGAGCGGTGTCGAAGTAGCGGATGCCGGCGTCCCAGGCGGCAAGCACGGTAGCCAGCGCCTCGCCGTCAGGGATGGCCCGGTAGAGATTTCCGATGCCTGCTCCGCCGAAGCCCAGTTTCCCGAGTTTGCCCGGTTTTCCCTGCATGCCCGGATCAAGTGACGTCAGTGATTCAGCATTCATGGCAGCTCCCATACTTTCTGGATACCCGCATCCTCCCCCGAGTAATCGTCCTGGACCTCCAAAAGTTCAGCCATTCGGGCTTGCCACGGCACGTTGGCCGGGTGATCGGCGAGCGCGTGCCGCATTGCTTGGTAGTCCTGGACGTCCACCACGTGGAAAAGATCCAGCCCGCTGCGCCAGATACGCCAGTTCCGTACGCCGGCATCCTTGAGCGCTGCCACCAATTCCGTGGGAATGTGGGCGTGCGCGTCGGCGTACTCCTCTTCGGTTCCTGGCTTGAGCTTGGTGTGCAGGGCGATGCTCTCAACCATTCACGGCCTCCGTCTCGCCGGCCGACGGCGTCAGGAACAGCTCCAGCACGGGGACGGCCACGTGTGGCCGCTGGACAGGCAGCTTGATGGTGAGTGTTCCGGGTGGCTGTCCGCCCGGGGTCATGTTCATGGCCTGCTGCCCGGGATCCACCTCTTTCAAGAACACCTCCGAAGCGTCATTCAGCAGCTGGGCGTATTCCACCTTGCCAGCAAGGCCAGGCAAATGGACGTACTCGAACGGCCATGCGAACAAGTGAACGTAGAGCCGGTGGCCACGCTGGGTGTAGCGGACATCCGTTGGAGCGGTGAATGACGAAGCGCCTGCACCGTAGATGGACCGCGAGTGCAGCTTCATCCATTCACCAATACCCTCCAACGAAGCCAGGGCCCGCGGATCAAGGCCTCCCCTGCCCGTGGGGCCCACGTTGAGCAGCAGGTTGCCACCCTTGGACACGCCGTCCACCAGCATGCGGATGAGCAGGTCCACGGGCTTGTAGTTCAGGTTGTCCCTGTCGTAGCCCCAGCTGCCGTTCAAGGTCTGGCAGGCCTCCCAGGTGACAGGTTCGCTGTCCACCATCATGGGGCCGGCGGGCTGGTATTGCTCCGGGGTGACAAGGTCCCCCGGGATTTCCAACCGGTCATTGACCACAATGTTTGGCTGCAGCTCGCGCACCATGGCGAGCAGGGCCTCCGAATCCCAGTCTTTCCGGCCTTTGCCGCCCCAGAATTCTTCCTGGTGTCCACTTGTGTAGGAGAAGTCGAAGAACAGGTAGTCGATGGTGCCGTAGTTAGTGAGGAGCTCACGCACCTGACCATGCAGGTACTCGCGATAGCGCGCCATATCGCGTCCGGCGTTCAAGCTTTCGACGTCGGCGGCGTTGCGTTGGGGATGTACGCCGTCCACGGTGAAGTCCGGATGATGCCAGTCGATGAGCGAGTGGTAGAAACCGACCCTCAGCCCTTCGGCCCGGAGCGCTTCCACATACGGCGCGATCAAATCCCGGCCTGCCGGCGTGTTGGTGGCTTTGTAGTCTGTCAGGGCGGAATCCCACAGGCAGAAACCGTCATGGTGCTTGGTGGTGAGGACAACGTACTTCATTCCGGCGTCCCGTGCCGTCCGTGCCCATTCACGGGGATCGTAGAGGTCAGGATCGAAGCGCCGGAAGTACTTGGAGTACTCCTCCACCGTGATCTCTTCCTGATTCATCACCCACTCGTGCCGGGCAGGCAGGGCGTAGATGCCCCAGTGGACGAACATCCCAAATCGGGCTTCTTCAAACCAAGGTGCGTGCTGGATCAACGGGATTCCTTCCATACGGGGCCGTTCGGAAAGCTGTACGCGGCCAGTGTTTCACGGAGCATTTCGTTTCCTGCGCCGGGATTCGACGGCGGCCAATACGCGCCGTCGTGAACCGCCACGGGAGTGACGAAGTGTTCGTGGAGGTGGTCTACGAACTCGATGGTCCTGTCTTCCTTGGTGCCGGACACCGCAACGAAGTCGAACATGGACAGGTGCTGCACGGCTTCACAGAGGCCCACGCCGCCGGCATGCGGACAAACCCTCACACCGAACTTGGCAGCGAGTAGGAGAATGGCGAGGTTCTCATTGACCCCGGCCACGCGGGCGGCGTCGATCTGCAGGACTTGGAGTGCCCCTGCTTGAAGCAGCTGTTTGAATACCACCCGGTTCTGGACGTGCTCACCGGTGGCCACGGGAATCGGTGCGACGCCGCGGGCAATGGCGGCGTGGCCCAGGATGTCGTCGGGGCTGGTGGGTTCCTCGATCCAGGCGATGTCGTAGGGGGCCAGGTGGGCCATCCAGTCGATGGCCTGTTGGACGTCCCAGCGCTGGTTGGCGTCCACGGCGATCTTGATGTCCGGGCCAACAGCAGCCCTCGCAGTGCGCACGCGGCGGATGTCGTCCTCCAAGGAGGCGCCCACTTTGAGCTTGATCTGGGCAAATCCGTCAGCCACGGCTTCCTTGGCCAGCCGTGTCAGTTTCTCGTCGCTGTAACCCAGCCAGCCCGGCGTCGTGGTGTATGCGGGGTAGCCCTCAACGCGAAGCGCCGCTTTGCGGGCTTCCCTGCCGGGTTGGGCGGCGCGGAGGATGTCCAGGGCTTCATCTGGCGTGAGGGCATCCGTGAGGTAGCGGAATTCCACAAGTGCCACCAGCTCTTCCGGTGTCATTCCGGCAAGTAATTCCCAAAGGGGCAGTCCTGCTCGTTTAGCCTTCAAATCCCACAGTGCATTGACCACGGCGCCGATGGCCATGTGCATGACGCCCTTCTCGGGCCCCAGCCACCGCAGCTGCGAGTCGTGGGCCAGCAGTTTCCAGGTGGCCCCCATGTCATTGAGAAGGTCCTCCACCGGGCGGCCCACGAGGTGGTCCCTCAGGGCGTTGATCGCCGCCGTTTCCACCTCGTTCCCCCGTCCAATGGTGAAAACAAAGCCGTGTCCCTCATGCCCGTCACGGGCGTCCGTGCGAATGATCAGGTACGCAGCGGAATAGTCCGGGTCCGGATTCATGGCGTCGGAACCGTCAAGTTCCAAGGATGTTGGGAAGCGGATGTCGAAGGTATCCATTGCGGTGATGATGCTCATGTGGCTCCTGAGGTGCGTCACGATTCTCCCCAGAGCCTAAACATCCGATGTCTGCCTTGTCAATGGGTCACATTTCCGTATTATGGGTGGAAACACCACACTAGAGCTCGGATGTTAGTCCCGAACGCACGGAGGAAGCCATGACCTTGAAATTCGCCAGGCTGGGTACGGCCGGAAACGAACAACCGGTCGTCATCGCCCACGACGCCGACGGCGCTGAGAAGTACTTCAGCCTCACGGCCCTGACCAACGACATCGACGGCGGTTTCCTCGCCTCGGATGGCATCGAACGCACCCGCGGAGCCTTGAATAGAGGGGAACTCCCCGAAATCCCGCCCAAAGGCCTGCGCATCGGCGCGCCCGTCGCACGCCCGGGAGCAGTGGTGGCCATCGGCCTCAATTACACCGCGCACGCTGCCGAATCCGGCGCGACGCCGCCCGAGGTTCCCGTGGTGTTCCTCAAGCCCACCAACACCATCGCCGGCCCGTTCGACGCCGCGCCCATCCCACCGTCGTCAGAAAAATACGACTGGGAAGTGGAACTGGCCATCGTCATCGGCCGCGAAGCGTCATACCTTTCCTCCGTTGCTGAAGCCGAAGCGTGCATCGCCGGTTACGCGGTGGCCAACGACCTCTCCGAACGTGAGTACCAGATTCCCGGTGCTGCCGGACAGTGGACCAAGGGCAAGTCGCTCCCCGGCTCCACTCCCCTGGGCCCGTGGCTGGTTCCGGCCACGGACATCGATGCAGGCAATCTTCGCCTGCAGACCTTGGTCAACGGCGAAGCCCGCCAGGACTCGAGTACATCGGACATGATCTTCGATCCCGCCACGATCGTCCACCACCTCAGCCAGTACATGGTCCTGGAACCGGGCGACGTGATCATCACGGGCACCCCCGAGGGTGTGGCGTTGTCCGGCCGGTTCCCCTTCATCCAACCCGGTGACGTGGTGGAGTTGGAAATTGAGGGATTGGGTCGCCAACGGCAGGAGTATGTCCGCGCGCAGGCCGCTTCCGCCTCCGGCGCAACCACCCCCGCCCACATCAACGCCTGACGCCGCCATGGCACCCTTGGAAAGCAACGAATTCGAAGGACTGACCGCACTCGTGACCGGCGGCGCCTCCGGCATCGGGGCGGCCATCGCGGACCGTCTCGCTGCCGGAGGTGCGCGGGTCGCAGTCCTGGACCTTGCCCCCGAAACCAGCCCGCACTTTGGAGTGCAGTGCAACGTTGCCGATGACGCGTCGGTGCGTGCCGCCGTCGAGCACGTTGTTCAGCAGTTCGGCCGCCTGGACATTGTGATCAACAACGCCGGCATCGGCGCGCAGGGTGACATCGCCGCTAACGACGACGACGAATGGCTGCGCGTCCTCAACGTCAACGTGGTGGGAATCGCCCGTGTCAGCCGGGCAGCCCTGCCGTACCTTCGCGAGTCCCCGGCGGCCGCGATCGTGAACACCTGTTCCATCGCGGCCACTGCCGGGCTTCCGGCGCGTGCCCTGTACTCAGCGTCGAAGGGAGCCGTCTTGTCGCTGACCCTCGCCATGGCGGCTGACCATGTGCGCGAGGGAATCCGTGTGAACTGCGTGAACCCCGGCACCGTGAATACTCCCTGGGTGGGCCGGCTGCTGGACTCAGCCGCTGACCCGGCAGCTGAGCGCGCCGCCCTCAATGCCCGTCAGCCCCACGGCCGGATGGTGGATCCCGCCGAGGTGGCCGGCGCCGTCGCCTATCTGGCGAGCCCCCGGTCGGGTTCGACGTCCGGGACCTCGCTGGCGGTCGACGGCGGCATGCAGGGTCTGCGGTTGCGCCCCACTCACTAGGTTCCCGTAACGCACCCGCGTTTCGTAACGCAACGGGCCCGCAACCTCCTGCGGCGGTGGTTCGCCTATGCTCAACTCCAAGAGATCAACGGCGACTCATTTAGCAGACTCAGGAGATACAGCCATGAGCAACTGGCGCATCAGGGACTTCCATTCGTCCGATTTGGACGGCATCCTGCACCTCTGGGAGTCACTCAAAGCCGACGGCGTGGAGCCGGTCTATGCGTTGTCCGAGGTCCTGGCGTCCTGCGAGAAGGACCACGCCGTGGTGGCCGTCCAAGGTGACCAGGTGGTGGGTGCCGCGGTTGGACGCGCCGCGCACGACCAAGGCTGGATTGTTTTCCTGGCCACGCTCACGGAGTTCCGCGGCCGCGGCATCGGCACCTCGCTGCTGTCCGCCGTCGAGAACCGCATGGCCCCGCACGGCCTCAACAAACTCTCCGCGCTCATGCCCGAGACCGAAACCCGTGTCGAAGCGTTCCTGGGGCGCGGCTTCGTAGTGAAGAAGAACCTGCGCTATTTCGAGCGGACCATTCCCGTACAGCGGCAGGAATTGGGCGCGTTGGGGTTGCTGGGTGGGCGCATCCTGGCACGGGACCTGTGGGAGAACGTGGCGGGCATGCGCCGCGAGAAGGAACTGCTGGAACGGCGCCTGGTCCTTCCCCTGGCCGAGGCCGACCTCGCCGACGAATACGGCGTGGTCCCGCCGCGGGCAGTCGTGCTTTTTGGCCCTCCGGGTACCGGCAAGACGACGTTCGCCAAAGCCATCGCGTCAAGGCTCGAGTGGCCGTTCGTAGAGGTCTTCCCGTCGCGCTTGGCCTCTGACCCCAAGGGCCTGGCCGGCGCATTGCGCCAGACCTTCCTGGAAATCGCCGAGCTGGAACACGCTGTGGTGTTCATCGACGAAGTGGAGGAGATCGCGTCCCAGCGCGCCGGGGATCCGCCGTCGCCACTGCAGGGCGTCACCAACGAACTCCTCAAGATCATCCCGGCCTTCCGCGAACAGCCGGGCCGCTTGCTGGTGTGCGCCACCAACTTCATCCGCGCCCTTGACACAGCGTTCCTGCGGCACGGCCGGTTCGACTACGTCATCCCCATCGGGCTTCCGGACGTCCATGCCCGCGAAGCGATGTGGCAGCGGTTCATCCCAGCCACCGTGGTGGACTCGGTTGACATCGCCCAGCTGGTGGAGCGGACCGAGGGCTTCTCACCCGCCGACATCGAGTTCGCTGCCCGCAGCGCGTCCCAGCGGGCCTTGGAAAAAGCAGTGTACGACGACGGCGGCTCCGGTCCCGCTTCCAACGGGCGTAAAGGTCCGGTCACCCAGGACTACCTCGACGCGATTGGTGATACCCGGACCACCGTCAGCGCTGAGGTGCACCAGGACTTCCTGGAAGACATCGATGTGTTGGGCCGAGTGTAGGGCTGCTTCTTCCTCGAGTTCGCCGGAACGCTGCGGGGTCGCCGGAATGTTCCGGGGGATCTCGACGCATTCCGGCGATCTCGGTGTGGACGCAGGGCAACGGTAGTCTTTGAGCCATGTCCTCGAATCCCCTTCGCCATGCGCTTTCCCGCATGGGCGGCCGCGATCCCCATGAAAAGCACCGCACAGCAACTCCGTTGGAGCTCTTCTTCGACCTGACCTTCGTCATCGCTTTCGGTGTTGCCGGCAACCAGTTCGCCCGTGCGGTGGCGGAAGCGCATTTCTGGCCGGGGCTCCTCGCCTTCTCCTTCGCCATGTTTGCCGTGATCTGGGCATGGATCAACTTCACCTGGTTTGCCAGCGCCTACGACACCGATGACTGGGTGTTCCGCGTGGTCACGATGGTGCAGATGGTGGGCGTCCTCATCCTGGCCATGGGCATCGAGCCCGTGTTCCAGTCCATCATCGAGGGCAGGCACGTGGACAACGTCACCATGGTGCTCGGCTACATCGTGATGCGTGTGGCGCTGATCTTCCAGTGGCTACGCGCTGCCCGCCAGGATCCCGAACGCCGGGAAACGTGTTTGCGCTACGCAAAGTACGTGGCGATCGTCCAAGTAGGCTGGGTTGTGGTCCTCCTGGTCGATGCGAGCGTCCTGAACACTTTCCTCATGGCAGCCCCGCTGTTCATCCTGGAGATGGCGGCCCCTTACTTCGCGGAACGTAAGATCCGCACTCCGTGGCATGCGCACCACATCGCGGAAAGGTACGGGCTCCTGGCCATCATCGCCCTGGGTGAATGTTTGATTGGTGCCATTGAAACCCTGCGCGCGATCGTGGCCAACCACCAATGGTCCATGGATGCTGCCTTGGTGGGGTTGAGTGGGACCGGGCTGGCCTTCGCCATGTGGTGGATCTATTTCATCCTGCCCTCAGGCCCGGCACTGCACGTTCAGCGGCACCGGTCGTGGGTGTTCGGCTACGGGCACATCTTCATCTTCGCTGCCATCGCCGCCACAGGTGCGGGACTGCACGTTGCCGCATACTTCATCGATGACGAAGCCCGCATCCCGGCAGCGGCCGCCGTCGCCTCGATCGCCATCCCCATCATTCTGTTCAAGGTCTCGCTCAGCTCTCTGTACGGGATCATGCTCGGCTTGGACCGCGAACACCTGTGGAGCTCCGTGCTGGTGGTCCTTGGGCTGGCTGCAAGCATCGCCCTGGCGGCCGCGGGCGCCTCCGTGCCGGTTTGCATGCTGGTCATGATGCTGGTCCTGGGCCTGTCGATTGCGTACGACGAACGACGCGGGCACAAGGGCCGGGCAGCGGCGCTCCGGCGGCTGGAAACCGCTGCGGGCTAAGGGCTGCTAGTCGGGAACGTGAGTTGCGAGGCCCGGGTTGCGAGGCCCGCTCTGCGCCCTATTTCCCACTCCAGGCGCGCAGAACAGGCCCCACAACTCACCACGCTCTGGTTGCGAGGCCCGCTCTGCGCCCTATTTCCCACTCCAGGCGCGCAGAACAGGCCTCGCAACGGTCCGTACGGGTTATTCGGGAACGATCTCGTCGAGTTCCCGGAGCAGGTAAGGGTTGACGCGCTCCAATATCATCCGGACCTCTTCGCGGGGAACGGCCGTGTACAGCACCGGGCGGGCATCCGCGTAGCGCGTGACGGGCGGCTTGTCCGGCCACTTTTCGGCGAGGGCCTGAACCCGCTCGGGGAGCGAGTTGTGGGCGTTGTCCGCGATCTTCACCAACGTGGCGTCGTGGTCCTCCGCGACGTAACGGATGCCGGCGTCGTAATCATCGGGGTCGTCGTGAAAGCGGCGGGTGAGACGTTCGATGATGTCTACTGCCCGTTCAGTAACTCCCATGTCCAGCAACGCCTGCCGGGTGATAGGCGTGTCCTCGGCGATGTCGTGAAGATAGCCGGCGATCTGGATGTCCTCGTCAAAGTCGGCGAGCGCATCACCCACGGCCAAAACGTGCTCCCGGTAGGGACGCTTAAGCTTGTCCTTCTGCCGATTGTGGGCCACCTCCGCCAGGACCTGGGCTGTCTCTACAGTGAAGCGTGGTTCGGGCATGCTGGCCTCCGGGTTGAGCATGGGAGCAACGGGGATTGGTCCCATGCTCAGGCTATCCGCTGCCACGTGACCGAACACGGTTACGTGACAGAAAGCGCGTTTTGCCGATCGGGAACTCTCTACCAGTCCTGGACCGCACGTGCAGCGATGGCGACGGTGACGGCGCGTGGCAGGCGCTGCGCGAACCCGGCCGCAATTCGGTTGGTCCAGCCCGAGACGACGCTGCCAGGTGTTCCCTTGCGGTCGAGGGCCTTCAGTGCAGTGCCCACAACCTGTGCGGAGGTCTGCATCTTGCCCACAGCTGCGGATTCGCCGCCGAGGACGTCGAAGAACTCGGTTCGCGTCGCCCCGGGGCATAGAGCGAGGACGTTGAGCCCGGAATCCTTGTTCTCGTGAGCCACCGCCTCGGTGAAGCTGAGGACGAAGGCCTTGGTGGCTCCATACACGGCCATGCCCGGAATTGGTTGGAAAGCGGCTGTGCTGGCGACATTCACCAAGGCGCCCTTGCCGGAGGCGAGCAAATTCGGCAGGAAGGCCCGGGTGATATCCACCAGGGCTGCGACGTTCAAGGAAATCTCCGCCGCAATGGTCTCCGGATCTTCCTCGGCTAAAGGGTTGTGGGTAGCGAAACCTGCGTTGTTTATCAGCGTGTCCACGGTAATTCCACGGCCGGCCAGTTCCTCGAAAAGTTCACGGCCAACCCCTGCGCGGCCCAGATCCATGGGCAGCACCGTCACGGTGACTCCCTTGTTGGAGCGCAGTTCACTGGCCAGTTCCTCCAAGCGGTCCCCGCGCCGTGCAACCAGGACAAGGTGGGAGCCACGGGCAGCGAACCGGCGAGCGAACTCAGCACCGAGTCCGGAACTGGCGCCGGTGATCAGTGCGGTGGTGCCGGTGTAAGTCATGGTCATGGGATATCCAATCGGTTTGAGCCTCAACGTGATGTAGTCACTGTCAACATCGTAGGCAGTGACTACATTGTTGTCAATGACTACATTGGCTTAGACTTGTCGCATGAGTGAGCAGCCCTACCATCATGGCAAACTCCGGGAAGCCCTCCTGGAACGTGCCATGGAAACCATCGAAGAAGCAGGCGTGGAGGGACTCTCCCTGCGGCAGCTGGCCCGCGACGTGAACGTCAGCCACGGCGCCCCCGCCAAGCACTTCCGCGACAAGCAAGCGCTGATCGATGCCATGGCACTGACCGGCTTCGAGTCAATGAACGGCCTCATCATGGATGCCGCTCGGGCAGGCAGTGACCTCCGGAGCCGCTTCGTTCGTATCGGAAAGGCCTATGTCGACTTCGCCGTCGCGCACCCGGCCCTCCTGACGGTGATGTACTCCACCAAGCACCACCCGGATTCCAGCACCGAGCTGCGGAACACCGGCGGGGAAGGAATTCGTGTTGCCCAGGCCATGATTATTGAGGCACAGGAGGCCGGCGTTCTGGCCGCAGGCGACCCCGAAACACTGGCCATGGTCTGCTTCGTGAGCCTTCATGGGGCGGCCCTCCTTGCCGCGGGCAAGCACCTGGATGGAGCATCGGTGGACGATGTAGCGCTCGCGACCACCGACACCCTGTGGGCCGGGATGGCAGCCGGAGTCCCGGCCGCGCAGTCCATGCAGCCCGCCCAGCGCAGCTAGGCCGCGCAGCGCGACCAGCCCACCCAGCGCAGCTAGGCGGCCAACCCGTCAACGGCTTCACGCACCGCCGAGCTCAACTTGAAGTTCCGGCAGCCCACTCCCCCGGGCTCCGCCTGCTGCGGCACGTACCCAAAGCCGAGGTCATACACAGGGTCCGCGAACCCCAAAGAGGCGCTGGCGCCGTCGTGCCCGAACGCGCGGTAACTGCCGAACGGCATCCGGGCATGGGACTTCATGAACACCGTGCCAAAGCAGCCGGTTTCGCCGAAGACCCGGTCGATCCCGAACACCTGTTCCGCCGATACCTTTCGGATGGTCTCCTCGGTCAGGAGAGGCACGACGCCGGCCCGGTCACCGGACGCTCCAGCCGCCCCTTCGCCCACCACGCCGGTCAGGGCGGCGGCGTAAATCCTGGCCATGCCTTCCGCGCTGGCCACGCCGGCCACCGAGCTCAGCCCCGCGGCCCGTACTTCCCGGATGTTCGGAAGATCCAGGATGTCGCCCACGGCAGAGTTTGCCGCCAAGCCGAAATGGCTTGCCGGGTCCACCCATGGCCACGACGGGTCGGCTGTCCAACGGAATGGCGCGAATCGGGCTTCTTCCTCCTGGGGCAGCCCGAGATAGAAGTGGGCTCCTGTCACCGCCCTGATCCGTCTTTCAAAAACTTCCTGCAACGTGGAGCCGGTGATGCGCCGGCACAACTCTTCCATGAAGATGGCTATGGTCAACGCGTGATATCCGAAGGCAGCGCCCGGCTTCCACAGCGGTGCCAGTTGAGCGAGCTTTGCCGCGGCGAGCTCTGAGTTATTGACTTCCTCGAGCGACAACCCGCCTTCCACGCCCAGAAGACCGGCCTGGTGGGACAGGAGCTGGGCTACCGTGATGGAGCCCTTGCCCTCTATGCCGAATTCCGGCCAGTACTTGACCACCTCAGCGTCAAGGTCGAGCATGCCGTCTTGAACAAGCAGGGCCATCACCAGGCCCGCCATGCCCTTGGAACATGAAAATACGCCGGTCACCGAATCCGGGCGAATGTGTGGTCCGCCGCTGAGGTCCAGCACCTTGACGCCACGATGGTAGGCCGCGAATAGTCCGGATCCTGGTCGAGGAAACGGCCGAAGAGCTCGGCGACGGACTCAAAACCTGGGGCGATCACCTGTGAATGCATCCAGACAGCCTATGCGTTGGGACGCTCAGTGCCGTGGCGTTATCCACACCCATGGTTCCTTTGGAAGGCCGTCAGGGTGGAAATGGGGCAGCACATCTTCCAAGGTCCCGGCAGGCAGCCCCAGGGATTCGAGTATCAGGTCCCGCACCCGCTGCGGGGGAATTCCGACGGCGGCAAGGTCGCCCAGCGTGACGGCGCCGTCCCGCTTTGCCAGCCTGGCGCCGTCGTGGTTAACCACCAGCGGAACGTGCGCATATTCAGGGATCGCAAGGCCCAGCAGCGTGGCCAGGTAGGCCTGCCGCGGGGTGGACGGAAGGAGGTCGTCGCCGCGCACCACCTGGTCGATTCCCTGGGCAGCGTCGTCTACTACGACGGCCAGGTTATAGGCCGTCACCCCGTCATTTCGACGCAGCACAAAGTCATCCACCACACCTGCATATTTGCCGTGTAACTGGTCCTCAACAGCCCACTCCGAAACGTCCGAACGCAGGCGGATTGAGGCTGGACGTGACGCCCGCCGGATTTCTCGTTCGGCGCGGGAAAGGCGCCGGCACGTCCCTGGATATGCGCCCTGGGGCGCATGCGGGGCTGTCGGGGCCTCCTGAATTTCCCGGCGTGTGCAGAAGCATTCGTACGTCCGGCCGTCGGCGGCCAGGTGACTTATGGCTTCGTCATACAGCGCGGCGCGTTCAGTCTGGCGGACGACGGCGGCGTCCCAGCTGACGCCGATTGCCTGCAGGTCGCGGAGCTGCTCCGCCTCGGCTCCGGAACGGGCACGGTCCAGGTCCTCCACGCGCAACAGGAAATTCCTCGCGCTCGACTTCGCGAACAACCAGGCCAATATGGCGGTGCGCAAGTTGCCGACGTGCAGTTCACCGGAAGGGCTCGGGGCGAAACGGCCAGCGGAAGTCATGGTCCAAGCCTATGCGGGTCCGCCGCGACGGGCTGCGTCACGCTGCGCTGCGGAGGCCGCACCTCAGAGGCGGCGACGAGCCGGGGAGGCGGCGACGAGCCGGGGCGGCGGCGACGAGCCGGCAACGCAAGAGCCCCTCAGCTACCGCAACGATCCGGTGGCTCAGGGGCTCTTACTGTGCTGCCCGCACGAACGGGCTAGTGCAGAATGACAATGCTGTGAACAAGAGTCAATCAGCGGCTGCTTCCTTGCGGGAAACCTATGCAGGGGTCCGGGTGGTGTTCCGGGTGCCTGGTGCCTGCGGGGTCCGGCGGTAGCCTCGCCCTGCTTCGTTGTCACCATTTGAGCAGTACGCATACAGTTGGTGCAACGGACAGTAAAAGGAATGGTCGATCTGACCAGTCTGCAAGGAAAACTTGGACAGGAAGTGGTCACTTTGCAGGAACTTGACGCCACAGACCGGCGGATCCTTGCCGCGCTGGATGAAGATCCCCGCGTGCCCATCATGGTGTTGGCACAGAAGCTCCATCTGGCGCGCGGAACTGTGCAGTCCCGCTTGGAGCGAATGACGGCCGCCGGGGCCCTGCGCCCGAACAGCAGCCGCGTGCTGCCCTCGGCACTTGGGCGCGGTGTTGCCGCCGCAGTCAGCGCCGAACTCGACCAGAGTCATCTGAATGAAGCCATTGCTGCCCTCCGGAACATCCCCGAGGTCCTTGAATGCCACGCACCGGCGGGTGATACCGACCTCATCATCAGGGTGGTGGCCAAGAGCCCGGACGACCTCTACCGCGTGTCCGAGGAGATTCGCCTGTGCCCCGGGATCGTCCGCACATCCACCAGCATGTTCCTCCGGGAAGTCATTCCCTATCGGACAACCGGCCTGCTCGCGGAGTAGCTGGTCACAGGCCGTTGTCCACATAGGGCAGTTGTGCCCATGTGCCCCTGACGCGGGCCAGCTTAGGATGGGGGCAGATCAACGGCAGACAATCCTGGGGGCATGGTGGCGGGCAATTTCTACGGCGCAGACGTCGCACAGTTGCGGCAGTTGGCCAAGGAACTGGCCCGCAGCGCGGACCGGCTCAACGAGCTGGGACAACAGTTGTCAGGCGCCATTACCAACAGTCCTTGGCGAGGGAACGACGGCGACCGCTTCCGTCATGAGTGGAACGGCTCGCACCTGCGGGCCCTCCAGAGCGCAGCGTCCGGCATCAACGCCGCGTCGCAGAGCCTGTTGAAGAACGCCCAGGAACAGGACGCTGCCAGCACCGGGGGATCCGGCGGAGCCGGAAGCGGCGGGCCAGGCTCATCCGGGGGGAACGGACAGGAATTAACGGACCTGCTGAACGGCATGACGCCTGAGGAACGGGCCGGGTACCTCCGTAGCAACGAATTCAAGAAATGGGCGCTGGAACATCCTGAGGCAGCAAAAGCCGCCATGGATGCGGCCGCCGATTCGGGGCTAATCGACAAGAAGTCACCCGAATACTCCCAATTCCTCAGTGATTACTGGAACCAGCAGGCCATGTCCCGGATGGGCATCGATCCCTCCACCTGGGACACCAGCAAAGGCACGGAGTACAACTGGGAAACCATCAAAAAGGTCTACGACTTTTACGGGCAGGCCTTCCTGGCCAACCCGGATCTTCAATGGGCCGGCATGGCAAACATGATTGGGCCCTCCTTCGCCGGAGGCTTCAAAGATATGGCCATGCTCCGCGATCTGGCCCAGCAAATAGCGGACAATCCTGCCTCAGACATCCCACTGCCCGTGTTGGACCAGATCGAGCAACTGGCCGGTATGAGTGACGCCGAAATCGAGTTCTACGAGACGTCCATGTTGGACATGAACAAAGAGATTTTCCTGGACCAGGCCCGCCAGCACCAGGCGTACATGAATGGTGGCCTTGAGGAGATCAACCGGCTCCGGGACTCCGGCGCCATCGACCCCGGCACGGCCGAGGCCTGGGCCCAGATCGATTCCGGGGACCCGGAACAGGTCCAGGAGGGAAACACCGCCCTGCTGTACCGGGAGCAGAACGAAGTCATCGCCGATGACTACACCGACATGCGCAACCACCCCGGCGGCGAGGCCGTAACGTACATGGTGACCTTGGCCGGTGAGCCATCCATTCCAGGTGCCAAGAGCTACCCCGAAGTCTTCCCTTACGAGTTCAGTGTGGAAAGCCCGGGGCCGGAGAACCTTCCCTTCACCAACTGGGACAACCCGACGCAATTCCGCACGGACTTCACCACCGGGTTCCCGGACGGCAATATCGCCGATGCCGACCAGCGCTGGGCCCTGATCCAGCAAGACACCCTCCCGGCTTACCAGGACCTGCTGGCCAACGATCCCCAGCAGGCCAGGGACATCGTGGGCTCGGACTTCAACGACCGCGTTGAGCAGTATCGGCCCACCAACAATATTCCCGGCATCATGGACCGCTTCCTTGATGGCTTCGACGCGGAGGTCCACCAATGAGCCTGCCTGCGTTCCGTCCGGCCCCCGGGTTCCTGAAGCTCGCAGTCCCGGTAATTGTGGCGCTCGGAATTCTAGGCACCACGGCATGCCAGGTGCCGGGAACCTTTCCACAGTCCCAGTCGTCAGAAACGTCCCCATCTTCCCAAGGGAGCACAGTGATCACCTCGGAATTTTCCACCCTAGACGCCGCAGGTGTTGACCGGATCAGGACGGACAAGCAGGCAAAGTTGGACATGAGCAGCGGTTCACTGCAGAAATCCGCTGTCCGAGTTTCCGGCGACAGCTACGGTCCTGAGATCAACACGCAGGAGTCCGGCAAGATCAACCTGACGATTGTCGGTCCCGGCGGAGAGATCAGCGCCCAAACGGACCGCATCCGTTTCAAGACCACAGCTGCGAGGCCCGATTTCACCGAGGTCACCTACTTCCTCACCGCCGGTTCGCGGGAGGAGTTCACCACTCTTATCCGTGATGGTGTGGACAACTACGGCATCGATTCCGACGATGCCGAACGTTGGATTTCTTCTGCCGGACAGGATCCGGACTTCAAGAGCGACTACTCCCTCACCTCGGGGACCAGCACCGGGCTGGAAGTGAACTACGATCTTCGCTTCGACGGTTCCAAGGATTCCCAGGTCATCATCGTCCACGTAAGGCCCACGAGCTGACCCTGCCTTCACGGACGCTTCAGACTGACGGCCCGATGTTGGTCTTCAGGTTCTTCATCACCAGCGTTGACGTCAGCCGTTCCACCGCGGGAAGAGCCGCCAGTTCGTCGTCGTAAAAGCGCTGATAGGCAGGCAGGTCGGCGGCAATGACCTTCAGCAGGTAGTCCGGAGAACCGAAGAGCCGTTGGGCCTCAACGATGTTCGGGCTCGCTGTTACGCGCTCCTCAAACTCGGCCATGATGGTGCGTTCCACCTGCTTGAGGGTGACGAACACAATGGCTTCGAAGCCCAGCCCCACCGCCGCGGGGTCAATGTCGGCACGGTAACCCCGAATCACCCCCGATGACTCCAGATCACGTAGCCGGCGGTGGCACGGAGCCACCGTCAAACCGACCTTGGAAGCGAGCGCCGTGGCCGTCATCCGCCCATCCTGTTGGAGGTGGCGCAAAATAGTCTTGTCGATCCCGTCAATCACGCAATAATCTTACCCCCGAATGCGATTCCAGAGCGAAATCAGGGAACACTTATGGGGGACTTTTCCCTAGAGTTTTCCTACCAACTAACTCTGGAGAGATCGTGAATCCGCAGCTGTTCCTCGCCTTCATTCTCGTGGCCGTCAGCTTGGCGTGCACCCCTGGCGTCGACTGAGCCTACTCGATCTCCGCCGGCCTGCGCCAACGCAGTTTTGTCCCTGCCGTTGCCGGACTCTGCAGCGGATATGTCATCCATACCGTGCTGATGGCAGCCGGTCTGGCCGCGTTGCTCGCCGGCGTCCCGGGACTCTTGGGGTGGTTGACCATCGCCGGCGCCGGTTACTTGCTGTGGCTCGGCATCTCAACCCTCCGCTCATGGCGAGGCGCGAGCTTCAGTGCGGAAGGCGGCGTCGTGCAGTCCGGAAACCAGCTCCGCACCTTCCTTCAGGGCATGGGCACCAGCGGCATCAATCCGAAGGGATTGCTCTTCTTCGTTGCGCTGGTGCCGCAGTTCGTCAGCCCCGAGGCAGCACTGCCTGTTCCGGTCCAGTCAGGCTTGCTTGGCCTGACCTTCGTGATCCTCGCCGGCGTGGTCTACACCGCGGTCGCGTTGACTTCCAGGACGCTGCTGGCCTCCCGGCCCGGTGCCGCCCGGGTGGTGACGCTGGTCAGCGGGATCATCATGATCGGGCTGGGGACAGTGCTGTTATCGGAGCAACTCCTTCCACTGCTGCACTAAATCCAGGCTGGGGGCAGCCAGTCGACCGGCACTTAGCCTCGATCCACCGGTCGGGTTGAGGTTGTAGCGGCGTTTTAAACAGAGAATGCCTGTCGGATCGGGAAAGATGGGGTTTGTCTAGAACTCCGTT